>NZ_NQKW01000015.1 GCF_002252625.1 Synechococcus sp. 1G10 | reverse complement strand
AAAGCCACGCTGCCCCATTGATTTGGTATTTTCAACGCATCTATTGTATCTGCATGGCAGCATTCTGGCAAGTCAATCTTATTTTTCGAGGTGCCCTACATGCGGGTGGATCCGCTGCTGGGAGGCAACGGGGCACTGGAAGCCCTGATCGAGGCCGTGCACCTGCGCGGCATGCGGCTGATACTCGATGGTGTTTTCAACCATTGCGGCCGCGGCTTCTGGGCGTTTCACCATCTGCTGGAGAACGGCCGGGATTCTCCCTACCGCGACTGGTTCCATGTCGAGCAATGGCCGCTTAACCCCTATCCCGAGCCTGGGAAGAGTAGCGGCTATCAATGCTGGTGGAATGATCCGGCCCTGGCGAAGTTTCGCCACGATCACCCCCCGGTCCGTCGCCATCTCCTGGAAGTGGCCCGCACCTGGATCTCCGCTGCAGTCGATGGCTGGCGGCTGGATGTGCCCGATGAAGTGCCGGCCGACTTCTGGCGAGCGTTCCGACAAACCGTGCGAGCCGTGAACCCGGAAGCCTGGATCGTGGGCGAGATCTGGGGAGATGCTCGCCCCTGGCTGAGCGGTGATCAGTTCGACGGGGTGATGAACTACCCGCTGGTCTGGGGAATTCTTGGCTATTTCGGTGCAGCCAGTGTGCGCAGCGAGCTGAAATTGGCAGCCCTGCCCGACAATCCCTACCAACCCCTCGACCGGGCTGGGTTCGAGCAACGCATCTGCGAGGTTCTGGGCCGGCACGCACCAGCCGTCAACCGATGCATGCTCAACCTGCTCGACAGCCACGACACCCCCCGAGCCCTGCATGTTCTCAACGGCGATGAGGCCGCCCTGCGCCTCTGCCTGCTGTTCCTCTTCCTGCTGCCAGGGGCACCGTGCGTGTACTACGGGACTGAAATGGGTCTTGATGGAGGAGCGGAGCCCGGCTGCCGGGAGGGCTACCCCTGGGAGAGCACCCGCCGGGATCTGGCGGACTGGCTGCGGGACCTGGCCGCCCTGCGCCGAAGCCTGCCTGCTTTGCGATCGGCAGCGCTGCATTTCCTGGACAGCGGCCATGAGGACCTGCTGCTACTCCGGCGGGGCGAGAGCAAGGAGCGTGTGTGGGTGGCGATCAACCGTGGCGAGGCTCCTCAGCCCCTCTCGCCTCCCACCCCAGGCCGGCCACCGCTCTGGCGCAGCGTATCGGCAACAGATGCAGACACCACCTTCCTTGCCGGTCGATCGACGCTGATCGTGGCCGACCCCGTCCCATAACGCCAGTCCCACGACCCAGCCCGTCCATGCCCAGTCCCGGCGGCTTGGTGCAGGGAGTCAACGGGGGAGGGCTCCGCGCTCATCCCTGACCGAGGCGCAGACGCACTTCGTTCAAAGTATCAGGATCGACCCCGTATTTACGCAGGGAGCTGATCACCGCCTCCAGGCTCTGCTCCGGCGGCAGATCCTCGAGCGAGTCCAGCAGAGTGCCGCCGATGGGACCGACGACGCCCAGCACCACCTCCCGCAGCTTCGCCATGCCGGGGGCGACCGCTCCATCCTTGGGATCCTCGCCACTGGTGTCGGTCGGCTCCGGTCGCTCTGCCAGGGCTGGAGCCGAAGGAACGATCGAAGCAGCAGCCGCTCCGCGGCTCCGGGCCAGGGCCAGAAACTCGTCGGCCAGCGCCTCGGGAACAGCCGACTGAAGCAACAGGCGCCGAGCCGCTGGGGGATCGGTGCTGAGGGCCAGCCGCAGCGGCTCGGACCAGATCAGGTCGGCGATCGGTCCGATGCTGTGGCGCAGGGCATCCAGAAGATCACCCTGGCCCAGGGACTCCGAGCCGGGGTGCAACCCGTGAGGCTCATTCGGCCTGTTGCGGGGATCTGAATCAGCCGCAGCGGACAACCCTGGATCCTGACCGGACGGCGCCTGAGGGATCACCATCGCCGTCCGGAAGGCCTGGTCCACATCCGGCAATGCCAGACCAGCCCCAACAAGCCTGAGGCGAAGGGATTCCACCTCTCCAATGGGGATGGTGGAGAGGCAACTCTCCAACAACAACTCCACCACCGGGCCATAGGTTTCCGCGAGGCTGTGAAGCAACACGGACTTGCGCAGGGGGACCACAGGTGATGCCAGAGGCTTGAGGATCGGGATGGGCCTCACCATCTCGGCTGCATCCGCGGTGGGGAGGGGCCTGGGGCGATCGAGACGTTGCAGGGCATCGGCTGCGCTCTGCAGGCGCAGTGCCGGAGACTCCTCCAGCAGTGGCGCCAGCCAGTCGATCACTTCAGGATCAAGGTCATCAAGCCGCCAACGCCCCTGTGCCTGGTCGTAAAGATCGGCTGGCGACTTCCCGGTATACAGCGCCAGGGCCAGCACACCGAGCGCGTAGAGATCTCCGGCTACTGAGAGGCTCCCGAAACGAGCCCGCTCCGGGGGACTGTAGAAGGGACGGCAGGTGGGCTGTAGTCCTCCGGCCGCCCCCGCCTTGAGCAGCCCGAAGTCCACCAGGAACACAGGACCGCCCTCCTCCGACGGAATCAGATTGGCGGGATGGATGTCGCCATGGACGATGCCGGCCGTATGCACGGCCTCCAGCACCTCCAACACCTGACGCAGCAGTTCAGCCAGCTTCTGCTTGCGCCGCAGATAGGCCAGGGATCCCTGCAGTGACGCCCCAGCGATGTATTCCTGCAGAAAGAGGAAGAATCCCTGATGCTCGAACCCATCCACGAAACGGGGGAGGCGGGGATGGCGCAGCCGATCCATGCAGGCCGCCTCCACCTTGATCGCCTCGCGGTTGGTGGCATCGCAAGGGATCAGCTTGAGCACGGCCTTGCGATCGCCGCTGACCTGGCGGACCAGGTTGGTGTTGCTCCGCGACGAGTCCCCCAAGGGGCGCACCAGACGGTAGGGGGTATCAGCCAGAAAATCCTCTAGACCGATTTCCTCCAGGTCGGATCCGGGCTGGGTGCCCAGCAAAGCCTCCTCTTCGATCGCGTAGCAGGTGATGGGGCCGGGAACGCCCTTCAGGGTCACTGGACCCACCAGCACGGCACGGTGCTGGAACCGGGGGTCAATGAGATCGTAGGTGGATTGCACGAAAGCCACCCCGTTGACAGGGGCGGTGGTCTGCAGGCGTGAAGCCAGATGCACCCCCTGGCCGATGATGTCGTCACCATCGACATAGATCTCGCCGGTGTGGACTCCAAAGCGGTGCTGCAGCGAATTATGACCGCGACGGCTGATCCGGATCACCACGTCCTCCACGAATTCCAGGGCCTGGGTGGGACCATCAAAGGTGGCGAGGATGCCATCCCCCAGGCTCTTGACCAGACAACCGCCGTGCCGCTCCAGCAGAGCCCGGATCATCACCAGATCTTCCTTGATGCGCTGGATGGCAATTAATTCGTCTGCAAAGATCTGGGCCGAGGAATCCACCACATCACTGAAGACGATCACTTTGAGGTGTCGTTCCTGCAGGGAAGGTCCCGAGGTCGAATCCCCGACTCCATAGCCTGATGCACTCATGAGGTTATCTTCCGGCCATAGACACGATGCGGCTGCCCCTCGAGGGGCATACTCCAGCTTTCCACGTTGTCAACAATCGCCTTGAGCGGCTGTAGCTTCTGTTGCTGGGGAAGTCCGGAGGCGCTGTAGCCGATACTCTCTGGCATCTGGGCAGCCGCGTCATCCAGGGTCTTGAGAAAAGGAAGGTAGTCGGCTTTGGCCAGGGCGCTGCTCAACACCAGCGATCCCAGGGGAATGGCATGGCCATCCACCTGGAGTCGCCGCACTGCAGGTCCCGGATCGGGCATGGATTCATCCCAGGCAATAGCGTCCACCTCTCCTCGCTTCAGCATGGCCAACAAGGAGGCATAGTCGAGTGCAAATGAAACCCGTCCGAGGCTGAGACCGTGCATGTTGTAAAGGGGCAGATAGAAGCCACCCAGTGATCCTCGTGGCAACAGACCGACCTTGGCGCCGTTGAGGTCGGAGAGATGACGCAAACGGCTGCCTTCGCCCACCAGAACAGCTGAGAGTGAAGACTGGCGCAGCCCCAGCGGGCGCAGGGGGGTGTAGCCGAGCTCTGCTCGGAGAGCGAAAGCCGTCAGCCCAGGGGGCAGAAAGGCAGCATCCCACTTACGGGCTGCAAGCTTCATACGGGCCCGCTCCGGACTGTCCAGAGGCTCCAGTTCCACCTGACAGCCACTGGCCACTGTAAGCAGTTTGCCCAGGCTCTCACGCTGCTCAGAGCTGAGGCCGGCTCCTCGGCTGGAACCCCTGCCCTCGACCGGATCCATCACGCCCACCCGCAAACTGCCGGAAGGACCGCAAAGTGGCGTGCGAGCCACAGGGACGGCTGAACAGCCGGCTACAGCCGTCATCACCATCGGCAATACGACCATCCCCAATAACCCAAACCATCCCATCAGGGCTTCTGGCGATCCTTGAGCATCTGCATCGAGATCGCCAAGCTCTGCTTCATCCGCTCAAAACTCTGAGCGAGCAGACCTATTTCATCGCTGCGGACCTTCTCCTCGAAGCTAACGCTGGCGGGAGTGACACTGGCCTCCTCCGCCTTACTGCTGATCCGTCGCATCGGGCGGAGAATCAGCTGATCAAGCACCGCATTGGTAACCAAGCCCACTACCACGAAGGTCACCATCAACATCATGGCGGTAGCTAAGAGCGACTGACGCTTGGACTGGACCAACGCCTCCTGTGGGACGGAAACGATTTGGGCGCCGACAACTTCATTCAGCTTCCAACCGAAACCATTGGAATCTCCATAAGCCAGTAACTGACTGCGGGGAGCGCGGTCTGGAGTGGAATGGCAGGCCAGACAACTCTCCTTGCCAATTCGAATCGGGCGGGCTACATAGTGGAAGCTGCCCAGGGGTGTCATTTTCTCGCCACTAACACTGGTGGTAGAAGGACTCTCGCGGAATGACTCGATGATGGAGGTCTCGAAGGTATCCGCTTTGTCCTTGAGATTGGTTGGATTGAGGGCCGCTTCCCGATAGGAATATTGCTTGTAGTCTGGCTTGGCTCTGAGATAATCAAAAACAGTGTTAGCCGAATAACTAGGCACAGCTTCCGGACGAAAAATACCGGGCCCATTATTAAGCGGGGCTACAATGGGATTGACATTTTTGGTTGTGTATTCACGTACTGCCAGCATGCTGTCCATGAAAAAATCTGAACGCTGATTGATCAGGTCTTTCGCCTGCCAGCCAAAGAACTGATCCAGCACCAGCACTGCCAGCAGCAGCGAAAGACTGAACACAACTGAGAGGGTGATGGCCATTTGTCGTCGCAGAGGCCGTCGCCCAGTGCCACTCAGAAATGCCCGCAACGGAGAGACCTTCACGACATGACATAGTCACAGGTTAACAGTCAATCTAGGCAACATCCACCAGACTTTCCGCTCCTCCGGATCAGGTCAGCAGCGCCTCGTAACGCATGCTCAGATCCAGCCAGGGGCTGCGGGTGATGGGGGCGCTGGTGGAGATCAGATCGATTCCGGTGGCGGCATAAGCACGCAGCTGGGCGGGATCCACACCGGAAGCCTCCAGCACCACCGGCAGACCCCGCTCGATCGCCC
Organism: Synechococcus sp. 1G10; assembly: GCF_002252625.1. GTDB lineage: Bacteria > Cyanobacteriota > Cyanobacteriia > PCC-6307 > Cyanobiaceae > Regnicoccus_A. The sequence goes on along the minus strand of NZ_NQKW01000015.1, from coordinate 65,016 downwards.
GCCGCTGGAGTTGGGGCACCAACTGCCCGAGAGCCTCGGGCGTGAAGCCGTCGAGCAGAACTCCATCGGCACCAGCGCCAACGGCCTGGAGCGCCTCATCGTCGGTTTCCGCCTCCACGATCACCCGTGCCGGCCAGGGGGCGACGGAGCGCACGGCGGCGATGGCGCGCGACACACCGCCCGCCCAGGCCAGGTGGTTCTCCTTGAGCATGGCGGCGTCATCGAGCCCGCAGCGATGGTTCGTGCCCCCACCGCAACGCACGGCGTACTTCTCGAGCAGCCTCAGGCCAGGGGTGGTCTTGCGGGTGTCAGCCAGCCTCACTCCTGTGCCGCTCAGCACCGCCACCAGCGCCGCCGTGGCGGTAGCGATCCCGGACAGGCGCATGGCCAGGTTGAGGGCGGTGCGCTCACCGGCCACCAGGGCCGTCGCCGGTCCCGCCAGCTCCAGCACCCGCTGATCCAGCGCCACCGGCTCCCCGTCAGCCACCAACAGACGCACCTGCACCGAGGCATCGAGCAAGCGGAACAGCGGCTCAACCAGCACGCCACCACAGAACGTCCCCGCACGCCGAGCCGTCCAGCTGGCCCGCCCTGACTGGCCGACCAGGGCGGCTGCGGTCAGGTCGCCACGACCGATGTCCTCCGCCAGCCAGGAGCGGAGCTGAAGCTCCAGCTGAGGCTGGCTGAGCAGGGCGGCGGCCGCAAGGGCGCTCGGTGGGATGGCCAACGGAAAACCGGACAGGCAGGGGCTTCCATCCTGACGGCCACGACGCGGCTATTTGCCGATGCAGAAGCGGGAGAAGACACGGTCGAGCACGGCTTCGTTCACCTCCTCACCGGTGATCTCACCGAGGCTGCGTGCGGCCTGACGCAGGTCGATCGTCCAGAAGTCCCAGGGCAGATCTTCCGCGGCTGCCGCCAGGGAGCCGCCAAGGCTTTCGGCCGCCGCCGCCACCAGATCACACTGGCGGGCATTGAGGGCCACCTCCAGGCCAGGCCCCAGGCTGAGGCCACAACGGCCCAGAAGTGCCTCCGCCAGCGCCTCGAGGCCGCTGCCCGTCAGCGCGCTGATCACCACATCCACCTGGGCAGGAGTGGCGGCGACAGCGCGATCGGCCTTGTTGCCCACCACCAGCACCGGCACCTCGGCGGGCAACTGGCCGGCCAGGGCCGCGTCGGCCTCGGTCCAGCCCTCGCTCAGGTCCACCAGCAGCAGCACGGCGTCGGCGCTGGCCAGGGCCCGATGGCTGCGCTCAATCCCCAGGCGCTCCACCAGATCGTCGGTGGGGCGGATCCCGGCCGTGTCGAGCAGGGTGAGCGGGACGCCCTGAAGCACCAATTCGCTCTCCACCAGATCGCGGGTGGTGCCGGGCAGGTCCGTCACGATCGCCCGCTCACTGCGGCTGAGGGCATTAAGCAGGCTCGATTTGCCCACGTTGGGGCGGCCGATGATCGCCACCTTCAGACCCTCCCGCAGCAGTCGCCCATGGGAGGCCTCCTCCACCAACCGCCGCAGCGCCTGCTGCACCGCCTCCAGCTCCGCCACCAGAGCCGCCGGATCCAGGGGCGGCAAATCCTCCTCGAAATCCACCCGTGCCTCCAGCTCCGCCAGCTGGTCGAGCAGGCGGTCGCGCAGAGCGCTGATCCGCCGCTGCAGGCCGCCATCGAGGCCGGCGACCGCCAGCTGGGCCGCCCGGCGGCTGCGGGCCGTGATCAGGTCGCTGATCGCCTCGGCACGGGTGAGATCGAGGCGGCCGTTGAGGAAGGCCCGCTGGCTGAACTCCCCCGGCCGGGCCAGGCGTGCCCCGGAGCGGAGCACCAGCTCCAGCACCCGCCGCACAGCGATCAGGCCCCCGTGGCAATGAAGCTCGACCACGTCTTCCCGAGTGAAACTGCGGGGTGCCTTCATCAGCAGCAGCAGGGCCTCATCCAGGCGCTCCGCGCTGACTGGATCAACCACATGGCCGTAGAGCACGCGATGGCTCCCCCAGGGCTGCTCACCGGGGGGATGAAACAGATGGCGGCCGATGGTCTCCGCCTCGGGGCCGGAGATTCTTACGATCGCCACACTCCCCTCACCGGGCGCCAACGCCGTGGCGATCGCAGCAATGGTGTCGTCCGAATCCAAGGAGCCGAGAGGCCGTGGTCCACGCCAGTCTGGGTGGCGGCGCTTGAGTTCTGGCTTCCTGGCCAGGATCCATCTCTGCATCCACTGGCTGTGGATGCAGGAGGGAAGCCATGGACAGCGGGCCCGAGGGCTGGCGGACGGTGTGTCCTGTGGATGCTTTCCTTGCTTCGGCTTGCAGACCTTGCTGGGGGTGGGGCCTCTGGGAGCTGGGCTGGTCGTTCTCGGGCCGGCTGCTGCTGGGTTCGACGATCGTGGGCACGGTGGCGTCACCGGCGCTGGTTGGAGCGCCAGCACGGCAGAAACCTGAGCGGCAGCTGACGGATGAACCGCCAGTTGAGAGCTCAGCCGTTGCCGAATCCAGGGCAGAGCATCAGGTCGATGTGGCCTCCGCTCGGCTGACGCCACTCCCTGAACTCCTCGGCCAGTGCTCTGTGCTCCCGCCGCTTCTGAACTGCATCGAGGGCCTGAAGCCGTTGATGCACCAGATCAAGGGTGTCGTCGATCAGTTGGGCCGCTTGCTCGGAGGTCATGGCAGCACATGCCAGAGGGTCATCGATGGGTGGATTCAGACAGAGCCCAACTGTGAACGCTGTAGCGCCAAACACTCGGATCGTGCGCTGTGGCTGGATCCGCACCGGTCCAGCCAGTCATGCAGAGCCGTCAAGGTGTTCCTCTGGGACCGCTGAAACGGCCCATCCATGCAGACTGTGCGCTGGACGACCTGCAGCGAAACTTGAGCAGACAACGCATCGTGCTGACGGCGCTGTGGCTGCTCACCTTGGTCGGCCTTGCGGTGCGTGTCTGGCGGGCCAGCACAATCTCCGGCAGTTACGACGAGGAGATCGATTCGCTCGTCTATCTCAGCCAGCGCTGGTTGCAGGGGGGGCTCCTTTACCAAGAGAGCTATCTGCGTCAGTGGCCGATCGTCCAGTTGCTCTACGCCCCAGCAGCCTGGCTGGCATCGATTCAGGCGCACCGGATCCTGGTCATGGGCCTCAACCTGCTCGGCGGCGTTCTGCTGGCCTCAGCGGTGCGGAAGTTCTCACGCGCTGGCCTCATCCAGTTGGGGCCCAAGTCCCTTGTCCCCCTGGCCAGTGGGATCCTACTGGTGATCCTGAGCCAGAAAATTCCTGGCGGGATAGCCGGGAGCCCGCACCAGTTCGCCAACACCTTTCTGGTGCTCGCCGTCTACTCGCTGGCTCGGGGCCTGGCCGGTGCGAGGGAACTCCACGGGCAGCGGGGCTGGCTGGTGGCCACTGGGGCGATGGGGATGATGGCGGTGGCCTGTTTCTTCACCCTGATCTACCCCCTCACCCTGGTGAGTGTCCTGGTGCTGGTGCACCACCGTCAGCCGGGTCGGGCCGCAGGAGCCCTGGCTGGTGGCGCCGTCCTGGCAACAGCCCTGATGTTCCTGCCCTATCTGTTCGTGGCGGATGGTGCGAGCCACGCCTGGGCCGGCGCTGTGGCCCTGCCGCTGCAGTGGATCAGTCAGCAGATCTGGAGGGAAGCCGATGTGGGCTTCCTGTTCGGAGCACTGATCCGCACGCCGATCGCAGGATTGCCGCTGTGGCTGATTGCGCTGATGCCAGCGGCAGGGGTGGTCCTGATCGCCCAAAAGACGTGGAATGCGCCCGGGCGACGTCGCGAACGGTTGTTGCTGGTGCCTGGTCTGGCCGTGGTGTTCCTGCTCGAGCTCACTTGGTCGTTCCAGCGCACCGATTTCAACGGCCATGACGGCCAGTTGGTCGTGGTTCCCGTGGTTCTGTTCTTGGCCTCAGGGATGGCAGCTCTGGAGCGCTCCGGCCAGCCCGCCGTTCGCCGGGCCACCTTCAGTGGCACCTTGATCCTCTCGCTGATCCTGTTCAACAACATGTTCATCGCCGAGGTCTTCGGCGCCCCGTCACGACTCTCGAGCCGGGTGATGGCGCTGGAGCAGGACCGCACCATGCTGCGCACCTATCTGGCCGCCCTTCCCGCTGAAGACCGCGGCTTCACGGCGCCTCAGGATCCAGCTCTGCAATGGCAGTTGAACGTGCCGGCCACCACCGTGGGCATCGGCCCTGACTGGAGCCTCAATCCCCAGGGAATGAAAGCGTCCTGGGCCACCTCCGTGATCGGCCTGCCGGTGGGGGTGGCCCAGACCTGCTCACAGCTGCTTCAGCCCGCCAACGCTCACCTGGTCTGGAAACGGGTTGATCCGGAGGGTCCGAACACTGAGGCCTTCATACGCCAGTGCCTCAGCCAGGAGAGCGGGCGCTGGAAGGAGATCACCCAGGATCTGGGGCTGCGCACCGGCGAATTCAAACTGTTCCGCCGCAAGGAAAACCCCCTTTCGGTTGCGGACCCATCCGGCTTGACACGATCATCAGCGCGGCAGGACCCGCGCTGATGCACCACCGTGCGGCTCCGCATGGCCAATGGCTTGGGCTACTGGCCATCACCTGGCTGCTGATTCTGGTCGGGCTTGGCCTGAGGGTCTGGAAGGCTCCCAGCAGCGTGGGGAGCTATGACATTGATATCGACACGTTCTTCTTTCTCGGCTGGAAGTTAACGCAAGGCAGCCTTCTCTACACCGATCACTTCGATTCGAAGTGGCCGATCGTTCAATATCTCTTCGTTCCATCGGCCCTGCTTGGTTCAATCCGCTCGCACCGGATTCTGGTGGTCCTGCTCAATGCCGCAACGGCACTGGTGCTGGCCCGCAGCGTCGGGAGCCTCAGGCGCAGCGGCTGGATCGCGACAGGGCCGCGCTTCCCCCTCCCCTGGGTGACCGCTGCGCTCTATCTCCTGCTGAGCCAGAAACTGGTCGGTGGTCTATCCGGCCACATCCATCACTACGCCAACGCGTTTCTGGTGTTCGGCCTCGCCTGCCTCAGCCGCGAGCTGGCCCGGCGTGCGGATCTGCAGGCGCCGCCGCGAGCGACCCGAGGCTGGCTGGTGGCGGCCGGGTTCTGGCTCTTCATGGCAGCCGCCGTTCGCCCCAATCTGATCGCTCCGCTCCTGCTCACCACCCTGGCCTGCCAGTTGTGGCGGTTCGCCAGTGGCCGGCGCCGCGGCCCATCCATTGGAGCCATGTTCATGGAGTGCATGGCCATGGCCGGTGGCGGCCTGCTCGGTGTCTTGCTGGTCTTCGCCCCCTACGCGTTCGTTCCCGATGGCCCGGCCAGAGCTTGGGCAGGAGCAATCGAAGTCCTGCTGGAGTGGAGCAATCAGGCGATGCAGGACCAGGGCACGATGCTCCACTTCCTGCGGCAGATGTCAGTGGTGGGCATCGCCGGCATTGAGATCTGGATTCTGATGATCCTGCCCCTGCTGGGCATCGCCGGCTGGGTGCGTCGGGTGAAGCGCCATGGCAGCGGCGGCCGCCTTCTGCTGCTGCCGGCACTGGCCGCTGTGTATCTGGTGGGACTGGCGATCTCGTTTGAGCACACCCATTACTGGGGGCACTACGACCTGATGAGCGTGCTTCCCTACACGCTCTTGATCGTCAGCGGCATCGGCCTGCTCGATGCCCAGCAATGGCAGGCGCGCAGCCAGGGCTGGAGTGGAGCAATCGTGCTGGTGCTCTCGCTGATCCTGGCTTACAACATCGTGAGCCCCGAACTCTGGACGCATTCACCCACGGACCGGAGCAGCCGCAAGCAGGCTGCCTCCGCCCGACTCGCGGGCGAATGGAGCCTGGTGCGAAACCACCTGGCAGCGCAGCCGCCGGAGCAGCGGGGATTCATCTCCCCTCAGGACTTCTCCCTGCACTGGCAACTTCACCAGGATGCCTCCACAGTCGGCAGCCATCCCAGCTGGAGCCTTGAGCCCTATGGCCTGAGCGCCTCCTGGGCCACCCGCCGCCTCGGCCTTGCCATCACCGACGCCCAGGCTTGCGACCAGCTCGTCGCTGCTGAGAATCACACGATCGTCTGGAAAGCCACCGATCGCGGTGGGCGCCATTCGGAGAGCTTTCTGAAGGAATGCCTGGCCAGCCGAACGTCGCAGTGGAAGGAGATCACCGCCAGGGTCGGCCTGAGCGGGGAGATCTACAAGCTGTTCGAACGTCAGTCAGCTTCGCGGCAGACAACCCCTGATCAGCCGATGCCGGTGCGGCAGAGATCAAGCACATCCGCCATCGAGCGGATCTGATCCATGGTGGTTGCAAGCTGGCTGGCGCTGACGAGCTCCACCTTCAGATCGATGCGGGCGGGTTTGCCGTAGGCCGTGCGCACGCGGGCATCACTGACGTTGATGCGGCTGTCGGATAGGCGCGTGAGGATGTCCTTGAGCACACCGACCCGATCGAGCACCTCGATCCGGATCTGGACGGGGTAGCGACGACGCTGCTGGTCAGCGGCCGGATTCCAGCGCACCGGCAACCGGCGCTCTACCGGGACGGCAGCCACGTTGGCGCAGTCCTGGCGGTGAATCGTGATGCCGTGGTTGCCAAGGGCAACGCTACCGACGATCGCTTCCCCAGGCAGGGGACAGCAGCAGCCACCCAGGCGGTACTCCAGGCCCTCCAGCCCCAGGATCGGGCTGCCAGAGCCCTCCAGCGAAGATGGCAGGGGCAAACTGGCCTGATCCGACACGCTGCGGGCGAGGTCCTCGTTGCTGAGCACCGGGGCCGCTGCGGCGGTCGTCAGCCGGACCTCCTCACGCAGACGGTTGACCACCTGCTGCAGAGTGACGCCACCGAAGCCGAGGGCCGCCAACAGATCCTCGGTGCCCACCAGGTTGCAGCGGCGGGCCACCTTCGCGATCGCTTCTCCGTTGAGCAGGGCATCGAAGCCGTCGCGGCCCAGCTCCCGCTCGAGCATGGCGGTGCCCCGCTGGATGTTCTCCTGACGATGGCTGCGTTTGTACCACTGCCGGATGCGGTTGCGGGCGGTGGGAGTGGCAACGAAGTTGAGCCAATCCAGGCTGGGATGGGCCGACTTCGCAGTGATGATCTGAACGAAATCGCCGTTGCGCAGTGGCGTGGCCAATGGGCAGAGACGGTCGTTGATGCGCACGCCCTGGCAGTGGTTTCCCACTTCGGAGTGAATGCGGAAGGCAAAATCCACAGCTGTGGATCCCTTGCGCAACCCCACCACATCCCCCTGGGGTGTGAACACGAAAACCTCCTCATCGAAAAGGTCTTCCTTGATCGAGGCGAGGTAGTCGCTGCTGTCTTCGCCTCCATCATCCTGCTGCCAGTCGACCAGTTGGCGCAGCCAGTTGAAGCGATCGGCGGCACCGGCTGAGGCGGGTGAGCCTCCCTCCTTGTACTTCCAATGGGCGGCAATGCCGTATTCCGCCACCTGGTGCATCTCCGTGGTGCGGATCTGCACCTCAATCGGCCGATGACGGCCGATCACGGCAGTGTGCAAAGACTGATAGCCGTTGGGCTTTGGCAGGCCGATGTAGTCCTTGAAGCGACCAGGGATCGGGCGAAAGGTGTCGTGAACCACCGCCAGAGCGCGATAACAGCTCTCGAGATTGGGCGTGAGGATGCGCAGGGCCGCCACATCGAAGATCTCGTGGAAGGCCTTCTGCTGCATCTGCATCTTGCTCCAGATGCCATAGAGATGCTTTGGCCGGCCGCTCACTTCACAGTCGTGCAGCCCCGCCCCCTGAAGCCGTTGCACCAGCAGGGCCACCGTGGCAGCCAGTCGCTCCTCACGGTCGCTGCGTTTGCTGGCCACCTGCTGCTTGATCTCGCCATAGGCCTCTGGCTCGAGGATCTTGAAGGCGAGGTCTTCGAGTTCCCACTTGAAGCGGCCGATGCCGAGCCGGTTCGCCAGGGGGGCGTAGATCTCTCTGGTTTCACGGGCGATCCGCTGCTGTTTCTCGGGCTTGAGGGCCGCGAGAGTGCGCATGTTGTGCAGCCGGTCCGCCAGCTTCACCAGCACCACACGGATGTCACTGGCCATGGCCAGGAACATCCGCCGCAGGTTCTCCGCCTGGGCTTCGGTGTGGTTAGTGAAGTGAATGCCACCGAGCTTGGTGACCCCTTCCACCAGAGCGCGCACCTCGGCGCCGAAATGAAGCTCAAGCTCCTCGGAGGTGACGTCGGTGTCCTCGACCACGTCGTGCAGGAAGCCGGCGGCGATCACCCCGGCGCTGGCGCCGATGTCGCGCAGCAGATCAGCAACGGCGACCGGATGAATGATGTACGGCTCGCCTGTGGCTCTCACCTGACCGTCGTGGAGCTGGAAGGCGAAATCAAAGGCTGCCGCCAGCAGGGCTTCAGGATCGGTGGGACAGGTCTCAACGTCGCCGGGGGGCACGTGCACGATGCACTCCCTGAGCCAATCGGGGAGCTTCACCCCGTAGTCGTCGGGGCTGCGGATCGGCCGCCTTCTCAGAGCTGGGGCCGCGTCGACCACCGGGACCAGCGGATCGGCACAGTCCTCGGCAAGGCCAGGGCCGTGGCCGGAAACCGTTGCGGCCACAAGGCTCTCGCCCGCAACGTTGTCCTTGATTCCGACAGCGGTATCGAGCATCACCGGACACCTCTGGCTCCATCGTATGCAGATCACGCAACAAAACCACGAGTGCACCCGCACGCCCCCCATGCTGAGCCAGCACGTCCTGATCCGCCGCGTCCCATGGCCGACACGCGTGCCGCCGAGCCGGTGCTGGAGATCAGCGACCTGGTCGTGAGCTACCCAGGCTGCAGCGAGGCCCCCACCCTCAATGGCCTGAACCTGCGCCTCTGCTCCGGTGACACCCTTGCCCTGGTGGGGCCCTCCGGCTGCGGCAAAAGCACGGTGGCGCGGGCGGTGCTGCAGTTGCTGCCCGCCGGCAGCCGCTGCAGCGGCCACCTGAGCCTGTCGGGCCAAGACCCCCGTGCTCTGAAGCGTCCGGCCCTGCGCCAGCTGCGGGGGGAAGCCGTGGGGCTGGTGTTCCAGGACCCGATGACGAGGCTGAACCCGCTGCTGCGCATCGGAGAACACCTCAGCGACACCCTCTCGGCCCATCGTCCCGGCTGGGAGCGAGCCCGGGTGCGCCAGCGGGCGGAGCAGCTGCTGCTGCGGGTCGGCATCGGCCCGGATCGCTACGGCAGCTACCCCCATGAGTTCAGTGGTGGCATGCGCCAGCGGCTGGCGATCGCCCTGGCCATGGCCCTGGAGCCGGCCCTGGTGATCGCCGATGAGCCCACCACCAGCCTGGATGTGGCCGTGGCGGCCCAGGTGATGGCCGAGCTCACCGACCTCTGCCGCGAGAGTGGCAGCGCTCTGCTGCTGATCAGCCACGACCTCGCCATGGCGGGGCGATGGTGCCAGCGCATCGCCGTGCTCGACCATGGGCAGGTGGTGGAGGAGGCGCCCGCCATCAGCCTGCTGCAAGCTCCCAGGGCACCGCTCAGCCAGCGGCTGGTGGCGGCGGCCCGCGCCCGCGAAGGCAGCCACACCCCAGGCGCCGCCGAGGCGTCGCTGCTGCTGGAGGTGGAGGAACTGCGCTGCTGGCATCCGCTGCCCTCACCGCCGTGGCGGCAGCGCTGGCTGAAGGCCGTCGATGGGGTGAGCCTGCGCCTTGGGGCGGGAGAGACCCTCGGGGTGGTGGGAGCGTCCGGTTGCGGCAAAAGCACTCTCTGCCGCGCCCTGATGGGTCTGACACCGGTGCGTGGTGGCCGCGTGAGTCTGGAGGGCCGCGACCTGCTCAGGATGGGCGGGGGAGAGCTCGCCAGAGCCCGCCGCAGCCTGCAGATGGTGTTCCAGGATCCGCTGGCCTGCCTCAATCCGAGCATGACCGTGGGGGAAGCGGTGGCGGATCCGCTGCTGATCCATGGCGTGGCCAGCAGGCTTGAGGCCCGCGCCAGGGCCCGCGAAGGGCTGGCCACCGTGGGACTGGAGCCGCCGGAGCTCTACGAGAACCGCCTGCCGCGTCAGCTCTCGGGAGGCCAGCAGCAACGGGTGGCCATCGCCCGTGCCCTGGTGCTGGAGCCGAAGGTGCTGCTCTGCGATGAGAGCGTGAGCATGCTCGACGCCGAAGTGCAGGCGGAGGTGCTGGCCCTGCTGCGGCAGCTGCAGGGGCGCCTCGGTCTGGGGTTGATCTTCGTGACCCACGACCTGGCAGTGGCCGGCGGCTTCTGTCAGCGACTGATCGTGCTCGACGGGGGGCGAATCGTGGAGGAGGGGCCCGCAGGAGCGATGCTCGAGCGGCCCCAGGCCATGATCACCCGCCAGCTGGTGGAGGCCTGCCCACGGCTGCCAGCGCCCGCCTGAACCATGGCCTTCCTGCGCCGGGTGTCATTGCGGAAGATCGCGAGCCTGCTGCGGCTGTTCCTGCTGGTGAATGCGATCGGCATCGGGGTGTCCCTGGCGATCTGGGTCTACGGACTGGAAATTCAGGCGGTGAATGCCCTGCGCCTCCAACTGGCCAATCACCTGCCCCGCTGGTTCGTGCTGCCCATGATGGGCGCGCTGGGGGGCGCCATCGCCGGAGGCCTGATCAGCGCTGTCGAGCCCGGTGCCAAGGGATCGGGGATCGTGCAGGTGATGCTCTGGCTGCGAGGGGTGCCGGTGCCCATGGGTTGGCGGGTGGCGGTGGTGAAGCTGCTGGCCAGTGGCGTGGCGATCGGCGGCGGCATCCCGGTGGGGCCTGAGGGGCCATCGATTCAGATCGGTGCCTCCCTGGCCAAGGAAGCCGCTGGTGGGATTTACCCCCACGACCACCAGCAACGTCTGGCGGTGGCCATCGGCAGTGGCGCGGGATTGGCTGCCATGTTCCACTCCCCCCTTGGTGGAGCGCTGTACACGATCGAGGAGTTGCTCAAGCGCTCGGACGTGCGCACCAACGCCATCGCGGCCTTCGCCACCTTTGCCACCATCGCCTGGACCCGCCTGCTCTCGGCGGCTCCCGTGGGACCGGCCTGGCTGCGTGATTTGTTGCCGATGATCCTCTATCCCAGCCGCCTCGATGATTTCCGCCTGGTGGATGTGCCGATCCTGCTGCTGCTGGGAGTTCTCGCCGGCGGCTTGGCGGTTTTTTATCAGCGGGGCATCCTGCGCCTGCGCCTGACCCTGAGGCAGCTGAGGCTGGAGGCCTGGCAACTGCTGCCGCTGGTGGGGCTGGCGATCGGCCTGGGCTGGTCGCTCCTGCCCGGCAGCTTCGACAACCCTGACCGCCTTGACTTCGACGCCCTGCTGGGGCTCAGCGCCCCGTCCACCGCCCTGTTGGCCCTTGGGGTTGAAGGAGTGGGGACGGCCGTGGCGGTGGCGGCGGAGGCCCCGGGAGGATTTTTGGCACCGGCCCTGGTGGTGGGCGCATCCCTGGGCACCCTGGTGCAGCAACTCTGCCTTCTGCTCTTTTCCTATGCCCCCGCCACCCTGCTGTTCGCCGGGGGCGGCGCCTTCCTGGGAGCCCTCACACGCACGCCGCTGACGGCGATCCTGCTCACCTTCGAGCTGAGCAAGAACTACGCGTTGCTGCTGCCGATCGGCTTTGCGGTGCTCACCGCCATCGCCGTGGCCGACCAGCTCGAGCGCCTCACTCTGTTCGATGTGATGCTCGAGGAGGCCAGCCCGGGCTCCCGCTGACGGCTGGGTTGAGCCGCTGGCGCAGGGCGGTGAGCAGGGCCTCGAACACTGGCGGCAGTGGAGCCGCGAAAGCCAGCCGCTCGCCGCTGATCGGATGATCGAGACCCAGGGCCACCGCATGCAGGGCCTGGCCGGGCAGCTCCAGCGGCAGCTTGCGGCAGCGGCTGTAGGTGGCATCGCCCACGATCGGATGGCCGATGTGGGCGCAGTGGACGCGAATCTGATGGGTGCGGCCGGTGTCGAGCCGGAAGCGCAGCAGGGAGTAATCGCCGAGGCGCTCGATCAGGGTCCAGTGGGTGCAGGCGAAGCGACCCTTCTCATCGGCCACCACGGCGTATTTCTTGCGATCGGCAGGATGACGGCCGATCGCCCCCACGATCGTGCCGCTCTCGGCCGCAGGCGCCCCATGCACCACCGCCAGGTACTCCCTTGAGGCCACCCGCTTCTGGATCTGCACCTGCAGTCGCACCAGGGCCTCCTGGCTCTTGGCGACCACGATGCAGCCGGTGGTGTCCTTGTCGAGGCGATGAACGATGCCGGGGCGCATCTCACCCCCGATTCCGGGCAGATCGGGGCAGTGGTGCAGCAGACCATTCACCAGCGTGCCGTCGCGGTTGCCCGGCGCCGGATGCACCGTGAGGCCGGCCGGCTTGTTGAGCACGATCAGGTGGGCGTCCTCGTAGAGAACATCGAGGGGTATCGGCTGGGGCAGCAGGTAGGGCAGCGGCTCAGGCGGCGGCATCCACAGCTGCACCTCGTCGTGGAGCCGCAGGGGAGTCTTGGCCCTGCCTGTGACGCCATTGACACGCACGTAGCCGGCATCGATGAACTTCTGGATGCGGGCCCGGCTCTGCTCCGGCCGCTGGGCCACCAGCCAGCGGTCGAGGCGCATCGGCAGCGGCTTCGGGTAGTGGAGCGTGACCAGTTCACCCTCTCCTTCGCCAAAGCCCGTCATGCCGGATCAGGCGGCAGCTCGAGGGCGATCGGACCGAGGAAGGAGCGGCGGAAGTCGTCGAGCAGGCGCTGGGCCATGCGGGCTGTGTCGCCACTGGTGTGGCGGGCGGCGGCGGCCTCCAGCCAGCCCCAGCCATCCACCACGGTGTCTTCCAGGCGTGTGATCGGCACGCCATAGCGCCCCAGTGCGCCACTGAAGGAGATCCCCGCCGCCGGATGGACCTGCAAACCATCAAGCAGGCGCAGGAAGGCCACGGCCACGGCCTCGCCGTCGTAGGCGGCCTGGCCGATGTCATCGCAGAGGGCGAGCAGCAGGGCGGCGCGCTGATCATCGAGGCGTGGCGGCAGCACCCCGGGGGCATCGAGAAGATCCAGCTCCTGGCCAAGACGGACCCAGCGCAGGGTGCGGGTCACCCCGGCGCGGCGGGCGCTTTCGACCACCTTCTGACGCACGAGGCGGTTGATCAAGGCCGACTTGCCAACGTTGGGGAAGCCGAGCATCAGGGCGCGCACCGGGCGCGGCCGCATTCCCCGTCCCGCCCGGCGGGAGTTGAGCTGCCCACCAGCGCGGATGGCCGCCTCCTGGAGCTGCTTGACGCCAGTGCCCACCTTGGCGTCGCACCACCAGGGGGTTTCACCCCGCTCGCGCAGCCAGTGATCCCAGGCCTGGCGGGCCGCTTCGTTGATCATGTCGCGTCGGTTGATCACCAGCAGACGCGGCTTGGTTTTCATCCAGCGCTGCAGACGGGGGTGGCCGGTGGCCCGGGGGATGCGGGCATCTCGCACCTCAATCACCAGATCCACCTTGGCGAGCTGGGTGAACAGCTGCCGCTCCGCCTTGGCGATGTGCCCCGGATACCACTGGATCGCTGGTGCCGACTGGCTCAGACCCTCACCGACGGGGGTGGCGATCCCCTCCATCAGGGCACCACCAGCACAGGGCATGGGGCTAACTGAATCACCCGCGACGCGGTGCTGGGCTGATCGTCGTCGAGGGACAGGCCACGGGTGCCCATCACGATCAGGTCGGCATTGATCTCATCGGCCACATCCCCGATCACGAAGGCGGGCCGCCCTTCGCGCTCAATCACCTCACAGGTGACACCGGCCTGCTCGAAGTGGCCGCGGGCCTGCTCCAGAAGCCGCGCCACAGCGGCGGCATCGTGCATGACACCCTCTTCGGGCTCCACCACGGAGAGCACCACCAGGCGGCTGCCGTGCTGGAGAGCCAGCTTCAGGGTCAGGGCCGCCGTGTCCATGGTCTGGCGGCTCTGGTCGATCGGAAACAGAACGGTGTTGAACATGGGTTCGCCATCAAGTGGTCGCCATCCCGGCGCAAGGGTCAGACAGAAGATGCCGCCCCACTTGTCCTAGCGCCCGCCTGGGACCTGGGCCGAGGGCTGCGGGTTAATCTCTCCCATCCTCGACCTCCCCAGCCCCCATGGCGAAGCGATCCCTGACCAGCCTGTCCGTTGCCGATCTGCAAGGCAAGCGTGTTCTGGTGCGGGTCGACTTCAACGTACCTCTGGATGAGAGCGGTGCCATCAGCGACGACACCCGCATCCGCGCGGCCCTGCCGACCATCACCGACCTCACCGCCAAGGGCGCCAAGGTGATCCTGGCCGCCCACTTCGGCCGGCCCAAGGGCGAGGTGAATGAAGCGATGCGCCTCACCCCGGTGGCTGCCCGCCTGAGCGAGCTGCTGGGCAAGCCGGTTGTGAAAACCGAGAGCTGCATCGGCCCCGATGCCGAGGCCAAGGTGTCGGCCATGGCCGACGGTGATGTGGTGCTGCTGGAGAACGTGCGCTTCTTCGCCGACGAAGAGAAGAACGAAACCGAATTCGCCATGAAGCTGGCGGCCCTGGCAGAGGTTTACGTGAACGACGCCTTCGGCGCCGCCCACCGGGCCCATGCCTCCACCGAAGGCGTGACCGAATTCCTTCACCCCAACGTGGCCGGTCATCTGATGGAGAAGGAGCTGCAGTATCTGCAGGGCGCCATCGATGAACCGAAGCGCCCGCTGGCGGCCATCGTGGGAGGCTCCAAGGTGAGCAGCAAGATCGGCGTGCTCGAGTCGCTGATCGACAAGTGCGACAAGGTGCTGATCGGCGGCGGCATGATCTTCACCTTCTACAAGGCCCGCGGCCTGGCGGTGGGCAAAAGCCTCGTTGAGGAAGACAAGCTCGAGTTGGCCAGAGAGCTGGAGGCCAAGGCCAAGGCCAAGGGCGTGCAGCTGCTGCTCCCCACCGATGTGGTTCTGGCCGACGCCTTCTCCCCCGACGCCAACACCCTCACCACTTCGGTGACTGAGATCCCCGATGGCTGGATGGGCCTCGACATCGGCCCGGATTCGCTCAAGGCCTTCCAAGCCGCCCTGGCCGACTGCAAGACCGTGATCTGGAACGGCCCCATGGGAGTGTTCGAGTTCGACAAGTTCGCTGCCGGCACCAATGGCGTGGCCCACACCCTGGCCGATCTGAGCGCTCAGGGCTGCTGCACGATCATCGGCGGCGGTGATTCCGTGGCAGCGGTGGAGAAGGTGGGGGTGGCCGAAAAGATGAGCCACATCTCCACCGGGGGCGGTGCCAGCCTCGAGCTGCTGGAGGGCAAGGTGCTTCCAGGTGTCGCCGCACTCGACGACGCCTGAGGCCGCTCAGATCTGGTCGGCCGGGCCGTCACCGCGGCGGCCCTGGGGTGCCTGTAAGCCCAGCCGCTGATGCAGGGCCCGGGCTTCCTCCCTGGTCCGGCCCATCAGCTCGCGCCTGGCCTGACGTTCAGTCTGGCGGCAGGCGCTGAGTGCCTCCAGGTCCTTGGCCTCGTTCAGGCAGCGCTCGCCCTTGCGGAGGATGGCGATCTGGTCGGAATGGTCCCGCAACGAGAGACTGCGCTGCCCTTTGAACAGCTCACTTTTCTGGTTGGGGGTCAACTGAAGGCGGGTTGACCCGGTCTGGGCCTGGCCCGAGCCCACCTGCAGCAGCATCGCCAGGGCGGCCGCGGCGGGAGGCATCAGCACAAGCTGGGCATTCCGGATGAACGACATGGCGGAAACGGTTCAGGCTCAACCATGCTCGCCTGGCCGGATCACCAGGGTCCAACTGAACGGGCAGAAGTGATGACCAGATCTTTCGTGGCCTTCCTCGGTCTTGGAGCTCTCGGGGCACCGATGGCGGCCCGGGTACTGGCGGCAGGGTTTCCTCTCATCGTCCACAACCGCACCCGGGGGGCAGAAGAGCCGCTGGCCGCCTCAGGGGCCACCAGAGCGTCAACAGCGGCTGCAGCAGCGGCCTCAGCCGAGCTGATCGCCGTCTGCCTCAGTGATGACACCGCCGTTGAGGAGGTGCTGTTCGGCCCAGCCGGGGTGGCCGAGGGCGCGGCCCCAGGCTCCCTGGTGATCGACTTCTCCACCATCGCGGCAGCCACCAGCCAGCGGCTGGCCGCCCGCCTGGGCGAGCTGGGAGTGGGATATCTCGATGCCCCGGTCACAGGCGGCACCGAGGGGGCTCGAGCCGGCACGCTCTCCCTGTTGGTGGGAGGCTCCAGCAACCACCTGGAGCGTGCTCGCCCGCTGCTGGAGGTGGTGGGTGGCCGGATCAGTCATTTCGGGCCGGTGGGATCGGGCCAGCAGGTGAAGGCCGTCAACCAGATCCTGGTGGCCGGAAGTTACGCCGCCCTGGCGGAAGGACTGGCCCTGGCCAGGGCCCTGGGGCTGCCGCTGCAACAGGTCTGCGCCGCCCTCGAAGTGGGTGCCGCGAGCTCCTGGGCCCTGCAGCACCGTGCCGGAGCGATGATCGACGACTCCTACCCCCTCGGCTTCCGCCTGGCGCTGCATCGCAAGGATCTGGCGATCGCCCTCAAGACAGCCGCCGCGGCCGGCGTGACCCTGCCGATCAGCACCAGCGTGGCCGGGATCGAGGATGCCCTGATCGCAGCCGGTCACGGCGACGAGGATGTGTCAGCTCTGGCGCGTTGGTTCAGCCCAAACCAGGCTCCAGGTTTGCTCAGGGAGTGAGCGCGGCCTTGTCGGCCACCACCCGCACCCGCTTGGTGGTGCTGATGATGCCCTTGGGGTGGACCAGCAGCACGGCCCAGGTCTGGCTGCCGGGCTTGAGGGGTGCCTGCACCGATTTGAACAGGCCGCCACCGCCGAGGGCCGCCAGCTCCAGATCGGGGGTTTCCAGGGCGCTGATCTGCTCAGGCGTGATGGCGGCGATGCCACCGGCTGCCACCGCCCCATCGAGCGGTTCATCGAAGACCACGTCCACATCGTAGCGCTGGCCCGTGAGGACCGCGTCCGGAATCAGCACACTCACCGGCAGGCTGGCTTCGCCGCTGCGCAGGGTGGTGCTTTCGCGAATCAATTCCTGGCCGTTCAGCCGTGTGCCGTTGGCGCTGAGGGCCAGCACCTGCTCGGCCTGCAGGCTGTAGCGGAAGGGGCCCTCCGAGCGGCTGCCGGTCACCGCGATGGCCACGGTGGGGCGACCGTCGCGCAGGGGAGCGCCGCTGCTCACCGTCCAGCGGGCATCGGGGAAGCGCTCACGCAGAAGCTTGTAGCGGGCCTCCAGGCGAGCGGGATCCAGGCCGGGGCCCGCTTCCACCATGGCGGTCAGGTTGGAGGAGTTGCCGCTGTTGAGGGCGCCCTCCAGGCTCTGGAGCAGGGCCGGGGACGGTGGGGCGGCCTTGGCAGCCGGCAGGCTGACAACCACCGTGGCCGCCAGCAATGCCAGAAGAAATGGGCGGAGGGGCGACTGCGGCATCAGGGGAGGCCATGGCGGCCCTTTTAAGTTAGGCCCGCCCAGGTCAAGCGCCGTGCCCGTCAGCGAAGGTCCATGTCCAGGCTTCTGATCGCGGCCAGCGGCACCGGCGGGCACCTGTTCCCGGCCCTGGCGGTGGCGGAAGCCCTGCCCGACGGCTGGCAGGTGCAATGGCTGGGGGTTCCCAACCGCCTCGAGCGGGAGCTCGTTCCCAGTCGCTATCCCCTGCACACGATCCGGGCGGGGGGGTTGCAGGGCCGGGGCCTGCGCAAGCTGTGGCAACTGCTGCGCCTGATCGCCGCCAGCGTGGCGGTTCGCCGGCTGATCCGGCGGGAGGGCATCGGCCTGGTGTTCAGCACCGGGGGCTACATCGCCGCGCCGGCGATCCTGGCGGCCCGCTGGTGCGGGGTGCCGGTGGTCCTGCATGAATCCAACGCCATCCCCGGACGGGTCACCCGCCTGCTCGGTCGGCACTGCAGCCGGGTTGCGGTGGGGCTGCGGGCAGCGGCGGAGCGCCTGCCCAAGTGCCGGCCCCTGGTCACCGGCACACCGGTGCGCGCCGACTTCCTGCGGCCAGCCCCCCTGCCCAGCTGGGTGCCCGAGGGAGAAGGCCCCCTGGTGCTGGTGATGGGCGGCAGCCAGGGTGCCCTCGGGCTCAACCACATGGTGCGCCCCCTGGTGCCGAGGCTGGTGGCCGCCGGCTGCCGCGTGGTGCACCTCACGGGCAGCAGCGATCCGGACACCGGCAGCCTGCGGATCCCCGCTTACATCGAGCGGCCCTTCAGCGACGAACTCCCCGGCCTGTTGCAGCACGCCCAGCTGGCCATCAGCCGCGCGGGGGCCGGCAGCCTCAGCGAACTGGCCGTCTGCGGCACCCCCACGATTCTGGTGCCGTTCCCCCAGGCGGCCGACCATCACCAGGACGCCAACGCCGAAGCCGCCGCGGCTGCCGGAGCCGCCGTGATCGTGTGGCAGCACACCTCTGAGCATCCGGCCCTGGAGCAGGCGGTGTGGCGGCTGCTGGGGCCACGGCTGCGCGGGGCAAGCGCTGGCCTCGATCCGCTCCACACCCTGAGGGCGGGCATGGAGCGGCTGGCGGTGCGCGACGCCGATCAGCGGCTGGCAGAGCTGCTGATTGAGCTGGTTAGCAGCTGATCGAGCTGGTCAGCGCCTGATCTCCTGCCGCAGGGCCCGCAGCAGCCGTCGGTTGTTGCGGCGGTTTTGCAAGGCAATCCGCAACCAGCGCTCGCCCAGGCCAGCAAAGGAGCGGCAGTCGCGCAACAGCACGCGATGGTGCCGCTCCAACCGCTCGCGCAAAGGCACCAGGGAACTCTCCGAACGCACCAGCAGGAAGTTGGCGGCCGAAGGCAGTGGCGTGAGACCTGGCAGCTGCTGCAGGCCCTGCTCCAACCAGGGACCCTCCGCAGCCACCCAGCGCTGCACCCGCTGCTGCCAGCGCCGATCGCCCACCACCGCCTCCCCCACGGCGGCGGCCAGACCATTCACCGGCCAGGGGTCGCGCCAGCCGGCCCAGCGCCGCAGCCGGGCCGGATCGGCCAGGGCGTAGCCCAGACGCAGGCCAGCGATCGCCAGCAGCTTGGTGAGGCTGCGGATCACCACCAGATTGGGGTGGTCCTTGAGCAGCGACACCAGCGACTGCTCCTCCCCGCCCGGCACCAGGGGCAGAAACGCCTCATCCACGATCACCAGCTCAAAGCGCTCCAGCAGCGGCTCGAGAGAGCTTCGGCTCCAGAGCTGGCCTGTGGGGTTGTGGGGATTGGTGATCCACACGGCCTGGTGCGCACCGGCCGGAGCTGGCGGCAGTGGCTGGGGCCAGGTCAGCGCTCCCGGCAGCGGCAGCTCCAGGGGCCAGGCGCTCCAGGCACCGCCCCAGCAGGCCAGGGCCCGGGGATAGTCGGCAAAGCCCGGGACTGGCAGCAGGCTGGCGCCCGCTGCGGCCGCATCGCGGGCCAGCCAGGTGAACAGCTCGGCGGCCCCGTTGCCTGGCAGCACAGCGGCCGGATCGAGCTGGTGATGGGTGGCGATGGCCTGGCGCAAGCGCAGCTGGTCGCGGTCGGGGTAATCCCGCAGGGGCGAAGGCCGGCCTGCTGGCGTGCGCACCGCCGCCGCCAGCACCCGCCGCACCGAAGCCGGCGGCCCGAAAGGGACCAGGGAGGCGCTGGCATCGAGCAGATCGGCCGGGCGGCAGCCCAAACGCCGGGCCACGGCCTCCAGGTTGCCGCCATGGCGATCGGGCGCCGCTGGCTTCAGCTCTGCGGGCTTCAGCGACCGAGCGTCCGTGTCAGCTCCAGCAGGCTCCCCATAGTGAACATCCATGCTCTACAGCCTGAACCAGCTGTTCGCACACATGGTGCCCCTGGTGATCTTGCCGGCAGCCTGCAAAGGAATCACAATCTGCTCTCGCCTAAGCGTTAAGCAACGTGACGTGGCGACTTCCCCAGTGGCCACCGGCTCAAAGCAATCCCCCTTCACCCCTCATCTGGCATGGCGCCCCCGCCGCGAACCCATGGCTTCCTGCTGAGGGGAGCACTGCTGCTCGTCACTTCCACCCAGTTGCTCTCAGGAGCGGCCCAGGCTGCCGAGACCAGTGAAGTGATGCGACTGCTCGAGAAACGGGCCTGCGCCAGCTGCCGACTCCAGGATGCGGATCTGGTCCATGCCGACCTGCGCGACGCCGACCTGAGCAAGGCCCAGTTACAGCGGGCCAACCTCAGCCGCGCCCAGCTGGATGGAGCCAATCTCCAGGGCGCCAATCTCACCTTCACCTCGCTGCTGGGGGCCTCTCTGCGCGGCGCGGACCTGCGGGGCGCCCAGCTGGAGGGCACCGATCTGCGCGAGGCCGACCTCAGTGGGGCACTGCTGGATGGGAATGCCCTGGCTCGCAGCCACTGGAAACAGGCGGTGGGGGTGAATCCAAATGCCAGCAACTACGCCGATCTGCACAATTCCGGCGTCGAGGCTGCTCTTCAGGGACGAGCCAGAGAGGCCGAAACCTATTTCAACCAGGCCATCCAGAAACAGCCTGACGCCGCTCTGAGCTGGCTGGCTCGGGGCATCAGCCGGGCCGAGCAGGACAAGCGCGATCTCGCGGCCGCTGATTTCACCTATGCCGCCAGTCTTTATGAGCAGCAGGGCAACTTGCCGGTAGCAAAGCAGATTCTCAAAGGCGCCGAAGATCTGAAGAAGGATCCCGACTCCAAAACAGCTGGCAATGGCTGGGGCGGTCAGTTGATGCAGGCCTCAGCAGGAATCTTTCAACTCCTGGCCCCACTGGCCATCAAATACTTCGCCCCATTGGCTTTCTGAGCTTCAGGGGCTATACATTAAGCGGCGAGCATCCCTGCTGGAAGGATTATATCCGTAACCAAAGCTGCCGCCTTGCTCATCGTCGATGATGCGAGGAGTGACGAGGATCACCAACTCATTCTTATTGCGGGAACCACTGGTCTTGCGGAAGAACTGACCTAATAGAGGCAAATCTCCCAAAATTGGCCATTTCGACACGACCTGGAAATCTTCATCCGAGATCACCCCGGTGAGAATAAGGGTTTGGCCGTCGCGCACACGCACGCTACCAGTGTCAAGGCGCCTCAGACGCAGGATGTCGATATCTCCGCAGCCCGGCACTGGCTGACGATCAACCACACCGGAGATTGCCGGCGAGAGGGTGAAAGTCACGAAGCCATTGTCATCGATCTTGGAAACTCGGGCCCCGAAGGTGAGGCCAGCCGTACTGAATGAAGGTTCACACGTGGTGCCAGCATTCTCGTTCTGAGTGACATCGTAGGAAGTAACAACTTGCCGGCCTACTGTCACAAACGACTCATTTGCCCGTGTTCGACCGATCGTGGCTTGACTCAGACCGGAGGTGTCGCTGGACCCACCCCCCTCGCCGCCAGAGGACAAGCCTACGCCGCCCACATCGGCACCACCGACGATGGTTTCTGGATTTTCACTCAGGATGAGAGTGGGGCTGGCTAGGACTTTGGCGTTTTCAGACTGGATCTGCGCGCTCAGGAAGTCAAAAAAAGTATCCTTAGGATACTGCATTCCCGGGTTGGAATTTGGTGTCGGCGAGCCGAGAACGTTATCGAGAACACTACTGCGGTTAAACGCACCTGCCGCTGGTGGCAGCAGACTGCCGAACGCGCCCAGCAACTGGCCCCCATTGTTAACAATGAAGTTATTGCCGTAACGGAAAGCAAAGCTGTTGTCGATCTTCGTGTCGTTCGTGAGGGTCAAATCCAGGATCTTCACTGACAAGGCCACCTGGCGCTGGCGCAGATCCAGCTGCTTGAGATACTGCTCTCCAATTGCCACTAACGATGGCTCTCCCACGATCGTGATCGTGCCCAGCCGTGGATCAGTGGTGGCGCGAAGCCCCACCAGGGGACCGCTCGAGGCTCCAAAGGCCTCTACGGTCTGCTGGGTGGATGTGGTACTCTGTGATGTGGCGGTGAGACCGCTGCCGGCGGGCTGAGCCCCCAGGGGCACACCCTGGGACACTGCTGTAGTGATCGTGTTGGTCTTGGTGACCTGGGCCCCGAGGTTGGCGAGATAGTCAGCTGCAGAGTTGGCGGAAACCTGGTTCAGGCGGTACACCTTGGACATCTGGGGACCGATGGTCTTGCCCAGCACATCGGAACCCACCAAGATGGTGTTCCCCTCCTTGCGGGCCTGCAGCCCGGAGGAGAGCAGTACAAAGTTGAAGGCCCGCTCAAAGAGTTCGTTCTGGAACGCGACCGTCACCGGAGAGGAGGGCTGTCTCGTTGACCCTTGTGGCCCCATTCCCCCCGCCGCCATTGAAGCATCGGAGAAAGAAAAGCCGTACCCACCCATCTGGGACAGCACCATCAGCACATCGCGGGGGTTGGCGCTGCGGGTGGTGAGCGTCACCGGCGGGCCGTAGAGGCTGAGGTAGCCGCGGTTGCGGATCGTCATCGTGCCCACGGCGATATCGCCGGATGGGGGCGCCACCGCCCGGGGCCGCAGTGGCGGCACAAAGGAGGAGGTGGGAACCCGCCCCGGTGCCCTCAGGTCAATACCGGCCGACTGACTCATCGGCAGTTGGGGTGCATCGAAGCGCACCGTCAGATCTCGGCCATCACTGCTCACCACCGGCGTGCCCAGGTTGCGCCCGGGCATCGGCGTCACCTTCAGCTGGAACTCCGTGCCGGTGCCATCGAAGGTGATCGAGTCCACGCCTGCGTCGGTCATCGACAACGACTGGGGGCCAGCTTGGAGACCACGGATCCGGTCGGTGCGCAGCTCACCCAGCCACACCCGGCCCTGCAACTGCTGACGCAGATCGTTGCCGGTGCCCGCGTTCTGGATCACCAGCTCCAGGGAATCTGGCAGTCGTCGCAGCTTCAGCTGCAGGCCGTCGGAGCGAATGGCCGCCTGGGCCAGGGCTGGAGTGGGGGAAAGCGTCAGGGGCAAGGTCGCCAGCAAGGTGCTGCTGGTGGCCAGCCACATTCCGGCGCGGAATCCAATACCAGCTGGGCCCATCAACACGTTTATCACGCCGGAATGGTATAGGGAGTGCTCTGTAAAAACCAGTTGATCAAATGCAACTGTGGCCCCTGCCCTCTCATAGGGGTGGAGCCGGGGGCGGCGCTGTGGGCTTGGGCTGGGGAGCCGGCGGTGAGACCGGTTCAGCGGGGCTGGCCTCTGGGGGCGTATCAGCAGGAGCTGGGGCGACGGCGGTGTTGGCTGGTTTGCCGGATGGCTTGACGCCTAGGCCTTCGCTGTAGAGGGCCAGGTTCAGCTTCAGCACAACCTGGGGAATGGGCGGCGCCTGGGCTGCGGGCCTGTTGGCGACCGGCTGGGCCTGGGCACGGATGGCTTCCAGATCAAGGTTGAGATCGCTCTGGGCCACCAACAGGCTGAAACGCTCCAGCCGGCGCAGGAACAAGAGCAGGTTCGGATAGCGGCCACGGGCGCTCAGCAGCAGGGTCGTGCGGCGCAGGCCATCGGCTTCGAGCGGATCAGGCGGGGCGGCGGCCTCCTTCTCATTTCCGCCAGCAGGCGCCGGAGCGGCAGCAGGCTTGGCCTCCACGGGCTCAAACACATCGAGCTGAACCCCAGTGGCTGCGGCTTCCCGGTTGAGCTGGGCCAGAAAGGTGCTGATCTGGCCGCTGCCCGCGATCAGCTTCAGCAGGCTGGAGCGCTGACCATCCACGGTCTTGACCTGGTCAAGCTGGCGCACCCGCTGGGCCCGCAGCAGCGGCAGCCGCTCATTCATGCCCCGAAGCTCATCAAGCTGGAGCTGATTGCGGCGCAGCTGATCCCAGGGCTGAAACACTCCCCCGAGGGCCACCAGGCCTGTCACCACCGCCCCAGCCGCAACGGGCAAGCCGATCAACACACCATTGCGCAGAAGCAGGGACCGGGGCGGTGCGCCCTGCTGAAGATTGGTCATTGCAGCAAGCCTTCCTTCTGCAGAAGCTCCAGGCGGCGTGCCATGCCCCCAGCGCCCAGCTCCTGCAGCTGGGTCAACTGGACCGATCCGGACGGTGAAGGGCTGAAAGCCGCACTGACTTCAAACTCCACGAAGCCACTCTCGGGGGCCCTCCTGCTCTTGTTGGGGTCTTTGTCGTTGCGGATCGCGCGATTGAGATTCACGCTGGCAGGGTTGATCAGTGGCGAACCCTTCAGTCGCAGCACCAGGGCGTTGATCCGCTCAAAGGCCCCGGGGTCGCTGGTGCGGCCCTTGAGCTGCAGATCTTCCTTGCCCACTTGAACCGAAGTGAGCTGCAACTCAGCCGGGGTGCGGCCTGCCAGGTCCGTCATCAAAGCTGAGCCTGATCGCACAGCGACCAGACCAGTCACCAGCTCAGCATTTCCTTTGCTCTTGCGCTCCAGATTCCCCTTGTCGGCGGCGAGTTCAGCCTCCAGCGTCTCCACCTGGCCCCTCACCGGCGCCAGCCTGGCAAGTTCCTGCTCCAGCAGCATGGCCTGCAGCTTGAGCAGCAGCGTCGCCCCGAGGGCGCAGAGCACGAGGCCAGCGCCGATGGCCGATCCGATCAGCACCAGCCGCATGGCATCGGGCGGCCTGGGCGGCTCCGCGGGGAGTCCCAGCTCAAGGCGGTGTTCACGCAGCAGGTCAAGGCCGGGAAGAATCTGGCTCATGGAACCAGCTCCGCTAACGTCAGCCCATGCAGAGTGAGCAGAGCCGGGCCGGGGGGCAGCTCCTCTTCGCCGTCATCGGGGGGGAGAGCGATCCAGCCCTGGGCCACCGGATCGAGGATCTCCACCGGCCAGTCGCCGCTGCGGCGCAGGTTCTCGGCCAGCAGAGGTAGCTCCGGGCTGGATCCTGCCAACCAGAGGCGAACGTCCGTCGCGCCGGGATCCCGGCTGCGCCAGTAGGCCAGGTATCGCTCCAGCTGATCGGCAATGTCGTCCATCGAGCCGTTCAACTCCTGCCCATACTCGGGCAGACCATGCCGCACCAGGGTGAGCCGTGCACCCCGCTCGTACGGCACCAGCAACGCGTCGAGCCGATCAGGCCCGGCACCCTCCAACAGAGGAGCCAAGGCCCTCAGTTCACACACCTGGGCGGCTTCCAGGCGTTCCAGCTCCACGCCGGCGATGTCGAACACCTCGATCCAGCTCAGCACCCGCTGGCGGGGCGCAGTCACCAGGAGGGAGGAACAGCCAGCGGCCTGACCACCATCAGCCTCCAGAGGCAGGAGGCTGATGGTGGCCTTGGACAGCTCATAGGGCAAAGCCAAGGCGGGATCGATCTGGCGCAGGGCCTCGCCCGGCTCCTCAGGCCATTCGTCGAAGGGCCACTGCACCACCCTCCAGGCACAGGCCGCAGCCGGCAGCGCCGCCACCACCTCAGCCCCCACCAGACCGAGCTCAACCAGCAGATCGCCGATCAGATCGCCCAGGGCCATCACCTGCTGGGGATCGCCTCCGGAGCAGGCACCGGCGGGCAGGGACACCCGCCGTAGAAGATCCAGCTGCAGCGGCTGGCCGCGACCCTTGGTGGTAAGCACCGTGACCGCTCGATCCTCCAGAGCGATCCAGACCCGGCGTGGAAACAACTTTGCGAGGAATGGCTGGAGTTGTTGCCGCAAACCGGCAAGGACCAATCGTCTCGTCCTGGAATCCGCACGCAGCCTATCGGCCTAGAGGCGTTTACGCACCTACCCAGGGCAGACCGCTGCCCACGACCTCACTGAGGTGGCTGCAGCCATGACGATCCAGCTGGTCGCCCAGACCCTCGAGAATCGCCGGCACCAGGCCCGGACCCTGATAAATCCAGCCTGTATAAAGCTGGATCAGCGAAGCTCCCGCCGTGATCCGCTCCCAGGCGGCCTCGGGGGAATCGATGCCTCCCACCCCAATCAGCGGCAGGGCTGGACCGGCCGTGGCCCGTAGCCGCCGGATCACTTCCAGAGCCCGACCGCGCAGGGGAGCGCCGCTGAGGCCGCCGGCCTCCTGGGCGAGGGTTTTCCCGGTCTGGGGGAGGCGCCGGTTCTCCAGCCCGAGCCGGTTGACGCTGGTGTTCACCGCGATCACCCCGGCCAGCCCCTCCTCATAGGCCAGTCGGGCAATCGTGTCGATGGCGTCGTCTTCAAGGTCGGGGGCGATCTTGACCAGCAAAGGCGGGCAGGCCGAGAGACGGCGCAGCCGCTCCACCAGGCGCCGCAGCTGGATGGCGTCCTGCAGGTCGCGCAGGCCCGGGGTGTTGGGTGAACTCACATTGATCACCATGTAGTCGGCCAGGGGCGAGAGCAGCTCCAGGGAGGAGGCGTAGTCGTCGGGGGCCAGCTCCAGGGAGGTGATCTTCGACTTGCCCAGATTGAGGCCCAGCACCGCAGGCCGCTGGCCCGGCAGGGGCAGGCGCTGGCGCTCAAGGTTGCGCTTCACCCCCAGGGCGCCGTCATTGTTGAAGCCCATGCGGTTGAGCGCGGCACGCTCCTTGGCCAGGCGGAACAACCGCGGCCGCGGGTTGCCCGGCTGGGGGTGCCAGGTGATCGTGCCAAGTTCGGCGAAACCGAACCCGAACAGGTGCCAGATCCCAGCCGCCACCGCGTTCTTGTCGAAGCCAGCGGCCAGCCCCACAGGATTGGCGAAGCGACAGCCGAACAGCATCTGCTCGAAGCGATGGTCTCGCCGTTGCAGCTCGGCGCCGAGGCCCGCCAGGCTTCCCGACACCAGGGGCCAGTCGCGGCGCAGGGAGGCCTGAGCCAGGGCCGCGAGGGTGAGGCTGCTGAGCTGCTCAGCATCGGCGCCCTCATCTCTGGCCAGCAGCGGGCCCACCCAACGGCGGTACAGCGACCCAGTGCTGGTGCCGCCGCTGGCGCCTGATGCGGCGTGGTCCGGATGCTCCAGGATCATGGAGACTCCTGCAGGTCGGGCTCGGTGCGCTCCAGACGCCAGCGGCCATCGCTGGTGGGACTCACCCGCCAGTCACGCCAGATCCAGGGGCCCTGCCGCTCTTGCAGACGGGCCAGGGGCTGCTCCACCAGGCGGGCCAGTTCGGCGGTAGTCAAGGCGTAGCCGCCGCTGGCGAGGCGGTCGGCCACCTCAAGGCGGGTGAGCAGTTCGCCAAGGGCCGCGGGAGCCGGCTGATCGAGCCCGTCCCCCTCACTCTGGTCCAGCTCGGGGGAGCTTCCGCGCGAGTAAGCCACGGCGATCGCATCGCAGCGGTCGTTGTCGGGATCACCGCTGTGCCCTTTGACATGGGCCAGACTCAACCCCGGCAGCCGTGCCCGGTCCAGCTCCTCCCAGAGGTCGCGGTTGAGCACGGGACCGCCGGAGGCGGTCCGCCAACCCTTGCGCTTCCAGCCCGGCATCCACTTGGTCAGACCATCGATCAGGTAGCGGCTGTCGGTGCGCAGGCGCAGATCGGGATGAAGGGGCAGATTCCGCAACTCCTTCATCACGGCCAGGGCCGCGGTGAGCTCCATGCGGTTGTTGGTGGTCGCCGCAGCGGCACCCCCCAGTTCGCGCACGCTGCCGTCCTCGAAACGCAGCAGACAGCCCCAGCCACCCGGGCCAGGATTGCCGCTGCAGGCGCCATCACAGGCGGCCGCCACCACCCGAGCCGACTCAGCTGCCACTGGGCAAGCCGGCCATTGTTCGGTAGACAGTGGTGCCGTAGACCTTGGCAACGATGTTTGGACGCGTGAAATCGACCATGCAGCGAACCTACCTGGCCCTTGCTGGGGCTGGGCTGGCCGCCACCGCGCTCCAGGCCGTCACAACGCCCCTGGCGGAAGCCGCCGGTGTCTTCGACAGCCAACCGGTGGAAGCGGCCCGCTTTGCGGTACTGGCCAAGCCGGTGGGCTTCGCCGACTGGTCACTGGTGCTGATCGAGCAGACGGCCGACGGCCAGCCCTGCTGGCAGGCCAGGCCCGACGGCCTGGTGGATGCCTCGATGAACCGCTTCGACTCCAAGGGGATCTGCACCAGCTACGCCGGCAGCAACGCCTACTCCCTGCGGGTGGCTGGCCAGGACCTGGCCAGCCGCTACCGCCTTCGCCTCGCTCAGGTGGGCAACGAGCTCCAGTTGCAGGGCATGACCCCGGCGGACACCACCCTGCTGCTGCTGGGCAGGGGCCAGTTGAGCCGCAGGGATCCCAATGGATTCGTTCCGATCAAGCTCGAAACCGACTGGCAGCTGAACCGCCGCGTCTTCGGCCAGCAGACCCTCAACCACATCTATTTCGCTGCCAGCAGCCCCCTGGAGCAATTGATCGCCCAGGCCGGCGGGGGCAGCCCCCAGAGCGTTCAGCCCATCGCCAGCGCACGGCCGGGCAGCCTTGGACGCGCCATGGAGAACATGGCCAGAGGTGGCGAGCTGGAGAGTGGTCCGATCGCTCTGCAGGTGATCCCCTTCCGGGAGTGACAGTCGACACAGCGGCCCTCGCCGCTGGCGCCCCTTGGATCCGCTCCGTATCTTTGACATGTGTGAGGAGTGCAGAACGCTCTCCCGGGGTCGAAACGAGGACAGACTCCCGGCATCGTTCCACCTCGAAAGCCTGCCTTCGGCGGGCTTTTTTTTGTCTTGTCGTCCCCCCCAGCAAAAAGCCGGCCCCTGGAGGCCGGCAGAAACGAGCGGGGTGGTGTTGGCAGAGGGGGAACCTCCGCCGGGCGCGATCACTTGATGGTGACTTTGCCGCCCACTTCCTCGATGGACTTCTTGAGGGCTTCGGCTTCGTCCTTGGTGATGCCTTCCTTGACAGCCTTGGGAGCTGCCTCGACGAGGGCCTTGGCTTCGCCCAGGCCGAGGCCGGTGGCCTCGCGGACGGCCTTGAGAACCTTGATCTTGGCGGCGGCGTCGAAGCCGTCGAGGATCACATCGAACTCGGTCTGCTCTTCAACAGCCTCAGCGGCAGCGGCAGGAGCAGCCGCCATCATCACGCCGGCGGAAGCGGCGGCGGACACGCCGAAGGCCTCTTCGATCTGCTTGACGAGCTCGGAAGCTTCCAGCAGGGAGAGGGTCTTCAGTGACTCGAGAATGTCGTCAGTTTTGGTGGTCATGGTTGAGAATCAGCAACAGATCTGTGGAATGAAACCGGCCGAGCCGGTGAATTTCGAGGGGCTCAGCTGGCGTCGCCGCTTTCGGCGTGCTGCTTGAGGGCCCGGGCGAGACCGGAGGGAACTTCGTTGATGCCAACAGCCAGCTTGGTGGCCACCGCATTGATCGCACCAGCAATCTGGGCGATGAGCACCTCTTTCGAGGGCAGCTCACCAAGGGCCTTGATGTCGTTCTGGGAGAGGAGCTTGCCTTCGAAAAGGCCGCCTTTCACATCCGACTTCTTGGTGTCCTTCTGGAAGGCCTGAATGGCCTTGACGGCACCACTGACATCGCCCTTGATCAGGATGAAGGCGTTGGTGCCGGTGAGCAGGGAATCGAGTTCCAACCAGGCACTGTTTCCATCGATGGCACGGCGCATCAAGGTGTTCTTTGTCACCTTGCAAATGCCGTTACTGGCCTGCAGACGGATCCGCAGATCAGACATCTCCTTGATGGAAAGGCCCTTGTAATCAAGGACCAGTGCCATTTCGGCCTCACCGAGGAGCCCCTTGAGCTCTTCGATGATCTGTTGCTTGTTCTCCAGCGTGCGGCCCATGGGTTTGGTACGGAGTTGGGGGAACAAGCCGGGACGCGGCCGCCGACTCCCCAGCCGGTGTTAACCGAAGGGAGAGCATCGAGGCCGCTGAACGGTGATCCGCCCGGAGAATCCGAACCGAAAAAAGTCGCGTGCACCTCGGCAGGGTTTACAGGACTGGAGCAACTGGAATCTCCCACCGAAGCGGGGAAACCGAAGCCAAAGAACTGACCTGCTGTCTTGGGCCGGGCGCGTGCCCGATCCATGAGCCTACACGGCAGGTTGCGCCATCAATCCACGCCCGGCACTCAGCCCTCCAGCTTGATGTCCTGCAGGGCGGTGAAGTCGACGGAAACGGAGGGACCCATCGTGGAGGTGAGGTAGAGGCTGCGCCAGTAGCGGCCCTTGGCACCGCTGGGCTTCTGGCGATCGATTGTTTCCTGCAGGGCCTTCAGGTTCTCCAGCAGGTCGTCGACTGAGAAGCTGGCTTTGCCGAAGCGCACGTGCACAATGCCGGTGCGATCGGCGCGAAACTCAAGCTTGCCCGCCTTGAATTCGTTGATGGCCCCCGCCAGATCGGTGGCCACGGTGCCGGCCTTCGGGTTCGGCATCAGGCCACGGGGACCGAGCACCCGGCCCAGCTTTGCCACCTTGGGCATCATGTCCGGGGTGGCGATCAGCAGGTCGAAGTCCATCTGACCGCCGGCGATGGCGTCCACCAGCTCGTCGTCACCGGCGAGGTCGGCACCGGCCGCCTTGGCCTCGGCCACCTTCTCGCCACGGGCGATCACGGCGATGCGGATGGTCTGGCCAGTGCCCTTGGGCAGGGCCACGGTGGTGCGCAGTTGCTGGTCGGTGTACTTGGGATCGATGCCAAGGCGAACGTGGGCTTCGATCGTTTCATCGAACCTGGCGTTGGCGTTGGCCTTCACCAGCTCGAGAGCCTCGAGCGGGGTGTACTCGCGGTCCTCGATCTTCTCGAGCAGAGCGGTGAAACGCTTGGATTGTCTGGGCATGGGTTTCAGCGGGGTTCAGGCGACAGGCTTTCCGCGGCCAGGGCCGGCGGTGACTGTCTCCCCCGGGTGGGGTGATTGGGGTGGATGAAGCAGGAGGGCGGAGCTGGGCTCCAGCGGGATCAGTCGCTGATGGCGACGCCCATGTTGCGGGCGGTGCCTTCGATGATGCGCATGGCCGACTCCAGAGTGGAGCAGTTGAGATCGGGCAGCTTGGTGCTGGCAATCTCATGGAGCTGGGCACGGCTGATGGCGCCCACACTGCCCTTGGCAGAGGTGGCGGCACCCTTGTCGATGCCGGCGGCCTTGGTGATCAGCACCGAAGCCGGAGGCGTCTTGGTGATGAAGGTGAAGCTGCGGTCTTCGAAGACCGAGATTTCAACCGGGATCACATAGCCGGCCTTGTCCTGGGTGCGGGCGTTGTACTCCTTGCAGAACGCCATGATGTTGACCCCGTGCTGGCCGAGGGCAGGGCCCACCGGTGGTGCAGGGTTGGCTTTGCCGGCGTTGAGCGCCAGCTTGATTACGGCAACGACTTTTTTGGCCATCGGCTGGTCTACGGAGGGAAGCGCTGCGGATCGCCTGACCCTTGGGTCAAGGCGTTGGGCGGCGACACCCGAGAGATGCCGCCAGGTTGGGCCGCCCTCCGCAGGGAGGCGGCCCCGTGGCGATCAGCTTTGCTTGCTGATCTGGGCGAACTCGAGTTCCACCGGGGTTTCCCGGCCGAAGATCGAGAGCAGGGCCTTGAGCTTGCTGCGCTCGCCGGAAACCTCGATCACCTCGCCCTGGAAGTCCTTGAAGGGGCCCGCCGTGACCAGGATCTGATCGCCCTCGGCCAGATCGACCTTGACGACGGGCTTCTTCTCGGCGGCGCGTTTGAAGATCCGTTCGACTTCCTGACGGGTCAGGGGCCTGGGCTTGATGTGACCACGGGCCCGGCCGGTGGAGCGACGCTCCTCCTGGCCCACGAAGTTGATCACGTTGGGGGTGCTCCGCACCGCCATCATCGTGTCTTCATCGAGCATCATCCGCACCAGCACGTAGCCAGGAAAGACCTTTTCCTCGGCGGCCTGGCGGCTGCCGTCTTTCTTGAGCTTCACCGCCGGGGTCTGGGGAATCTCGATCTCGAGGATGCGGCTGTCGACCCCCAGCGTGATGGCACGTTGCTCCAGGGTGGCCTTCACCTTCTTCTCACAGCTGGAGGCCACCTGCACCGCATACCAGCGGGCCACCATCGGCTTGCCTTCGCGCTCGACCGCCGGGGGGGGAGCTTCAAGGGCGAGCGCGTCAACGGTGGCGGCGTCCTCAGGGGCGCCGTCGAGGCTGGCGGCAGTGACGAGATCGGCTTCGGACACGGGGACGGAGGAGTGGGTGCTCAGAACGAACAGGACGGGGAGAGTGATGGAGCCACCGGCTCCTCAGGGAAAGACCTGGCTGGACGCCCAGCTGTAGAAGCGATCAACGGCGGCGATGGTGGCGGCCGAGAGGCTCACCATCAGGATCACCGCCACCGACTCGCTGAAGAGCTGCTGACGACTGGGCCAGACCACCTTGCGCAGCTCCTCCAGGGTGGAGGAGACGAAACCGCCGACACCAGCGGGCTGGGCAGGCTTGGCCTCCGGCTCAGCGATGTCGTCGGGGGCGTTAGTGCGGCTGGGAGAATCCACGGGCGCGGGCGCACCGGACGGCAAGGCGAACCGGCAAACGAACACCCTACCGGACACCCTTTCAACCCTTACTCCAGGGGGAGGAAGCGCAGACTCTCGGCACCGCCGGGGCCGGCAGGATCGCCGAGGCAGACGCGCACGCCTCGGGCCCCGCGGAAATGGTCTTCGAGCAACTCGGTGGCCAGGGGATTCTCGATGCGACGGCGCAACACCCGGCGCAGGGGCCGGGCGCCGAATTCCGGCTCATAGCCCAGTTCCGCCAGCCGGCTCACCACCGCCTCATCGATTTCCAGCTCCAGCCGTTGCTCCCGCAGCAGCGCCGCCAGCTCCGCCACCTGGAGTCGCACAATGCGTTGCAGGTCGCTCGGCGCCAGGGGCCGGAAGCGGATCACCTCGTCGATGCGGTTGAGGAACTCCGGCCGGAACTGTCCGGCCAGGGCGCGCTCCACCGCCGCCTCAAGGCCGGATTCGTCGCCGCTGCGCGCACTTTCAAGAATGGCTTGGCTGGCCAGGTTGCTGGTCATCACCACCACGGTGTGGCGGAAATCGACCGTGCGGCCCTGGGAATCAGTGAGGCGGCCATCGTCGAGCACCTGCAGGAGCAGGTTGAACACCTCGGGGTGGGCCTTCTCCACCTCATCGAGCAGCAGCACCGCGTAAGGACGGCGGCGCACGGCCTCGGTGAGCTGCCCCCCCTCCTCGTAGCCCACATAGCCGGGGGGCGCCCCCACCAGCCGGGCCACGGCGTTGCGCTCCATGAATTCACTCATGTCGAGCCGCACCAGGGCGTCCTCCTCATCGAAGAGAGCCGCCGCCAGGGCCTTGGCCAGTTCGGTCTTGCCCACACCGGTGGGACCGAGGAAGAGGAAGGAGCCCACGGGCCGGCGCGGATCCTGCATGCCGGCCCGGGCCCGGCGGATCGAGGCCGCCACCGCCGCCACCGCCTCAGGCTGGCCGATCACCCGCTCCGCCAGGCGCTGCTCCAGCTCCAGCAGCTTCTGGCGTTCCCCAGCCAACAGCCGCTGGATCGGGATGCCGGTCCAACGGGCCACCACATCGGCGA
This sequence comes from Synechococcus sp. 1G10, assembly GCF_002252625.1. Classification (GTDB taxonomy): domain Bacteria; phylum Cyanobacteriota; class Cyanobacteriia; order PCC-6307; family Cyanobiaceae; genus Regnicoccus_A. The sequence goes on along the minus strand of NZ_NQKW01000015.1, from coordinate 31,836 downwards.
TGTCGCCCTCCTCCACCTGCTCGCGCAGCAGGGAGAGACCGCCGCGCTGATCATCGAGCAGTTCCTGCTCCAGGTCGGCGCGGCGCTGTTGCACCAGTTGCAGCTGATCCACCTGCAGGCGAGCCGCTTCCTCGAACTCGCCGTCCCGTTCGGCCTCGGCGATCGCCAGCCTCAGCTCGTCGTCCTGCTGCAGCAGCTCCCTGAGCTCCGCCAGCTGATCGCGCTCCGCCTGCCAGCGCCGCTGCAGCTCCTGCAGCCGCTCCAGGGCGGTGCGCCGCTGCTCCTGCAGAGCCACCCGCTCGTCCTGGGAGGAGGCCTCAGCCCCGAGCAGGGCCAGCTCGATCCGGCGCAGGTCGAGTTCGGCGGCCTCCACCACCTGGGGCTTGGAGGTGACCTCCATGCGCAGCTGGGCGGCGGCCTCATCGATCAGATCGATCGCCTTGTCGGGCAGGCAGCGGTCGGCGATGTAACGCTCGGCCAGACGCACCGCCGCCTGCAGGGCCCCATCGGTGATGGTGACGCCGTGGTGGAGCTCATAGCGCTCCTTGAGGCCCCGCAGGATCTCGAGGCTCACTTCCCTGCTGGGCTCACGGATCACCACCTGCTGAAAGCGGCGGTTGAGGGCGGGGTCCTTCTCCACCGTGCGGCGGTAGTCCTCCGGAGTGGTGGCCCCGATGCAGCGCAATTCACCCCTCGCCAGGGCCGGCTTGAGAATGCTGCCGGCATCGGCACTGGAGCGATCGGTGCTCACCACGGCGTGCAGCTCATCGATGAACAGCACCACGCCACCATCGCCAGCCACACCACCGCGGCCCTGCTCCGGCTCCTTCACCTCAGCCAGCACGCTGCGCAGGCGTTCCTCGAACTGACCACGGAACTTGGCGCCGGCGATCAGGGCACCGAGGTCGAGGGCGATCAGGCGCAGGCCCTTGAGGGAGTCGGGCACTTCGCCGCTGGCGATGCGCTGGGCCAGGCGTTCGGCGATGGCCGTCTTGCCGACGCCGGGCTCCCCGATCAGGACCGGGTTGTTCTTGCCGCGGCGGGAGAGCACCTGGATCAGCCGGCGGATCTCGGTGTCGCGGCCGATCACGGGATCGAGCAGGCCCGCGCGGGCGGCGGCGGTGAGGTCGCGGCCGTACTGCTCGAGGGCGCTGGGCTCAGCCTCCAGCGTCAGCGGCTGCTCAGGTGCTGGCGTCGGGGCTGGCCTGGAGCGGCGGGGGAGGGGGGCGGCCGCAGGGCCAGACAGCGGCGAAACCGCAGATGGCTCCTGGGACGGGCTGTCGATCCAGTCATCAGCTGGAGCAACCGGAGCTGAGCTGATGCCCGCCGGGCTGGGGGCGGGGGCAGCAGCGGGCCGCAGCTGACGCAGCAGCTCAGGCTCATTCAGCCCCTCGTCCGCCAGCAGCGCGCCCCCCAAGCGAGGTTCATCGAGCAGGGCCAGGAGCAGATGGGGAATGTCGAGCAGGCGCGACCCCCAGCTGGCGCGGCGGCGGTCGGCCTCCTCCAGCAGGTCTTCGAGGGCATCGCCGATGTAGAGCTCGTCGCCAGGCGAGGAGGGCTGCTCGGCGCAGAACGCCTCCAGACCATCGAGCAGGCGCTCGCGCTCGATCGGCAAGGGATCCACCCAGGCCGCAAAGCGCGGATCCTGCAGCAGAGCCTGGAGCAGATGCTCCACATCCATCTGGTCATGGCGCCAGCGGCGGGCCTGATCCTGGGAGGCCAGCAGCAAGTTCCAGGCGGCCTCGCTGAACCGGTCGGGATCGCTGGTGAGGCTGACGGGCTGGGGGGTGCTCAAGGGCAGGGACTCAGGGCGCATCGGACCGCGAGGCCATCGGACTCAGTTCAACCCATCTTCATGCGCCGCTGGCGCTCAGGCGGCGCTCCGCTCGGGGCTGGACGACAACTGAATCAGCTCCACCTTGTAGCCGTCGGGATCCTCCACGAAGGCGATCACGGTGCTGCCGTGCTGCTTCGGGCCCGGCTCCCGCAGAATCCGCCCTCCCTTGGCGGCAATGGCGGCGCAGGTGCCGTGGATGTCATCCACGCCAAGAGCCATATGGCCGTAGCCCTCGCCCAGCTCGTAGCGCTCGATGTCCCAGTTGTGGGTGAGTTCCAGCACGGTCGTGTCGCTCTCGTCGCCGTAGCCCACGAACGCCAGGGTGAAGCGGCCGCCGGGGTAATCCTTGCGGCGCAGCAGACGCATCCCCAGCACCTCGGTGTAAAAAACGAGCGAGCGCTCCAGATCGCCCACCCGGAGCATGGTGTGCAGCAGGCGCATCGCGTTCGGCAGGGCAGATGCGCTCAACTTTGGCGGCAGGGCCGAACCAAACGGCTGGTCCGTCGGTACCGACCGTCACATCGGAGCGCCCCGGGGAGACCCATAAGATCGCCGCAAGCCCTGACCGCCTGCAGTTTTCGTGTTCGACTCCCTCGACCTCGTGATCGATTCCATCGTGGCTCGGGAGGTGCTCGACTCCCGCGGCACCCCCACGGTGGAGGCGGAAGTGCGGTTGGAAGGGGGCGCTCAGGGCCACGCCATCGTGCCCAGCGGCGCCAGCACCGGCGCCCATGAGGCCCATGAGTTGCGCGATGGCGGCAGCCGCTACGCCGGCAAGGGCGTGCTCCAGGCGGTGGCGAACATCGAGGAGAAGATCGCCCCGGTGCTCTGTGGCCTCACCGCCATCGAGCAGGTGGCGGTCGACACCGCAATGATCGAGCTCGACGGCAGCGACAACAAATCAGCCCTGGGGGCCAACGCGATCTTGGCCGTGAGCCTGGCGGTGGCGCGGGCGGCCGCCGATGGAGTGGGCCTTCCCCTCTACCGCTACCTGGGCGGGCCCATGGCCACCCTTTTGCCGGTGCCGCTGATGAACGTGATCAACGGCGGGGCGCACGCCGCCAACAATCTGGACTTCCAGGAATTCATGCTGGTGCCCCATGGCGCCCCCAGCTTCCGGGAGGCGCTGCGCATGGGCACCGAGGTGTTCCATACGCTCAAGGGTCTGCTGGCCGCCCAGGGCCTCTCCACCGCCGTGGGTGATGAGGGCGGCTTTGCCCCCAACCTGGAGAGCAACGATGCGGCCGGCGCCCTGCTGGTGGCGGCGATCGAGAAAGCCGGCTACAAGCCCGGCGAGGAGATTTCCCTCGCCCTCGATGTGGCCAGCACGGAGTTTTATGCCGAGGGCCGCTACGCCTTCGGCGGCGGCTCCTACAGCTCCGCCGAGATGGTGGCTCAGCTGGAGGCGCTGGTGAGCCGATACCCGATCGTCTCGATCGAGGATGGCCTCGCCGAAGACGACTGGGAGGGCTGGGCGCTGATGACCGAGCGCCTCGGAAGCCGGCTCCAGCTCGTGGGCGACGACCTGTTCGTGACCAACACCAGCCGCCTGCAGAGGGGGATCGACGCCGGCACCGCCAATTCGATTCTGATCAAGGTGAATCAGATCGGCTCCCTCACCGAAACCCTGCAGGCGATCGATCTGGCCGGCCGTGCGGGCTACACCAGCGTCATCAGCCACCGCAGCGGCGAAACCGAGGACACCACCATCGCCGACCTGGCGGTGGCCACCCGCGCCGGCCAGATCAAGACAGGCTCCCTCAGCCGCAGCGAGCGGGTGGCCAAGTACAACCGCCTGCTGCGCATCGAGGACGAACTGGGCGGCCAGGCGCTTTATGCGGGCGCCGAAGGGCGAGGACCCCAGGGGAAAGCCTGAGCAGCAGCGACCCCGCCAGTTGATTCCAGGGGGGTACGATCGCCGCCGACTTTGCCGGCTCTCCCGTGATCCCTTCCAGCCCAGCGCGTCTGGCCCGAGTTTTCTCGCTGCTGACGATCGGGGTCATGGCGGGGGGACCGATGCTCGCGCAGCCAGCTCCCACCTGCACCTTCCTGATGCCCATCGGCGGCTCAGAGGCGGTGGTGAGCAAACGGATCGGGCCAGGAAGGCTGCTGGGTCGCAACAACTGGAACACCGATTTCATCGTCGATAAGCCCTTCAGCAGCTATCGCTTCTTCTTCACGGCCACGTCCACCGATACAGCCAGTTATCCGGTGCAGGGTTTCATGCGGTTCACCGACGGAACGAGCCTGCAACTGTTCAACGAAACGATCACGCCGCCCCAGGGGACAGGCCGGATGTGGGGCCCCTTCGCCTCCGTGCCGGGCAAGCGCACCAGCCTGATGAACTTCCGGATCGGTTCCTCCAGCCAACCTGGAGCGCTCGGGTTCAGCTACCGCATCTCCGTTCAGGGCTGCAACTGATATCCAAGACCGATCGAGCCGATCACCTCACCGCCGACGATCTGGAGAACATCAGGCCAGTTCAAGTCTGGCCGAGGCATGGATCCGCATGTGGGCATGACTCTGCGTCAGGAACAGATTCACTGGTACGCTCCGCTGCAACATTCGAGCTGCGTTCTGTGTACTCCAGCCTCTCGCCGCTCCTGAAGCTTAAGACCGTGGCGACGGGGGCGGGCCTGTTGATCAGCGTCATGGGCTCGATGCTGACAGCTTCAGTGGTGCGTGCCGCTGAACAGCCTCCGGCTGAACCGTCTCAAGCTGAACCAGCCGCTGTTCAACCCAGTTCCGAAGAACCATCGCCATCGCCCTGGGCCGCCACCGTGGAGCTCTACGGCTTCGCGCCGCTGCGCACCTCCGGGACCACCACCGTCAGAGGCTTCAGCACCGACCTGGATCTGGACCTCGATCAGGTGCTCAGGCCCCTCACCTTCGCGTCCTACATGCGGGGCAGCGTCGAATACGGACGCGTCGGTCTACTCACCGACATCACCTACGTCTCCGTCAAGGGGCAAGAGGGAAGGCTCATTGACATCAAGACACGCAGCATCGAAGGCCCTCGCGGCGAGCGCAGCCTCACCTTCACACCCGATGGCCAGGGCAGCCTGAACGCCAAAGTCGGGAACATCCAGGGCATCTACGACCTGGCCCTTCGCTACCGCTTCGGAGAGCGCGAATCAGCCGTAGCCCGCTCAGGCAGTTTCACCGTCATCCCCTATGCGGGAGTGCGGTTCGTCAACATGCAGTACGACCTGGAGGTGGAGGGCCAGGGACCTGGCGGTACCTTGACCTTCCGAGGCCCGAATCTGGAGGGATCCCGGACGCTGGAGGGGTTGAATGTGCGGCGGCAGCAGTCCTTCGGCGGCACCGTGGTGCAGCCCCTGGTGGGAACCCAGGCCATGGTGTTTCTCTCCCCCCGCCTGAGGCTCTTTGCCCGCGCCGATGTCGGCGGCTTCGGTGTGAACAACTCGGATGATTACTCCTGGAATGCCCAGGCGGGTCTCGGCTACGCGATCGGCAACTCCACCCAGTTCAACCTGTCCTGGCGCTACATGCACCTGGGCGGAAGCAATGACCGAACCCCCGAAAATGCCTACAGCATCAATCAGAATGGCGTGGAAGCCGGTGTGAAGTTCTTCTTCTGACTCAGCAGCCGGCTTCAGCCTTGAGCGGAACCCGGCAGGGCATACAGCTCGGAGAAACCCTCGAGGATCCGCGTTTCCGCTGCGGCATCGAACGTGGTCGTGTCATCGCCAGATTCGTAGGTGCCCCCGAGCAGGATTCCCTCTGAGCGGGGATGGAGGTAGAGGGATCCGGCTGAGAGGGTGTAGCGCAGGAGCGGATCGGGAGGGAGCATGGTCAGCTGGCCCTTGATGGGCGCCAGGTCCGTATCGCCGAACAGGGCGGCGCTGCCGAGTCCGGTGCAGTTCACCACCACGGTTTCGGGCAGCACAGCGATCTCGCCAGGCGCTTCGAAGCGCCGCTTCACCAGCTCCACGCCAAGGCGCCGCAGATCGCGCTGGATCGCCCGCAGATACAACGGCATGTCGATCAGCATCCCCGGCGCAGCCCCCGCCCAGGCCGCCCGAAAGGGCAGGCCGCGATCTGAGACATCCTGGAAGGGCGGGATCAGATCGGCCAGCAGCGCGTCGGCCCACCCGGGTGTGGGCGGCTGCGAGCCCAGGCGGAGGTGGGGGAGAACCGCCACGCCATAGCCTCTGCCGATCAGCCGCCGGAAGCGCTGATGCGAGAACAGCAACGCCTCCCGCAGGCGGGCCTCGAGCTCAGGTGTGCGGAAGCCGGTGTCCACCAGCTGGGAGGGGAACCAGCGCGCCGCCGCAACATCCGAGGTGGTGTCCGGAGAGAAGCGATCGGCGTACACACGCACCGGGCGGCCCCGCTCCCGCAGCAGCCACGCGGTCGCCAGGCCCACCGCGCCGCCGCCAAGCACCGCCACCGGCCCCCGGCCTGGCGCCGCCAGCGCCAGGTCCACCGCCTGCCGGGCCGTCCCCCAGGAGAGGGTGACGCCGGAGCCGCCGTGGCCGTAGTGGTGGATCAGCGTGGTGCGACCCATCGCTTCCGCCTCCAGCCGGACACCCATGGGCCGGAACGGTCTCAGACCCACCAGCCGCCGCACGATGCGCTCGGGTGCGAGGTCCGGCACCGCAACGGTGAAGTCGGCGGGGAGGAATGAGCCTGCCGCTGTGGGGGCCGAAGCGACGGGTCTCCAGGCCCCGGCCAGGACGGAGCCGGCCAGCGCCGTGGATCCAAGCAGGAACTGACGGCGCGACGCCATGGGCCTCCGATCCCCCCTCAAAGAGCATCAGGATCGCGCAGGCACTGCCGCGGCCCTGAAGCGGGCCAACTGGATTGCGAAGAAAACGGCGAGGAATCTGCGGAACCGCACCACTTCAGGCCAGGTTGAACCTGTCAGCCATTCGTGTGCATGGACCTCCTCAACTCCTTGATCGGCGGCGTCGTCTCGGCCGTGGCCGGCGACAAGGCACCGGCTCTCAACCAGTTCATCGAGAGCAATGGCGGCGTGAACGGACTGTCGGAGAAATTCCGCAGTGGCGGAATGGCTGAAACCTTCTCCAGTTGGGTGAGCACCGGCGACAACGCCGCGATCACAGCCCAGCAGGTGCAGGCAGTGATGGGGAATGCCCAGGTTCAGGAGATGGCCAGGAAGATGGGCGTTGATCCAGCGATGGCCTCCGATTTCATCGCCAAGGCCCTGCCGCAGGTGATCGACCAGCTCACCCCCCAGGGAAAGCTCAACTGAATCGAACGCTCAACTGAATCAGTTGCTGCCTCCGCTGGCTCCGGGCAGCTTCTCCAGCCGTGCGTCTCGGCGCAGCCGGCCCTGCAGCTTCAGCCAGCTCAACACCACCGGTGCGGCCAGCACCAGCGGCACCGCCACCAGAGCCGGGGTCGGGCCGCTGGCCAGCAGCGCCGCCGCTACGGCCAGGCCGCCGAGCAGGAATGACTGACCGGAGACCTGCTGGGCCAGCGCCAGACGCCGCAGCAAGCGGTCGGTCTCCCCGGCGCGGATCTGCACCTGAAGATCACCCTGCTCGATCCGGGCGAGGCTGTCGTCAAGACGCCGCGGGATGCCAAGGGAGCGGCTGGCCAGATCGCCGGCCTGGCGCCCGAGTTCACCTAGAAAATCATTCGGTCCGTTCCCGCTGGCGGTCATCAGGGGCAGCAGGTAGGGGCGGGCAATCGACACAAGACTAAACCCGGGATCGAGGCTGCGGCCGACGCCCTCAAAGGTGGAGAGGGCTCGCATCACGAAGATCAGCTCGGACGGCAGCCGGAACGGCTGGCCATAGACCAGGTCGTAGAGGTCACCGGAGAGCTTCTCGAGGATGTTGGCGGAAAACGGCGGCGTGAGCGCTTCGGTGAGCATCACCCGCACCAGCCGACGCACCGGGCCGGGGTCGATGCCAGCCGCGATCACTCCGGCCCCCTGGAGTTCCACCACCAGGGCCGAGGCATCCCGTGCCGCCGCGGCCCGCACCATGCGGCCCAGCCGGCTGCGCAGGCGCTGGGAGATCTGCCCCATCATCCCGAAGTCGTAGTAGATGAGGGCACCATCAGCCGCCACGGCCAGGTTGCCGGGATGGGGATCGGCGTGGAAGAAGCCGAAGCGCACCAGCTGCTGCAGGTAGCTGGCCGCTCCCTTTTCAGCCACCGCTGCCGGATCGATCCCTGCCTCCACCAGGGCACTGCGATCGGTGATCTTGATGCCGGGCAAAAAATCGAGGCAGAGCACGCGGCGGGTGCTGAGTTCCCAGATCACCGAGGGGATGCGGATGCCGGCGTCGTCGAAGAACTGCTGGCGGAAGCGGGCGGCGTGTTCAGCCTCGAGGCGGAAATCCAGCTCCCGCAACAGCACCCGTCGGCACTCCTGGGCGATCGACACCCAGTCGCGGCCCTCACCCCAGCGCGGATGGCGCTGCATCACCGCCGCCACCTGCTGCATCACCTCCAGATCGAGGCGGAACAGCCGCTCCAGCCCCGGCCGCTGGATCTTGAAGACCACCTGGCGGCCACTGCGCAGGCTGGCGCGGTGCACCTGGGCCAGGCTGGCGGAGCCGAGCGGCTGCTCCTCGAGATCGATGATCTCGGCGCAGCGCTCCCCCAGTTCCTGCTCCAGGAGAGCCTGCACCGTGACGAAGGGGAAGGCCGGCACCCGGTCCTGAAGATGGGCCAGCTCCTCCACATATCCCGCTGGCAACACATCCGGGCGGGCCGAAAGCAGCTGGCCCAGCTTGATGAAGGCGGAGCCGAGGCTGATCAGTTCATTCGTGAGCCAGCGGGCACGCCGCTGCTGCCGCACCTGCCGCCGCTGCTCGCTGACGCCACCTGGATAGGTCCAGTCCTTTCCGTCCCACCAGAGACCCAACACCAGGCTCAGCACGGCCGACCAGATGCGCAGCGAACGGGCCAGGGCACGCCACTGTTGGCGCAAGGTCCCCATCAACCCCGGTCCTCGAGTTGGCGGGACAGGTTGGCCACGCGGGCACGCAATTCGTCGATCTGATCCAGGGGCGAATCAATGGACCATCCTCGGGCGCTTGAGCCTCCGGAGGACGGTCCAGTGTCAGCGTCATCTGCGGGGAAGCCAGCTCCAGCTTCGGTTTCCAGCCGCTGGGCCTCCTGCTCCACTTCACTCCAGAACAGTTCCAGTTCACGGCGAAGGCGCTCCGGGGCTTCCTGGGCCAGCACAGCCAGGCTGGCGGCCGAATCGGCGAAGCCGCTACCAAGGCGGGCTCCCAACCGATTCAACGCAGCCTGCAGGAGGGATTGGGGGGCATGCATCGAATGGACCGTCCGCTCTGGCCAAACTGTGGCAGATCAGGGCTGGACGTCGGGAGCGGGCGGTGGTGGTGGCGCGGCCGGCGGGGCTGGTTCCCCGGCAGGCTCCACACCCTGGGGTTCAGGCGTGGAATCCGAGCGCTCGGAGGCAGCCTCGCTGGCTGGCTGCACCTGCCGGGGCTTGCTGCTCTCCTGCTTGCTGGTCTCCTTCTTGCTGCTCTCCTGCTGAATCAGCTCCGGATTGCCCGGAAGCTCCTTCTTGTCTGCACCGAAGCGCAGACGCAGGCTCTCCAGGCTGGTGCCTGGAAAGGGCTTGACATCAAAGCTCTGGTCCAGCTTGACCGCCTCGCCCTGGCCCAGGCTCAGCAGCCGGTCGGTGAGGCCATAGCCCACGCCAAAGCAGAGGCCGGCCGCCAGGGGCAGCACCCAGGGGGCCCAGCGCTTCGGCGGTGACGGCGACTCAAGGCCGGATCGACGGGATCGGCGCCGGGCTCCGGCCTCTGCCTCTGGCATGGGAGCTGGATGCAACTGCCTTGCCATCCTGACCTCCAGAGAGGCAGGCGGGGCCATGGCTTCACCTCAAGCTCCGCATCAGGCTCACCCGAGGGGCCCGGCGGCGCCTTTCGAAGCCTGGTTCTGGAAGGCGGCGATCGCCGTCGGCAGGGTGGGATAAAAGTGCTCGGCGCCGATCCTCTCCGCCACACCGGCTCTGGCGAGTTGGAGGTAGAGGTCCTGCTTGACCCGGGCCATGGCGAAGACGATGTGCCGCCCAGCCAGCTCCTGCTGCAACTCCTGCAACACATCGGCCGCGGTGATGTCGATCTCCACGATCGCCTCCGCATTGAGCACGAACCAGTCGACGGCAACGGTTTCGGCATCGATCGCCAGCAGGGCGCGGCGGCGGAAGTCCTCGGCATTGGCGAAGCAGAGCGGCGCGTCATAGCGGTAGAGCACCAGCCCGGGGATCGTGCTGGCGCCCTCCCAGTCGGTCACGTCGTGGAGGCCATCCAGGTGGGGCACATCGCCCAGGACCGCGTCGTTGGGGCTTACCAGGCGGGCGAACAGATCGATCACCGACAGCGCCACCGACAGCGCTACGCCCACAAGGATGTCGGTGAGCAGCACCCCGGCGAAAGTGACCAGCGCCAGGCGGAACTCACTGAGCTTGAAGCGCCGCAGGCGCCGAAATTCGGGGATATCAATCAGGCGCAGGGCGGCATAGATGACGATTGCGCCCAGGGCCGCCTTCGGGAAAAGGGCCAGAAGTGGCCGCAGAACGAGCAACACCAGCAGCACCACCACGAAGGCCACCAGCGAAAACAGCTGGGAGCGGCTGCCGAGCGACTCGCCGATGGCGGTGCGGCTGCCGCTGCTGCTGACCGGAAAGCCCTGCATCAGACCGTTGCCCAGATTCACCGCCCCCAGTGCCAGCAGCTCCTGGTCGGCGTCGATGCGGTAGCCGCCACGGGCCGCAAAGGCGCGGGCGGTGAGCACGTTGTCGGAGTAGCCCACCAGGGCGATGCCCACAGCAGCAGACAAAAGGAATCTGAGTTGCTGAGGCGCGACGCCATCCGGCAGGTGGAAGCTGGGCAACCCGGCAGGGATCTCCCCGATCACGGCGACGCCGCGCTGGTCGAGATGCAGCACTGCCACCACCGCCACGGCCAGCAGCACGGCCAGCAGCGGACCTGGGGCGGTGGGGAAGCGGCGCTGCACCAACAGCAGAAACAGAAGCACCCCAAGCGCCAGCAGCAGCGTGGGGAGATGGATCTCCCCGGAGCGGCGCAGCAGCTCCAGGATCTGCCCGGACAGTGACTCGGCCTCCAAGGAGAGACCGCTCACCTTGCCGATCTGGCCGCTGATCATGATCACGGCCACCCCGGCCATGTAGCCCACCAGAATCGGCTTGGAGAGCAGATCAGCCAGAAACCCCAGCCGACTCCAGGCCCCCAGAAAGCAGACCAGCCCCACGAACAGGGCCAGCAGGCTGGCGAGGCTGGCGTAGAGCGTTGGATCACCCCCGGCGATCGGGGCGATCGCCGCCGCCGTCATCACGGCCGTGGTGGATTCGGGCCCCACAGAGAGCTGGGGGGAGGAGCCGATCAGGGCATAGAGCAGCATCGGCGGCAGGATCGCCCAGAGCCCGGCCACTGGCGCCACTCCTGCCAGCTCGGCATAGGCCATGCACTGGGGGATGAGATAAGCCGCAACGGTGACGCCAGCGAGTAGATCACCTCTGAGCCAGGACGGTTGGTAGGCGCGAAATCGCCTGAGGGCTGGCATATGCATGAAGATTCCCTGATGTACTCAGCATGCTTTGGCACTCGTTGTCGTACCTGGAAAAAGCGATTTTTGTCGCAGATCCTGCGAAGCGCTGCTCTCCTCTGCACCAAAGAATCCGCCCTGTAGAGCGTATCGATCTACAGGGCAGCTGGCTGAGCTGGTTGCTTTCGCTGCCCTACAGACATGGACATCATTCACGAACTGATCAACCGCTCAGTCCCAGTCGAAAGTGACCAGACGCTGGCCAGGCATCAAGGAGCTGGCCTCCTCCCTCAGGATCTGTACCGCCTCGTTACTGACATCGGGGTGGTTACGCATCCCTTGGACGATCAGGCGGACGTCCTCGGCAGTGAGACCAGTTGTGGCGATCCGCTCTTTGAGCTGGGCGCGGAACTGAGCGAGCAGGGCCTGCTCCTTCTCGCTGAGCTGCCTGGCTCCAGGGTGATTAATTTCCATGGGAGGCCTGCCAATCAATGGTTCCTGAGTACTTCAGAGTAAGTCATCAGCTGGATCGAGGCCACTCCATCGCCAACTTTCTTCAATAAGGATCAAGACCGCAATCAAGCTGCAGTTCGCGAGCGATCCCCTTGCGGCGAGTCCCCTTGAAGTGATTGTTGGTCGGTTGATGTTGTGCTCCCATTTCCTTGAGGGGGCGGTGGCCTGGAACGCAAACGAGTGGGGCTATTCCTGCAAGTGCCTCGGCCTGAATCGTCATATTCTGGTCTCACGATCGCCCCAGTTCAGATCGTGGCGCACCGCCGCTGGCGCTACTAGAACAAAGGAAGGTGGGGGAGCAACATGCAGACCAACCAGACCAACCAGTCGATCGGCAATAAGGAGCTGCTCAGGCGGGCGTGCGAGCTCGCCGCACCCTTCCGGGTGACCAAGGGGGAGGAGTTCCGTCTCAAGGACACCGATCCAGGCGACACCCTCGATTTCGACTGAGAGGACAAGCCCAGGTCAAAGGAAGCCCTGGCCATGGGAATCGAGCTGCTGGCAGAGTTTCAGGACATGCTCTACGCGCAGGACCGCTGGGGCCTACTGCTGATCTTCCAGGCCATGGATGCCGCCGGCAAGGACGGAACGATCAAGCACGTCATGTCCGGCGTCAATCCACAGGGTTGTGAGGTGTCTTCATTCAAGGCTCCTTCGCCGGTGGACCTCGACCACGACTTCCTTTGGCGCTGCATGCAGAAGCTGCCGGAACGGGGCCGGATCGGCGTCTTCAATCGCAGTTACTACGAAGACACGCTGGTGGTGCGGTTGCATCAGGAACTGCTCGGCAAGCAGAAGATGCCTCCCGAACTGGTCAGCAAAGACATCTGGAAAGAGCGCTTCACAGATATCCGCAACTTCGAGAGCTACCTCGCGCGCAATGGCATCGTGGTGCGCAAGTTCTTCCTGCATGTTTCCAAAAAAGAACAGAAGCGCCGCTTCATCGAGCGGCTCAACAACCCTGACAAGAACTGGAAGTTCTCCGCGAACGACATCAAGGAGAGAGCCTACTGGGACGACTACATGCAAGCCTACGAGAGCATGATCCGCCACACAGCCACCAAGACCGCGCCTTGGTATGTGGTACCCGCCGACAACAAGTGGTTCACCCGGGTGGCGGTGGCTGCTGCCATCATCGAAACCCTGGTTTCACTGGATCTTCACTACCCCAAAGTCAGCGAGAAAGCCCTCCAAGAGCTAGCCGCCGCCAAGCAGTCGCTGTTGAATGAAGACTAACCACTTGTGCATCAGTCAAAGTCATGTGGCAGTCAGCATTTTACAGGTAGGATCAACAAATGAACCTTAACGATCCAGAGCAGCCGCTTCATGAGCGCGTTGGTGCACTGGAAGCCGCAGTCTCAGCGCTCAGCGAACGTCTCCACAGCCTGGCCTCCCAGGTGTTGCAGCATGAGGAGTCGTTTGCCCTGGTTTCCGATGTAGCCCGCTATGCGCCGCTGCGGGATCTGCTAGCGGCTGGCCGCTTCCGTGACGCCGATGTGGAGACGGCGAATGTGCTTTTCGATTGCATCAATACCACCCTGGAGAACGTCACTCCAGAGGAGATCAAAACCTTTCCGATCGGACCCCTGCGGATTGTCGACCAACTCTGGCGAAACCACAGCGATGGGAAGTTTGGATTCAGTGTGCAGGAGCGGCTCTACCGCTCTCTCGGGGGAACGCTTGATACGCTGATCGCTCAGGATGTGGATCTTTACCAGACGTTCTGCGACCGCCTCGGTTGGCACAGCGAGGGACAATTCACCGAAGCTGATGGGACTGACGACATCAGCGCCATGCCGGAGGGAGCCCTGCCAAGGTGCTGTTGGTTCAGCTCCTACGGAATGAAGATCACCAACCTGCTGCTGGTACGCCTGATCACCGCCGACCTGGGGGGGGGCTGAGAGGGTCTTCCCGCCGGCGAAGAGACTCCGAGCGCCGGCGCGTGGACTGACTGATCACGGCAAATCCGCCGCCGATTGCAGCGCCAAGACCCGCACCGATCAGCGGATAGGAGCGGTAGAGGCTTCGATAGAAGCCACTCTCATAGCGAAACCGGCCTACATCGGGTTGACCAAGATAGGAGAAGGTGATGCCGGTGAGCCCCCCGAGTACAGCGGTGACGACCGCAGCGAAGCTGACAAGACGCCAATTCATGAGCCCATCCCCTCCTGTGATTCCGCCACCTTCACTGGCACAGGAACTGGCTCCTTCAACAGATACCTACGCTCCAGCCCCTTGATCACGATGAACAGCACCGGCGCCATACCCAGGCTGAGGACGGTGGCCACCAGGTAACCGCCAAAGCTCACAGTGCCGATCGACCAGCGGCTGATCGCGCCGGCGCCGGAGGCGGTCATCAGCGGGATGTACCCCACCAGGCCCGATGCGGCGGTCATCACGATCGGCTGAAAGCGGGCTTTGGCTGAGGCAATACCAGCCTGGCTCAGACTCATCCCCAGCCGCAGGTATTCGTTGGCCTGCTCGACGATCAGGATGGCGTTCTTGCTTGCCATACCAATCAGCATCAGCAGACCGACTTGGGCGAAGATGTCATTGCTGATCACCGGCCAGAAGCTGCCCGCCTGCAGGGCATTGGCACGAATCCAGATCGCTGCCATCGCCCCGAGCGCAGCCAAGGGGACTGTGAGCAAGATGATCAGTGGGTCAACGTAGCTGCCGTACTGAGCCGCCATAACTAGAAACACGAGTACGGTCGCCAAAGCGAAGATGGCGCCCGTGGCTCCGCCGGCTGAGCGTTCCTCCAGCGACAGCCCTGTCCACTCGTAGCCAAAGCCTGGATCGAGCACCTCGGCTGCCACCTCCTCCATCGCAGCAATTCCTTGGCCGGAGCTGAATCCGGGGGCAGGAGTAGCCTGAATCTTGATCGCCTCGTAAACGTTGTAGCGGGTGATTGTGGGTGGGGCGAAGAAGGGCTCGGTCTCAATCACGTTGTTGAGCTGAACCAGCTCCCCCTTGCGCGAACGTACATAGAACGAGCCGATCACGGCGGGATCAGTGCGGTACTGGCCGTCGGCTTGGACATACACCCGGTACTGATCCTTGTCGAAGACGAAGTCGTTGACGTAGCGGCCGCCCAGATAAGCCTGCAGAGTGCCGAACACCTCGTTGATGTCCACATCAAGCGACTTGACCATATCCCGCTTGACCCGGATCGACAGTTGCTCCACGCCGGGGGTGAACGTGGTGGTGACCCGCTCCAGTTCAGGACGCTGCTGGGCGGCCGCGATCATGGCGTTGAGGTTCTTGAGCAGCGCTTCTGTGGGCAACCCGGCACGGTTCTGCAGCTGGAACTCCAGGCCGCCGGTCGCCCCCACGCCATCGACAGGAGGCACGTTGGTGGCAAAGGCCAACGACCCGTTGACCTCCTTCTGCAGCCGCTGGTTCAGCCGGGCCAGGATGCTGAACACTGATTGATCCGCGCTTGGCCGTTGATCCCAGGCGCTCAGGCGGATAAAAAACAGATACTTGTTGTAGCTGTTACCTTCCAGGCCGTATCCTGCTGCTCCCAGATAGCTCTCAATCTCAGGCTTGAAGTCAGCAAGGATCCCATTCACCTGCTCCACCTGTTTCTGGGTGTAGCCAAGTGAAGCGCTGGGAGGGGCCTCACCCAGGAGGATCATGAGACCCTGATCCTCTTCTGGGATGAAACCCGTCGGCACGATCTTCAGCATCATCACCGTGGCCAGCAGCCCGGCGACGAACAGCGAAAGCACCACATGGCGATACCTCACCAGCAACTCAATCGTTCGCCCATACCAGGCGAACAACGCGGCGAAGCCCTTGTTGAAGGGACGGAAGATCCAACCGAACAGAAAATTGATGGCCCGATCGCTTGCTCCTGGCGGGGACCCCTCCGGCTTGAGGAAAAGAGCCGCGATCGTGGGTGAAAAGGTAAGGGCGTTGAAGGTAGAGAACACGATCGCTGCCGCCAGCGTGATGGCGAACTGGCGGTAGACGATGCCGGTTGTGCCGGGAAAGAAGGACACCGGAATGAACACAGCCAGCTGCACCAGCGCTGCCGTGATCGTCGGGGTAGCCAGTTCGTTCATCGAATCGAGAGCCGCCTGCATCGGCCGCATCCCCTGGCCGAGCTTGTCCTTGACGGCCTGCACGATCACCACGGCGTCATCTGTGACGGTGCCGATCGCCAGGATGATGCCGAACATCGTGAGCTGGTTGAGACTGAAATCGAAGCCCAGCACCACGGCCATCGCACCGATCATCGCCACCGGCATCGCCAGAGCCGGCACGATCGTGGAGCGCCAGTCCTGCAGGAACAGCAAAATCGTGAGCACTGCCATCACGATCGCCTGGAGGAGATTCGAGGTCACATCCTTCAGCGATGTGGTTACGAACAGGGTGGAGTCGTAGGGGATTTCATAGCGCAGACCCGGTGGAAACTCTGCGGCAAGCTTCTCCACCAGCGCCTTCACCCTGGTGCCGGTATCGAGGGCATTGGCACCGGGCAGCTGATACAGCGCCAGACCCGCCGAGGGACGTCCACCCAGGCTGGCAATCAGGTCGTAGTTCTCGGCGCCGAGCTCGACACGTCCGATGTCGCGGATCTTGGCGGTCTCGCCAGCAGCACCGACCTTGACGATCAGATTCTCGGCGTCAGCCACACTGGTGAAGCGGCTCTCCGCCTTGAGTGGAATGGCGAACTCCTGGCCTGGGACCATCGGCTCCTGACCGATTCGGCCAGCACCCGACTGGATGTTCTGTTCCCTCAGGGCCCGCTCCACATCGAGAGGTGTGAGGCTGTAGGCCGCGAGTTTCAGGGGATCAAGCCAGATGCGCAGGGCGAACTTGCGCTCGCCGATGATCGTGGTGCTGCCGATGCCAGGGATCCTGCGGACCTCATCGACCAGGTTCTGATCGATGTAATTGCTCATGAAGAGCGGGTCGTAGAGGGGCTTGCCCTTGGCATCGGTATCGGAATAGAAGCCGAAGGCCAGCAGCAGGCTGGGGGATGCCGCTTCCACCGTCACACCCGTCTGCTTGACCGCATCGGGCAGGGTTGGGGTGGCCTGATTCACCCGGTTCTGCACGTTCACCTGGGCGATGTTCCGGTCCACCGCCACTGGAAACGCCACGGTGATGTTGGCAATCCCGTCTGAGGAGGTGTTTGAGTACATATATTTCATGTCCTCTACACCGTTGATCTCCTGCTCCAGCACGTTCGTGACGGTGTCAACGGTGGTGCGGGCATCGGCGCCGATGTTCACCGCCGTGACCTTCACCTGGGTGGGCGCCAGCTGGGGCAGCTTCTCAAGGGGCAGCAATGGGATGGCGATGCCCCCCATGATCAGGATCACAAGGGAACACACCGTGGTGAGGACGGGACCCCGAATGAAGCGATCGGAAATGCTCACGGAAACCCGATTCAGATCAGAAGCCTAGGGCTCAAACGAAATGGGCGCAGCCCATTGTTGCTCAAAGCGGATCGACCACATCAAAAGCTACAGCTATCACAATCAGGCCTGAAAGCAACCATCAATATCGATGGACTACGGGAATTTTGAACTCCTTGCTGACATGAATACGAAACCAGAAGTGCGGCAAAATGATTGATAATCTATCAGTTATTTTACGCCACTCTTTCCATACGGATCAGCAGGCCTTCAATTACTCCCCGAAGGCCACAGAACAGGCAGCATTCAGAAGCTGGGCTTCCTCCGCCGTCTGTGGAACGCGCCCATCAAGCAGACCTTCCTGGCAGTCCGCTGTCATCTCCACAGCAGAAGTGCCGGTATTCACCGTAAAGCTCACGCCGTAGGGGCCTTCGGGGGCCACGCTCGGGTAATACAGCTCATAGCTGGTATCCGGCACGGTGATGGTGGTGACCTCAGCTTCGATGGCATCGTCCACCGCTGCCGCGATGACGGCCCCTGTGGCCAGAGTCGCCAGTCCCCAGCCAACCGGCCTGACATTCCACCAGCCCCAGCCGCCCGATCCGCCGTACCAGCCCGTATTCCAGGGGCGGGCAGCACCCCAACCCGGTCGGGCCCAGCCAGACCAGGAGTTGTTCCATCGGTTGTCAGCGCGGTCCCCACGCAAATCGGTGCGATTGGACACACGTTCGCTGCGGTTGTCCTGGCGTGTGCCGGCATTGCTCTGCCGCTGGGGTTGCCCGCCAGCCGCCGATCGGCGCTGCTGTCACCGCTTGGCACACCGGTGTTCAGGTGGTGTAGTCGGCGTTGATGCGCACGTATTGATCGGAGAGATCACAGCCCCAGGCCAGACCCTGGCCGGGGCCGTCGCCCACCACCAGGCGGATGGTCACGGTGTCGCCACTGAGATAGGCGCCGGCGGCGCGCTCAGCCATGAAACGGGAAGCGGCCGGGCGGTCGAAGGGCAGGGGCTGACCTGCGGCCATCAGCTGGTGCTCCCCCAGCCAGAGGGCCACCGCCTCGGGGTCGAACTCCACGCCGGCGCGGCCCGCCGCGGCCACGATCCGGCCCCAGTTGGGGTCACGGCCGTGGACCGCGCACTTCACCAGCGACGACCCGCAGATGGTGCGGGCGATGGCACGGGCGCCGGCGTCATCCGTCGCCCCCTCCACCCGCGCTTCGATCAGGCAGGTGGCCCCCTCGCCGTCGCGGGCAATCGCCCTGGCCAGGTGCTGCGACACCTCCGTCAGGCCAGCCTCCAGCGCGTCGAAGTGCTCCGGGCTCAAGGGCTCGCCGGCTGCAAAGGCCAGGAACGTGTCGTTGGTGCTGGTGTCGCCGTCGACCGTGATCGCATTGAAGGAACGATCCACCGCCCGCCGCACCATCCCCTGCCACAGCTCCGCCGGCACACCGGCATCGCAACTGAGGTAACCCAGCATCGTGGCCATGGAGGGGTGAATCATCCCGGAGCCCTTGGCCATGCCGCCGAGGCGCACACGCCTGCCGCCCAGGTCGGCCTCCAGGGCGATCTGCTTGTCGATCAGATCGGTGGTGAGGATGGCCGTGGCGGCAGCGGCGCCCCCCTCGGGGCTCAGGTCCTCCACCAGGGGATCGAGGCCCGCCAGCAGGATCTGCATCGGGATCGGCACGCCGATCACGCCGGTGGAGCAGATCAGCACCTCCTCAGCCGCCAGACCCAGGAGATCGGCGGTGGCCTGGGTGGCGCGCAGGCTGTCGATCAGGCCCAGATCACCCGTGCAGGCATTGGCCTGGCCTGAGTTGGTGAGCACCGCCCGGGCACGGCCACCGCTGGCCGTCAGCCGCTCGGCGCAGAGATCCACGCAGGCGGCCCGCACGCGGTTGGTGGTGAAGCTGCCCGCGCAGACAGCCCCTTCCGGGGCCAGCAGCAGCGAGAGATCAGGGTTGCCGGAGGCCTTGAGGCCAGCGGTGCTGCCGGCCGCCAGGAAGCCGGTGGGAGCGGTGAGGCCACCGGGGATCGGGTGCCAGGGAAGGGACACGGCGGCAGGATGACTCACACCATCCTGCCGAGCCGCCGTGGCGGAGCCAACCACGCCCGAGTCGCCGTCTCCGAGGGAAGTGGAGGCCCTCTGCTGCGAGCTGGCCGGCGTGCACTTCCCCTGGGACACCACCCGCTCCCTTGAGCTTGCCCTGCTCAAGACCTTCTGCGTCCCCTCGATCTCCGCCCTGCTGGAGCGCACAGGTGAATTCACCCACAGACCGCGCAAGCGCTACGACGACACCGGTCTGATGGTGGCGGAGCTGTTGCGTTGTGGCCCCCGCAGCCCGGAGGGGCAGGCGGTGATCACCCGGATGAACCGGATCCATGGCGCTTATGCGATCAGCAACCGTGATTTCCTCTACGTGCTCTCCACCTTCGTGGCTGAACCGATCCGCTGGTTGGCCCGCTACGGCTGGAGGGCCTTAAGCACTCGGGAGCAGACCTGTTTGTACCTCTTCTGGCGCCAGGTGGGCGAGGCGATGGGACTTCAGGCCATCCCTGACAGCCTGGCAGCGCTGATGGCGTTCAACCACAGCTTCGAGCTTGAGGCTTTCCGGAGCGCCCCCAGCAACCGGCGGATCGCCGAGTCCACCCTGGCGATGCTTCTGGACGACTGGCCTGCTCCCCTGCGTCCGGCCCTACGCGGGGTACTGCTGTCGCTGGTGAGCCGCGACGTCTGCGGCAGCCTGGGGTGGACCAGCAGCCCCGACTGGCTGCAGACCCTGGTGCTGGGCGGCTTGCGCCTACGCAGCCGCCTTGCCAGCCGTTGGCCGCGGGGGCAGGGCAACACCCGCTTTTACTCCGAACGCCCAACCCCCAGCTATGGCGCCCGCTTCACCCTGGAGCAACTGGGGCCTCCAGCCATGCTGGAGCGGCTGAATCGGCCCCGCTGGCGGGGCGGCCAGCGGCGGATCGGCCTCACCGGCGGCATTGCCAGCGGCAAGAGCAGCGTGGGCCGCTGGCTCGCCGAACGGCATGGGCTCCCGGTGCTGGATGCGGACACCTACGCCCGGGACGCCCTGGCGCCCGGCAGCACGGGGGAGCAAGCCGTGCTGGAGCGCTACGGCGGCAGGGTGCGGCAGGTGGGAGGGGGGATCGATCGATCCGCCCTCGGGCGGATCGTGTTCACCGATGCGGCGGAGCGGGCCTGGCTGGAGGCCCTGATCCATCCGCTGGTGCGGGAGCGCTTCGAGACGGAGCTGAAGCGGTTGGCGGCCGCACCAGTGGTGGTGCTGATGGTTCCCTTGCTGTTCGAAGCGGGCCTCGAGGAAATGTGCAGTGAGGTGTGGCTGGTGGACTGCGACGCCGAGCAGCAACTGGAACGGCTCTGCCGCCGCGACGGCTTCGACCATGCCGAGGCCGAGGCTCGCCTCGCGGCTCAATGGCCCATGGGCGAGAAGCGCACCCGCTCCGATGTTCTGATCGACAACCGGGGAAGCGAGGAGGCACTGACCGATCAGGTGGAGCAGGCTCTGCGCTCTGCTCCTTCAGTCGGCTGAAGCCCGCTCTGCCAACGCCGAGGCCCAGTCTTCGAAAGCTCTCAGGTCGGCCTCCAGCCTGCTCCAGACCTCAGGAAGCGCCTTGATCAAGGTGGCAATCGGTTCCGGGCGCAGCTCATCGGCGTAGAGGTTGCGCACCAGATGCCGGAAGCGCAGATACTCCTGCAGCGACGTTTGGGTGCTTTCGCGAAGCACCGCCGGACGCTGATCGGTGGCCATCGCCATCCGCTCCAGCAGTCGACGGTGCCAGCCGTCCCCTTGGCGCGGCGTGCCGCCATTGAGTGAGCGGCTCACCAGAAGCAATACGCGCTCGATGCCGGTGTAGAAGCTGTGCAGCCTCAACGCTGCCGCCTCCACGGTGTCAGGGCCTTCCCCCAGTCGAGGCAGGCTGCGGACCAGAGTCGCTACCAGGATCTCCAGCCGCTGACGCTCGCGGCGCAGGTCGTCGCGGAGCTCGCGCAGATCCTCAGGTTGCATCGCCGCCGTGGCAACCCGATTCAAGGGGAGCTTGGGCAATCTGTGCGCCTGCCAGCAGAGCTTTGCCGTGGCGCAGCAGCCGCTCGGCGAGCTCAGCTGGGAGGTCTTCCAGGCGCTTGAGATCGACCGGCAGCGGACCGGCCGCCTCAGCCAGAGCGATGGCCTTCAGCAGCTGATCAGCGGGCAGACCCTGCACGAGCAGATCGAGATCGGAGTGCTCCTTGAACCCAGAGCCCAGCAAGGAGCCATGCACCCAGAGCCCGCTGAGCTGGGGCCAGTGCTCCTGCAACACCTGCGCAGAGCGCTCAGCCTGGCTGAGGCCTGCCTGGCGCCGCTGCTCCAGCGCCTGACGATCGGCCGCGAAGCGCTGCAGCCAGTAAGTCTCGGCGTGGAGCGTCATGGGATGAGTCTGCCTTCAGCCCTTGAGCTTCGCCACCAGGATCGAGTTGGCCAGCTTGGGATCGGCGCGGCCGCCGGTCTGCTTCATCAGCTGGCCCACGAAGAAGCCCTGGAGTTTGGTCTTGCCGCCCCGGAATGCCTCCACTTCGGCTGGATGGGCGGCCAGCAACGCCTCCACCACCGCGGTGATCGTGGCGGGGTCACTGATCATGCCCAGGCCTCGCTCAGCCACGATCGCCTTGGCGGAACCGCCCTGCTCCAGCAGCTCCGGCAGGATCTCCTTGGCGATCTTGCCGCTGATCGTGCCGTCGTCGATCAGATCCACCAGCTCCGAGAGACCCTCGGGTTTCAGGGGCAGCTCGGTGATCGAGAGCTTGCCCGCATTGAGATAGGCGGCGATGTCGCCGGTGACCCAGTTGGCAACCGACTTGGCTTCGGCTCCAGCGGCCACGGCAGCTTCGAAGTATTCAGCCATCGCGCGCTCATCGGTGAGCACCCGGGCGTCGTAGATCGAGAGGCCGAACTCCTCGGCGTAACGGTGACGCTTGGCCGCCGGCAGCTCGGGCAGCTCAGCGCGCCATCCCTCACGCCGCTCTGAGGTCACCTCGATCGGGCCCAGATCCGGTTCGGGGAAGTAGCGGTAGTCGCTGCTGCCTTCCTTGATGCGCATGCTCTTTGTGAGCTGCTTGGCCTCATCCCAGAGGCGCGTTTCCTGCACAACCGGCTCGCCGGATTCGTAGGCCTTGATCTGGCGCTGGATCTCGTGGTCAATCGCCTTCTGAATGGCGGAGAAGGAGTTCATGTTCTTGATCTCCACCTTCACGCCGAAGGGGGCCTCAGGGCCGCGACGCACGGAGATGTTGACGTCGCAGCGCAGCGAACCCTCCTGCATGTTGCCGTCGCTCACGCCCAGATAGCGCATGATGCGCCGGATCTCGGAGGCGTATTCGGCAGCCTCCCGGCCTGTGCGCAGATCCGGCTTGCTCACGATCTCGGCCAGGGCCACACCGGCGCGGTTGTAATCCACCAGGGAATGGCTGCTGCCCGCCAGGCGATCGCTGCCGGCATGCACCAGCTTGCCGGCGTCTTCCTCCATGTGCAGCCGCTCGATGCCGACTGTCTTGAGGTAGGTGTCCTTGCCCTTCTCGGCCACCTCCACCTCGATCCAGCCGTTCTCGGCGATCGGCTCGTCGAACTGGGAGATCTGGTAGTTCTTGGGCAGATCGGGATAAAAATATTGTTTGCGGTCGAACTTGCTGTGCTCGGCCACCTGCAGGTTGAGCGCCAGAGCGGCCTTCACCGCATACTCCAGCACCTTCTCGTTCAGCACCGGCAGAGTGCCCGGCAGGCCGCAGACCACGGGGTCGATATGGGTGTTGGGATCGTCGCCGAAGCTGGTGGAGGCGGCCGTGAAGATCTTGCTGGCGGTACCCAGCTGCACATGGGTTTCCAGGCCGATCACCGCCTCCCAAGCCCCTTCTGCCATCGCCGCACCCATCCCGTTCTCCTGGCTTGCGCCGATCTTATTCAGAGGGCAAGTCGCTGGCGCCGCAGCCGGGAAGCAGCCGCAGGCTCATCGCCCGCTGAAGACGCATGGATAGCTTGAGCCCATGGCACCACGTCGCATGGATGGAGTCTCGGCAGGCAGAGCCCCATCCGAGTCAGGCACGGAACCTGTACTGATCCTCGGCGGCGGCCTGATTGGCCTGGCGGTGGCCCACCAGTTGGCCCGCCGGGGTGAACAGGTACGCGTGCTCAGCCGGCGGCGCAGCGAGGCCGCCGGGTTCGTGGCGGCCGGCATGCTCGCTCCCCACGCCGAGGGGCTCTCGGGCCCGCTGCTCCAGCTGGGGCAGGCCAGCCTGGCGCGTATTCCGGCCTGGGTGGAGCAGATCGAAACCGACAGCGGCCTGAGTTGCGGCCTGCGCGCTTGCGGGATCGTGGTGCCCTTTGCCACGGCGCAGCAGCGCGACGCCTATCCCACCGCCGTCTTCGGCACACCGCTGACGCGCGCTGGACTGGAGTTCGAAATCCCCGGCATCGGCCCGCGCTGGCAGGCCGGGCTGCTCTTCCCCCAGGACGGCCAGATCGACAACCGCCGCCAGCTGATGCGGGCCCTGGAGCGGGCCTGCGTGGAGCGGGGCGTGGCCTTCGAGGAAGGGGCCGAAGTGCTGGAACTGATCCGCCATCAGGGTGAAGCGCTCGAAGCGGTGCGCATCCGTCGCGCCCAGGGCGACGACGCCACGATCAGCTGCCGGCGCGCGGTGTTGGCCTGCGGCGCCTGGAGCGCCCGGCTGCTGCATGAGCTGCCGGTGGTTCCCGTCAAGGGCCAGATGCTCTCGCTGCAGGGGCCCCGAAACGCCCTCAAGCGGGTGCTGTTCGGCCCGGGCACCTATCTGGTGCCGCGCGAGGACGGTCTACTGGTGGTGGGGGCCACCAGCGAACCAGACGCCGCCTTCAGCAAAGGGCTCACCCCGTTCGGGCAACAGCAACTGCAGGCGGGCATCGAGGCATTGCTCCCGGAAGCGGCCAGCTGGCCGCCGATGGAACGCTGGTGGGGCTTCCGGCCGGGCACGCCGGACGAAGCGCCCCTGCTGGGGGCCGGCCCGATCCCGGGTCTATGGCTGGCAACGGGGCACTACCGCAACGGTGTGCTGCTGGCGGCGATCACAGCGGAGCTGATCGCTGCATTGATCGTCTACGTCAGCCTATCTGGCAGGGGCCCAATCACTCACGGCTTGGACGACAGAGACCGCGAGCTTCTCGAGGCGTTCCGCTGGGATCGGTTCAGTGCCGGCGCTTGCGCGGCGTCTCTCCCAAGTTGAACCAGCCTTGTTAAGAAGGCAAGCCATCCGACCAAGCGACGGCGGATGGAGTTAAGACGCTGGGGATGCTGGAAGGTCTTCTTCAATCGCCGATGCCTAACGATCGGTCAAACAGCCATTTTTGTAAGCATCGCTACACGAGAAGGCTATGACGCAGTGGACAAGCGCTACAGCACGGTGCCCGGGAGAGGCATGAGGGGTGCGAAGTTGCAGCAGCACCCGCCAAAGTAAGTGGCACAGTTGCTGGTCGAATTCGAAACGCAACGCAGAAGATCTCCAAACCTTCTGTGAAAAGCATAGATGCGGACTGCATCTGTAGTTACGGCTTGCTTTCTAGGGCTTTGCTACGCCCCCGGCCATGCCGCCGAAGCATCGGGGAGTGCCAAGGCCGATTCCGGCGCCCCACTCGCCGGCCCATCGCTCGAAGCCGAAGCAACAGCTCCCAACACCAATGTGGTGCCGGGCTCCGAGCCTAGGGCAACTCCAGCAGGGCCCGCAGAAACAACTGGTGAGACAACTCCTTCTCTGACCCAGCAACAAATCCTGCAGCGTATAGATATCCTTGAGCTAGAACTCAAGATGCTTCGCCAAGCCGCAGGTGGTGGCCAGGCAGCGCCCGTGGTGCTCTTGCCCAAGAAGGGAATCTACGTACAGGGTGACTTGGGAATCCAGAGCCGTGCGTTCGCCGGTGAAAATGGCATCGTTAACCTTACCTTCAAGCCAGGGTTTTACGGATCCCTGGGCTTGGGCTACCGTTACGACCGCAATTTCCGTTTCAGCTTTGAGTATTCATCACTAGACAACAGGGTAGACAAGATACGTCCTGGCATTCCCATACCGGTGATTGACCCCGTGGTAGGCCCGGTGGGAGCAGATGGCGCCCAGTTCCCCTCCAACGGTAATGTACAGCTGCAGTCGTATGTTCTAAATGCTTATTACGACCTCAATGGATTCGGATATCAAAAGCGATTTCGTCCCTATCTTGGCGTTGGCGTCGGACTACAGACCACAACACTCCGCGGAGTGACGCCAGCCTTCTTCCCGGCCATCGGCAGCAACTCCGCAGCTAACGTTAGCGATACACAGCCAGTAATCAACTTTCAAGCTGGTATCTCCTATTTAGCCAACAAGCAAACTGAGTTCTACCTGGGAGGCAAGTTCTCGTACGCTCACGTCTTTCTGCTGGAAAACACAGACTTCGGTACTCTGATGCCAAACGGCTCACGCAACTGGATTCTTAGCACCGGCATTCGCTACACCTTCTGATTTAACATGAAACATCGGGGCGAGGATTCCCCGCCCCAATCATGGATGTTAATGATTGATAGTTTGCAGCCAGTGTCCAACCACAGATCCGTCACAAGCCACATCCCCTCGTAATCGATCCACACCCGAAGTAACTTTTTATGCACCCGCCCTGCGGCATATCAACTCCGTCGCGCCCTCACTCCCATCATCCTTGGCGGACCCTGTGCCGATGGGGTCTAACTAGCGTCGCACTGTTGCCGACCCTACTGCTGGGACTTTCCCAGGCATCATTGGCCGGCATGGATGAGGAGACGGAAGAAGTGATGATGCAGATGCTGACGGAGAAGCACCACGCTGAACAGCTGAAGCAAGAGGAGGCGGCACAACAGGAGAGGGATGTCGACAGCGTGACCCGTGGTCAAGATGAGGGTGTCTCTCCTGAAACGGGAACGGCAAAGAAGAACAGTTCACCGTTCTCCGGCACGGTACAGCTGGATGTACGCAGCCGTTACATTCCCTACGGAATCGTGATTCAGGGCGAAGGAGTTACCATCCAGCAGTTTGTCAACCTCCGCTATAGCATTTACGAAGGCACAGACTTTCTAAATAACATCACCGTTTTCGGAACAGCATGGGGTGATTTCAGCACTAATAAGAACTTGTCAAGCCCTACCAGTCCGTATCGGAATTTCACCGAACTTGACCTGATAGCTGGAGCTTCATTTACAATTGCTAAGCGCTATAATTTAGCAATTAGCTATACAGAACTGTTTTCGCCAGCCAGTGCTTTTGGAGACGGTCGCTACATGAAGGCACAACTTGTTTACGATGACACGAATTACACACGCAATTCTATTTCGTTCCGTCCGCAAGTTTCAGTTGTCTACGAACTCCCTGGCCAGCCCATCGGCTTAGCCCCGAATGCATGGTTGATCGAGCCCGGATTCACACCGAATTACACATTCGCCCGACAAACCCAGTCACCGATCAATGTGTCGTTGCCGATGCGAATAGGCCTAGGCCCTCAATTTTATAACGGCTCAACTTACGGCTTTTTCTCGGTGGGGCCACAGATGACAATGCGCATCCCTTTCCTGTCGAGCGCTTCCATCACGACAAACCTAACTGCCGGCTACACTTATTACAACCTTGGCAAAACAACTGCCGAGTTCGCACCGAACAAGTCCTATAGCCAGCACAACTTCAATCTCGGACTCAGTCTGAATTTCTGAACAGTTGCAGTGCTGCTCAGTCAGTGTTACCCTGCGAGGAAGTCACTAGTAACTGCGGATGAAATATCAGCTTCTAGGCCGATCTGGGCTTCGCGTTTCTCAATTGGGGCTCGGATGTGGGACCATTGGGACCAATTGGGGATCACTGGGAGCCGATCACGCTGAGTCCATGCGCATTCTCGAGCAGTTCGCCACTGCGGGTGGAAACTTTCTAGACACATCCAATCGATACCAGGAATCCCAGTCCGAACAGTGGCTGGGAGAATTTATTGCATCAGATCGTGATTACTTCGTAGTTGGTACCAAGTACTCACTTGGAGACGGCGCTGCTGATTTCAATGCTAGAGCCCAGACAACAAACCACCGAGACCCCAACAACCGTGGCAACCACCGCAAGAACCTTCGCAGATCAGTAGAGGCCAGCCTGCGCCGGATGAATATCGATTACATCGACCTGCTTTGGGTTCACATCTGGGACTACACAACACCCTATGACGAAATCACACTTAGCATCAACGATCTGATTCGCGAAGGCAAGATTCTATATGCTGGACTCTCGAGTGTGCCCGCATGGGAAGTCGCTCGCATGAACACCTACGCAGATCACCACGCCTACCACCCATTCATCGCGGTTCAGAACGAGTGGAGCCTTGTTGAACGCTCGCAAGAGCCTGAGTTCGTGCCAATGTGCCGGGCATTGGATATGGGGGTCGTGGCTTGGTCTCCTCTCGCCGGCGGGCTGGTTTCAGGAAAATACAACCGGGGCGAACTGGCACCCGGCATGCCCCATCGGCTGATTCCGCATGTCAGCGACCCCAGCCAGTTCTGGTATAAGACTACTCAACGGAATTTAGCCATCATGGAAGAACTGCTTCCGATCTTCGATTCAATCGGAGAACCTGGAACGGCAATCGGCCTGCGCTGGCTAATGCAGCAAAAAGAGGTTGTCACTATTCCGATCTTTTCAGTGCGTACGGTAGAGCAGCTCAATGAAGCCCTTCGGAGCCTGGAATTCGAATTGGACACAACGGTAATGGAGAAAATAACAACGATCACGGAGCCTGCGATCAACCCCCCAATTGGGAAGTACGGAGCGTATCCGTATCCGATGCTCGAATACGGTAGCCCTGCACTGCCCAATTTCTACTCACGCAACCTGCTCTACGGAGAGACAGAGCCTATGATCGTGAACCACCGAACGCCCTCCCCCTACAAATTCAAGCCCTAACCTTTCGCTAAGGCAGCAGCAGCGATAAAAGCGGCAGCGAAGATCACAGCTTGAGGATTTCCACTCGGTAGACTGGGCAGAATAGAGGCATCGGCAACATAAACATTTCGGGCACCATGAACCCTGAAGTCCGCACCGCAGGCACCCCCATCCGTAGCCAAACCCATGGCACAACTCCCCACCGGATGCCAGATCGTGGTGGCGTACTGACGCAGGTAGTTCTCCTCATCTGTGCCCAAACCCGGGCACAGCTCTCGCCGACAGAAGGGACGCAAGGCCGACGTGTCGGCAAGATCTCTTACGTTCTCGAGGGCACGGCGATAGGTGGCCAGATCTAGAGGATTTCTTAGGTAAGCCGGATCAATCGCAAAGGAGAGGGCTCCCCCACTGGCGCGAATCGGCACAATTGAGCCATTGCTGCTGGGGCGAGCAAGAATCGGTACGAAGATCACTGTATGAGGAGGCTTTGGATCTGGCAAGAATTCTGGAGGGATAAAGCCATCAACCCCAGCGGAGAAATTAATCTGAATATCCGCCTCAGGTGTAGTGCGCAGCTCCGAACGAGTGAACAGGGCAGCTTCGCACAGATATTCTGTAGCCCCAGGATCTACATCAGACTGATAAGCAACCATCACCCGCATGTGATCAGACAGATTTACACCGACTGCTGAATTGGGAATCTGACAGGGTATCGAGGCAGCCTTGAGTTGGGATGGGTCGCCGATACCTGAGCGCATCAGCAGAGCAGGCGTCTGCAAAGCACCAGCGGTGATGACAAAACGGTCAGCCGTGATCGTGTCACCATTGTCGAGCAGTACCCCCTGCGCCTTATCACCTTGCATAATCAGCTCGAGAACGGAGCTGTCGCAAAGCACTGACAAATTGGGCAAGTTATGCCCATCAATAAAGGAACGAGCCGTACTGGCGCGACAGCCTTCAGGATCAATGTTGAGTTGCATCAACCCTGCTGTGTTGAGCTGAGACTCTCCATTGAAATCAGTGATATCAAATCCGCGCTCAGCTGAGGCTTGGAGAAAGGCAAGAGCGGCCGCGCTGGGTCGAGGCGTCTGACGAAGATGGATAGGGCCCGAGAAACCACGGACGCTCGTGTCAGCAAAATCCCCATCACAGTGCTCCAGATTGGCAAAAGCTTGCTGGAATCTCAGCGGAGACCAGTCAGGATGTCCCCCTGAGCGGCGATGCCACTCAGCAACCACCGAAAGGTCACCACGCACGTACATCATGGCGTTGACCGAGGTTCCACCGCCAAGAACTTTGCCCTGAATGATCGGCACAACACGATCATTGAGTCCCGGCTGGGGCACTGTAGAAAGCAGCCAGTCGGAATCTGGAGCCCAGGCCTGAAAGATGCTGGCAATGGACGGATCAATGAATCGCTGTTGATCGTGCCGATGGCCAGCCTCAATCAGGCAGACGCTGGCCGAACAGGACTCGGCCAGTTGGCGTGCAACGATACACCCGGCACCACCACCACCAACCACGACAACGTCATAATGAATGGTCATCGGGTCTGCACGTCCGGTCCACCAACAAGATAAAGAATGGCGCGCCTGCAGGCCAACAGCGGTGACCTTTCGTAGGGGAACCGCAAAAAGCTTGTAGGTATAGCAGGGCACAGAAACAAGCAAGCTTCTGCAGAACCGAGGCTGGAGGTAAAACGGGACTCCTGAAAAAGAGCGGCGGCCAAAACCGGTCCTCGAGTGGGCGTGGATGCGCAACAGGGGAGCCCACAAGCCTGGCTATGCGGTGACCGGCCAATCATCCCACTTGGGACATGGACCATTGCAGGCACCGCCGTCCATGGAATTGAGCTTAAAAAGACCCCACAGCCAAGCGAAAAGGAATACAAAAAGAAGGCGCAGCAGCCTCAGGATCTTCTCCGCGCACATCACCAGGAAGCTCATTGAGATTGAACCCTCAGCGCCAGCGGACAGTCTGGCCATGATCAACTTCAAGGAATATTTGCGCTTGCCTGTGCCAAAGACGCCTTCTACCTCATTGCGTCGGCGCTGATCGGCAAGTAGCTGTTGCCTGTGGGCGGCACTAACCTCTGGATCCTTGGGTGGCCTGCCCAGTCGTTTACCCGACAGCCTGATGCCAGCTCTCGTGCAGAAGTGCCTGTTCTTGGCATTGATGTAGATGCGATCCGCGCAGATGCGTTCTGGATAGCAGTCATAATCTTGTTTGTACTTTTCAGCTTGCGCAATCAGGTCACTACCTTCGTTGTAGGCATCCCAGCTGATGCGGTGTAGGAATGGAAATCCGTTCTGAACCGAAACGCTGATCTTGGCCCCAAACTCAACTGCCGCCCTTGCCTTGCCGCGCACAATCGGACGGACCCAGCGTTGCACCAAGCTTACAAGCCGATCAGGGATGCTCCTCGTCTTGCTATGGAGGAGAATAGTCTGCTGACGGAACAGCTCACTACAAGCCAGCAGCTTCTGCCACCAATGCTCCTTGATAGCCGAAAGGCTTGCTCCAGCTGCGATCAGGGCATCGATAGATTCTAGATTGCGCTGCAGATAGCTGAGCTGTCGCCTCACCGCAGCTTTGAGCCTTCTCCACCTCGGCTTTTTCTGCTTAGCAACATTCAGGAAGTAAGCTCGGGCTTTGCCACGGTCATAGCGAGGTCGATGCACGCCAAAGCCAGTACCTTGTTTGCAGAGATCGTCAATTACTGTCTCGGTCGATACCCTTGCTTCATTCAAGAGCTTCAGGTCCGTGGGATAGGTGATGTCAGCCGGCGCGCAGGAGGCGTCAATGCTGAGTGTTCCCCAATTCTTCTCCTCTGGCCAGTCAGCGGGTTTGATCAGACCATCGAGTGAGAGCTGATCACCGTTACCCGACTCATCTCCATTTGAATCTTCATCGTCATGACACTGAGATGCGGCAGCCTCAATCAACATCTCCTTGCCTCGCTGAACCACGACCTCATTGATGCGCCTCAGGTCATCGTCTGAGAACCGCTTACGGAAGTGAACCATCATCGATGGATCAAAGGGCACCTTGCTGGAGTATCCAGCAAATCCCAGGAAGAACTGCATGTAGGCGTTCTCCTGGATCTGGAGAACTGTCTCTTCATCGGTGAGACCTAAACGCTGCTTGATGTAGAGCGATCCGAACGCCAGACGCACGGGCTTGGCTGGAGCCCCTACATTTACTCTGAACTGAGGAACATAAGCCTCCTCCATTTCTTGCCAAGGGATGAGCTCGGCAAGCAGCACCCAGCGGTTGCCAGGGTCGAGTGTGCCGCCAAAAGGCACGTGGAAATCTTCGATTGAAAGCTGACCGATATGCTGCTTTCGGTACATGTGCGGCTGTGATCGGTAGCAGCAACCCACGATTGCCGCATTCCTGGACAGTCTACCGGCTGTCACCGGCTGAAACCAGTTGGGGCGCAATGGATCTGGCTTTTTCAGGAGTCCCTAAAACTGAGCCAACAGGCCCAAGGCACATTAAAAGTGCTCAATGTCGTCTAAAGTCGCTTAAGAGTTCGCTGAAAAACTCAGCCAGCTCTGCGAAAATGGGACAACTGCACAGACGTTGATGCGAGGCCAACAGGAGCGCAGCGGCTCTCTGTTCTCCT
>NZ_NQKW01000058.1 GCF_002252625.1 Synechococcus sp. 1G10 | reverse complement strand
GCAGCAAGATGGGCCAAAGGACAAGAGCAGTCCCGATAAAACCAGGCCCAGCTTGGCCGCACAACGACCCTTGTGCCTGACTTTCAGTCGGCCCTGCTGTTCATGGCCCCTGAAGCCCGCTCCCCGGGATTGATTCAGCGTTATTGGGAGAGCTGCAGGTGAGCGCCTCTACCCAGAACCAGGCCTTAAGGAAGCTGCTGTTTCTGTTTCGGGAGCTGTTGGAGCGGGATGTGGAGCTCGAGGGTGTGGTCCGGGCGCGGACGTGCAAGCGGCTGCCGGTGGTGCTCAGTGAGGGGGAGGTGAAAGCCGTTCGTCAGCGCCTTGAGGGTGTGCCGGCGTTGGTCGTGGGGTTGCTCTATGGCAGTGGTCTGCGGCTCATGGAGGCGCTGAGGTTGAGGGTCAAGGATCTGGACTTCGATCGTCGCGAACTGGTGGTTCGTGATGGCAAGGGAGGAAAGGATCGGCTCACGATGCTTCCCCAGAGCCAGATGGCTGCACTGCGGCAGCATCTGCTTGAGGTGCGACGGCTTCATCAGGGGGATCTGGTGGCCGGATGGGGCCGTGTGCTCATGCCATACGCCCTGGCACGGAAGTATCCCAACGCAGATCAGGAGTGGGCCTGGCAATGGGTGTTTCCCCAGCAGAAGCGCTGGCTGGATCGCAGAACAGGGGCTCAGGGGAGACATCATCTTGACCCCACCGTGGTGCAGCGGGCCGTGAAGCAGGCAATGGCTGACGCTGGAGTGAGCAAAGCTGCCAGCTGCCATACGTTTCGCCATTCCTTTGCCACGCACCTTCTGTAACGGGGCCAGGACATCCGTACGATCCAGGAATTGCTGGGTCATCAGGACGTGAGCACCACGATGATCTACACCCATGTGCTCAACCGTGGACCCCTGGGCGTGAGCAGCCCCGCAGACTTTATGTAGCTGCACGAACAAGTGGTTCACTGACTAGAGAACCACATGAGGGTTCCCCTTAAGGATCGGAAGGATCTAGGTTGCTTGGGGTTTTTAACCGAGTCGAATCCACTCGATGGCCTTGGTTCACAGAAGCAATGGCGTGAGCCGGGCAGGTTCTCAGAACCGTCCAATGACAAGTTAGGCACCACTATTGGATGGTGGTGGGATTAAGTCAAGGCTTCAATCTGATCCAAGATATTGACAAGAACCAGTGGATTGCCAGTTGTATATGCAGTCAAGATCGTCGTTGCCAAAGGCAAAACAGCTGCCAATACCCCTACTTGATTAGGCAGCAAGCTCCGCCAGCAGGCCTTTTTGGTCTAAGCTAGTACGCATGTACCAGGCGTGCCTGTCATGGCCATGAATCGGATCCAGT
>NZ_NQKW01000014.1 GCF_002252625.1 Synechococcus sp. 1G10 | reverse complement strand
TCGCGCAATACCGTTGCGCCGCGTGGTATCTGACCAAATGCATCGCAAGACTAGCCGTGGTTCACGGGTCTGAGAACCGCATGGTCACACCCCTGCAGGAGGCCAAACATAGAGAGGCTGTCCAGACCCAGGTTCACACCAGAATCGGAATCAGGATCAAGAAAAAGCCCGGGTGTTTCACCCCGGGCTTTCAGATTCTGCAGCCGCAGCAACCGTCAGTTCACGCCGCCGCAGCCTGCTCCTCCTTCTGCTTCGCGAGCACCTTCTCCAGCCCCTCGATGTCTTCGTCGGTGATCTTGGTCTGCATCGGGCAGTGCTTGGGCCCGCACATCGAGCAGAACTCCGCCTGCTTGTAGATGTCGGCCGGCAGGGTTTCGTCGTGATATTCACGGGCGCGCTCGGGATCAAGTGAGAGCTCGAACTGCTTGTTCCAGTCGAAGGCGTAGCGCGCGCGGCTGAGTTCGTCGTCACGGTCGCGGGCTCCTGGACGGTGGCGGGCGATGTCGGCGGCGTGGGCGGCGATCTTGTAGGCGATCAGGCCCTCGCGCACATCATTGGCGTTGGGCAGGCCCAGGTGTTCCTTGGGGGTCACGTAGCAGAGCATCGCCGTGCCGTACCAGCCGGCCAGGGCCGCGCCGATGGCGCTGGTGATGTGGTCGTAGCCGGGAGCGATGTCCGTCACCAGTGGGCCAAGCACATAGAAGGGCGCCTCGCTGCACTCCTCCATCTGCTTCTTGACATTGAATTCGATCTGATCCATCGGCACATGGCCCGGACCCTCCACCATCACCTGGATGTCGTGCTCCCAGGCGCGACGGGTGAGCTGACCCAGCGTTTTGAGTTCCGCCAGCTGGGCGGCATCGGAGGCATCGTGCTGGCAGCCGGGCCGCAGGGAATCGCCCAGCGAAAAGCTGCAGTCGTAGCGCTTGAAGATCTCGATGATGTCATCGAAGCGCGTGAACAGCGGGTTCTGCTTGTGGTGATACAGCATCCACTGGGCCAGGATGCCGCCGCCGCGGCTCACGATCCCCGTGAGGCGTCCCTTCACCAGGGGCAGGTGCTCGATCAGCAATCCGGCATGGATCGTCTGGTAATCGACGCCCTGCTGGCAGTGCTTCTCGATGATGTGCAGGAAATCATCGGCGTCGAGCTTCTCGATCGAGCCGTGCACGCTCTCCAGCGCCTGATACACCGGCACCGTGCCGATCGGCACCGTGGAGGCGTTGATGATCGCCGTGCGCACCTCATCGAGGTTCACGCCGCCGGTGGAGAGATCCATCACCGTGTCGGCGCCGTACTTCACCGCCAGCCGCAGCTTGGCCACCTCTTCATCGAGGTCGGAAGCATTAGCCGAGGCGCCTATGTTGGCATTTACCTTGCACCTGGAGGCGATGCCGATCGCCATCGGCTCCAGGTTGGTGTGATTGATGTTGGCCGGGATGATCATCCGCCCCCGCGCCACCTCCTCCATCACCAGCGATTCGGGCAGGTTTTCCCGCCTGGCCACGAAAGCCATTTCTTCGGTGACCACACCCTGACGGGCGTAGTGCATCTGCGAAACGTTGGCGTGGCCGCGACGCTTCTCAATCCAGGCGGTGCGCATGATCGGCTCGAGAAATGGGCGCTTGGACTGGGGGCCGCTGACTGGCGAGGGCACGACTCCGGATCCGGGCGCCACCTGGTCCGATCGGACCGCGGTTGCATTTGGGACACTTCCCTGAAATGGCATGACCAGGATCAGGTTCGGAGGGTGTGATCTCAGCCCAGGGGAGCAACTAAGCCCCGGACACCCCTAGTGACCGCAGAATCCTAGCCGGGTCACAACCCTGGCGGGCATAGGCGCCCCTGTGGAGTTCAATCCCAGAGCACCTGGGCAAGTAGCAGCTCCTATCGGAGGCGGTGAGAAGCTGGGCCCGGCGGATCATCGTGCGGCCATGCCCCCTCGCCGGAACCCGCCGAGGGGGCATGGAACAGCGAACCGGTCCTGGCCTGCAGATGGTAGAGAGGACGACGCTTGACCTCCTTGTACACACGTGCAAGATATTCGCCGATCACGCCAAGAGCCAGCAGCTGAACTCCACCGATGACCGTGATCACCACCATAAGAGAAGTCCAACCGTGGATGGTGCCTCCAAGCAGGTAATTGCTCATGATGGCAATCATGCCTAGGCACGAAACAAGTGCCATGAGCACGCCGAGGTAGGCAATATACCGGAGTGGCTTGTAGGAAAGCGAGATCACGCCATCAACAGCCAGAGAGAAGGATTTTCGAAAGGGATACTTTGATACACCGGACTCGCGGATTTTACGGGAGTAGTGCACGGATGCAGTCTTATAGCCGACCTGCGGTATCATCCCGCGCAAGAAAAGTGAGCGCTCTTTATATCGAAGCAATTCAGCCAGAGAGCCCCTGGACATCAGCCGGAAGTCGGCATGGCCGGGCATGATCTCGACACCCATGAGCAGCATCAAAGAATAGAAAGAATTGGCGAAGAAGCGCTTGCTCCTTGAATCTGTGCTGCGATTAGCGCGCACGCCATACACAATATCGTACCCTCGCCGATAGAAAGAAAGCATTTCCTTGCATACGCTAACATCGTCTTGAAGATCCGCATCGATGGATATCGATGCGTCAGCACAATCGACTACGGCCGCCAAGCCAGCAAGCAACGCAGCCTGATGCCCCTTGTTGCGGGAAAGCCGAAGCCCACTCACGCGCGAGTCACGATGCGACCACCTATCAATCAGCTGCCAAGTGGCATCTCTGCTGCCGTCATCCACCAACAGGACACCAGATCCCTCCAGCGCACAGAGGCCGGCCTCACTGAGAAGCTCTAATTCTGTGAGAAGGGTTGTGATGCTCTGGTCAAGAACGGCTTCCTCGTTGTAACAGGGAACAACAAACAGAACGATCGGAGTGAAACGTGTCACCGTCTTCGACGCTGTGGCCAGGCATCCACAGACGCGGATTTATCAATGGTCATGTCCTAAGCAGCGCTAAAGGGGTCTGCAATGAAGATCATTCCAAATTAGCATGCATGCGCGATGGTTGACCACCGAAAGAAGCTTCATACCAGAGACAAGAAGGTCATCCCCATACCGAAGCTGACCGGATGGATGGCAGATAAGAGAGTGGGGCCAGGGTTTTCCACGTGGCAAAACCTGGCTGCGAGTGTAATAATCGTGCTTTTCCTGTCCAGAACAACTGAAACCCATTGTCAAGACTTGATCAGATTAGTCCCGCTGACCTATCAGATCTTTTTGATGTGACCTTAATTTGAGAAAGTAGTGGCGCTCCTGACCACTTCTGGAGTATTCTGCATGAGAAGCGGATCCTGATCGATGGAGTCAACAGCTAGCCTTCGGGCAAGCAAGTGAACGGGCGCGCGGGCCCGAAAGGTGCGTGCATACCACCCTCGCCGGGTTGGTCAAGAACTATCGCCCTCGGATTAATCGCGCTGCTATGTGTCTTGTTTGGTGCTGCCTACGTCGGCCACGAAACCCCAGGCTATTTCTGGGACTATGCGGGATACCATGACCAGTACCGCCAGCTTACCGAAGAGCTTAGGAGGGGAGACTGGCCGAATTTCCTAGCCACCATCACCTCCAGCCTACAGACAAGTGACTACAACGTTTCACCCGTTCTGCCGCTACTTCCAATTTCTCTGTTAGTTGGTGATTCTCGCCTAGCTTACATACTCTCTCTCATTCTCCTCTACCTGATCCCGGCCAGCATCATTCTCGTTCTACTAATCCAGGAGTGCTGGAAGGGAAGCGGGCGTGGAATCTCATTCTGGCTTGCCCTTGGCTGCGTACTTCTCTATCCGATGTTCTGGGCTCCTACGTTGCGTGGCTACCCGGACATTGCCGCTCTGATCCCGATGGGGCTAGCCGGGCTGCTAATTCTCCGAACCAACTCGATGCTTCAAGCATCAGTTCGACAGAGTCTTTGGATTGGCCTGCTGCTGTGGTGCACATTCCTACTGCGGCGGCACTTCGCCTACTCAATCGTAGCGATCATCCTCGTAACCCTGAGCTTCGCTGGATGGCAGGTTGTGTTCGCCGATGGCATCCGAAACACTCTGCTGGGGAGGTTTCTACGCAATACATTGTTGGCAGGAGTCGCCCTGCTGCTTCCTGCACTGATCGTTCAGGGGCCTCTGTTGCAAAAGATTCTAACCACTTCCTACGGGTTTATCTACTCCGCCTACCAGGCCGAGACTGGCGAGAAGCTGGTGACCATGTATGAACGGAATGGTCCCATCTGGACCCTGCTAGCAGGATGCGGGGCTCTTTATGCTACCCGTATTCGCAACACGAAGGCCCTCTTCTGCCTTTGCGTGGGACTGCTGAGTTATGCATTCTTCCAGCATACCCAGGCCCCCGGCATTCACCACACGCTGCCCTTTGTGTTCTGGTTGGCACCGCTTGCAGCCTGGCCACTGACCCTGATCAACGCCCAAGCCACGGGTCGTCGCAGGGCAGGCCTGGGAGCACTGCTGCTGGGGCTCCTCTCGGCGGTTTCACTGCCTGTGCTTGCTTGGACCGACATCCAGCGCTCACCCCTCCTTTCCTGGAGCAAACCCCTACAGGCCAGGGCAACGTTCCCTCCGTTCAGGATCGAGAGCTATCCTGTGCTGATTGACTTGGTGAAAGAGCTCAGTGTCCCAGAATATACCGATAAGCAAATTCTTATCCTGGCATCCTCTGTGGAACTGAACCCATCAATTATCGCAAGCCTCAGCCCCGAGATTGCTCCTAGAGTGGATGGCGCTGGTGATGTGGATCTACGTGATGGCTTTGCCTTGAAAAAAGCCCTCTCAGCAGACTACATCATTACAACATGGGAGCCTTCACTCCATCTGCCTGCGAAGCATCAGCAGGTGGTCGTGATCCCAGTTCGAGCCCTTTTTGACCCGAAGAATCCTCTTGCAAAATCTTACGAAAGAAAGTCACATCGATCTTTCAGGCTCTCAGACGGCAATACCGTATACATCTTCAAGCGCACTTCTCTGCCCAGCCAAGAAGCGAGCAGTTGGCTGACAGCCGAATTCCGCAAGCACTATCCTTCTTGGGAGAGGAAGGATGGAAAAATCGGTCCCCATCAGCCTTGAGAGAGAGTCGAATCCCTCACAAGCCTGCAACCATGGGATCTTCCAGCAGTCAGTTCGGGCGTTTCTTGCTCACAGGCATCTTCAACACCGCCAATGGCTATGCGTCGGTGCTTGTGCTTCAGGCAATCACCGGGATGCCCGTGATTGCCAACCTGCTGGGTTACCTATTTGCCGGTGCGGTGGGCTATCTGGCTCACAGCAAATTCACGTTCCGCACCAAAACTAATTCATCCGGGGCAGTCCGCTACGGATTCGTACTTTGCGTTAGCTACCTGATCAACCTCATCACCCTGAAAGCCCTCCTGATGATTATCGCCCCTGTGCCAGCCCAGCTCATCGCCGTGACCATCTTCACGGTTCTATGCTACTTTGGGCAGTCGCGACTCACTTTTTCAGGCTAGTCCCTAATGTACAGTTCCGGAAATAACTGATACAATATGGAGTGTCTCCCGAAGGAGTCTTTCCATGGCTATCGGCCGTCCGATGCCGCCGCTGGTCCTCACGGAGGACGAAGTTCAGCAGCTGCAGAGCATCGCCAACTCCCGCTCTTTGCCCCACTCCATCGTGCAGCGCGCCCAGATCGTCCTGGCCTGCGGGGCTGGCGAGACCAACACATCCATCGCCAAGCGGATGGGGCTGACGGGCATGACCGTGGGCAAGTGGCGAAAACGCTACCGGGAACTGGGTCTGGAGGGCTTGCACGATGAGCTACGCCCCGGCCGACCTCGCACCTATGAGGAAGACACCGTGGCTGAGGTGATCAACCGGGCTCTGCAGACCAAACCCACCGATGGCAGCACCCATTGGAGCGCCCGTTCCCTGGCTGCAGCGACTGGCATCCCCAAGACCACTGTTCACCGCTGGCTTCAGACCTTTCGGTACAGCCTCACCGGCAGAAGCATTTCAAGCTCTCGACCGACCCCTTCTTCGTTGAGAAGGTAAGGGACATTGTCGGCTTGTACCTGAACCCGCCGGACAAGGCGATGGTGCTCTGCGTCGACGAAAAGACCCAGATCCAGGCGCTGGATAGATCCCAACCGCTACCGCCCATGGGCCTGGGCTTTGTGTAGGGCGTCACCCACGACCACATCCGCCACGGCACAACCACACTGTTTGCCGCCCTTGACGTGGCCACCGGCGAGGTGACGACCCAGTGCAGACCCCGCCCCGGCACCAGGAGTTCCTGGTGTTCCTGCGCCTGATCGAAAAGTCAGTTCCAGCCGAATTGGATGTCCACCTGATCGTCGACAACTACTGCACCCACAAGCACGCCAAGGTCCGCGCCTGGCTGGCGCAGCGACCGCGCTTCCACGTCCACTACACGCCCACTTACGCCTCCTGACTCAACCAGGTGGAGCGCTGGTTTGGGATCATTACCCAGCGGGCCATCCGGCGCGGCTGCTTCTCCAGCGTCAAGGAGTTGATCGCAAGGATTGAGCAGTTCGTTGCTGCCCACAACAAGACCACCAAAGCCCCGTTCAACTGGACCGCCACAGCGGATTCAATCCTGGAGAAGCTCCAAAGACTGTGCTCGCAAATCTCCGGGACGAGGCACTAGATCCTGTTGTTCTGTATGATCGAGCCTGGATTGGCTAGATCATACAGAATGTCATTTCTGCCTCTGCAGTAGTCGAGAATCTGGTCTCTGCTAATCAATCGCTTAAAATAATCGGAGGTCTGGCTCATGCTATTAGATTAGGTATCTCAATATTTGAAGCGTGGATATCCTTCCGCCCAAGTCCCTCTAGACACAGAAGGCTGAAGAAGTTATCAGCAGTTAGCTATTCGCCATCACTGTCGCAGCCAAAGGGACCTGCTGAGTGATAGGGAAAAGAGTACTTGACAAGATCTTTTGTTCTTTCGCATTGAATAGTGCGATTGGCATAATCGCTAGAGACGGAGCGGCCATCAACAAGCTTAAATGCGTTATATCCCCTCTGCGCTAGAAATATTGAAAATACATTAATCGCATGAGACTCGGCAGATATATATGGTGGGTAAAAGTTGTGTTGAAACAGAGACTGCAGGATTGGCGCATCATAATGCTCGATATCGATCTTTATGTAGAAAGGGCTTCCATAGGCATTGACAATATCAGCGACAGGCTTGCACGGAAGCCTGATTTGATCGTAATTCTCAAGAATCGAGGGAGCAGGGCGTGACAGCTGGCTGAACACATGTTTTTCCTTATGCAGATAAAATGAAACTTCTGATTGCTCTTGTCCCGCGATGACTACACAGTTTTCCGGGATCAGTCTTCCTGCCTGGATTTCGTCTTTTAAACCTGGATCTAATTTGTTTGCATAGATCAGGATTGGCTTCAATGGCTACCACGACATCACTCTTGAGGAGATAATAGGGAGCATCGCCTCCGTTATTTGTCCCAAGGTCGTAGATGACTCGTTTCATTTAGGCCCATCACTATCTTGGGAAACATAGCATGCCCTGCTGTTCTCCTAAGGCTTAATGGGCGGGTCCGGTAACCACTCCGAGTTGCCATCTCCGGTCAACATCAGAGTCTCACGCCGGCCAGGCCAAGAGCTTCACGTGCAATGTGGGAACTGGGGGTCTCGCTTGTTGCCGCTTTGGAGCCTCGCATCTTGTGTGGAACCTCAATGCACCTGTTCATAGGGATGCAAATGATCGTGTGCTCGATAGCGACCGTTCGAGCTCTCTCTATACTTATAGGGTGATTCAAGCGGCTTGGCGATGCTTCAAACTTGTTCTTAGACAGTTCAGCAAACCATTCCCGGATGCTCTCACGTTTCTGCTTCACACAGTCTGCAATCGACCCGGCCCTCCATGGCGCCAACAGCATCAACAGGTCTACATCCTTAACGTCGGACAGTCCCCCAGTTTGCTGGTGGGGAACTACTTTTCATCAAGATGCTTTTGATCGATGGCATTGCGCGAACCCTATGCACCCAATTCCTATTCGGTAGCAAAAGCAACAACGTCGCCTCCCTCACCGGGAGAGCATTCAATGGCGGAAGCAGCTTCTAGGGTTCCGGTTGGCATCAGTTCGCCTCGGCGAGCCGGATGCGGCGTCTGGTCCGAGAGAAGCTCACCGGGGTCACCCGGTTGCACGGAGGGATAAAAGCCCGGGAGACCGCACCACCCACCTCCGTGTTTGCCATGACCGCATCCCCAGGCCCGGAAGGGGCCTTTGACCCGCGTACTCAGGCGCCGCCACTCGGCCGCCAGGGTGCCGAGGCACTCGAGAAGGAAGCCCGCCTGCCGCTCACCGGCTGGCAGCAGGAGGTGGATCAGGGCCTGCTCTACGGCCTTGAGGCGGCTGAGAGCATCGTCGACCGGCGCATTTCCACCTTCTC
Organism: Synechococcus sp. 1G10; assembly: GCF_002252625.1. Taxonomy (GTDB): domain Bacteria; phylum Cyanobacteriota; class Cyanobacteriia; order PCC-6307; family Cyanobiaceae; genus Regnicoccus_A. Next base: position 64,793 of record NZ_NQKW01000014.1, on the reverse strand, counting down.
CCGTGGTGAGCTGCCCCACTACGCGGGGATCAACACGTTCATGAAGGCGCCTTACATCGAAGACGTGAACCGCGTCGGTGAGTTCGATGTGGCGATCATGGGCGTGCCGCATGACTCCGGCACCACCTACCGCCCCGGCACCCGCTTCGGCCCCCAGGGCATCCGCCGCATCTCGGCCCTCTACACGCCCTACAACTACGAAATGGGGGTGGATCTGCGCGAGTCGATCAGGCTCTGTGATGTCGGCGACATCTTCACGATTCCGGCCAACAACGAGAAGAGCTTCGATCAGATCTCCAAGGGCGTGGCGCACGTCTTCGCCAGTGGCGCCTTCCCGATCATTCTTGGTGGAGATCACTCGATCGGCTTTCCCACTGTCCGAGGCGTCTGCCGCCATCTGGGTGATAAGAAGGTAGGCATCATCCACTTCGATCGTCATGTCGACACCCAGGAGATCGACCTCGACGAGCGCATGCATACCTGCCCCTGGTTCCATGCCACCAACATGGCCAACGCCCCGGCCGAAAACCTCGTACAGCTGGGCATCGGCGGCTGGCAGGTGCCTCGTGAAGGGGTGAAGGTCTGCCGGGAGCGGGGCACCAACGTGCTCACCGTCACCGACATCTGCGACATGGGCCTGGAAGCGGCGGCGAAATTCGCGATCGAGCGTGCCACCGATGGCACCGACTGCGTCTACATCTCCTTCGACATCGACTGCATCGATGCCGGCTTCGTGCCCGGCACCGGCTGGCCTGAACCCGGCGGCCTGCTGCCACGCGAGGCGCTCAAGCTGCTGGAGCTGATCGTTCGCAATGTGCCGGTCTGCGGCCTGGAGGTGGTGGAAGTTTCCCCCCCCTACGACATCAGCGACATGACTTCGCTGATGGCCACCCGCGTGATCTGCGATGTGATGGCCCATCTGGTGGTGAGTGGTCAGCTGCCCCGCAAGGGCAAGCCCGCCTGGCTGCATGACACCTGCAACATGGCCGTCGATCAGAAGTGGAGATAGGCCGTGCATGAGGTCGACATGACCAAGTGCCTGCTGCTCTCCCTGCAGGAGTGGAAGCGTGGGCAGGAGCCCCTCACCCCCGTGGTGTCAGCCGTGCACCTGCAGGTGGGTGACTTCACCTGCGTGGAACCGGAGGCGCTGCGGTTCACCTTCGCTGCCGCGGTTGAGGGTACCTGGCTCGACGGCTCGACGCTCGAGATCGAGACCGTTCCCCTGCGGGCCCGTTGCCTGGGCTGCTCCGGCGTCTACAGCCCCGATCCCGATCAGGCCTACCGCTCCCCCTGCTGTGATCGGCCCATGGAGGAGATCGTCAGCGGCCGTGAGCTGCGCATCCGCTCCGTCGACTACAGCCTGCCGCAACAGACCTCAGATCCCGCCGCCGTTCCTTCGCGCTGACTCCCATGCACATGCCCCTCACCGACACCCTCGGCCTCAACCTGATGGCCGCCAATCAGCACCAGGCGGATCACAACCGCGAGCACTTCGATGCCTGGAACCTGCTCTGCCTCAACGTGATGAGCAGCCCCGGCGCCGGCAAGACCTCCCTGCTGGAGCGCACGATCACGGCACTCGCGCCCCATCTGGAGATGGCGGTGCTGGAGGGCGACATGACCACCCAGCTCGATGCCCAGCGCCTCGAAGCCGTGGGTGTGCCGGTGGTGCCGATCACCACCGGCCGCGCCTGCCACCTGGATGCGGCGATGGTGAGCGGTGGCCTGCGTCAGCTCCAGGCGCAGCTGGATCCGGCCGCTCTCGATCTGCTCTGGGTGGAGAACGTGGGCAACCTGGTCTGTCCAGCTGAATTCGAGGTGGGCGAGCACCTCAAGGTGGCCCTGCTGAGTGTCACTGAAGGCGACGACAAACCGCTCAAGTACCCGGTGATGTTCCGGGAGGCCGATTGTGTGCTGATCACCAAGGTGGATCTGCTGCCCTATCTGCCCGTCGCGGTGGAGCGCATCGAAACCCACATCCGCTCCGTCAACCCGGCCGCCGAAGTTTTCCAGGTGTCGGCCAGCAGCGGCGCCGGGCTCGATGACTGGCACCAGTGGGTGCTGGCCACCACCCGGGAGCACACCCGCCAGGCGGCTCTGGTGGAGGTGGGATGAGCAGCCTGAGCTGGCAGCAGCGCAAGCTCGACCTGCTCAGCCAGGGGGTGAGTTATGCCCTGGCCAGCTTTGTGGATCTGCACGGCAGCAGCAAGGCCAAGGCGGTGCCGCTGGCCCATTTCGAGGCGATGCTTGCAGGCTCCGAACTGTTCACCGGTGCCGCCCTCGATGGTGTTCCCCAGGATGTCAGCGACGACGAGGTGGCTGCCATCCCCGATCTGGCCACGGCCACGGTGCTGCCCTGGCGCCGCGATGTGGTCTGGCTGGCCAGCAGCCTGCACCTGCACGGCCAGCCCTTCGAGGCCTGCAGCCGCAACATCCTGATCCGCGCCCTGGATGAAGCCGGGCGGATGGGCTTCCGCTTCAACCTCGGCATCGAGACCGAATTCTTTGTGCTGCGCCGTGGAGATGACGGCGTTCTCCGGCCCGCCAGCTCCCGCGACAACCTCGAGAAACCCTGCTACGACCTCACTGGCCTGCTCGACAATCTGCCCTGGCTCGATGAGCTGGTTCAGGCGATGAATGATCTGGGCTGGGGGGTGTATTCCTTCGATCACGAGGATGGCAATGGCCAGTTCGAGACCGACTTCGCCTATGCCGAGGCGCTCACCATGGCGGATCGACTCACCTTCTTCCGGCTGATGCTCAAGGAGATCACCCACCGCCATGGGTTGATCGCCAGCTTCATGCCCAAACCCTTCAGTGATCGCACCGGCAGCGGCGCCCACTTCAACATGTCGCTGGCGGATCCAGCCACGGGCCGGAACCTCTTCGTGGGCGCCACAGAGGGCGGTATCTCCCCTCTGGCGGAGCAGTTCATCGCCGGCATCCTGCGCCATGCGCCGGCGATCTGCGCCGTGATCGCCCCCACGGTCAACAGCTACAAGCGTCTGGTGGCCCAGGGCTCGATGAGCGGCTTCACCTGGGCGCCGGTGTTCATCTGCTACGGCAACAACAACCGCACCAACATGCTGCGGATTCCATCCGCTGCCGATCGGGTGGAATGTCGTGCCGCCGACAGTGCCTGTAACCCCTATCTCGGTGCGGCGATGATCCTTGCGGCGGGGCTGGAAGGTATCAGGGAGGACCTGGATCCAGGCCCTGCCAATCTCGTCAATGCCTACCGGCTCAGCCCCCAGCAGCGGGCAGAGCGGGGTCTGAAGGTGTTACCGCGGACCCTCGGGGAGGCGATCGAGGCCTTTGCCGCTGATCCACTCTCCCGCTTGGTGTTCGGTGATGCCATGGCCGACGCGTTCATCGACTACAAACGAGCCGAATGGGCCGACTATCACGCCTGCGTGTCCGACTGGGAACTGGCGCGCTATCTCGAGTTCCTCTGAACAACGATCAGATGTTGATCTCTCCCGCTTCTTGATGTCTTTCCCTGTTCCTTCCCCACTTAACCGATGACCTCCATCCCCCCTTCTACCCTCGCCTCCATGCCCACCCCCACGTCCCGCACTCAGCGTTCCCAGGTTTCTAGGCGCAGGCGGCAGCGGCTGCTCGGATTCGGTCTGCTGGCGGTGCTGGGCGGTGGCCTGCTGGCGAGCTGCCAGAGCCCTCCGCAGAAGGGCGCCACGCCCGTGCGGATCGGCTTCAGTGCCTGGCCCGGTTGGATTCCATGGCAGGTCACCGAGGAGAAGGGCCTGTTCAAGGCCGCCGGCGTTCCCGTGACTCTTCAGTGGTTCGACGGCTATCTCGATTCGATCAACGCCCTCAACGCCGGCCAGCTCGACTGCAACAGCCAGACCCTCAACGACACGATCAGCTCGATCGCCGGTGGTGCCGATCTGCGGGTGGTGCTCACCAACGACAACTCCACCGGCAATGATCAGATCATCGCCGCCCAGGGCATCACCGCGGTGTCCCAGCTCAAGGGCCGCAAAGTGGCTGCTGAAGAGGGCACCGTTGATCACTACCTGCTGCTCCTGGGCCTGAAGAAGGCGGGCCTCACGGCCAAGGACATCGAGTTCGTGCCCCTGGAAACCGGAGCGGCAGCAGCGGCCTTCGTGGCTGAGAGGGTTGATGCCGTGGGCGTGTTCGCGCCCTTCACCACCCAGGCGCTCAAGCGTCCCGGCAGCACCACCCTGTTCTCCTCCAAGGAGTTCCCCGGCGCCATCAGCGATCACCTGGTCTGCCGCAGTGAGTTCGTTGAGAAGAACCCCGAGCAACTGCAGAAGGTGGTGAACGCCTGGTTCGCCACCCTCAAGGAGATCAAGGCCAACCCAGGCCCCAGTCTCACGATCCTGGCGGCCCGGGCCGGGGTGAGCGAGGCCGAATACAAGGAGTACGACCTCGGCACCACGATCTTCACGCTCGAGCAGAACCGCGAGGCGCTCAAGCCCGGCAGCACCATGGCCTCGCTGCCGTTTGCCGCCGGCGAGATCAGCACCTTCCTGCAGGAGGTGGGCCTGGCCAAGACGCCACCGGATCTCACCAAGCTGTTCGACGCCCGTTTCGTCGATTCGGCCCCCTGAGCGATCCGCCATGCGTTCCCCCTGGTTGCTTGGTCCGCTCGGGATCATCGTGGTGCTGCTGCTCTGGTCGTTGATCAGCCTCAGCGGTGCCGTGGATCCCCTCTTCCTGCCCAGCCCGCCGGCGGTGTGGCAGGCGGCTGCGACCCAGTTCCAGGAGGGAATCCTGGTGGGTGATGCCCTCGCCAGTATCCAGCGTGTCTTCTTCGGCTTCGCCCTCTCCGCCGGCCTGGCGTTGCCCCTGGGCATCGCCATGGGCAGCAATCCACTCGTGTGCCGGCTGCTGGAGCCCCTGCTGGGGTTGATCCGCTACATGCCGGCGCCTGCTTTCATCCCCCTGCTGATCATCTATTTCGGCCTGGGAGAGCTGCCCAAGGTGCTGCTGATCTTCATTGGCACCTTCTTCTTCAACACCTTGATGATCATGGATGCGGTCAAATTCGTGCCGCCTGAGCTAATCGAGACGGCCCTCACCCTTGGGGGCCGTGGCTTGCCCATCCTCACCCGTGTGGTGGCCCCTTTCATCGCCCCCCAGGTGATCGATGCCTACCGGATCAACATGGCCTCGGCCTGGAATCTGGTGATCGTGGCGGAGCTGGTGGCCGCCAATGAGGGCCTGGGCAAGCGCATCAGTCTGGCCCAGCGCTTCCTGCGCACCGATGAGATCTTCGTGGGCCTGATTGTGATCGGCCTGATCGGCCTGCTGATCGATCTGGGTTTCCGCGCTGTGCTGCGGCGCAGCTGCCGTTGGGCTAACTGAGATGCATCTGTCCGTCAACGGCGTCAGCAAAAGCTTCGGCGAGGGTCGTCACGCCAAGTTGGTGCTTGATGACATCAGTTTTTCGATTAAATCCGGCGAATTCGTGGCCCTGGTGGGCAGTTCCGGCTCCGGCAAGTCCACGGTGATGCGCCTGATCGCCGGGCTGGAGCGCCCCAGCGCCGGAGTGATCGCCCTCGATGGCAAGACGGTGCGAGGGCCCGGCTCCGACCGGGGCATGGTGTTTCAGAAGTACAGCCTGTACCCCTGGATGACCGCGGCACAGAACGTGGCCTTCGGCATGTCGCTGCAGGGATTGACCAAGGCCCTGGTCCGGGAGCGCACGGGCTACTTCCTGGAGGTGGTCGGCCTGCAGGATTCCGCCCGGCGTCTGCCGAAGGAGCTGTCGGGGGGCATGCAGCAGCGGGTGGCGATCGCCCGTGCCCTGGCCGCCGATCCCAAGGTGGTGCTGCTGGATGAACCGTTCGGTGCCCTCGATCTGCAGATCCGCGAATCGATGCAGGAGTTCCTTTATCAGCTCTGGCAGCGCTCCGGTCTCACAGCGCTGCTGATCACCCACGATCTCGAGGAGGCGCTGCTGCTGGCCCAGCGGGTTCACATCATGGCCCCGCGGCCTGGGCGCATCGTCAGGACGGTCGAGGCCGATCTGGATCGCTCCAACCTGGCCCACCTGAGGGTGTCGCCGCCGTTCCTGGAGCTGCGGGAGGAGCTGGTGAACACCCTGCGCACTCTTGATGGCGCCGCCAGCTGAAGCGGCCACGATGGAGGCTCCAGACGATCCGTTTGAGCAGCGTCTCTTTCTGGAGGCTGAGCTCTATCGCTCCACCTCGGTGGCGGAGCGCGAACGGCAGGTTTATGCGCCCCACTTCTGGCATCCGGTGGCAGCCCTCTCCAGCCTTCCGGAGGGATCAGCCCTGGCTCTGCAGTTGCTGGATCTCCCCCTGCTGCTCACCCATCCGCCCGGCGGGCCGCCGCGGGCGTTTCTCAACCGCTGCCCGCACCGCGGCGTGGCCCTGTTGCCTGGTGCAGAAGCGGCCCAGGCCTGCCGCCGTCTGATTTGCCCCTATCACGGCTGGACCTACGACCTGGATGGCAGCCTGCGGGCCGCAGCCCGGGAGGCGGAGTTCGTGACTCCCTTCGCCCGTGAGGACTGGCCCCTGCTCGAGCTGGCCTGTGCCCTGCGTGGCTCGGTGATCTGGGTGGCGATCGGTCCGGATCCACTGCCTCTTGAGCACCAGCTGGATCTGGTGGAACAGGAGCTGGGAGAGGGGCTGGAGCGGCCACGGGTGCTGCTGGCCAGCCTGGAGGGGGACCTGGCCTGCAACTGGAAGATCGCCCACGACAACACGCTTGACGATTACCACGTGGCCATCGCCCACCCCAACACCCTGCACCGTCAGCAGGGGCCGGTGCGTCACTACCGGCATCGCTTTGGCGACCACACCAATCTGCTGGCCACCCCGGTTCCGGTTCAGGGCAGTGGCGCTGATCCGCAGAAGCCGGAGTTCCTCACCTTCGGCGCGCCTCCCTGGATTCATCTGCTGGCCTGGCCCGACGGGCGTCTGGCCCTGATCAGTTTCCCTCCCCGCGAGCTCGGGCGCTGCCGCCTGCAGGTGTGGCTGCTGGGTGATCCCGCTCAGCAGGCCGGGGGCGCAGCCTGGATCGAGGAGCTGCGTTGCTTTCTGGAGGAAGACCGGGCCCTGGTGGAGTCGGCCCAGCGGGGCTATGCCAGCGATCTGAGGCCCGGCCCTGCCCATCGGCTGGAGCGGCGGATCCTGCACCAGCAGGCGCTCTATGCGCGGATCATGGGGCTGGAGCCCCCGTGTCCAGCTCACGCCTGAGCCAGGCGGCCATGGCCGTGTTGATCTGCAGCAGATCGGCTACGGGCTTGTTCGTGAAGGGAAGGGTGGGCAGGTAGCCGTCGGGACCGAACTCCGGAGTGAGTGTGAAGCGCTCCATGCCGCGCGCTCTCGCCTGATCCAGAAACAGCTGCCAGCAGGCCCGATGGGCCGCCAGGGCGGTGGCGTGCTCGGGCGCGAACGGGTGGCCCACCTGGGGCCCCTGGGCATGACCCACCCGGGCATGGAGGTGATCCACCCGTTCGGCGATCGCCTGGATCGGCGCCAGATCCGGCGTCATCAGCCGCTCGCAGGCCACGCACCAGTGGCTGATGTCGGCGGTGAGGCGCAACTGGGGGTAGCGCTCCAGCCAGGAGCGGATCCGCCAGGGATCGGCGAGGCTGCGGGAGCGATGGGTTTCGAAGCTCACCGGCAGTGGGCTGGCGGATGCCAGCTCCAGGGCCCGATCCCAGAACCAGGATTGCTGGGGCCAGCTCCAGCTGTCGCTGCCGGTGATCACCGTGACTCCCAGGGGCTGGAGTGGCGGGCAGGCCTGCAGCTGTTCAGCCAGCTGGCTCAGATGAGCCTCAGGAGTGGTGGCCAGATCGGGCACATAGTCGCCGCCGGTGACGATCTCGAGCATCAGGCCCAGGCCTGATGCTGCCAACGCTTCCACCACGGCGCTTGGTGCGCTGCCCGTTAGGACCGGATGCGCCAGGTTGGCCTCCAGCCCATTGAAGCCATGGCAGCGGGCCCGGCTGATTGCTGCGCTCAGCGTGCCCCTGAAGCCCCAGAGGCTGTGGAGCACCACCAGATCCATGGGTGTGCTGCAGAGGCTCAGCCGGCCGAGCCAGCGCCTTGATCAAGGAGGTTCGGCTGAATGCCCAAGTAGACGGCCTCACGGAAGAGGGCCTGGATGGTGTCGGCGTCGTGGCGGCTACGGGCTTCGGCGATCCGCTGGCGCAAGGAATGCACCAGCACCTGCTGACGGGGGTTGGGTTGTTGGGTGTTGCACTCGATCGTCGCCATGGCGCTCAATGCCGAAGCCTGTGGGTATTCACTCTTTGCACACTCTACCGAGACTTGGTGGCCTAGAAGCTGAGGCGACCATGAGCCTTCCCTTCGGCGTGGCAGCTCAGAGGTTGGCTTTTTTGCAGTCTTTGCCCCATGTTTGGTAGCAGAGGCCGTTGTCACGGCAGTCGACACGATTCAAGGGCGCGTCGAAGTGGGCCGCGAACATCTTCTGAACGATGTCAGAAGGGGCGGTGCCGGTGACCTCTTGGGTGATCTTGCAGGGTGCCGCTGGGGGAGTGGCGTTGGCTATTTTTGTGCTCGGTGAACCGTTTATGGAGGCGGCCAGAAGCAGAGCCAACATTCGCTTTGGGCTGAAGAATTTTATCTTAGGTCTGATCGGTGAGAGGCTCCAAGGCGTGGGCTGTCAAGATGTTGCGGGATCTTTCCGAAACGGGTTCAATCCAGCGCCAGAGAAGCCATGAAGCCCTCCTCAATTGATGATCGTGGTTTTGTTTTTGGAGGCAGTAATGGCTTCGATTTGAAGGTGAGGCTGTTCAGTGAGTCCTCTGGCGCTCCAGGCCAGAAGCGGGCAGCGATGGTATAAAGCAAGGCTTATCGTTGGTGCTTGAGGTCGGAGAAAATTTGGGTCTCGGCTTGCCCGCATCAGCAACTCGTAGGGAGGATTCTCGAGAGCGACTGCTGGGCAAGGCTCGACCTATGAACCTTGGCAACTCTAAAAGCAATCCCTATGCTTTTGGAAAGATAATCTGCCTTCGTGGCGATAATGCTGGCTAGCTCAGGTTCTCATGCAGGGCAAGCGCTCATTTTGCTCGACTTTTGAGCTGTGCTTGTGTGGCTCAAAGGGGCGTGTTAGGCAGCTCTGCGTGCACTGTTCCTCTCCGGGATTCAAGAACAAGAGTTTAGGCTGGAAGTTGAATTTTGCTTCAATTCATTTTCATAGCAGCATTCAGTACTTCCCCCTGGTGGCTTGCGCAGAAAGAACTCACATCGGCTTCGGCCTCTTCCTGCCTTTGCCGAACCGCGACATTGCCTGCTTCCTGAGCCACAGTATCAAGATCCAAGCCTAAAGCTCCGCTTCGTTCTGTGAGATAGTGCGCCAAAGCTGACTTGCTAGGGACTGAATTTCAGAGAATGGAGATTCGCATATTTTATGGGGTCTAACGCTCAAGATTACCTGCACGCAAGAACTCAGGTGATCCTGAAGGACTTACCAGGTGGCGTGACAGGTGAATCTTGATGTTAGACAGCTTCTTCGCCATGGCAGGAGTGCGGAGCTTGCCTTAAGAACTCTTGCAACTTGGCGCGCAAAGGATCATCCACGGCTTGATGGATATCTACAAGATCAATGAGTCTATTAATTTGTTCGTCTGATTTTAATTCGAAAGAATAGATATGCTCAATCCCCTGGGGTGACAGGTAGTCTCGCAGGAGCTCATAGGGATCCCTCTTCATTCCGCGATAGGCTGCGACTGCATTCCATTGCCATAAATCATGGAAGCGCTCATGCCACTTCTTGTATTCAAGATACTGCCTTAGGTCAGTGTAATGCGTCATTGTTGCTGCTGTTTGAAGCCATGACTGGAATTTACGTACGCGAGACTGGTATTCGATGAAAAGCTCGCGAACATCAAATTTCTCGGGCTGAGAATCCAAAAACTTTACGGCTTCAGACTTCCAGCCGCTCCATTCCAACAATTCAGCCTTCGATAGCAAGAATGCAACGGTGCGAGATTCACCAGTTCTGCCAGCGGCCATCGAAACATTCCAGTTTGCTTGCGCAGGTTTCCAGTGAAGTGAATAGTTTCGCAGGTCGAAAAGGAAGCGATGCAAGTTGTCCTCCTTGAATGCCATGCGTCTCGCCTCGGCTTCGCCAGGCACTGGATAACTCTTGAGAAAGTTGCGGGTATGGTCAACAAGTGCAGCCAATGCTGATGATGCATTAAACAGAAATCGCTTGATATTCTTGGTGTATTCGCCACGATTATCTTCATTGATACGAAGCCAGAAGTCTTGATATTGACTTCGATGCGCAAATCGATTAATCCCCTCAAGTAAGTCGTCAATCGCCTGATCTAGGATCCAGTGACTATCCTTGACCTCTCTAAGTGCGGACCACATGCGACCTCCTCTAGTTGCTTCTATCTCACGTCTTGCCTGCTGGAAGTTAAAAGCAATAGCCCTGCCTACTTGATCTTCAGTCCAAGGCTCTTCGTGTTCAGTGAGAACAAACCTTGGCGCCATGGTGGGAACTCAGTGACACATCTCCGTTGTGTGACAATAGCGCAAGAAAAGTGTAGTGCGCTGGGCTTGCGACACCAGTTCCGGACTGTCTAACGTTCGCCATCACCAGGCCGCATGAACACTGGATCTAGCAAATGATTGTCTGGTGGCGGCCCTGGTGCATGGTGGTGTTATGCGGTAGGCCTATAGGAGCTTTGAGCTCTAGTGAAGGCGCCTCGTGCTGCAATCAGCAGTATGTTATCTAGGACCCAAGCGAATCGATATATGGGCTGCATCATTCTAGAAATAGCTATCGCGCTGGTTGCATAGGAACAACTTCGGCAAGGAGCCACCCGTTGCCCCCTTACGATTTTAGATATTCTCACGCGACGATGAATGCTCTACGAGAAAAGAAATGACAAGACTACTGCCTGCCGCTTATGCTCTTGAGATGATCTACCAGTTTCCTGGTCTCAGCCTCAGAATTCTCGAACCAATCAGTTGACCAGATCCGGTATATCTCCCAGCCAAGATTTTCCAGAACTGACTGCCTGTACTTATCGCGATCACGAGCGGCCCGGGCCGAGTGATAGGTGGCTCCATCACATTCCACCCCCAGTAGATAGAGATCCGTCTGCTTCGGATTAACTACGGCTAGATCGATAAAGTAGTTTGCAACTCCCACCTGGCATTCGACCTGATAGCCATTGCGTTCAAGAGCCTCGGCAACCACGATCTCGAAATCGCTGTCAGGTGGTCTACCAGTTTGGCGGCCCGTATCCAGACTCCTGGTTTCCACATACTTTAGGTAATCCTTCAGGGCATGTACACCAAGACTGGAGGTGGCCGTGGGGTGGATTTGGCTGGACTCCATGGAAGTGACTAGTTCAATGCCGTGCTTGGCACGGGTGAACAGCACGTTCAGGCGCCGGTGTCCACCGCCCTGGTTGATTGGTCCAAAACGCATCGCTAATGGACCACCCGGCTCCGCCGGGCCATAGGTGGTTGAAATGACGATGGTGTCGCGTTCGTCACCCTGCACCTTTTCAAGCGCCTTGACGAACAGCTCTTCGCTGCTGTCAGTCAGGTCAAGGCGTCTGCGCAATTCTTCGTGGTGAATGGACAGCGTCTCCAGTTGCTCGGCAATCTCTTCGGCCTGGGACTCATTCATGGCCACCACCCCCAAAGTGCGTTCTGGGTGCAGCTCCAACTGCTCCAGCACCACGTCACACAACAGGGTCACTTCCGGCAGGTTGATGCTCCTCACATAGCGTGGGGCTTCCACCAGGTGACGGTTGATGGCAAAGTCCCGATCACAGGAGGGGAAGACAACCAGCTGGTTGTTGTAAAACTGACGATTCGAGAAGGCAATCAGACTGCCATGGCGAGAGCGGTAGTGCCACTTAAGTCTCCTCACCGGCTTGAAACTTTTGGTGCAGAGATCGAGGATGGATTCCTCATCAAGGGCCTCTGTATCCACCTCTTCTGTCTCTTCAGTCTCCTCTGAAGAGGAGCTGCGCTGAAAAAAGCTGGTTGGCGGCAGCTGCTTGGGATCACCAACCACGACGCATTGCTTAGCGCGGCTGATCATCCCAAAGGCTCGTTCTGGTGGCATCTGAGAGGCCTCGTCCACAATCACCAGATCGAACTGTTCGATCGCTTCCCGCGGCACCAAAGAGGCCACGGTGGAGGGTGACATCATCCAGCAGGGTTTCAAGCCCCGCAGAGCATTTCCGGAGTAGTGGAAGAGGTGACGCAGAGGACGGTGCCGTTTTTGCTTGTTGGTTTCGTTATCAAGCAATCCCAACTCTGTGAACTCACCTCTTCGGCCCTGGTTAATGCCACTCGGTAGCTCGTAGCGATCGCGGTGAATCTTTGCAATCACTTCAGCGCGATCGAGTTGCATGAGCTGCTCTTCCGTTTGGTGAAATCGGTTGCGTCGGTTTACCTGATCAACAGCTTGAAGACCCTTGAGAGCAGGACTGGCGTCTGCGATTTCGCCCAATTTGCTGCGCACTACATTCCAGTAGTAGATTGTGCTCCAGTATGTGGGTTGGACGTTTCTGTCCATCAGCGACTGAACCAGCCGTCGGTCTGCTTTGCCTGGTAAGGCTTCCATCAATTGATGAAAACGAACCCACTGCGGAAAGACTTCCCTTAAGGAAAGGGCCGACTCCAACCAGACGGTCAACTCCTCATGGAGCAATGACTCCAACTCCTTCACTGATTCGTCACCCACATACTGCGGACTGAACCCCGCCACGGCGGCGAACTGCATGGCTACCTGCTCCTCTTGCTCGACTGCGCTGACCAGATCTGAGCCTCGGGCGCGTTGCGAACTGATGTACTGAGCTGATCCCTGCTCCAAGCATCGCTGCTCCATCGCCAAAGGAAGCCGCAGCTCCCGGAGCTGGCCAATCCAGGCCAACACAGCCATCAACGTTTCTGGCGCAGTTCCGGCAAGATCAGGTCCCAGCTGCTGATGTAGATCGGAGGACGCACTGATCACCGCAGCCTGGCGACGGCTATGGAGTTCGAGATCCAGAGGTGCTTCGAGCAAGGCACTGCTCGACAAGCCATCCTGCAGACCGATGGCTGCCCAGTCGTTGAGCAGCTGGTGATAGCTAGCGATGGCCTCTTGAACCGAGGCCAGCAACGCCCCGATCGGTTGTTGTTCCCCTCCTGTTGGGATGGCCTCTTCTTCTGCCAGCAGTTGTCCCAGGCGAGGCATTAGCTGGCGTCCGACCAGCCCGCTAAGTCGCTCCAGTTCAGGCTTGGCAAGGCCAAGAAGCAGGGGGTCCAGGTTCCCCAATCCGCCGGCACTCAACAGTCCCTTGTAGGTCGTTGCTGCCGTCACCACCTCCTGAACCCGTTGTAGATCAGGGGATGGGCCAACGATGGCCTCAAGCTCAGGAAGGGGGAAGAGGGACTCCAGCTCCTGGAACCGCAAGACATTCTCGAACCAACCCGCCATCTCGGCCCCGTCACTGATGCCTGCAGCCACGGCCCATGCCGCATAGGGCGTCGCCTGTTCCAACAGTTCTTGGTCCCTATGATTTGTTTGAAGCTGACTGCGAAGCTCCGCCAAGGTCAAACCCACAACGCTCCTGCCTGCCCACAACTCATGGGTAGCCAGCGCTTGAAGATCCCCGTTCAGGCCTCCTTCAAACACCGCCAGCACCGCCAGGACATCGGTTACGGATGCGGTTCGTGCCAGAGCAAGAAAGGCGGCTGTCGCCGGCTGACCACTGATGTGACCCTTGTAAGAAGCCAGCTCCTGGGCCACGGAAACGGCTTCCCTCAGGTTCAGGCCGTCTGAACACCATTTCGCCTCACGCTCGGCTGGATACCTCGCTTGCTGATCCAGAAAATCAGCAAGCCGCCGCAAGCCAAGCGGTCCTTGCGCTTCCTCCTTTATCCCGAGTTTCCTAGCCAGTTCAGATGCTCGCTTGTGGGAGCCGGCCACGCTGCTGAGCAACTTGTGGAGCCCCTTCCTCGTTTCCAGGACCTCAGCCTCCTGCCGCAGCTTCTGGGCATCGACATCGGTGGGGATGCTCAGGCCATCACGCTCCAGCTCACTACGGGTCTGCTCTAAATCATTCTTGGCTTGAAGGGTAGAGACCATGGCCTCCAAAGGTGCCTCCCAAAACTGGCCACCCCGATGCATTGCCGCGTTGGGAGTCAGGGCGGCTACGCCGCGCAGCACTGTTGGCAACGCCTGCAGATGCTCAAGCGTGAAGCTGCTCAGGCTGTGCCCGGCGATGCCTTGCTCAACGGCGATGTGGATCCTTTCCAACAACGCCTGAACCCCCGAAATCCTTAAGCCCCACTCCTTAGCCGCCGAGGAACTCGGGAGCTGCGCCGCCATTCCTCGCTCGCAAGACTGCCTGAAAACTTCGGAGGCTTGCTTCAGTTGAGCCGTGGAGCAGGTTTTGGGCAACGGTGCCTTGCTCAAGCCCAACGATTCCCGCTGCTCTTGCAGCGAGGTATAGCGGGTCAGCAGATCCTGCAACCGATGGGAATCGTCCTTCCAGATCGGTTTTTCTCGCAGCTCCAACACCCAGCCAGGCAGAACGTTCAGATGGTCCAGAACTGCAGCAAGGGCACTCACGGAGGAACGGCTGAACTGATCAACCCCGAGGCCAGAACCCGTGGCATCACAGGCCACCTGGACTCCTTCGGCCTGACCACCCAAGCGTTCAAGGCGTTGGCTCAAGAGTTCCCGATCAGCGGCGGTCTTCGGCATTGCCAACTGACCTAAGGACCACCCGTTCCACCGAGCCACGAAATCACTGATCTGAGCTGTTGCTGGTAGTGGATCTGGAATCCGAACAAAGCTGGAGGACAGCTTGTCTGCACTGGCTTGCTCCGCCCTTAGAGCCTGAAACAAACCCTGAGCGACGCCGGAAACCTCAGAGCTGGAAAGCAAGGGCAGCAGTGATTCCTGCTCGATAGGCAGCGGATCGGGAAGCTTCACAACGACTGCCGCGTCGTCTCGGGCACGCTGGCGTACATCTTTGAGTGATATGCCCGTTAGGTCTTCCCCTTGGCCCATTAGTTCCGATAGTTCCTTCAAAGCATCAGCCCATCTCTGAGTCAGATCAAACAATTGATCACGGCCAAGCGGATCCCCAGGGCGGACTCCAATGGCCATGAAGGCGAAAAGGAGATCATCGAAATCCACCGATGAGACGAGATCGGCCAATTCAGCATGAACTTGAGCTACCTGCTCAACTTGTGGACGGGTATAGGACGTTGCTGCTGGTAAGTCCACCTTGAATTCAGTTAGGTCAAGCCCAGCGGCCAGCAACTGCTTTTTCAGCTTGACCTCGGCCCAAAGGAGCTATTGGTGACTTTCCTCCTCTGCTCCATGGCTTTGGTTGAGAAGCTGGGAAAAGGTATTAAGCTGGTCACGCAGTTGGTTGAATTCACCTAGGGCAGCATCCCGCCGAGGGTGGCTGGGTCGAGGCAGTAGGAGGCGCTCTCCCAACTCGTCATAGACCTCTCGCTTGTTCGTCTTATCAGAAGCAATTCGTAGGCAATAGGGTTTGAGTCCAGCCTCTGCCAGACGGGTGTAGACCACATCAAGGGCAACCTTCTTCTCGGCCACAAAGAGTACGCGCTTGCCCGCATAGAGAGCGTTGGCAATGATGTTCGTAATGGTCTGACTCTTCCCGGTGCCTGGAGGGCCCTCAATCACCATCGAACGCCCACCCATCACATCGGCGATGCTGGCGAATTGACTGGCATCGGCTTGGGTGATTAAAATCGGAACCTTTTGAGCAATCGAGGGTTGATCCACATGGACGTCCTCTGCTACAATCTCAGCCTCATGGCCTTGCTCTTCTGCCGTCAGCTCTGCGGCCAGCAATTGCTTCACCAGCACTGATGATTGGACGATCTGGGGATCAAGATCCTCATAGAGACCCAGGCCACTGAAATTCAGCAGGGCAAGATTCAGGTTTGGGCGTACTGCCCAGCCTTCCACCTCGGCAACAGTACTAGCAACCTGTTCGAAGTAAGCCTTCAAGTCCCCACCGTCCTCAGTCAGGTTCGGCAGCGGGAAATCAATTAAAAAGTCACGCCGCAAGCGTTCCTTCAACGTGATATTGCCAACAGGAGCATCTTCTGTCCCCCTCAAGGAGAAGCTCTTGGCTCCTCCACGGGTGGAGGATTTGATCAGTTCGACGGGTAACAGAATCAGGGGAGCAAAAAACGACTTGTTCTTCTCCGACCACTCCAGGCAACCAAAGGCCAGGTAGAGGATGTTGTTTCCCGTTTCTTCGATCGAACTGCGTGCGTTCTTTCGCAAGCCCTCTGCCAGGCGTTCCAGGCGTTGCGCCAAGAGCAACACTTGTAACGTACCGTTTTTGCTAGGAGGAGACGTTTTTGAGAAGGACAGGTCGTAACTGGGATTGATTCCTTGCTTCTCTGCCCATTTGACCAAATTCTTCGTCGCACTGCTTTTGCCTCCTTGCTCAAACTCTTCTCTCACCTTGGAACGCAGTCGATCTTCTGCCTGGGCCAACGCTGGACTGAAGTTCTTGTCACCCGAACTGTCGGCAAGAACCTGCTGATAGAGGGGATCCTGCTCCCGAGCCCGATCAAGAGCAGCCTTGAAGTCGTCTCCTTCCAGCTTTTTCTCTTCCTCTTCTGGAGGATCGGGAAGCGGCTTGAGTTCGAGTGTGGAACCTGAGCAGAGAGTGTTCAGAACTGCTTGAGGGTCACAAGCAACAAAGCGCATCAGCCTTGCTGATCTCGAGCTCGTGAGCGAAAGGTTGAGAAGATTATTCCTGGACGTCAAATCCAGAAGTTTGTTGCGAAACCCCTCAAGGGTGGGCAGAAGGTAGCTGTTGACATCCTTTGATGTGAACGCCATCCGCTGCTGCTCCTTGGGTTTCCGAATGATTGCTATGTTCACTGTAACACAGGGAAACATGCATCATATTTCGAAATGGAGACTTCGCCCCATTGATCATCTGTATAACAGTATTTAGGCGGGTCCGGTATCCACCCATTGCCCAGGCTCTATGGCTGCATAAGACACCTTCAAGCCTATGGTCTCGTAGCTCAGAGCTGTTCCAGCATAGGGAGGTTGTCGGTATTGGCCAATGAGCGATGGAGCTTAGGCGGGTCCGAGAACCAGATGTTCTATGGGCTACAGAAGGGTCACTGGGTTGATCATTCACAAAGGGAATGAATCGGTGCATAGGTGTGGATCATCGTGGTCTTGACGCTGTTGTCTCCAAGCTTGTCAAAGGACGATTCCGCCAATCGTTTCACCTGTCCGCACCTCCGGCTCCAGCCCATTGGGGCCGTGGTTGGCATGTCAGATCGCCGCGTTTTCCCAATGTGCCCCATTCCTGGGCTGGTAGTCCGGCGAGCCTGAAGCACTCCGGCAGTCCCCCATGCCACCCGCTACTCCAGCCACCTTCTGGAGCGTTCCTCTCCCCGAGCTGCTGGCAGACCTGAGCTGCAGCGAAGCGGGCCTGAGCAGCGCCGAGGCTTCCCGGCGCTTGCTGGTGCACGGCCCCAATGGGCTGGCACCTCCGGCGCGGGGTGGGGCGCTGCGCTTGCTGCTGCGCCAGTTCACCAGCCCGATCATCCTGATCCTGAGCGGGGCAGCGCTGCTCTCGTTCCTGCTCGATTCGCCCACCGACGGCTTGATCATCCTGGTGATTGTGTTGATCAGCGGCCTGCTGGGCTTCTGGCAGGAGAACGGTGCCGCCGGGGCGGTGGCCCAGCTGCTCAAAACTGTTCAAACCACTGCCGTGTTGCGCCGCGATGGCCTCGACCAGCCCATCCCGGTGGCAGAGGTGGTGCCGGGCGATTTGCTGGTGCTCTCTGCCGGGGCCGCCATCCCGGCTGACTGCCGCCTGATCGAGGAAACCGATCTGAGTGTGAACGAGGCGGCCCTCACCGGTGAGAGCTTTCCGGTGAGCAAGCACCCGCTGGCGGTGGCCGCTGACGTGCCGCTGGCGAAGCGCATCAACGCCCTGTTCCTCGGTACCCATGTGGTGAGCGGCAGCGGTCTGGCGCTGGTGGTGCGCACCGGAGTGTCCACCCAGTTCGCTTCGATCGCTGATCGCTTGCGTCTGCGCAGATCCGAAACCGACTTCGAGCGCGGCGTGCGCCGCTTCGGGGCGCTGCTGCTGGAGATCACGCTGCTGCTGGTGATCACGATCTTCGCCGTCAATGTGTTTCTGCGGCGGCCGCTGGTGGATTCGTTCCTGTTCGCCCTGGCCCTTGGCGTGGGGCTCACGCCCCAGCTGTTGCCGGCGATCATTTCGGTGAACCTGGCCCAGGGTGCTCGGCGCATGGCGGCGAAGCGGGTGATCGTCAAGCGGCTCTCGTCGATCGAAAGCTTCGGCAGCATGGAGATCCTCTGCTCCGACAAGACCGGCACCCTCACCGAAGGCAGTGCCCGGGTGCAGCGCAGCTGCGGCGTCGACGGCGGCCCCAACCCGGCGGTGCTGCTGCATGCGGCGGTGAACGCCAACTTCGAGACCGGTTTCAGCAACCCTATCGATGCGGCGATCCGCGAGGCGGCGAGTGCCAGTGATGGCAGCGGCGCCCCGATTGATTTATCCGCCTGGACCAAGCTCGATGAGATTCCCTTCGATTTCAGCCGCAAGCGCCTGAGCGTGCTGGCCCGCGCCGATGGCTCCCCGGTGTTGATCACCAAGGGCGCCTTCCTCAAGGTGCTGGAGGTGTGCGACCGGGCTGAAGCCGCCGATGGCTTGGTGCTGCCTCTGACGGCGGTGGAGCCGGAGCTGCGCCGTCTCTACGCCGCCTGGAGCGCTGAGGGGTTCCGGGTGCTGGCGGTGGCGGTGCGGCGCTGGCCCCCCGCTGGACCTCTGGTGCCCCGCGCGGTGAGCCGGACGGACGAAACCGGCATGGCCTTTCTTGGCCTGATGGCCCTCAGCGATCCGCTCCAGCCGGGTGTAATGGCCACCGTGGCCGAACTCGGGCGTCTGGGGGTGCGGCTGAAAATGATCACCGGCGACAACGCCCTGGTGGCGGCGCGGGTCGGCCGTGAGGCCGGTCTGCAGAACCCGGAAGTGCTCACCGGCGCCCAGATGCAGCTGCTCACCGACACCGCCCTGCCGGTGCGGGCCGAGCAGGTGGATGTGTTCGCCGAGATCGAGCCCAGCCAAAAGGAACGCCTGATCCATGCCCTGCGTCGGGCCGGTCACGTGGTGGGCTACCTGGGCGATGGCATCAACGACGCGCCCGCACTCCATGCCGCCGATGTAGGCCTCTCGGTGCAGGGAGCGGTGGACGTGGCCCGGGAAGCGGCCGACATCGTGTTGCTGGATCCCGACCTGGCGGTGCTGCTTGCTGGCATCCGTGAAGGGCGGCGCACGTTCGCCAACACCCTCAAGTACGTGTTCATGGCCACCAGCGCCAACTTCGGCAACATGATTTCGATGGCGATGGCCTCCCTGGCCCTGCCGTTCCTGCCGCTGCTGCCCAAGCAGATCCTGCTCACCAACCTGCTCACGGATCTGCCGGAGATGACCATCGCCTCCGATCGGGTCGATCCCGAATGGATCAGCAGCCCTCACCGCTGGAGCCTGCCCTTCATTCAGCGCTTCATGGTCACCTTCGGTCTGGTGAGCTCCTGCTTCGACGTCATGACCTTTCTGGTGCTGCTGCGGGTCCTTCACGCCGACGCCGCCCAGTTCCGCAGCGGCTGGTTCGTGGAATCGGTGCTCTCGGCCGCCTCGATCGTGCTGGTGATCCGCACCCGCGGTCCTCTGCTCCACAGCCATCCCTCCAAAGCGCTGGTCGGGGCCACGATCGCGGTGGCGGCCATCACTCTGCCGCTCCCCTGGACGTCCCTGGGGCGCCTGTTCGGCTTCGTGCCCCTGCCCTTGGAGTTCCTGCTTCCGCTGGGCTTGATCCTGGTGGCCTACGTGGCCTCTGCCGAGCTGGCCAAGCGCTGGTTCTATCGCCACTGGGCCGGCTGATGGCCACCTCCCTGGCCACCCTCGCCACCGAGTTCCGCAGCCTCGCCGGCGACCTGCTGCTGCCGCCGCTCCAGGGACGCTCCCCGTCGCTTCGGTCGTTGCTGCGCCTGGGCGCCTTGCTGCTGGCCTCAGCGGCCCTGGCCCTGGGGGCGGCGGTGGTGCTGCTCGGAGCCTCGGCCCAGCTGATCGCCTGGCTGATCGGCCCGGGCCGCCTCGATCTGGCTTTCCCCTACCTCGGTCGTGCCCTGCGCACCTACACGGCGGAAAGGCAGGGGGTGATCGCCCTGGCCGTCGCCCTCTGTGGCCTGGTGCCCTGGTGGCTGCTGCAGCGGGGCCTGGTGGCGGGCCTGCGCCGCCGCTGGCTGCTGCTGACGCTGCTGCTGGCCTTGCTGGTGCTCTCCACGGCTGTGGATGTGGCCTTCACCGAAGGCAACGGGGCGGTGATGGAGGCCCTGAACGTGCGCAGTGCTCAGCGCTTCTGGGGGACCGCCGCCGGGCTCACCGCCATCTATCTGCTCTCCCTGCCGGTGCAGTTCCTCACCACCTATGGCCAGGGGCGCTTCGCCCTGGTGTGGCGGGATCGCACCAGCCGTACCCTCTGGGAGGCCTATCTGGCTGGGCAGGCCTACTACCGGCTGGAGTCGGCGGGCGCAATCGACAACCCCGACCAGCGCATCGCGGAGGACATCGATCGCTCGGTGGTGCGCTCCACCAGCCTGTTCTTCGGCTTCTTCGCCTCTTTGCTCTCACTCACGGCCTACGTGCTGGTGCTGTTCAGCATCAGTGGTGCCCTGGTGCTCACCCTGCTGATCACCACCCTGGCAGGCAATGCCCTGATCCTCCAGCTGGTGCGCCGCCTGGCGACCCTCAGCTTCCGCCAGCAGGCCCTGGAGGCCGATTTCCGCTTTGCGCTGATGCACCTGCGCAGCCATGCCGAGAGTGTGGCGTTCCTGCGGGGTGAGGCGCGGGAGAGTTCAGGCCTCGAACGGCGCTTTGCGCGGCTGCTGCTGAACCTGGAGCGGGTGATCCGCTGGCGGACCGTCGTGGGGCAAGGCAGTGGCCTCTATGGCTTCCTGATGCAGTTCGTGCCTTACCTGGTGCTCTCTGGCGCCTATTTCGGCGGCCGGGTGACGTTGGGGCAGCTCACGGTGGGCAGCATCGCCTTCAGCCAGGTGCAGGTGGCGCTCTCGTTCCTGGTGGAGAGAGCCGACGACTTCTCCGGCCTGTTCGCCAGCTTGCATCGCATCGGCGAACTGCGCGCCGCCACCGACTCAAGCCTCAACCCCAGTCTTGACCCCACCCAGCGGGCCGGTCTCCGCCGCGACGGACCCGAACTGGTGCTGGAGCGGCTCTGCGTCGCCGATCCCGGCGGCGATGGGCTGCTGATCCGCGACCTGGATCTGCACCTGGCGGTTGGGGAGCGGCTGCTGATCACCGGCCCCAGCGGCTGCGGCAAGACCACCCTCCTGCGCGTGCTGTTTGGTCTGGTTCCAGCCGCCTCCGGCCGCCTGCTCACGCCGGCCTCCCAGGACTGGATGGTGCTGCCCCAGAAGGCGTATCTGGCCCTGGGCAGCCTGCGGGACCAGTTGCTCTACACGCTGCCGCCGCAAGCGCCGCCCGTGCCCGACGAGGAGCTGCGGCGGGTTCTGACGCTGGCGCGGCTGGAGACGCTGCTGGTGCGCTACCCCGATCTGGACGCCCAGGCCGACTGGGACCAGGTGCTCTCCGGTGGCGAGCAGCAACGGCTGGGGTTTGCCCGGTTCCTGCTCCATCCCTCCCCCTTCGTGGTGCTCGATGAGGCCACCAGCGCCCTCGATCTCGAAACCGAGCGGCATCTCTATGGCCTGCTGCTCAAGGCAGGCCTGGCGGTGATCAGCGTGGGCCACCGGCCCAGCCTGGAGGCCTACCACCAGCGGATTCTGCGGCTGAATGGCCACGGAACCTGGTCGCTGCAAGGAGGCTGAGCGCCTGGGAAGCCGCCCCGTATCCCTGACGAACTCATGGCCACGGCCAGCCAGCTGGCTTCAGCGCTTTGCCGGGGGCCTCGAGATGCTGCTCCAGGCCTTTGTCTGGCACGGGTTCTCCCCCGGTGCCTCCTGGCTGCGTCTGCTCGACGACGCTCGCTACTGACAGGACATTCCCAACGGCTGGCCCCGCTCAGGGGGAGGGCGTCAGGCCTGGGGATCCGGCCCAGGGCGATTGATCCTGTTGCCGCCCTCGGTGCTGAGGCGGAGCGCGGCCTCAAGCTTCCCCAGCCAGGCGCCCGGCAGCCGCCAGTGGTGAGCTCCCCGCAGGATGGCGCGGGCGTAGTCGGGGCCGGCGGCGAGCCCCGGAGCGCTCCAGGCGGGCGTGGGCACGTAGGTGAGGGCTTCGAAGCGCTCCCCGTCCGAAGTGGTCACGGTCACGCACTGATGGCGGTAATGACCGGCCGCCACGCCCTCGCAGCGGTCGAGGGCGGCCCGATCATCCGGGCTGTGATGGTGCACCACTCCCCAGCAGTGGGCACCGCTGTGGCGCACGAGTCCAGCGGCCCCTTCGCCTGGAGCACGGCCCAGGCGCCGCTTGTTGATCCCCCAGCGCCAGCCTTCCAGCCGTGCCACCAGGCCGCTGCCATCCCAGCGGGGGCAGCGCCGCGCCAGCTGGGTGGGGCAGAGGTTCGAGCCGTAGCTGAACACCGGGGTGCTTCTCCAGTCGCCGTAGGGCACCAGCGGCAGACCGATCACCTGCCCATGGCGGCCCACGTACACCCAGGCCCGGCTGCCGTCACTGAGCTGACAGCGCTGGCGTTGGTACTCGCGGGGCACATCTTCGAGCAGATCGAGCCGGGCCAGGCCGCTCGTCTCCAGCGCATAGAGCTCGCCATGGATCAGGGCCGGCTCCTGTGGTCCCTGTGCGTCCTGCGCTTCCGCTTCAGTGGCGGCGACCGCCATCGGGTAGGGGCCGAGGTCGTGCAGCCGGGCTCCCCCAAGGCGCCGCCTCCCGAGGAAGCGGCTCCCCTCGAGCCAGGGGTGGTTGGGCTCCCCTCGCTTCAGGCTTCCGTAGACGAACACGTGCTCGGACATCTATTTGTTCCGACATCGGGCGCTCGGCTGCCACATCGCCTCAGCCAGGGAGGGACTCGGCCTGATCGATGCCCCACTCCTGGCGGATTGCCGGGTTGCTCAGCTCCCAGGCATGCTCCTGGGCTGCAAGCGGCGCTGTGCGGATGCCGGGCCCGAGGCCCCGCCGGCTCAGTTCCCCGCGCACTTCGGCCTGGAAGCACTGGGTTTCGCGCAGCAGATCGGCCACCCGTTGCGGGCCCCCCAGCACCTTCTGCATCGCTCCCTGGCCGCTCGAGAGCTGGAGGGTGGCGAGATGGTCCTCAAGCCAGGCCCATTCGTAGGGGAGCATGGCGTCACTGCAGGCCTGCAGGTGTTCGCGGTAGGTCTGCAGATGCTTCTCGAGCACCCGCTCGCTCAGGGGGCTGTAGGGCATGGCGGGAGGCTCATGCCCGGACTGGCTGGCTCCGGAGCGTTCCCGCAGCCGATTCATGATTACGCGCAGGTAGCTCATGGCGCCGCGATCGCTGACTTCAGACGCTAGGCCGAGCGCTGTCATCTGGATCAAGCGGCAGCCCCCTCAGCGCCAGGGCGCCACGGCGGGCGGCCAGCAGCAGCGGATAAAGCGTGCGGCTGCGTTTCTCCTCGCCGAACACCGCTTTCAGCAGGCCCAGCAGGGCGGAACTGGGCCGCAACTTGACGCAGAGCCGCTGTACAGCTTCGGCCCCATGCCAGCAGCGCTCTCCCTCGATCAGAACGGCCCCGCTGGCCAGATCGAAGCCCTGTTGTTTGAGCCGCCGGCGCAACGCGTGATCGGCGCGGCCATCGATGATCTGCAGCTGGGGCAGCCCGCCACGCAGTTCGCCCATGGCGGCAAAGGTGCTGCAAAAGGGGCAGCCACCGTCGAACACCAGCCGGATGGTGCCGGGTTCAGCGCTGGCGGGTGTCGTTGAAGCGGCTGAAATCAAGACAGCGGAACTCGCTCTGGTCATCTCTGACGATATCGACGAAAGTTTCGTCGAAGCGGATCCGGCTGCTGTTGTAGGCGGCGCGTTTGTACACCGGGCTGCGCACCGTTTCATCGACGCCTTCGAATGCCACCAGCACCTCCCCGTGGGCATCGCGCAACCTGGCCTCGCTGAGGCCATGCAGGGGGCTGTCCTGCCCGATCGGGTGCATCACCGTCCACATCAGCTGGAAGAGGAAGGCTTCGTTGCGCACCAGCTCCAGTCGGTGCAGGCGGCGCATCGTTTCGCCCTCGGCGCTGCGTTCATCAATGGCCAGGTAGGCCTGCACCTGGGCACTCACCAGGTTGTTGTGGTGCACGTTGACGATGCGGAAGGTGAGACAGGGACTCCCATCCCAGGGCTGGACCGTCGCAACGTTGCTGAAGCGGATTTCCGCCCGGCTGCGGGAGAAGCGGGCGAACACCAGGCCGGTGGTAACGGCGGTGAACACCAGGCTCACGAAGGCCTGGAGGGTGACCAGAGCGTTCACCAGCGGCGAGACCGGGTGAAGCACGCCATAGCCGATCGAGCCCAGGGTCTGAACGCTGAAGAAGAAGGCATCGCTGAAGCCCGCCACCTGGCCCTGGGGCAGACCGCCGATGCCGGGGGCATCCAGCAGATAGAGCTGGGCGAAGACGACGTTGGTGCCCAGGTAGGCCAGGGCGATCAGCAGCAGGAAGCCAGGCCAGGGCACGGAGAGCATCAGCCGATAGGGCTCTCGCCACTGGCTGATCAGGCTGTCAAGGTTGGCGGCGCGGTAGACGCCATCGAGCTTGAGCAGGCGCACGGGGCGCAGGCGGCTTGATCGGGTCCGCAGGGGGCGGAAGGGGCTCATGGTGTCGGCAAGGGCGAGGCAGGGGAGCGCTCCGAACAGAGGGCACCATCGCCAACCGGGCCGCCTCAGATTAGTCAGAGGTTTTTGGGTGTTTCTCAGCCCAGCTCCAGGCAGGCCAGGCCGTAGATGTCCTGCAGAGGCAGCTCGGGAGGGGTGCCGCGATACATGCGCACGGTGCGCCCGGCGATCTGGAAGCCGCGCTGCTCAAGCAGGCGATGGGCCCTGGGATTCGCCTCGGGAGCATCAATCAGCACCGGTCCCGTGTGCTCGGAGCAGAGCCGATCGAGCAGGGCCCCTGCCAGCGGCGGGGCATCCGCCAGCAAGGGGCCCAGCCGCCAGCCAACGGCGCCGGCACCATCGGGCAGCAGGCAGGGCCTGATTCGCCCGAAGCCGCGGCAACACCCCAGTTCATCGCGCACCAGTTCCACGGTGCCGCTGCCCTGCCGCAGCCATTCCCCCAGGAAGTGGGGGCGCGGCGTGGCTTCGTGACGGGCGTCGTAGCTGAGCACCAGTTCATGGCTGCCGGCGTCCGCTCCCAGCTGAGCGGCGGCCACCACGCCATAGCCCGGCGGCAGCTGTCCACCGCTGCAGCGGGCGCGGCTGGCGGAGGGAAGGCGCCAGCGCAGGGTGTCATAGGCCGCCTTGAAGCCCCACTGGCCGTAGTCGATCAGCCGCTCGGGCGCCGCCTCCAGGCCGATGCAGGCCACCCCATCGAGATGGGCGAGGGCCTGACGCCAGAGCTCCACCCCGTAGCCACGTCCGCGGAAGGCCGGGCGGACAAGAAACAGACCGATGAATCCATAGCGCTCGTCGTAACGAATTCCTGCGATACATCCCACCGGCTCCTCGCTAAGGCACCCCACCCAGAGACCAGCGCCATCGGTATGGCGATACACACCGGCGTCCCCCAGTCCAGGGCAGAAACCTTCCTGCCGGGCCCATTCCGTCACCAGGGGCAGGTCGGACTCGACCATCGGCCGGATCGTGAAATCAGGACTGGCGACCAATGCGGCGACCCCTGGGATGCCTGATCGCAGACATCATGGCCGATTCGTTGTGCTCAGCTCTGGGCCTGGTGATGGCCTCCAGCTGGATGCCTGGGGAGCTGGTGAGTCGATCCGGTTTGAAGATCCATCGCGGCGGTGAGCCCGCCCAGGCAAAACCGTTGGAACGATGTGGCTTTCCGTCAAGCGGCTTGCGGCTTGCATTCGGTCATCAGTTGCTGGGGGTTGTTGGCCTGAACTGGCAGCTGTTTGCTGGTCAAAGCATCTGTTCGATTGCTATCATTCGGTTGATCCAAGACACGAACATCATGCTCACCGGACCTGACCTGCTCGCCAAGGTGAAGGAGATGGGTGATTCCTCCAAATCCGACCTGGTGCGCAGCTGTGGCTACGTGAGTTCCAAGAAAGACGGCAGCGAGCGGCTCAACTTCACGGCCTTCTACGAAGCGCTGCTGGAAGCCAAGGGCGTCAGCCTCGGCGTCGGCGGTGGAGCCGGTGCCGGCAAGAGTGGCCGCAAGCTCAGCTACGTCACCAAGGTTCAGTTCAACGGCAACCTGCTGATCGGCAAGGCCTACACCGCCTTGATCGACCTCAAGCCCGGCGATGAGTTCCAGATCAAGCTGGGCCGCAAGCAGATCCGTCTGGTTCCTGTCGGGGGCGACGACGAAGACGAGTGATCGTCTGAGCGCTGCAGCGGGCCATCGCACTGCAGCAGCAGGGATTTGCCGCCTGCCATCTCTTGTCTGAGAGCTGGGGCCTTCGGCTGAGGGCGCCAGCTCTCTCGTTGCTGGCCTCAGCGCCTGCGGCGCCAGAGTCCAAGCCATTCGTTATCCCGGCTGGGCAGTCCGTGTGGAGCGGGCCCCCACACTTCGGCGTCGAATCCGGCGTCGCTTAGTAGCTGGTTCACCCGCTCCGGTTGACAGCCGAACGGAGGTCCTCCGCTGCGGGAGTGGCACCAGAACAGGCCCAGCAGCCAGCCCCCTGCGGCCACCATTTCCCCCATGCTGTTGGCGTAGGCCTCCCGCAGGGATGGATCAATCGCGCAGAAGCAGGTGTGCTCCACCACGCCGATCATGCTGCCTGCTGCCAATCCCTCCTTGTGCAGTGCCATCGGGTCGAGGGCATCCACCTGCAGCCACTGACATGACGCTTCGGGCTGATCCAGTCGACGGGCCTCGCGCAGGGCTTCGGCGCTGATGTCGATCCCGGTCACCGTGAAGCCGAGGCTGGCCAGCAGCCGCGCGTCGTGGCCGCGGCCGCAACCGGGAACAAGCACCCGGCTCGGAGGCTGGGGTGCCAGTGGATGCTCCTGGAGAAAGTGCTGCAGCGGCGGAGCGGCCCGGCCCAGGTCCCAGCCATCACGACCCTGCAGATAACGCTGATCCCAGGCATCTGGTGTCAGGTCAGTGTCTTGCGTCGTCATGAGCCAGTTCCGCTGAAATTGGCGCCTGGGGGATGGATGGTCAGCGGCGTTGAGCGTCCCTGGATCCAGCCGCCGCCAAAAAGATTCGACCTTGAGGTCAATCGGTGCCCATTCCCGAGCTCTCTGATCTCTACGACGGAGCCTCTCCACTCGGCAGGCTTGAGTTCGGGATTCTCAGCTGCCGTGATGGCGCTGCGGAGCCATTCGCTTCGTTGCTCGTTGTTCCTACCGAATGCTTGCTTTCAGCAGGCATTCAGGCCAGCAAAGGAATGCGCGATGCTGGGTTCGAACCAGCGACATCCTGCTTGTAAGGCAGGCGCTCTACCGCTGAGCTAATCGCGCACAGCGCCATTCTGCCCCCACACCAGCCGCCTGCTTCCGCCATGGCCAGTGGCCGCAGCCATGACCGCGCCACCTGGCTGTTGAGCCTGCCCTTCGCGCTGCTGTGGATGCCTTGGCTGGGGCTGGCAGGGTTGGCGAGTGCCGCCGCTGGCTTCCTGGTGGGCGGCCTGTGGCTCTCGCCTGATCTCGACACCCGCTCCAACTCCAGCCGGCGCTGGGGTCCGCTCGCCCTGCTCTGGTGGCCTTACCGCCGCGGGCTGCGCCACCGCTCCCTGCTCTCCCACAGCCCGCTGCTGGGCTCGGCGCTGCGGCTGGCCTACCTGGCGGCGCTGCTGCTGGCGCTGAGTGCACTGCTCTCCCCCCTGGGTGCAGCTAGCCCAGGGCGGCTGCTGGAGATGGCGCATGGCCTCTGGAGCCAGCAGCGGCCCCTGCTGCTGGCGGCGCTGGTGGGGGTGGAGGCCAGCAGCTGGCTGCACCTGCTCCAGGATGGTGATCCCCTGCCGCGTCTGCCCCGGCTGCTGCGGCGGCGGCGCAGGGGGAGACGGGGTTAGGAGGGGAGTGAACTGTGGCCCAGTGGCCTGTGACCCGTCCCGATCCCCTCGCCCTGGAGGCCCTCGCCAAGCTGATCGCCGTCGTGGCGCGGCTGCGGGACCCGGAAGCCGGCTGCCCCTGGGACCTGGAGCAGACCCATGCCTCGCTGCTGCCCTACGTGCTGGAGGAGGCCCATGAGGTGGCTGACGCCATCCGTCATGGCGACGACCGGCATCTTGCTGAGGAACTCGGCGACCTGCTGCTGCAGGTGCTGCTGCACGCCCAGATCGCCAGCGAGGCAGGCCGCTTCGATCTCATGCAGATCAGCCGTGGTCTCCAGGACAAGCTGGTGCGGCGCCACCCCCATGTGTTTGCGGTGCCAGGCACAAGCACCGCCACCAACCGGGGCCTGACCGGTGACAGCGCCGCGGTGAAGGCCAGCTGGGAAGCGATCAAGGCCCAGGAGGCCACGGCCGAACCCTCCCGCAGTCCCCTCAGCGATCGCCTCGCTGCCAAGGTGCGCGGCCAGCCCGCCCTGGCCGCTGCCATGACCATCTCCCGCAAGGCCGCAGCAGCCGGCTTCGAGTGGGATTCGATCGAGGGGGTGTGGGGGAAGGTGCATGAGGAGCTCGATGAGCTCAAGCAGGCGGTGGCCAGCGGCGACCCGGTCCACGCCCAGGAGGAGCTGGGGGATGTGCTGTTCACGCTCGTGAACATGGCTCGCTGGTGCGGACTTGATCCGGAGGCCGGCCTGGCCGGCACGAACCACCGCTTCCTCGATCGCTTCTCCCGCGTCGAGGCGGCCCTGGACGGGACCCTGCAGGGCCAGAGCCTCCCTGAGCTGGAGGGGCTCTGGCAGCAGGCCAAGGCCGAGATCCGTGCGGAGGCCGAAGCTTCCAACCCACCAGCGTGAGCCGCTGGAGCCAGCGGCTCAGTCGTCGGGACGGGGAGGTTGGGAGCGGCGCTGGCCCTTGATCGCGCTCCGCAGCTTCTTGGCGCTCAGGCGCCGCTCCACCGAACCCCGGGTGGGCTTGGTGCGCCGGCGCGGCGGTGGTGGCGGTTCGATGGCGGAGCACAGCAGCTCCGCCAGCCGCCGCAGGGCCGCCTGACGGTTCTGCCACTGGGAGCGGTGCTCCGAAGCCGTGAGCACCAGCGCGCCATCCCGCAGACGTCCCTCCAGCCGCCGCAGGGCCCGGGCCTTGAGCAGGGGCGGCAGCGCCGTGGTGGCCGACAGGTCGAACACCAGCTCCACCCGTGAATCGGTGGTGTTCACCCCCTGGCCGCCTGGTCCCGAGGAGCGTGAGAAGCGCCAGCTCAGCTCCGCTGCCGGGATCACCAGTCGTTCGTTCAGGGGCAGGTCAGGCATCGATCACCCCGTGGTTCATCACAGCAGTGTCACCGCGCCGCTGGCGATGTCGAAGCAGGCGGGCTGGATGCGCAGCCGGTTTGCGCTCACCGCCTCCTGAAGCAGGGCGCTGCGCCGGCTCAGCTCCAGGGCGGAATGGCAGGCGTTGTGGCGGATCGCCTGGCTGAGGTCGTCGCCCGGCTGCAGCGCGGCTCGGATCGGCGTCACCAGGTGCTCCAGCAGCGGGGTGAGCGGTGCCTCGGCCAGGGCGGCAGTGACGGCGCCGCAGCCGCTGTGGCCCATCACCAGGATCAGCGGCACCGCCAGCTCCGCCACCGCGTACTCCAGCGAGGCGATGCCGTCATCGAAGGCGGTGTTGCCGGCGCAACGCACGTCGAACAGCTCCCCGGACCCCGAGACGAAGATCCACTCCGGCGAAACCCGGGAATCAGCGCAGCTCAGCAGGGCGGCCCAGGGCCTCTGGCCGCTGGCCATGGCGCTGGGGTCCAACTGACAACTGCTCTGCCAGAGGGCGTTCATCAGCGCGGTGCGCTCCTGGGCGCTGCCGGCTGTGGCGGCGGCCTGCCAGGCTCTGCTGAACTGGCGATTGCGCCGCAGCAGGCTGCTGAGCGGGTCGTCGTGGGGCGTGCAGGCTGAGAGGCTCTGCTCGAGCTCGGGCGTAAGCGCGCCGGCCTCCGCCCGGGCCGGGCCCAGCTCCGGCAGGGCCAGGGCGCTGGCCGCCAGGCCCGCGCGCTGCAGCCACTCCCGTCGGGTCAGCGTCATCGGCTCAGGCTCATGGATGGTGCGGGCCAAGGGATGCCCGGGTGACAGGGTGGTCCTCTGGAGGCTTAGCTAGGACCGCTCCGAGCGTCAGCAGCCATGGATTCAAGTGCTGGCTGGGTCGATGAAATTCACCAGGGGGTGCGCTACGGCCTCGAAGCCAGTGTGCTGCTGGAGCAGGCCAGCCCCTACCAGCGGGTCACGATCATCGACAGCCAGCGCTATGGCAAGGGGTTGCTGCTCGATGGCTGCTGGATGACGGCCGAAGGCCAGGAGCGCCACTACCACGAGCCGCTGGTTCATCCGGCCCTCTGCTCCGCCGCCGCCATCGAGCGGGTGCTGGTGATCGGCGGCGGCGATGGCGGCACGGCACGGGAGTGCCTGCGCCACCACGGTGTGCGCCACCTCGATCTGGTGGAGATCGACGGGCTGGTGGTGGAGTGCGCTCAGCGTTACCTGCCCTCCCTGGGGGGCGGCTGCTGGGACGATCCCCGCTTCCATCTGACCGTGGGGGATGGCATCGCCTGGGTGTCGGCTGCCGCCGCTGCCAGCTACGACGTGGTGATTGTGGACGGCTCCGATCCCGCTGGCCCCGCCGAAGGGCTGTTCAATCGCGCCTTCTTCCAGCACTGCCGCCGCCTGCTGCGGCCCGGCGGGGTGTTCGCCACCCAGAGCGAATCTCCGGAGGCTTTCCGTGAGGTGCACCTGGCCAGCGTGCGGCTGCTGCGGGAGGTGTTCGGCCATGCCGATCCGCTCTACGGCTGGGTGCCGATGTACCCCAGCGGCTGGTGGAGCTGGACCTTCGCCGCCAGCGACGGCCCCCGCTACCTGGAGCCCATCGCCGAGCGGGCGGCGGCGGTGGCGGCCGGCTGCGAGATCTGGTCGCCCCGCTGGCAGCGTGGCGCCTTCGATGCCATCCCGGCCGGCATTGAGCGGGCCCTGGCCCATCCCCAGGCCTGAGCTGATGCCCGTTTCCGCTGCACTGAACCTGCTCGAGGGCGACCTGTTCGACCGCGACGGCGCCATTTTCATGGGATCGCGGCGCGACCCCGAGGGTTGCCGGGTGGGCTTGTTCGGGGTGCCCTACGACGGCACCACCTCCTTCAGGCCGGGCACCCGCTTCGGGCCGGCGGCGATCCGGGAGGTGAGCAGCGGGCTGGAAACCTACGACCCACAGCTGGATCTCGATCTCGATGACCTCCCCTTCGCCGACCTGGGGGCGGTGGCCATTCCCTTCGGCGCGCCGGAGCCGGTGCTTGAGGCCGTGGGCGAGGCCACCCGGACGGTGCTGGAGCTGGAGCTGCGGCCGCTGATGCTCGGCGGTGAGCACTCGATCAGCAGTGGCGCCGTGGCCGCCGTGGCTGCCCGCTATCCCGACCTGGCCCTGGTGCAGCTCGATGCCCACGCCGATCTGCGCCAGAGCTGGCTGGGTGCACGCCACAGCCATGCCTGTGCCATGCGCCGCTGCCTGGAGGTGCTCCCCTCCGGTGATCTGCTGCAGGTGGCGATCCGCAGCGGCACCCGTGACGAGTTCGAGGAGTTGCGCCGCAGTGGCCGGCTGGTGGGGCAGGGCCCGGGTCTGTCGCTGCAGCCCGAGCGGTTGCAGGCGGAGCTGGCGGCAGCTCTGGCCCCGCTGCGGGGCCGGCCGATCTACCTCACCGTTGACCTCGACTGGTTTGATCCCGCCGTGCTGCCCGGCACCGGCACCCCTGAACCAGGTGGTTACCACTGGGGTCACTTCGCTGGGCTGCTGGAGGAGCTGCGCCACCAGCGGCTGGTGGCTGCCGATGTGGTCGAACTAGCCCCGGGGCTGGATCCCAGCGGCGTGAGCGCGGTGCTTGCCGCGAAGGTGACCCGCAGCCTGCTGCTGCTGCTGGGCCAGGCTCAGTAGGAATACGAACCGCTGGAGCGTTGCTCCCGCAGCCGTTCGTGCTGCTGCCCGATCAACACCACCGCCAGCGTGGGGTGGTTGTGCAGCAGGTTGAGAAAGTTCAGTCGGTCAAGCTTGACCAGCTCCACCGGAGTGCGGGCGATGGCCTCATTGCGGAAGTATCCCCCGTGCCAGGCGATGTCTTCGTAGCTGAACAGCTCGCCGTGGCGGTAGCAGAGGCGATTGCTCGTGGCGTCGATCAGTTCGACGATGCCCTTGCGGACTCCGTAGATGGCGCGGGCGAGATCACCTGGGTGAAACACATGAGAGCCGGTGGGCAGGGTGAGAGTTTCACCGTCCACCTGGGAAGCCATCAGTTCAACCGGCGTTGCGGGTGCGAGTGCAACCAATCATCCACCTCCATTCAGGGATCAGAACGTTCAGCATGGCGTGCGCTGCCTGCCTTGGCTGGCTAGCTGCGTTACACAATGCAGCGAATATTCAGCGAATATTCGACGAGTTCAAGCCACGCCCAGGGGTAGGTCAGCCAGCGGCCACCAGCAAGTCGGTGAGGGCGAGCTGGCGGTTGACCAGCAACGGAATCGCCACAGGAGCATGGTCGACGCTGGGGAGGCGCGGCGGACGGGGGGTCCAGTGGTGGCACCACAGATCCGCGGCCAGCTCGGAGTGGATCGCCAGCCGTCGCATCTGGCACCAGTTCTGCTCAGAGCCGCCGAAGGATGGCTCAGGTGTCTGGCAGTG
Organism: Synechococcus sp. 1G10; assembly: GCF_002252625.1. Lineage (GTDB taxonomy): Bacteria > Cyanobacteriota > Cyanobacteriia > PCC-6307 > Cyanobiaceae > Regnicoccus_A. The sequence goes on along the minus strand of NZ_NQKW01000014.1, from coordinate 31,923 downwards.
GTTGCAGCTACGACAGTTCGGGCGCTGGCCCATGGGCACGACCCATTCAGGGCACTCAAGGTAAAGAGCTTTTGATTATTGGGCCAGTGGAAAGCCGAACCTGCTGGAAGTCTTCGGTATTGCCGGCAAGGCGCGCCCGGGACCGGGGCCTCCGGCCACTCGACCTGCGTCCATAGGATCCCGCCAGCAATCGCGACGGCCCATCCCATGGCGGACTCCCTGAAGCGAACTCCTCTGCATGTGGCCTGCCGCGATGCCGGCGCACGCCTGGTGCCCTTCGAGGGCTGGGAGATGCCTGTGCAATTCCAGGGGCTGGTGCAGGAACACAAGGCGGTGCGCGACTCCTGCGGCCTGTTCGACATCTCCCATATGGGAGTGCTGCGGCTTCGGGGTGATGGAGCCAAGGATGCCCTGCAGGCGCTGGTACCCAGCGACCTGTTCCGGATCGGCCCGGGCGAGGCCACCTACACCGTGATGCTCAACGAGGCCGGAGGCATCCGCGACGATCTGATCGTCTACGACCTCGGCCGGCCTGAAGACAGTGAAGGCCCTGCTGACGAACTGCTGGTGATCATCAACGCCGGCTGCGCCGAAGCCGACACCGCCTGGCTGCGCAGCCAGCTGGAGCCCGCTGGTCTGGTGATCAGCGACCGCAAGGGCGATGGAGTGCTGCTGGCCCTGCAGGGTCCTGAGGCGATCGCCCGGCTGGAGACCCTGGCCGGCGCCGATTTGAGTGGCCTGCCCCGCTTCGGCCACCGCAGCATCCACCTGAGCGGCACCGCTGTCGGGGATGCCGCCGGGGCCAGCGTCTTCGTGGCCCGCACGGGCTACACCGGAGAAGACGGCGTGGAGCTGCTGCTGGATCGCGCAGCCGGTGGCGCCCTCTGGGCCCAGCTGCTGGCGGAGGGGGTGACCCCCTGCGGCCTCGGTGCCCGCGACACCCTGCGCCTGGAGGCGGCGATGCACCTCTACGGCAGCGACATGGATGCCGCCACCACGCCGCTGGAGGCCTCCCTGGGCTGGCTCGTGCATCTGGAGATGCCTGCCGATTTCATCGGCCGTGACGTGCTGGAGCGCCAGAGCGCCGAGGGGGTGAGTCGGCGGCTGGTGGGGTTGAAGCTGCAGGGCCGGGCGATCGCGCGCCATGGCTACCCGGTGCTGCGCGATGGCCAGGTGGTGGGGGAGGTCACCAGCGGCACCTGGTCGCCCAGCCTGGGTGAGGCGATCGCCCTGGCCTACGTGCCGGCCGATGCCACCCGGCTGGGCACCGAACTGTCTGTGGAGATCCGCGGCAAGACTGAGCCTGCCGTGGTGGTGAAGCGGCCCTTCTACCGGCGGGGATGAAGAGGGGCCCTACCAATCAGCGGGCCTCCCATACGGCGTCCACCTTCACGCGACCATGGGGAGGCAGCAACGTGCGGCGAGGAGTGATGTTCTCATGGGAAAACCCATCTGCAGCCCCACTGAGGACCACGAACTTGTAATTGATCAGGCGTCCTGCGGAGCTATCGAAGGCAACTTCGCAGATCCATGTGTTGCGGTTGACATACTCCATGCCGTACGACCTGGCGGTATCCCAGAGACCAAGTTCCTCACAGTCGCCGGTGAGGGCGATCCGTTGCCCGGGATTGGTCTCCAGTCCGTTGAGCTGGAACGTGGCAACGACGGTTCCCGTGATCCGCTGACCCGGACAGCTGAACAGATGCGCCGCGCCGGCCTGCAATGACAAGGGGCCGATCCGGCCATCCAGGACGGCGATCTCCCGATTCGTCAGCGCACAGACCAGAGCCCCGCTCCCTAGCCGGCTGGGACCTTGAAGAGTGATCTGCGTATCGGCACCCTTGTTGAGGATGCAGAGCATATGTGAATCGCGATAGGTGCGCACAAACGCATAAATATCGTCGCTGACATAGAGCTGCTGATGGGATCCGAACGTGAATGCCTGATTAGCTCGACGCAGGTCGATGAGCTGCTGCACAATGTGGAACAGATCAGCGTCTTCGTCCCAAAGATCCATCATGGGGCGGTTGTAGGGGTCACGCCCTCCTTCGGTGTTGTTGACCAGATACTGTTCGGTTCCATAGAAGAGGCAGGGCACACCCCGCAGGCAGAACAGGAGAATCGTCGCCAGCTCCAAGCGACGCCTGTCTGGACAGATCGACAGGAAGCGCGGCATGTCGTGGTTGTCGATGAAGGTCACCAGCTCATTGGCTCGCCGATAGACGTGGTCGTACTCGAGAACGGACTGAACGAGCTGGAACCCGCCAGGCTGTGACCCCGAAAAGGCGAAGCGGATCCCATCACAGAGACCGAAGTCGAGGATCGACATCCCGGTCTTATTGGCATATTCAATCGTGCGGGCATCCCAGGGTTTGCCAAATCCGTATTCACCAAAAATGAAGAGATCAGGCTTATGGGATTTCATGTCAGACGTGAATTCCTGCCAGAACCAGACAGGCATGTGCTTCAATGTGTCAACACGCAGGGCATCAACGCCGATATCAATCCATTGCCGGATGGCTTGCTTGATATAGTTACGATAAGCGATATTCTTATCATTAAAGGTTGCAAGCCCACACATCTCGTGATGGATCAGCTGGAACTCATCCTCCCAGTCAGTTATTTCTGGATAGTGATAATAAAAGCCTTCTGGATCGTTGTTATAGTCTGCCAGGGGTACGCCATCGTCAAAGACGACCCCCTTGGAGCCGTTGATATCCGGGGAGCTGTGGTTGCAGACAACGTCCAGAATCAGTTTGATGCCAGCTGCGTGCAAGGCCGCCACCAGCTCTCGGAGTGTGGAAGAGTGAAGGAGGCTGTTGGATTCTTCCGTGGGCAGGAAGCGGGGGTTGATGCGCTTGAAGTCCTTGGTCCAGTACCCATGCATAGGGGTACGGTCGAACTGCATATCGTCGACTTGTTCGAACAGGGGTGACAGCCACACCGCTGTAATGCCAAGGTTCTGAAGATAGGGAACCTTATCAATTATGCCCTTGAGATTGCCGCCCCAATACTTCCCCCATTGCATCCAGGTCTTGTCATAAAGGCCTGGCATGTCCCCGCGATCCCAGAGACCGCGGCGCTCTTCTTCATCACTGGTGGCGTCATTGAATCGATCGACGATCAGAAAATAAATGACCTCCTCGCGGAACTCCAGTTCATTCCTGGCCAATGCATCCAGATTCGTCGCTGGTCGCGCAGAGGATTGCGCCATGGAATAAGAGGGGAATGGGTATAACCAGGTTGTACTGCAAATCCGTTTACGTTGCCACTGCGGTCCATCAGGGCTGCAGCTTCACAGACGGACATCGAGATTTGCGGTTTCAGTTTTTGGTTGCGATCGTCTCTTTGATGAATGGCGGTTCGCCAGTTGAAAATGGCACCGTGTTACCGGCTGTCTCCCAGCACGAATCAGGTAGGCCACACCAGCTCGGGCACTGACTGTCGATGGCGGCACGGCGGCAGCGGAGAATCCGCCATGGGAAACTCGCTGGTTAGTTACGGATTTCCAAGATGCGCAGCCATGGGTGCGGCGATCTGCGCAGTGAGGCCAGCGGGCAGGTTGTGCGGCTCTCCGGCTGGGTGGACCGGAGCCGTGACCACGGAGGGTTGATCTTCATCGACCTGCGCGACCGCAGCGGCACCGTGCAGATCACGGTGGATCCCGACCTGGGAGCCGAGGCCTTCCCCGTGGCTGAGCACCTGCGCAACGAGACAGTGATCCAGGTGACGGGGCGGGTGAGGGTCCGACCGGACGAATCGGTCAATACGAAGCTGGTCACCGGCGCCGTGGAGGTGCTGGCCAGCGCCATCACGGTGCTGAACAGCGTGAAGGGCACCCTGCCCTTCCAGGTCTCGGTGCATGAGGATGAGACCGTGCGCGAGGAGCTGCGGCTGCGTCACCGCTACCTCGACCTGCGCCGCGAGCGCATGAACGGCAACCTGCGTCTGCGGGCCCGCACGATCCAGGCCGCCCGCCGCTTCCTCGAAGACCAGGGCTTCATCGAGGTGGAAACCCCGGTGCTTACCCGCTCCACCCCCGAGGGTGCCCGCGACTATCTGGTGCCCTCGCGGGTGTGTGGCGGCGAGTGGTTCGCCCTGCCCCAGTCGCCGCAGCTGTTCAAGCAGCTGCTGATGGTGGGCGGCATCGAGCGTTACTACCAGGTGGCCCGCTGCTTCCGCGACGAAGACCTCAGGGCCGACCGCCAGCCGGAATTCACCCAGCTGGACATCGAGATGAGCTTCATGGGCCAGGAGGAGATCCTCGAGCTCAACGAAGCCCTGATCGCCACGATCTGGAAGGCCGTGAAGGGGGTCGAGCTGCCGCGCCCCTTCCCCCGACTCAGCTGGCATGAGGCCATGGAGCGCTACGGCACAGACCGTCCCGACACCCGCTACGGCATGGAGCTCACCAACGTGAGCGACCTGGTGGCCGGCATGGGCTTCAAGGTTTTCTCGGGCGCGGTGGCGGCGGGCGGTTCCGTGAAGTGCATCGCTGTGCCTGGCGGCAATGAGGCCCTCAGCAATGTGCGCATCAAGCCCGGCGGTGACGTGTTCAGCGAGGCCCAGGCCGCGGGGGCCGGTGGCCTGGCCTTCATCCGCGTGCGCGAGGGCGGCGAGATCGACACGATCGGCGCCATCAAGGACAACCTCAGCGCCACCACCAAGGCCGACTTGCTGCAGCGCACCGGCGCCGTGCCTGGCACCCTGCTGCTCTTCGGCGCCGGCGACACCGCCACGGTGAACAAGGCCCTCGACAGGGTGCGTCAGTTCCTGGCCCGTGAGCTGAAGCTGGTGCCGCCCGAGCGGGGGAACGCTACCTGGAACTTCCTCTGGGTGGTGGATTTCCCGATGTTCGAGTTCAACGCCGGCGAGAACCGCCTCGAGGCGCTGCACCATCCCTTCTGCGCCCCCAATACCGACGACCTCGGCAGCGATCCGGCTCAGTGGGCGGCCACCCTGCCCACGGCCCGCGCCCAGGCCTACGACCTGGTGCTCAACGGCCTGGAACTGGGGGGCGGCTCCCTGCGCATCCACGATTCGGCCCTGCAGCGTCAGGTGCTGCAGACCATCGGTCTGCCCCCGGAGGAGGGCGAGCGCCAGTTCGGCTTCCTGATGGAGGCTCTCGACATGGGCGCACCGCCCCACGGCGGTCTGGCCTTCGGGATCGATCGCATGGTGATGCTGCTGGCCGGCGAGGAGTCGATCCGCGACACGATCGCCTTCCCCAAGACCCAGCAGGCCCGCTGCCTGCTCACCCAGGCCCCCGCCGACGTCGCCCCCCAGCAACTGGAGGATCTGCACGTGGCCAGCACCTGGGTGGACGACAGCATGGGTTGAGACCCCACCGCACCGGAGCACTGCCGCCATGACCAGACGCTTCCGGGCCCGACTCCTGCGCTGGATCCCAGACCGGCGGTCGGCACGATTCCAGCTGACGCTGATCATCTGGAGCGTTCTGATCCCCACCTTCATCATCAGCAACGCGATCATCTATGCCGAGGCGGCCTCGATCGTCACGGTTACCACCGAGCGTCAGCTGATCAATGAAACTCGTTTCCTGAGCTTCATGACGGAGCGCTGGGTCTCCACCATTCGCACCCTGATGACGATCCTCGCTTCCAACGAAGGCATCAGGAATCTCGACCCGCTGCCGACCAGGGATCTTCTCGCCAGAGCCAACGCCTTGCATCCCACCAGGCAATGGCGGTTGTTCGACCGGGATCTCCGCCTGGTGGCGCATTCCGGAAACTTCACCGCTCCACAGGTTCTCTCGGCCGATGATCGCGCCGATCTCCACTTCACCCTCAAGAACGGCAAGCAGACCTTTTCGATCAACGATTCGGGCTCGCTGCAACCGGGTTCCCAGTGCCTCACCGGCACCGAACCGGTGTATGAGCCCACGGTGAATCGCGGGCAGCCATCAGGAAGGCGGCCGATCGGAGTTCTCTCGCTCTGCATCGACATCGCTCGTCTGGGAGTGGATACAGGGCTGAACGCCGTGGACCGCCGCACCGACACCTTCAGCCCGGCGGGGGCCACCAACACCATGCGGGTGGATCAGGGCGACTATTCCGGTACGGCCTTCATGGTGCTCACCCAGCGGGGGCAGCTCCTCTTCCCGACCGAAACCGTTGGTGACGGCACTCAGGGGAGGACGTACCCGGGGACACCCGAGCAGTTCCGCACGGGACCTTGGGGGCCGTTCATCCGCCTGGCCGAGCTGCATCAGCACGACGACGACGTTCAGACCCTGACGGTCAACGGCAGGAAGTTCTTTCTGATCAGCAACCTGGCGGACAACCTCTGGACCACCATCAGAGTGGTGGATGAGGGAACGGTGTTCCGCAGGTTTCATGGCACGATCCGAAAACTTTATCTGCTTGAGGCCATCATCCTGATTCTGATTACTCTGGCCATCCATATCCTTGGCGGCAGGCTGGTCAGTCCGCTGAGGATTGCCAGCCAGAAACTAAAGCTGATCAGCGAGGGTGATTTTGATGCGCAGATTGCCCATCGCCGCCATGATGAGATCGGCGCCCTGTTCGATGACATCAATGATACGGCCTTGCGTCTCAAGCAACTGGTGGCCAAGGAATCAGCGCTCGCAGTAACGAAACAGCAACTCGAGACCGCACGAGCGATTCAAAAGAGTTTCCTGGTGGAGCAATTGCCAACCTCGGAGCACTTCGAGATCGCCGCTTCATTCGCTCCAGCCTATGAGATCGGCGCCGACTGGTACGACGCCCTCCGAATTGGCGAACGCTCCTATGTGGTGATCGCTGATGTCTGCGACAAAGGGGTCGGCTCCGCCCTGTTCATGTCCGTCTTTCGAACGCTTCTGCGCTACAGCCTGCTGCAACTGTCCAGCGAGCGGAAGAGCCCGGACGGGGTTGATCTCTCCGCCGTGATGAGCCTCGTGAACGAATACATGGCAACCACGCATGGATCGTCCACCATGTTCGCCACGGTGTTTCTGGCGGCATACAACCCTGCGGCCCGCACTCTCTCCTACGTCACGGCAGGGCACGAGCCGCCACTGATCCTGCGATCCCACGCCCTGACAAGCCTCGAGATCACCGGTCCCGCCATCGGCATCTTCGAAGGGGCCAGCTTCCAGTGCCGGCATGTGGCGTTCTGCACCGGCGACCTGCTGTTCGCCTACACCGACGGCCTCACGGATGCCCGTTCCCCGCAGGATGCCCCATGGGGCATCGGCTCTCTCCGGGATCTGCTGCTCAGCCTCGATGGCGACGACCTGAGCCCGAGCATGGCCGTGGAGCACGTGAACGCGGAAGTGGAGCGGCACATGGCGGGAGCCCAGCAGTTCGACGACCTAACCGTTCTCTCGATCAAGGCCGTGTAGCGGACGGCTACGAAGCGCAACACGGCGCACACAGCGGCCACCTTCCGAGCTAAAACGGAATCAATCCGCTTAAGCACGATGACCAGCAGCGCTCCTCCGATCGACATCGGCATCAGCAGCGACCAGCGCGAGCAGATCGCCGCCGGGCTCGGCCGCCTCCTGGCCGACAGCTACGTGCTCTACGGCAAGACCCACGGCTTTCACTGGAATGTGACCGGGCCGATGTTCAACACGCTCCACCTGATGTTCATGGGGCAGTACACCGAGCTCTGGAACGCGCTCGACGTGATCGCCGAGCGCATCCGCGCCCTCGGCTGCCCAGCGCCGTTCGGCGGCTCCCGCTTCGCGGCCCTCTCCTCGATCGAGGAAACCCAGGGCCATCCCGCCGCGCTCGAGATGGTGCGGGAGCTGGTGCTCGGCCATGAGGCTGTGGCCCGCACCGCCCGCAGCCTCTTCCCGCTGGTGGAAACAGCCGGCGACCAGCCCACCGCCGACCTGCTCACCCAGCGGCTGCAGATCCACGAGAAAACTGCCTGGATGTTGCGCAGTCTCCTTGAGGCCTGAATCCCCTGGGCCTGCCGCCAGGCCGTATTGCCCGCGCAGCGGGCGCGACGGCCAGAGCCAGGCCCAGGGGATTCAGGCAAGGAGCCTTGAGACGGGCTCGATAGATTGAAGTGTCTGCTGTGCCTGGTCCACCGCCCATGACCAAGTTCGTCTTTGTGACCGGCGGGGTGGTTTCGAGCATCGGCAAGGGCATCGTGGCGGCGAGCCTGGGGCGGCTGCTTAAGTCCCGGGGCTACAGCGTCTCGATCCTCAAGCTCGACCCTTACCTGAATGTGGATCCGGGCACGATGAGCCCGTACCAGCACGGCGAGGTGTTCGTCACCCAGGACGGTGCCGAGACCGACCTTGACCTGGGCCACTACGAGCGCTTCACCGACACCGCCATGTCGCGCCTGAACAGCGTGACCACTGGCTCGATCTACCAGGCGGTGATCAACAAGGAACGCCGCGGTGACTACCACGGCGGCACCGTGCAGGTGATCCCCCACATCACCGGAGAGATCCGCGAACGCATCCACCGGGTGGCCGCCGACAGCGGAGTGGATGTGGTGATCACCGAGATCGGCGGCACTGTTGGTGACATCGAATCCCTGCCGTTCCTTGAGGCCATCCGTGAGTTTCGCGGCGATGTGGGCCGCCGCGACCTCGCCTACGTACATGTCACCCTGCTGCCCTACATCGGCACCTCCGGCGAGATCAAGACCAAGCCCACCCAGCACTCGGTCAAGGAGCTGCGCTCGATCGGCATCCAGCCCGATCTGCTGGTCTGCCGCTGCGATCGGCCCATCAGCGAGGAGCTCAAGGCCAAGATCGGCGGCTTCTGCGGTGTCCTCCGTGAAGCGGTGATTCCCGCCCGCGACGCCGACAGCATCTATGCGGTGCCGATCGCCCTGGAGCAGGAGGGGCTCTGCCGTCAGGTGCTCGAGGTGCTGGAACTTGAAGATCGCGACAGCGACATGGAGCGCTGGGAGGCCCTGGTGCAGAAACTGCGCAACCCCGGCACGCCGGTGAAGGTGGCGCTGGTGGGCAAGTATGTGCAGCTCAACGACGCCTACCTCTCGGTTGTGGAGGCCCTGCGCCATGCCTGCATTGATCGGGAGGCCTGCCTCGACCTGCACTGGGTCTCCGCCGAGCAGATCGAGACCCAGGGCGCCGAAGCGCTGCTGCGCGGCATGGATGCCGTGGTGGTTCCGGGCGGCTTCGGCCATCGGGGTGTGGATGGCAAGGTGGCTGCGATCCGCTGGGCCCGCGAAGAGAGGGTGCCCTTCCTGGGCCTCTGCCTCGGTATGCAGTGCGCGGTGATCGAGTGGGCGCGCAACCTCGCCGGTCTGGCGGGCGCCACCAGCGCCGAGCTCGACCCCGACAGCCTCCACCCTGTGATTCATCTGCTGCCGGAGCAGCAGGATGTGATCGATCTGGGCGGCACGATGCGCCTCGGCGTCTACCCGTGCCGCCTGACGGCGGGCACCATCGCCGCCAGCCTGTACGGCGAGGAGGTGGTCTACGAGCGGCATCGCCACCGCTATGAGTTCAACAACGCCTACCGCAACCTCTTCCAGGCAGGCGGCTACACCATCAGTGGCACCTCACCCGATGGCCGGCTGGTGGAACTGATCGAGCTGAACGACCACCCCTTCTTTGCCGCCTGCCAATACCACCCCGAATTCCTGTCGCGCCCCGGCAAGCCCCATCCCCTTTTCCGCGGATTGATCGCGGCAGCGCAGGGGCGGCGTGGCGAAGCCAGCCCCAACGGCCAGGAGCAGCAGGCAGAAGCACTACCGCAGGAGATGCCGGTGGGGGCCTGAGCGCCCAGCTGGAGGGGATGGAGCTGCTGCTGGCTGAGCCCATCAAAGACTGCCTACCCATTGCCGATTACGCCCTCCATGTGGAGTGGCCTGGCCTGTTGCGGACTTTCTGCGGATCGATTCCGCAACCCAGCTTGCTGGTTAACCAGTAAACTTAATTACCAGCAAGCTGGGTTGCGGCGATGAAAACGACTCTGGATCTGCCGGACCACCTCGTGTACCAGGCCAAGCAACGGGCCCTCCAGCAGGGGCGCACGCTCAGGGAACTGGTGGCTGAGTACATCCGTCAGGGGCTCCATGGCTCCACGGCAGCCTCTGCGCCCGCCGCCATCGATGGCGTGAGGATTGATCTTGCGGGGCTGCCGGTGTTCCGCTGTGAGCCCTCCAGCGGCAAAGCGGGGATCGGTCTGGCAGCGGCATTGCAACTGGAGCAGGAGTGCCTGATGCAGGAGGACCGCCGCCGTGCCGGCCTGCCTGCTTGATGTGAATGTGTGGCTGGCGGCTGCCTTCGAGGCCCATCCAGCCCATCGCACCGCCCAGGCGGTACTGGTTCGATCCACACCCGCGGCTCCGGCCCTGTTCTGCCGTGCCACCCAGCAGAGCTTCCTACGGCTGGCCTCCACCCCGACGATCTTCAAGGCTTACCAAGCCACCGCGATCACCAATCAGGATGCTCTGGCTGTGCTGCACGCCTTCCAGGTGCTGCCCCAGGTGGACATGGTGGACGAGCCGCTCGGGATGGAGGCGCTCTGGTGGCGCCTGGCGGGGCTTGCTGAGGCCGCACCGAAACGGTGGATGGACGCCTACCTGGCGGCCTTCGCCATCACCAGCTCCACCCAGATGATCACGCTGGATCAGGACTTTCGGCAGTTCCTGGGTGCGGGGCTCGATCTGGAGTTGCTCCAGCCCGATGTGAGCGGCGGGGTTTGAGGCGAAAGGAGCGCCTGTGCGGGGATCGAGGCCTTTCGTTGTGCCGCTGGGCGTCCGGTCTCCGCTTCCTAGGGTGAGTTTCGTTTGCGCCCTGGCCGTGCCCCCAGCCGGACTCCCGGTGGTGGAAACATTCCACTCCCTTCAGGGTGAGGGAGTGCACGCTGGCCGCAGCGCTTTCTTCATCCGGCTGGCCGGCTGCTCGGTGGGCTGCAGCTGGTGTGACACCAAGCACTCCTGGCCGGCGGCCGCCCATCCCCACCGTCACTTCCAGGATCTGGCGGTGGACACCGCGGCTGCTGCTGCTGCCGGTGCCGCCTTTGTGGTGATCACCGGCGGTGAACCCCTGCATCACAACCTCGATCCGCTCTGCGCTGCCCTGCGGCAAGCAGCCGGCTCCAGCTCCAGGCAGCTCCCCCTGCACCTGGAGACCAGCGGCGTCGACCCGCTCTCCGGCCGCTTCGAGTGGATCACTCTTTCGCCCAAGCGCCACCGGCCGCCCACCGCCGAGCTGTTGGCGGCCTGCCACGAGCTCAAGGTGGTGATCCACGAGAGCGCTGATCTGGCCTTCGCTGAAACGATGGCTGCCGCTGCGTGCTCCGCCCGCCCGGCGGATGGAGCCATGCCCCAGCTGCTGCTGCAGCCTGCCTGGGGAAGTGCGGCGGGCCAGGAGCTGGCGATCCAGCACGTGCGCCGCAACCCGGCCTGGCGCCTCAGCCTGCAGAGCCACAAATGGCTTGGGCTGCGCTGAGGGCGGGCCCCAGCGATCCCGCAAACTGTCAGCGAGTGAGCAACGCGGGCGTGGAGAAGCTGCAGAGCCTTCGGGGCATGGTGGATCTGCTGCCGGAGCAGATGCCCCTGTGGCAGCAGATTGAAGCCACGGTCCGCGCCCAGTTCGAGCGGGCCGCCCTGCGGGAGATCCGCACACCGCTGCTGGAGGTCACCGAGCTGTTCGCCCGGGGCATCGGCGAAGCCACCGACGTGGTGGGCAAGGAGATGTACACCTTCCTCGATCGGGGTGAGCGCAGCTGCACCCTGCGGCCTGAGGGCACCGCTTCGGTGGTGCGTGCCGCCCTGCAGCATGGCCTGCTCAGCCAGGGGGCCCAGCGACTCTGGTACACGGGGCCGATGTTCCGCTACGAGCGGCCCCAGGCTGGGCGGCAGCGCCAGTTCCACCAGGTGGGGATCGAGCTGCTCGGCTTCGCCGACACCCGCAGTGACGCCGAGGCGATCGCGATCGCCTGGGATCTGCTGATGGAACTTGGGGTCGGCGGCCTGGCGCTGGAACTCAATTCCCTCGGTGATCCGGCCGATCGCGCCGCCTATCGCACCACCCTGGTGAGCTGGCTGCAGCAGCACCAGGAGCAACTCGATGCCGATTCAAGGGAGCGGATCACGACCAATCCCCTGCGCATCCTCGACAGCAAGAACACCGACACCCAGGCGGTTCTGGCCGAGGCCCCGCTGCTGATCGACAGCCTGAGCGAGGCCAGCCGTGAACGATTCGATGCTGTGCTCCGCAGCCTCGACGCCCTGGAGATTCCTTATCAGCTCAATCCCCGGCTGGTGCGCGGCCTCGACTACTACACCCACACCGCCTTCGAAATCACCAGCAGCCAGCTCGGCGCCCAGGCCACCGTCTGTGGCGGCGGCCGCTACGACGGCCTGATCGAGCAGCTGGGCGGCCCGCCCACGGCCGCGATCGGCTGGGCGATCGGCCTGGAGCGGCTGGTGCTGCTGCTGGCTCAGGCTCAGGCCGCCGGCACTGTCGCCCTCGCTCCACCCACTCCAGACGTTTATCTGGTCAGCCGCGGCGAGCAGGCCGAGCGCCAGGCGCTGGTGCTCTCCCGCCAGTTGCGCCAGGCCGGCCGAAGCGTGGAGCTCGATCTCACTCGGGCCGCCTTCGGCAAGCAGCTCAAGCGGGCCGACCGCTCCGGCGCCCCCTGGGCCGTGGTGATCGGTGAGGGAGAAGCCGAGCAGGGGGTCGTGCTGCTCAAGGACCTGCGCCGAGGCGGCAACGCCGCTGAGGCAGTGAGTTTGGAGCAGCGACTGTCTGCAGAACAGCTGATGAAAGCCTTGAGCAGGTCTTAGACCGCTGGTTCGCGCTCTTGTGCCACAGGGCATTCCGAATAGCTGCTGATCGACCGATTGGCAAACCGTGGAAAGATCGTGTCACATTTTGCATGGCGCAGCGTTGATGGCTGAGGTCTTGTCGGTTCATCGCATCTGCTGCATCGGTGCCGGCTATGTGGGAGGGCCAACCATGGCTGTCATCGCCGATCGCTGCCCCCAGATCCAGGTCACGCTCGTGGACCTCAACGCTGAGCGGATTGCCGCCTGGAATGCGGACGATCTCAGCTGTCTGCCGGTTTACGAGCCGGGGCTGGCTGAGGTGGTGGGCCGCTGCCGAGGACGCAACCTCCACTTCACCACAGAGGTGAATGGGGCGATCGCCGACGCCGACATGGTCTTTCTGTCGGTGAACACACCCACCAAGACCCGGGGGCTGGGCGCTGGCCAGGCCTCCGACCTGCGCTGGATCGAGGCCTCAGCCCGCACGGTGGCGGCTCAGGCCACGGGTCACACGATCGTGGTGGAGAAGAGCACCCTGCCAGTGCGTACCGCCGAGGCGGTCAAGGAGATTCTGTCGGCCTCCCAGGTAGGGGGAAACGGTTCGGCCAAAACCTTCTCGGTGCTCTCTAACCCCGAGTTCCTGGCGGAGGGCACCGCCATCCCCGATCTGGAGGATCCCGATCGGGTGCTGATCGGTGGTGAGGATCCGCAGGCGATCGAAGCCCTGGCGGAGATCTACCAGCACTGGGTCAGTCCGCAGCGGATCCTGCGCACCAACCTCTGGAGCAGCGAGCTTTCCAAGCTCACGGCCAATGCCTTCCTGGCCCAGCGCATCTCCTCGATCAATGCCATCGGCGCTCTCTGCGAGGCCACGGGTGCGGATGTGAAGGAGGTGGCCCGGGCGATCGGCGCGGATTCGCGCCTTGGGCCGAAGTTTCTCTCCGCCGGTCCAGGCTTCGGTGGCAGTTGCTTCCGTAAAGACATTCTCAATCTGGTCTATCTGTGCCGCCATTACGGCCTGGAGGAGGCTGCTCACTATTGGGAGCAGGTGGTGGATCTGAACAGCTGGCAGCAACAGCGCATCGCCAGGCTGGTGGTCAGCAAGTTGTTCGGCACTGTGAGTGGCAAGCGGCTGGCGGTGCTGGGTTTTGCCTTCAAGGCCGACACCAACGACACCCGGGAATCACCCGCCATCGGCATCTGCCGCGACCTGCTGGAGGAGGGGGCTCACCTCGCGATTCATGACCCGAAGGTGGATCCCAGCCAGATTGCCCGGGACCTGGGCTGTGCGGCATCGGCCTCAGCAGACGGCCTGGGAGGTGACGGCAGCTGGGAGTCGTCACCGTCGGATCTGGAGGCCGTGGCGGGAGCCGATGCTGTGATTGTTCTGACCGAATGGGCGAGTTTTCGTGATATCAATTGGGCGGTGATTGCCTCCCGCATGCGACGGCCCGCCTGGCTGTTTGATGTGCGTGCCATCACGGATGCCACGGCGGCCCGGGCGGCTGGGCTTAGGGTCTGGCGTATCGGAGAAGGCTGACCGATGAGCGCTCCAATCATGCGAAATCTCGTCACCGGTGGCGCCGGTTTCGTGGGCTCCAACCTGGTCGACCGGTTGATGGAAGCCGGTGAGGAGGTGATCTGCCTAGATAACTACTACACAGGCAGCAAGGCCAATGTGGCCCGCTGGATGGGCCATCCGCGCTTTGAGCTGATCCGGCACGATGTGACCGAGCCGATTCGGCTGGAGGTGGATCGCATCTGGCATCTGGCCTGTCCGGCCTCACCCAGGCATTACCAGTCGAATCCGATCAAGACAGCCAAGACCAGTTTCCTTGGCACCTACAACATGCTGGGCCTGGCGACGCGGGTTGGCGCCAGGCTTCTTCTCGCCAGCACCAGTGAGGTGTATGGCGATCCGGAGGTACATCCCCAGCCGGAAAGCTATCGCGGCAGTGTCAATCCGATCGGCATCCGTTCCTGTTACGACGAAGGAAAGCGCATCGCTGAAGCCCTCTGTTTCGATTACATGCGCATGCATGGAACAGAGATCCGTGTGGTGCGTATCTTCAACACCTACGGCCCGCGAATGTTCCCGGACGACGGCCGGGTGGTGAGCAACTTCATCGTGCAGGCGCTGCGGGGTGAACCGCTCACGCTTTATGGCGACGGCAGCCAGACCCGCAGCTTCTGTTATGTGGATGATCTGGTCGAGGGCTTGATTCGCCTGATGAACGGCAACCACACCGGCCCCATCAACATCGGCAATCCTGGTGAATTCACGATCCGCCAGCTGGCGGAGCTGGTGCTTGAGCGCATCAACCCTGATCTGCCGCTCACCTACCTGCCCCTGCCGCAGGATGATCCCCTGCAGCGTCAGCCGGTGATCGACCTGGCGAGGCAGGAGCTGGGCTGGGAGCCAAAGGTTTCGCTGGAGGACGGACTGGGTCCCACCATCGATTACTTCCGCTCCTGTCTGGAAACGGGCCGATGACCCTGCTCGTCACCGGTGGTGCCGGCTACATCGGCAGTCACACCGTTCGTGCCCTCCAGAAGGCTGGCTTCAAGCCGATAGTGCTCGACAACCTGGTGTACGGACACCTGCGGATCGTGGAGGAGGTGCTCGGCGTACCCCTGGTGGTTGGGCAGGTAGGTGACCGGGCCCTGCTGGATCAAGTGCTGAGTGGTGAACACCCGGCCTGCGGTGGTGAACCGGTGCAGGCGGTGCTGCATTTTGCGGCCTATGCCTACGTGGGCGAATCAGTGCAGGACCCAGCCAAGTACTACCGCAACAACCTGGCCGATTCCCTCACCTTGCTCGAAGCTCTGGTGGAGCCGGTACGCAGCGGCACGGGCACCGCCATTCCGATTGTGTTCTCCTCCACCTGCGCCACCTACGGGATTCCGGACACGGTGCCGATCACGGAAGACACGCCCCAGAACCCGATCAATCCCTACGGCCGCAGCAAGTGGATGGTGGAGCAACTGCTTTCAGACTTCGGTGCTGCTTATGGCCTGCCGAGCGTGATCTTCCGCTACTTCAATGCCGCCGGTGCCGATCCCTCCGGAGATCTGGGCGAAGACCACACGCCGGAAACCCATTTGATCCCGCTGGTGCTGGAAGCGATGGCCGGCCTGCGGCTAGGGGTGCAGATCTACGGCGACGACTACCCCACGCCGGATGGCACCTGCATCCGGGATTACATCCATGTCTGTGATCTGGCGGATGCCCATGTGCTGGGCCTGGAGCTGCTCCTGGCTAGCGGTGGACAGTCCGTCTACAACCTGGGCAACGGCACGGGCTACTCAGTGCAGCAGGTGCTGGATGTCGCCCGCAAGGTCACCGAGCGCGGACTTCTCGCCCATGTGGCCCCCCGGCGGGAGGGTGATCCGCCGGTCCTGGTGGCCAGCGCGGAGAAAGCCCGGCGCGAGCTGGGCTGGATGCCGGCATACCCGGATCTGGAAACGATCCTGTCCCATGCCTGGGTGTGGCATCAGCGGTCTGATGCCGAGCTCTTGTCCAATGACGAGTAGAGCAGAGGTTCCAGCCGTGGCCAAGATGCCGGTCGATCCGAGTCCAACACCGAGGACCCCTAGACGGACTGGTCCAGCACCCTGGACCAAGGTCCTGATCGCCGTTCTGCTGGCCAGTACGGGTGTTCTGGGGTGGATCACCTATGACCGATCCGTCTGGCAACCGGAGCAAGCCCGTCAGGCTGCCAGCAACCTGCAGACCGTTGCCGTCACCACTGCCGACCTAGGTGCGTCAACTGAAGCCAGCGGAGTGGTGACGGCTGTACGGAAGGTGAACCTCAGCCCGAACATGGCGAGCAGGATTGAGCGGCTATTCATCAGGGAAGGTGAACGGATTGAGGCTGGCCAGTTGGTGGCGGAAATGGAAAGTGACGAACTGCGGGCCAAACTCAATCAGGCGCTGAGCCAGCAGAAGGCGGCTGGGGCTCAGTTGGAGGCGGCCAGGGCCAATACACAGGTGGCAATTGGGCGCAGAACCCGGCACGAGCCCCTGCTGAAGAGCGGCGCAATCTCTCTCGAGCTCATGGAAGAACTCCGCAACGCGGAGCGCCAGGCCAAGATCAACGTGGATGGAGCAGCAGCAAAGCTGGATGAAGCCCGTTACCAAATCCAGCAAAGCGAAGCGGCATTACGCAACACGAAGGTGTTTGCACCCTTTGCTGGGATCATCACGCGGCAGTTTGCGCAGGAGGGGCAGTTCGTGACCCCAACCACCTCCGCCTCCGAGCAGGACGGGGCCACGTCCACCTCAATCGCTGAACTCTCGAGTGGACTGGAGGTAGTGGCAAAAATTCCTGAGGCCAGCCTCACTGAAATCGTTCCGGGTCAGAAGGTTGAGGTAACCACGGATGCTTTCCCCAAGGACGTGTTCCAGGGCAGGGTGAAGATGGTCTCCCCCCGGGCGGTAACCGAAAACGAGGTGAATTCCTTCCCGGTGGCTGTGGAGATCGAGACTGGTCTGAGAAAGCTCAAGCCAGCGATGAACGTGCAGGTGCGCTTCCTCGCCGAACCGATCCTTGGTGCCTTGGTGGTGCCACTGGCAGCCCTCACCACCGGAGAGAACAACACCAAGGGAGTGCTTCGCCTTCAACCGGGCGGTGGAATTGAGTTCGTGCCAGTCACGGTGGGCCGGGTCAGCGGTGAGCAGGTGCAGGTGATCCAAGGCCTTCAACAGGGTGAGCGGGTTCTGCTGTCGGCTCCTCCTGCTGATGTGCAGATCCCCGGCTACGTGCGGCAGAAGTGATCCCATGACGATGCTCAGCCTGCGGGATACGTTTCACTCGGCGGCCCAGTCGCTCGTGGCCCATCCACTGCGCAGCTGCCTCACGATGCTGGGCGTGATTATCGGTAATGCCAGTTTCGTGGCCATGGCCTCCCTCGGAGAGGCGGCCAAGGTGTACACGGTGCAGCGGCTTGAAGCTTTTCATGGCCCTAATCGTCTGATTGCCTATGCCACAGCCAACGAGCCTGGGCAGACGATCAAGCGGGAGCCGAAGCTCTATTTGGGCGATGCCCTGGCCCTCGGGGCAGGGACGCCCGCTATTCGGGCTGTGGCACCCGTGGTGGGGGCCACCTTCCTGGGTCGCGTCCATGAGCAAAGCCAATTCCTGTGGGTGACGGGAACCACAGCGGACTATCTGGGCGTCAAGAACGAGGCTGTTAGTCGGGGTCGCTTCTTTTCGTCTGAAGAAGTGGAGCAGACAGCCAGGGTGGTTGTCCTGGGCAGCAGCATCGCCAAGCGCTTTTTCCCCGATGGAAAGCCTGTTGGTCAGACGATGGCTATCAAGAACATGTCCTTTCGGGTGATCGGCGTGATGCGACCTAAGGGGAGCCTGGACAAGACTAGCCCGGATGAGTTTGTCTATGTGCCCCTGTCCACGTTCTCGCTCTTCTTGAGGGGTACTATGGCTGGGATCGGAATCCCAGTGGATTACATCGAGATCGCTGCTGTCAGCAAGCAGCAAGTGAATGATGCCATCTTCCAGGCCACAAATCTACTGGCCGCCAGGCGCGGGGTTCGCGACTTCGCCGTTGCCCCGAATATCCCCTACAAGGACCTGATTGCCCAGGTGAGCTCAACGCTGACCATTTTTCTGGCTGTGCTGGCCGGCATTTCCTTGATTATTGGCGGTATCGGCATCATGAATGTGATGCTGGTCACGGTGAGTGAACGCACCAGCGAGATTGGATTGCGCAAGGCGATCGGAGCCACCAATGGATCGATTCTTCTGAACTTTTTGATTGAGGCCACACTGCTTTCCGCGTCCGGAGGAGTGATCGGTTTGCTGGTGGGGGTGGGGGTGGTTCTGGTTGTTGTAGTCGTTTCACCGCTCCCCTTCATTGTTCCGGCCTGGTCGATTGGTACATCACTGGCGTTATCCAGCGTTGTTGGGGTTGTGTTCGGCGTGTCTCCAGCGATGCAAGCAGCGAAGCTGGATCCGATCGTGGCCTTGCGGAGTGCCTGATTCAATCATGGCAGAAGAAAGGCGCACGGCTTTCTGCTGATGAAGATGCAGCGCTCCGTCAAGATCCGCCACTACCGAATCCTGCTCGCCTATCTGCTGCGGCAGTGGCGCGGCATGAGTTGGATCATTGCGTTGACCGTCATGAGCTCGGCGATGGCGGTGGCCCAGCCATGGCCTTTGAAGGTTCTGATCGACTATGCGCTGAAGCCATCGGCCAGGCCCGCTGGCCTGGATTCTGTTCTGCAGATGATCAGTGGGGGCAGACTGAGCTCCTCTGCTATGTGGGTTGCCCTGGCTGGTGTGCTGGGGCTGGTGGTTCTGCTTGGAAACGCATTTGTGGCGGCAAAGTTATCCATGGCATGGGCAAGTGTGGGCCAGCGTTCGGTGTTCGACTTATCCGAAGACATGTTCGTCCGTCTGATGAGGCAGGATCCTGCCTTCTTCAAGCACTACTCCGTTGGAGATTGCCTGAGCCGGCTGTCGGGGGATACCTACGCGGCCTACCAACTGGCCGACAAGCTGTTGTTGCGTCCTCTGAGCAACCTCATCACCTTGATAATGGTTGGAGTGGTGTCCTGGAGGCTGAACAGCCAGCTGACACTGTTGGCTTTCGTCGTCATCCCAATGTTGACACTAATCGCGCTTAAGTACGGCGAAATCTTCAGGAAACTCATGCACAGTACAAGGGTCAGTGATTCGACTCTGCTCGCCTTCACCCTTCAGGTCATGAATGCCATTCCTCTGATCCAGGCCTACCAGACGGAATCGGACAACCGGCGTCGATTCGTTCAGCTGGCTGAGAGCTCGGTCAAGAATGCTCAGCGTCATCGGCTCTACAGCAGCCTGTTTGACCTGGGAGGCGGATCCGTTGGCGCGATCTCAGCAGCCGTAATTCTGTTCAGCGGATCCCTGGAGGTGCTGCAGGGATCCATGACCGTGGGCAGCCTGGTTGTGATCCTCGACTATCTCAATGCGATCCGGAATGCCTGCAACAGCCTGTTCACCAATTTTGGTGGGCTTAAGTCTCTCGAAGCCAGTGTCGAGCGTTTGTTCACCGTCTTCGACGCCCCGGATCCCACACCAGAAGCTCGCAAGCCGACTCTTTTGCCCCCTGCAGGTTTGCGAGGGGAAATCGTATTCGATGGGGTCACACACCGCTATGGGAAACAGCGCAACGCCCTGGATCGGCTTGATCTACGGATCCACCCTGGTGAGACCGTGGCGATCGTGGGCCCCACCGGTGCAGGCAAGAGCACGCTGGTGGGGTTGTTGCTGCGATTCTTCGACCCCGTTGTCGGACGGGTCCTGATCGATGGAATCGACATCCGAGAGATGACCCTGGCAGACCTGAGAAGCCAGATCGCTTACGTTCCCCAGATTCCAATGCTCGCCGCCATGAGCGTAGCCGCCAACATCGGCTACTCCGATGCCTGCTGGGACCAGGAGACAGTGGATCGATGCGCACGAGAAGCCTTCGCGTATGGCTTTATCCAACATCTTCCCAAGGGTTATGACTCGCTGATCGGATCAAACAGCACTCGCTTTTCAGGTGGGGAAAAGCAACGGATCTCCCTGGCCCGAGCTCTCTATCAAGAGGCTCCTATTCTGATCCTCGATGAACCCACCTCTGCGCTCGATACTCTCACTGAGGCTGAATTGATGGCTTCGTTGCGGCGCATCATGCACGGCAGAACCGTGATCATGGTGGCGCACCGCCTGTCCACGATCCAGCTGGCTGATCGCATCGTGGTGCTCGAGCGAGGCAGGATCGCAGAGCAGGGAACCCATCAACAATTGATCGACTCGGGCGGGCTCTATACCCGCTTCCATGCTGCCAATCGCTCTGCGGGGATTAAAGAGCATCAGTGATGAGCATGAAATGGAAGCTGCTGACACGAACGGCGTGGCCCTATCGCAGGGAGCTGATCACGCTGGTGGCGGCCTCACTGACCGGGATCATCATCAATCTGCTGCGGCCCTGGCCACTGAAGCTGATCCTGGACTGCGCCATCGGTAGCCAACCCCTACCGGCTGGCCTGCAGTGGATGCCGTCTGCGAAGAATTCTTCCGGCTCTTTCGGGCTGATTCTTTCGCTCTCGGCAGCCTCGGTGCTGATCTATCTGGCCTGGGAGAGCGTTAAGGCCTGGGAGCTGTTCGTCAGGGCTGGCCTTGGAAGGCGGCTGGATTATTCGCTTGGGGCCAGGCTCTTTGCCCATCTCCAGAGGCTCTCGCTTCACTTTCATAGCCAGCATTCCTCTGGCGATCTGGTGAAGCGGATCCTGAAGGACAGCAGCTGCCTCAGCCAGCTCTTGCTTGGGGTGGTGCTTCCCAATCTGATCTCTCTTGCGAGCTTGCTCATGATGGGCTTCGTGCTGTGGCGATTTAACCCACCACTTACTCTGCTTGTCAGTGTGGTGATGCCGCTGTATCTCGTGCTGATCCGGATCTTTCACCCTGCAATGGCCTCCGCCTCCTATGCCTATGAAGTGTTGGAAGGCCAACGCCTCGGGCAGGCGGAACAGGTGCTTGCATCATTGCCGGTGGTTCAGGCCTTCAACCGTCCACCGATCGAACGGCGAAGGTACCATCGGCTCTCCAATCACTCGTTTGCGCTATTCCGCATAGCCAATCAAATCCAGTCCTACTTTGTCTTTTCTATCGGCAGTGTGAGTGCCATGGGCAACGCACTCCTGCTTCTTGGGGGAGGTCTGCAGGTGGTGGCAGGAACAATGTCTGTGGGAACACTTACGGTCTTTGTGGCCTACCTGGCGGCGATCTATGGGCCTCTGGAGTCGCTCACGGAAAGTGCAGCTGGTTTTGCTGCAGCAATCGCTCAAGCCAGCAGGGTGGTCGAGCTGCTCGATTTCCAAGATCAACCACCCGATCCAGCCAATCCACGAGCGTTGCCAATGCAACGGGCTACTGGTCGTGTCACATTCGATCATGTGCACTTCGCCTACAGCGACGGACGAGAGGTTCTGCATGATCTCAACCTAGATGTGATGCCAGGCGAGGTGATCGCACTGGTAGGCCCTTCCGGGGCAGGCAAGACCACGTTGATGTCACTGTTGGCACGGTTCTACGATGTGAGTGCAGGCCGAATCCTGGTTGATGGGATTGACCTTCGGCATTTGAGCCTGGCCGATGTGAGGGCCCAGGTGGGGTTGTTACTCCAGGACCCGATGATGCTCCCATTGAGCGTCGAGGACAATATTGCCTACGGCAATCCTCACGCAACTAAAAACTCCATCGAACGAGCAGCCGAAATGGCTCAGGCAGTATCTTTTATCAAAAGACTGCCTAATGGCTACAAAACAGTGCTTGATGCAAGCGGAAGTTCACTGTCCGGGGGAGAAAAGCAAAGGCTGTCGATTGCAAGGACGATCCTACGAGACGCCCCGATTCTTATCTTGGATGAGCCAACATCAGCTTTGGACGCGAGCACGGAAAGTGAGCTGATGCGAGCCATTCAGCCGCTGATCGCCACCCGAACGACTTTTATAATTGCCCATCGCCTAAGTACTGTGCGAAGGGCGGATCGTATCGTTGTCATGGATTCCGGGAGGATTGTTGAGATTGGACATCATCAATGCCTGCTGTCTCAAGGAGGCCTCTATTCGCGTCTTTGTGGGGCAGAGTTGCGCTAGAATTAATTTTAAAAGTAAGTAGTTCGCTCGTAGTGCTGCTCTTGCGTGACACGACCCCCATCCCTGCTCCAGTCCCTATGAGAGCTGGCGTGGTAGTCGCTCAGATTTCCTCTGTTTGGAAGAGCTTTATGAGTATACTCCCTTGGAGAAAGCTTAAGCGCCAGCCACATTGCGACAATGCTATCCCGACATGAACCATCGTAGTAGTCTATTCAAAACTGCAGACTTCCGAGACCATGAGTAGCAGGCCATTATCAGCAGCAATTGAGACCTTCAAATAGCCAGCACCCGATGATGCGTATCTTGCTTGTCTCCCAGGAATACCCATTGCCGGCCGGCCATGGAGGGATAGCCAGCCAGACCCGCCTCAAGGCCCTTGGTCTGGCACGTTTGGGGCATGAGGTGACCGTACTGACTCAGAGCCCTGATCACAATCACCATGAATTTCAGGATGAGATGGTGCGAGTGGTGCGGATGCCCGGTGGCCATGACCGGCTGGCGCTGGCGACACTCGCGGCCACTTGGATCGCCACCAGCATGGCCGTGGCTGAAGAGATCCAACGGCTCCATCAGGCACGCCCTATTGATCTGATTGATTTTGCCGAGTACGGCGGCGAGGGATACTTGCATCTGCTGAACCGTGCCCCATGGAACGCCATCGTCACCGTTTTGCAGCTGCATGGCCCTGTGGGCATGCTCTCCGCCACGATCGGTTGGCCTGAGCCGGGCTCCTGCGATGCTGAGGTTGGGCAGGCCATGGAGGCCATCTGTCTGCGCCTGGCTGATGTGGTTTATTCCTCCAGCCAATGCTCGGCGATCTGGGCAGAACGGCTGTACGGCCGGGATGCTTCCACAATTCCAGTGCTGCATGCCGGCATCGATGTTGAAGCCTTCTGCCCAAGTGCCGGCCCCCGCTCAGAATGCCCAACCGTGGTGTTCGTTGGACGGGTGGCCGCCAGTAAGGGGGCTGATCGGCTGATGGAAGCGGTGGCAATGCTCCGTGCCAATCACCCCGAGTTGCGCCTGCGGATGATCGGCCGCGTGGAACCGGCCATGGCGGATCAGCTGCGGCAACGGGCCGCCTCCACGGGCAGCCCCGCCTGGCTGGAGCTGATGGGTCCTCTGGATCACACAGCGCTGCCAATGGCACTGGCTGGCGCTGATCTGTTCGCCGCACCATCTCGTTACGAGGGTGGGCCTGGGTTTGTCTACCTGGAGGCGATGGCCTGTGGGTTGCCGGTGATCGCCTGTGAGGGCTCGGGTGCCGCCGAAGCCATCGAGAATGGAGTTGATGGCCTGCTGGTGCCTCCTGATGACACCGATGTGCTTATCGAGGCACTCGATAGCCTGCTGCGCGATCCAAGCCGGCGTCGGGCCATGGGCGAACGGGGCCGCCAGCGGGTACTGGCGGAAGCCGATACCCGTCGCTGTGTGCCCGCGATCGCCACCTTTTACGCCGAAGTCCTCGCGGCTGCAAAGCGATGAGTGATCAGATCCAGGTCCGCGCGCTAAGCGGCTTCAACGATCCCTGGATAGCGGCAGGGGGCTGGAAACGGCTGGTTGCTCTCAGCGAAACTTGCTCCGTGTTTCAGAGCGAGGTTTTCCAGCGTATTTGGTGGAAATGCTTCGGGCGCGGCCGGCTGCATCTGCTCCTGGCGGAGCGTCAGGGTGAGCCGCTGGCCCTGGCCGCCCTGTTTGTGGACGGCGGCATGGCCTTCCCTGTGGGAAGCGGGAGCGCTGATTCCCTCGATCTGATCGGCGATCTGAGCGAGCCGGCAGTCCTTCAGGCGCTGCTGAGAGCCCTGCTGGAAAGGGAGCCGGAGCTTCTTGGGCTGAGGTTCTACCTGCTGCCCGACACCTCAGCCAACTGGCAGCGGCTGCAGCAGGGGGCCGCATCCCTCGGAATGCTTTGCTGCGACGAAGGCGATCTGGCCGCACCGGTACTGGATTTTGACGCCGACCCTGCTGGCCCCGGGGCAGCGGCCGAGCGGCGCAGTCTGCGGCGTCATGAACGGGGTTTTGCCCGCGACGGCGACCTGCGAGTTGACCATCTACGCGATCCGGTGGCGATCGAGGCCCAGTTAGAGTCATTCTTTGAGCAACATATTGCCCGTTGGAATGGCACGGCCTCACCGAGCCTCTTCCTCGATCCGCTCCAGAGACGCT
Source organism: Synechococcus sp. 1G10 (assembly GCF_002252625.1). Taxonomy (GTDB): domain Bacteria; phylum Cyanobacteriota; class Cyanobacteriia; order PCC-6307; family Cyanobiaceae; genus Regnicoccus_A. The sequence continues at coordinate 7,376 of NZ_NQKW01000014.1, read as the reverse complement.
TTTACCGCGAGCTGGTTCGCGCCGACGCTTGCGGCGGAAGCCTGCGCTTCACCCAGGTGCTGGCCGGCGGCCGCTTGATCGCCGCCCACTTTGGTTTTTGCCACGGCGGTGTGTTCCTCTGGTATAAACCCAGCTTCGATCCCGCTCTGGCCAGGCGCTCCCCTGGAGAAGTGCTGCTGCGGCAGCTTCTGCTCGCCGCCCGAGCTGAAGGAGCCGGCCGGTTCGACTTTGGCATTGGCGATGAAGCCTTCAAGCTTCGCTTCGCCACTGCAGTGCCGCGGATGCGCACTTGGGGCCTCTATCCCTGCAGCAGTGTTACCTGAAACAGCGATGCGCGTCCTAGTGCTCAGCCCCCATCCCGACGACGAAGCGATTGGCTGCGGCGGTACCTTGCGCCACCACTACCGAGCAGGCGATGCGGTAACAGTTATCCATCTCACCTCGGGAGAAAGAGGTGGGCACGGTCTGTCGCCGGAGCGCACCGGACCGCTACGAGAAGCCGAGGCCCGGCGGGCTGCAGCCTTGCTCGGAGTGGATGCCCTCCATTTCTGGCGCCAGCGCGATGGCGCCCTGCGCAGCACTGCTGCTCTGCTGAGGGCCCTGCAGGAGGTACTGACCTCCAAACCAGTCCAACGCCTTTACGCGCCCCATGGTGGCGAATCCCATCCAGATCATCGGGCTACCTGGCGGCTCGCGAAGCAGTTGATCCAGACACTTGAATTAACGGGCATGGCTGTGCCGGAGTTGTGGCTCTATGAAGTGTGGACTCCGCTCCAACGGATCGATGCTGTAGTGGATATTGGCACCGACATGGCTATGAAACTGCGCGCCATTCGCGCCCACCACAGCCAAGTGGAAGTGCTCGACTTCGCAGCTGCCAGTCGTGGGCTGGCCCGTTACCGCGGCGAACTTCTAAGTTGGCCAGAGGGCGAGTATGCCGAAGTATTTCAGGTCCTGAAGCCATGAACGGAACGGATTCATTTCGTGACCTAGTGACAGCTAGACGCCCGATTGCAATGTCCACCACTCCCGTCGAGGTTGTGCATCATGTGTTTGCCAATCGCTCCAATGTTGGTGACTGGCTTTCCGCACGGGCGATCCAGGGTCTGCTTGGGGCAAATAGGATAAACGAGCATCTCTGCGATGAGTCTTTTGTTGACCAGGCGCTTGAAGCGCTTGCTGATGCCAGCCCGCGAGATGCGGTGGTGATTGGAGGGGGCGGGCTGTTCATGGACTACTTCACTCCATTTTGGGAGGGCTTTGAGCCGCTATCCACGCGCCTGCGTTTCGCGGTTTGGGGCGTAGGCAATTGCGACCTGAAGCAGGAATCAAGCCTGGCTCCCCAGGATCTGTTGCGTCGGGTCGTGAGCCGCAGCCCCTTTATTCTGTTGAGAGACAGGAGTAGCGGAGATCGGCTGCAGCTGAGCGGTCTGAGAATGCCGATGCCCTGCCCTGGGCTGCTGGGGCTATCACGTCATCCTTTGGGCGATGGTCTACTGCACGTAGACAACTACACCACCGCCGGGGCTGCAACCTACGAGCGGATGGAAGCAGTGGCTTCGAGGGTAGCGGCAGCCGAGGGATGGAGCCTGTGTCGCACGAATAACCGAATCCCACACGGTGACACCAATGCCTTCGACGTCATCATTGATTTGTACGCTGCCAGCTCTCTTGTGCTGTCGTCAGCCCTGCATGGCTGCGTGATCGCAGTCGCCATGGGGCGACCTGTGTTGGCGGTGAGTGGGGACCGGAAAATTGACGCATTCATGCAGGCTGTTGGTCTAGGGGATTGGGTCCTTGAAGCGGATCCGGCGCTTCTCCCGGAGAGCCTGTTGGAGGAGCGGTTGCGAGCGCTGCCGCAGCAGCAACGATTAGATCCGCAAAGGCTGGCAGAGATCACCGCAGGCCACAAACAGTTTGCCATTGAGTTGCGCTCCTGGCTGGGTTTAGGTCCCGTAGCAAGCCAGCAGGAGGTGCCATGATGCGTGCGATCGTCACCGGGATGATCGCTACTTATCCACTGGGTGGGGTTGTGTGGGACTACGCCCAGTATGCCCTTGGCCTGGAGAACCTTGGATTTGAAGTCTTTTATTTGGAAGACACTGGAACGCAAACCTACAACCCTAGTTGCCAGTTGTACGGGGATGACCCCAGCTACGGGCTAAGCTTTCTGGAACGTACTCTCAAGCTCCTTTCGCCATCTCTTGGACAGCGCTGGTGCGTGCGCAGTCTCGATGGTCAGCTTCATGGCCCAGCTGCTGATCGTCTAGAGCACCTGGTGGCAAGCGCCGAGCTGTTCCTCAACGTGTCGGGAAGCGCCTTGCTGCGTGAACCATATTTAGCCTGCCCGCGCAAGGTGCTGGTGGATACCGATCCGGGCTGGAATCACTTCGTGAACTACCCGGCCGCAGATGCTCGCTTTGCTGCTGGCGAAGAGCAGGCGGGGGTGAGCAGTTGGCGCCAGCATGATGCCTTCTTCACCCATGCCGAAAACCTCGGCGCACCCGACTGCCTGCTGCCGAGCCTTGATATCGCCTGGGAGCCACTGCGCCCTCCCGTGCTGCTCAATTGCTGGAGCCAAGAACCTCCAGGAGACATCTGGACCACTGTGCTCACCTGGAACAACTTTGGCCGGCCGATTGAGTACAATGGCCGCAGCTACGGCACGAAGGAACGGGAATTCCGCGCCATCGAGTCGTTGCCCACCCTGGTGAAGGCGGCTTTTGAGCTGGCCATCGGCGGCAGCAAGCCACCGCTGGAACAGATGCAGCAAAAGGGCTGGAAAATCCGTTCTTCGGAGGCCATCTCGGTGGATTATCAAAGCTATCGTCATTACATTCAGCAGTCGCGCGGAGAGTTCAGCGTGGCCAAAAACGTCTACGTGGATACGCGCAGCGGCTGGTTCAGCTGCCGGTCGGTCTGCTACCTGGCAGCAGGGCGCCCTGTGGTGCTGCAGGACACCGGCTTCAGCAACTGCCTGCCGGTGGGCATGGGGCTGCTCCCCTTCAGCAATCTGGAGGGAGCATGCCAGGCCTTGGAAGCTGTGGAGGCCAACTACTGCGAGCACCAACGAGCTGCCCGTGCCGTAGCTGAGCAATGCTTCGAAGCCGGAATGGTGCTCAGCTCCATGCTCAGTAGTGTCGGGCTGTGAGCGGCACCTCAGCAACCATCGGCTATGGCCACCTGCGAGGGGATTGGGATTACGGCGACCTTCCTGCCAGCATTCACCTGGGGCAAGGCTGCTGGATCGAACGGCGCGACAGCTTCGAGCGCTGCCGCAGCCAGCGTGACCCAGCTGTGCTCCTCGGTAACCGCGTGCAGGTCTACACCTGGGCAACGTTCAACCTGGAGCCAACGGGCCAGGTTGAAGTAGGTGAAGACAGCATTCTGGTTGGGCCTGTTTTCATGTGTGCCGATCGTATTCAGGTTGGCAAACGCGTCGTGATCTCCTATCAGGTCACACTGGCAGACAGCGACTTTCACCCCATGGATCCCTTGCTCCGGGAGCAGGATGCCAGGGCTGTGGCGCCTGGAGGAGATCTCTCGAAGCGGCCTCCCTACCAGAGCGCTCCGATCGTGATCGGGGATGACGTGTGGATCGGCATCGGGGCCCTGATCCTCAAGGGGGTGCGAATCGGCGCTGGCGCTCGCATTGGAGCCGGTGCTGTGATCAGCCGTGATGTGCCTGCCGGCTGCGTGATGGAAGGCAATCCGGCCCGCCCTCAATGATGCGCAACCATCCAGCGGATCACCGGCAGTTGGAACACGACTGGTATGACGGTGGTCTGCCCGATAACGTCAGACTTGACGAGGGCTGCTGGCTTCACAGCAGCTATGCCTTTCTGCATTACGCAAGCCAGCGGCCCTGCGGGGTAAGCATCGGCAAGGCCAGTGGGATCTACCGGGGCACCTTCTTCAATCTTGGCCTTCAAGGCGAGGTCCGTATTGGCCACTACTGCACTCTCCGGGGCGTGATCATCAACACCAACGGCTTGGTGGACATTGACGACTATGCACTAATTGCCCATCAGGTGGTCATTTCCGATGCAGCATCAGCAATCCCACCTGCACGGAGCAATCGCAAAGAGAGTGAGGTTGCTCCTGAGGCAGCGGGCGAAACGACAAGACAGCCCACCATCCGCATCGGCCGCAATGCCTGGATTGGTTGCGGTGCTGTGTTGCTGGCAGGTGCAGATATTGGGATGGATGCGATTGTGGCGGCTGGGAGCAGCGTGAACGGCCCGGTTCCAGCAGGAACTCTGGCCATTGGCAATCCCTATCAACTGCGGCCCCTGAAACAGCAGAGGTCATGAAGATCTTTGACGGCCGCCTTGCCCTGATTGCCCCCAACCTGGCGAGCTATCCAGAGGGGGGCGGCCACTGGAGCTGGTTCTTGCAATATGCCTACGGGTTGCGCGACCTGAATATTGAATTCTTCTGGCTTGAATTCATCACCCAAGACCTGCAACCATCCTACGCCGAGCACTCTTGGATCCCCAAAAGCCTGAGGTTGATCGGCCAACACGGTTTCCTCGACAACTATCGGCTTGTGCTTCATCGCCCGGATCCTTGCTTTTTCAATGCCACAGACAGCATCGTTCTTGGCGGATCTGGGCCGAATCTCAGAGAGATCATCGGCAGCTGCGAAGCAGTCTGGAGTTTTGCCGGCGCTGGTCCTCGAGAGATCCTCTCCCAGTTCAGGAAGGTCGTCTTGATCGATGTCGATCCGGGTCATCTTCAGGTGGGTAACATGCAACTTGGGCAGACGCTTGATGCCTTTGATGTGTGCTGCACAGTAGGACTTAACTACAACGATAAGAGCTGCATGGCTCCGAAACTTGGGCGGCAATGGTTCACCTTCCCCCAGGTCGTGCATCTGCCTCTATGGAAGGCAGACCACACAGAGCCACGCCGAGAAGCGCCGATCACCACGATCACAAGTTGGGCCTGGGACTGGCTGGAATACAACGGCCAACTGATCAGCGTCTCAAAGAGAGATGCCTACCTTAGGTACCTCGATCTTCCTCGTCGAAGCATGAGAGGCCTGCAACTAGCCGTCGACGTTGGAGATGACAGAGAAACGCACGATCGCAGCGTTCTCCAATCGCATGGATGGATGGTTGTGGATCCATACACAATTTCAGGGTCCGTTCAAGCCTATCAAACTTACATCCAAAAGAGTGCAGCCGAACTCTGCTGTCCAAAGCCAATCTATCGTGAACTGCGGACCGGCTGGATGAGCGATCGCAGCGCCGCCTACCTCGCCTCTGGCAGACCTGTGATCATGGAAGACACTGGCTTTGATCCCTCAAACATCGCGAAGGGTGGGCTGCTCACCTTTCACGATATGGAATCGGCGGCTGAGGCGATCAGGATTGTGTTTTCCAATTACAAGCACCATTCGCGCCGGGCTCGTCTCATTGCTGAAGAGCTATGTTCGGGAAGGCGCGTCTTGCCGATGCTGATTGATCAGACCTTCGCATCCTTGCCCGATCAACAGTACTAGTTTGCTAAATTCACTCTTCGGCTCTCTCTTGAGCGTTAAGAAGATAGATCCACATTTACGGATAGCCTCAAGAATTTCAAGCAGATAACCCCAGTTCAGCAAGAAAATTGGGAAGCACCTGCTCGGTGGCGAAATGCTCGCGAGCGATCCGCTGTGCCGCCGCGGCGTGGCGCGGGTAATCCGCCCGGATGGCCGCCACCGCTTCGAGCGCCTCCTCGAGATCGCTCACGAAGAAGAGCCCTTCACCGGAAGGAAGGGCGTCAGCGATGCCCGTTGCCTGGCAGATCGCCGGCCTGCCGGCCGCGAGGTAGCAGGCCGTGCGGTCGCTGAACCAGCCGCAGTTGCTCACCACGTAAAGACCCTTGGCACAACTGAACTCCGCGGCGGAGGAGCCGATGAAGCGGCGGTATGCCTCGGCGTCGGCAACGGCAACGGCCGGATCGAGCAGATGCCAGCGATGGGCCGCCAGCAGCGCCCGATCGGGATCGTCGGGCGCCGTTTCGAGCGCGATGGCGAAGGGCGCCGCCGAGCGCTCCGGCAGGGTGAGAAAACGGCGGAACTGCTCGGCCTTGGGGCCACAGGTCTGCCCCTCGAACACCTGGTAGGAGTTGATCCACCAGCCCGCCACCGTGCTGATCGGCCCCTCAGGCGTGGCCGGCAGATCGGCCCACCAGTCGAGCAGTACGGGATTCCACACATGACGCCAGGGCAGGCCGTGGGTTGGGATACGGCAGCGAGGGGTGCCGATGTTCACCCCGATCGTGTAGTAGAAGTCGTGCAGGCCATAGACGGCCTCGGGCAACTCCTCCTGATCGGCCCAGAGCTGCACGAAGGCGGGATCCATATCCACAAGCACCCGCGGGCGGATTGCTGCCAGGGGCGGCGGTGGACCCGCACGAAAGGGGGCTCCGAGGGCGATCAAGGCCGCCGCCTCGAGGCAGAAGCGGCGCAGCCCATCGGCATCCACCCCCGCCAGCACCTCCCCCTCGGGGGAGAGGGCGGCGTAGGGAGAGGGGGCCCACCAGGCGGCCATGATCGAGCCGAGCAGGGCCAGGCTTTCGGGCTGGCCGTTGCATTCATCCACATAGAGCACTTCATGGCCGAGCAGGCGCAGACCCTCGATCCAGTTCAGGGCGAACATCACATGGCCGCCGCGCCCCGGCTTGCCCTCCCAGGCCAGGTTGGCGCCGTAAACGACCAGTCGAGCCATGGTGATGCGGCTCCTGTTCCTGTGTCGAAGGATTTTAGGAGCGGCAGCAGGGAACTAGGTTGAGCACGAACACGAAGGGGCCTGCGATCGTGTTGGCCGCCGACAACAACTACGCCCTGGCCATGGGTGTGGTGATCCAGTCGATCCTCGATCACGTCAAAGGCGCACGGCCGCGTTTTTATCTGCTGGCCGATGGAATCTCATGCGAGAACCGGGGGCGCGTGGAGCGGCTGGTGGCCCGATCCTGCACCCCCGCCAGCCTGGAGTGGCTGGACCCGGAACTGGGCGAGGTGGCCGATCTGCGCCTGATTAAGGGACGCCACATCAGCCGGGCTGCCTTCCTCCGCCTGTTGATCCCGGCCTTGCTGCAATCGCGCGAACAGCGGGTGATCTACCTCGACTGCGATGTGCTGGTGAGGGGGGATCTTGAGCCTCTCTGGAACACCGACCTAGCCGGCCTGCCCCTGGCCGCGGTGCGGGACTTCTTGGTGACCAGCATCGGCCACGGCGAAGGCATCCGCCGGTATCGAGCCCTCAACATCGACCCCAATCTGCCCTACTTCCAGGGCCGACTGAAAGTCAGGCACAAGGGAGCTGGTGCGGCCATGCTGGTGCCGGTTTTATCGGGACTGCTCCCGTCCATTGGCCCAGCCTTCTGCC
>NZ_NQKW01000057.1 GCF_002252625.1 Synechococcus sp. 1G10 | reverse complement strand
CGAGTTCCACGGCTGCCTGTTCATCAAAGCGGCCAGCGAGTACCCCGATCCCCAGGACTTGCCCCGACAGGCGGCGGTGGCCTTCAAGAAGAGCTGCGGCACCCTGCTCGAAGGGCTGTGCCGGGAGCTCCCCGCCGCCGATCCGCAGGCGCTGGCCAGGCAGCTGCAGCTGCTGCTGGAGGGCGTGCTGGTGATGGCCTTCCTGCAGCGGAACCCCCAAGCCGCCAGTGATGCGCGGCAGGCGGCAGCGAAGTTGCTGGCGGCCGAGAAGCTGGTGGCTGCCGAGGCCAGGTGATCACAAGCTGGCAGGGGAAGATGAATGGCGTTCAATCTGTCTGTGTCGGTGACTCAATCACGCCACGAGGCCGGACTTGGTGAGCACAGGCAGGCACTGCCGATCTTGCTGAAGATGGATACACAGTTCTACAAATAGAAGGTCAATGGAAGTAAGCAGAGCAATACTTCCCTGCCGGCATCTTTGATGCTCGTAGGAACAGACTGCGCCTTTGTGCGCAGGGCGTTTGACCTCAAGCAGTCTGATTTGGATTGCTCTGGCTTGCTTGATCGTGCGCAGCAAACGACCACCGAGGTTTTCATTGCTTTGATCCCGCTCACATCGCCAGCGGAGGCCAATCAATTCATCCCACCGGCGAATCAAGCCTTTCAAAGGCTGATTCATTCAAGAGGAATTCCCTTCATCGACCTGAGTCCGACCATTTCGCCAGAGGGAGCGCTGCTGGCCCGATTCATTTTTGACGGTATGCATTACACCGAGCCCGCCTATCGCCTCCGGCGGGCTGAAATCGCCGCTGCAGTCAGGCATAGCAAAGCCAGGTAGGAAGTTTCGCGCGGATCAGCCGATCCATGGTTGGCCTGATGGGCCCCCGTGAATTCCACCCTCTGGGCGAACTGGATCGCTGCCTTCCTTTCGCTGAGCTGTGAAGTTATGTGGACTGTCCCCAGCTGCTGGGGGCGACATGGCTGCTGTTCACGATGTCATGCATTCATTGACATCTGCCGAACCTCTGCTGAGGATCAGTGGAGACACCGCATCCATAATGATTCGCAAGCCAGTTCAGGACTTCTTCTTGTTCCTGGTCGGAGGTGCTCTGTTTTCGGCGGGCATTTTCCTTTTCACCAATCAGGTGATGGTTGGCTCGGGCTTTCATGGGATGGGTTGGGGCCGTCGTTTCGGTGGCGGCATGGGTTCATCCTTTGGTGGGATGTTTGCCTTTGACACAGGACAGGGATTTGGACTGCTGATGATTCCCGTATGCGTTCAGGGGGCAGGACAGCTCGCAGCGAACATCGCTACGGCTGAACCCTTGACGTCGGCGTGATTCCCGATTGCATCTCAGGCAGAGACTG
>NZ_NQKW01000013.1 GCF_002252625.1 Synechococcus sp. 1G10 | reverse complement strand
CTCAGGACGGCAGCACTCAACCTGCTCCGACTGGCTGGATTTCAGTCGATTCGAGCCGCATGCAGGCCGTAACTCACGACATCACGGCGCTACTGGCCCTGAGGGGAAGAAGGCCTTGGGCTTGCTCTGACCCACGAGCTCGCCAAAAATCGCTGCTGTTACAAGCTCTTGGGCAAATACGTGGCCGTCCGTGAAGAAACTGCGCGCTGATCTATGCGCAACAGGCTCCTAGCCAAGAGAATTCTTGGATGATGAGATCGCCATAAACGTTGATAGCTTTGCTCCAGTGAGATAACAAGAAAGGCTTATCATCGTCAAGCAAGATGAGGTGAAGACGAATAAGTTGCTCAGCTTGCTACTAATTGATATTCCTGCGTTCATCACGAAGGGCAGAAGCATTCCGGCGGATGCAAGCACCAGCAGGCCGGCGAGCTGGAATAACATGTTGGTGCCAGCGTAGGTTTTGAGCCAGTTACAGAAGCGGCTGAGCCTGCTACTGCCCCGATAGACGTAGAAATGCTCAAACAAGATTCGGGTAGTAATATAATCCGATGCAAGGACCAAGGCGGTCATGAAAGCAAAGCTAGCAATCAGCAGGGTGTTTGGCCCCGTGAACGGCTTGAGATCTGCGGCAAAGCTAATTACTGCTCCGAGAGAAATAGCCAGAAATATGTTGGCCAGGGGCAGAAATGCATATCTTGGACTGAAGGACAGCATGAAGCGCAGGTGCCTCCAGCCATCCCTCCAGGTGCGTAAATGGGGGCTGCGGCGTGGATGGTCGGGCATCAAGGAAGTAGGCACCTCCGCAATCCGCAGTCGCTTCAAGCTTGCCTTGATCACCATTTCTGAGGCGAACTCCATGCCCAGGCAGCTGAGGCCGAGCTGCTCGATCGCTTCCTTGCGAAAGCACCGCAGTCCGCAGTGAAAATCCCCGATACGGATGCCGAAGAACAACCTCCCCAGCCCGCTAAGCACCGGATTGCCGAGATAACGGTGCAGGAAGGGCATGGCCCCATGTGCAATGGAACCCTGAAACCTGTTGCCGATCACCAGGTCATCGCCATGCTGCAGCCTTTGCAGAAAGCGTGGTGCCTCGCGGAAGCAGTAGGTACCATCTGCATCCCCCATCATGATGAACGCTCCTCTGCTGGCTTGGATGCCAGCCCTGAGTGCGGAACCGTAGCCACGCACGGCCACAGCGATTACTTGAGCGCCTAGTTGCTGGGCAATCAGCTGTGAGCCATCAGTGCTGCCATTATCAGCCACGATAATTTCATAACTTAATCCGGAGGTCTGCCCACCTATGTGACAATCTTCTAGAACTGACTTCAGCCCAAGCACTTCATTAAGGCAAGGAATGACGAAGCTGACTTTAATCGCGCTGGATACCTCCGCATTTGTGGTTGTCATTCTGTGCGGCAGTGCTTTTTAAGCATGATCACAATCGGACGGCGCGCGGCGAGTGAAAACTGATCAGGAGTCTGACGAGGAATGCCGTGGTGATTGGTGAGAGTAGGACTAGATAGCGGTCGGCGCGAAAACTGGTGATCTCCAAGGCCGTAAACAAGAGAAGCTGGATTCCCAGATAGCCTCCCAGCAGTAGATTTCCACTGTAAGCCTGGCACCAGGCGCATAACCCTGAATTTAAACGATGACCTGCCTGGTGGAAGCGGTGCTTAGAAAGCCTGGCGACGCTTCGCCAGGTGAGGCCAATCAGCAGGAGGAGTGCCATGCTGCTGCGCATCATCACCCCAAGCGAGAAGGTGAGTTGGAGGATCCTTCGGCTTTCCACAGCCTGCGCCTTGGTCGTGGGCTGGATGGCCAGCCGTTGCCAATGGGGGGGAAGGTATCGCTCATCGATGGGCTCCACGGCCCATGGCCGGATACCGACAGCCAACGGGTCAAAAAGCCCGTGAACCTTGCGGATCCCTGCGGTAATCCACAGCTGAGGCGCAAAATCTTTGCCACGCGCCCAGGATAAGGGGAAGTAACCCATGGATCTTCGGCGACAGTCGAACGTTTTCGGATGGTTGCGACAGAGAGTGCCAATTTCTTGCTGCAACTGGAAGGAGAAGACTTGGAATGCTCGGGCATCATGGCTGGGATGGACCAGCTGCATCGCATCGCGGAGGGCCCACATCAGCCAGCCACCACCATACTCGCCGCACATAAGTTTGTTCTGGCGGCATCCGAACAACTTCCACTTCGGATCCAGCGCACCAAGCAGCTGGTTGAGCTGGCTGTTCGGTTCAGCCAAGCGAATCGCTTCGAGCACCTCATGGCGGATCGGAACAAAGGGCTTGCTGGCCAGCCCTATCAGATTGATCGAGACAAGCTTCTCGTATAAGCGCTTGAACTGCCCTTCCTCGAAGTCATTGCTGATCGGTGCGTTGTAGACACGGGCGTTCCACAGTCGCAGGGTGGTGAGAGGCAGCAGGAACAGAAACAGCGCCGCCGCCAAGCTCAGGGCCACCTGCAGCCAGCGTTGACGGTCACGCAGAGGCCACTGACCAAGGACCCAGAGCATCAACAGCACAGCCTCCACTAGCAGGATGACCAGACGAGCCTCCCGGCTGATCAGCAGTAGCCCCAGTGCCGCTGAGGAGGCGATCAGTAAGGGCAATGATCGGGTTACTCGGCTCTGATGGTGCCATCGCTGAGCTGGGATGGATGGGGACAATGAATCAAGTGCTGCTACCGCCAGCCCCAAGGCGAGAAGAGAAAGCGGAATGAAGCTGGCCTCTCGAGTGAAGCGCGAGCCCGGCAGGGTGACCATCCATGGATCCAAAAGCAGCATCACCAGGGCCGCCCATCGCCAGCCCGCTCGCTGCGGTGGCAGCGCCAGTGTGCAGAACAGAAAGGCGGCCAGAGCATAAAATGCCCGCAGGGCCAGCGACACTGACTCCCCTGTATGCATCCATGTAGCCATTAGCAGCGCATGTAGAGGCCCCTTGGCCAGGGTAAGATGAGTGAATTGAATACCCAACCAGTGGCCCTCGAATAGCTGGTTCGCCTGACGCACGAAGAGATCATCGTCGTAGAGGCTGCCAGGCCGAACTGCGAAGGGGATGGTGCCCACCAGCGCCACATACAGACCACAGCAGCTCAGTCCGCCGATCCACCATCTACGGTCCGTGCACACGCGCTTCGCCAATGTGCTCATGGTTTGATCACTCCGTGGCTTGGATTAGATGTTGACTTTAGGAAGCTCTAGGAACCTGTTGCGCTTAGGAGTTTGCTGAAAAACTCGGCCAGCTCTGCGATATTGGAGTTAATGCTCAGTCGTTGATGTGAGGTCAACAGGAGCGTAGGGGCTCCCTGTTGTCCTATGTGTCGATCGAGGAGCGGATTCCGACCAGCCATCTGCTGCTGCGGATCCGGAAATTGGCGGAACAGGCTCTTCATCGGCTCAAGCCCACCTTCTGTGCGCTGTATGCCTCAAAAGGCCGGCCATCAGTGCCCCCCAGAGTTCTCCTAGTCTAGGCTAGCTGTTTCAGTCATTCTACGGGATCCGTCCGAGCGGTTGCTGCTGGAGCAGCTGCACTACAACCTACTGTTTCGCTGGTTGGCCGCGTCCCTTCGCGTGGTGTAAATTCCGAGGTCCGATTGCCCTGATCTGAGGGTGCAAAGGAGTGAATGAAGTGCTGTCATCCGCGAAGCGCATGTGTACCTCGTTTTGTCACGATGAATCCAGACGATTGACTTATCAAGTCTTTCGTCTGGATTATCGATCGGTTGTGGGCTACGCCTGCAATCTTGGTCGTGACCTCCGCTGTGCCGGCCCCCAGGTGATCGCCGCCGCTGTGCCCTGTGGGGTCGCTACGGCGCGGTCACCTGGGGCCTGAGTTCAGGCCGCTGCTGCCTGCAGGGAGGGCTGCGCAGGCAGCTCCTCCAGCGAGGGGATGGCGGCCATGCTGTCTGCGGAGAACATGCGCTGGCCCTCGAGCTGCCAGTGCTCGTCCTGCTCCAACAGCACAGCCCCCACAGGCGAGTGATCGAGGCGTCATTCGGGAAGATGCCGACCACCCGAGTGCGGCGTTTGATCTCCTCATTGAGGCGCTCGAGCAGGTTGGTGCTCCAAGCCTTTTTCCAGTGTTGAGGAGGGAAGTGACGGAAGGCGAGCACGTCTTCCCGGGCGTGCAGCATGAGTTCAGCCGCCTTGGGGAAGCGCTCCACCAGTGAGCTGGCCAGGTCGTCGCAGCGGGCCTGGATTTCGTCCGTTTTCTCCTGGGCGAACACCGAGCGCAACGCAGCGGTGACCATGCCTTGGTGGGACTTGGGCACCCGTTGGAGCAGATTTCTGGCGAAATGGACCCGGCAGCGCTGCCAGCAGCTGCCCTGCAGCATCCGCCGGATCGGCATTGGTGAGGCCCACGTACGCATCGCTGATCACGAGCTTTACCTCAGTGAGGCCGCACTCTTTGAGCCAGCCTTCGCGACTACGTGACGCGGCGTATGCGCATGAGCCACATCGACCAGCCGCTGATGCTCATGGAACTGCTGGGCCACTGATTTGCCAAGCAACAGCCCGCCCCGCCCCAGTGCAGGACTTCGCCTGCAGGATCCTCTGCGATGACGTTACCCAGATCGATGACTCACCGGCAACGGCATCACCACCTCCGCCAGTGGGGTGTACAGCCTTATTGGCGCAGGCGAGCTGAGCGACGCCGAGCGCGATGAGCTGCTGCAGCTCTGCCGCCAGCCCCTGGACGCCTTCCGCGCCCAGCCCGATCAGTCGCTCCATCAAGTACCGCGTGCTCACCCGGGCCCGGGGCCGCGGCGAATGCTGCGGCGCGCACGAGCACCAGTACGCCCTGGCCAAGGCCCTCACCAAGCTGGACCGCTACGCCCTGCTCGTCATCGACGACATCGGCTACGTGCGCAAGGACGAGGCCGAGATCTCGGTGCTCTTTGAACTGGTGATGCACCGCTACGAACGGAAATCCCTGCTGGTCACCTCCAACCAGCCGTTCAGTGAGTGGGAGCACGTCTTCTCGACCAGCGCCATGACGGTGGCAGCGGTGGACCGGCTGGTGGATCACAGCACGATCATCCAGATCAATGGAGAGAGCTACCGCCGCAAGCGGGCACGACGCACAGGCCGACCTGTGGCTGGCTGACTGGGCGTCCGGACCAGGCGTCAATTACCCGCCAACCGCCCCCACACCCCGGGCGCGAGCTGCCGGTGACGAGCTCCGCTGCAGCAATCGGGTAGAGGCTGAGCAGGGGCACCGGCCAACCGGATTGACGCCGCCGGATGCCGATCAAGGCACCCCAGCCGTGCTCCGACTTCTGGACTGAGGGTGACTCAGTTTTCGTGTCTTCTCCCCCCTGCCATCGCAGGGGGGAGAAGACGGGAGGAACCCGCCTACGTAATTGACGCGCCGCCTACGTAGTTGACATCGGGCATGCTGTCCGTGAAATCAGCGCCGCCTACGCCCAAGCTGGATCTCCACTTCAGGCGTTGACCCATCTCGCCCCTGCCGTGCCGGTGCTGCATTTGTATGCTCAGCCGGAGGATCCTGGCTACCTCGCTGCACACCAGGCGTTCGCAGCGAATCATCCTTGGTTCACGTTGTCGAAGTTGGATGCACGCAGCCACTTTTCCACGTTTGAGGTGGCTGATAAGATTGCAGTCGCCATCGAACAGCTTGTGCTCCAAGAGCTTGTTGCTTGAGGCGTTTTCAGCAGAAGATATCAGCATCGCCTAACATCAAGACCCAGCGGCATTGGCCAAGGATGACTGTTGAATGCATGGGCTACTTCCAGCCGCTGATCTTGAGCGTTGGACAGGCCACAGAGCCACGAATCAAAGGTGAGCGAGTGGGCCTGCCGACCTTCTGCGAATTCTTGAGCATGGACTCATAGCTTGCTCTCTAGATCCTGTGGGCTGGCAGAACGGCATGTCCAAAGCTTCTCGCAGGCGTATTCGGGGTGATAGTCCGCGTTATATCCGCCTCAGCTTTCAAGCGGATTGAGCACACCGGGCAGCCGCCCACGGGCCAGCTGCTGTTTCGGGTCGAACTGGGCTTTGACCACCTCGATCATGGGCCTGGAGGGCACGTCCTCCCAGGCCGGCAGCTGGTTGGTGCCTGGCGGCTGCTGCAGCACGGTGAGCACCCCGCCGCGGGCCACGCAGCTTCGCCGCAGTTCCTCCACCCGGTAAGCGGGCAGGTCGGATCCAGCCCAGCTGTCGCCGAGGCCGCTGCCGGCGCCCAGAACCACCGGCAGGTCACGCAGCACCCGCTCCGCCAGCAGAGCACTGGTCTGGGCAGGGAGGGTCCCCAGGCGCAGCAGCCAGCCGTCGGGCTGCGGACGGCCGAGGGCTACTGCCCGAAGGGCTTCCAGCCTCTCCGGATCCAGGGGCTGGCCCCGCAATCCCAGCTGCTCCGCCCGGCTGCGGATCTCCAGGCACTGGGCCCGCAGGGCGGCATCGCTGACGCTGGCCAGACCCAGCAGCAGGGCGTGCTGGGGATCAGCTCCGGCCTGGGCGGCCAGAGTCGGGCTCCACCAGTCGATCAACTCGGGGGTGAGGCTGGAGCGCAGCAGCCAGCGGCGCAGTTCATCGAGCGGCTCGAGCTCCCCCTGCAGCAGCAGGCCCCGCCGCTCAGGCGGCTGGGGGCTGGTGCGCAGGGTCAGCTCTGTGATCAGGCCGAGGGACCCCCAGCTGCCCGTGAACAGCCTCATCAGGTCGTAGCCGGCCACGTTCTTGACCACCTTGCCGCCGGCGTGAGCCGCCACCCCGTCGGCCCGCAGCAGGCCGATGCCGATCAGTTGGTCGCGGACACCCAGATAGCGCTGGCGCAGGCCCCCGGCCAGGCCACGGGCCACCAGACCCCCCACCGTGCCGGCCCCATTGCCGTCAGCATCGCTGCCCCAGGGCCAGTCGATGGTGAGCCACTGGTTCTCTCGCCGCAGGGCCTCCTGCAGTTCCCGCAGCGGGGTGCCCGCCTCCACCGTCACCGTGAAATCCCCGACGGCGTGGTCGAGGATGCGGTTCAGCCGCTGGCTGCTCACCACCGTGCTGGTCTCCTGCACCGGTGGCCCCCAGTGCAGGCGGCTGCCGCTGCCGGCGGGCAGCCAGGGAGTGCCATCCGCGTGCAGTGCCTGCACGAGATCAGCCAGATCGTGGGGCTCGGGGGTGATCACGGCACGATGGTGCCATGGCCCCCTGGCCCTCCCCCGCCTCCACCTGCTTGAAGATCATCGTCCTGGATGACGACCCCACCGGATCCCAGTCTGTGCACGGCTGTCCGCTGCTTCTGCGCTGGGATCCGGCCACCCTCAAGCGGGCCCTGCTCGACCCCTCCCCCCTGCTGTTTCTGCTCAGCGACACCCGGGCGCTGGAGCCCGAACAGGCGGTGGAGCGGGTGACCTCCATCTGCCGGTCGCTGCGAGCGGTCCTGGGCGAGCCCTCTGGCGAATCCGGCCCTGGCTCCTGGCTGCTGGTGAGCCGAGGGGATTCCACCCTGCGGGGCCACTTTCCCCTGGAGATCGATCGGATCGAGGCAGAACTCGGCCCCTTCGATGCCACCTTGCTGGTGCCCGCCTTTCTGGAGGGAGGTCGCACCACGGTGGATGGGGTGCACCTGCTCCACGGCGAGCCGGTGCATCGCTCGGCCTTCGCTGCCGATGCCCGTTTCGGCTATCCCACCAGCGATCTGCCCGCCTGGGTGGAGCACAAGAGCGGTGGCGAGCGCCTGGCCGAGTCGGTGCAGCAGATATCCCTGGCGGAGCTCGAGCCTCAAGGCGAGCAGGCCCTGGTGGAGCGCCTGCTCGCCTTGAGTGGCAACCCGCTGGTGGTCGTGAATGCGCAGCGGCCCGAGCAGCTCGAGGTCCTGGCGCGGGCCGTGCGGGCGGTGCTGCCCGCCAGGCGGCTACTGGTCCAGTCGGCGGCGAGCCTGCTCCAGGCCCTGGCCGCTCTGCCGCCCCAGCCGCTGCCGCCCGCCTCCCTGGCCCGCCTGCGCCGTGGCGCGGCCCCTGGCGCGGTGCTGGTGGGATCCCATGTGCCCCTGAGCAACCAGCAGCTGCAGCTGCTGCTGGTTGAACCCGCCTGCGCCGGGGTGGAGCTGCCGGTGGAGCGGGTGCTCAAGACGATCCGGCGCCTGGGGCCTGAGTCGGCCGATCTGGCTGATCAGGCCCTCGAACCGCTCCGGGAGGAGCTGCTGGAGCGGCTGGGGAGCGCCTGGCTGTCCGGGCGGACGCCGGTGCTGTTCAGCAGCCGGGGCGAGCGGTCGTGCCGCAACGCCGGCGAGCGGCAGCGGTTGTCGCTCACCCTGGCGGGGCTGATGGCCCGACTCGCCGCCGGGCTGCCGCCCGAGCTCAGCTACCTGATCAGCAAGGGCGGCACCACCAGCCAGACCCTGCTGCGCGATGGACTGGCCCTGGCTGCGGTGCGGCTGGAGGGGCAGCTGCTGCCGGGCCTCTCGCTGCTGCGCCTGCCCGCCGACCATGACCTCTTCCCGCAGCTGCCCCTGCTCACCATGCCGGGCAACCTGGGCGTCGCAGAAACCCTTCGCCAGGCCTGGTGGCTGATGGAGTCTGCCGGCCGCGATGGCTCAGGCGGCTGAGGAGGAGCTTCAGGAGCCGGTGGCGCTGCGCATCAGCAGCTCCACCGGATGGGCCACGGGGATCGCGCGGGCCGTGGTTTCCATGTGCTGGCGGATCTGCAGGGTGCAGCCGATGTTGGCGCTCACGGCCAGATCGGCGCCGCTGCCGCTGAGATCGGCGGCCTTGATCCGGCCCAGTTCAGCGGCTTCATCAGGCTGCACCAGGTTGTAGATGCCGGCGCTCCCGCAGCACACGCCCGCCTCCACCGCCTCGACGATCCGCACGTGGGGGATCTGGCGCAGCAGCTCTCGCGGCTGCTGGCTCAGCCCCTGGCCGTGCAGCATGTGGCAAGCATCGTGGTAGGCCAGGCGCAGGGGGCGCTCGGCGCTGGCGGGGGTGCCATCTCCGTGGCGCAGGGGCTGGAGCCGGTCCACGAAGCTGGAGCTGAGCCCGACGCGGTGCAGGAACTCCTGGATGTCGGCCACCTGGCCGGCGAAGGCGCTGCCCCGGCTGGCCCAGCCAGGTTCCTCGGCCAGGATCGCGTCGAGTTGCTTGAGGGTGTGGCCGCAGCCGGAGGCCGCCACCAGAACCGCATCGAGGGGTTCAGGGCCGGCCGCGCGCCCTGGACCGATCACGGCCTCGAAGCGGCTGAGCAGATCCTTGCTAAGGGCCCGGGTCTGCTCCAGTTCCCCCTGGTGGTGGGTCATGGCACCGCAGCAGTTCTGCTCGGGGGGGATCACCACCTCGATGCCGTTGGCGCTGAGCAGCTCGATTGCCGCACGGTTCACCGCCGGGTCGAACAGCCGCTGCACGCAGCCGGTGACCAGGCCCACCCGGTAGCGGCGATCGCCCTGGGCCGGGATCAGCACCGGTGCGGATGGCTGGAAGGCATCAGGTTGCAGCGCCGGCAGCAGCCGCTCCATCGCCTCCAGCTGGGGCCCCAGCAGGCGGGTGAGCCCGCTGCGGCGAGCGAAGGTCTGCAGGGGGGTGCCCGCGTAGAGCCGCAGGGGTCGCAGCAGCGCCCGCAGGCGTGTGGGGTAGGGCAGGAGCTGGAACAGCAAAGACCGGAAGCTGCGTTGCCAGGGGGAACGCAGCTCCGGAGCATTCAGCCGGGGCCGGGTGGCGGCGATCAGCTCGTCGTAGCGCACCCCCGAAGGGCAGGCCGAGACGCAGGCCAGGCAGCCCAGGCAACTGTCGAAATGGCTGGCCACGGTGGCATCCAGCGCCAGCTCGCCACGCTCGATTGCCTTGAGCATGTGGATCCGACCTCGGGGCGAATCCATCTCGCTGCCCAGCACCCGGTAGCTGGCACAGCTCGGCAGGCAGAAGCCGCAGTGGATGCAGGGGTCGGTGGCGAGTGTGCTGGCTGTGCGCAGGAAGGGATGGTCGGGCTGAGTGACGGTCATCGCTGGGGGCCGTGGCGCTGGAGCCGGTGCTCAGGCATCGAAGTGGTCGATCACCGCCTCGGCGAAGCCGGAGCAGCTCACAGGCTCAACCCGAGGTTCCATCAGTCTGGCGAGGTCGTAGGTGACCTGGCCGTTGACGATTGCGGCGCTGATGCCGTGGGTGATCAGATCGGCGGCTTCCTGCCAACCCATGAATTCGAGCATCATCACGCCGCTCAGGATCACCGAGCCGGGGTTGATGCGGTCGAGGCCGGCGTGCTTGGGTGCCGTGCCATGGGTGGCCTCGAATATCGCTGCGTGATCCCCGATGTTGGCCCCCGGCGCCATGCCCAGGCCGCCCACCACCGCGGCGGCGGCATCGGAGATGTAGTCGCCGTTGAGGTTGAGGGTGCAGAGCACCGAATACTCCTGGGGCCGGGTCTGGATCTGCTGGAAGATGCTGTCGGCGATGCGGTCATCGACCAGCACCATTGATTTCCACTTGCCGTAGCCGTGGCTCTCGCCGATGGCGGCCAGCACCTCCTTCACCTCGGTATCCACCGCCGCTTTCTTCTCGGGGGTGAGGCTGTCGTAGCCGGGTTCGATCAGGCGGGCGTTGTCTTCGACGCTGAGGCCGTGGTTGCGGGCGAGGTTGTCGAGGATCCAGCTCTCCCGCTCGGTCACGCAGTCGTCGCGGAATTCACTGGTGGCCACCTCATAGCCCCAGTCACGGAAGGCCCCCTCCGTGAATTTCATGATGTTGCCCTTGTGCACCAGGGTCACGTGGCGCTTGGCGCCTTCGAGCTTCATGGCGTGCTGGATCGCCTTGCGCACATGGCGCTGGGTGCCGGCCTTGCTCACCGGCTTGATGCCAATGCCGGATCCCTCCGGGATGCGGCGCTGGCCCAGCTTGCCGTTGGCGGGGATCACCACGTCGTTGAGGTGGGCGATCAGCTCCACACACACCGGATCCGTGGCCTCCCACTCGATCCCCATGTAGATGTCTTCGGTGTTCTCCCGGTACACCACCACGTCGAGATCCTGGGGCCGCTTGTGGGGGCTGGGGGTGCCGGTGTAATACCTGCAGGGGCGCACGCAGCAGTAGAGGTCGAAGATCTGGCGCAGGGCCACGTTGAGCGAGCGGATGCCGCCACCGATCGGTGTGGTGAGCGGTCCCTTGATCGCCACGCCGTACTGCTCGATGGCGGTCAGCGTGTCCTGGGGCAAGTACTGATAAGTGCCGTAGATCTCGCAGGCTTCATCGCCGGCGAACACCTTGAACCACTCGATGCGGCGCTCGCCCCCGTAGGCCTTGGCCACCGCCGCATCAAGCACCCGCTGCGTGGCGGGCCAGATGTCCACCCCGGTGCCGTCGCCACGGATGAAGGGAATGATCGGGTCGTTGGGCACCACCGGCAGGCCGTTCTCGAAGCGGATGGCGCTGCCCGTGGTGGGCGGGGTCAGCTGGTCGTAGGCGGGGGCTGGGGTGGACGCCATCGGCGGCAGGTCATGCGAGGTGAATCCGGATGAGGACGGGTGGCCCGTGGTCATCCGCCGACCACGTCTCGCAGCGGCCTTCGGCACACTGCAGCATTGGTTCGGTTGGGCGAGCCTAAGTTCAGCCCATCCGCACGTCTGCTCAGGGGAAACGCCATGAATGCGGCAGACCTGGCCCGCAGTCCGGAGATGGCCCAGGCCATCGCCTCCGCGGCAGGCCTGTTCAGGCGCCATTTCCCCGATGCCAAAGCCAACCTCACCCCCTGGCGCGACGACCCCGACACCCGGCGTTTCGCCGAGGAGGAGTCGGTGGATCTGGCCTTTCATTTCCCGGGCTGGAGCCCGCGCCTGCAATGCCGCAGCCTGCTGATGCAGCTGCGCCTGGCCGCAGCGCCTGCCCCGGCTCAGGGACCGCCCCGGTTGCTGGGCGTGGTGCTCAGCGGTGTGACCTTTCAGGGGGAGCAGTGGCGGCTGGCCACGGTGGGCGACTGGCGTCCCAGCGGGCCCAATCTGCCCCAGGCCGAGGTGGTAGAGAAGCTGCAGCAGGTCTGTCGGGAGCTGTTCACCCTGCTGGCCCGCGACCCGGATCAGCAGGACCAGGCCGCTTAAACCTTCGCAACCAACGCGAGACTCTCACCGCCCATCAGCCCTACGTTGACGGTCCGTACAAACAGCACCCCGCTGAGATGGCTGTCGATCTGGCGTCCCAACTGCGCGAAGGCACCAAGAAAGCGCACACGATGGCCGAGAACACCGGCTTCGTGACCTGCTTCCTGAAGGGAGTGGTCGACAAGATCAGCTACCGCAAGCTGGTGGCCGACCTCTATTTCGTCTACAGCGCGATGGAGGAGGAGATCGGCAAGCTCAAGGGCCACCCTGTCGTGGGGCCGATCGCCAGCGATGCCCTCAACCGGCGTGCCGCCCTTGAGGCCGACCTGGCCTTCTACTTCGGATCCGACTGGCGTCAGCAGGTGAGCCCCACCCCCGGCGCCAAGGCCTACGTGGCCCGCCTGCATCAGGTGGCGGCCGACTCACCCGAGCTGCTGGTGGGCCACCACTACACCCGCTACATCGGTGATCTCTCAGGCGGGCAGATCCTCAAGAACATCGCCCAGAAAGCGATGAATCTGGGTGACCACGATGGTCTGCGCTTCTATGAGTTCGATGCCATCCCCGATGAGAAGGCATTCAAGGCGAACTACCGGATCAGCCTTGATCAGCTGCCGATCGATCAGGCCATGGCCGATCGCATCGTGGCGGAGGCCAACCATGCCTTCCACCTCAACATGGTGATGTTCCAGGAGCTGGAAGGAAATCTGGTGGCGGCCATCGGCAAGGTGCTGTTCGGCTTCCTCACACGCCGTCAGCGCACCGGCAGCACCGAGGTGGTCGCCGCCTGAGCTCCGCCCCGGTCATGGCCTGAGCCAGAGTCGTTGGCGATCGAGCCGGCTCCCTTGCGTCCACTCCGATTTCTGGTGCCCGGCACCACTGGCCGCTTCCGCTGCGGCGGCCTGCAGGTGGAATTGCAGACGGCCCGCCTGACGGCCGCGCTGGTGCCCACCGAGGTGGTCACCTATCGCCAGCGGCAGCCGGACCACCCCTTCCTGGGCGATCTGCTGCGCCACGAGCCGGCGCCGGGCTCGGCCCTCTGGATCGTGAGCTGGGGCTTCGACGTGCCGAAGCTGCTGGGCCAGCTGAGGGGTCGGCCGGTGGCCTACCACGCCCACAGCAGCGGCTACGGCTTTGAACTGCCCCCAGGTGTGCCCGTGCTGGCCGTGAGCCGCAACACCCTGGGCTACTGGGGCGATCGGGCTCCCCGCAACCCACTGTTCCTGGTGCCCAATGCCCTTGAACCCCATTGGATCGACCGCGGCCTTGAGCGCGACATCGACGTGCTGGTGCAGGCGCGCAAGACCAGTGCCTACGTGCTTGAGACCCTGGTGCCGGCCCTGCGGCGACGGGGATTGCGGGTGTACGTACAGCAAGGTTGGGTGGACGACCTCGTGGATCTGTTCAACCGCAGCCGTGTGGTTCTCTACGACTCCGCCGATTACTGGCGCGGCCGCGGTGTGAGCGAGGGCTTCGGGCTGCCGCCCCTGGAGGCGATGGCCTGCCGTTGCGTGGTGTTCAGCAGCCTCAACCATGCCCTGGCCGACTTCCTCGATCCGGGGCGGCTTGGCCATCAGATCGGTTGCGGCACCCTGGAGTCCGACCTGGAGCGGATCAGTGCGGCGGCGCTGGATCCCCAGGCCTGGCGGGCCGAGCCGCAGCGGTTGGCGTCGTTGCTGGAGGCCTGCGGTGAACCTGAGCTGTTGCGGCGCTGGGCCGAGGCGCTGGGGCTGATCGATCAGCACTGGGATCGTCTCCTGGGCCTGAGTCCAGGGGGCTCGTCAGGCTCGGGCGAGCCGCCGCTGAGCTCGCTTCCTCCCTGGCGCCTTCGCTGGCAGCAGCGCATGGGGCGCTTGCAGGGCTGGCTGTCCCGCTGACCCTGGTCGGATTCAGTCACATACCGTCAATGCTGAATGGGCTCGGCTGCGCTGGGATCTCCGCTTCGATCGATGCCGCGTATGCGCAGCAGAACGGTGTCCCAGCTGCGCAGCCTGCTGGCTTACCTGCCGCCGGAGCGCCTGCGTGCCCTGACGGTGCTGCTGCCCCTCTCGATCATTCCCGGCCTGATCGACCTGGCCACCGTGGCGATGGTGGGCCGGCTGATGGGGGCGCTGGTGGGCAGCAAGCTTCCGAACACCCTCCCGGGGGTCAAGGTCTTCGGGGGCAACCCGGTTGATCAGAGCCTCTGGTTGATCCTGCTGCTGATCGTTCTCTCCTGGGTGGGCTCCTTCTCCAAGGTGGGCCTGCAGTTCTTCCAGCAGCGCCTCACCGCCAAGATCTGGATCGATCTATGCAACCTGATTCATTCCAGGGTGCTGGCCCAGAGCTATGAATTCCATCTCTCCAAGAGCACAGCAAAGCTTTCCACCCTGTTACTGAGTCATATCAAGAAGACCTCCAATTCGGTGGTCAATCCCTTGCTGCGCATGGTGGGCAGCATCTTCTCGATCCTTCTGCTGTCCTTCGGGATGCTGGTGGTGGGCCGCTGGCTGGCTGTGATCCTGATCAGTTCCCTGGTAGGGGCCTATCTCACCTTGTCGCTGGTGATCACCCCCTACCTGCGCCATGCCTCGAAGCAGAAACTTCGCCTGGAGTCACGCAGCGCCCACATCCTGATGGA
This sequence comes from Synechococcus sp. 1G10, assembly GCF_002252625.1. GTDB lineage: Bacteria > Cyanobacteriota > Cyanobacteriia > PCC-6307 > Cyanobiaceae > Regnicoccus_A. The sequence goes on along the minus strand of NZ_NQKW01000013.1, from coordinate 62,811 downwards.
GTCGCTGGGATCTATCCGCGACATCCGTCTCACTGGTGCCGAGGGTTATTTCCGCGACTCCTTCGTCTCGACCGGCGAGAAGGCCAAGCAATACTCCTGGGCCTCCGAGCTGCTGCCCACCCTGCCGAGGATGCTGATCGAGCCGTTCGGTATCACTCTGATCTTTGCGGTGGGGGCCGTGCCGGCCCTGCTCAGCGGCGATAGCGACCGCATCATCCAGATCATTCCCTTCCTCACCACCCTCGCGGTGGTGGCCCTGCGGCTCACTCCGCCACTGCAGGATTTCTTCTCGGCACTCACCCAGCTGCGCGGTGGTCTGCCTGTGATGGAGAAGACCCTCGAATACCTGAACCTGCCCCCTGAGCGGCCCACCCTGCAGACCCCCGGTGTGCCCAGCCCTGAGGGCATCTTCCCCACCCGCACGATCCGTCTGCGCGACGCCTGGTACAGCTATCCGGGCAGCCATGAGCCTGTTCTGCGCGGGGTGAGCCTCTCGATTCCGGTGGGCTCCCGCATCGCCCTGGTGGGCTCCACCGGCAGCGGCAAGACCACGACTGCCCACCTGCTGCTTGGTCTGCTCAACCCTGAACCGGGCTGCCTGGAACTCGACGGCATTCCCGTCAGCGATCTGGATGTGCCTGCCTGGCAGGCCTGCTGCGCCCAGGTTCCGCAGTTCATCAACCTGCTTGACGCCAGCATTCTCGAGAACGTTGCCTTCGGTCTGCCCGAGATGACCGTTGACACGGACGAGGTCTGGGATGCCCTGCACGCCGCCCAGCTGGCGGAATTCGTCAGTGAGATGCCCTACGGGCTGCACACGCCTGTGGGGGAGAACGGTCTCCAGCTCTCCGGCGGCCAGCGTCAGCGTCTGGCCCTGGCGAGGGCCTTCTTCCGCCGGGCCCGCTTCCTGCTGCTCGATGAGGCCACCAGCGCCCTCGACAACCGCACCGAGAACGAGGTGATCGAGGCTCTGGAGGTGGTGGGCCGCCGCTGCACCACCGTGGTGATCGCCCACCGGCTCAGCACCGTGATGCGTTGTGATCGAATCTACGAATTCGAGGCTGGGCGGATCAAGGCCTCCGGTACCTTCGAGGAGCTGCAGCAGCGGTCGGAGACCTTCAGGGATCTCGCCTCTCTGGAACGCAAGCTGGTCAGTTGACGCCCTTCTCCTTCCCCCAATGAGCTTCACCCTGATCGCCGGCCCCTGTGTGATCGAGAGCCCCGAGCTGGTGTTTCAGGTGGCCGAGCGGATGCAGACGATCGCTGAGCGGTTGGGCATCAACTACATCTTCAAGGCCAGCTTCGACAAGGCCAACCGCAGCTCGGGGGGCTCCTTCCGCGGCCCTGGAGTCAGTGGGGGACTGGAGGTGCTCAAGGAGGTGAAGCAGCGTTTCGGCCTGCGGGTCCTCACCGATATTCACGAAAGCCAGCAGGCGGCCCCCGTGGCCGAGGTGGTGGATGTGCTGCAGATCCCTGCCTTTCTCTGCCGCCAGACCGATCTGCTGATGGCGGCTGCCGAGGCTGTGCGCGGCACCGACAAGATCATCAACGTCAAGAAGGGCCAGTTCCTCGCACCCTGGGATATGGCCCAGGTGGTGACCAAGCTGCGGGAGGCCGGAGTCGAGAATCTCTGGCTCACCGAGCGGGGCTCCAGCTTCGGGTACAACACCCTCGTGGTCGATTTCCGCAGCCTGCCCCAGCTGCGCGCCCTGGGTTGCCCGGTGATTTTCGATGCCACCCATTCGGTGCAGCAGCCGGGAGGCCGCGGCAGCAGCAGCGGTGGCCAGCGCGAATTCGTGGCACCCCTGGCGCGGGCAGCGGCTGCGGTCGGTATCGATGGCCTGTTCATGGAAGTGCATCCCGATCCCGACCGGGGCCTCAGCGATGGGCCGAACATGGTGCCGTTGCATCGGGTCGAGCCTCTGCTGGAGCAGTTGCTGGCCATCCGCGCCCCCCTGCAGGAGCAGGGGGAGGCCGTCACGGTGCTGTGAGTGGGCCCCTGGCCTTGCCCTGGCGCCAGCCGGCCCTGCTGGCCTGGCGCTGGCGTGAGCGGCTGCGAGCCCTGCGGCTGCTGGTGCTGGATGTGGATGGGGTGCTCACCGACGGGGGTCTCTGGACGACGGAGTCTGGGGAGGTGATCAAGCGCTTCGATGTGCGCGATGGTCTCGGGATCCGGCTGCTGCAGCAGGCGGGCCTGGAGGTGGCGCTGCTCAGCGGCGGCAAGAGCGGTGCCACCGAGCAGCGGGCCCGCTATCTGGGCATCAGCCAGTGCCTGACAGGCGTCAAGGACAAGCCTGCGGCTTTGGTGCAACTGCAGAGCAGCCTGGGCATGACCATCTCCCAGACCGCTTTTGTGGGTGACGACCTCAACGATCTGGCGGTTCGGCCGGGGGTTGGCCTGCTGCTCTGTCCGGCTGATGCGGTGAGTCCCCTGCGCCGCCAGGCAGATGCGGTACTCGCCGCCGCCGGCGGCCAAGGCGCCGTGCGCTCCCTGGCCGAGGCGATTTTGCGGGCACGGGACGAGTGGCGCGTGCTGAGTCGTGCCGGCTGGCGTGACCGCAATGGCTGAGCGCCGCGCGGGCCTGCGGGAGCGATTGCGCGCCGGGCTGCGCCAGGCCGTCAGGGCCGGGCGGCTCGGTCCGATCGGACAGCTGGAGCGGCTTGACCGGGATGAGTGGCAGGCCCTGGCCGCCTACCGGGGACTGGTGCATCAGGCCTTCGGTCAGCGGCCCTTCGCCCCGCGGGTGAGCGCCGACCTCTGGGATCGTCATGCCTTCCGCTCCGCCGTGTCCACCAAGCCGTTCTTCAGCCCGGCCCGGCGCGAGCTGGAGAACTCCTCCCACCACTACGGCCACGACATCCAGCTCAAGCGCCATGCGGGCCTGCCGTTGATCGGGGCGCCGCTCCCCCACCTGCTGGAGCATGGCCTCAAGGTGAGCCGGGAGGCCACCTTCGAGCGTCCGCGCCCGTGGACCCACGGCTATCTCTGCATGGGACCCCTGCGGGCCCGCTGGCTGCGCGAGCGTTTTGGGCTGCCAGCCCATGCCATCGGCCCCTGGATCGCCTATGCCCGGCCCCTGCTCACGGTCGAGGCGATCAGCCAGCTGCGTGCCGAGCTCGGCCCCACCCTGCTGGTGGTGCTGGCCCACAGCTGGGATCAGGTGGAGCGGCGCATGGACCTGGACCGCTGCGTTGCGGAGGTCCGTGGGTTGATGGAGGCCGGCGGTTACCGCTCACTGATCTGGCTGCGCCACTGGAAGGACCCCGAACTCCTGCCGCTGCCGCCGGAATGGATCGTGGCCTGCAATGGGCATCGCTCCAACCCCTGGTTCCTTGACGCGATGCGCACTCTGCTTGAGCTCAGTGATGGTCTGGCCAGCAATGCCTTCGGCACCCACCTCGGCTACGGAGTGGCCCTGGGGGCACGGCTGCACTGGATCGAGTCGGAAGCCGAGCAGGACCTCTCGGCCCTGGCCGGCGCCAAGGCTGAGGAGGAGGCCACTGAGTGGGCCGAGCGGCAGCGCCTGAGCACTCTCCTGCGGGAGGTGCTGGGGTCGGGGGAGCCCGGTTCCCAGGACAGCGTGCGAAGCCTGCTCGATCCTTACTGGGGTTTCGATGCGCTGCAGCCGGCAACGGCCCTGCGTGATCTGTTGCTGGACCGGCGCCGGTCCGCTCCCGCCGCCTGAGCACCGTGCTGGCCTTCCCTTCGGTCGCTCCGTTCCGCCTCGATCAGGTCACTGCGGCGCCGCTGTTGATGGCCGTCCTCTTTGCCGCCCAGCTGCTGCTGGCGGCTGCCATGGCCTGGGCGGGGGTACGCCAGCGGACGTCCTGCTGGTGGGCGGCGGCCCTGGCCCTGGTGGCCCTGGTGGGGCTGTTCTTCACCCTCGCCAGCTGGGGCAACAGCGATACCACCAAGCTGAGCTACTACTTCAGCTTCGATCTCTCCCGTGTCAGGGGGGAGGCCTTCTGGGTGCTGGTGGCCCCCTTGGTGGTGCGGCTGCCCTACCGCATGTCGGCGGTGCATGGGCTGGTGGTGGCCGGCTACGCCCTGGCGCCGCTCTTGTTGGCATGGCGCTGGCGGGCCCCGGCCTGGGCAGGCTGGTGGAGCCTGTTGATCTGCTGCAGTCCGCTGCTGCGCAACTTTCTTCAGAACGGCGTCAGCCGCCAGGCCCTGGCCACGCTGCTGCTGGTCCCTCTGCTGCTCTGGGCGGGCCAGCTGACCGAGGTGCGGAGGCGCTGGGGCGCCCTGGCTGCCCTGCTCTCACTCACGATGCACACGGCCTTCGCGGGCTCCCTCACGCTGGCGCTTCTTCCGGGGCTCCTGGCGAGGCGGACCACGACTCTGGCCCTGCTGCGACGGCGTCTGCACCGGCCTGCCGGAGCGATCACCCTGGTTGCCGTCGCCGCACTGGTCGCCGGCCTGGCGCTGCTGCTGGCCTTGGCCCTGCCAACGGCGGTGGAGAAGCTGGCGGTCTACGTGCAACAGGAGAGCTACTTCAACAAGTACCCCCTGGATCCGGCGGTGGGGAGGCTCCAGGCAGCGATGCTGCTTGGAGTGCTGCTCACCTGCTGGTGGCGAAGGCTGAGCTGGCGCGCCTTGTTGAGCTGCGGTGTCACCCGTCAGCTGATCCTGTTCGGCCTTCTCTATCACCTGATGCAATGGTCGGTGCAGGCCGTATGGTTCCCGCAGATCACCAGTCGCCTCGCCGATGTGGTGGGCTTGTTTCTGTTGATTGTGTATCTGGCCTGGTTGAACCGTTACCAATGCCATTGGGCAGTGCTGCCAGCGTTGTTCGTCACGGTTGATTACTGGCTGATCGAGCGCCTTCTGCCCTCGCGCCTGCTCAGCTGCGGCCTTGACGACAACTTCCTCTGCGTTCCTGATCGCTGGCCCTGGCAGATCCGCTACTGGGATCTCCCCTCACGCTGATGCTGTCTGCGCCCTTTCCGCTCGAGGCTCCCTTCCGGATCGACCAGGTCACCCAGGCCCCTGGTCTGATGGCTGCGCTGTTCCTGGCGCAGGTGCTGATGGCGCTGCTGCTGCACCTGGCCGGGGCCTACCGCCGGCCACGCCTGTGGTGGGGCGCCGCTGTTGTGCTGCTGGTGCTGGTGCTGGTGTTCTTCACCCTGGCCAGCTGGGGCAACAGCGACACCACCCGCTTTTCCCACTACATGGCGGTGGATCCAGAGCGGGGACCGCCGGAGCCTCTCTGGCGCCTGCTGCGGCCGCTGGTGCTGCTGCTGCCCTACCGCATGGCCGCCGTGCATGGGCTCGTGGTCGCTGGTTATGCGGCAGCGCCGCTGCTGATGGCTCGGGCCTGGGGTGTGCCCGCCTGGGGCGGCTGGTGGTCTCTGCTGATCTGCTGCAGTCCGATGCTGCGGGGTTTCATGCAGAACGCCCACAGCCGTCAGGCCCTGGCGGTGCTGCTGCTCCTGCCGCTGATGCTCTGGGCGGCCCGCCAGTTCCGCCCCCAACGTCTCTGGCTGGGGCTAGGGGTGATCCTCTCGGCGCTCACCCACAGCACCATCGTCTGGAATCTGCTGATCAGCCTCAGCCCACTGGCCATGCGCCTGCCCGAGTCGCTTGCCTTGGCGGCCGGGCGCTGCCGAGATGTCTGGTCGCTCCCCGGCTTGCGCCGCTGGCTGGTTCTGCTGTCGGTGCTCGCTGGTGGGGCCCTGATCACCCTGGTGGGGATCACGGCCCTCCAGCGCCTGCAGGACTACTCATTCGATGCCTATTTCAATGATTATTCGATCCGCAGGATCGTGGGCCGTCTGCAGCGCGCCCTGGCCCTGGGTGTCCTGCTGGCCTGTGCCCAGAAGCGGCTCTCGCCCCTGCGGTTGCTGCGCTGTGAGCAGACCCGGCTGCTGATGGTCTTCGGAGTGGCATACCTGCTGATCCAGGCCTCGGTCAGCCACCAGTGGCTGCCCCAGGTCACCAGCCGCCTGGCCGACAGCGTCGCCTTCCTGCTGCTGATCAGCTTCCTGATCTGGCTGAACCGCTACGACGCGCACTGGTGTGTCATTCCAGCGGTCTACGTCACGTTCCAGTACTGGTTCGAGGGACGCATCCTTCCCTCAGCCGGCTTTGATTGCGGCCAGAACGACAGCTTCCTTTGCGTGCCTGATCGCTGGCCCTGGCAGGTGCGCTGGTGATTCGGCAGGTGATGCACCCAGGCCTCACCAGCGCTCCTGATCGAGCCGCTCACCGCGCAACTGGCGCAACTTCTCCCCCAGGGCCGGTCCTGCGGCGTACCCCGCTTCCAGCAGCTGCCGGGCGCTGGTGGGGGAGGCCAGGCAGCGCCAGCGCAGCAACCAGCGCAGCAACCCCCGTCGCCAGACACCGGACGGCCCGCTCACCAACGCCAGGATCACCGCTTCCGGCGTCAGCCCCCCCCGCTCCAGGGCCAGGCTCAGCTGCGCCGGGCTGCCGCCTGGCTCAAGGCCGGGTTTCACCAGCCATTCGCGCAGCCGCACCAGGCCGCGCAGGCTCAGCTGGCTGCGGTGAGCCAGCTGCAGCTGGTCGGCCAGAGCCAGGGGATCCGCCAGGGGGGCCAGCAGGGCAACCATCAACCACTGCTCCTGGGGCCAGGCGGGTAACTGAGTCAGGGCCAGCAGCCGCTGGGCCCAGCGCAGCCGTCGCCGCCAGTTCCGGTCATGCTGAATGACGGGATCCAGCAGCTCGAGTGCCTGCCAGTGCTGCAGCAGCTCCAGGGCCCGCGGCCAGGGTTCACGTCCGAGCAGCAGCTCCAGCTCCTTGCGCAGGCGGCTGCCCAGGGAAGGGGGTACCCCCGGGCTGCCGCCGGGTTTGGCCTCACCTCGGCGCCAGGGCCAGGCCGCGAGGGTGTGCTGCCACTGCGCCAGGGCCTCAGGCGCCAGCTCCAGGCCCAGCCGGGCGCTGTAGCGGGCCGCCCGCACGATCCGGGTGGGATCGTCCTGAAGGCTGTGCCCGTGCAGGAAGCGCAAGCGCCGGGCCGCCAGATCCTCCCGCCCGCCGAAGGGGTCCAGCAGCTGGCTTTCGAGGGCATCGGCGTGGGCTGACTCGGCCCGCTCCAGCTGCTCGACATCCAGCAGCAAGGCGATGGCGTTGATGCTCAGATCGCGGCGCGCCAGATCATCCGCCAGGGAGCCGTAGCAGACGCTGGGATTGGCGCCGGGTTCCTCGTACCACTCCCGCCGGGCGGTGGCCAGATCCAGCAGCACCCCGTCGATGTCCAGTTCGGCCGTGCCGAACTCCTCATGCAGCTGGCAGCGGCGCAGGCTGTGCCCCAGCAGCTCGGCCAGCTGGCGGGCGATGCGGTGGGCGGCCGGCGTCCCGGGTTCAGACCCGGATTGCTCGACCACCAGGTCGAGGTCGGGCAGGCCACGCCAGGGATCCCTGTGTACCCGGTGCAGCAGCAGATCCCGCACGGCCCCGCCCACCAGGGCCACCCGCAGGGGAGCAGCGGCTTCGACCACCAGCTGCAGGGCCCGCCGCAGGGGGGGATCGAGCTGGATCAGCACGGGGTCACCAGACGTTGGGTGAGCCAGGCCATGCGCCGCACCCGCACCAGACGATGCAGGAACTCCAGTGGATGATGCCGGTAGCGGGGGTTGTGGGTCCACAGGGGCCGAAGGCCGAGCCAGACCACCTCGGCGCCGCTCAGGCTGCGCACCCCATAGAGCGCCGAGGTGAGGCCGGCCACCACCAGGCGCCGACCGGGCGCCGCCTGCTGAAGAGTCCGCACCAGCACCTCCACAGGCACTGCGCTGCGCAACACGGCGGCCACCCCGGCTGGCGGTTCGGGACCGAAGCTGCCGCTGGCCGGTGCCTTCGGGTGCTCGAGCAGCAGCAGGCGATCCAGGGACGGATCGAAGCCCGACAGCTGGGCGATCCAGGCCTCAAGCAGTTCCGGTGGCAGGCGCTCCCCCGGGAACTGATGGGCCAGGTTGGGGAGGGAGCAGAGCCAGAGCGCACGCTCCGGCTGGGTGGCCGCGAGGCAGGCCTCCACGAACGGCTGGCAGGCAGCACCGAAGCTGGCCACCAGGGCTTCGAACAGTCGCGCGCGGGTGCCCAGCGGCACGGGATCCACCGGCCCATGGGGCCGGTGCCAGTGCGGTTGGGCGCCTTCGAGCACAGTGTGCACCCGTCGGCCCGGCTCCGGGATCGGCCGGTTGAGCAGGCTGGGCAGGATCGCCTTCAGCTCGCGGGCGCAGCGGTAGTAGATGCCCAGGCCATCGCCGCAGATCAGCCAGGTGGGGATCCCCAGCTGCTCGCAGGGGTCCCGCTGAACCTGCTGCCATTGGTTGTTGAGGCAGGCCAGGTCGTAGGTGTCTGGCTCGAGGGTCTCCGGTTCCCGCACGAGATGCACCGGAGCCATGGCTTCAGGATCCAGCTGGCGCAGCTGCTCCAGCCAGCGCTCGATTGCCCGGTGCTGTTCGGCCAGCCGCAGGGGATCCCAGGTGATGGCACCGGTGAGCAGCAGAGCGATCTCCGCGGCACCGCCACGCAGCTCCGGCCGCTCCAGCACCACCGCCAGCTGGTTGACGAGATGGATCAGCCCTCCGCTGAGCACGAGCACCCTGGGAGCCGTGCTCACAGGGGCTCGATCGGCGCCAGGCGTGGATCGAGGATCTTCGGGCCCATGCCCTCGAACTTCACCGCGATCGAGATCTTCTCACCGCTGCCGAACAGGTGGGTGATCGTGCCGTCGCCGAAGCTGGCGTGGCGCAACTGATCGCCGATGGCCCAGGCCCTTGCCGGGGCGCGGCGGCGCACCGCATTGGTCGGGGCCGCGGCGCTGCCGCCGGCGGCCACCCGCTGGCTCTCCTCCCGGTCAACACGGGTGAGCCGATCCAGCCGCTGCTCCCGCCGGATGGCGGCACCACCGCTGTGGGGGATGTCGCCCTGCACCAGCTCCGGCGGCAGCTCCGAGAGGAACACCGACGGCACCGCTGGCTCGCGCATGCCGCCCCACAGGCGTCGCTCGCTGGCGTGGGAAAGGAACAGGCGCTCCTTGGCCCGGGTGATGCCCACGTAGCAGAGGCGCCGCTCCTCTTCCAGGGCGGCGGGATCCTCCAGCGAGCGGTAGCTGGGGAAAAGGCCCTGCTCCAGTCCCACCATGCACACCACGGGAAACTCCAGGCCCTTGCTGGCGTGCAGGGTCATCAGGGTGACCCGGTCCTGCTCGGTGTCCTTGCTGTCGGCGTCGCTGGCCAGGGCGGCTGAAGCCAGGAAGCCCTCCAGCGAGCCCTCCTCGTTCTCCTCCTGGTATTGCAGGGCGGCGTTCACCAGCTCCTGCAGGTTGCGCCGCCGCTCCTCGGCCTCATCGGTGCCCTCGGTGATCAGTTCGGCAAGGTAGCCGCTCTGCTCCATCACCCGCTGCACCAGTTCCGATGGGGGCGCGTCCTGGATGCGGCGGTTCAGATCAGTTATCAGTTCGCTGAACTGCAGCAGTCCCCTCGCCGAGCGGCCCGCCAGAGAGCGCACCGCCTCCGCATCGTTCACCACTTCCCAGAGCGGCAGACCCAGCTGGGCCGCGGCGTCGGTGAGCCGCTGCACGGTGGTCTTGCCGATGCCGCGGCGCGGCACGTTCAGCACCCGCAGCAGGCTGACGCTGTCGGCCGGGTTGACCAGCAGACGCAGGTAGGCCAGCACGTCCTTGATCTCGCGCCGGTCGTAGAAGCGCAGGCCCCCGACCACGATGTAAGGGATGCCCCAACGCACCAGCGATTCCTCCATCGCCCGGCTCTGGGCGTTGGTGCGATAAAGAATCGCCATGTTGCCCCAGCTCAGCTCGGGGTGGGCTGCCTCGAGCATGCGCAGGCGGTGCACCACCGCCTCGGCCTCGGCGATCTCGTCGTCGCAGCGGGTAAGGGTGATCGGTTCCCCTTCACCGCGGGTGGGGCGCAGCACCTTGTCGATGCGTTCGCTGTTGTGGGCGATCAGGGCGTTGGCCGCCTCCAGGATCGTGGCGGTGGAGCGGTAGTTCTCCTCCAGCTTCACCATAGTGCGGGTGGCCTCGTCACTGGCCCGATCGCCGAAGTCGTCCTGGAAGCCCATCAGGATTGTGAAATCAGCCGCCCGGAAGCTGTAGATGCTCTGGTCGGCGTCGCCCACCACAAAGACCGAGCGCTGGCCCCAGTCGTCGAAGTGCTCGGGATCGCGGCCGCCGGTCACCAGCAGCTTGATCAGGTCGTACTGGGTGCGGTTGGTGTCCTGGTATTCATCCACCAGCACATGGCGGAAGCGGCCGTGCCAGTAGTGGCGCACCTGTTCGTTGCTCTGCAGCAGCTGCACCGGCAGCAGCAGCAGGTCGTCGAAGTCGAGGGCGTTGTTGGCAGCGAGGGCGCGCCGGTATAGCCGGTAGGCCTCGGCCTCCTTGCGGCCGCGCATCCCCTCGGCCTTCGCCTCCATCACATCGGGCCGCCAGCCCTGATTCTTGGCATTGCTGATGGCCCAGCGCACTTTCTTGGGCTCGAAGCGCTTGGGATCAAGACCCAGCTCCTGGGTGACGATCTCCTTGACCAGGGTCTGGGCGTCGGATTCGTCGTAGATCGAGAACTGGCGGGTCCAGGTGAGACCTTCGGGGTCCTTGTACTTGTCGATGTCGAAGCGCAGCAGCCGCGCGAACAGGGCGTGGAAGGTGCCGATCCAGAGCTCTTTGGTGACCTCCCGGTAGATGCGGTTACGAAGCTGCCGCTGCTGCTGGGGCTGCAGGGTGCTGAAGGGCTGGCCGAACTGCCTGGTGGCGAGCCGCTGGGCCAGCAGCAGCTCCAGCCGTTCCTTCATCTCCCGCGCCGCCTTGTTGGTGAAGGTGACGGCCAGCAGCTGGTGCGGATCGACGCCGTGGTGGCCGATCAGGTGGGCGATGCGGTGGGTGAGGGCGCGGGTCTTGCCGCTGCCGGCGCCTGCCACCACCAGCAGGGGGCCGTTGTGGTGATCGACCGCCCGGCGCTGGGCGTCGTTGAGGCCGTCGAGGAAGCTCATCGCTGGATGGTATCTGCGCTGTCGGTACCAACGGCAGCCAGGACCTGAGAGGCCCAAAGGGAGGCCTGCCCAGGATTCCCGCCCGGCGCGGCGCTCGCGCCGGTGGAGGCTCCCATACCCCAACTCAAATCGTTCCCCGGTGTTCCAGGGCGCTCTGCCTCGTCGTCCCGGCGAAGGTTCAGCGGGAAGGCCGGCCGAATACATTCAGTCCGTTTGCGCGTGCAGGACGGCCATGCAGAGGGGAGCATTCCGAACGCCGGTGACGCTGGGGGCAATCAAGGGATGACGATGCGACCGGATGAACGTCCCACTTCGGGACCCTCGGTGCCGGAGCGCGGCTGCGGCGCGCCCGGACGCTGGGCAGCCCTGCCGGTCGCGCTGCGGTCGCGCGCCACGCTCCGCTGGGGGCTGTTGTTTCTGGTGGTCTTCCTCGCCATCCACTGGCAGGAGGTGACCTCCCCCACTTACAACGTCGACGACTGGGCCCTGATCGGCAAGCCGATCCGTCAGGCCTATGAGAGCCGCCCCGCCTGGGATCTGATCTACGGGCTGCTGTTCCAGGACGCCTTCTCTCCCTTCTACGGCTGGCTGATCGCGGCGGGCTCTCTGTTCGCGATCGCCGCCTGTCTGTCGTTGTTCCTGCCGTCGCTGGCACCGGCCTGGATCGCGCTGGCCGCCCTGCTGATCTCCCTGCATACCTTCCTGCTGGACCTGTTCAACTTCGGTTTCGCCATCGGCCTCTACCTCCTGCCGGCGGCGCTCTCCCTCTGGGGCGGGGTGCTGGTGGCCTACAACCCGGGCCCGCCGCTGCTGGGGCGGCGCTGGCGCGATGCCGTGCTCGGAGTGGCGATGGTGGCGTTCGCGATCGGCATCTATCAGCCCCCCGCCATGCTGGTGCTGGTGCTGTTCGGCTTCGACGCCCTAGGCCGCAGCCTCGGCACCTTCCGCCCGTACCCCTGGAGCTGGCTGCGCCTCGCGGCCGGACTGCTGCTCGCCTTGCTGATCTACGGCCTGACCGCCCGTCTGGCGATTATCGGCCACGTCGCCGACTACCGCACGGAGCTGGCCAGCTTCTCCATGTTCCTAGTGAAGCTCGGGTCCATCGACCGGTATCGGGATGTCTACGCCACCAACGTTCCACTGCTCTGGCGACCGGCCCAGATCCTGCTCTCCAGCATCTTCCTGCTGATGGTGCTGTGGCTGAGCGTTCACCTCTGGCGCACGCTCCCCACGGTGGCGGCCCGCCGGCGGCAGCTGGGCCTGCTGTGGCTGTCCGCAGGTTGGTGCACCGTCTGGCCCTTCTGTCTCTACACGGCGCTGGAGGTCGGCTTCCCGGCCCGCGCCTTCGCCCTCGGCAACGTCGGCATCGTGGGCTTCAGCGTGGTGGCCATGGCCTGGCTCTCGGGTCGGGCTGTGCCCCGTGCGCTTCCCAGCCGCCTGATCATCAGGGGGTTGGTGGGCTTGCTGATCGTGGGCTACGTGATCCCCCAAGCTGCCTTCGCCTCGCGGATCTGGGAGCTCACCCAGCGGCTCGAGCGGCGCGACATGGCGATGGCTCAGGCGATCGCCGCCGACGTGCGGTCCCTCTCCCGTGCCAACCCCCGCCTGCCGCCCGAGCCATTCCGGCTGTTCGGCACCACCGAGAGCAATCAGCCCTTCACCCACTGGAGCAGTGTCGGGGAATCAGCCTTTCGTGCCAGCTGGAGCATCGAGGCGATCTTCCGCCAGCTGCTGGGGCTGGAGGTGACGCATCTCCGCTCAGGCAGCGAGGGCACGCCAGCCTCCGTGGACCGCAGCACGCTGCCAGCCTGCGGTGCCTGGCCTGCCCCCGATGCGATCGTGCCCTACCGGGGCCTCTGGCTGGTGTGCCTGGAGGCCAGCTCCACGGCTCCATCAACTGCGGGCGAGCGTCGCTGAGCTGCGCGCCGGCCTGACGAGGCCCTCGATCGGCGCAGGGGCCCCAGCCCCTGTCGTCAGCCAGCCTGAATGCTGGCGACTGAGCCATGCGATGGGTCAGGCAAACCGGAGCCGGCCCATTGGGACGCGATCAGTAGCTTTGCCTTCCAGGATTCGTGTTCATCCTTTCCGGGCTGGTTGCCCGCTGGTGCGCGCCCGCTGAAAGCTCCAGCGGGTCAGCAGGAAGGAGATGCTGGACCAGAGCAGCATGGTTGCCAGGCCCACCAACACCTCCGGCGACTCTTGCCGCTTGAGGATCCAGCCCAGCCCGAGAGCCAGCAGCAGGCACGCCGCCTGGATCAGCAGATAGTGCAGCAGCAGCTGCCGCTGGAAGCGGACCCGGAAGCTGATCCGGGCATGCAGCACGGCATTCAGCAACAGACAGATCCCGCCCGCGACGGTGATCGCCACGAGTGTCGGCGTGCCGGCGCGGGAGGCCACCATGAACAGCAGCAGATACAGCAGTTCGCCGAGCCCCCCCACCAGCAGGAAGCGCACCAGACTGTGGTTCAGCCAGCGCACCGGGCCGAGATGGCGCAGGCGACGGAACAGGGGTGCCCTCACCCTTGGCTGCCCCCTGTCACAGGAGCTCCCGGGGCACCGATGGCTTCCATGCTGCGCACGAATGACTGGGGCTTATGGCTCACCGTGAGGAAGATGCGGCCCAGATACTCACCCATCACACCGATCAGCAGGCACTGCAGGCCGCCGAAGATCAGGATGGCACAGATGATCGACAGCCAGCCTGCCACATCGGAGCCGAGCAGCAGAACCTGCAACAGCAGCAGCACGATCACCACCAGCCCGAAACCGGCCAGGCCCATCCCCAGCAGCGAGGCCAGCCGGAGCGGCATGATCGAGAAGCTGGTGAAGATGGTCAGCCACAGCCGCACCAGACGACGCAGGTTGTAGTTGCTGACGCCGTTATAGCGGCTGTCGTGGCTCACCTCCAGGCTGCCGATGCGCTGCGTGTACTGCGACAGCAGACCATCGATGTAGGGATAGGGACCCTGATACTCCGCCACGCGCCTGGCGATCGGCCCGGAGACACAGCGAAAGCTGGAAAGATAGAAGCGCTCAGGCAGATCCAGCAACCAGTTGGCGGTGCGATTGGCGAAGCGGCTGCCGAGATTGCGCCAGGTGGCGTGCTGCTTCTCCCGGTATTCGCCGTACACCACGTCGAGCTCCTCCTCGCGGGCCTTCCGCCAGAGCCGCAGCGCTTCCTCGGGCGGATTCTGCAGGTCGTCATCGAGATTGACGATCCAGGCACCCTGGCTGTGGCGATAGCCGGTCAGCACCGCCGCATGCTCGCCGTAATTCCGGGCATGGCGCAGCACCAGACCCCGCAGGCTGGTGTGCTGAAGGCGCCGCCGGACCTGCTCCAGCGTGTCGTCCGGACTGCCGTCATCGACCAGCACCAGCTCCCAGGAACAGGGGATCGCCAGGGCCTCGAGCCTCCCGATCAGCGCCTCGACGCAGCCCCCGCTGCGGTACAGCGGAATCACGAGGCTCAGTTCCACAGGCGCGGGTCGGGAGGGGGGCGTCATCGGCTCAGGCAGGGTGCGGGGCGTGGGGCTTGCGGGCCACCAGCAGCAGGGAGCTGCCCCAGGGTTGCGGCAGCAGGGGGGCCAGCAGGCGTTCCAGCTCCAGCAGAGTGCCTAGGCTCCGGTTGATCCAGGCTGGGGGGAGCCGCAGCTCCGAGTCCCCTGGGCAATCCTCGGCGCCGGATGCCCCCTCGGGACGCCGCATCAGGTCACCCAGCCGCAGGCGCAGCCACAGGCGCAGCCACAGGCGCAGCCACAGCAGCGGCGTCAGCGTTCCATTCCAGTAGCGGATCTCCTCTACGGAGAAACCGCTCGCCTCGACCAGCCGGTGCAGCCCGGCCGGCAGGAAGCGCCGGGCTCCCATCACCCGCACGTCGTGGCTGCGAGCCAGGCAGGGCATGGCGGCCACGTTCAGCAGCAGCATGCCCCCCGGCACCAGAAGACCGGCCATGCCCCGCAGGGCCTGCTCGGGGGAGACATCCCGGTGGTAGAGCACATCCACCGAACAGACCAGATCCCAGTCGCCGAGCACAGGCGACAGGTCATTGACGGAGCAGTGCCGCACCTCCAGCCCCAGCGAGCGGGCATGGGCGAGCGCCAGCGGATGGATGTCGCAGCCCTCCGCCCGGGCGACATCGGCGCGGCGGCTCAGGGCCCGCAGCAGTCCCCCGGTGCCGCAGCCGGCATCGAACACCCGCAGGGGTCGGCCGCGCCGCCGGCCTTCCCGCTCCAGCCGCGCCAGCAGCCGGCGGCGCAGGGCGATGAACCACCAGTGTCGCTCCTCCAGGCGCGCCAGGCTGCGGTACTCCTCGGGCAGCATCAGCGGATCCGGGGCGCGGGGGCATCGAGCAGCGGCAGCAGCTGGGTGCACACCTGCTCCAAATGCCGTTCCTCCAGGTAGGGGTGCAGGGGCAGGGACAGAATCCGGCCGAGAAGCGCTCTGGTGTGTGGCAGCTCCGGCGGCGGGCCGAAGCTGCGGATCACGTGGGGATGCTGGTGGCAGGCCTGGGGGTAGTGCAGGGCCAGGGGCAGCCCGGCCTGACGACCGGCGGCCAGCAAGGCATCGCGATGCCCTTCCGGCACCTCGACCACGTAGAGGTGATAGCTGTGCCGCCACGCCTCACCGTCCCCGGGGACGGTGAGGCGGCATCCAGGCGCGCGTCGTACCAGGCGGCCACCTGCCGGCGCTGGGCGATCCGCGCCTCAAGATGGGCGAGCTTGCCGAGCAACACCCAGGCCTGCAGCTCATCGAGCCGGCTGTTGACGCCGAACTGAACGGCCTGCCGGGATCCGTCCCAGCCATAGCAACGGCTGCGGCGGGCCAGCTCGGCATCCTCGGGGCGGTTCACCACCAGGGCGCCGCCGTCACCGAAGGCCGCCAGATTCTTGGTGGGGTAGAAGCTGAAGGCCCCGAAGCGTCCGCGGGTGCCGACAGGCCTCCCCCCGACCAGGGTGCCGCAGGCCTGGGCACAGTCCTCGATCAGGGTGAGGTCATGGCGCTCACACAGGGCGCTGAGGGCATCGAGATCGCAGGCAGCACCGTAGAGATGCACGGCGATCAGGGCCCGGGCTGGACGCCGGCGCAGATCCTCCCCCGCCAGCAGCGCCTCCAGATGGGCCACCGACAGCAGGGGCACGTCGGGCTCGACATCCACGAAAACCGGCTCGGCCCCCAGTCGAAGCACCGCCGCGACGGTGGCGTAGGCCGTGTGCGCGGGCAGCAGCACGCGATCCCCGCTCCCCAGGCCGCTGCAGCGGAGCGCCAGCTCGAGGGCATCGGTGCCGTTGGCCACGCCGATCACCGCCGGCGGGTCGCTGCCGGCGGCCAGCCAGCTGCCGAAGGCCTGCTCGAAGCGGCGCACCCCCTCCCCCAGGATCAGCTCCCCCGAGGCGCGCATGTGCGCCAGGGCCTCCAGCAGCAGTCCGCCATCGCGGTGCAGCTCCTGGAGGGGAAAGTTGAAGGGGTCGCCGGGGTCGGCACCGGGGGGCGACTGGGTCATGGCATGGCTGGGGTCGGGCTGGTGGCCGGCGTCAGTCCGGCTGGACCGGCAGGTAATGGCGCGCGTGCTGTTGGTAGTAGGTGATGGTGCGTTGCAGCGTGGCGCGCAGCGGCCTGCTGGGCGACCAGCCCGTGGCCTGCTCAAAGCGGCTGTAGGAGGAGTAGTAGTTGCCGATGTCGATCCTGCGGCGCTCTTCCGGAAAGGGCAGGATCTCCAGATGCCCCCCGCCATGGACCTCGATCAGCAGTTCTGCCAGCTGTCGCAGGCTGATCGTCTCAGGGGCGCCAAGGTTGTACGGACCCGGTAGCAGGGAGGGATCGCTGCCTGCCAGCAACAGGGCATCCACCACGTCCTCGACGTCGTTGAAATCGCGCAGCTGGTCACCTCCCCAGACCTGAATCGGCTGCCGCTCCAGCAGCTGTCTGACCCAGATACCAAGGAAGGTCTGACGGGCATCGCGGATGCGCATGCGCGGTCCGATCGTGTTGGTGAGTCGCAGCACGCAGGTGCTCAGTCCATACACCTCGTGGTACAGGCGATGATAGAGCTCTGCGGACAACTTGTTGATCCCGTTGACGTCAATCGGATGCACGGGATGGTCCTCGTCCACCGGTAGGTAGGCGGGGCGTCCATAGAGCTATCTCGTGCTGGCGAACACGATCCGAGCGCCGGGATTGACGCGGCGACACAGTTGCAGAAGGCTCAGCTGAGCCGTGAAGTTGATCGCCAGATCCGTCTGGGGATCTTTCATGGAATCGAGGTGGCTTGTCTGTCCGGCCAGGTTGAAGATCACCTCCTGCCCCCCCAGCAGCGCCTCCAGCGAGAAGCAGTCGCGAATGTCGGACAGGTTGATGCGTACGCGTTCCGCATAGCCGCTGAGGTTATGGAGATTGCCCCCGTACTCCGGCACCAGGCTGTCGATCACTGTCACCCGGGCTCCCAGGTCGCACAGCCGGATCGCCAGGGTGGAGCCGATGAAGCCGAGGCGCTGCTGGCGTGATCGCCCCGGCCTGACGACTGGCTCATGCGTCCGTCAGGCGAAGGGTCTGCATCGGCGTTCAGGCTAGGTCGTGCAGCTGCTGCCGCCCCTGGGTCGCGCTGTCCTCCAGGAGGAACAGGGGGCATCACCGCTCCGCGTCCAGGTCGGCATCGCTCAGCCCTTCCGGGTCCTTGTACTTGTCGATGTCGAAGCGCAGCAGCCTTGCGAACAGGGCATGGAAGGTCCCGATCCAGAGCTCTTTGGTGACCTCCCGGTAGATGCGGTTGCGTAGCTGCCGCTGCTGCTGGGGCTGAAGGGCTGGGCCAGCAGCAGCTCCAGCCGTTCCTTCATCTCCCGCGCCGCCTTGTTGGTGAAGGTGACGGCCAGCAGCTGGTGGGGATCAACGCCGTGTTGGCCGATCAGATGGGCGATGCGGTGGGTGAGGGCGCGGGTCTTGCCGCTGCCGGCACCGGCCACCACCAGCAGGTGCCCGTCGCGATGATCCACCGCCCGGCGCTGGGCGTCGTTGAGGCCGGAAGCAGGCCCCGGCGCCGTGCCACCCGACACCCGAAGGAGGGGGGCAGGGGAAGGACAGAGCCATGGGGGACCCTTGGGGCCCGATCGCTGCGAAGTATTCCAGGACTCCCTCACCTCTAGGGGAAGCCTGTACCGTCGCCGCGATTGGGACTCGGAATGATTCACCAACTGGGGCGCTTCTCCTTCTGGCGGCAGGGTGGCCGGAGCTGGAACCCAGGCTGGAAGGTCTCCCCATCCCTGAGGGAGAACCTGCCCCTGATCGGCCTGCTGGCGGCGATCACGTGGCTCACCTTCACACGCCTGCTCTCGCAGCATGTCGGCGACCACGTCTATGCCTTGGGCAGTGAAACCCTCCGGGCGGTGCAGGCCTGGGAGAACCATGGCTTCTTCCGGATGGCGGGCTTCTTCCCCCTGGGAGGGACTTACTACCCACCCCATCAGTTCCCCCCAACGCTCTATCAGTCCTATCCCCCGCTCTATCTGCTTCCCTACTGGGTGGGCTACCGACTCGTCGGTGGGGAAGCGGGGTTTCCCGCCGTCAAGATCAGCCTGGCGTTCCTGTTCCTGATCGCCCTGGGGCTGGTGCTCGGCAGGATCGCCACCCTGTGCTTCGCGGATCGGGGCCGTGGCACGCGCCAGTTGGTGTTCGTGGTGGCCTATGCGATCACGATCACCAACGAGGCCGCCCTGCGCTTCACCATCATCGACGAGCCCGATTACCTGGGCCTTCTGCTGATGCTGCTGGGCGTGGCACTCCTGGGGGACTGGTGGAGCCGGCGACACCCCCCCGGGGCCTGGCCGGTGGCCGCGGCCTGGGCGGCTGCGGCTGGAAGTCGACCTTCTCAAGGGTCTGCGGGCGATCTCCCTCACCGCGGTGGTGGCGATGGCCCTCTACTGGATCCAGCGCCTGATCGCCAATCTGATGTTTCCGCAGGGCCTTCAGGGGAGCAGCCTGTTCGATCGGATGGGGCTCACCGCCAGCACCAGCGAGCACCAGGGCGTGCTGGATTCCCTGCAGTTTCTGATCTTCCAGATGTCCGGTGCCACGATCGAGTCGTCGGGGCTGCCCGCCAGACATCTGCTCGAACATGCGGCGATCTGGATGCTGGGCGTGGTTCTGTTCGCCATCACCCTCCTGCGCAGCCATGGGCGCCGCCGGCAGCTGCTGCTGATCCTGGCCGCGGCCCAGCTCTGGCTGTTCGTGCCGCTGCTGCACCAATCGCTCAGCCAGCACGCGTGGATCTACGGCATCCATTTCCTGCCCACGGTGGTGCTGGGCTGGGTGGGCGGACTCACCACCCTGCTGCCGCGGCGACCCGGCAACCTGATCACCCCCTGGCTGCTGGGCTTCTTGGGGATCATGATCTGGGCCATCCAGCTCAGGTACTACCTGGTGGCCTACCTGGGCAAATGATGCGGCCGGCCGCTCCGCCCTGTGGTCCGGGCTCTCCGGAGGCCGTGTCACCCCGTTCGTAGCGTTCAGGGTCTGCCCCTCTCCACCCGTGCGGCATACCCCTCCCTTCCCCTACCGGCCGGAGATCGATGGCCTGAGGGCGATCGCGGTGCTGGCGGTGATCGCCTATCACTTCAACGACCGTCTGCTTCCCAGTGGCTTCCTGGGAGTCGACGTGTTCTTCGTGATCTCCGGCTTCGTGATCACCGCGTCGCTCGCCGGCCATGGGGAGTCGTCGCTGCGCCCTTTCCTGCTCAGCTTCTACGCCCGCCGCGTCAAGCGGCTGATGCCTCTGCTGATCGCCTGTGTCGTGCTCACCACGCTGATCGGTTTCCTGGTGATCACGCCGGGCACCGATGAGTTCGAGGCCACCTGGAGCACGGGGATCGCCGCCCTGTTCGGTGCGGCCAACATCAGCCTGCAGGCGCATCAGTCGGATTACTTCGCCACCAGCACCGCCCTGAATCCCTTTACCCACACCTGGTCGCTCGGTGTGGAGGAACAGTTCTATCTGCTGTTTCCGCTGCTGGTGTTCCTCAGCGGCTTCTCGCGGCAGCAGGTGGGTGCGGGGCGACGGCTGGCCCTGCCCCTGATCCTGCTGAGCGTGGCCTCCCTGATCGCGTTCGCCGTGCTGAACAGCCGGGATCCGCTTGGCGGCTACTACTTTTTCCCGGCCCGTTTCTGGGAACTGGCCGCCGGCGCCCTGGCCTTCCTGGTGTGGCGCAACCGGGGCGGATCCGCCGAGAAGGGCAGCGGCTGGCCGCTGCCGGGGTTCCTGGCCGGCGCCCTGCTGGTGCTGATGGTGCTGCCCCGCTCCGGGGAGCCCTGGACCACGCCGGCCGTGGTTCTGGTCACGGCCCTGCTGCTGCTGGTGCTGGCGGCAGGCCAGGGGACCTACGGGCTGCTGACGTCACCGGCGATGCGCTACCTGGGCCTGATCTCCTACGCCCTCTACCTCTGGCACTGGAGCGTGCTCTCGATCAGCGCCTGGACCGTGGGCATCCATCCGTGGACCGTGCCCTTCCAGCTGGCGCTGATCCTGGGGCTGGCGGCGGCCTCCCACCACCTGATCGAGCAGCCCCTGCGCAGGGCCCGCTGGTCGTCCCGGCCATCGCTTTCCATCCTCTACGGCCTGGCGGCAGCAGCGGCCGCCGCCCTGCTGCTGGTGGTGCTCGGCAAGCCCCTGCGGGGGCATCTTTTCACCGGCAGCGATGGCGCGGCCTACCGCAGGCACTGGGAACATCGGATCGGCATCCCCGGCACCACGGTCAACGGCACCCTCTGCCACACCGGTCCGGAGGTCACCCCGGGGTCGTTCGCCCCCTATGTCCGCCACTGCACCACCGAGCGGCGCCCCGGCGATCGGCGACACCTCTTCCTGCTCGGCGACAGCCATGCCCTGGCCCTGATGCCGCTGGAACAGCACCTCCACGACCGACTGCCCCTGCAGATCACCCACTACTCGCGCAGCGGCTGCCCTTTCCCCCCTTCCGCCTCGGGGCATGAATCGAGCGGCTGCTGGGCGTTCTCCCGCCAGATGCTGGACGCGGTGACGAGCGCCGTTCGCCCGGGCGACATCGTGGTGATCCAGAACTACTTCCGCTCCCACTTCGGCGACGGCGACGACACCCGCAACATGCAGATCGATGCGGCGGGCCGTCATGTGCTCGGCGCGGCGAACAAGCTGGCCTATTACCGCAAGGCGCTCGAGGATCTGGCCGCCAACCTGGGAGCCCGCGGGGCCAATCTGGTGATCCTCGGGGAGGTGCCGCGCTTCCTCGATCTGAAGGTGGATCCGAACCTCTGCATCCGCCAGTGGTTCCGGCCCTGGCTGCCCCCCCAGTGTCAGCAGCCCCAGCGTCAGTCCCTAGCCGGGTACCGGCAGGAGAACGAAGCCCTCAACAAGGTGTTCGAGGCCGTGGCCGCCGCCCATCCCCACGTGCACGTGTTCGATCCGGCGGTATCACTGTGTGCCGATGGCACCTGCAGCAGCCACGACCGACAGGGCAACCTCCTCTACCGCGACCGCGACCATCTCAACGAGCTCGGCGTGGCCCGGATGGCCGAGGACTTCCGCCGCTTTCTGGCCGACCGGGGGCTGCTGAGCACCGCCATGCCCGAGGGGAACGCGAAAACCCTGGACCTACATTGACCGGGCTTCGCGGCGTGCAGGCGTTGGCTCAGGGAACCGGTTCCATCCCGATCTTCATCGGCTACGACCCCCGGGAGCGGGCCGCCACCAACGTGCTGATCGACAGCCTGTACCAGCACAGCAGCATGCCGCTGGCGATCACACCCCTGGTGACGCCCCAGCTGGAGAACCAGGGCCTGTACCGCAGGGAGCGGGATCCGAAGCAGAGCACGGCCTTCTCGTTCACCCGCTTCCTGGTGCCCCATCTGATGGCCTACCAGGGCTGGGCGATCTTCATGGACTGCGACATGCTCTGCCGCGGCGACATCGCCGAGCTGTGGCAGGCGCGTGACGCGGCCTACGCCGTGCAGTGCGTCCAGCACGAGCACACCCCCAGCGAGACCCGCAAGTTCCTGGGCGAGGTGCAAAGCGCCTATCCGAAGAAGAACTGGAGCTCGCTGATGCTGCTGAACTGCGAGCGCTGCACCGCCCTCACCCCCGACTACGTGAACACCGCCACCGGCCTGGAACTGCATCGCTTCCACTGGCTGGCTGGCGACCACGAGATCGGCGCCCTGCCCGACCGCTGGAACCATCTGGTGGACGTGCAGCCGGCCCCGGACGCCGGAGCCGGGGAGGGGGGACCGACCCTGCTGCACTGGACCCTGGGCGGGCCCTGGTTCCGCGAGCAGTTCACCATGGGCGGCGTGCTGGCGGCGGAGTGGTACCGCGCCCGCGAGGATGCCATGGGCCTGTGGGACTGAGGCCAGGAACCCCTTGGGACTGAGTGTCGTCACCGTCTGCATGAACCGGCGCGAGCACCTGCTCGCCACCGCCCCCCGGCTGGCGGCCTGGCCCCGCCACCAGGAGCACCTGATCGTCGACTGGAGCAGCGGCGAGCCCCTGCGCCGGGAGGATCTGCCCGACGACCCACGGCTGCGGCTGCTGCGGGTGGAGGGGGAGGAGCGCTGGAACCTCTGCCGCGCCTACAACTTCGCGCTGGCCCGGGCCCGCGGCACGCGGCTGCTGAAACTGGACGCCGATGCCTGGCCCACGGAGCGATTCGACCCGGACGATCCGGCCCTGCGGCTGCCCGGCAGCGGCCTGCTCTGTGCCTTCGGCAGCGGCCCCGAGGGCCGCAAGGGGCAGCTGCTGCTCGATGCGGCGCTGGTGCAGGCGGTGGGGGGCTTCGACGAGCTGATGGTGGGCTACGGCTTCGACGACAAGGACCTGCAGGCCCGGCTGCGGCTGCGCACGGGCCATGACCCGGCCGTGATCCCGGCCGACTGGCTGGCGGTGATCGCCCACGGCGACGAGGAGCGGGCCGGGCAGGGGAGGGCCGCCCGGCGCAGCGGCCTGGAGGCGGCCCGGGGCCAGGCGGCGATGCGGGCCACCCGGATGGCCAACCGGGTGGTGGCGGCCCACTGCCCGTGGGGCGCGGACAGCCCCGGCTCGCGCTATCGGGAGGTGGCGCCGGACCGGTGGCGGCTGGAGCCGGAGTCCCTGCCGGGGCCGCCGGCCGAGGTGGCGGCGGAACTGGAGCACGTGCGGCGCATGACCTTCTGGGGGGCGTTCCTGGTGATTCCCGAGGTGGGCCTGGAGGCGATGCCCTGGAGCCTGTTCCCGCCGGAGCGGGGCGGGCGCTGGCCGGTGCGCTGGTGGCACCGGCTCTGGTGGCACACCGGCCGCCGGCTGGTGCTGCTGCCGGTTCAGGCTCTGGCTGCGGCCCAGGCCCTGCTCACGGCGGGGGGGAGCAGGACGCCATGAGCGAACAGCCACGCCTCAGCGTCGTCACGGTCTGCATGAACCGGCGCGAGCACCTGCTGACCACGGCGCCACGGGTGGCGGCCTGGCCCCACCACCACGAGCACCTGATCGTGGACTGGAGCAGCCGTGAGCCCCTGCGCCGCGAGGATCTGCCGGACGACCCTCGCCTGCGGCTGCTGCGGGTGGAGGGGGAGAGCCGCTGGAATCTCTGTCGCGCCTACAACTTCGCCCTGGGCCAGGCTAGCGGCACCTGGTTGCTGAAGCTCGACGCCGACTGCTGGCCCACCCGGGAACTGGAGCCATCAGCCCTGCTGGCCGCCGGGCCGGTGTGGGTGGGCAGCGGCGGCGAAGGACGCTACGGCCAGTTCCTGATGGAGCGGAGCACGTTCGCCTCCGTGGGCGGTTTCAACGAGTACCTGCGGGGCTGGGGCTTCGATGACAAGGATCTGCGGGCCCGGCTGGAGGTGCAGCAGGGGCTGCGCCTCAGCACGATCCCCACGGAGGCGATCGGGGTGATCGAGCACTCCAACGAGGAGCGGATGGGCCAGCCGAGGGCCGGCGAGGGGGAGGCGCTGCGCCGCAGCCTGGGGCTGGCGACGATGCGCTCCTCGCGACTCGGCAACCGGCTGCTGGCGGCCCACCACCCCTGGGGCCCGCGCACCCCCGCCAGCGTCTACGAGCAGACGGCGTCGGGTTTGTGGCGGGTGGTCAGCGCCTCCGTGCCGCGCCCCACCGCCGAAACCGCCGACGAGATCGACCATGCGCGCCGCATGGCTTTCTGGAGCTGCTTCCTGGCGATCCCGGACGTCTTCCTGGCGGAGCTGCCCCCCAAGCTGGCGCCGCCCTCCCGGCAGGGGCGCTGGGCGGTGCGCTGGTGGCATCGGCTCTGGTGGCACTCCGGCCGGCGGCTCCTGGAGCTTCCGGTGCTGGTGCTCGGCCTGGGGCGCGGGCGTCTGGAGAGGATGAAGCGTGCCCTGGGGCCACGGTGATCCGCCTGACGCTGGCGAGCAACGCCCTGCACCTGGAGGCGGCGCGGCGCCTGCGGCGGAACCCGGCCCTCACCGGCCCTGCGCCGCTTGAGATCCTGCTCTGGGAGCCGCGGCGCATGCGGCTGGGGCCGGAGGATCGCCGGCTCTGGCCCTTGCGCCTGCCGGTGACTCCTCTCACCATGGCGCTGCTGATGCCGCCGGCCCTGGCGGGCCTGGTGCGGGAACTGCGCCTGGCCCATCTGCACAACGCCGGCCGGGCCCTGCGGCGGATCGCGGCCCGGGCCCACCGGATCGTGCTGCTCGACGACGGCCTGGACCAGTACAGGGCCGCGCCCCGGGCGGTCGATCCCCGGGCGTTCCCTGAGGGGATCGACTACTGGCTCTTCTCCGATGCCCCGGCCTGGCGGGCCCGCTGGTGCGCGCGCTTCCGCTGCCGCGACCTGGGACCCCTGTTCGATCGCCAGGAAGCCCCTCCCGACGGTGCCCGGGAGGTCCCGCTGCCGCCGCCACGGGGGACCCTGATCATCGATTCCCCAGGGGTGGAGCGGCTGCAGGAGGATGCGGCTGCCCTGCCGCGGCCCTGGTGGCTGATCCCGCATCCGGTGGACGCAAAGCGCTCCTGGACCCTGCCGCTGGCGGAGGGGGATCGATGCCTGCAGGTCCCCCCCGAACAGGTGCTGCCGTTCTGGCGGGGGACTGTGGTGGTGGGAGAGAGCCTGATGCTGCTGGCGGCCCTGCGCTGGTGCAGAACCGGAACGGTGGTGAGGGTGGCGCTGCCCGGTGACGTCGATGAACGCCTGCGCGCGTCAGTTTGTGCCGAGGCCGGCCTGGATGCCGGGGTGATGTGGCGTGAATGACACCATGCTGTCAACCGCAGCACGGGTCCGGGACCGGCCATGGCCCGGAGTCGGAGTCGTCTGGGAGCAGCGTTCAGCATGAGTGAGCAAGATTCGCCGTGGCCGACGGACGGCGCGGTCACCACCTTGCCCGCCGCCCTCAGCTCGCCCGGCACGGAGATCTGGGGGCTGGTGTTCCTGGCTCTCTTCCTGGCCGTGCACTGGCAGGAGGTCACCTCCCCCACCCTCAATGTCGACGACTGGGCCCTGATCGGCTCCGCGATTCAGCAGGCCCAACAGAGTCGCCCCGCCTGGGATCTGGTGCATGCCCTGCTGTTCCAGCACGCCTTCTCGCCGTTCTTCGGCTGGCTGCTGGCGGCGGGTTCCCTGTTCGCCATCGCCGCCGCCCTTCCTCTGTTCCTGCCGTACCTGACGGCTCCCTGGATCGCGCTGGCCGCCCTGCTGATCTCCCTGCACGCCTACCTGCTGGATCTGTTCAACTTCAGCTTCGCCATCGGCCTCTATCTGCTGCCCGGGGCCCTGTCGCTCTGGGGCGGTGTGCTGATCGCCTACAACCCCTGCCCACCCTTGCTCGGGCGGCGCTGGCGCGATGCGGTGCTCGGCGTCGCGATGGTGGTCGTGGCCATGGGCATCTACCAACCCACGGGAGCGCTGGGGCTGGTGCTGATCGGGCTCGACGCCCTGGCCCGGGCGCTGGGATCCAGGCAGCCGGCCCCCGGCAGTTGGCTGCGGCTGCTGGCCGGCGTGATCAGCGGGTCCCTCATCTACTACGGCATCGCCCAGCTAGCGATGAGGGGCCAGAGCGCGAATGAGCGCACTGGCTTCGCCACCCTCTCCCGACTGGTGGAGAAGGTGCTGGATGCGGGCGTCTACCAGGAGGTCTACGCCACCGATGTTTCCCTGCTCTGGCGGCCGGCCCAGATCCTCCTCTCCTGTGTGTTTCTGCTGCTGCTGGTCACGCTCAGCATCGCCCTGTGGCGGCGAGCCGCCCCGGGCAGGGAACGCCGCCATCGCCTGGCGCTGCTGTGGCTGGCGGCCGGCTTGCTCACCCAGTCACCGTTCCTGCTATTCGTTGTGCTGGAGGCCGGGTTCCCCCGCCGTTCGTTCTGCCTGGGCAATGTGGGCATCGTCGCCTTCAGCGTGATCGCGCTGGCCTGGCTGGCGGGGTCTCCCGGGGCTCGTGGCCGCTGGGCGCGCCTCGGCAGCCGCGCCCTGGTGAGCCTGCTGATCGTGGGCTACGTGATTCCCCAGAGCGCCTTCGCCTCCCGGGTGTGGGAACTGACCCAGCTTCTGGAACGGCGCGACATGGCCATGGCCCAGGCGATCGCCGCCGATATCCGCGCTCTTTCCTTGAAGAGCACCGCCTCCGATCCTCCTCCCCAGACCTTCCGGCTGTTCGGAACCACGGAGCACAATCAGCCGTTCCCTCATTGGAGCAGCGTGGGCGAATCGGCGTTCCGCCAGAGCTGGAGCATCCAGGCGATCTTCCGCCAGCTGCTCGGCATCGAGGTGGAGCACCTCGCCTACCGCAGCGAGGGCAACGAGGCGGAAGTTCGGGGTTCCCTGCCCCGCTGCCGGGCCTGGCCGGAGCGCGGATCGATCGTGACCTACCGGGGCCAGTGGCTGGTCTGCTTGGAGTCCAACCCCGCGGGCCTGCGATAGCGCCAGCGGGTGAGCAGGAACGACGTGCCTGCCCACACCAGCAGGGTCGCGATCTCGACCCCCGCAGGCGGTGTGGATTGCTGCTCCAGCAGCCACCCCAGACCCAGGGCCAGCAGCAGACAGAAGCCCTGGATCAGCAGGTAGTCGATACGCAGGGCCCGGGGAAGCGCACAAGGAAGCTGATGCGCGCATGCAGGAGCACATTGACCACCAGGCAGGTGCCACCCGCCAGCACGATGGCCCCCAGGGAGCCCACCCCGGCGCGGAGCGCAAGGGCGAACAAGCCCAGGTAAGCAGCTCGCCGAATCCACCCACCAGCACGAAGCGCACGAGCGTGGAATCGAGCCCGCGGCGCAGCAGCGGCAGGGGTCGGCGATTCCTGGTCACGCTCGTCGGGCCGGGTCGCTGGCCCTGCTCGCCGGTGTCTCAACCGGCCAGGTGCCCACGGCCTCGATGCTGCGGGCGAACGACTGGGGCTTGCCGCTGACCGTGAGGAAGATCCGGCCGAGATACTCGCCGAGCACGCCGATCAGCAGGCACTGGAGGCCGCCGAAGATCAGGATGGCCGAGATGATCGAGAGCCAGCCCGCCACGGCCAGGCCCTGCACGAGGGCCTGCACCAGCAGGATCGCGATCGCAAGCAGACCGGTGAAGGCCAGGGCCAGGCCCAGCAGGGAGGCCAGCCGCAGCGGCATGATCGAGAAGCTGGTGAAGATCGTGAGCCAGAGCCGCACCAGACGCCGCATGTTGTAGTTGCTTTCGCCGTCGAGGCGGGGGTCGTGGTTCACCGTCAGCGTGCCGATCCGCTGGGTGTACTGGGAGAGCAGACCGTCGATGTAGGGGTACGGAGCGCTGTACTGAGCCACCTGGCGGGCGATCGGCCCGGCCACACAGCGGAAGCTGGAGAGGTAGAGGCGTTCCGGCAGATCCAGCAGCCAGTTGGCCGTGCGGTTGGCGAAGCGGCTGCCCAGGTTCCTCCAGGGGGCATGACGTTTCTCCCGATGGTTGCCGTAGACCACATCCAGCTCCTGCTCCTCGGCCATCCGCCACAGCCGCAGGGCTTCCTCGGGTGGATTCTGCAGGTCGTCATCGAGGTTGATGACCCAGCGGCCCCGGCTGTGGCGGTAGCCCGTGAGCACCGCCTGATGTTCGCCGTAGTTGCGGGCATGACGGATCAGCAGCACCCGCAGGGGACTGCCGCGGAGGCGGCGGCGGGCCCGCTCGACGGTGTCGTCGGGGCTGCCGTCATCCACCATCACCAGCTCCCAGGCACAGGGCAGGGATAGCCCCTCCAGCCGCTGGATCAGCGCCTCGATCGATCCGCTGCTGCGATAAAGGGGGATCACGAGGCTGAGTTCCGGAGCCTCGCCCCAGCCGGCGAGTTCGTGATGATCGACGGGCATCTCAGCAGACCTCCTGGGCCATGGGTTTGCGGGCCGCGAGCAGCAGAGAGCTGCCCCAGGGAAGGGGCAGCAGCCTCGCAAGTCGACGTTCCAGTTCCAGCAGCTTCTCCAGACTGCCGTTCAGCCAGACGGGGGGAAGCGTCAGTTCGGAGGGGGCGTCGCCGTCGCCCTCCACACCGGAAGCTGTCAAACGCTGCAGGCGGAGCCAGAGCCACAGGGGTGGCGTCAGCCAGGAGTTCCAGTAGGTGAGCTCCTCCGTCCGCAGGCCGGCGGACGCGGCCAGCAGCCTGAGGCCGTCCGGCAGGAAGCGGCGGGCCCCCATCACGCGCTGATCATGGCGGCGGGCCAGGCCCGGCATGGCGGCCACGTTGAGCAGCAGCAGTCCACCCGGTGCCAGCAGGCCGGCCATGCCCGCCATGGCGCGCTCGGGAATGACCTGGCGGTGGTAGAGCACATCCACCGACAGGACCACGTCCCAGCCAGCCGGCACCTCGTCCAGTTCATTCACCGAACACCGCCTCACGGCCAGGCCCCGTGCGCGGGCATGGTCCAGCGCCTGGGGATGGAGATCACAGCCCTCGGCCCGGGCGATCTCCGGGCAGCGGCCGAGTTCCTGCAGAAGCCCTCCGGTGCCGCAACCGGCGTCGAACACCTGAAGGGGGCGCCCCCGCCGGTGGGCTTCCCGCTCCAGTCGCTTCAGCAGACGACGCCGCAGGGCCCGGTACCACCAGTGCCCCTGCTCCAGGGCCGCCATCACCTCGTATTCCCGGGGCTGCATCAGCCCGTTCCCCCGGCTTGGAATGCTCCTTCCAGAAGGGGCAGCAGCCCTTCGCAGACCCTCTCCACCTGGTCCCTGGGCAGATAGGGATGCAGAGGCAGGCTCAGGATCCGGGCCACCAGCTCCTCGGTGCGGGGCAGGCCGCCGGCGGCGCCGAAGCGCTGGATCACGTGGGGATGGCGATGGCAGGGGAGCGGGTAGTGGACCGCCAGGGGCAGTCCCGCCTTCCGGCCGGCCGCCAGCAGAGGGTCCCGCAGCGACGGTTCCACCTCCACCACATGCAGATGGAAGCCGTGCCGCCAGTCGGAGCCATCACGGGGCAGGGTGACGCGATCGCCCAGCAGCTCGGCGTACCAGGCGGCCACCTGGCGCCGCTGCTGGATGCGCTGCTCGAGATGGGGCAGCTTGCCGAGCAGCACCCAGGCCTGCAGTTCATCCAGACGGCTGTTGATGCCGAACTGCACCGCCTCCCGCCGCTCATCCCAGCCATAGAAGCGGCTGCGCCGGGCCCACTCCGCATCCTCCGGGTGATTCACCACCAGGGCCCCGCCGTCGCCGAAGGCCGCCAGGTTCTTGGTTGGGTAGAAGCTGAAGGCAGCGAACCGCCCGCGTGTGCCGACCGGTCGGCCGCCGACCAGGGTGCCGGTGGCCTGAGCACAATCCTCGATAAGGGGCACGTCGTGGTGATCGCAGAGCGCCCCGAGGGCATCGAGATCACAGGCCTCCCCATAGAGATGCACGGCGATCAGGGCACGGGGCCGTTCGCCGGGGCTGCCGGCACTGCGGCTCAGGAGGGCGTCCACGTGGTCGGGCGCCAGCACCGCACGACCGGGCTCCAGGTCGACGAACACCGGCACGGCGTCGATCCGCAGGACCGCGGCGAGGGTGGCGTAGGCGGTGTGCGAGGGCAGCAGCACCCGGTCGCCGGCCTGCACCCCGCTACCGCGCAGCGCCAGTTCGAGGGCGTCGGTGCCGTTGGCCACACCGACCACCTCGGGGGCGGGATCGTCCCCGCCCAGCCAGGCGCCGAGGGCCTGCTCGAAACGGCGCACCCCTTCGCCCAGGATCACCTGACCGGATGCGCGCATCCGATCCAGCGCCTCGCCCAGCAGCGCTCCGTCGCGCCAGAGCTCCTGCTGGGGAAAATTGAACGGATCAGCCGGCGGGTCAGAGCTGGGGCTGGCGATCACGGCAGGGGAGTCGTGGCTCACAGATAATGCTCCCCATGCTGCTGGTAATAGGCCAGGGTGCGCTTGAGCGTGTGCCGGAGACTGCGGCTCGGCTGCCAGCCACAGGCCTGCTGGAAGCGTGAATAGCAGGAGTAGTAGTCGCCGATGTCGATCTTGCGGCGTTCTTCAGGGAAGGGGGTGACGATCAGTTCGCCGCTGCCATGGAGCTCGATGAGCAGTTCGGCAAGCTGGCGCAGGCTGATGGTTTCTGCTGATCCTAGATTATAAGGACCAGGCGGCAGATCAGCTCGACCACCGGCCAGCAGCATCGCATCCACCACATCCTCAACATCATTGAAGTCGCGCAGCTGGTCTCCACCCCATACCTCAATCGGTTCCTGCCGGATCAACTGCCGAATCCATACACCGAGAAACGTCTGGCGGGCATCACGTATGCGCATGCGGGGGCCGATCGTGTTGGTGAGTCGCAGCACACAGGTGCTCAGCCCATAGACCTGATGGTAGAGGCGATGGTACATCTCGCCGGAGAGTTTGTTGATGCCATTCACGTCCACCGGATCCACCGGATGTCGCTCATCCACCGGCAGATAGTGGGGCCGGCCATAGAGCTGGCGGGTACTGGCGAAGACGATCCGCGCCCCTGGATTGACGCTTCGGCAGAGCTCGAGCAGGCTCAGTTGCGCCGTGGCATTGATCGCCAGATCCGTTTGGGGATCACGCATCGAATCGAGGTGGCTGGTCTGGCCGGCCAGATTGAAGATCACCTCCTGCCCGTGGAGCAGGGCCTCGAGAGAGAAGCGATCGCGGATGTCGGAGAGATTGATCCGGATCTTCTCCTGCAGGCCTTCCAGGTTGTATTGATTGCCGCCGTAATCAGGGATGAGGCTGTCGATCACCGTGACCCGGGCGCCGAGTCCGTAGAGGCGGATGGCGAGGGTGGAGCCGATGAACCCCAGGCCACCGGTGATAAGGACGGATCGTCCATTCCAGCAGTGCCAGATTTCACCCGAAGGTGTCAGCGCCTGATCTGGAGCGGAAGGATCCGAGGAATCGGGGCCAACCATCATCGCAGGATCGTAAGGGTGAGAGGTTGCTAGCCCAGCTTCACCTCCTGTATCCGCGGACGCAAAGCCCTGTCGCCTGGGACTCTTCAGGCCAGTTCACGGAGGCTGCGGGTCACCTGGTCGGCGGTCTCGCTCCAGCGGAAGCCGGCCGCCCGTGCCGGCCCCGCCCCGGCCAGCTGCCGGGCCAGAAGCGCATCACGGCCCAGGTCGGTGAGAGCCGCGGCGATGGCGGCGGGATCGCGGGGATCCACCAGCAGCCCCGCGTCCCCCACCACTTCGGGCAGGGCGCCGGCACGGGCCGCGATCACCGGGGCGCCACAGGCCATGGCCTCCAGCGCCGGCAGGCCGAAGCCCTCCCACAGGCTCACCGTCAGCAGGCCGCGGCAACGGTTGAGCAGTTGCAGGCGTTCGGCGTCGCTCACCCAGGGGAGCCAGTCGCAGCGGCCGTCGATGCCCAGCTCGGTGGCGAGGCGCTGCAGGCGGGGGGTGTAGCGGCGGTCGTGCGGGCCCACCAGCTTGAGGCGCAGGTCCCCCTGCGGATCGGGCACGGCCGCGAAGGCCCGCAGCGCCCGCTCCAGGTTCTTGTGGGGGTCATGGCGCCCCAGCACCAGGAAGAAGGGCTCC
The DNA here is from genome assembly GCF_002252625.1 of Synechococcus sp. 1G10. Classification (GTDB taxonomy): domain Bacteria; phylum Cyanobacteriota; class Cyanobacteriia; order PCC-6307; family Cyanobiaceae; genus Regnicoccus_A. Next base: position 30,908 of record NZ_NQKW01000013.1, on the reverse strand, counting down.
CGCTCCAGGCCCAGGGGCCGCAGCAGGCCCGGATCGAAGCCGAGCCGGATCGGCTCCAGACGCCGTACGGGGACCCTCAGCCGCTCGTGCACCTCGCGGGCGGTGGCCTCGGAGTTGCACAGCACCCGCACGGCCCGGTGCAACACCAGCGGCACGTAGGCCAGGTGGTAGACCAGCAGGGGCGTGAGCTGGGGGTAGCGCAGCGGCAGCAGGTCGTGGGCGAGCACCACCGAGCGCACCCCCCGCCCCAGGGGGGCTTCCGGCAGTGGTGAGAGCAGCAGTGGAACGCCGTGGCGCCGCAGCAGCTTCGGCAGTTCGTTCTGGGTCCACACCAGCCGGGCCCAGTGGCCGCGGCGGCCGTGGTCGGGCGAGAGGTTGTCGGGGATCGGCAGGCTGCCGGGGCGGCCGAGGCCGAGGGGATCCAGCAGCGGCACCAGGGCCGGATCCAGGGCGGAGACCAGATCGCGGGCCACCACCCCGATGCCGGTGGGGCGGCGGCTGAGGTAGCTGCCGTTGAAGAGGGCCAGGGGCATCGCCGAACTCATCGCCTTGGGGGAACCGCCGGCGAAGCGGTGGGGAAGGGACCCATGGCCTCCGCCATCGCCACGAGCGTCGCCCAGCTGCGTTTCGGCCGCCCCGGCAGCCGCAGCAGCGTCATGAGCAGCAACCTGAGGTTGCGCAGGGCCAGCACCCAGCCGGGCCGGTGCCGGCGCAGGAAGCGCAGATAACTCAGGGTCGAGAGCCGTTGGCGTCGCTCGCTGGGGGTTTGGCTGCCTGCACCCCGCTGGTGGGTCACCGCCAGCGCCGGCCACCACAGCACCGGGGCGCCCGCCGCCCCAAGCCGCAGGCAGAGGTCCATGTCTTCGTAATAGAGGGGGAAGGCGGGATCGAAGCGAGCCGGGGGTAGGTGGGCGCTGGGCCGGATCAACAGGCTGCAGCCGCTCAGCCAGTCGAGCTGCACCGCGCCTCCGCCAGGGATGGCAGTGGCGGCAGCAGAGGCTGCGGCTGAGCCGACAGCAGAGGCCAGTCTGGCTTCACTCACCCGCCGCCGGCGGAAATCGAGGCCGCGATCGATCCAGCCGCCGCTGGGCTCGAGCTCACCGCTTGCGGCGCGCACGGCGGTGCCAAGCAGTGCCCGGGGCGGCAGTTGCGCCAGGGTCTCGCTCAGCCGCTCCAATTCATGGCCGGCCGGCAGGGCGGTATCGGGATTGAGCAGCCAGATCCAGCCCCCCCAGCCCTGGCGTGCCAGGTGCTCGAAGCCCCGGTTGCAGCCCGCCCCGAAGCCATCCCCTTCACGCCCCGCCACCAGCTCCAGCGGTGGCCCGCCGCCTCCACCGCTGAGGTCGTCGGCCCGCAGCGGCGCCGACTCCGGGCTGTTGTCCACCACCAGCCAGCGGAACGGCAGCAGGCTCTGGCGGGCCAGATCGTCCCCCAGCTGCTGCAGGGCGTCGAGGCTGTGGTACGCCACGCTGAGCACCACGGGCACGGAACCGGGAGGAACGGCAGTGATGAGCGATCCGCAGCTGAGCGCAGCTTCGCAGGAGGGCTCCGGTCCGCCAAGCGGCGAGGCCCCCTGCGGCATCTGTCGCCTCCATGGCGATGAGGAGGCGGTGGCCCGCGACGAAATCCTTCGCCTCGGGCCCTGGCTGCTGCGCCATCACCCCCGGCCGACCCCCCTGGCGGGCTGGTTGCTGCTGGATGCCCGCCGCCACCTCGGCGGTCCGATCGACTTCCTGCCGGAGGAGGCAGTGGCCTTCGGTCCGATGCTGCAGCGCTGCAGCGAGCTTGTGCAAACACTCACCGGCTGCGGGCGGGTGTACGCGATCGCTTTCGGTGAAGGTGCCCGGCATCTGCATGTACATCTCATTCCCCGCCACGGGGACGACCCTGGCAGTGAGGCCTGGAGGGTGGCGGACCTTTACCGGGCAGTGTCTGCTGGCGAGCGGGCCGCGGCGCCGGAGCGGCAGGTGGAGCAGCTGGTGCGCCAAGCCAGGGAGCTCACTGCGGCCTGGCGATAGGCTCCGCTGCAGCGACCGGGGCCCTGCGGTGAACGAGGCAGACCTGCAGCAGGAGGCAGCGGCCCCATGGCGTTGCCTGGTGGCGGTACCCGCCCGGCTCGAGTCTTCCCGGCTGCCGAACAAGGTGATGGCCGAAATCGGCGGGCAGCCGATGCTGCGGCGGGTGCTGGAGTGCTGCCGGCAGTCCCGGCGGGCCGCAGCGGTGGTGCTCTGCACCGACAGCGACCTGCTGCGGCAGGAGGCCGAGGGCTGGGGTTTCCCCGTCCTGATGACAGCGGCCTCCTGCAGCTCCGGCAGCGACCGCCTCGCTTCGGTTGTGGACGAGCTCACGGCCCTGGCTGCCACCGCAGTCGCCGGAGCGGAGGCTGCCCCGCCTGATCCTGCGCGCACGGTGATCATCAATGTCCAGGGGGATCAACCTTTCATTGATCCGGCGGTGATCGATGCGATGGCCAAGGCCTTCGCCGGCACCACGCCAGCCCCCGCCGTGCTCACCCCGGTGTACCGGATGGGTGCGGAGAAGGTCCACAACCCGAATGTGGTCAAGACGCTGCTGGCGGCGGACGGTCGTGCCCTCTACTTCTCCCGCTCCGCGATCCCGCACGTCCGTGGCGTCGAGTCCGCTGACTGGTCCCGGCACACTCCCTACTGGGGGCATGTGGGCATCTACGGCTACCGGGCCGACGTGCTCGCCCGCTGGGCGCATCTGCCCCACTCACCCCTGGAGCACACCGAGAAGCTCGAGCAGCTGCGGCTGATCGAAGCAGGCATCCCGGTGGGCACCTTCCCTGTCGACGGTGATTTCCTCTCGGTGGACACCGCCGAGCAGCTGGAGCAGGCCCGGGCGATTGCAGCGGCCGCTGCCGGCTGAGGGCTCAGACTGCTCCCGGCGCCAGGCCCGCCTGAACCAGATCGTGCAGGCGCAGCAACCCCAGCATCGGTCCCCCGTCGGCCAGCACAGGCAGCACACCGATCGGTTTGCGCCGGTTGCGCTCCATCCGCTCGAGCGCCTGCACCGCCAGCAGATCCGCCCCCACGGTGATCGGGTCGACGGTCATCAGATCGGTGGCCCGCAGTTCCCCCCAAGTGGCCGGTGAATGATGCTCCAGTGCCCGGCGCAGGTCGCCATCGGTGATCAGCCCGGCCAGCAGGGATTCGTTGTCAGCACGGCTGACCCAGCAGGCCCCCACCCCATCGCCGGTGAGCCTGGCGATCACGTCGCTGAGGCTGGCGCCCTCCTCAAGGGGATGCAGCTGAGCGGTCGGCACCATCAGATCACCCACCGTGAGGGTGAGTTGCTTGCCCAGGGCACCGGCGGGATGATTGCGGGCGAAATCGGCTGGTGAGATGCCGCGCCGCTCCATCCACACCGCCGCCAGGGCATCGCCGATCGCCATCGCCACGGCGGTGCTGGCCGTGGGCGCCAGGTTGAGGGGGCACACTTCCCGGTCGACGGAGCCATCGAGGACCACCTCGCAGCCCCGGGCCAGGCTCGAGGCCACCCGACCCACCAGGGCGATGCGGCCGGTGCCACGGCGGCGCAGGTGGGGCAGGATCTCCAGCAGCTCCTGGGTCTCGCCGCTGTTGGAGAGCAGCAGCACCACGTCCTGGGGGGCCACCACCCCCAGATCGCCGTGCAGGGCGTCGAGGGGGTTGAGGAAGAGGGCCATCAGCCCGATCGAGGAGAAGGTGGCGGCGATCTTGCGCGCCACGATGCCGCTCTTGCCCACCCCGGTGATCACCAGCTTGGCGCGCTCGTCGGCGCAGCGGTCCAGCAGAACCAGGGCCGCATCCACCTGTTGGCTGTCCAGCCGGTCGGCCGTTGCGGCGATGGCTGCGGCCTCTTCCTGCAGGCAGCGCGTCAATGCCGACATATCAGCTGCAGGCGATGGAGCCAAGCGACTGTATGGCGGGCGAGCTGGGCGGATCGGGGTGGGGGTCAGATCCGCGCCATGGCCGAACGCACCTCGCGGTCGGCGTCCTTACGCCTCTCATCCTGGCGCTTGTCGTGCAGCTTGCGGCCCTTGGCCAGCCCCAGGGTGAGCTTGATCCAGGAGCCCTTGAGGTGCAGATTCAGCGGCACCAGGGTGAGGCCCTTCTGGTCGAGTGCCACCCGCAGCTTATTGATCTCCTTGCGGTGGGCCAGCAGCTTGCGGGTGCGCAGAGGCTCGTGGTTGAAGTAGGCGCTCGCGTGGCTGTGGGGGGAGATGTGCACGTTGTGCAACTGCAGTTCGCCGTTGCGGATCAGGCCGAAGCCGTCACGCAGGTTGGCCTTGCCCGCCCGGATCGACTTCACCTCGGTGCCCACCAGCTCGATGCCCGTTTCCAGGGTTTCGAGGATCTCGTATTGATGTCGTGCGAAGCGGTTGTCGGCCAGCAGCCGGTTGGCGGCATCCCGTGCAGCTTTGGCCGCTTTCTTGCCCGCGCCTTTGGCCATCGACCTCCCCTCTGCTGAACTGACCCTATCCATGTCCTGACCTGCCTACTGTCAGGGCCATGGCGATCGTCTCCTCCGCAGCCGGATCCGGCGCCCAGCCGCCACCGCGGCTGCTGGATCCACGCCAGCAGACGGCCAGCCGCAGCCGGGATCCGCTCGAGGCCGAAGAGGAGGCCCCCCTCCCCAACCGGGAGGACGGCCTGCGGCCGCGGCGCCTCAGTGATTACATCGGCCAGAGCGAGCTCAAGCAGGTGCTGGGTATCGCCGTGGAGGCCACCCGTCAGCGGGCGGAGGCCCTCGATCACGTGCTGCTCTACGGCCCCCCCGGCCTCGGCAAGACCACCATGGCGCTGGTCCTGGCGGAGGAACTGGGCGTGCGCTGCCGCATCACCAGCGCCCCCGCTCTGGAGCGCCCGCGCGACATCGTCGGTCTGCTGGTGAACCTGCGCCCGAACGAACTGCTGTTCATCGATGAGATCCACCGGCTCAACCGCGTGGCCGAGGAACTGCTCTATCCGGCGATGGAGGACTTCCGCCTCGACCTCACCGTCGGCAAGGGCACCACGGCCCGCACCCGGGCGGTGCCGCTGGCCCCCTTCACCTTGGTGGGCGCCACCACGCGGGCCGGAGCCCTCAGCTCACCCCTGCGCGATCGCTTCGGGCTGATTCAGCGGCTGGAGTTTTACACCGTCGACGATCTCCAGGCGATCGTCGAGCGGGCCGCCGGGTTGATCGGTCTGGTGCTGGAGGCGGAGGCGGCTGTGGAGGTGGCCCGTCGCTGCCGCGGCACGCCTCGCATCGCCAACCGGCTGCTGCGGCGGGTGCGAGATGTGGCCAGCGTTCAGGGGCAAGCGCGCATCGGCCCAGGACTGGTGGCCGAGGCCCTCAGCCTGCACAGGGTGGATGCCCTTGGCCTCGATGCCAGCGATCGCCGCCTGCTGGAGTTGCTGCTCGGTGGCTACGGCGGCGGCCCGGTGGGCCTCGACACCCTGGCCGCCGGTCTCGGTGAAGACCCGATCACCCTGGAAACAGTGGTGGAGCCCTTTCTGCTGCAGCTCGGATTCCTGCAACGCACCCCCAGGGGCCGGGTGGCCACCGAGGCGGCACGGCGCCATCTGGCCTGGCCGGAGGCCGCCTGATGGCTGGCTTGCGGGCCATGGGAAGGTGCCTGCTGGCGCTCGGTCTGACCCTGGCTCTGGCGCTGCTGCCGGCCCCACGACCGCTCTGGGCCAGCCCCGCCACAGCAGCGCCGCTGCCTCAGTTGTTCGAGCAGGCCCTCGCTGCCAGCCGCGAGGGCCGCTTCGGTGATGCCCTGCCCCTCTGGGACCGGGTGCTGGAGCAGGCTCCGAGTGATGCCGCCGCCTGGAGCAACCGGGGCAACGTGCAGCTCGCCCTGGGGCGGGCTGAGGCCGCGATCGCTGACCAGGAGCAGGCGATGGCGCTTGATCCTGTCAACGCCGATCCCCACCTCAACCGCGGCACCGCAGAAGAGGCCCTGGGCCAGTGGGACCTGGCCGCCGCCGATTACCACTGGATTCTGGAGCGGGATCCCGAGGAGGCTTCCGCCCTGTACAACCTCGGCAACGTGCAAGGTTCGCTTGGTCACTGGGATCAGGCCAGGGACTGCTTCGAGGCGGCGGCGGCGGCCCGGCCGGGCTTTGCCATGGCCCGCTCCAGTGCGGCCCTGGCCGCTTTTCAGCTGGGGGAGCCGGCCGAGGCCGAGCGGGAACTGCGCAAGCTGGTGCGCCGCTATCCCCTTTTCGCCGACGCTCGGGCGGCCCTGACGGCCCTGCTCTGGCAACGGGGCGCCGCCGGTGAAGCGGAAAGCAACTGGGCGGCGGCCTCTGGTCTGGATCCCCGCTACCGCCAGCCAGAATGGTTGCTGGAGATCCGACGCTGGCCCCCGGGGCCGGTTCAGGCTCTCGAAGATTTTCTCCAGTTGGTCCAGCGATGAGTTCTGCCGCCCCATCCCGTTCCAGCGGCACCGCGGCGGATATTTGGCGGCGGCTGGATCTGGCCAGGGCTCTGGAGCAGGCCACGCCCGAGTTGATCGGCCTGCGCCGCCATGTCCATGCCCACCCCGAGCTGAGCGGTGCCGAACACCAGACGGCGGCCCTGGTGGCCGGTGAGTTGCGCCTGCTCGGTTGGCAGGTGCGCGAAGGGGTCGGCCGCACCGGTGTGGTGGGTGAGCTGGGGCCGGAAGGAGCTCCGCTGCTGGCCGTGCGGGTCGACATGGATGCCCTGCCGGTGGAGGAGCGCACCGGCCTCGCTTTTGCCTCCAGCCAGCAGGGGTTGATGCATGCCTGCGGGCACGATCTGCACACCGCTGTGGGGCTCGGTGTGGCGCGACTGCTCGCTCCCCTGGCCGGTCAGCTGAGTGCCCGGGTGCGGCTGCTGTTTCAACCGGCGGAGGAAACGGCTCAGGGGGCGGCCTGGATGCTGGCCGATGGCGCCATGGAGGGCGTGCAGGCCCTGTTCGGGCTGCATGTGTTCCCCAGCTTGTTGGTCGGAACGATCGGGGTGCGCAGCGGCAGCCTCACCGCCGCCGCGGGCGAGCTGGAGGTGGAGGTGCTGGGGGAAGGGGGCCATGGGGCCCGGCCCCACCAGTCGACCGATGCGATCTGGATCGCGGCACGGGTGGTGAGCGGCCTGCAGGAGGCGATCAGCCGCCGGCTCGATGCCCTGCACCCGGTGGTGGTGAGCTTCGGGCGGATCGAGGGGGGCAAGGCGTTCAACGTGATCGCCGACCACGTGCGTTTGCTGGGCACCGTCCGCTGTCTGGACACCACCGTGCATGCCGAGCTGCCGGGCTGGATCGAGGACACCGTCCACTCCATCTGCCGGGGGTATGGCGGCGAGGCCCGGGTGCGCTACCGCTGCATCTCGCCCCCGGTGCACAACGACCCCGCCCTCACCGACCTGGTGGAGGAGGCCGCCCAGGCCCTGTTGGGCCGCCCGCAGGTGCTGCGCCTGGATCAACCTTCTCTGGGGGCTGAAGATTTCGCTCAGCTGCTCTCGGTGGCGCCGGGAACGATGTTCCGTCTGGGGGTGGCTGGAGCCGATGGTTGTGCCCCTCTTCACAACGGTGGCTTCAACCCCGATGAAGGCTCCCTGGCGGTGGGGGTCGAGGTGCTCACCCTCAGCCTGCTGCTCTGGATGGAGCGCCAGGCTTGAGCCGCTTCCGTCCTGCCCTGAGGATGGTGCTTGCCCTTTCGGCCCCTCTGCTGATTCTGCTGGCGCTGGTGAGCATGGCCTCCCGCCGAGGCACCCAGCGGCTTGAGGCGGTCCCGGCCCTGATGATCGGCACCGGCCTGCTCGTGAGCAGTGGTCTGCGCCGGGCCCAGAGGCGGCGGATCCTGCTGGAGGCCCTGCGCCTGGCGGCTCCGGGACAGGCATCTAGTACTGAGCAGGGTCCTGGCGGCAGTGGTGTGAACGGCGTGGGAGGCTGAAGTCACCCAACCCTGATCCCAGTCCATGTCCGATCCAGAGTCCCCTTCTCCGGCTGGCCTGAACCCCGCGGAGATTCGTCAGGCCATCCTTTCCGGTGACCCCTCTCGCGCCATGCCGGCCCTGGTGAGCCTGCGGCAGCTGGAGGCGGAGCAGGCCGTGCCGTTGCTGCTGCTGGGCCTGGAGCAGGAGCCGTTCATCGTTCGCTCGCTCAGCTGCGCGGGCCTTGGGGTGAAGCGCAACGAGGCGGGCTGGGAGGCCCTGGCTGCGGCCCTCAAGGGCGATGGGGATGCCAATGTTCGCGCCGAGGCGGCTAACGCCCTGGTCAGTTACGGGGTGGAACGGGCCTGGCCGCTGCTGCGCCAGTCGTTCGAGAGCGATGACCAGTGGTTGGTGCGCTGCAGCATCCTCTCGGCCCTGGCGGAAGACCCGGCTATGCCGGCGTCCTGGCTGTTGGATCTGGCCAATCAGGCGATCGCCGACGGCGATGGCACGGTGCGGGTTGGAGGTGCCGAGATCCTGGGCCGTCTGGTGCGGGAGGCCACGGTCACTGGGGCCGAAACTCTGCAACCCCCCGAGGTCCGTGCTTCCTTAGTGGCGCTGCAGGCCGATCCCGACCACCGGGTGGCGGCGGCGGCACTGAACGGGCTTCAGTGGTAGCAGCGGTTCCTAATGTCTCGACCCGGAGATTTGCGATCAAAGTCCTTGGAGCTTCTCCAGGATTGAATCCGCTGTGGCGGTCCAGTTGAACGGGGCTTTGGTCTTGTTGTGGGCCGCAACGAACTGCTCGATCCTTGCGATCAGCTCCTTGACGCTGGAGAAGCTGCCGCGCCGGATGGCCCGCTGGGTAATGATCCCAAACCAGCGCTCCACCTGGTTGAGCCAGGAGGCGTAGGTGGGCGTGTAGTGCACGTGGAAGCGCGGTCGCTGCGCCAGCCAGGCGCGGACCTTGGCGTGCTTGTGGGTGCAGTAGTTGTCGACGATCAGGTGGACATCCAATTCGGCGGAACTGACTTTTCGATCAGGCGCAGGAACACCAGGAACTCCTGGTGCCGGGGCGGGGTCTGCATTGGGTCGTCACCTCGCCGGTGGCCACGTCAAGGGCGGCAAACAGTGTGGTTGTGCCGTGGCGGATGTAGTCGTGGGTGACGCCCTCCACATAGCCCAGGCCCATGGGCAGCAAAGGCTTCCGCGGAGCGGTAAGTCTTCTGACGGTGAGGCTGCACCGAAAAGGTCTGCAGCCAGGGAACGGACGCTCCAATGGGTGCTGACATCGGTGGGTTTGGTCTGCAGAGCCCGATTGATCACCTCGGCCGCTGAACTTTGTCCTCCGTGAGGACGAGCGGCTGCATCGGACGGCCGACAGCCATGAAAAGACTCCCTTGGGAGACACTCAATATTTTGTCAGTTATTTGCGGGAATGCACACTAGATCATCATTCAGGGCTGAAAGTCAGCCCTTGACACTCAAACAATGCCTGCCTGCCCGGCGCCCTATCCTAGGCACCATCCATGCCCGCAACGGACGCATCAATTTGAAGGCGTTCACGGCGGCGATCCAAGATATCATTTGCAATCCCAGCCTCTGGGCTAGATATTGCGCCAATGCGATCTGCAGTGCAAGACGCGATACATAAAGGCCATTATGCCTGGATATATAGATCACTACGAGATGTTCTGTGCCATTGAGCGTGCATGACGCCTCATTCTCTAAGGCTTTGAACTATAGTTGGCGATAAGCCTGCTGCGCAGATCCTGATAGTGCGCCGCGATCAATGGATTCACAGGTCGTGGCAAGTGAACATCACGGCTACGCCGAAGAGCTGGTTCGATGGATGCCAGACCAGCGCTCCTGGCTGTATTTCCCAAGGAGACCTGGAGAACTCGGGCGATGCGCTGAAGTTGCTGTTGCGGTTGGCTGAACCAGAGCTCATAGTCGACCCCATGGCAGGGGAGATTGATAGAATCGCGAAACAATTCACTGTAGTGAAGACACCAGAGGGTTTCGGCGCGGTCAAGATCCATTCCCACCAGCGGACCATCACGGTTCAGCAGAGAGGTGCAAACCTCACTTGGATCCCTCAAGCTATAGATCACGTGCAACTGGATCCCAAGCGATCCGGCCACCGAACGCCAGAGCGGCAGCAGCCGGCAAATACGCGGATCCTTGATGGCCCATGGTCTGTGTTGCACCCGCAGCTCTGCCTGCAGGATTGCTCGCAACTCTTCACTGGCCTCGCGAGCGAGAGGCATGTCCATCCAGCCCTCAGGCAGGGGCTGGCAGCCCTCGGCCGTTGGCCACCACCGATCCAGGTTGATCAGCAGCTGTTCATGAACAGCTGTAACATCGCGGCGTTCGAAGTATCCTGTGGGGTTGAAGTGATCAGCGGCGATCAGCTCGCCTGGGAGGGGAACGCCAAGGCCCTGAAGCACACGGCCCAGCAGCGACGTACCGCTGCGATGCATGCCGGTCAACAGAATCAGCTTTGCAGGCTGCCCGATGTCGTCGCTCAAATGCGTCACGAAGTGTGGGGATGAAACGAGATGATCAGCAACAACCGTACCCGCAGGTGGAGCAGCCACTGCTTCCCCATTTTCTGGTAGTCGGTGCTCAGAAGGCCGGCACGAGCACCGTGCACCGCCGTCTTGGCAATCATCCAGGCATTTTTCTGCCGCCCGCCAAGGAACTGCACTACTTCTCGCTGCATACTGATCGCCCGTGGGGATGGTATCTGCGGCAATTCGAGGGAAGGGGTGATGCTCAGCTCTGTGGGGAGGTCACTCCGTATTACCTCTTTCACCCGCAGGCCCCAGCCCGCATCAGGGCCGCATTGCCAGCAGTGAGGCTGGTGGTGCTACTGCGAGATCCAGTGGAGCGCACACTTTCTCAATACTTTCATGCCCGCAGGCATGGTTTCGAAACCCTGTCGCTCGAGGCTGCACTCAAGGCGGAACATGGAAGGCTCGCCGATGCGGAGGCAATTCTGCAGGCGGCAGGCTCTTCCCACTACAGCCACCAGAAGCACAGCTACGTGGCCCGCAGCCGCTACGAGCAACAGCTGGACCGCATCGAAGCGCTCTTTCCCCCTCAGCAGGTTCTTGTGCTCCAAAGTGAGCCTCTGCTGAGCGGAAAACGGGAGCCATGGGAGAGGTTGTATGCGTTTCTGGGGGTTCCACCTGTGAGCTGGGAGTTCGAGATGCCTCGAGAAAATGCTGGCCTCGAAGAAGCTAAGGCGGTCCAGGCGCACGTCAAGGAGCTGCTACGGCGCCAACTGGAGATCAGCGCCACAGCCGTGCGAAAGCGTTACGGATTCGACTGGGGTTGGTGACGGGCTTGCCGCGCACGCGCAGCAACAGCGGCACCGTGAGAGTTGCCCAGTGGCTCACGCCATGCTCCCAGAGTCCATTTTCACCCCAGCAGTCGCCGTGATCGGCGCAGGCGAGGATCGTGCCGTGATGGAAGCGCTCAAGCAGGGGGCCGAGCTGCCGGTCGACCCATTCGAGGCAGGCCTGCTGACGACGACGAGATTCAGGCGCACTGCAACCTGGCCCACCAAATGGTACGCAGGGAGAGGGCCAACGCGGCCAGTCGGCCCCCTGGTGCCAGTAGGGGACGTGGGTTTCCCCCACATTGAGAAACACCAGGGTTGGCGGCCGGGGAGAGAGTTGCCGCAACTGCAGCTCGATCCAGCAGAGTTGATCGAGCAGGCTCCAGGTATTGCCAGCAAAATGAAAGGCGTTGAACGGTGCGCCGAGTACTGCACCAGTGGGAGTGGACGGATCGAACCACGAGACAGCGCCCGTGCCGATGGCATGGTAGCCCAACCGCCGAAAACCCTCGATGATATTGGCCCCTTCGAGTTGAAAGGGAGCGCGATCATCACCCGACGCTGCAGAATACATAAGCCGGAACAACTTGCCGGCCTTGGGATTCAACCACGGCTGTTTTGAATGGTTGAGACCGGGTGTGAACCCCATCCAGAAGGCGGCATGGCTGCCATAGGTGAAATAGCTGGGAGCCATGGCGCGGTGAGTGGGGCCGACCCTATCGAGATGAGGAGTGGCAGCACGGCGGAAGGTATCGTAGCGACAAGAATCAAGAGTAAGAATCAGAACATCGTCCGGATGAGTCACAGGCTTCAATGTTTCAGAATCACTCAGACCTCTACAGATTAAACGCGACAAACCGCTGGAAGCTCGCCATAAACCAATAAAAAAAGGGCACCTCTTAGGTGCCCCATTGATGAATGACTGGCTTAGAGACAGCCAGCGCGAACGCTGGCTGAGAGTGCAACAATCAGACAGGCACACCTTGAGCGATGTCGCCAGAGGAGTTGACGTTGAAGACGTAACTCGTTGTGTTGAAAGGAAAATCGAGGAAGGAGGCAGGCTGCTGGCCGGTAGTGCCAACACCCGCAAGCTTCTCGACATTCGTGACAGCCAAGATGTCACCATCTTGATCGATGATGCCGTACAGACCATTGAAGATGTTAGGCAGATGGAAGATGTTGTAAACACCTTCGCCAAACTTGATCCAGTCGGTACCACGTCCACCGTTGACGAATGCAGCGGCGACGTCAGGACCATTCGAGCCAGGAGGACGCAGGCCGGGAAGCTGAATGATGCTGTCGATGCTGCCATCAACATCCCAACTGGTGATGAGCAGAGTGTCATTACCAGCGCCAAGACTGATGGAGCCACCACCATCTGTGTACCAGCCACCTTCCGCACCACCGGCTACGGTGAGATCGACCAGATCTCCGCCTCGCCCTGTATTGATAGAGGCATATTCCTCGGTGACCAAGGCATAATCCTTGATGGAGGTTGCATCTATAATATCGGCATTGTTGCCAGTGTTAACAGAGCCGTCAGACAGGTAGATACCAGCCTCGCTTCTCCCTTTGGCGATAATGGTATCAAGCCCAAAGCCTGTATCCACCCCACTTTGCGTTGTGACGTACAAGCCGTAGGTGGCTTCGGCGGAGATGAAGTCGTTCCCTTCACCAGTGTAAAGCCCACTGTAGGAAGTGACCGAAATCCCCGACTCCTTACTAGAGCTGTCTTGATCACCGCCCTTTGCAAGGATGCGATCATCAGAAGAACCGGTTTTAATTGTGGAGTTGTAAAATATATCAATAGCATCATCACCATTTGAAGTAACGTCAATAAGATTGTTACCGTTACTCAGATAGATACCGGAGCCAGAGTAGAGATAAATACCATCATAATCGTTATTCCGAGAGACAACCTTAATGGTGTCAGCTCCTTCCCCAAATACAATATTAGCACCGTACTCAAGATCGATACCTTCTTCAGCAGCGTCAATCGTAATCAGATTGCTGCCGCCGCCCATGGCTAGGGCAGAATAGCTCAGATAGAGGCCATAGCTCGAGTTGGAGAGAAGCTTGAGAGTGTCGTTGCCGGCACCATTGTCTCCATCACCAAAGTTAATATTTGAGTTTAATGCATAAACACTATAGTAATCAGAATCGATGTCAACTAGATTGTTTCCGGCACCGAGCTTGACGTTGGAGGCTGAAACATAAACCCCAGCGTAGGCTGATTCAACTTTGACCGTGTCGTTGCCAGTACCAGCAATAAGTGATGACTCGTAGAGATAAATACCTGTTTCAGTTGAGCCATCTGCGTTGTAAACGGAGAGGAGATTGTCACCATCCCCAAGGTCGATGAGTGCGCCTTCGGAAGCATAAATTCCATATTCACCAGACTTGATAGTGAGGGTATCGTTGCCAGCGCCAAGATAGACAGCACTGCCAGAAGAGATATAAAGGCCATACTCGCCCTCGGTTGATTCAATACTTATCAGATCATTGCCTTCTCCAGCATCAATCTTACTCCCATAGTATACATCAACACCATCTCCGTCTTGGGTAGCAGCCAATACCTTGAGGGTATCATCACCAGCTCCCAGGAGGATAGAGCTGCCGTAAGCGAGATATACTGCTTCAGAAGAAGTGGTTGAGCTTGAATCTAGATCAACTAGATCGTTTCCAGAACCGCCCTTTAACAGTGAGCCGTAAGAGAGCGTAAGAGCAGTTTGAGTGGATCTCACTCTCAGGGTATCGTTGTCGGCACCAAGGGCAAGCAAACCCGATTCAGAAAGATAAACTCCATATCCGCCACTAACACCAACGTCTAACGGAGTCGGTTCTCCACTGTAACCGGAAATAAGCCCGTCATTTTCAACGTTAACAAGGTCAGCGCCTTGCCCGGTGTAAATATGACCGGTATCGCTAAAAATACCATAGTATCCGAGCCCGGTGATGTCAATAACGTCATTCCCCTCTTGGAGGCTGATGCCATTGTCGCCACCCTCCATGTAAATCCCGGCTATAAGTAGCTCTTCTTCAGCATCTTCTCCCTGTGCAATAGCATTGGCATGGTCTGCCTTCAGGGGGAGGCCGCCAGACATATTAATGGCGATTGTGTCATTATCGGCACCCATATAAACATAATTGGAAGACCCTCTCATGCTCAGAGCGGTTCGTCCAGCCACGATGTCGAGAAGGTCTTCGCCTGCTCCAAACTGAATCAGATTGCCATCACCCGTTTCGATGCCGTCCATGACGACACCGTCGGCAAGAGCAGCTACCTCAATGGTGTCGTTGCCTAAGCCCATCAAGATGGAATTACCTCCCAACGCTGGGAAGATAAACGGCAAATCCTGGAAGAGAGGCAGGGAGGGATCGATCGCGAAGGGGATTGGTCCAACACCAGGTCCTGAAGACCCAGGCTTGGCACCCATGTAAATGCCGGGCGGCTGCTCGCAAGGACCATCTTCACCAACAAGCGTGGCATCAACACGAATCAGGTCGTTGCCTGCATCCATGTCAATCTCACCCCCGAACATATAGAGGGTGTTAGGTCCAAACAAATCACCCGTGGGCGGGAAGAAAGCACCTGTGGCAGGCTTGACACGGATAGTGTCGTTATCAGTGCTTAGATCAATGTAAAAACCACCACCAACGACAAGATTCTTTGCGTTGATCTGGTTAGCAAAAGGTGCGGTTGCGACAATGTTGTCGTAGACCGAGGAATTACTGGCAGGGCCTGGAACAACTGCAACCAGTGTGTCAGGGGTACCCTCTGTACCGATTGAAAATGCAGGAAGGTTCGTCATGAGAAGGTTTCCGGTTTGGAATTGGTTTTGAGTGAGTTCCCTTGAACGGCAGAAGCTCGTTGCGAAACCCAAGATCTGCTCTGTTGTCCGAGGCACGTTCGCCAAGACGCAGAGGAAGCCCGCGCCGACCATAAAGTTAGCAGTGCGCTGGGACTCATTAGACTTAGGCCGTTGTCATTCAGATAAACACTGTTTTCGATGGCATTTTAGCTTTTTTAAGGCTGGCTGCAAACTGTGCCGGCGCAGAAATTGTCATACCAAGACTTTGCTGGCCGCCGTTCGCCCGAGCGTATAACCCTATGGCCTTCTGGCAAGCGGACGGATTGATTGAGGCTGCTCCGCCCTATTCTCAGTCTGACGCGATCAAACCCCTGCAATCTGGCTTGAATCATCGACGACCTTGGCATGCAGCTGAACCTTGCGGAGATACGACCAAAAGTGACAGGTCACATTAACATAGTAAGAAGGGGGTAGCTCATAGCTAATCTCCATAAAACTGCGCTCGTCGTCCAAGATCTCTGGCAGTTGCTCGTAAGCAGGATCAACACTGAAACTTATCCATTCTTGCAGAGGGCAGTAGGTGAAAAGCGCGGCTTTATCGTTTTCTTGAGAGGCCGCTAACAGTTCTAGATCTTTTTTAGTTAGTTTGAACTTGGTGTCGTGCTCTGTCCAGCGGTACGATTCAATCGCATGATGAAGATGGTATCGAAGTGGATTGTAGGATTTGTCGGGCTGGATTGCAGGGATCTTTCGGTTCATCTCATTGACAACTGACATCATCTGGGCAGACATTCTGGGATTAACCCCGGAATAGGTACCTAGTTCTGAGGGAAGCGGCAAATCAGCATGTTGGCAAAAATCACTGATAATGTTCCATTGTTCAGCAGAAGAGTCCTGATTGCTGACGTAGGAATAGGGCAAGGCATGAAGCTTGATGCGATCTCTATTCTGTATCACTGGCTCCATTCGGGAGATTCTTGCATAATCCTGTCCCGAAATCTTGGATAGATACTGTGGGCTAAGCACATTACCGCCCTTCAATGTCTGCATCAAATCACTTGCGAGGCGCTCGTAGGGATTGCGCAAATAGTAGAATAATGAGATACGCTCAAAGTGTGCCAATAGAAAGTCATAAAATGAATTCCAGTCCTCGTTACTCAGAAATGAAATTTCTTCTGTGGACAAGACAACACGCTGAAATCCAAGCTCGTTCGCTCGGACTAGCTCGGCAGTGAAAGCCTCAGTAAACCTCTGTTTCAGATCTGCACATGCACTAGCGTTATGGCCGGCTCTGATTGCATTGTGGTAGTTGGTGAGTTGCTCCGGCGAGCTTACACCCACATAAACGAGATACCAGCTGTTGGCCGGAGTGTCTGAAGAAGTGATTCGGGGAACGTAGGTTCCAGATGATCCAATGCCTTGACGGTTCTTGTGAAGATAATTCTGCAACGCGGTGCTGCCAGTCTTGTGAGGGCCGACATGGAAAATCAGTTCTTGGATCATTGGATTTAATCTCTTAAGCTAGCTGGATGACCAAAAGATCTACAGAGTTCGCAGCGAATCAGCCTTATCCTTGAAGCTACCAAGCAGTATCTGCAAGTAAGATAGCTTGCGTAGCTTGATATTGGCCGTCAGCGACATACCCACTTGCAATGGCAGTTCCTTTCCATCCCTGGTTTTCAGCGATTGACTAGAAAGGCTAAGTTCGGCTGGAAAACGATACTCTCTTTGCAGGTCGTTTGGTGGCAGGGCATCAGAACCAATAGACTTGATTTTAGCAGGGAGACTGCCAAAATCCGTTGAGGGAAAAGAGTCGATGCTGATCTCAGCTGTCTGATCAATGCGTACAAATCCAATCTTATTGCTTGGAATCTCCACTCGAGCCAGTAGCTTATCTTTGGGAACAATCTTCATCACTGGGTCGCTCGCTTGTGCTACAAACCCCGATGCTCGTGGCTTGAGATCAAACACAACACCGGTTACTGGCGCACGGATCAACTCATATCGGCTGGTTACAACCTGATCAGTAAGTCTGCTCGACAAGTCTGATAAGTCTGCATTCAGTTGCTGGATTTGTTGCTCAAGAATGGCCCGCTGGCGCTCTCGATCCACCCTATTCTGACTGAGCTGGCCCTTAGACGTTTCCATTTTATTTTTCTGCTGTAGGTATTGCAACTGGCCAGCAGCACCCTCCTTGCTCAATGTTTCAAGTCGATCTGTCATCTCCTGGTCAAGCACGAGATTGCGACTCAGCATCGAAGCTTCCGTCTCGTTAAGCTTAAGGTATGTAGACAACTCATGCTCCTTAAGGTTTTTCTGAAGAAGCTTAATCCGAATGGCATTTTGAACTGATCTGAGTCGTTCATTGCTAACTTGTGAATCCATTCTCACTAAAACTTGCCCTTTTTGGACCGTTTCCCCAGACTGCACCTCAACTTTATCAACCACACCTCCAAGGGGAATCTGGATTTCTGTAACCTTCCCAGTCGGTTCAATCTTGCCAGAAGCGACCACAACCTCTTCTGTTTGAGCGTAGAACAGCCAGGCAACCGCAAAGCCTGTTGTGCCGATCAGGCTCCATGTGATCGCACGTAACCAGAAATATGGTTGGCGGAGCACCACCTGTGAAGATCTTGATTGATGGTTGGCCGTGGCCATAGGTTGTGGAGCCGGGGATGATGCTGGAGTATGTCGAATCATAACGCCTCCTGCTGCCTGTAAAGGGCGTAGTACCTGCCGCGTTGATCCATCAGTTGAGTGTGTGTTCCCTGCTCAACAATCACCCCTTTATGAAGCATTAGAATCAAGTCTGCTTGGCGGATGGTTGTGAGACGATGCGTGATAAAGAAAACTGTTCTGTTGTGATAGTGCTCTTTGAGATTATCGCAAAGCTGTCGCTCAGTCTGGTAGTCTAGCGCCGAGGTTGCTTCATCAAGAACCAAGATATTCGGATTACTGAGAATAGTTCTAGCTATGGCAATCCGCTGACGTTGCCCGCCACTCAGGCCAGAACCCCGTTCGCCAACCGAAGTGCTGTAGCCCGACGAAAGCTCCATGACAAATTCATGAGCGCAGGCGATCCTGGCAGCTTGAACGATTGACTCACTGCTCGCTTCGGGATTGGTGAGAGCTATATTTTCATTGATATTACCGGAGAATAACAAGGGATCCTGCGGCACAATGCCAATTTGACGCCGCAATGAATAGATCTGCACCTTGTCAATATCGTAGCTATCGATTAGAATCCGCCCGGAATCCGGGCTGTAAAGCCTGGACACTAGCTTCATAAGTGTACTTTTGCCGCTGCCGCTCTGGCCGACAACACCAACAAATGTTCCAGCTGGAACCTTGACAGAAACGTCCTTCAGCACGGTTTGGCTGGTTCCTGGAAACGCAAAGCTGACATGATCGAATTCCACCTCGCCATGGATGGGCGGGAGACTGATCTTCTGTTGGTCAATGTCGTCGGATTCCTGTTTGGAGTCGACAACGTCAGCCAACCGTTCGAATGACACTTTTAGCTCAACGATATTCTGCCAGATTGTCGTCAGCCGCAAGAGTGGTTGGGTCACGTAACCGCTGATGATTCTGAACGCGATCAGCTGACCAAGGGTCAGTTCGCCCTTCAATACAAATGAGGCACCGACCCAGAGAACCAGCAGCTGGGAGAGCTTCTGTAGCACCTGGCTGGTCTGGCTCAGAGCCGTGACGGTGATCGTTTTGTTGAAGGTTCGTTCGATGTAGGTGCTGTATAGGTCTTGCCACTTCCAGCGACTCACCATCTCCACGTTTTGAGCCTTCACCGTCTGGATCCCAGTGAGTACTTCCACTAGGTGAGACTGGGTTTTCGCATTGTCCTCTGCGACTTGTCTGTTCTGACGTCGGAACAGGGGCGTACCGAGTACGGTGATCCCGATTTGAATCGGTAGCACCGCCAGCGCCACAGCTGTGAGCGTCAAGCTATACAGAACCATGACCACGATGTAGATCACGGAAAATAGCGCATCCAGGATAGTCGTCAGCGCCTGTCCCGTCAGGAAGCTTCGAATCTTCTCGAGTTCGGCAATCCGGGTGCTTAGCTCACCGACCGGACGTCGGTCGTAGTAACTGAGTGGAAGCCTCAGGAGGTGATCGATCACCTCAGACCCGAGGCGCAGATCGATGCGATTGGTGGTTTCGGCGAACAAAAACGTTCTCAGTGAGCCAATCACGCCCTCCAGCACGGTCACCACCACCAGTGCCAGGCCCATCACCTGCAGTGTGTCGAGGCTGCGCTGGCTAATCACCTTATCGATGATCACCTGAATCAACAGCGGGTTGGCCAGGCTGAACAACTGAACCACGAAAGACGCCAGCAGAACCTGGCTAAGGACCAACCGATAACGTTTGATCGCAGGCAGGAACCAGCTGAAATCGAACTTACGCTCAGGACTGGTTGCAAGCCGATCCACCAGGACCACAGTGATTCCTTCCGGGAACATGTTCTCCAGCTGACTGATGCTCAGCTGGAGCCATCCCTTCGATGGGACAGCCACGGTCAGTCCGCGGCTGTTGCTCTCGGTTACCACGCCGAAGCCATCCTGGAAGGCCATGAGGGCAGGAACCTCCAGGCGAGTCGCCTGATTGGTGGGCACCACGGCCCCGACCACATAGAGATGCATGCTGCCGGCCAGCTGGCCGGCGAGCTGGATGTTGAGTTCCTGCCCGCGGCGCTCCGCATCCAGCAGAACCCGTTCGATGCCGTCACGGCGGAACGGTACCCCCATCTGCTTCGCCAGCATCTGCAGGCAGGCCATCAACTCCGCCCGTCCGGAGCTGGCGCGGATCAGCGTCACAGCGGCAGGTGAAGCTCCACTGCCCAAATCCAGAGCACTTGCTCCAGGTAGGGTGGCAGTCTCAATCGCCTCGGCCGGCACAACTTGATGGTGCTTGGCTCCATTCTGGAGTGAGTCGGTACCGATGGCCATGGACGGCGCCGGTTGGCTGGAGCTTCCGCCCGACAAAACCCGTTCAAGCCATTCCGCCGGCACACTCACCACTCTGGGTGGCAGTGGCGGTCGAGCAGATGGCCAGCTTTCGGCTTCGAGGCGCTGTGCGAACGGTGTATCCGTTCCGTTCGCGCTGGCCATAAAGCAAACCCGCTCCGGATCGGTCAGGTCGGGGTCCGTTCGGCCCTGGCAGAGCCTCGTCTGAGACCAGGCCTCCTGGATGATTGTGGAGCGGTTGAGGCTGCGGGGATTGATCGCTTCGATTGTGCTCAACAGTTGATCAAACTCTGCCAGCCAGAGCGTTGAGTGGCACCAGCGCGCGAAGTTGGGCTCGCGTTTCAGCAGGTCTAGGATCACCCGATCCGGAATCGCCAATGCCACCAGCTTGCTTGCCGCTGCGACCGTTTCACATGGGGAGGCCCGCAGCAGCGAGCACAGCCCGACGATGGCGCCGGGGCCAACCTTTTCAAGCGTGAAGAGGCGTTTGTGGTCCTTGGACAGCACGCGTGCCTGACCATCGAGTACCACCAGAACACGATCACCGATCAACTGGCCGCTGGTCAGCGGCTGTCCCAGCTCGAAGCTCAGTAACTTGCCCTCGGACTTGAGAATGGCCTTGCTGGCTTCCGAAAGCTGATCGAAAGGCGCTTGATCCAGCAGCGAGAGAGTGGATGTCAGAGTCATACGATTCAAACTGCTGTCGACTGAAGCGAGTTTGCAACAAGCCTACGAGTCACCTCAGTCTGCACCCACTCCTCAAACAACTCCCTGGTCATGCGTGCCTGCATCGCGGGGTCGAAGCTGGCTGGGATCATCGACTCAAGCCTGATCAAAAGCCACCATTCCGCCACCTGGATTGGCTCCAGAACCTCTCCGACTGTTGCCGTCCGCAGGCGCTCGGCCAGGGAAGGGTGGGGAACTCCCAACGGGACAGGGCCGATCAGCCCCTGACTCTGGCTTTCCTGCCCCTGAGAGTGGCGCGTTGCCAGGTCGGAGAAACTGGCTTCACTCTCCGCAATCTGGAGATAGAGTTCGCGGGCCAAAAAGGGATCCTTTACACGAATCAGGCTGTAGACGATCTGATCCAGCTCGGTTTTCCGGCCGAGGAAACGTTGTTCAGCGCGATCTGCGAAATGCTCACGGGTGTAGTGATCCAGCCGTACCGGTAGCTCAAGTTGCCATTGAAGAGCTGTCCTGTCGAGCCCCCGTTCAACAAGATGAGTCGAGAACGCTTCTTCGCTCGACAGCCCGTTGGATTCCCGATAGCGCCCCAGGAGCTGCTCGGCCATGCCATGTGCCAGAGGAATACCCTTCACCGCATCGGCGACAACCTGGCGCTTGACGAACTCTTGCAGGAGTCCATGGCGCCTTAGTTCGGTCAAGTAGAGGGGTTCAGAGTCCAAGGGGCTGATGAAGGGAAAGTCGGGGTTGGCTTGGGTTGATGGTCAGGCTTCTAGGAGTTGGTTGTGCTGGAACGACTCTCGATGACGTGAAGAACGCCCCTAACGTCAAAGTAACCATAGGGGCGGCCCGAGCTATCGATCAACAATCGCTGACACTCCCTCACTTGGAGTCGCTCACCGGCGAACTCGCTCTCTACAGCACCCGTGGAGCCTGCCAGACGCTCGAGGGCTTCGAGACGGGCACCTGAGGTCACACCACGGGCAATCGAGTGAAGGGCTGGGGTTGCTGCGATCGGACGTTCCGAGCCCGGGGATTCATCCTGTCGACGTCCCCCCGGGGGCTGGTGGATGAACAAGCTGCGGACAGCGCCTTCCAAGAAACAGCCCTTGAGCATGAGTCCCCAGTCGCCCAGGAGTTCTCCATGGTCCGAGATCACCGTAACAGCAACGCGATGCCCGTCTGGCCTGGCTTGCAGCGCGGCAAGCAGAGCGCCCACCTGGGCATCCAGCAAGGCCAGGTGATTGGCGTAGTCCTGTCGGAGCAGCAGGAGCGATTCCGGCGGGAAACCATCCGGCCAGCGACGCAGTAGCTGGCTGAGCTGGCAGTCCACTGGGAGCATCTCGGCTTCGGGCGGCCGAGGCACCGGAGCCGGGATTGGCGTCTGATCGGCACTCTGTCGCCACGAGCTGGGCACGTCGAAGGGTTCATGGGGGCCGGGGAAGCTCACCCAGAGGAACCAGGGCATGTCGTCGGGCAGGACAGCCAACTCCTTGAGCGCCTGCTCTCCCAGCCAGAGATCTGGATAGAGAGCTTCCGGCAACACCGTGGGCCAGACCGCGTCCACACGACCATTCGCGTAGCGGGCCGTGAGATCCTCTCGGTAACAATCCAGCATTCCGCAGTCCCGCCACGCGTCGGTCAACGCACAGCTCACCTCGGCCAGCGCCCTTGGTCCAGCGATCTCCACGGCACGGTCGAACCCCAGCGCCCGCAACAACGGGATGTTGTCGCGCAGTTCGACGCCGTGATGGTGGGGTGTCCAGTGGGTTTTACCAACCAAGCTGGTGACATAGCCATGTTCCTGCAGATCGCGAACGAAGGAAGGAGCGTCCGGCGGCATGGTGAAGGGGCGGTTCCGGTCCAAACCAAGCCGACTGGGTCGCAGGCCGGTAAGCCAGCTCGCCCGCGCTGGTACGCATTGTGGGCTGGGAGTGTAGCAACGGCTTCCCAACCATCCGTTCGCGACCAGACTGCGAAGGTGAGGGAGCTGGAGCCAGGGCTGCAGAAGCCAGTCACCCCGCCATTGGTCGAAGCTGATCAGCAACCAGGACGATACGGAATCAGAGGCGCTCACCCGGGAGACGTCAAACGTCGGCATGGCAATGCAGCAGCCCCTCGACAACCACCTCCAGCTGGCGGGTCGTGAGCTTCAAAGACTGTTCACTAAGGCTGTGGCCAGCTTGGTCGAGTCCCGTGAGATTGCAAGGCAGACGTTGCAATCTCAGGTGAGCCGGCTCCGGGAGCCGAGCGTTGATGCGAGCCACACTCGCCTCCATCCGGCAAATGAAGATATCCTGAGCCTCAGGAGGCACCTGTGACGGGAGATCTCCAGGGGCTGGTGTTGATTCGACCAGTAGTCGGCCGATCGCGCTGGCTCTGCGGCCGAGATGGCGGTTCAGTAGCAGCATCAGACGCAGCTCATCCAGCTGAAGGCTCCGGTTGACGTGGATGCCTGGCTCGACCGTGAGAGTCTGTGAACCATTCGGTAAAGCCAGCCACTCAGCAGCTTGTCCGAAGATGGCGGCTGGAGCACGCGAGTAATTGTGGACGGTGAGATGACAACGGGGGTCGGCGGAGACAGCTTCGAGAAAAGATTCCAACGCATCATTGAGATTGTATTTTGGAAGCCATTCGACGATAGATTCGATGCAGCCATGGGCTTTAACCATCTGTCCGTATAGAGAGTAGGCATGCTCGAGTGGATCACGTACGAACAGCAGAATCTCCACATGACCCAGGCCCACCGCTTCGGCCAGGTCCGCAATCTCTGACAGCCGATGCGGAATCTCCTTCATCAAGGCTTCCCGGCTGAACAGAAGCCTGTCATCAGATTGCAGCTCATCGACCAAACTGGCGAGATGCAACAACGGATCCGCAGAATCCAAGATACTGTTCAGAATAAAACCATTGCCCATGCTGAATCTGAGCTGCCGGGCATCGGCTTCCTCGAAACCGTTGACTGGAGATACCTGTGGGTAGGCTGTACGATTAAGCTTCATTAGCGATGTACGGTTCACCGACATCCACGACTGAAGAGAGGAGGAGCCGGTTTTGCCGTGCCCAACATGCAGGCAAAGGGGCATTCTACGTTCAACTAGAATGAATTCACTTTATCATTGCTGGGCGGAAGGGCGTTTTGGTCTGGGCTCCTCTCTTGGTCACGCAACCCTCTCTGTCCCTTGGGCATTCGCTGCCAGCGCATCCCTGGCAGCTTCAGGATGACTGGGTCCTGCTGACGGCCTCAGCCGATCAGCCGCCTCCACCTGATCGGAGCCTATGGGCCATGCGTGTGCAGGCCCAAGTACCTCACCGCGAGGCAGAAGGATTGCTGCAGAAGATCATGGAAGCTCGACTCATGAATGACGGGAAAGGGGAGCTTGCACTTCTTCAGGAGCGTCTCCTCAGGCTCGAAGAGAACGATCCCTGGATCGCTCTGGAGCGCGGGAAGGCATACCAAGCGAGAAACGATCGCGCACCGGCACTGGCACAGTGGCAGCAGGCCTTCAGCTTGTCGGGCCAGGACCTTGTGCTGTTACGCAAACTCAATGACTGCTCCCCACACCTCGTTCAAAGGCATGTTCAGAATCTGAAGCCGCCAGCTCCTGGTTCACGTGTTGCGATTGTTCTCCCTGGAGAGTTGCGCTGCTGGCAACGGAACGCCAGTCTGTTTATTGCTCTCTCCGAACACTGCGATCTTTTTATCTGCACATCCGAGAGCTATGCAGAAGTAGCCAAAGGCTTGGCGGCCGCGCCGCATCTGCGCGTGCGCCTCGTTGAGGATGATCCCACTCTGCCGGTGCCATCGATGCAGCAATGGATGAGGCTTGCGCATTGTCTTGACATGATACGAATCAGAGAGAAGGAGAGTGGCCATGAATATACGCACATTATCAAACTCAGAAGTGACTATTTCTACGTCCAGCCAGAGGATCTTTTGGCGTCCGTCACTGGCACTCGAAGTGGTTTTTGGGCCTGCTCAGACAAGGTTTTTGGTGGCGACCGGGCTACCATGATGCTTTGGGATGCTTTCCATCAGGCTATCCCTGGATTTTTTGATAACAACGAAGATCGGTACTTTCCAGTTAATATGATGCAGATCCTGCGATCGGAGGACAGCTTTAAATGGTTTGGGATGCTCTTTCCGGTAGAGGTGGTTGGCAAGCCTGATGCACCAGTCGAACTGCGCAAGATCTTGCTGGGCGGTGGAGAGCCGTTGGCCCGAACTTTGGCCACGTATGGAGCCAAGGCCAGTCCCCTGGGTTACACCCGATTGTTTCAGGGCCATGAGCGCTTTGCTTCTGAGGTCAGTTTTGCCCGTTTCCTGAATTTCACGGGCGTCTCAGTGGGATGGAAGCCCGCTCTGTCGGGCTTCCTGTGGTCGGATCGTCATCAATACATCTGATGACCGGGATTATGGATGAGCTTGGTGCTGTAGGGCCTCCCTTTAGTGTCATTGCGCTGCCGCCAAGGTCTAGATATTCCGGTGGGGACCCACCTCTGGATGACGTTTCGGATTCGGGACGTCCCGCGGAACCCTGGTTCTGGCTGCCTCTGGGCAGCCGCCTCAGCATCCATGCCGTTGCCGAACTGTTTGACAACGATCCATCACCCCATGAAATGCTGCTGGCCGTTGATCCCAATGAGCAGGAATCACTTTATCCAGTTTACCAAGCTCGGCACTGGCGTTTGCTGCGTTCACGCGAACGCTTGAGGTCGACCCGTCACTGCCTCGAATTCTGCCTCGATGAGGCCCAGACAGACTGGCTGATCCTCTACCCAATTCACCTGCTTACCACTCGGCGACCAACCCGGCTGAGTCCGGAAGTCTTCCTGACCGATGAAGGTGGATATCACACCAAGGGCATGCGATCAGACGTTGAGTCATGCATCGTGAGTTGCAGTAGAAAGGCCCTTCAGACGGTCCTGACGGATTGTCAAGCTCCGGATATTAGCTTGATCCAGATTGCCGAACAGCTGGCCCAAAGTGAGCCTATGGATCGGATCAGCTCAGGTTGTTTAGATTGCTTGGCTCCAGACTCTCGCAACGAGTTATGTGGATTAGGGATCACAAGCAGAGACTTCAATAGGCTGGAGTTCTTCCCCAGCCAAGGACTGGTTCGAAAGACTTCTCAAGATACCGCCAGACTGAGTGGCGAAATGGCCTATCTCACTAGCCTTCCAGATGAGCTGCAAAAGTTCTTTCCGTCAGTTGTGATGTGCGAGGAAACATCGACACATCCAGGCTTGCCCCCTGAAGTGGCGTCATTCTGGATGGAGTACATACCATTTCCATCACTTAGCGAATGGTATCTGTATCGCAAGTTGAGTTCATCCCGCTGGATGGAAGTTTTTTCCAGTCTTGCCGAGATCTGCTCAGCGTTTCGCAATGCCTATGAGCCTTGCCATGGCGATGCCGCATGGCTGTATTCTGAGAAGTTGGAGTTTCGCCGAAGAGAGCTTACTGCTTGGTGCTACACACAGCCGGATCACGAGTCTCTCCTTACGCGAGAGCTCATTATCAATGGCCGCCACTATCCACCCGCTTCAATGGCCATGGAGGAGCTTCATTCGGCTTTGTTGCATCTGGAAAAGGATTGTCAGTTGCAATTCGTTCATGGTGACCTCTGCTTCAATAACATTCTCTTCGACTTCGAGCAGATGCGGCTAAAGCTGATAGACCCAAGAGGACTTGACTCTAAGTTCCGAAGCGGATACCGCTTAGGCCTTGGCGACTGGCGCTACGATGCGTGTAAGTTGTATCATTCCGTCGCTTGGGGATATGATGCTATTGTAAATGATCTTTTTACGCTTAATCGCTTCTCGACTGAGATTGAGCTACAAGTCTATTCCCCTTGCAATGCGAAGGTGATCACCAGGGCTTTTCATGAATGTTTCCTGGGAGACAGGATGCATGGCTCTGATCTGTCCGTACTCACAGCAAGCCTATTTTTCAGCATGCTTCCCTTGCATCGAACCAAGCCTCACCAGATGACGGCCATGCTCTGTATTGCCCTGCAATGCCTCTATCCTGCCTGAAGCCTCACCTGCTATGGATCTGATCATTACAGCTGCAGGTCGCGGGAGCCGCTTCTACTCCCAGGGTGTGCTCCGGCCAAAGCCGCTGATTCGAGTTCACGGCAAGGAACTGTTGACATGGGCATTGGAATCGTTCCCTGTTGGTTTGTTCAGTCGATGGCTGATCGTCTCTCAGCGTAAGGATGGTGTGCGAGCCGCGATGGCAAACCGGCTGAATCAATCGTTTCCTGGGCAGAGAATCGAGTGGCTGGAGCTCGATGCGATGCTTGAGGGTCAGCTCAAAACAGCACTAGCTGCTGCTCGAGAGGGTCAGATATCTGGCTCTATTGTGATCCACAACTGTGACACGGCCTTCGAATGGGACCACGGGATTATTGACTTGAATGCCTACGGCTGGATTCCTGTCTTCAAAGCCGCAGGCCAGAGTTGGTCATTTGTCTCCGTGAATCCCGCGGAACCAACGCGGGCTATCGATGTCCGCGAGAAGCAGCGAATCTCCGATCTGGCGTCCATTGGCCTCTATGGTTTTGCCAGTGCTGAGCGCTTCATTAAGGACGCCGAAGTCGAGATCTCCGATCCTGGCCGGAAGGTCAATGGAGAATTCTTCATTGCTCCGATGTATAGGCAGGCCATTCAAAGGGGGTTAGCGGTCCATGTTCCGTTGGTGACAGGGGTGACATTGTTTGGGACTCCCGAGCAAATCTGTGATTCGTTCAAAATCAGCAGGCAGCAACTCATTGAGGACAATCAGATCTGAAAAGGCACACCCAACCTGTTTTCCTGGCGGCAAAGTGGTCGAGTATTTGCGGCAAACCATGCTGAGTCCCATGCATTCCCATGCTAGCTTTTCGGCAGATGGCTGAACGCAGTTGAACTCTAGGCAGGTTGAGAATCAGACCTTGCAGCAACAGATGCTCCAAGCGCTTGCCGCCAGACAACTTCAAACGGCTGAGAGAGCTGCAATCGAGTTGATTCGTCGCGAACCCAGTAACTATTTGGTTCACGGAGCATTGGGTCAAATCTATCGGCAAACTGACAGGTTGGCGGCCAGTGTAGACATGCTTGAAAAGTGTGTCACCCTCAATCCCGATGATGTTGTGGGATGGATGAATCTTGCTCAGGTTCTTTATGACTACAAAGAGTACAGTAAATCAGCCAGGGCTTATGCCCGATTTCTTAGTCTGCGCCCGAATCTACCTGAGGCACTGCTCGGACTCGGCAGGGCAATGGAGAAGCTTGGTGAGGCGAAAGAGGCCATCAAGAATTATCAGAAGGCTGTAGAGTATTCTCCGGGTTTGGCGGCCGCTCAACATGCTTTGGGCCTAGCTCTCCTTCGCACGAACGACCTTGACGGAGCGGCTGAAGCCTACCGGAGCCTGATCCGGATCCTTCCAGACCATGCAGCTAGCTATATAGATTTAGGCAATATTTTGCAATCGCAGGGGAAGAGCACAGAAGCGACTAAGCTCTACCATCAGGCGATTCAGATTAACCCTGACCTGGATTTAGCCCACTTTAATCTTGGCGTCGCCTTGGTGTCTCAAGACCGATTCACAGAAGCCATTGCTGCCTATAAAGAAGCGATCAAGCTACGTCCTGACCAGCAGGCGGCGCATATCAATCTAGGCACAGTGCTGGCCTGTCAAGGGCTGCCAGATCAAGCCATTGAGGTTTATCGTCAAGCGTTAGCAAAGACTATTGATAATCCGAAGCTGGAACTGCAGCTTGAGTATAATTTGGGCTTGGCTCTCCTCACCATGGGAGACTATGAGCAGGGCTGGGCAGGGCACGAGCACAGGCATGTTGTTAGCAGGCTTCTGCATCAGGAAAATATTGATCGTCATCTCCGCCTCTGGGATGGCGATCTGGGATTGCAGGGCGAGTTGGTGATTGTTACCGAGCAAGGGTATGGTGATATCTTTCAATTCATGAGGTATGCCAAGCATCTCCGAGGGAAGGTGCCCAGGCTGTCGATCGCCGCTGAGGCGAAGATTGTGGACTTTCTTGAGGAGTCGTCTCTCTTTGACAGGGTATACAGCCTTCCCCTCGAAGCAAATCGATTTTCAGAAGATGCGAGATGGGTATCGATCATGTCTCTGCCTCATCGACTCGGCGTGACTACCGCTGACGTTTTAGTGCGGGATCCCTACTTAACAATCTCGTCAGGGAAAGTGGAATCCTGGTCCCGCAGACTCCGCAATGATGGCGAGTTCGTCGTTGGGATTCATTGGCAGGGAAATCCTGAGCACGAGAAGGTCAATCTCAAAGGCCGATCTCTCCCGTTGGAGGCGTTCAGACCGTTGGCGGACATCCCCGGCATCCGTTTCGTCTCGCTCCAGAAGGGATATGGATCGGAGCAACTTCAGAACTGTACGTTTAGGGGCAGATTTGCAGACTGCCAAGCTGACATTGATCTGACCTGGGACTTCCTGGAAACAGCCGCGTTGATCAAGGCGTGTGATCTTGTGATCACGTCTGACAGCGCAGTGGCTCATCTCGCAGGAGCGCTTGGGCATCCAACTTGGCTGTTGCTCAGAAAAGTGGCGGATTGGCGCTGGGGACTGCAGGGAGACACAACCCACTGGTACGACTCCCTTCGGCTCTTCCGGCAGCAGGGAGATGAGGGCTGGAGCGAGGTCATCAATCGTGTAAGAAGCGAACTGGCTGCCCAGCTTCGGTTCCCACAGCAGCATGACAACATGATGACCGCATACGCCGCCAACAGGACATGCGTTTCTGTCCCAGTGTCAGTAGGTGAGTTGATCGACAAGCTCACGATCCTCGAGATCAAGAACGAGCGCCTGCTTGATGAGCACAAGCTCCACCACACACGCCATGAGCATAGTCTTCTTCAAGATCGTCTCGAAACGCTGAAACTGCCTGAGATCGACTTGCTCAAGACTGAATTGAAGGCTGTGAACATTAGCCTGTGGGAGATCGAGGACGAGATTAGAATATGCGAAAGCAATGGCGACTTCGGCCCCAGGTTTATTGAACTGGCTCGAGCTGTGTACCACATCAACGATCAACGCGCTCGCATTAAAGCGGCGATTAATAAAAAAACCAACTCAGATATCACTGAGCAGAAGTCGTACGCAGGCTTTGTTGCGCCCAAAGATGATGAAGCCTGCTGTTAATTGTGATTTTGCTGAAAAATCCGGCCACCTCTGCGAAAATGGGGAAACTGCTCTTTTCTGACGCGAGGTCAACGGGAGGGAGCGCAGCTGCTATATGTTCATTACGTGCCGATCCAGTAGTGCATTCCTGCCAACCATCCGCTCAGGCGGGTTCGGAAACTGGCGGATCAGGCCCTTGATTGGCTAAATCCATTCTTCTATGCGCTGTATGCCACAGAAGGCCGACCGAGCGTTACCGCCTGAGCAGCTGCTAATGGAGCATCTCCACCACAACATATTGTTACGCTGATTTTGGGCCTCAATCCGGACAATCCCATCTTGCACCCCACCACTGACTGATGTCGAATAAGTAGGCGTCACTCAAGTGGTATTCACCTCCACGTTTCAGCTGTTGCCGATCCAGGCTCGCCGTTCTGCTCCGATGCTTGCTTGGCCCACAGTGTGCAGGTGAGTGATGTAGCGCCCATGGCTTTTCGCATGGTACGTTGTCAAAAGGGCCTTGCGCTATCCCTGGAATTGGTTGCGGATCTGGCGGGGGAGGATTTTCAGTTTGCCCACCCCGTATGAGAGGCCTTTAGCTACACCATCAGGAGTCAGCCTGGATCAACACCACTCGGGAACCAGCTCGCCGAGCAGCTGCCGGAACACGGCCCTTTCGTGGTTCTCGCCGGTGGTGTGGCAGGCCCTACTAATCACTGCTCCCCAATAAGGCGAACTTGGTGCTTAGACTCGCAGAAGATCACGGACTTGTGCGCTACGACTACGACATGCTGGCCAGCTCCCGCCCTCGCGACGAATCTGCTGACCCGCCACTTACCCGCTGCCATACACCCAGAGTCGTCCGTGTAACCGCGAACCGTCCCTGGAGAACCCAGACTCCATACTCCGGTTAAACTGAAATACCAGACAGGAGATGTCCATGGGCAGGGCCGACTGAAAGTCAGGCACAAGGGTCGTTGTGCGGCCAAGCTGGGCCTGGTTTTATCGGGACTGCTCTTGTCCTTTGGCCCATCTTGCTGCC
>NZ_NQKW01000056.1 GCF_002252625.1 Synechococcus sp. 1G10 | reverse complement strand
GTATGCGTTCAGGGGGCAGGACAGCTCGCAGCGAACATCGCTACGGCTGAACCCTTGACGTCGGCGTGATTCCCGATTGCATCTCAGGCAGAGACTGCTTTGGATGATTACTCCTCCTGCCGGGATTTCAAAGGCGGACTGGATGTCGTGGCCGGCCGGTGCCAGAGAGCTCGTCCTGGTTCAGCAGCAGGAGATCGAGGAGCTCCGCGCCCAGCTCACCGCCTTGGCGACGGAACTTGCGAGCCTGCGGGAGAGGATCGGCCGAACGTCTCGCAACTCCTCCAAGCCGCCCTCCAGCGACGGGCCGGGTTTTAAGCCCCCAGAGCGTCGCAAGGGCAGTGACCGTAAGCGGGGTGGCCAGCAGGGCCATCCCGGAGCTGGCCCGGAATTGCTGCCGATCGAGCGGGTGGACGAGGTGGTGGAACACCACCCGGCGGCCTGCCGTCGCTGCGGCCAGCTTCTGCAGGGTGAGGATCCCGAGCCCTTGCGCCACCAGGTGATCGAGATCCCGCCGATCACACCGCTGGTGATTGAGCACCGGCTGCACCGGTTGGTGTGCCCGTGCTGCTCCACCAGCACCTGTGCTGCGTTGCCGGCGGATGTGGAGGCCAGCCGTTATGGCCCCCGGCTCAGCGCCCTGGTGGGTCTTTTGGGCAGTGCCTTCCCCTTGAGTTTCAGCAAGACCCAGGCGCTGCTGGATCAGCTGCTGGGGGTAGAGATCAGTCGCGGCGCCATTGCAGCGATCCGCAGGCGCTTGAGTGCAGCCCTGGAGCTGCCGATGGCAGAAGCACTGCAGGCGGCGCGGCAGCAGCCGGTGGCCTACGTCGATGAAACGGGTGCTCCCACCGGCAACGCTGACGGCAACAATCCCGATCGCCGCCGCGGTTGGCAGTGGGTCATGGTCACACCGGTGGTGACGGTGTTCCTGCAGAGCCTGAACCGATCGGCGGCCGCTGCGATCGAGCTGCTGGGCGATGCCTTTGGCGGCATTCTGGTGAGCGATCGCTTCTCGGCTTACAACTACCTGAGCACCCAGCAACGACAGCTGTGCTGGGCGCACCTGATCCGCGATCTCAATGCCATCGCCGAACGCACTGGTGTCAGCGGTGAGTTCGCAGTGGAGTTGCTGGGCCTGCAACAGCAGCTGTTTGCCCAGTGGCACCAGTGGAAGAAGGGAACGATTGATTGGCCGCAGCTGCAGCAACGCTGCCAGCCGATTCGCCAATCGTTTGAGACCACGCTGCAGCGCGCAGTGGATCTGGGCTGCGAGCGGAAAGAGCGAACGCCCTGGGCCAAGACGGTGCGCACCTGTCAGCAGCTGCTGCAGCGCAACCAAGCGCTGTGGACCTTCCTTGAGCGCCCTGGAGTGGAACCCACAAATAACGCTGCAGAGCGTGCCCTGCGCCAGTCAGTCATCCAGCGCAAGATCAGTCATGGTGTCCAGTCGGCGGGCGGTGCCATCTGCCGCAGTCGATTGCTCACGGTTACCATCACCCTCAGGCAACAGGGCCGGGATGTCTGGCCATTTCTGGAGCAAGTCTGGATCTCCCATCACCGCGGTGGCGTGATGCCCTCACTGCTGCCGGATTCCTGAACTGTTCAGCTCACGCCGCCGCGTCCTTGGCCCCTCAGCGGTATGCGGTCAGGCGTGGATTACAGAGCTCGTGCGTACC
>NZ_NQKW01000055.1 GCF_002252625.1 Synechococcus sp. 1G10 | reverse complement strand
GGGCCTCCTGAGAAAGTGAAAACCAGCCCCAGGGCAACAAAGTGGGGGATCCAGGTTCACCTCTGAGTATTCCTCAGGCTGCAGCTGCCTGATGGCCCAAGAGTTGCTCCTCGGCTCTTCGGATGGCTTCATTGCCGCTCAGTAGCTGTAGCAAGAAGCTAAAAAAGACAAAAAGAAGCTCCAGCAGCTTCTCGAGGTTCATCACCAGTACAGCCAATGCAATGGCTGTACCTTGGGTGGCGGCCAGCTTCTCACGAATCAGGCCCAATCCAAATCGGCGCTTCCCCTGTCCGATTTTGCCCTCGACGGCATTTCGTTGACGCTGATCATCAAGAAACTGCCTCTTCTCTTCTGCCACAAGCTCGGGATCACTTTTGGGCCGACCAAGGCGAGGTCCACTCAGGCGAATACCGTGGCGCTGACAGAATGCGCGGTTAGCTCGAGTCCGATATATCTGATCGGCACAGATCACTTCAGGATAATGACCATGACGACGGCGATAGACTATTGCCTGAGCCTTCAGGTCTTCTCCTTCATTGTAGGGATCGTAACTCAGCCGATCCAGGTAGGTGAACCCATCGCCCGTGACTGAAATGGAGATCTTGGCTCCGAATTCGACATTGCACCTGGCCTTGCCACGAACAATCGGCCTGATGTGAGATTGGAAGAGGCTCACGACCCGATCGGGGATGCTTCTAGTGTCTGAGTGGTAGAGAATTTTCTGCTGGCGAACCAGTTCGCTGACCACCAAGAGCTTGTGGTACCAGTGACTTCCCGCAGCTAGAAGGCAGCCACCGCAAGCGATCAGGGCATCAATGCTGGCCAGATTCCGCTCCAGATGGCCGAGCTGCTGCTTGATCGCCTTTCGTATCTTGCTGATGCGAGGGCGCTTCTTTTTGGCCACGGCAAGAAACTGCTGCCGGGCTTTCTTGCAATGCGTGCGTGGCTTCTGGCCAAACGCTTCTCTGATTGGCGGATGCATCGCATCAATCAGTTTCTCGGTGACTTCTCTAGCTTCATTGAGCAGAGACAAATCAGTCGGATAGCGGATATCTACTGGCACGCAGGTGGCATCAATCAAGAGTGTGCCCTGGTTGACTGCCGGTGTAGGCGCGTCATCATTGCTGCTATGCCCTGAGGAAGAACCACCACCCGTGCCGGTATCCGGATCATCGTCGGTACCTGCGGACTGGATCATAGTTAGGCCATGGCGAACGATCCGCTCGTTGCAGTCGTTGATCACTGACTCCGGCAGGCGCTTCCGGAAATAGACCATCATCGATGGATCAAATGGTGCGGTGAACTGGAACGCTTCCAACCCAATGAAGAACTGAAGGTACGGATTTTCCTTGATTTGCTCAACTAGTTCTTCGTCTGTGATTGCCAGGCGTGCCTTGATGATGAGGGCACCCAGTGCCATTCGAAATGGCTTGGCAGGTGCTCCAAACCCTTTGCTGAAATGTGATGCGTAGTCATTCTCCAGCTCCTCCCAGGGAATGAGCTCCACAAGCTTGATCCACCGATTGCTGCCGGAGAGCTTGCCACCAAACGGCAAGAAGAAATTCTCAAACGAGAGCTGGTGACGATGCTCGCGCCGATACATGTGGAAAACTCTGGACTGCTTTTCGGCGATATCGAGCCGAATTGCGCACATTCTACCTTCTAAAACTGCTCAGATCCATTGCGTTGCAGCCGCTCTGCCCTTTTTCAGGAAGCCC
>NZ_NQKW01000054.1 GCF_002252625.1 Synechococcus sp. 1G10 | reverse complement strand
GCAGCTCTTCTTGAAGGCCACCGCCGCCTGTCGGGGCAAGTCCTGGGGATCGGGGTACTCGCTGGCCGCTTTGATGAACAGGCAGCCGTGGAACTCGGGGGAGCGCACCGCATCCGCCAGCCAGTCGAACACCGCCAGGATGGGCGCTCCGGGATTACTGGGCGTTGCCGGCGCGGCGGCGATGCGCTCGCTGAGGTCCGTGGCGATCGCGTCGCCGCGCTGCTCCAGGACAGCGGCGATCAGCTCCTCCTTGGAGCGGAAATGCTTGTAGAGGGTCATCTTGGCCACGCCGGCCGCAGCCAGCACGGTGTCGATGCCCACGGCCCGGTAGCCCTGGCGGGCGAAGAGCTCACCGGCGGCGCGGAGCAGGACGTCCCGCTTGGCGGAAGCCCCGCTGGTGGTGACAGGAGCGGGGAGGCTGGACGTTTCGGGCATGGCCCCTGGCGGACGCATCTTCAGCATAGCCGCCTAGACAGAAAGGTCTGCTACTTTTGACCAAACAGACAGATCAGTCTGTTTGGTCAGCGCCATCCAAGCGCTATCGGCTCCCCATCTGCCTTGAGGCCCATGATCAAGCTCCACGGCCACGAACTCTCCGGCAACAGCAGCAAGGTGCGCCTGCTCCTCGGCCTGACCGGCGTTCCCTACGAATGGGTCCGCGTCGATCTGATGGCTGGCGAGCACAAGCAGCCCGCCTTCCTTGCCCTCAACCCTTTCGGCCAGGTGCCCGTTCTGGAAGACGGTGACACCATCCTTTCCGACGCCCAGGCGATCCTCTTCTACCTGGCGGCCCGCCAGGGGGATGGCCAGTGGCTTCCCACCGACCCCCTCGAGCAGGCCCGGGTGGTGCGCTGGCTCTCCACCGCCGCCGGCGAGGTGCGGCAGGGCCCCGAGAGTGCCCGCCTGCACCACCTCTTCGGCGTCAAGGCCATCCCGATCGAGCGGGCCACCGAAAAAGCCGCCTTCATCCTCAACCAACTGGAGCAGCATCTGAGCGATCGCCTCTGGCTGGAGCTGGATCGCCCCACCATCGCCGACATCGCCGTGTTCCCCTACGTGGCTCTGGCGGGGGATGGGGGGATCGATCTGGCGCCTTACCCCCACGTACGCGCCTGGATCGCACGGATCCAGGCCCTTCCGGGCTATGTACCGATGAAGGGCCTCGACGCCTGAGCGAGCTTGAACCGATGACACAGCACTACCTGCACCGCCATCTCACTCCCGCCGTGGGGGAAGCCCAGCTGCAGGCCTATGGCCAGAGCCACGGCGTGCCCCCGGCACCGGAACCCGATCCCCTCGGCGCCCGGGAGATCGCCTTCATCAGCGCCCGCGACAGCTTTTATCTGGCCAGCCTCACCGAAGCGGGTGCCCCTTACATCCAGCACCGCGGCGGGCCCGTGGGGTTCCTGCGGGTGCTCGATGCGCACACCCTCGGCTTCGCCGATTACGGCGGCAACCGCCAGCTGCTCACCGCCGGCCATCTGCGCCGCGACCCGCGGGTGGCCCTGTTCCTCATGGACTACCCCGCCCGGCGCCGGCTCAAGATCGACGGCGAGGCCGAGGTGGTGACACTTCAGGACGATCCACACCTGCTGGAGCTGCTGTACGGCCAGGAGACCGAGGCGGGCGAGGTGGAGCGCCTATTCCGAATCAAGGTGGACGCCTTCGACTGGAATTGCCCCCAGTTCATAACGCCCCGCTTCACGGTGTCGGAACTGGAGGAGCGGG
>NZ_NQKW01000012.1 GCF_002252625.1 Synechococcus sp. 1G10 | reverse complement strand
GCCACGCAGATCCAGGGGCGCATGCCGAGGCGGTAGGAAAGTTCCCACTCGCGGCCCATGTAGCAGAAGACGCCGATCAGGAAGTGGAAGACCACCAGCTGGTAGGGACCGCCGTTGTAGAGCCACTCGTCGAGGCTGGCGGCTTCCCAGATCGGGTAGAAGTGCAGGCCGATGGCGTTGCTGGAAGGAACAACGGCGCCGGAGATGATGTTGTTGCCGTAAAGCAGCGAGCCGGCAACGGGCTCACGGATGCCGTCGATGTCGACGGGAGGAGCAGCGATGAAGGCCACGATGAAGCAGATCGTGGCAGCCAGCAGGGTGGGGATCATCAGCACACCGAACCAGCCCACATAGAGGCGGTTGTTGGTGGAGGTGACCCACTCGCAGAACTGGCTCCAGGCAGACGCGCCTTGGCGCTGCTGAAGGGTGGTGGTCATGAGAGCGTGAGTGTGTGCCCCGGAAGGAGCGGGTAGGTAGAACGACAACCCGGATCAGAAATTTCTGTCCGCTCGGCTCGAAAGCCTGTCGCCTGCTGCAATGTAACAGACCATTGCGGGATGTGTGAAGCGCTTAAGGTTTGCTTCCGGCTTCAGCGGGGCGCGGCTCCAGGGTGGCGGCTGGCTCGTCGCGACCAGGCCACTTCCGTGCATGCACGCTTGTTAGCGTCCAAACTCGCCTGAGTAAGCCGATGGCTCGGCCGGAGCAGCAGTTGGGAATGAATCCGCACCTCTCCGCTGCCGACGGCGAGCGGGTGCTGCTGATTCGCCTGCCCTGCAATCCGATCTTCCCGATCGGCCCGGTCTATCTGGCTGATCACCTGCACAAACGCTTCCCGGAGCTGCCCCAGCGAATTCTCGATCTGGCGGCTCTGCCTTTGCTGGATGTCGAGCGGGTGCTGTTGGACACGATCGAGGCCTTTCGCCCCACCCTGCTTGTGTTCTCCTGGCGCGACATTCAGATCTATGCGCCGGTGGATGGTCGCGGCGGCAATCCCCTGCAGAACTCATTCGAGGTGTTCTATGCCTCCAATCCCATCAGACGACTGCGGGGTGCCCTCGGTGGCCTGCGCCTGATGGGGGCGTTCTATGGCGAGCTATGGCGCAATCTGCGTCTGGTGCGCCGCGGCCTGCGCCGTGCCCGCCGCTTCCAGCCGGCGGCGCGGGTGGTGATCGGCGGCGGGGCGGTGAGCGTGTTCTACGAGCAGCTTGGCAAGAGCCTGCCAGCGGGCACCGTGGTCTCGGTGGGGGAAGGGGAGCCTTTGCTGGAGAAGCTGATCAGCGGCCGCTCCCTGGCCTCCGAGCGCTGCTACGTGGTGGGTGAGCTGCCTCGGGAGGGCCTGATCCATGAGCAGCCCGAGGGGGTGATCAAAACCGCCTGCGACTACCCCTACATCGCCTCGATCTGGCCCCAGCTCGACTGGTATCTCGAGGGAGGTGATTTCTACGTTGGCGTGCAGACCAAGCGCGGCTGCCCCCACAACTGCTGCTACTGCGTCTACACCGTGGTGGAAGGCAAGGCGGTGCGGGTGAATCCGGTGGAGGAGGTGGTGGCTGAGATGCGCCAGCTCTACGACCGTGGCGTGCGCGGCTTCTGGTTCACGGACGCCCAGTTCATTCCGGCCCGTCGCTACATCGAAGATGCCAAGCAGTTGCTTCGGGCGATTCTGGCGGCGGGCATGGATGACATCCGTTGGGCGGCCTATATCCGCGCCGACAACATCGACGCCGAGCTGGCCGAGCTGATGGTGGCAACCGGCATGGACTACTTCGAGATCGGCATCACCTCCGGCAGCCAGGAGCTGGTGCGCAAGATGCGGATGGGCTACAACCTGCGCACGGTGCTGGAGAACTGCCGCCTGCTGGCCAGAGCCGGTTTCCGCGAACACGTGTCGGTGAATTACTCCTTCAACGTGATCGACGAGCGGCCAGAAACCATCCGCCAGACAGTGGCCTATCACCGCGAACTGGAGTGCATTTTCGGGGCCGACAAGGTGGAGCCGTCCATCTTCTTCATCGGCCTGCAGCCCCATACCCATCTGGAGCAGTACGGCTTCGAGCAGGGCCTGATCGAGCCTGGCTACAACCCGATGAGCATGATGCCGTGGACGGCCCGCAAGCTGCTCTGGAATCCCGAGCCGATGGGCAGCGTGTTCGGCCGGATCTGCCTGGAGGCCTTCGAGACCAACCCCGGCGATTTCGGCCGCACCGTGATGGCGCTGCTCGAGCGGACCTACGGCCTGGCCCCCCTGGAGGACGCACTGCATGCGCCGGTGGAGGGTCGCAAGGCGCTGGCCACGGCGGTGCGCTGATCCCGGCTCACCAGAAGCGCCTCCGCACCCAGAGCAGAGCGGCCAGTCCTGCCCAGCCGAGCAATCCACCGATCGGGTTGGGATCAGCCCCACCGGGGCCGGCCAGCCAGAGAGGCACTGTGGGGCTGATCTGCAGCGGCCCAGCCAGCAGGGAAAACCATCCGCCCACCAGGCCACCGTGCAGGCCCACGGCACCCCAGAGGGAGCCGCCGTCGGCTCGCCGCTGCAGCCCCAGCGCCAGTCCGAGCAGCAGCAGACCCACCAGCAGCCCGGCCATCGGCGCGAAGCCGAGATTGAAGCGGGTGTGGGCGAGGCTGAAGATTGCCGCCTGGCCGATCAGGGCCCGCTGATCGGCCTGTGCTCCTCCGCCAAGCCGCTGTCTCAGCTCACCCCAGAGCCAGCCGCGGAACACCAGTTCTTCGGCGAAGCCGACCCCCAGGATCAGCAGCACGGCATTGACGACCTGGGCCCACGTCAGTCCGCCATTCCAGCGGGCCTGCCCGCTGATCAGCAGCAGACCCGCCACAAAGACCAGCAGGAGCAGGGCTTTGAGCAGACCGCGCAGCAGGGAGCGCAGACCCACGCCCCAACCCATGGCAACCCCGAGCGCCCGCCACGGCCGCCGTTCACCCCAGGCCCGGTCCAGGCGCAGGGGCAGGGTCAGCAGCAACAGCAGGAAGGAGAGCCCCGTGCCCAGCAGGGCAATCTGATCAGCCCTCCAACCGCCCAGAAGACCTGTCGCCGCCACCGGTTGCACCGTCAACCAGCCGAGGCCATAGAGCAACGGCAGGTAGAGCAGCGTGCTGATCCAGCCCAGCCAGGCGCGCCGCGGCACTCAGCTCTCCGGCTCGATCGTGCTGGTCAGGCCTTTGGCCTTGAGGGTCTCGCTGTAGAACTCAGCGGGCTCCAGATCGCAGACGATCACCAGGCCGACGCCGGTGTTGTGCGCTTCCAGCATCACGGCGATGGCGTCCTGTTCACTCAGGGAGGGCACCACCTGGCGCAGGGTGCCCACCACGTACTCCATCGAGTTGACGGGGTCGTTGTGCAGCAGCACCTTGTAGCGAGGCGAGGGCTTGCGCACCCGCTGCTTCTCCTTCTCGATCACCGCGGCACCGCCGGGCGAGCGGCTGGGGGTTTCCACGGCGAGGGGGGGAGCCATCAGCAAAGGGGAGACGATCATCCGGCAGGAACAGTTGGGGGTATCGCTGGCGACAGGACCTTGGCCCGCGGAGCAGGGTCCCAAATTAGGCGGCGGCCCCTGCTGTCGCAGGCATCAAGCAGCCCCGCGCGATCCGGGTCATCGCCTCCTCCACATTTGCCCGGCTGTTGAAGGCCGAGAGCCGGAAGTAGCCCTCACCGGCGGCGCCGAAGCCGCTGCCCGGGGTGCCCACCACATGGGCCTCGTTCAGGAGCTGGTCGAAGAAGCCCCAGGAATCCACTCCCTCAGGGGTTTTCAGCCACACGTAGGGGGCCTGCTCGCCGCCGTACACCTCCAGGCCGGCAGCCGTGAGTTCGCGGCGGATGATTGCCGCGTTCTCCATGTAGAAGGCCACCAGTGCCTTCACCTGGGCCTGCCCCTCAGCCGAGTACACCGCTTCGGCACCTCGCTGCACGACGTAGCTCACGCCATTGAACTTGGTGCTCTGGCGGCGGTTCCATAGGGCCCAGAGCTCGGCGCTCTCCCCATCCGCACTGGTGCCCATCAGGCCCCTGGGCACCACGGTGATCGCACAGCGGGTGCCGGTGAAGCCGGCGTTCTTGGAGAAGGAGCGGAACTCGATGGCGCACTCGCGCGCCCCATCGATCTCATAGATGGAATGGGGCAGCTCGGGGTCCTGGATGAAGGCTTCGTAGGCGGCATCGAACAGGATCAGGGCGCCATTGGCGCGGGCGTAGTCCACCCAGGCTTTGAGCTGCTCCCTTGTGGCAACCGCACCTGTGGGGTTGTTGGGGAAGCAGAGATAGATGAGATCCACCGGCTCGCTCGGGATCTGGGCGCTGAAGCCGTTCTCGGCATTGATCGGCAGGTAGGTGAGGCCGCCGTACTGGCCGTTGCCATCAGCGTCGCCGGTGCGGCCGGCCATCACATTGCTGTCCACATAAACCGGATACACCGGGTCGGTCACGGCGATGCGGTTGTCCGGCCCGAGGATGTCAAGGATGTTGGCGCTGTCGCACTTGCTGCCGTCAGAGACGAAGATCTCCTCGGCGCTGATCTGGCAGCCGCGGGCCTGGAAATCGTGCTTGGCGATCGCCTCCCGCAGCCACAGGTAGCCCTGCTCGGGGCCGTAGCCGTGGAAGCCCTCGTGGGTTCCCATGGCGTCGATGGCTGTTTTCATCGCCTCGCGGCAGGCCAGGGGGAGAGGTTCGGTGACATCACCGATGCCCAGGCGAATCAGCTGGGCCTCCGGGTGGGCTTCGGCAAACGCCTTGACCCGCCGGGCGATCTCCGGGAAGAGGTATCCCGCCTTGAGCTTGAGATAGTTGCCGTTGATCTGAACCATCTCGCGCGGAGCTGCTTTGACTGCTCGGATTGTCCTATGTAGCGGTGGTGGGCTGGCTGGCTTCCAGCGGCGACCGCACCCAGATGCCTGGTTTCACTGCATAGCTCCCATCCACCGGCGCGATCAGTTCCGCCCGCTCCGGTTGGAGCTGGTGCACCAGCTCATGGAAGCCGCGTGAGAGCTTCGGGGCTTTTGAGAGTTTGATTTCGTACACCCGCCGGCGCTGGCCCCGCTCCAGCACCAGATCCAGTTCGGCCCCATTGCTGGTGCGCAGGAAATGGGGGCGCCAGCGTGGATGGGCAGCAATCAGCTGCTCGATCACGAAGCCCTCCCAGCTCTCGCCGGCCTGGGGGTGGGCCAGGAGATCGTCGTAGGTCTCGATGCCGAGCAGGTTGTGCAGCAGGCCGCTGTCGCGCAAATACAGCTTGGGCGAGCGCACCAGCCGCTTGCTCAGGTTCGCTTCCAGCGGCGGCAGGCGCCGCAGCATGAAGGTTTGCTCCAGCACTGCCATCAGCTGCTGCAGCCGGGCGCTGCGTAGGTCCAGCAGCCCCGACAGTCGGCTGGCATTGAGAGTCTGGCCCTGGCTGTGGGCAAGAAGGCGCCACAGCCGCTCCATGAGTGGCAGAGGCAGCCCCAGCTCGAGGGAGGCGATATCCCGTCCCAGGAAGGTGTGGATGAAGTCCTCACGCCAGTCGATGCTGTCTTCTCCCGTGGCGGCCAGCAGGCTCTCCGGGAAGCCACCGCGCAGCCACAGCTGCTGCCAGCTGCTGGTGTCGCTCACCTCCTGCAGCAGAAATGGAGTGAGTTCCACCTGGGCGATGCGTCCTGCCAGGCTTTCGTGGCTCTGGCGCAGCAGGGGCCCGGAGGCCGAGCCCAGCAGCAGAAAGCGACCGGGCCGGCGATCCCGGTCGATCTCGGAGCGCAGCAGGCTGAAGAACTCCGGCAGTAGCTGGATTTCATCCAGACACACCAGCTGGCTGCGGTGGGCCTCGAGGAACAGCTCCGGCTCTGCCAGCTTGGCCCGATCGCCGCGGTCCTGGAGATCCAGCAGCACGCCATCGCCGCGCTCCGCCAGAAGCTTTCTGGCCAGGGTGGACTTGCCGCACTGGCGTGGCCCCAGCAGCAGGGCCGCTGGCGCCCGAGCCAGGGCCTTCGCCAGGCCCGCGGCTGCATTCCTAAATAGATAACCATGCATTTCTGCATTTTAAGCGCAGAATTGCATGGTTAATGCTTTGGTGGGGAAGTCCGGCTTTGCCTGCTTGGTCTCTGGCCTCCATACGATCAAGGCTGCACCCAGCCGCCACCCCCCGTGACCGTCGCCCCTGCGAGCGAGCCGATCGAGTGGGCGCCGATCGATTTCGATCGCCTGGTGGATCCCACCATCGCCAAGCCAGGCCGCTACCTCGGCAATGAGCTGGGGGTGGAGCCCCGCGACTGGTCGGCCGCCGCTGTGCGCTGGGCTCTCACCTACCCCGAGATCTACGAGGTGGGTGCCAGCAACCTGGGCCACATCATTCTCTATTCGATCCTCAACGCCGTGCCTGGCCAGCTCTGCGACCGGGCCTACCTGCCGGCGCCGGATCTGGCCGCACGGCTGCGGGAACGGCAGCAGGCCCTGTTCGCGGTGGAAAGCCGCCGGCCCCTGCCCGCCTTCGACCTGCTCGGCTTCAGCCTCAGCTACGAGCTCGGAGCCACCAACATTCTGGACATGCTGGATCTGGCCCATGTGCCGATCCACGCCTCAGGCCGTGGCGACCTCCCCTTGGCGGATCCCGCTGCTCCGCCGCTGATCTTCGCCGGTGGCCCCACCGCCACCAGCAACCCCGAGCCCTTCGCCGCGTTCTTCGATTTCATCGCCCTCGGCGACGGCGAGGAACTGTTGCCCGAGATCGGTCTGGTGGTGGCGGAAGGCAAGGCTGCCGGCCTCAGCCGCTCCGCCCTGCTGCGGGATCTGGCCCAGGTGCCAGGGGTCTACGTGCCATCGCTCTATGGCCCCGGTCCCGATGGCATCAGCCTGGTGCCACTGGTTGCCGGCGCGCCGCCGCGGCTGCTGCGCCGGGTGGCCACGCCCATGCCCCACTACGGCATGGGGCTGGTGCCCCACATCGAAACCGTCCACGACCGGCTCACGATCGAGATCCGCCGCGGCTGCACCCGTGGCTGCCGCTTCTGTCAGCCCGGCATGCTCACCCGCCCGGCCCGCGACGTGGAGCCCGAGGCGGTGATCGAGGCGGTGGAAACGGGAATGGAGCGAACCGGCTACAGCGATTTCTCCCTGCTCTCGCTCAGCTGCTCCGACTACCTGGCCCTGCCGGCGGTGGGGGTGGAGCTGCGCAACCGCCTGGCCGAGCAGAACGTGAGCCTCACCCTGCCCAGCCAGCGGGTCGATCGCTTCGACGAGAACATCGCCCATATCCTCGGCGGCACCCGCAAGGCCGGGCTCACCTTCGCCCCGGAAGCCGGTACCCAGCGCCTGCGCGACATCGTCAACAAGGGCCTCACCGACGCCGAGCTGCTGCGCGGCATTCGCACCGCCATGGAGAGCGGCTACCGCAAGGTCAAGCTCTATTTCATGATCGGGCTGCCCGGTGAAACGGATGCAGATGTGCTCGGCATCGCCGACACCTGCCGGTCGTTGCAGCAGCAGTGCCTCGACCTGGGGCGCCTGGAGCTGAATCTGACGATCAGCAACTTCACCCCCAAGCCCCACACTCCCTTTCAGTGGCACAGCGTGTCCACATCGGAGTTCCGGCGGCGGCAGGAGCTGCTGCGGCGGGAGCTGCGCACGCTCAGGGGCCTCAAGACGAACTTCACCGATGCGCGCCTCTCGGCGATGGAAGACTTCGTGGGGCGTGGGGATCGGCGCCTGGCGCCGGTGATCGAAGCCGCCTGGCGCGCCGGTGCCGGCCTCGATGCCTGGTTCGAGACGGTCGAGGCCACCTATGCCGCCTGGACCGGTGCCATCGAGGCGGCGGGGCTGGGCGGCCGCTATCGGGCCCTGGAGCTGGGCGACTGGGGCGCGACCGGTGCCAGGACTACCTCCGACCTGGCGGCCTTCTGCGCCCAGCCCCTCCCCTGGGATCACATTGACACCGGTGTCGACAAAGGATGGCTGGCGGAGGACCTGCAGCGGGCGCTCGACGCGGTGGTGGTGCCCGACTGCTCCTTCGACGGCTGCAGCAGTTGTGGCGTCTGCGGCCCGGAGTTCG
Organism: Synechococcus sp. 1G10; assembly: GCF_002252625.1. GTDB lineage: Bacteria > Cyanobacteriota > Cyanobacteriia > PCC-6307 > Cyanobiaceae > Regnicoccus_A. Next base: position 70,399 of record NZ_NQKW01000012.1, on the reverse strand, counting down.
GCCACAACGTGGTGGTGGAAGCTCCGCCGATCCCCGTGCAGCAACCCACCCGCGCTCCTGCCAGTGAACGGTTGCAGCGCCTGCGCTTCGGTTTCAGCAAAACCGGTTCCCTGGCCCTGCTGAGCCACCTCGATCTGGTGCGGTTGATGGAGCGGGCCCTGCGCCGCAGCGGCCTGCCCGTGAGCTTCACCGGTGGTTTCCATCCGCTGCCCCGCCTGCAGTTCGCCCTGGCGCTGCCCCTGGGGGTGGAAGCCGGCGGCGAGTGGTTCGATCTGGAGTTCAGCGGCAGCGTCGACCCCCCCGGCGCCTTGGCACAGCTTCAGGCCACCCTGCCCGAAGGGCTTGTGCTGGCCGGCGTGGAGCAGGTGCCAGTCAGCGCGCCGAGCCTGTCCCAGGAGCTGGAGGGGGCCGAGTGGCAGGCCGACCTGTTGGCCGTCGCCCCTGGCCCGGGTACCGCAGCCTGGGGGCCTGCCCTGGCGAGCCTGCTCACAGCGGCTGAACTTCCCTGGAGCGACACCGACAAGAAAGGGCGGCCGCGCCAGCGGGACTGCCGGCCCTGGCTCGAAGAGCTCACCTTGTTATCCGCAGAGGATGAGTCTTGCCGGTTTCGCCTTGGGGCCCGGATCGATTCCCAGGGGCGGAGCCTGCGCCCGGAGCAGGTGCGCTTCTGGCTTCAGGAGCGGCTGGGATGTGCTCTGCAGCTCCGGCATGTGAGCCGTGAGCGGCTGCGGCTTCGATCAGCTGAGCCAGGGACTCAGGAAGGCCCGTGCTAACTTCGGCAGAAGACGGCAGTTCTGTCTGTAGATTCCATTCTGCAGACTCTGTCTTACGGCCCATGGTTCCGTAAGGCCTGTTCCGCGCTTTGGCCGGTCTCGTTCCGGCAGCATCGCCGCGAATGGAGGTTGATCCTCCTGAGGATGCTCCTCAAAAGGTTTTTCTCCTCCGTCTTCTTCCTGCTGGTCCAGCAGTCGAGCAGCTTTGCGTCGCGCTCTGCCCGGCGGGTTTGTGCTTCAGGGATCCACTCCCATCCATGGCATGGCTCCAAAGAGCCACCCCCTATCCTCCATGCCCCAGCAGATCGTCATCGCTGAGCAACTGCGGATCGCCGCGGTGCTCACCGACGAACGTGTTGATGAACTGGTCGTAGCACAGGGTCGCTATCAGATAGGCGACGTCTATCTCGGCCGAGTTGAGAATGTTCTCCCCGGTATTGATGCCGCTTTTGTCAACATCGGCGAGAGCGAAAAGAATGGCTTTATTCATGTCACCGATCTCGGCCCCCTGCGCCTGAGAAAAGGTGCTGCAGGCATCACCGAACTACTTGAGCCCCGCCAGAAGGTGCTCGTTCAGGTGATGAAGGAGCCCACCGGCACCAAAGGGCCTCGCCTCACCGGCAATCTCACCCTGCCCGGCCGCTTTCTGGTGCTGCAGCCCCAGGGCCAGGGTGTGAGCATTTCACGGCGTATCAGCGGTGAGAACGAACGCAACCGTCTCAGGGCCCTTGGGGTGCTGATCAAGCCCCCCGGCGCGGGCCTGCTGGTGCGCACCGAAGCCGAGGGCGTGAGCGAAGACCAGCTGATTGACGACCTCGAGAGCCTGCTCAGGCAGTGGGAGGGGATTCAGGAGGCCGCTGAGACGGCCACCCCTCCGGTGCTGCTCAACCGCGACGAAGACTTCATCCACCGGATCCTGCGCGATCTCTACGGCCCCGAGGTCTGGAGGGTGGTGGTGGACACTCCCGCCGCGGTCGCCAGGGTGAACGCCTTCCTCGGCGTCGATCAGGCCAATCTGCTGGTGGAGCACCACAGCGATGGCACCGATGTGCTCGAGCACTACCGGGTGAACGCCGCCATCCGTGATGCCCTCAAGCCAAGGGTTGACCTGCCATCCGGCGGTTACGTGATCATCGAGCCCACAGAAGCGCTCACGGTGATCGATGTGAACTCGGGCTCGTTCACCCGCTCCGCCAGTTCACGTGAAACGGTGCTCTGGACCAACTGCGAAGCCGCCGCTGAGATTGCCCGTCAACTCAAGCTGCGGAACATCGGTGGGGTGGTGATCATCGACTTCATCGACATGGAGTCGCGCCGTGATCAGTTGATGCTGCTGGAGCACTTCACCCAATCGGTGCAGGACGACGCGGCCCGCCCCCAGATCGCTCAGCTCACCGAGCTGGGTCTGGTGGAACTGACCCGCAAACGGCAGGGTCAGAACATCTACGAACTGTTCGGTCGTGCCTGCCCCAGCTGCGGTGGCCTCGGCCATGTGGCAGTCCTGCCGGGCAAGGACACCCTCCAGCCCCTGGCCACCGTCACCGGCCTGGTGCGCTCGGCCGCTTCGGCGCGGGCTGAAGTGCCCAGTCCCAACGGGGCCGAACCCGCCACGGGCCGACGCCGCGGTGGCCGCGGCGGCCGCGGCGGTCGTGGCGCCGGCGAAGCGGTCGAGACCGCCCCTCCTGCAGCCACTTTCTTCCCAGACATACAGGACGCGGCCCCTGCCGCCGCGACGGAGCCAGGCCATGGCGGCCCCGCCGCTGACAACAGCGCCGGAAGCAACCTCAGCCGCCGGCAGGATCCCGATCTGGTGGCGGTCCCCATGGACGCTGACCAGGAACTCGTCTACGGCTGGATGGGCCTCAGCCCTGCCCTGCTGCTGGATCCGCCCCCCACTGGCGAGAATCTGGTGGTGCGAGTCGTGCGGCCCGGCGAAGACGGGGATGCGGTGCTTGAAGCCGCCCGCCAGCAGCTGGCGGTTTCCGGCTCTCGCCGGCGACGCCGCGGTGGCCGTGGTGGCAGTGGTGGCAGTGGTGGCGAATCCCCAGCCCCCAGTGTCCGCACGATCGGGGAGACCCCAGCTGTCCGCCGCGACGACGACGCCCAGGCGACGCTCGTGGAAATCACCCCCTTGCCTGACGCCTTTGGCGAGCCCGACGAGGCTCCGATGACCACCGTGATCGAGTCCTCGGTGATGCACATCCCCGTTTCCCAGGTGTCTTCGCCGGAGTCGCGGCGGGTGGGTCGCTCCCAGCCCAGGACACGCCGTCAGGAACTGCGCGAGGACGGCGGGGGCAGCGCCGTCGCCGTGGCCGAAGCCCCCCTGGAAGCTCCACCAGTGCCGCTGCTGGAAGAGCGTGAGAGCGATGCCAGCGGTGAGCCCCGCCGCCGCCGTCGCCGCTCCTCCGCCAGCGTCTGAGTGGTTCAGAGGGCCCTGGCGGGTGTGGATGAGGTGGGCCGCGGCTGTCTGTTCGGCCCGGTCTTTGCCGCCGCTGTGGTGTTGCCGGCCCAGGCGGCGGCACCCCTGGCCGCGGCTGGTCTGACCGACAGCAAGGCCCTGCGCCCTCTCCATCGCCAGCGGCTGGTGCCTCTGATCACTGCCTGGGCCTCAGGCTGGGCGCTTGGTCAGGCCTCTGCCTCCGACATCGACCGCGTCGGCATCAGGACCGCCACGGAGATGGCCATGCTCAGGGCCCTGCAGCGCCTGTCCCAGGCGCCGGACCTGGTGGTCGTCGACGGTGTTCTGCCCCTGCGGGTGTGGCCGGGCCGGCAGCGCACTCTTGTGCATGGCGATCGCCGTTGCCTGGCGATCGCCGCCGCCAGCGTGCTCGCCAAGCAGGCCCGTGATGCCCTGATCGTGCGCCTGGCGGAGCGCTTCCCCGGCTATGGCCTCGAGCGCCATGCCGGCTATGGCACCGCTCTTCACCGGGAGGCCCTGGCCCGTCTTGGCCCAAGCCCGCTGCATCGCCTCAGCTTTCTGGGACGGGTGCTCAGCGGCCCTCGCGCCAGTGGCTGAAATCCTTGAGGAGCTGCTGGCTCACCCGCGAGCGGATGCCCAGCAGAACGCCGCCCAGCAGGGAGCGGCCGGTGGCTTCGAGCACCCCTGGGGCAATCAGGCGCAGCATCGGCGGCCTGCTCACGCTCACGGCCATCTGGGCCTCCCCCTCCAGCCCCTGGCCGCCCACCTCCAGCCAGGAGGTCAGATTCAGCTGGAAGTCGTCCACCAGGCCAAGCCCCTCCAGGTGGCACCCCACAGCTTCGAGCTCCAGACGTCCTGGCAGCCGCTGGGCGCGCAACTGCACGACCGGCTTGACCTGCAGCTGGAACACCTGGAACCGCGTCACCTCATAGCGGTAGGTGCCCGGGCCGAGGCGGGTCAGCTGGCTGGGATCGAGCAGAGCCTGAATCACTCGCTCCTCGTCGTCGAGGTAGGTCACCAGTTCCTCGGCCCGCTCGTCGATCGGGAGGCTGAGCTGCTGACTGGCACTGAAGGCCAGGGTCATCGCCTCGTCTCGGTGGGCGGGGAGGGATGATCTTATCGACTGCCGTTTCACCCCCTTCACCATGCGTCTTGCCTTCCTCGGCCCTGCCGGCACCTACGGCGAGCAGGCGACGCGGCAGCTGGCGGCCCTCGAGGGGATCGACGCGCCGGAATTGCTGCCCCAGAGCGGCATCCGCTCGGTGGTCAAGGCCCTGGCGGAGGGTCGCTGCGATGCCGCCGTGGTGCCCGTGGAGAACTCGGTCGAAGGAGGCGTGACCGCCTGCCTCGATGGCCTCTGGGAGCACCCCGAACTGCGCATCCGTCGCGGTCTGGTGTTGCCGATCCGCCATGCCCTGCTGGGCTCCGGGCCGATCGAGCGGGTCAGTGAGGTGCTCTCCCATCCCCAGGCCCTGGCCCAGTGCAGCCTCTGGCTGAGCGAACACCTCAGTGAGGCCCTGCAGCTGCCCACCAGCTCCACCGCCGAGGCCGCCCGGCTGGTGGCCGGCAGCCGCTTCCGCGCAGCGGTGGCCTCTCCCCGGGCCGCCCAGGAGCATGGGCTCAAGGTGCTGGCCTACCCCATCAACGATGTGCCAGGAAACTGCACCCGTTTCCTGATGCTGCAGCGGCAGGTGGGGAGCCGGACTGCCGATGCGGCCACGCTCTGCAGCCTGGCTTTCTCACTGTGCAGCAACAGCCCCGGGGCCCTGCTGGAGGCCCTGAGCTGCTTCGCGATGCTGAAGCTGAACATGAGCCGGATTGAGTCACGCCCTTCCAAGCGTGAGATGGGCGAGTATATCTTCTTCGTCGATCTGGAGCTGCCGGCGGATCCCGCTCTGCTGGAGGAGGCGATCGAAGCCTTGCGCGGCCATTGCCAGCACCTGGCCCTGTTCGGGAACTACCCGCTCACCAATCTTTCCGAGGAGCAGTAGCGGAACACCCCGAAGCGCATCATCCCGGTGCTGAAGGCCCAGTGCATCAGCAGGATCGTGGGGGCTTCGCGCAGACCCTGCAGCACGGCTGCAGGTCCAAGGCTGAGGATGGCGCCAGGACGCCGAATCCCCTCGAGGATGGAGTCGATCCAGGAGGGCAGGGTGGCCTCACTCCAGTCTGCGGTATCCACCAGCCCGCCCCGCCGATGGGGGCTGGCCTCGAGGTTGCGGCGGAACGAGGGGATGGAGGCGAATTCCGGATGGGCCCATTGGTGCAGCAGCTGATCCATCACCCAACGCTCCAGACCGTTGAGTTCGCCGTCGGCAGGATCGCGCCGGTTCCAATCGGCCACCACCAGCTGCCCTCCGGGCGTCAGCATCCGCAGCAGTTCGTCGGCGTAGCGCTGCTTGTCAGGCATGTGCGGCCCGGCTTCCACGCTCCAGACGGCCTGAAAACTTGCGTCCTCCAGCTCCAGCGCCAGGGCGTCCATCACCGCGAAGCGGCACGAGAGCCCGGCGGGGGTGAGCTGGCGGGCCCGCTCTACCTGGGCTGGGCTGATGCTGATGCCGAGCACATCGAAGCCGTAGTCGCGGGCCAGGATGCGGGCGCTGCCGCCGATGCCGCAACCCACGTCGAGCAGGCGGGTGCCGCGGGGCAACCGGTCCAGGCCCGACCAGCGCACCAGCTCATGCACGAACTGCTCCTTGGCGGCCCGGAAATCGCGTGATTCCGGGGGGGTGCCGTAGTGCCCCAGGTGCACGTGCTCACCCCAGAGATTTTCCAGCAGACGATCACCGGTCCAGCGGTCGTAGGCCTCGGCCACGGTGGCCGTGCTCTGGAAGCGGCGGTCACGGCGCTGCCATTCCCGCACCAGACCAAGACCGAGCAGACCGGCTCCAGCGCCGATGGCCAGAGGCGGCAGCCAGGTTGGAAGGGGCATCAGGAGGGTTCTTGCCTGGGTTCGCCCAGGTCCTTGAAGGTGTCCTTCAGAACCGTGCGTGCCGCGAGCTGCCGTCGGGTCTGGTCGAGCAGGGCGAATTCCTGGCGCAGGCGTTCGGAGGTGTCGGTGAGCTCCAGCAGGGCCTGTTGATGGTCCGCCACGGGCCCCCCCAGGTGAGAACCGATCCAGAAGGACAATTCGCGCGGAAGATCGGGCAGATCAGCTGGAAGGGTGGTCGGCTTGCCGATCAGTTTGCCGGTCAGATCCACCACATCCCTCAGGGCCTGGGTGACCTGTAAGCCAAGATCCTGAAGCACGTCGTGGCTGGTGTTGGGATCGTCCTCGATCCAGCTGACCATGGCCACACGGAAAGGGGCCTCCCGCACCACTTCAAGCACGCGAAATCGTTGCTGGCCGAGGGTGACGATATTGCTGCGATCATCGTCCTGGGTCTGGTGTTGAAGAATTTCAGCGCAGCAGCCCACCTGGGCCATCTCCTGCTGATTTGGGTCCCAGCGCACCACACCGAAACGACGGTCAGTCTCAAGCACCGTTCGCAACATCATGCGATAACGGGGTTCAAAAATATGCAGGGGTAAAACTTCCTGCGGGAACAGCACCACATCCGGCAGGGGGAAGAGTGGGAGTTCCCTCACGGCCAGATCACTCACGGAAGGTCGGCGGGGCGGCAATGGGTGGTTGGAGGTTTGGTCAGCGAAGCTGCTTGAGGTGCCTGATGGTCAAAATCAGTCTAGAAAAAAAGGACCCACCAAGAGGGTGGGTCCAGGAATTCGTCGCGTCGGGCCGGCCTGGAGCTCAGAGCTTCACTTCGATGTCGACACCACTGGGCAGATCAAGCTTCATCAGCGCGTCGATCGTCTTGGCCGTTGGGCTGTAGATGTCGATGATGCGACGGTGGGTGCGGGTCTCGAAGTGCTCACGGGAATCCTTGTCCACGTGGGGCGAGCGCAGCACGCAATAAATCCTGCGCTTAGTGGGCAGGGGGATCGGACCGATGGCCGTGGCGGCTGTGTGATCGGCCGTTTCGATGATCTTTTCGCAGGAGAGGTCCAGCATGCGGCGATCAAACGCCTTGAGACGGATGCGGATCTTCTGCTGGGCGATGGCGGCTGACATGGCAGGACTCGTGGGAACGCAGGCCTTGGTGGACACCGCGGCCGAAGGACAGGAAAAAGGGGGAAGGGAGGCTGGAGAGTGGTTGGCCGAGGCCAAGCTCGTTTCCGCCGAAGACAACCGATGCCGGTTGGGGGCAACTTGTCGAGGTGCGTGACGGGGGCCGATCCAACGTTGGATCAGCCCCTAGCTGAGCTCAGCCGTTTCAGCCTCAGGCGACGATCTTGGAGACCACGCCTGCACCGATGGTGCGGCCGCCTTCGCGAATGGCGAAGCGCATGCCTTGCTCGATGGCCACCGGGCAGATCAGCTCAGCGGACATCTTGATGCGGTCACCAGGCATCACCATCTCCACGTTGGTCCCGTCATCGGCGGTGAAGGCGGTGATCTGGCCGGTCACATCCGTGGTGCGGATGTAGAACTGGGGACGGTATCCAGCGAAGAAGGGGGTGTGGCGGCCACCCTCTTCTTTCTTAAGGACATAAACCTCACCTTCGAACTTGGTGTGGGGCTTGATCGAGTTGGGCTTAACCAGCACCATGCCGCGCTCGATGTCTTCCTTCTGCACGCCACGCAGGAGCAGGCCGACGTTGTCTCCGGCCATGCCCTCATCGAGCAGCTTGCGGAACATTTCGACACCGGTGACGGTGGTTTCGCGGGTGTCCTTGATGCCAACGATCTGGACGGTTTCGCCAACTTTCACTTTGCCGCGCTCGATCCGGCCGGTGGCCACGGTGCCGCGTCCGGTGATTGAGAAGACGTCTTCAACAGCCATCAGGAAGGGCTTGTCGATCTCACGCTCGGGCTCGGGGATCGATTCATCAACCCCATCCATCAGATCGAGGATCTTGTCGACCCACTCGTTTTCACCACGGATGCCTTTGCCGCCGCCCTGGATGTGCTCAAGGGCCTTGAGGGCCGAGCCGGCGATGATGGGGATGTCGTCACCGGGGAAGTCGTAGCTGCTGAGCAGCTCACGCATTTCGAGTTCGACGAGCTCGAGGATCTCCTCGTCGTCGACCATGTCCTTCTTGTTGAGGAACACCACCAGGGCGGGGACGCCCACCTGCTTGGCCAGCAGGATGTGCTCCTTGGTCTGGGCCATCGGGCCATCAGTGGCAGCCACCACCAGAATCGCGCCGTCCATCTGGGCGGCACCGGTGATCATGTTTTTGACATAGTCCGCGTGACCTGGGCAGTCGACGTGGGCGTAGTGACGGTTAGCGGTTTCGTACTCCACGTGGGCCGTGTTGATCGTGATGCCCCGCTCCTTCTCTTCAGGAGCACCATCAATGTCGTCGTAGGCCTGGGCCTTGGCCTGACCGATGGATGCCAGCACGTTGGTGATGGCAGCAGTGAGGGTGGTCTTGCCGTGGTCAACGTGGCCGATGGTGCCGATGTTGACGTGAGGTTTGTTCCTCTGAAACTTCTCGCGGGCCATTGAAGGAAAGAATCGGGGGGTTGTGTTTAGGGTTGAGAGATCAGGAGTTGCCCTGATTCTTGGCGATGATGGCCTCAGCTACATTGCGAGGAACTTCCTCGTAATGACTGAACTCCATCGAGAAAATACCCCGACCCTGGGTCATGGATCGGAGCTGAGTGGCGTAGCCGAACATTTCGGCCAGGGGCACCTTGGTCTGGACTTTAGACTGTCCGTTGTCGATGGATTGCCCTTCGACCTGTCCGCGCCGGGAGGAGAGGTCGCCGATGACCGAACCGAGGTAATCCTCAGGGATCTCGACTTCGACCTTCATCATCGGCTCAAGAAGTACGGGATTGCACTTCTTGACGCCGTCTTTGAAGGCCATGGAGCCGGCAATCTTGAACGCCATTTCAGAGGAGTCCACATCGTGGTAGGACCCATCGACCATGGTGACCTTGATATCGATCATCGGGAAACCTGCAATCACACCGGACTGGCAGGTTTCCTTCATGCCGTTTTCGGCTGGGCCGATGTATTCCTTTGGCACGATGCCGCCAACGATCTTGTTGACGAATTCGAAGCCGGTACCAGGTTCTCCCGGCTCCATCTCAATCACCACGTGTCCGTACTGGCCCTTGCCACCGGTTTGCCGGGCAAACTTGCCCTCACCTTTGGCGCTGGCGCGAATGGTTTCGCGGTAGGACACTTGGGGGGCGCCGATGTTCGCTTCCACCTTGAATTCGCGCAGCATCCGATCCACCAGGATTTCCAGGTGCAACTCGCCCATGCCGGCGATCACGGTCTGGCTGGTCTCGGGATCGGTGGACACCCGGAAGGTGGGGTCCTCTTCTGAAAGGGATTGAAGAGCTTTGGAGAGCTTCTCCATGTCGCCCTTGGTCTTGGGCTCCACCGCCACCGAAATCACCGGTTCAGGTATGAACAGGGATTCCAGAATGATCGGGTCGCTTTCCACGCAGAGCGTGTCGCCGGTGGTGGTGTCCTTGAGGCCGAGCACGGCTCCAAGATCACCGGCACGCAGCTCGTCCACCTCCTCGCGGTCGTCGGCTTTGAGCAGGATCAGGCGGGAGATGCGCTCTTTCTTGTCTTTGGTGCTGTTGAGCACGTAGCTGCCCTTCTTCAGTACCCCGGAGTACATGCGCACGAAGGTGAGCTTGCCGTAGGGGTCGGCCATGACCTTGAACGCCAGGGCGCTGAAGGGGGCGTTGTCGTCGCAGGGACGATTCGATTCGGTTCCGTCGGGCAGCAGACCCGTGATCGGTGGCACGTCCACAGGGGCAGGCAGGTAATCCACCACGGCATCCAGAACCAGCTGGACGCCTTTGTTCTTGAAGGCGGATCCACAGAGCATCGGCACAAGCCCGTGCTTGACCACACCGGTGCGAATGCCCTTGATCAACTGATCCTGGGTGAGTTCACCATTTTCCAGGAAAGCTTCCAGCAGCTCTTCATCGGTTTCGGCAACCGATTCCATCAATTTGCCGCGCCACTCGGCGGCCTCTTCCTTCATATTGTCGGGGATCTCGCTCTCGACGATGTCGGTGCCGAGATCGTTGGTATAGAGAATCGCCTTCTCCCGGACCAAGTCAATGATTCCCTTGAGGTCCCCTTCAGCGCCGATCGGCAACTGCAATGGAACGGCATTGGCCTTGAGGCGATCCTTGATCTGGTCGTAGACCTTGAGGAAATTGGCACCGGTGCGGTCCATCTTGTTGACGAACACGATCCGAGGCACGTTGTAGCGATCGGCCTGGCGCCACACCGTTTCCGACTGGGGTTGCACACCACCCACTGCGCAGAAGACCGCCACGACTCCGTCAAGCACGCGCATTGAGCGCTCCACCTCAATGGTGAAATCGACGTGCCCGGGGGTGTCGATGATATTGATGCGGTGATCCTTCCAGCTGGTGGAGATGGCCGCTGCCGTGATGGTGATGCCGCGTTCGCGCTCCTGCTCCATCCAGTCGGTTACTGCGGCGCCATCGTGCACCTCACCCATTTTGTGAACGACACCTGAATAAAACAGGATCCGTTCGGTCGTGGTGGTCTTGCCCGCGTCGATATGGGCAGCAATGCCGATATTTCTGACGCGGTCCAAGGGATAGGCGCGGGCCACGGGGAAGGTCTCCGGTGTTTGATCGACGAATTTTGCGGGCGCAAGTTTAAGGGTTGGCCTGATCTGGGTGGAGGCGCCCGCCATCCAGCCCAGGAAGGGTGTTCAGTAGCGGTAGTGGGCGAAGGCCTTGTTGGCCTCAGCCATCTTGTGGGTTTCTTCGCGCTTGCGAACTGCACTGCCGGCTTCGTTGGCGGCGTCCATCAGTTCACCGGCGAGCTTCTGGGCCATGCTGCGGCCATTGCGTGCCCGGGAAAAGTTGACCAGCCAGCGCAGGGCCATGGCAGTGCCGCGTTCCTGCCGCACTTCCATTGGCACCTGGTAGGTGGCGCCGCCCACCCGGCGAGCTCGCACCTCCACCAGCGGGGTGGAGTTGCGGACGGCCGTTTCGAACACCTCGAGTGGGTCGCTGCCGGTGCGGTCGTTGATCAGTCCGAATGCGTCGGAGAGAATCCGCTGAGCAGTGGACTTCTTGCCGTGCTTCATCAGGCGCGCGACAACCATTGAGGCCAGGCGGCTGTTGAACTGGGGGTCAGGAAGAACTGGGCGCTTCTCAGCGGCGTTACGGCGGGACATAAACCTGTGGGGATCGGCGGTGCGAGGGAGTGGGGAGAAAGACGATCAGGGCCTGGAATCAAGGCCCTGGAATCAGCCTTTGGGGGTCTTGGCGCCGTACTTGGAGCGGCTCTGGCGGCGATCCTTCACACCGGACGTGTCGAGGGTGCCACGAATGATGTGGTATCTGACTCCGGGGAGGTCCTTGACGCGGCCTCCTCGGATCAGCACCACGGAGTGCTCCTGGAGGTTGTGGCCGATCCCGGGGATGTAGGCCGTGACTTCAAAGCCTGATGTGAGACGCACACGGGCCACCTTGCGAAGGGCCGAGTTCGGCTTCTTCGGGGTGGAGGTGTACACACGGGTGCAGACCCCACGGCGCTCTGGGCAGGCGCGCAGAGCCGGGGACTTGGTCTTGCGGGTGAGGTGCTGCCGTTCGGTGCGGATCAGCTGCTGAATCGTGGGCATCGAGGGCCGGAGAATTAGGCCGGACGTCCGACCGTTTCGACAATCCGTCACCTTACTTTGTCGTGGTCCCCCCAAGACCTGTGCGGCTGAAGGCGGCTCCACAGGCGCAGCAGCTCACTCCCTCGCCGGAGCGGATCAGGAAGCCCCCACCGCTGAGATCTCCGCGGTAGTCCAGGCTCAGCCCCGCCAGCAGAGGAATCTGGGCGGAAGGCGCATGCAGGGTGATGCCATCGGCCCGGGCCACGGGAACACCGGCGAGATGGCCAGGGCGGATCCTGAGCACCCATTGCTCGCATCCCCCCTCCAGCAGGTCGAGGTGCATCAGGCCAGGTGTCCCGGCCACGGCGGCCTGCCGGCCCAGCTCGGCCGCCGCCGCTGAGGACAGGCGCAGGCTCAGACCCTTGGGCATGGGGCGTTCGCGCTCGTTGGCGGCAGAGGCAGGCTCCAGCTTGCCAGGGCTGGAGCCCGCGCGGCTCAGCCGCCGGCCCGGTCGCCGGCTCGGTTGCCCTCGGCCCGCCCGCCGCGGGGCACAAGACCGAGGCCGTTATGGATGGAGGCGGCCACTCCCCGGCCCCGCACCGTCTGGGTGTTGCCCACGAACAGTCCGGTTGAGCTGCCGCCATCGAGATTCAGGGCCTCGCGCAGGCCCAGTTGCCGCAGCACAGCGGCCGTCTCGCCCAGGGTCGGCCCGGCGTGATCCACCCCCTGCAGCGTCAGCAACCAGATCTGCCGGCCATCGCTGCCGATCACAGTGCGTGGGGCGCCTTGTCCCTGGAAGGCGCTGCTGAAACCTTCGGCGGTGCCGTTGAGGACGACCCGACCGGCTTGAAGCAGCAGGGGACCGCCTCCCATCACGTAGGCCTGCTGGCCAACCGGGTCGCTGGATTGGCTGGAGAGTGTCAGTCGGCTGGCCTCGGACCAGGGCGGAATCACACCGGACCTGCCCACCACCAGCGTGTCCTCGTTCCCCAGGGGGATGCCCTGTTGCAGTTGGGCTCCACTCAGCCGCTGCAGCACCACCCCACCCCGGATCAGCACCCCCGATTCATTGCCGCTGAGGGCCCGGTAGCCCCTCCCCCAGTCGGCGGTGTAACGGGCCAGCCCCCGCTGCACGTACCCGCTGTTCAGGCTCGTGAGGGGCCAGCGCTGGCCCCTCTCATCGATCAGCTGCTCCTGCAGGACCAGCCGACCGAAGCTGGGCAGGCCGCCCGGCTGCCAGCCGATGGCGCCGCGGTTGAGGATCGGGCCGGAGAGCCAGCGCCCCTCGGCCTTGAGGGCCCCCAGCGGCAGCCGCCGCACCCGGTTGAAGAAGCCGCCATTGATGGCCACCAGGGCCTGCTCCTGCTGGGCCAGGGCTGTCAGAGACGTCAGCCCCTGCATCCCGTCCGGACGGGTGAGCAGCCGCAGATCGAGGGGACTCTGCTGGGGATCGAAGCGGACGCTGCTGATCAGCATCCGCCGTGATCCCACAGGCAGCACCTGACGATCAAGTTGGACACTGCGATTGAGCAGGGCCTGCAATCGGGGGTCCAGGGGCGGCGCTGCAGGGCTCGCCGCCGTTGTTCCCCCGGCGCTGGACCCCGGCGGGATGGCAAAAACCACCCGGTCGGGCCCCCCGAGGGTCAGCACCCGCCCACCGACGCGTGGGCGCAACAGCAGCCCCTCCCGGCTGGCGCTGACCGCCACGCCAAGGGCCTGCAGTTCAGAGCGCTGGCTGGCGGTGCTCTGCAAGCCCAGCAGGATCTGACCGGACTCCTGGCGGACCACGGCCGCCCCATCGAGATCGAGTACCACCTGGCGATCTGCTCCCGGGGGCGACGCCCTCACCCGAAGCAGCCCGGGCATGGGCATCTCCAGAAGCAGGCGGTCTCCGTCGGCCTGGAGGCGGACCCCAGCCGCTTGCAGTAACTGGCTTGCCTCAACGGCCACCTCATCGTCGAGGCTGCGCTGCTCGCTGCTGGGCACCAGCTGCTTCCGCCCGAACCACTCCAGATCCAGCCTTCCATCGACCCGGGGACTGCTGGCTACCCCCAGCTGGCCTTGCAGCAACTCAAGCGGCAGCCAGAGCTGGGAGGGGTTGCCCCCCACGGACGGGAGCCACTGCCAGCGTGCGGTCTGCTCCCGTCCGTTGATGACGATCAGGCGGCCCTCCTGGCGGGAAGAGACCGGGCTGCGGGCCGGCAGACCCTGGGCGGTGGCGCCAGCGATGGAAGCGGTCGGTCGGGCCTGGGCCCGGGAAAGGCCGCCGTCGGCCGCCGGCAGCAAGGCCATCACCGTCAGGCTGATCAGCCCGGCAGGAAGGGATCGGCACCGCATCACGATTGGACCCGCATCCGTTGGTGGTGAACGCTAACGCTGAACACACGTCTCTAGGATCCGATTTCTCTTCCGCGCGGAAGTCGCCTTGTTCGAGGCTTCCGCGGTCTACCGACAGGTTGTTGCCGGGCTATGCCTCTTCATCGCCGCTCTGTTTGGCCCCATTGCGACAGTCCGGCACCGACGGAGGTTGCGGGCGAAAAGGATGCCTGTGGCGTTGGCTTCCTGGCCCAGCTCAGCGGTGAGCCCAGTCACTGGCTGCTGGAGCAGGCCCTGCGCGGCCTGGGCTGCATGGAGCACCGCGGCGGCTGCGGCGGCGATGGCGATTCCGGCGACGGCGCAGGTGTGCTCTGCGGTATCCCTTGGAGCTATCTGGCAGAGGTCTGGCCCGAATCCGCCCTGGCGGCGAAGGGTCGCCGGGGCCTGGCGATGGTCTTCCTGCCGGTCGATGAGCAGAAACTCCTGGAGGTCAAGCGGTTGTGCGAGCAGGCTGCCGCCCTGGTGGGCCTGCGCAGCCTCGGCTGGCGAGAAGTGCCCGTGGAGCCTTCCGTACTCGGCCCCCTCGCGCTTCAGACGGCCCCGCGCATTCAGCAGTGGCTGGTGGAGGGCCCCGAGTCGGGTGATGCGCTCGAATCCCTGCTGTTCCGCTGCCGCCGCCGGGCCGTCGATCTGGTGAGGGCCGCCCCGGGCGTTGATCCCAGCGACCTCTACTTCGCCTCCTTCAGTGGCCGCACCCTCGTCTACAAGGGGATGGTGCGCTCCGAGGTGCTGGCGGCCTTCTACGGCGACCTGCGCGATCGGCGCTTCGCGGTCAGTTTTGCGGTCTACCACCGCCGCTTCAGTACCAACACCCTGCCCCGGTGGCCCCTGGCCCAGCCGATGCGGCTCCTGGGGCACAACGGCGAGATCAACACCCTGCTGGGGAACATCAACTGGGCCCAGGCGGCCGAGTCCCACCTTGATGCGGTCTGGGGTGAGGCCGCCTCCGACCTCAAGCCTGTGGTCAACGCCGCCTTCAGCGATTCGGCCAACCTCGACGCCATGCTCGAGCTGATGGTGCGCAGCGGCCGGCCGATCACCGACAGCCTGCTGACCCTGGTACCGGAAGCGTTTCGACAGCAGCCCGAGCTTGAGGGGCGGCCGGAGATCAAGGCCTTTTATGAGTATTCCGCCTGCCTGCAGGAGCCCTGGGACGGTCCTGCCCTGCTGGTGTTCAGCGACGGCCGCAGTGTGGGCGCCACTCTCGATCGCAACGGACTCCGTCCTGCCCGCTACTGCATCACCAGTGATGGCCTGGTGGTGATGGGTTCGGAAACCGGGGTGGTGGAGATCGAAGAGAGCCGCATCGTCGAAAAGGGCCGCCTCGGCCCCGGCCAGATGCTGGCCGTGGATCTCGAGCAGGGCCGCCTGCTGCACAACTGGGAGGTGAAGGAGGAGGTGGCCTCCCGCTACCCCTACGCCGCCTGGCTGCAGGAACACCATCGCTCGCTGAAGCCCCAGCCCTGGAGCACGGAGCATCAGCTCACCGACCTGGACCTGCTCTGTCACCAGACCGCCTTCGGCTTCACCGCCGAGGACCTGGATCTGGTGATCGACGAGATGGCAGGCCAGGGCAAGGAGCCCACGTACTGCATGGGCGACGACATCCCCCTGGCGGTGCTCTCCGACAAGCCCCACCTCCTCTACGACTACTTCAAGCAGCGCTTCGCCCAGGTCACCAATCCTCCGATCGACCCACTCCGCGAGGAGTTGGTGATGAGCCTGGACATGCACCTGGGGCGGCGTGGATCGGCCCTGCGGCCAGAGCCATCGGCTGCCTCGGTGCTCCACATCGCCACGCCCGTTCTCAACGAGTCCGACCTGGACGCGCTGCCCCACCAGGGCCTGGCCACCACCACCCTCTCCACCCTCTACGGGCTTGAGCAGGGTCCAGCTGGCCTGGAAGCTGCTGTGCAGTGTCTCTGTCAGGCGGCGGAGCAGGCGGTGCGAGACGGCAGTCAGATCCTGGTGCTCTCCGACCGGGTTGCCGGTGGCCTCAGTGCCACCACCACCTTCATCCCAGCGCTGCTGGCGGTGGGTGCGGTCCACCAGCATCTGCTCAGGCTTGGGCTGCGCCTCCACTGCTCCCTGGTGATTGACACGGCCCAGTGCTGGAGCACCCACCACCTGGCCTGCCTGATCGGCTTCGGCGCCAGCGCCGTCTGCCCCTGGCTAACCTGGGAAACCACCCGTCACTGGCTGGCCCACCCCAAGACCCGCTCCCTGATCGAGCGAGGCAAGTTGCCGGCGACCGATGCCGCCAAGGCTCAGGCCAACGTGCGCAAGGCTCTGGAAGCTGGCCTGCGCAAGATCCTCTCCAAGATCGGCATCTCTCTGCTCGCCAGCTACCACGGTGCCCAGATCTTCGAGGCGATCGGCATCGGCGCCGATCTGATCGAGCTGGCCTTCCGCGGCACCACCAGCCGGGTGGCTGGCCTCAGTCTCCGTGATCTTGCCAACGAAACCCTGGC
The DNA here is from genome assembly GCF_002252625.1 of Synechococcus sp. 1G10. Taxonomy (GTDB): domain Bacteria; phylum Cyanobacteriota; class Cyanobacteriia; order PCC-6307; family Cyanobiaceae; genus Regnicoccus_A. Next base: position 53,738 of record NZ_NQKW01000012.1, on the reverse strand, counting down.
GTTCCACGCCAAGGCCTTTCCCGAGCTCAACCGCACCAAGCTCGAGTTCATGGGCTTCGTGCAGTATCGCTCCGGCGGTGAGTTCCATCTCAACAGCCCTGAGATGGCCAAGGCCCTGCATGCGGCCGTGGCCGCAGGCCCCGGCTACGACCATTTCGCCACATACCGCACCCTGCTGGAGAACCGTCCGGTCACGGCCCTGCGCGACCTGCTGGAGCTGCGCCCAGCCCCCACCCCACTGCCGCTCGAGCAGGTGGAGAGCGTGGAGAGCATCTGCAGCCGGTTCTGCACCGGTGGCATGAGCCTGGGCGCCCTCTCCCGTGAAGCCCACGAGGTGCTGGCGGTGGCGATGAACCGCATCGGCGGCAAGAGCAACAGCGGTGAGGGAGGAGAGGATCCGGCCCGCTACCACCCGCTCACCGATGTCGACGCGGACGGCCGCTCGGCCACCCTGCCGACCCTGCGGGGCCTGGTGCCCGGTGACAGCGCCTGCTCCGCCATCAAGCAGGTGGCCTCGGGGCGTTTCGGAGTCACCCCGGAGTATCTGCGCAGTGGCCAGCAGCTGGAGATCAAGGTGGCCCAGGGGGCCAAGCCCGGCGAGGGCGGCCAGCTACCCGGTCCCAAGGTGGATGACTACATCGGCTGGCTGCGCAACAGCAAGCCCGGCGTGGCGCTGATCTCCCCGCCTCCACACCACGACATCTATTCAATTGAAGACCTGGCCCAGCTGATCCACGACCTGCACCAGGTGCATCCCAGCGCCAAGGTGTCGGTAAAGCTGGTGGCCGAAATCGGCATCGGCACGATCGCTGCCGGAGTGGCCAAGGCCAATGCCGATGTGATTCAGATCTCCGGTCACGACGGCGGCACCGGTGCGTCGCCACTGAGCTCGATCAAGCACGCCGGCAGCCCCTGGGAACTGGGCCTTTCCGAGGTGCACCGCAGCCTCCTGGCGAACGGTCTGCGCAGCCGGGTGCTGCTTCGGGCCGATGGCGGTCTCAAGACCGGCTGGGATGTGCTGATGGCGGCCCTGCTGGGTGCCGAAGAATATGGATTCGGTTCGGTGGCCATGATTGCCGAGGGCTGCATCATGGCCAGGGTTTGCCATACCAATAACTGCCCGGTGGGGGTGGCCACCCAGAAGGAAGCCCTGCGCAAGCGCTTCACCGGCCTGCCTGAGCACGTCGTCAATTTCTTCCTGTTCGTGGCCGAGGAAGTGCGCCAGTTGCTGAGCGTGCTCGGGGTGGCCCGGCTGGACGACCTCATCGGCCGGGTTGAACTGCTCCATCCCCGTCAGGTGGCCCTGGCCAAGACCAGCGCCCTCGATCTCACCTGTCTGCTGGCTCCGCTGCCTGGTCCTGACGATCGCAGCTGGCTGCGCCACGACAGCCAGGCCCACGGCAACGGAGTGATTCTGGAAGATCAGCTCCTGGCAGATCCCGAGGTGCTCTCGGCCATCGATCAGCATGGGTCGGTGGCCCGCCGACTGGCGATCGTGAACACCGATCGGAGTGTGGGGGCCCGCCTGGCCGGTGAGGTGGCTGCCCGCCATGGCAACAAGGGGTTCAAGGGCCTGCTCGATCTCTGCTTCGAGGGTGCCGCAGGCCAGAGTTTCGGGGCCTTCACGCTGCAGGGCATGAACCTGCGCCTGGAGGGGGATGCCAACGACTATGTCGGCAAGGGCATCAACGGTGGCCGCATCACGGTTGTGCCTTTCGCTGCAACCCGTGATCCCGGCAACCAGGTCATCCTGGGCAACACCTGCCTCTACGGCGCCACCGGTGGTGAGCTTTTCGCCCTCGGACGGGCCGGTGAGCGCTTCGCCGTCCGCAACAGCGGCGCCTGCACCGTGGTCGAAGGCTGCGGCGACCACTGCTGTGAATACATGACCGGTGGTGTGGTTGTTGTCCTGGGCAGCACCGGCCGCAACGTGGCTGCGGGCATGACCGGTGGTGTGGCCTTCCTCCTCGACACTGAGGATGCTCTGTCAGGGCGTCTCAACCCCGAGATCGTCTCGGTTCATCCCCTGGAGACGCCTGAGCAGGAGCAGCTGATCAAACCGCTGCTGGAAGCCCATCTAGAGGTCACCGGCAGCCGCAAAGCGGCTGAGATCCTGGCGAACTGGCCCCAGTGGCGCTCACGCTTCAAGGTGCTGGTGCCCCCCAGTGAAGTGGCCACAGTCGGCCTGCTGGAGCGGGAGAAACTGGCCATGGCCACCTGAGCCTGGCCGTTCGGATTCGGGCGGAGCCGCTGATTCAGCTGCGCTCGAATTCAATCAGCCGCGAGAAGTAGAACGGTGCCTGGTTGAGGCTGCGACGCCTGGGCTGGAAGCCGGCTTCTGCGGCGGCGGCCACGATGCCGTCCTCCCGCAGGGTGTAGGCCCGGGTCGTCTTGCTCGGCCCCGGGAACAGCTGCCCGATCGATTTGAGCAGGGCCAGCAGCGGGGTGTAGGGAGCAAAACTGACGATCAGCCGCCGCTCGGCCAGTCCGCCCAGGTGACGGACCATCTCCTCGGCCGCGGCCTGGGGGTAGTGAATGAACACGTCCAGGCAGACCACCGTGTCATAGCGGCCCTGAAGGCTCTCCAGGTCGGAGGCGCTGAACTGCACCCGATCAAGGCCGATCCCGCTGGCCTCCAGACGATGGCGGGCCTCTTCGACCATGGCTTCGGAGAGGTCACTGGCGGCGATGCTGCCGGCCCCTAGCTGGGCCAGCGGCAGGCTGAGGCTGCCCACGCCGCAGCCGGCATCGCAGAAGCTGCGCTGGGGCAGGTCGCCCTCCTCCTGCAGCCACTCGAGCACCTGATCCACTGTCTTCTGGTGCCCCAGGCGGATGTTGCGCTGCACCTTGTTGACGTCGTCGCTGTCGCTGTAGATCCGCTTCCAGCGCTCGAAGCCCGTGCTGTTGAAGTAGTCGCGCACTTCGGCCTTCTCGGCCAGCTTGGCGCCGGCGTCAGGCGCTGGAGACGTGGCCATGGGTGCGCTTGTACGGGTGGGCGGATCTTAAGGAGCCGCTTCGGACCCACGCCGCCAGCGCAGCTCCCCGTCGGCCCCCGCACGCCAGCGCAGGGATTCGGCCAGGGGCCCTCCAAGCAGCATCTGGGACGGAGTGCGCCGCTCCCCGAGCACCCGCCGGGGCACAAGCGTGGCGGCGGCGATCGCCCGTCCCGGTTCGCCGCTCCAGCGGGCCAGGCGCGTCACCCCCTCCAGCAGGGGCAGGGTCACGCCCGCCAGGGTGCCGTCCTCCAATCTGCAGCTTCCGTCCTCCACCAGCAGCACCCGTTCATCCCAGCGGTGGCGCCCCTCGCTCAGGCCATAGGGTCCGAGCGCGTCGCTCACCAGCAGCACCTGTTCGGGTGCCAGCCGCTGAAGCAGTACCGCCATCGAGGGGGCCACATGCACCCCGTCTGCGATCAGCCCGAGGGCCACATCGCCGCGCAGCAGCGCAGCCGCCACCGGACCGGGGGCTCGCCGGTGCAGGTCGGCCATGGCATTGAAGACATGGGTGAGCATGCCCACCCCCGCCGCGAAAGCCCGCCCAGCCTCGGCCTCCGTTGCCGCGCTGTGGCCCAGGCTCACCACGATGCCGTGTTGCCGCAGCGCGGCGATCACCGCTTCGGCCCCCTCCAGTTCCGGGGCGAGGGTCACCAGGGCGATCTCCTGCTCATGCCCGTTGATCCGCTCCTGCAGGGCCTCCAGGCTGGGGAGGGCCAGGTGGGACGCCGGGTGGGCACCGCGCCGCGCCTCGGCCAGAAAGGGGCCTTCCAGATGGGCGCCCAGCAGCTGGCAGCGCCCGGGTCGATGTTGGAGGCGGGCCTGTTGCAGCACGGCCAGGGCCTGGCGCAGGGCAGGCACAGCACAGGTCACGAGGGTGGGGCAGATCGCCTCCACCCCATCGGCCCAGAGCAGCTCCAGCAGCTCCAGCAGCCGCGGCAGGTCGGTCGGCTCCAGCTCCGGAAAGGCCAGCCCCAGGCCTCCGTTGATCTGCAGATCAACCCCCATGGGGCTGATCCAGTCGCCGTTCCAGTCGTCGCCGGCGGCGCAGCTGCCGGGATCGAGGGCCAGCACCCGATCGATCACCCCCCGGCTGTCCACCCCGAGACGCCAGCGGCGCTCGGAGCCATGGCTGCACCGCGACGCCTGGGGCAGGCGGACGTTGCTGATCCAGCGCACGGTCATCGGCTCCGGGGCGAACGGGCGGGAGAATGCCATCCTCGCCGCACGGCCACTGCCGCTCCTCTTTGACCCTCGAACCTGTCTCCGCTGCCGTTGAGGGAGCCAACCCGCCGACCCCCAGTTCCGGGGATGCTCCCCTCGTGGCCGTGGTGATGGGCAGCGATTCCGACCTGCCGACGATGCAGCCGGCGGTGAAGGTGCTCGAAGACTTCGGGGTGGGCGTGGAGGTGCGGGTGCTCTCGGCTCACCGCACCCCGCGGGAGATGCTGAACTTCGCGGAAGCCGCAGCCAGCCGCGGCCTCAAGGTGATCGTGGCTGGGGCGGGCGGTGCCGCTCACCTGCCGGGGATGGTGGCGGCCCTCACCATCCTGCCGGTGATCGGTGTGCCGGTGGTCAGCCGAACCCTCTCTGGGGTCGATTCGCTCCACTCAATCGTGCAGATGCCGGCCGGGATTCCCGTCGCCACGGTGGCCATCGGCAACGGCACCAACGCCGGGCTGCTGGCGGTCCAGATCCTGGCCACGGCCGATCCGGTCCTGGCCGAGCAGCTCAGGCGGCATCGCCTGGGGCTCCATGACCAGGTCTGCGCCAAGGACGCCCGCCTGGGCGAGCTTGGCAGCACGGCCTATCTGGCCGCCATGGAGGGCTGAGGAATGGTGGAGTCGGGTTCTGCACCAGCTCGTGGACCGGAGCGGCCGGCGCCGGCGGCCGCGTGGATCTGGTGGTTGCTGCTGTTCTTCGCCGGTGCCCTCAGCCGTTGGCTCACTCGCACGGAGCTGGTGCAGGCCTGGGATGCGGGCAACTTCGTGCTCGCTCTCACCGATTTCGATCTGGATCGCCACCAGCCTCACCTCCCCGGTTGCTTCTGGTGGCTGATCAGCCTTGGACGCCTGAGCCTGCCGCTCACCGGGGGCAATGGGGTGGCGGCCCTGGAGCTGGTCAATGCTCTGGTGTCGGCGGCGGCGCTGCCCTTCGGCTGGATCCTGGCCAGGCGCTGGGGGGGACTGCGGGCTGCCTGGTGGATGGTGGCGCTGCTGTTCAGCAGCCCCCTGCTCTGGTTTTACGCCAGTCAACCCCTCAGTTATGGCACCGAGCTGGGCTGGGTCACGGCGATCGCCTGCTGCGCCTGGTTCGTGGCTGAGGGGGATCAGCGCTTCCTGCCCCCCCTGGCGCTGCTGATGGCTACCGCCGCTGGCATCCGGCCGAACACCCCCATCTTCCTGCTGCCCCTCGTGCTGGTGTGCTGCTTCAGGGGTAGCCGTCGAGGCCTGAAGTCCTGGCGGCTGCTGGTGGCTGTGGCCCTCGGCCTAGGGGTGCTCGCGTGGTGGGGCCAGGCCTTTCTGGAGGAGGCGGGCGGGCTGGGCCCTTTCTGGTCGCAGTTGATGGCCTGGAAGGGGGATCACACCCAGCAGGCCTCCGACCGCGGGGTGCTCGGCAACGGCTGGTTGCTGATCCGCACGGTGGCGCTCACGGCCCCGGCTGGTCTGGCCCTGGCCCTGGCCACCAGCAGGGCTGGGCCAATCGCCAAGGCCCCTGGACCGCTCCCGCGCCAGGAACGGATCTGGCGGCGCTGGTTCATCGCCCTCTGGGTGGTCCCCTCGGCCACTTATCTGGTGGCCGTGCACTTCACGCGCATGGGGCACGCCACCACGCTGCTGCCGGCCTTGCTGCTGTTGCTGTCCGCCCGCCTGGCGGAGCGGACAGGTGGGGCCGGGGCGCTGCGCTGGCCCCGGCCCCTGCTGCTGGTGCTCGCCCTGCAATGCGCCCTCTTTCTGCTGATGCCCGGCGATCGCTTTCTGGAGAATCTGCGCTCCTACGACCACGAATGGGGCCTGGCTATCCACGCGGTGAAGCGCTTCGATCCCGCCACCACCCTGGTGGTGGTGACCGGCCGCTCCAACCGCCGTGCCTATCGCCTGCCCTCGGTGCATCTTCCTGCCTACGACCACGGCGAGGCCGATCTGGTGCTCGACCAACGGGACGAGAGCATTGAAGTGCAACCTCCCCTGAAGCGGGTGGTGCTGATCGATCGTGGGCTGTCGGTGCAACCCGGTGACGTGCCGGGCGGGCGGTTCGAGTCCCTGATTCCTGGGAGGCTGCAGCTGATCGATGTGGCGGTGCCTGCCTCAGGCCTGGAGGTATCCCGCCGGCAGGTGAAGCCCTTGCCTCCAGCCGAGCCGGACCCGGCGGCGGCTGCACCAGCACCATGATCCGCCCGGCCCCATTGACCGCCTGGCAGCGGCTCGGCCTGGCCTTGCCCCTGCTGGTGCTCAATTTCTGGGTACTGCGTCAGTTGTTGTTGCCGCTCGCTCCCTTCCCGGCGCTGTTTCTCACGGCTGCGTTGATCGCCTTTCTGCTTGATCTCCCCAGCCGCTGGCTGACGGGCCGGGGCCTGCCCAGGCCCCTGGCTCTCGCCCTGGTTCTCGGGCTGGCCCTGCTGGTGCTGGTTCTGGTGGCCCTCTGGATCATTCCCCTGCTGGTGGAGCAGCTCGCGGATCTGCTCACGGCCTTGCCCGGTTGGTTCGTGGAAGCGGAAACCCTGCTCAACCAGGCCCAGGACTGGGCCGTGGAGCACGGCCTGCCTGCGGATTTCGGCGATCTCAGCAGTGCCCTGCTCACTCGCTCCACCCGGTACGCCTCGCAGCTCAGCCAGAAGCTGCTGGGACTGCTGGGCGCCACCCTCACCCTCACGATCAACAGCGTGATCGTGATCGTGCTGGCCATCTTCCTTCTGCTGGGTGGCGAGTCGACCAGCCGCGGGCTGGCCCGTTGGTTGCCGGCCAGCTGGCGGGAGCTGGTGCTTGCCACCGTGAACCGCACCTTTCGCGGTTATTTCGGCGGCCAGGTGATCCTGGCGCTGATTCTGAGCTTGGCCCAGATCATGGTCTTCACCCTGCTGGGGATTCCCTATGGCGTGCTCTTCGCAGTGGCGATCGGGTCCACCACCCTGATTCCCTACGCCAGTGCCTTCACGATCGTGCTGGTGAGCCTGCTGCTGGCCCTGAAGGATCCTCGCACCGGCCTTGAGGTGCTGGCGGTGGCGATTGCTGTTGGCCAGGTGGTGGACCAGGTGATCCAGCCCCGGTTGATGGGCAAGATCGTGGGGTTGCAGCCTGCCTGGCTGCTGCTCAGCCTGCCGGTCGGTGCTCGGATCGGCAGCCTGCTGGGCCTTGGCGAACTGCTGGGCCTGCTGCTGGCCGTGCCGGTGGCGAGCTGCCTCAAGGCCTTTCTCGATGAGGTGGCCCGTCGCCTGGGGCTGCCGGAGCCAGAACCACTCCCCAGTCAGGCGGCCATGGCACCGGTCTTCATCCCGCCGCGATCAACCCCTGATGCTCCAGGTAACTGATCACCTGGGCCACGTTCTCCTCCAGCCTGCCGCCGGTGTCGACCCGCAGTTCAGGGGAGTCCGGCGCTTCATAGGGGCTGGAGATACCGGTGAAGTCCTTGATCACGCCAGCGCGGGCCTTGGCATACAGCCCCTTGGGATCCCGCTGCTCGCAGACCGCCAGTTCCGCGGCGCAGTGGATCTCGATGAAATCCCCGGACTGCACGAGGGAGCGGGCCCGATCGCGGTCGGCCCGGAACGGTGACACGAAGGCGGTGAGGGTGATCACGCCGGCGTCGAGGAAAAGCTTGGCCACCTCGCCGATGCGCCGGATGTTCTCCTCCCGGTCGGCATCGGAGAACCCCAGGTCGTTGCAGAGGCCATGGCGCACGTTGTCACCATCGAGCAGGTAAGTGGCCAGCCCTCGCTGGAACAGTTCCACGTTCACGGCGTTGGCCAGGGTGCTCTTGCCGGCTCCCGAGAGCCCCGTGAACCAGAGGATGGCGCTGCGGTGGCCCCGCTGGCTGGCGCGGGAGTCTCGGTCCACCGCGGCTTCGTGCCAGACGATGTTGGTGGCATTGCTGTCGGTGGAGTTGCTGGTCATCGACGGGGCGGACATGGAGGGGAGGGTGGGGCGATGCTCTCACCTTCCCGCCACGCCTGCTGGTCGGGGTTGCTCAGCCCCCCGCCTGTCTGGGCCGGAAGCCCTCTGCGGAGAGCGTCTCCAGGCAGATGCTCACCTGATCCCCCTGCAGCTCGATCACGCCGTCCTTGAGGGTGCCGCCGCTGCCGGCTCTGGCCTTCAGACGCTTGAGCAGGGCCCGGGCATCGACGTCGCTGATCTCCATGCCGGTGATGGCTGTCACGGTCTTGCCGCCCTTTCCCGCCTTGGTGCGCTGCACCCGCACCCGTTGCTGCGGGCGAGGGGTGTCCGCTGCGCCCGCAGCCGCTGGCCGGGCTGTGCTCGCCCCAGCGCTGAATTCCTGCCAGCCTCCCTTGCCCATGGCGTCCGTTGCCGCTACTCCGTCCATCACAGCGCACCCATGGGCTGATGGATCTGTCGCCGCGGCCCGCTTCCTAGGCTGAAGCACCCCGATCGATCACCGGTGACGAGCACCCTCCCCCCGATCCCGCAGGACTCCGCAGCCCTCACCGGTGCCGCTGCTCTCGAGGAGGGCGCCCGCCCGAATGCGCTCGGGCGCTTCGGGCGTTATGGCGGGCAGTACGTACCGGAGACGCTGATGCCAGCCCTGGCGGAGCTGGAGCAGGCCGCGGCTGAGGCCTGGGCTGATCCCGCCTTCACCAGCAGGCTCGATCACCTGCTCAAAACCTACGTCGGTCGCCCCTCGCCCCTCTACGAGGCCGAGCGGCTCACAGCCCACTACCAGCGCCCCGAGGGTGGCCCCCGCATCTGGCTCAAGCGGGAGGACCTGAACCACACGGGGGCCCACAAGATCAACAACGCTCTGGGTCAGGCGTTGCTGGCCCTGCGCATGGGCAAGAAGCGGATCATCGCTGAAACCGGCGCTGGCCAGCATGGCGTCGCCACCGCCACCGTCTGCGCCCGCTTCGGCCTGGAGTGCGTGATCTACATGGGGGCCGAGGACATGCGTCGCCAGGCCCTGAACGTGTTCCGCATGCGCCTGCTGGGTGCCACGGTGCAGCCGGTCACCGCCGGTACCGCCACTCTCAAGGACGCCACCAGCGAAGCCATCCGCGACTGGGTCACCAACGTGGAGAGCACTCACTACATCCTGGGGTCAGTGGCTGGGCCCCACCCCTACCCGATGCTGGTGCGCGATTTTCACGCGGTGATCGGCGAGGAAACCAAGGTCCAGTGCCAGGCGGCTTTCGGCCGTCTGCCCGATGTTCTGCTGGCCTGCGTGGGCGGTGGCTCCAATGCCATGGGCCTCTTCCACCCCTTCGTCACCGACACCTCCGTCCGTCTGATCGGCGTGGAGGCTGCCGGCGAAGGGGTGGCGACGGGCCGCCATGCCGCCACGATCACCGAAGGCCGAGTCGGGGTGCTGCACGGTGCCATGAGCCTGCTGCTGCAGGACGAGCAGGGGCAGGTCCAGGAGGCCCACTCGATCAGCGCCGGTCTTGACTACCCGGGGGTGGGCCCCGAGCACAGCTACCTGCAAGAGCTGGGCCGGGCCGAATATGCCGCCGTGACCGACCGGGAGGCCCTAGATGCGCTGCAACGGGTCAGCCTGCTCGAAGGCATCATCCCGGCCCTGGAAACGGCCCATGCCTTCGCCTGGCTGGAGCAGCTCTGCCCCACTCTGGCGCCGGGCACCGAGCTGGTGATCAATCTCTCCGGCCGCGGCGACAAGGACGTGAACACCGTGGCCGACCAGCTGGGAGACCGGCTGGCGGGCGGCTGACCCACCGGCTCAGTCCGGAGGTTCCTGGGACTGCTCCCAGGGGAAGCGGGGCAGCTTCTGCATGGCCTGGCGCTGGGTTTCGATCCAGATCCTGTTGATCTCAGCGATCTCGCGGGCGCCACGCTCCAGCCGCTGGTGGTGCGCCACCACCAGGCTGTCGCGGGGGTAGAGAGCCACCTCGAAGGGAGGCCCCACGGTGAGGTTGGAGCGGCGGGTGATCACCTGGGACACCAGGCAGAGCCGGGCGGCATCTTCCAGCGACATCCGGCAGTGCCCTACCGCATCGAGGGGGGGTTTGCCGTACTTGCTCTCCCCGATCTGCAGAAAGGGCGTTTCCGGCGTGGCCATGATCGTGTTGCCCTGGGGGTAGATCAGGTACAGGCCATGGGGCTGGCCGGCGATCTGACCGCCGAGGATGAAGCTGGCTTCACCGCTGGCGCCTACCTGGTGCAGCGCCGAGTGATTGTCGTTCTGCACCTTCACGCTCAGCCGGCCGATGTAGGCGGCCACTTCGAACAGGTAGTTGGCACTGAGTAGGTCGTGCTGTCTGGGGGGCACGCCGGAACCCCCCTGACTGGCCAACGGCCGCCCCGCCAGGCCAGGACCATCGCGCCGGGCCTGGTTCAGGTCGCGCTTGATGTGGTTGATCACGGCCTGGGTGGTGGCCAGGTTGCCGGCGGCCAGAAGCATGAACAGCCGGTCGGGGGCCGGCTCGAAGGTGTACAGCTTTCTGTACGACGAGATGTAGTCGACCCCGGCGTTGGTGCGGGAATCGGAGGCCATCACCAGACCGGCCTCCAACCAGAACCCCACGCAATAGGTCATTCCGTTGGGGCCTCAGCTGAGCAGACGTTGCAGGCTAGTGGCCACGGAGCGCACCGCTGAGATCGCCGTGGCATAGGCCATGCGCATCGGTCCCAGCAGGGCCACCTGGCCCTCGCTGCCGTCCCCGCTCCTGTAGCTGGCCCGTACCACGGCGCACTGGCGCAGGGCCGGGTGGGGATGCTCCGCTCCGATCCAGATTCCCTCCGGATCCTGCTGCTGGGCCGGTTGCAGCAGTCGCAGAGGCTCCTCCTCCACCAGTTGCAGCAATGGTCTGAGATCAGCGCTGCGGCTGAATTCGGGCTGGGCCAGCAGTCCGCCCATGCCCACGACCACGGCGCCATCGCCATCGCTGCTTCGGGCCTGGCGGTGGCTGCGCAGAGCCTGACGCAGCAAGCCGCCGCTGCTGCGCAGCTGGGACGGGAGGCGCTCCCAGCGGATCAGGCCTCCGGGGGGGCGATCGAGTTCCGTCTGCAGCCACCCTTCCAGGGCAGGCAGCTCAAGGCCGCTTCCTGGGGGGAGCCGCAGGTTGAGGCTGCTGGCCACCAGAGCGTTCTCCACCAGCAGCACCAGCAGCCGCTCGCCGTTGGGCACCAGCCGGATCGCCTGTAAGCGTGATTCAGCCCGTTGGGGAGGGGTGATCAGGCTCATCAGACCGGTGAGATCCGCCAGGCGACGGGCCAGATGCAGCAGCAGATCATCCAGGGCCGCCCATTGCAGGCTCAGGCCCAGCATTTCCCGTTGCAGTTGCACCGCCCCGGCACCAGGGGCCGGCAGGAGAGCATCCACGTAGAGGCGGTAGCCCTGCTGGCTGGGGATGCGGCCGGCTGACGTGTGGGGCTGCAGCAGCAGGCCCCGTTGTTCAAGGGCTCCCATGGTGGACCGCACCGTGGCTGCGCTGGCGGGCAAGCCGAAGCGGCGGATCAGGGTGCGGCTGCCCACCGGCTCCATGGTGTCGACATAGTGATGCACCGTGGCCTGCAGCACCTGCTGTTGGCGGTGGGGCAGGGCGATCACATGCGAGCTGGCGGAACGTCTGAAGCTGATCGTACGGAAAAATTCCTCATGTCAAGGTCACTCTGTTGCGGCCAGGCCAGGAACCGGCTCTGCAGATCAGCCTCTGGTAGCGCGGCACCTAATACCGCGGCACCGACGGATCCACCTCCACGCTCCAGGCGTCGATGCCCCCCTGCAGGTTGAGCACGTCGTCATAGCCCTGGGCCTCCATCAACCAGCAGGCGAACTGCCAGCTGCGGATTCCGGCATGACAGAGCACCACGACCGTCTGGTCTCGCCCGATCAGGCTCTCGATGCGCTCCACCCACTCGGCTGAGCGGCTCAGCGGCAGATGCAGCACCGGCCGTGGCAGAGAGGCCATCTTCAGTTCCGCGGGTTCGCGCACGTCCACCAGCTGCAGCGGTTCACCGTCGAGCAGCCGTTGCTGGAGTGCGCTGGCGCGGATGGCCCTGGGGGTCGGAGTGGTCATGGCATCGATGGTGGCGGGAAAGGCTCAGCATTGGGTCCTGGGGACCTGGGGCTGTCAGCGTGCGTGGTCATGGATGAAGATGTCAGCACCCCTGTGTGCGGCGCATGAAGGCTCGCCCCTTCCTGGCGGCTGTGCTGACGGCAGCACTGCTCCTGCTCTCCCTGGGGGGAGGCTTCTGGTGGCTGGCTCTCCGTCAGAGTCCCCTGAGCCTGGAGCAGCAGCCGTTGCACCTGCCCCTGGCGGCCCGCTTCGTGCCGCGCAGCGCGCTGATCAGTCTTCACCTCCTGGTCAAACCCGACGACCTGGTGGCCTACGCCAGGGCCGTGGCTCCTCCGTCCCAGCGACGGGAAGCAGCCGAGCTGATGGCCAATCTGCGCGATGGCGCCTTTGCCACGGCCGGCCTGGAGTACTCCAGTGAACTGGCCGGATGGCTCGGTCCTGACACCAGCCTGGCGGTGATCGCTCCTGAGGGGAGCGCTGGTCCCAGCGGCTGGTTGCTGGCTCTCGGGTGCCGCGAGCCAGAGGGCGCCCGCCGCTTTCTGCAGCGCTTCTGGCAATCCCGCAGCCTGGCAGGCACTGCCCTGCAGATCAGCAGTTACCGGGGCATGGGGCTGATCAGTGGACGCGGTGCCCTGGCTGGTGAGTCCAGCCAGCCGCTGGCCACGGCCCTGATCGACGACCGGCTGGTGTTGATCGCCTCTGGCCGGGGTGTGCTGGAGCAGGCCCTCGACGTCTCCCAGATCGACGAACTCAACCAGGCAGGACAACACTCGCTCCAGGGCGCCGTAGGACGGCTGGAGAAGGGTGTGGCCCTGCTCACCGCCCGCCCGCAGGCCTTCAGCGACTGGCTCGATCTACCCACCACCCTGAAGAAGGCTGAGGGGGTGGGTGACCTGGTGGTGGCCCTTGTGCCTGACGGCCGGAGTCTGCAGCTCCAGGCACTGCTGCCTGTGCGCCAGCCATTGCAGCAGCTGCAGCTGGATTCGCTGCCCGACCTGCCTGGCCAGCTACGCGGGCCAGTGGCCAGCCTGGCCCTGATCCAGGATCCGGCCTCCCTGCTGGCGGAGCCGGGCGAGCAGACCAGCACTGACGTCTGGAATGACCTGGTGGGCCCGCTGCTGCGCCAGGCTCTCGCTCAGCTGAATGGACCGCTGCCATCGCTGGTGGCGGCCGCCGACCATGGATCTTTGCTGGGCCTGCGCCGGGAGGGGGGCTGGACGCTCGCCACCGCCGCATCCCCCCTGGCCACCGAGCAGCTGAGCCCTCCCCTGCTCCAGCAGGGCTACAGCCCGGCGCCCTTGAACCGTGCTGGCCAGACCCTTCAGGTCTGGAGCCGCCTGGAGGCCCGCCCCGGCAAAGGCGATCCCGACCGCCTGCAGGCAACGCTGGCCGGTGCCCGCTTCGATCAGGGCGAGACGTCCTGGTGGGGAGAGGGCCTGTTGGCCCTCGACGATCAGCTGCAGGGCCGCAAGGCTCCCCCGCGGGAGCGAATCGAGCAACTGCAAGCCCTGGGCAGCCGCGGCGCCCCTCTGCAGGCGGCCCTGGCCGCTGGGCCCGCGCAGGATCTGCTGGCGCCTTGGCACCCGTGGCAACTGGTCTCCAGCCTTGTGGGTCGTCCTCTGCTGGTCGGCGTGCAGGGCCTGGCCTTCAGCCTGGCGATCGAGCCGCCCTTGCCGGAGGATTCGCCGCCGCCGCTGGGACCGTCTTCGCTGCTCGCCCTGCGGGCACGCCTGGAGCTGGGTTGACCATGGCCAATGTCTCCCTGCTGTTGCTGCGTCATGGCCTTGCCGAGGAGCGCCAGGAGCCTGGTCCTGGTGTGCGGTCCGATCGAGAGCGCCCGCTGACGGAGCGGGGGCGCCGGCGGACTGCCGCGGTGGTGCGGCGGCTGCTTGAGCTCGACCTTCACTGCGATAAGCTGTTGAGCAGTCCGCTGGTGCGGGCGCTCCAGACAGCCCAGATCGCCCGGGAGGAGGGCCTCTGCGCTGCCTTGGCGATCGCGGCGGAACTCTCTCCCGATGCCGACCCGATGCCTCTGCTGGTGGAGTGGCTGGCGGTGGATGGTCCCCTGGCCGCTGGTGGCCGCCTCGGGCTGGTGGGCCATGAGCCCGACCTCAGTGCCCTGGCCGCCCGCCTCTGCGGCGCTCCTCCCGGAGCCTTGCGCCTGAAGAAGGGCGGAGTGGCTTTACTCGAGATGCCTGCCCCCGGCAGCGTTGGCGCACAGCCCCTGGAGGGCAGCGCCTGCCTGCGCCTTCTGCTCAGCCCCGCATGCCTCATCTGAGGGGTGGTCAGCAGGGCTACGGCAGGGGGCGGAGCCTCGGCCTAGCTTCGGATCTGAAGCCGGGATGATGCGGATGGTGGTGGATGCAAACCGGGTTGCGGCAGACGCGGCACCCGTCTTCCGTCCTGGGCTGGAGGGTGTGCCGGCAACCCAGTCGGCCATTTGTGACATTGACGGTCTTCAGGGTCTGCTCACCTACCGCGGCTATCCCCTGGAGGAACTGGCGGCCCACAGCACCTTCCTCGAAACCACCCACCTTCTGATCTGGGGTGAGCTACCCACCGTCGAGCGACTGCGGGCCTTCGAGCATGACGTGCAGATGCACCGGAGGGTGAGCTTCCGCATCCGGGACATGATGAAGTGCTTCCCGGCCAACGGGCACCCCATGGACGCGCTGCAGTCGAGCGCGGCCTCCCTCGGGCTGTTCTATTCCCGCCGTGCTCTGGATGATCCCGCCTACATCGAGGCGGCCGTGGTGCGCCTGATCGCCAAGATCCCCACGATGGTGGCTGCTTTTCAGCTGATCCGTCTGGGCCAGGATCCGATCCAGCCCCGTGATGATCTCGCCTATGCGGCCAACTTTCTCTACATGCTCACCGAGCGTGAGCCCGACCCTCTGGCGGCCCGGATCTTCGATGCCTGCCTGATCCTGCACGCCGAGCACAGCCTCAACGCCAGCACCTTCAGTGCCCGCGTCACTGCCAGCACCCTCACCGATCCTTACGCCGTGGTGGCCTCTGCCGTCGGCACCCTGGCCGGCCCTCTGCACGGCGGTGCCAACGAAGACGTGCTGGCAATGCTTGAGCAGATCGGCAGCGAGGACCGGGCCGAAGCCTGGCTGGATCGGGCCATTGCCGACAAGCAGAAGATCATGGGTTTCGGGCACCGTGAATACAAGGTCAAGGACCCCCGGGCCGTGATTCTCCAGGGGCTGGCTGAGCAGCTGTTCGACCGCTTTGGGCACGACGCCATGTACGACGTAGCCAGGCGGCTCGAGGAGGTGGCCTCCGAGCGCCTTGGCCCCAAGGGCATCTACCCCAATGTTGATTTCTATTCCGGGCTGGTGTACCGCAAGCTGGGCATCCCCAGGGATCTGTTCACGCCGATCTTTGCGATCGCCCGGGTGGCTGGCTGGCTGGCTCACTGGAAGGAGCAGCTGGGGGCCAACCGCATTTACAGACCCACGCAGATCTATACCGGGGCCGAGCGCAGGAGTTGGTTGCCTCAGGATGCCCGCAATGCCCTGCCTGCGGTCTAAGTTGCCACCATCTCAGCTCAACGCGGAGTTGTCACGGTGTTGATTGATCCGGCACCAGTGCCCTTGATCACCAGCCGGCCTGCCCTGGCTGTGGTGGGCCCTGGAATCGACCTTCAGTCCAGTTTCACCAGCACCCTGGAGGGATTCGGCCTGAGCCAGGGCACGGCCCATCTGCTCTGGCTGCCCCTGCCGATGCTTCTGGTCCTGGTGGCGGCCGTCATCGGTGTTTTGGTCAACGTCTGGCTGGAGCGCAAGATCTCCGCAGCCGTGCAGCAGCGGATCGGCCCTGAATATGCGGGCGCCCTCGGCGTGCTGCAGCCAATGGCCGATGGCCTCAAGCTGCTCTTCAAGGAAGACGTCATCCCCCACCGCGCCGACGGGCTGCTGTTCACGCTCGGTCCGGTGCTCGTGCTGGTGCCGGTGATCCTGTCCTGGCTGGTGGTGCCCTTTGGTCAGAACCTTCTGATCAGTGATGTGGGCATCGGCGTTTTCCTCTGGATCGCCCTGAGCAGCATCCAGCCGATCGGCCTGTTGATGAGCGGCTACGCCAGCAACAACAAGTACTCCCTGCTGGGGGGTCTACGTGCCGCTGCCCAGTCGATCAGTTATGAGATCCCTCTGGCCCTGGCGGTGCTGGCGGTCGTGATGATGAGCAACTCGCTCAGCACCGTCGACATCGTCAACCAGCAGAGCGGAGCCGGCATTCTCAGCTGGAACATCTGGCGCCAGCCGGTGGGCTTCCTGATCTTCTGGATCTGCGCCCTGGCCGAGTGCGAACGGCTCCCCTTCGACCTTCCAGAGGCGGAAGAAGAGCTCGTTGCCGGCTATCAGACCGAATACGCCGGCATGAAGTTCGCCCTTTTCTACCTGGGCAGCTATATCAACCTGGTGCTCTCGGCCCTGCTGGTGGCCGTCCTCTATCTCGGTGGCTGGGGTTTCCCCTTTCCGGTGGAGTGGTTGGCTGGCGCCCTGGGCCAGTCGGTCGATGCCCCTCTGGTGCAGGTGATCACCGGTTCCCTGGGCATCGTCATGACGGTGCTCAAGGCCTACCTGCTGGTGTTCATCGCCATCCTGCTGCGCTGGACACTGCCGCGGGTGCGCATCGACCAGCTTCTCGATCTGGGCTGGAAGTTCCTGCTGCCGATCGCCCTGGTCAATCTGCTGGTCACCGCTGGTCTGAAGCTCGCCTTCCCTGCCTTTTTCGGCGGATAAGAAGACAGCCGGTCATCATGGGTTAACCCCTAGACCCCAACCCAGCCACAGCTCCAACCCTTCAGCTCCTGTCCACGTTCCTCTCCGACTCCTCCTCCATGTTCGGATTCCTGCAAAAGGTCGGTGATTACACCAAGGACGCCCTTGGCGCGGCCAATTACATCACCCAGGGCCTGTCGGTCACGTTTGATCATCTGCGCCGCCGGCCGATCACCGTGCAATACCCTTATGAGAAGCTGATTCCGTCGGAGCGTTACCGCGGCAGGATCCACTACGAATTCGATAAGTGCATCTCCTGCGAGGTTTGCGTGCGGGTGTGCCCAATCAACCTGCCAGTGGTTGATTGGGTAATGAATAAAGAGACCAAAAAGAAAGAACTGAAAAACTACTCCATTGATTTTGGAGTCTGTATTTTCTGCGGCAATTGTGTGGAGTACTGCCCCACCAACTGTCTCTCCATGACTGAGGAATACGAGCTGGCGGCCTTTGATCGCCACAGTCTCAACTACGACAACGTTGCCCTGGGCCGCCTCCCCACCAGCGTCACCAGTGATCCGGCCGTGGTGCCCCTGCGCGAGCTGGCCTACCTGCCCAAGGGTGAGATGGACCCCCATGGGGTTGACCCCTCCAGGCCGAGAGCCGGTCAACTGCCTGAGCAGGTGCAGGCTGAAATGGCTGCCACAGCTGCCAAGCCCGCGGAGAACTCCTGATGACGATCGCGTCCGTCACCCAGCTCGTCTGCTTCATTGCCCTCTCCCTCACCTTGGTGCTGGGGGCTCTTGGGGTGGTGCTGCTGCCCAACATCGTGTATTCCGCTTTCCTGCTGGCTGGCGTGTTTCTCTCGGTGGCGGGCCTCTACCTGCTGCTGAACGCCAGCTTCGTTGCCGCAGCCCAGGTGCTCGTTTACGTGGGCGCCGTGAATGTGCTGATCCTGTTCGCGATCATGCTCGTGAACAAGAAGGAGGCCATGGCTGAGATCCCTGGCCTGCTCCTGCGACGGGTGCTCTCCGGGGGGGTCTGCCTCGGGCTGTTTCTTTTGATCCTGAGGGTTGATCTCACCACTCCATGGGCAGTCCCAGGGCCCACCCCCCTCGGCGATGACTCCACGGTGCTGATCGGGATCCACCTGTTCAGCGACTATCTGCTGCCTTTCGAGCTGGCCTCGGTGCTGCTGCTCATGGCGATGATCGGAGCGATCGTGCTCGCCCGCCGCGATGTGTTCAGCAGCGATGTGATCACGGGCGAAGCGGCGGATCAGGGACTGATCGAAAAAGAGCGCACACCCCTTCTTCTTGAGAGCACCGCCGGCGAGACCACCCTGCTGGAGAAAGTCTGATCATGCCCGCCACTTCCATCGACATTCCGCTGCAGGCCTACCTGGTGCTCGCAGCCATCCTCTTCTGCACAGGTGTCTGGGGTTTGATCAACAGCCGCAACGCCGTGCGCGTGCTCATGAGTATTGAGCTGATGCTCAATGCCGTGAACATCAATCTCATGGCATTTTCCAGCTACATCGACGGCCAGCAGATCCGAGGCCAAGTCTTTGCCATTTTTGTGATCACTGTCGCGGCCGCCGAAGCTGCCGTGGGCCTGGCGATCCTGCTCTCTCTTTATCGCAACCGCGAAACTGTCGACATGGAGCGCTTCAACCTGCTGCGCTGGTAAACGGTCCCGCCGCTCACCCGCTGATGTGGCCATTCAGGATTCACGCTTGATTCCATGCAGCTTCAGAGGGTCTGGCTGATCGTTCGCTCAGGCAGCCAGGCCGCCCAGCGTCAGGCCCGGCGTTGCTGTGAAGATCTGCGCTCCCAGGGAGTTCAGGTATCTGTGGCCAGCAGTGGAGCCAGCTCCAATCCCTTCCCGGGACTTCTGGCCACCGAGCCCTGTCTGCCTGACCTCACTGTGGTGCTGGGAGGGGATGGCACCGTCCTGAGTGCGGCTCGTCACCTCGGCCCCCTGGAGGTGCCGATCCTTAGTTTCAACGTGGGCGGGCACCTCGGCTTCCTGACCCAGGAACGCAAGCTGCTGGTGCTCAGCACGTCCTCCTCAGACGACAACCTCTGGCAACGGCTGCGCGATGACCGCTTCGCTCTCGAGCGGCGCATGATGCTGGAGGCCTTCGTTGATCGTGGCGACGGAGTTCCCGAAGGGGATGAGCCGGAAGACCCTGCCAGCGATGGGCCAGCCAGGCTGCACCGTGCGCTCAACGATTTCTATTTCCGCCCTTTCCTCGATGAGCTCTCGCCCACCTGCGTGCTGGAGCTGGAGATCGACGGGGAGGTCGTGGATCAGTTCCGCGGCGATGGCTTGATCATCGCCACCTCCACCGGCTCCACGGGATATGCCATGGCGGCTGGAGGGCCGATTCTCCATCCCGGCATCGATGCCATCGTGGTGAATCCGATCTGCCCGATGAGCCTCTCCAGCCGGCCGGTGGTGGTGCCACCACGCTCCCAGCTGGCGATCTGGCCCCTGGGTGAGCCGAGCCGCCGGGTGAAGCTCTGGAAGGATGGCGCCCACGCCACGGTGCTCGAGCCGGGCGATCGCTGCGTCGTGCAGCGCTCCGGCCACTGCGCCCTGATGGTGGTGCTGCAGCAAAGCCCCTCCTATTACCGCACCCTCAGCCACAAGCTGCACTGGGCTGGCGACCTCACCGCCTCCGAACCCTCCCCAAACTGAGCGGCGCAGCGCCAAGGCGACGGACCTGGCAGCAGGATGGCCTGGTCGTCCTGGGGGAGTGGATCGGTGGCTCTGGAGATCGAGCGCCGCTTCCTCGTGGCAGGAACCGGGTGGAGGGAGCACATCCTCTGGCGGCAGCACTTGTGCCAGGGCTATCTGCAGACTTCAGCCGATGGGGTCACCGTGCGGGTGCGCCTGGAGGATGGGCGAACCGAAGGAACGGAGAAGGCAGAACCATTGGTGGTGCAGCCCGATCCGGAGCGTTCAGCGGGCTCCTCGGAGAGTGGCGCCAGGGCGTGGCTGACCCTCAAGGCCACCGTCACCGCCATCACCCGGAAGGAATTCGAGTACGCGATTCCGGCCGCCGATGCCCGCCAGCTGCTGGGTCTTGCCGCGGTCAGCCTGAGCAAGGAGCGCTACGGGCTTGACCTGCCTGGCGGTGACTGGGTGCTTGATGTGTTCGAGGGAGAGAACGCCCCCCTGGTGCTGGCGGAGGTGGAGCTGGAGCGGGAGGACCAACCGCTGACGCTGCCGCCCTGGTGCGCTCTGGAGATCACCGGTCGTGGAGAGCTCAGCAATGCGGCCCTGGCTAGATACCCCTGGAGCTACTGGTCTGAGGCGGACCGACAGGATCTGCTGGTGGATAGCCTTTGTAACAACAGCGACATCCGCTAGGATTTTCTTAAGAATTTCTCCCTGATTCCCCTTTTCCAGTTCAGTCCGTGCTCGGCCCCTACGGCCACCAAAGCGTGCGTCGCTCCGCCTGCTGCGACAGCGATGATTGCCTCGACTACGCCGATCTGTTCGGGCTCGGACCCGACGGGTACATCCTCTAGGCCCTCACGCCCTCAGTTGAAGTGCACGCCCTGCCGAGGGCCCTATCGGTTGCGACGGCCCAGAGTGTCTGATTGACCAGGGGCGCTGCCCCGATCTGAGCGCTTTGGTTTTGGAGCACTGCTGGATTTTGGATCACTTCTGAGTACCCGCTACCCCCGGCACCTGGCTGAGTTGTGGCTCAGGCCGCAACTCAGGCTTCAGGGCTGGGTAAATTGCAGCAATTGAAACCATCTCGGCAAATCTTGCCGTTGTCCATTGCCCAGTTCAGCAGGGCGACCCGATTCTTGGCGCCGGTCTTGGTGAAGATATTGCTGACGTGGTTGTCGACCGTTCGCTTGCTGATCATCAGCTCAAGGGCTATCTCTTGATTGGTCAGGCCCGTCGCTACCCGCTCGATGATTTCCAATTCGCGTTCCGAAAGGCTGGAGCGCAGTTGGATGAGATTGTCTCGATCGGACATCCAGACTCCACACCTCCACGGGCCCACTGTAAGCAGCAGCCGTTGACGCATGATGGGCCCTGAGCGATCCCCTGTCCCTTGCTTCTGCGCCAGGCCCTGGAGACCGGTCAGTTCGCCATCACGGCTGAGGTGACCCCGCCGAGGGGAGGCGACCCCACCCGAACCCTCGCGGCGGCCGCCAAGCTGCGCGGACTGGTCCATGCCGTCAATGTCACCGATGGCAGCAGGGCTGTGATGCGGATGAGCAGCCTCGCCCTCTGCCGCCTGCTCCTTGATGCCGGACTCGAGCCTGTGCTGCAGCTGGCCTGTCGCGACCGTAACCGGATTGCGCTTCAGGCCGATCTGCTCGGAGCCCATGCCCTCGGCATCCGCAATGTGCTCTGCCTCACCGGGGACCCGGTGGGCGCCGGTGATCAGCCAGGCGCCCGGGCCGTCAATGAGCTGGAAGCCGTGCGCCTGCTGCAGTTGGTGGGCCATCTCAACGCTGGTCTCGATCCAGTGGAGGGCCTGCTGCCGGATGGTCCCACGGCCCTGTTCCCAGGGGCTGCGGCCGACCCCCAGTCGACCAGCTGGAGCGGCCTGCGGGCCAGGGTGGCGCGTAAGCAGGCCGCCGGCGCGTGCTTTCTGCAGACCCAGATGGTGATGAATACAGAAGCCCTGCGCCGCTTCTGCGGCGAGATCAGTGAACCACTGGGTCTGCCGGTGCTGGCTGGGGTGTTTCTGCTCAAGTCGGCGCGGAACGCGGCCTTCATCAACCGGGTCGTGCCTGGTGCCTCGATTCCCCAGCCGATCATCGACCGGCTGGCGGCTTCAGCGGATCCGGCGGCCGAGGGTGTGGCGATCGCCGCCGAGCAGGTGCGCTCCTACAGCGCCATTGCCCAGGGTGTTCACCTGATGGCCGTGAAGGCGGAGGAGCGCATCCCCCTGATCCTGGCTGAGGCCGGTGTTTCGGCCCCTGGGGGATCGCTGCCGATGGACGTCAGTTCTCTCCCACACTGAGGGCAAGGTCCGTGCCGAGCAGATCAGCCATCGCCTTCTGCTGGGGTGAGGGCTGCACCACATCCTGGCGGCGCACGTCGGTGATCAGCCAGTCGAGGGAAGCTTCCTGCAGGTCGAAGTGGTCACCGTTGCGATCCACGCAGTAGCGGCCGAACACCAGCTTCTCCACCAGACGTACGCCGGCACCGATGCGGGAGTAATCGAAAATGATCGAGTTGTCGATCGTGGCGCCTTCACAGATGTGGCAGCTCGGTCCGATCATCGCCGGCCCCACGATCGTCACCCCAGGATCGATGCGGGTCATGCCTCCTACGTAGATGGGGCCGGTCACGTTGATCTTGTCCCAGTCGGCGGCCACGTTCAGACCCGTGAAGATCCCAGGCCGCACTTCCCGGCCAGGCACCTGGACCTGACGCACTTCGCCCTTGAGCACGCTGCGGATCGCCTGCCAGTAGTCGGGCACCTTGCCGATGTCCACCCACTCGAAATCCATCGGCAGGGCGTAGAAGGGGGCTCCGGCAGCCACCAGCAGGGGGAAGAGATCGGCACCGATGTCGAAGGGAACGCCGGCAGGGATGTGTTCGAGAACCTCCGGTTCGAAGATGTAGATGCCTGTGTTGATCATGTCGCTGGCGGCCTCCTGGATGGAGGGCTTCTCCTGGAAGCTCAGCACCCGGCTGTCCTGGTCGGTGACCACCACGCCGTAACTGCTCACCTGGTCCTTGGGCACCTGCTTGGTGACCAGGGAGGCCATGGCGCCTTTCTCCTTGTGGCGGCGCACAGCCTCGGTGAGATCGAGATCGATCAGGGCATCGCCGCAGAGCACCACGAAGGTGTCGTCGAAAAATGGTTGAAAGGTCTGGATTTTCTTGAGGCCGCCGGCTGAACCAAGGGCCGCGCCGATCAGTTCGCCGTCTTCAATGCGCCCTTCGAAGCTGTAGGCGATCTCCACACCGAAGCGTTGGCCATCTCTGAAGTAGTTCTCGATCTCCTCGGCCAGGTGTGAAACATTGACCATCACTTCGGTGAACCCGTGCTCACGCAGCAGCTCCAGCAGAAACTCCATCACGGGTTTCTGCAGGATAGGGATCATCGGTTTGGGGATCGTGTGGGTGATGGGCTGCACCCGAGTTCCCTTTCCGGCCGCGAGAATCATGGCCTTCATGGGCACCTGTCCGCTTCTGTTCCGATTCCGTAAAGCTTAATCAAGACCCTCAGGCGGCCTGGGCTTGCCGAGCCGGAGACGGAGCTGGCCCCAATCCCTGAGGCGCGGCGGTGGGCAGCATGCCCAACCCTTCCTGGCAACCCCTGAGGAAGAGGGGGCCGAACAGATCACCATCCTGCTGCAGGTCGATCCTGCCCTGGGAGCACAGAAAGAGCAGGGCCCAGAACACTCCCACCCGGTCCTGGTCCAGATCCGCCGGTGCGGACTCGGCCCAGGCTTCCACAAGCACCTCGAAGTTCACCCAGTCGCTGGCGGCCTGCCACTCCAGGAGGAAGTGGCTGAGGGCGGCGGTGGTTTCCGGCAGTTTCTCGCGGTGGGCCAGGGCCGCCACCTGCTCGATCGCCGCCCGCTCGCTGTAGCGACGTCCGCGTTGTCTGGTTCGCCCGCTCGCTTCCCCCTGCTCCAGCCGCTCGGCGATGTCCTCCAGCTGGCGGATCAGTTCCCCCAGGGTGACGGGACGCTGCAGCGGCGGTGGAGCCACGGCCCGCCGATGCAGGTGACGTTCCGGCCGGCGCGGCAGCTGGAACGAGAGCAACTCAAAGGAATCAGCGCCGTCGTCATCGATGCTGAAGGCCTCCAGCTCTGGCTCCGGTGGCAGGGTCTGCTGCTCGAGGATCTCGGCCTTCAGGCTCACCAGCACAGAGGCGGCCAGGAACGCCTCGCTGGTGGCGGCCAGATCACTCTCGAAGCTGCCCCCCTCACCGGGCCGGCTCACCAGCCGGGGGGCGCCGATCCGCTGGCGCAGCTGGTCCAGGAAGCCGTCTATCACGGCAATGACATCGACGTCCCAGGGGTCAATCTCGCCACGCTCGGCGGCATCCTGCAGCAGGCGAATCGCCAGCCTGGCGCCTGCATCGGCCAAGATCTTTCCACATCTGCCGGAAACGTACCCCGCCTGGGGTCTCAGGGCCAGCCGTGCCCTGGTTCAGGCCTCGTTGGGCTGAGGCTCAGGGCTCGGAGCTGAACTCTGACCAGCGGCCGGCAGCAGGCTCAGCTGCGCATCCACGGTGGCCCGGTAGCGCTGAATATCGGCTTCCAGCTCCTGGATCCGCACCTGCTGGGCTTCCAGCTCGCCCTGCTCCTGCAGCTCCTCCACCTTCTTGACGACGCCGGTCCAGACGGCGAACACCCAGGCGGAGGTGGCACCGATTCCTCCCACCACCAGCATCATTGCCGCCAGGGGCAAGGTGGCGCTCACCCCGGGCAGAAAGTGCACCGTGGTGGCGGTGGTGTTCTCCAGAGTGAACATCACGGTGGCCAGGCCAAAGCTGAAGATCAGCAGGAAGTTCAGCTGACGCATGGTTCGAGGCGCTTGATGCGTGGCGAAAGGGTGAAGGCTGGAGCAGGGGGAGATGGGCGGTCGGGATCCGCAGAGTTTCGTAACCCCTTGCTCAGGGCAGCAGCGGCGCCACCAAGAGCGGCTGATGGGCCTCCACGCCAGAGCTGATCAGGGCCAGGGGAGGGTTCTGACGGATCAGGCCCTGGCGGCCGGCTGGAATCATGCGGGCCATGGAGGCCTCTTCCCGTTGCACAAGGGCTTCGATCGAGGCGCGGTAGCTGTCGGTCATCAGGCGTGGATAGAGACCGATGCCGATGATCGGCACCAGCAGGCAGGAGATGACGTAGATCTCACGCGGTTCGGCGTCGACCAGCCTGGTGTGGGAGGCCAGCTCGGTGTTCTCCTTGCCGAAGAAGATTTCCCGCAGCATCGAGAGCAGGTAGATCGGCGTAAGGATCACCCCAACGGCCGCCAGAACCGCCATCACGATGCGGAAGCTGAGCGAGTAGGCCTCGCTCGTGGCGAAGCCCACGAACACCATCAGCTCGGAGACGAAGCCGCTCATGCCAGGCAGGGCCAGGGAAGCCAGGGAGCAGACCGTCCAGAGGGCAAACATCTTGCGCATCTTCTGGCCCACTCCTCCCATCTCATCGAGCTGGAGGGTGTGGGTGCGGTCGTAGGTGGCCCCCACCAGGAAGAACAGGCTGGCGCCGATCAGGCCATGACTCACCATCTGCAGCATGGCGCCGCTGGTGCCGAGGGCGGAGAAGCTGCCGATACCGATCAGCACGAAGCCCATGTGGCTGATCGAGCTGTAGGCAATCTTTCGCTTGAGGTTGCGCTGGGCGAAGGAGGTGAGGGCCGCGTAGATGATGTTCACTACCCCCAGCACCACCAGCAGGGGGGCGAACTGGGCGTGGGCATCGGGTAGCAGCTGCACGTTGAAGCGCAGCAGGGCATAGCCCCCCATCTTCAGCAGGATGCCGGCGAGGAGCATGTGCACTGGCGCCGTGGCTTCGCCGTGGGCATCCGGGAGCCAGGTGTGCAGCGGCACGATCGGCAGCTTCACACCGAAGGCGATCAGCAGACCGGCGTAGGCCAGCAGCTGGAAGCGGGTGCCGAATTCCTTGGCCGCCAGGGTTGTGTATTCAAAGCTGGGGGTGCCACCGCCATGGAATCCCATCGCCAGGGCCGCCAGCAGGATGAACACCGAGCCACCTGCGGTGTAGAGGATGAACTTTGTGGCGGCGTACTGGCGCTTCTTGGCGCCCCAGATCGCCAGCAACAGGTAGACCGGCAGCAGCTCCAGTTCCCAGGAGAGGAAGAACAGGAGCATGTCCTGGACTGCGAAGACGGCGATCTGGCCGCCATCCATGGCCAGAATGAGGAAATAGAACAGGCGTGGTTTGAAGGTGACTGGCCAGGCCGCCAGCACAGCCAGGGCTGTGATGAAGCTGGTGAGCAGGATCAGGGGCATCGAGAGCCCGTCGGCCCCCACCGACCAGGCCAGGCCCAGATCTGGCAGCCACTCCACCCGCTCGATCAACTGCAGACCGGCCACCGAGGGGTCGTAGCCGTTTAGATAGGCCCCGGCGGTGACCAGGAAGGTGACCAGGGCGACACCGAGTGCATACCAGCGGATCGTCTTGCCGTCGCCTGGATCGGGAATGAAGGGGATCAGCAGGGCGGCGGCGATCGGCATCAGGATCGAAACGCTCAGCCAGGGGAAGACGGTGGCGGGTCCGTCGCTCAAGGCACCAATGGCGCCCGTGGCAACGGCAGGATCGAGCGGCACGGGGGCAGGGATGAGGTCTGGGCGGAGTGTAGAAATACCTGCTGCTCAGGCCGCTCCCAGATAAGCGTTGACACACACAGAGCCTGGTGGTCAGCCTGCCGCCTGGCTCAGAAGCTGCTGAACAGCACCACCAGAGCGATCACGCCGCCGAACACGATCAGGGCATAGAACTGGGCCCGGCCGGTTTCGAAATACTTGAGGCCTTCACCGCTGCCCAGGGTCAGCAGGCCGGTGAGGTTCACCACCCCATCCACCACCTTGGCGTCCACTTCGAGCACCTGACGGGCCAGCTTGCGGCTGCCCTGAACGAACAGCTTGTCGTTGAGGTCGTCGAGGTACCACTTGTTGGCCAGGAAGGCGTTGAGGCTGGGGAAGCGGGCGGCCACCAAGGTGGCCAGATCAAGCTTGTGGAGGGAGTAGGCCAGCACCGCAATGGTGATTCCGGTGATCGATATCGCCACCGAAGCACCTGCCAGGGGGAGGAATTCAGCCCAGGAGAAGTGCTCAGCCATCTCGGCGGCTTCCTGGGGATCGAGCAGGCCGGCGAAGCGGCTGTGCCAAGGGGTTCCGAGCAGGCCGACCAGGGCGGAAGGCACCGCCAGGACCGCGAGGGGCAAGGCCATCTGCCAGCCGGATTCGTGGGGGTGGCTGGCGTGGTGACCATGGCTGGCGCCATCGCTCTGCCCATCCGGCCCAGGGGCGAACTTGCCTGCGTCCTTGAGCAGCTGCGCCTGGATGGCCGCGTCGTTGCCGCGGAACTCGCCCTCGAAGGTCAGGAAGTAGAGCCTGAACATGTAGAAGGCCGTCATGCCGGCGGTGAGAAAGCCCACAACCCAGAGGATCGGATAGGTGTTGAAGGCTTGCCCGAGAATCTCGTCCTTGCTCCAGAAGCCTGCCAGTGGCGGAATGCCGCTGATGGCCACACAGCCGATCAGGAAGGTGATCGCCGTCACGGGCATGAACTGACGCAGGCCGCCCATCAGGCGCATGTCCTGAGCCAGCACCGGCTCATGGCCCACCACCTCCTCCATGGCATGGATCACCGAGCCGGAGCCCAGGAACAGCATTGCCTTGAAGAAGGCGTGGGTCACCAGGTGGAACATGCCGGCGACCGGGGCGCCGCAGCCCATTGCAAGCATCATGTAACCCAGCTGGCTGACGGTGCTGTAAGCCAGGCCCTTCTTCAGGTCCATCTGGGTGAGGGCAATCGAAGCCCCCAGGAAGCAGGTGATCGTGCCGACCACCGCGATCACCAGCTGGACCTGGGGGAAAGGGGCATAGACAGGTTGCAGCCGGGCCACCAGGAACACTCCCGCCGCCACCATCGTGGCGGCATGGATCAGGGCGGAGATGGGGGTTGGACCCTCCATGGCATCGGGCAGCCAAACGTGCAGGGGGAACTGGGCCGACTTGGCCATCGGTCCCATGAACACAAGCAGGCAGAGCAGCACTGCAGCTCCATTGGAAAGGCTGCCGCCTGCCACGGCGTCCGCCAGGCGTGAGCCGATCTCCTCAAAGCCGAAGGCGCCCGTGGCCCAGAACAGCCCGAGAATGCCAAGCAGCAGGCCGAAGTCTCCGACCCGGTTCACCACAAAGGCCTTCTGGGCGGCATTGGCAGCACCGTCACGGTCGTACCAGAAGCCCACCAGCAGGTAGGAGCACATGCCAACCAGCTCCCAGAACACGTATATCTCAAGCAGGTTCGGGCTGATCACCAGGCCCAGCATCGAGCTGCTGAACAGGGCCAGATAGGTGAAAAAGCGCACATAACCCTTGTCGTGGGCCATGTAGCCATCGGAGTACACCATCACCAGCAGGGCGATGGTGGTGACCAGCGAGAGCATTACAGCCCCGAGCGCATCCACCCGGAAGCCCATCTGCAGATTGAAACTGCCCGCGCTGGCCCAGTCGAAGAGCACTTCGGTGGCGGGAGCCCCAGCCAGCTGCTCTGCCAGCACGGCGAAACTGAGCACAGCGGCCGCCCCGACGCAGCTGATCAGGAGCAGGGCCACCGGCTTGCGCAGCCGGTTGACGGTTCGATTGAAGCTGATCAGGCCGAGGCCGGTGATGGCCGCCCCAGCCAGGGGCAGCACGGGGATCAACCAGGCAAGTTCGGCAGCCGACGTCATCCAGCTCAGGGTGCGGGCTATTGGAGTGTAAGCAGCCTGCCCAAGCTGGTCCGGGCTGTGTGTTGGACCGCGATCAGGGGTTTTTACCAGGCACGATCGACGTCCTCAGCCCAGCAACCGACCCAGGGGTCCCCCCAGAAACGCCTCTGCCGCCAGCCCCAGGAAGCGGTGGCTCCACCAGATCAGACCGATGGCGATGGCGATCCCCAGCTGGGCTGGCCGCAGGAATTCCGCCCAGACCAGCTGCTGGCGGCCGTCGAGCACGGCGCGGAAGGGGATCACGGAGGTGCTGGCGCGCAGCTCCTCGAATGCCTCCCCGAAGCGGGCCTGTAGCCGCCGGTCGCCATGCCAGACAGCAAAAAGATGGTGGCCGATCAGGCCAGCGCAGGTGACCAGCATGAAGCTGCTGCCGATCCAGAGCAGGTGGGTGGCGCACCAGAGCACCTGTCCCACCGCCTG
Source organism: Synechococcus sp. 1G10 (assembly GCF_002252625.1). Taxonomy (GTDB): domain Bacteria; phylum Cyanobacteriota; class Cyanobacteriia; order PCC-6307; family Cyanobiaceae; genus Regnicoccus_A. Next base: position 24,933 of record NZ_NQKW01000012.1, on the reverse strand, counting down.
GGGATGGCGGCTGATGCGGATGATCCCGCTGGCGTAGAGGCGCACCTGGGGCTTCAGCAATGCCGGGATCTCCAGCAGGTTGTAGGTGGCCGGATAGAGAAAAAAGAAGCTGATGGCCGTGCCCACCCAGACCAGGGGGATCAGCCCGGGGGTGCCCTGGAGGTTCCAGAGCCGCACTCCCTCGTAGCGGTGGGTGATGAAATAGCCCACCACCACCACGGCCGCCGGGATGCTCACGGCCGCGAACACCAGGCGCCACACCCGTGCCCCGATGAGCTGCTCAGCCCGGACCCGGAGGGCCGCACCGCCGCTGTGGAGCAAAGCGAACCCCACCAGCAGGGCGAACATCACCAGGCTTGAGCGGTGCTCCGGCGCCATGGCGCCAAGTCCGGTGCTGAACAGGGCGAAGCTGGGCGCAGACGGGGCCAAGAAGCCGTGGCGGAAGCGGTGATTCTGGCGGAGGTGTCATTCCATCCCGCTCAGGGATCTCAGGCCCCGGGGTTCAGGAGTTTCCCCTTTAGAGTTTTCATTCCCAGCCGGAGCAAGGCCCAGGGCCCATCCCATGGCTGATCTGCCCTTCACCCTCGATCAGCTGCGCATTTTGCGCGCCATCTCCAGCGAGGGCAGCTTCAAGAAGGCTGCCGACAGCCTCTACGTCACCCAGCCAGCGGTCAGTCTCCAGATCCAGAACCTGGAGAAGCAGCTTGATGTCTCCCTGTTCGACCGGGGTGGCCGCAAGGCGCAGCTCACCGAAGCCGGCCATCTCCTCCTCAGCTATTGCGACCGGATCCTGAGCCAGTGCCAGGAGGCCTGCCGCGCCCTCGACGACCTTCACAATCTGCGCGGTGGCTCGTTGATCGTGGGGGCAAGCCAGACCACGGGCACTTATCTGATGCCCCGCATGATCGGGCTGTTCCGTCAGAAATATCCCGATGTTTCGGTGCAGCTCCAGGTGCACAGCACCCGCCGCACCAGCTGGAGTGTTGCCAACGGTCAGATCGATCTGGCGATCATCGGCGGCGAGCTGCCCAGCGAACTGGTGGATCTGCTGCAGGTGGTGCCCTACACCAACGATGAGCTGGTGCTGGTGCTGCCGGTGAAGCATCCCCTGGCACGTCTGCCCGAGCTCAACAAGGACGATCTCTACCGCCTCGGCTTCGTCTGCCTCGATGCCCAGTCGACCACCCGAAAGATGGTGGATCAGCTGCTGGCGCGCTCTGGTTTGGAGGTCCAGCGCCTCAAGATCGAGATGGAGCTCAACTCCTTCGAGGCGATCAAGAACGCCGTCCAGTCTGGCCTCGGTGCAGCTTTCCTGCCGGTGGTCTCGATCGAGCGCGAACTGGCCACGGGCAGCTTGCACCGCCTGAGCGTCTCCGATCTGCACGTGCGTCGTCAGCTCAAGTTGATCACCCATCCCGCCCGCTATTGCTCCAGGGCCTCAGAGGCCTTCCGCCGCGAAGTTCTGCCGTTGTTCGCCAGTCCCGATAGTCCTCTGCGCCAGCCCGCGGCACGGCCCGCGGCCACTCCGCTTCAGGAGGCTGTGGCCCAGGCGGCCACGGCCTCCTGAAGCGGAGCCCCCGATCAGAACTGGCCGGCTTCGGGTGTGATCCCGGTGGCGTCGTCGGCGGTGCCGGCAATTCCCCTGGTCTGGAACTTGTTGCCGCTGATATCTGTCTGGTAGACGCAGCGCACAACGGGTTTGTCTCGGATCGAGCCGATGTAGGCGAACGTGTTCATGCGCTGCTTGCACTGACGCATCTGCTCGGAGGTCACGGCGCCCTCTTTCTGAAGCACGCTCCAGTTCTCCCGCCGGATCACGCAGCCCGGCTGCAGGGTGGGCTGGGTCACGAAGCTGCTGCTGGGGTTCATCGTGGTGTAGAGCTCCACGTCCATCACGAAGGCGCTGGCTCCCCACTGCTTGCAGAACTCGGGATCTGGCACTGCCAGATCCAGTTGTTGACTGCTGGCGATGTTGCCCTGGTTGCCGGGTGTGTTGCTGGAAAGGGCCGTGCCGATGCCGATGCCCAGCACCAGCACGCCGGCAAGGACAGCGATAGTGCCCACATTCAGCTGAATGGGGCTGCCAGCCCCCCCGCCGCCGCCGGATCCACCACCGCCTCCCGGGCCACCGTTGCCCCCGCTCCCTCCCTGCTCGGCTGTGCGCCGTCCCCGGGGCGACCGGTCGTAGGTCTCGTAGGGATCACGTCCCTCTGCTGCTGGCACGGAGCGGCTCTCGCTGCCTCGGCCATAGCCTCCACGGACGGCATCACCACGGCCGTTGTCGTTCGAGCCGGAGCGGCCACCTCGGTCGTAACGGGAGCGGGTCAAGAGGCCTCCGGCGTGCGGGGCAGGCCCATCGAGTAATTGAGCACGCGCGCTTCGGGGTTGTAGCGCAGCTCGCCGGCCTGGAGCAGCTGGCGGATGAAGCCTTCGAGCTCCGAACCGATACGGCGCAGGTTGTATTCGCTCAGGTCGTGGCCGGCGCTGGCGGACACCAGCTCGCGGAAGCGCTGCTGGACCTTGCCCAGAACGGGCGCGTCCCAGAGGAATTCATTGTCGGGATCGAGATCAAGAGTCAGCTGGCTGGGATCAGCGATCAGCTGACCGTCCTCCACCCGGGCCGTGAACACCCGCACGTGGCGGGTGGTGGACTTGAGCAGGCTGGCGTCGACCATGGTTGGGGGTCGTGGGCAGGCAGGCGCTCCACGTTTCCGGACTTTAGGAACCCCAGCCGCCCCTGGGATGGTTCGCGGGGCGCCGTTGCCAGCGGCAACCCTTTTATGGTTGCTGTTGACTTTTCGTTTTCCCATGCGCGTCGCCATCGCTGGAGCAGGCCTGGCCGGTCTCTCCTGCGCCAAATACCTCAGCGATGCAGGCCACACGCCCGTGGTGGTCGAAGCGCGCGATGTGCTCGGCGGCAAGGTGGCCGCTTGGCAGGACGAGGACGGCGACTGGTACGAAACCGGCCTGCATATTTTCTTCGGGGCTTACCCCAACATGCTGAAGCTCTTCGCAGAGCTGGGCATCGAAGACCGTCTGCAGTGGAAAGACCACGCAATGATCTTCAATCAGAAGGATTCACCAGGCAACTACAGCCGCTTCGACTTCCCCGACCTGCCAGCGCCTCTGAATGGCGTGGTGGCGATTCTTGGTAATAACGACATGCTGAGCTGGCCGGAGAAGATCCATTTCGGCCTGGGGCTTGTGCCGGCGATGTTGCGTGGGCAGAAGTACGTTGAAGAGTGCGATAAGTATTCTTGGTCGGAGTGGCTCGAGCTTCACAACATTCCCAAGCGGGTCAATGATGAAGTGTTCATCGCCATGAGTAAGGCTTTGAATTTCATTAATCCTGATGAGATCTCCAGCACGGTCATCCTCACGGCTCTGAACCGGTTTCTCCAGGAGAAAAACGGCTCGAAAATGGCATTCCTTGATGGCAATCCGCCCCAGCGACTCTGTGAGCCGATCGTGGAGTGGGTCCGGGCGCGTGGAGGTGAGGTGCACCTCAACAGCCCCCTGCGCCAGATCGAGCTCGCCGAAGATGGCAGCGTTGCTGGCTTTCGTCTGGCAGGCCTACAGGGTCAGGAGCCCCGCCTGCTCCAAGCTGACGCCTACGTGAGTGCCCTTCCCGTTGATCCGCTCAAGCTGCTGCTGCCCGAGCCGTGGAAGCAGCTGCCCTTCTTCGAGAAGCTCGAGGGTCTTCGGGGGGTGCCGGTGATCAACATTCACCTCTGGTTCGACCGCAAGCTCACCGAGATCGATCACCTGCTGTTCAGCCGCTCTGATCTGCTCAGTGTCTACGCCGACATGAGCAACACCTGTCGGGAGTACGCCGATCCCGACCGCTCAATGCTGGAGCTTGTCTTCGCGCCGGCCGAGGAGTGGATCGGCCGCAGCGATGAGGCGATCGTGGAAGCCACCATCGCCGAGCTGCGGCGGCTGTTCCCGGATCACTTCACCGGTGATGACCAGGCCCAGCTCCGCAAGGCACGGGTTGTGAAGACACCGCTCTCCGTCTACAAGACGGTGCCAGGCTGCCAGCAGCTGCGACCGACGCAGGACACGCCGATTGCCAATTTCTTCATGGCCGGTGACTACACCATGCAGCGCTACCTCGCTTCGATGGAGGGTGCTGTGCTGAGCGGCAAGCTCTGCGCTGAGGCCGTCAGCCACAGCCAGGCCATCGCTCCCCTGGCGGTGTGACGGTGCTGGCTGCCTCCACCACGGTGCCCTGCCCTTCCCTGCCGACGTTGGAGGAGGCCTTCCAGTCGTGCCGCCAGGAAACAGCTCAGTGGGCCAAGACCTTCTATCTCGGCACTCTGCTGATGCCGCCGGCGAAGCGGCGGGCGATCTGGGCGATCTACGTCTGGTGCCGTCGCACCGATGAGCTGATGGACAGTCCCCAGGCCCAGGCTTTGCCGGTGGAGCGCCTGGCCGAGCGGCTAGATCGCTGGGAAGAGCGCACCCGCTCCCTGTTTGGCGGAGAGGTGCACGACGCCCTCGATCTGGTGATGGTTGACACCCTGCAGCGCTATCCCCAACCCCTGCAGCCCTACCTCGACATGATCGAGGGGCAGAGGATGGATCTGCAGCGGCACCGCTACGCACGCTTCGAGGACCTGGAGCTTTACTGCTATCGGGTGGCAGGCACGGTGGGTCTGATGACGCAGGAAGTGATGGGCCTGGATCCCGCCTACACCTCAGCCCCCTGGAGCGAGCGTCCGGACACCTCCAGCGCGGCCGTGGCTCTGGGCATCGCCAACCAGCTCACGAACATCCTGCGGGATGTGGGCGAAGACCGCGCCCGCGGGCGGATCTACTTACCCCAGGAGGACCTCGAGCGTTTCGGTTACTCCGAGGCCGATCTGCTTGCCGGCACCCTCAACGACAACTGGCGCGCCCTGATGGACTTTCAGTTGCGGCGGGCCCGCCAGTGGTTTGCCCGCTCGGAAGCGGGAGTGCGCTGGCTCTCAGCCGATGCCCGCTGGCCGGTGTGGGCTTCCCTGCGGCTGTACCGGGGCATCCTTGCCGTGATCGAGCAGCTCGACTACGACGTGTTCAGCCATCGGGCCTACGTGCCCCGCCCGCTCAAGCTTCTTGATCTTCCCTGTTCTTTTGTGATCGCTCAGTCGCGCTGAGCCACTCGATCAGGATCGGGTTCACCAGTTGTGGGGCCTCGTCGTGGGGACAGTGACCTAGCCCCGGCAGCAGCCGCAGCTCACGGATGCAGCTGAACTGCTCCGCCCATTGACTGGCTTCAGTGGGATTTTCCCAGGGATCCTGCTCGCCCCAGATCATGCGCACCGGCAGGGAGCCCAGCCGGGCAAGGATCTCCGGGGCAAGGTGGTCGTCGAACAGGTTGACGAAGCCGCGGAAGCTCTCCGGGGCCCCGGGATCTGTACTTGGGCGAAAAAGCAGCTCCACCAGCGCGTCATCGACGTTGGCACCGCTGGGATAGGCCATGGCCAGGACCCGCCGGATGAAGCCGGGCCGCGCCAGGGTGCGGAACAGTGGGGCGATCAGCCAGCGCTGGCGCACCAGTTGCTTGATCAGGGGGCGGCTGGCGCGCTGGGGCCAGGGCAGCAGCGCCACCCGTTTCTCGTCGAGAGTGCGCTGGGCGCAATCGATCAGAATCACTTGGCGCAGGGGCAGGCCGCGGGCGATCAGCAGCTCACTGGCCCTCAGGGCGACCACACCGCCGATGGAGTTACCCACCAACTGCAGGCTTGGCACCGGGTCCGACTGGTGGATGCAGGTGCTGGCCAGGATCCAGGCAGCGAAGTCGGCCACCTGCTCCGCCCAGAGATCGAAGCCGTAGCTGACAGAACCTGCCCTGGCTACTTCCCCACGCAACCGGGAGCTTGGCTTGTCGCTGGAGCCGAATCCCAGCAGGTCGATGGCGTATGTGGGAAAGTGCTTCCCCAGCTCGGGAAGGTTGTGGCGCCAGTGGCCACTGGATGCCCCGAAGCCGTGGATCAGCACCACAACGGCTTGAGCGGAATCCCGAGATGGAGTGTCTTCTGAGCCCGATCCCGGGGTCTGGCTGGTGAAGCCAATCGAGTGACCCCGCCAGCACCAGTGCTGAAGCGGGCGAGGATCATCAACAGCTGGTTCAGTCACGCACCAGGCCTGAGGGGAGCGAAAGGGTTTCCCGGCTCAGACGGCAACCTCAGACGGCGGCAGTCTGGTTGGCCAGGAGGGACTTGAGTTTGGACAGCTCGCCGGCCCAGCGTGGATCGGGGGCGCCTTCGGTGATGTCATCGCTGTGTACCACCTTGTTGACGGCCTTACGGGCCACGGTGGAGGTGGCGCCACCGCTGCGACGGTCTGTGCTTGGGGTGGCAGTGCGGGAATCGCGTCGCTCGGAGCGTTCGATGCGCAGGCTGTTGCCACCGAAATCGCGGCCGTTGAGCTGCTCAATAACCACATCGGCCAGCTTCTCGTCGTCGACGTTGGCGAAGCCGAAACCGCGGCAGGCGCCCGTCTCGCGATCCTGAACGGTCTTGAAGCGAACGCCTTCACCCACGGCGGTGAACAGGTCGGTCAGTTCCTTGTCATCGAAGCTCTGCGGCAGGTTGCCGACGTAAAGACGAACGCTCATGAAACGAGGGGAGGAATGGGAATGTTGGACCGATGGCGGAGTGTTGATCGATGAACAGGTTGGTCTGGAGAGCCAGTGGCTCGGAAATCCCTTGACGAAACCTCTGACGATCAGCCGATGCTCACGGGCGGTGTCAGGCTGTGGATGAATGCCTTTTCACTATCAAGTAAATCATGCCGTGGTTCGCTCAAGCCAGAGCCTGGCCTGGCGCAGGGCTTCCTGTCGGCCCTTGATACGGCCGTAGGCGGCCTCGTGCGTGAGCTGGGCGAGCAGCTCCCCCAGCTGCCGGGACGGGCTCAGTCCCAGGTGGTCCTGCAGGCTGCGGCCATCAATCGGTGGACGGGGATGAAACAACGGGTCCTGGGGATTACGCCAGCGCGCTAACCAGTCCGCCGCCAGGTTGGCTGGAAAAAACAGCAGCAGGGCCGGAAGATCCTCCTCGAGCTGCTGATGCAGGCTCAGTCGCTCCGCCTCGCCCAGGCGCTGCAGCCCGGAGGCGGCGCCCTCGGCATTGTCGAGCAGCCGTAGCAACCAGTGCCGCAACCGTTCGCAGCGCTGCTGCAACTGACGGCTGCTGCGCAAGTGCTCCAGGGACGCGGCATCAAACACCCTCGCCAGTCGGGCCAGGGGCAGGGCCCGGGCTGCTTCCGCGGGGGTCAGCTCCAGCTCCAGCTCTGGTTGCCAGACCGGGTCCGGACCGCTTGAGCGCCAGGGATCAAGCAGGCCGTAGCTGAGAGCCTCCCCCAGACCCTTCCCGCCGCAGGGGGCCTGCACCAGCTTCTCCAGTTCCTGCAGTACCCGCTCCGGTGCCACCTCGCTGATCCGGCGGTGGTGCCGCTCGATCCAGCCGCGGGTGCGGGGCTCCAGGCGAAAGCCCAGCTCCGCGGCCAGGCGCACTCCTCGCAGCATTCGCAGGGGATCGTCAATCAGGTTCGCTTCCCGCACCGCCACCAGTACTCCTGCCACCAGGTCACCCAGACCACCTGTGGGATCAATCAGCTCGGAACCTGGCGCCAGCGGCAGGGCCAGGGCATTCAGTCTGAAGTCCCTTCTCCAGAGATCACTCTCCAGGTCGTCCCCCACCTGTCGGGCCAGGTCAAGGCTCCAGCCGCGCAGCACCAGCCGGGCGATGGAGCGCTCGGCATCAAGAACCACGACGCGGCCGCCATGGCGGCGACTCAGGCTGTTGCAGAGGGCGAGGGCGTCCCCGGGCACCACCAGGTCCAGATCGGGCTGAGGTCCAAGGCGACCCAGCAGTCCATCGCGCACGGCGCCCCCCACCAGGGCTGTGCCAGTGGGGAAGGAGTCAGGGGGCCATGGCCAGGCCTCGAGGGCCAGGGCCTGTCGCAGCACTCCAGTGGCCGCAGCCATGCGCCCCTCGGGGGCACAGGCCCACTTCAGAATGGGGGAAGTGGAGCGCCCCGGCGGCATGTGCATCTGCGTCGACTGCCACTGGGTGGAGCGCTGTCAGGCCTATCACGCGGTGGAACGGCAGCACGGTGTGGAGCACCTCAGTGCGGATCCGGACCTGCGCCCCACGACCCCCCGCATCCACGTGCAGGTCATCAGCCTGGAGGGCGCTCAGGTGGGGGTGGAGTGGGATGTGCGGGCCTGCGGCAGCTTCCAGTCGGACCCAGGCCGCTGGAGTCGCCTGCGCCCGGGTGAAGTGGTGCCGGCATGAGCGCTGTCGCCCCCTCCTGGCTGCTGGCGCTGCACAGCACCAGCGACGAGCTTGGGCTAGGCCTCGCTCCCCTGTTGTCGTCCTCTGCTCCTGGGACCATGGCCCCGCCGAGCCCCCGCATCACCAGCCATCCCCTGGGCCGGCGGCTCTCCAACGATCTGCTGGCCTGTGTCGAGCAGCTGCTGCCGGCCCACCAGTGGCGTGAGCTGGGGCGTCTGGCTGTGGCCACGGGTCCTGGTGGGTTTACCGCCACCCGCCTGAGCGTGGTTTTCGCCCGCACCCTGGCCCAGCAGCTGGCGCTGCCGCTGGATGGATTCAGCAGCTTCCTGCTGATTGCCCAGCGTCTGCGTCAGCGCGCCGAAGTGGGCGATCAGCCCTTCTGGCTGTTGCAGGAGCTTCCCCGTCGCGGCATCGTGGCGGGTTGCTATGCCGTGGACGAGTGGGCACTGGGGGGAATGGCCGAGCGGGAGGCTCCACGCCTGTTCGGACAGCTGGCCGATCTGCCGCCAGGCGTTCGGCTGGAGGCTCGGGTCGATCCGGCGGCCGACGTGGCCGGGTTGCTGCGGCTGAGTGGGCTGGCGGCGGCGGCGGAATCGGCGGCTCCCTGGGCCAGCGTGCTGCCCCTGTATCCCACCAGTCCGGTGGGGCAGCTCTGATGCGACGGCTGCTGGTGCTGGCACTGCTGGCCGGCTCTCTGGTGCTGATCGGCCGTGGATGGCTGCTGCCCCGTCTCAGCCAGCCTCAGTTGATCCTGGTGCTGGGTGGAGATATCGAGCGGGAGAAGCTGGCCGGTCGGCTGGCCCATCGTGACGGGCTGCCCCTGCTGGTGAGTGGTGGCAGCAATCCTGAATACGCCCAGTGGCTGTTCAGCCAGGAGGGACTTGATCGCCGCCAGTTCCGCCTCGATTACCGAGCCCGCGACACCCTCGGTAACTTCACCACGGTGGTGGATGACCTCAAGCGACTGGGCATCCAGCACGTGTTGCTGGTCACCAGCAACGATCACATGGACCGGGCCCTCCTGGTGGGACGGATTGTGGCCGGCAGTCGCGGGATTCACCTCACCCCGGTGGCCGTGCCCTGCGGGAAGCACTGCCTGCCGGAGGGGCGCCGCAAGGTCTGGGGCGATGGCCTGCGGGCCGCTGCCTGGGTGGTCACCGGTCGGGATCTGCGCTCGTGGGCGGCAGGACGGATCGTGCCCGCGCTGGGTCCAGCAGCCCCTGGTCAAGGAGCGCGTTGATCTGATCCTGGCAGGCGGCTGTGGTGGCCAGCAGGTCGACGCGGCGACGGGAGGCCGGTGGCGGGATGATCTGGCCGATGCGGATGTGGACCGGCACCAGCCTTGGGGTGGTCTGACCCGTCCCGAGGGCCCGGTGACTGTTGATGATCGCCACCGGCAGCAGCGGAGCTCCCGCTCGGGCCGCCAGCAGGGCGGCCCCGGGCTGCGGCTGGTTCACGCGCCCATCCGCCTGACGGGTGCCGTCGATGAAGACTCCGGTGGCCCAGCCCTCGAGCAGGCGGTCAGTGGCGATGCGGATGGCCTCCCGGTCGCTGGCACCACGGGAGACGGGATAGGCCCCGCAGGCCCGGATGATGGCCCCCAGCAGGGGCACCCGGAACAGCTCCGCCTTCGCCATGAAGGCCACCGGACGCCCCAGGGCATGCCCCAGCAGGGGCGGGTCGAGGTGAGAGCCATGGTTCGCGACCACCACCAGCGCCCCATCCAAGGGCACCCTGCCGTTGCCGCTGGTACGGCCCCTGAACAGCAGCCGGAACACCGGAAACACCAGCAGGTAGCTGATCAGGCGGTACGTGAGGCTCGGCCTGGGCGTCAGCAGGGCCGGAGGGGCAACCCGGCGGCGCAGGCCGCGGCGGCGGGGCGCGATCGGCCCGCTGGCCGGGAGCTTCTTCCCTGTGTCGGTCACAGTCCCAGGTCGGCGGCGCTGCTGAGCTGGGCGGTGGTCACCCCCGTCAGGCTGCGTTTGATCAGACCGCTGAGCACGTTGCCAGGGCCGATCTCCACAACGGTGTCGATGCCCTGGGCCGCCAGCTGATCCATAGTTTCGCGCCAACGCACACCGCTCACCATCTGCCGCCGCAGCCGTTGCTTGAGTTCGTTCCCGTCGCGGCAGGGGGTTGGATCGGTGTTGCTCAGCACCGGGATGCTGGCGTCGGCGAAGGGCACCTCCTCCAGCAGGGCGGCGAAGGCGGCAGCCGCATCGGCCATGAACGGAGAGTGGAACGCCCCGGAGACCGCCAGGGGAATGGCTCGCTTGCAGGAGAGCTGGGCGGCCACGGCGGCCACGGCCTCCGGCAGCCCGGAGATCACCACCTGGGCCGCACTGTTGTCGTTGGCGATCACCACGCCCTCGCTGGCTTCCACGATGGCCTCCAGAGCGCTGCGCTCGAAGCCCATCACTGCGGTCATCGCCCCACCGCCCGCCGCAGCCATCAGCTCGCTGCGGCGGCGCATCAGCTCCAAGCCGGTGCCGAAGTCGAAGACCTCGGCGGCGTAGAGGGCCACCAGTTCGCCCAGGCTGTGGCCGGCCACCAGATCGGCCTGGCGGCCCTGGGCCTTGAGGCCATCCACCAGCAGGCTTTCAACGACGAACAGGGCGGGTTGGGTGTTTCTGGTGTCGCCCAGATCGGATGGCTCCCCCTGGCCTTCGCTCGCCTCGCCCGCGCAGATCGCCAGCAGGTCGCGGCCCAGCAGATCGGAGGCGGCGGTGAAGCGCTCGCGAGCGCCCGGGAGATCCAGCACGCCGCTGGCCATGCCGGCTTTCTGTGAGCCCTGACCGGGAAACACCCAGGCAATCCCCATGGCGACACGCGCTCGAACCGGCTGGAGATTACGGCGGTGCCTTTCAACCGGGGTCAGGGGACGTCTTGCCGAAGTCGGCGCCACCCCAGCGCAGCAGGGCCGCGCCCCAGCTGAGTCCGGCCCCGAAGCCACTGCTGGCGATCAGATTGCCCGGGCGAACCCGGCCATCCCTGACGGCCTCATCCAGCATCAGCGGGATGGTGGCGGCGGAGGTGTTGCCGTAGCGGGCCAGGTTGCTGAGCACCCGCTCATGGGGGATGGCAAAGCGGTCGGCCACCGCATCGAGGATGCGCTGGTTGGCTTGGTGGAGCAGCAGCCAGTCGAGCTGCTCCGCTGTCGTGCCGGTGCTCTTCAGCAGTTCCTGCAGCACCGCCGGCACCTCCCGCACCGCGAACTTGTAGACCTCCTGTCCATTCATGTGGATGGTCTCGAAGCCGCCTTTCTGGGTCGAATGACCTTCCAGCAGGGGAACGTGATCATCCTGCTGGCGCAAGGAGAGGCAGTCGGCCCGGCGGCCGTCGGAGTGCATCTTGAAGCCCAGCAGGCCGTTGCTCGACTCCTCGCAGGCTTCCACCGCCACGGCGGCGGCACCATCACCGAAGAGCACGCAGGTGCTGCGATCGTCCCAGTCGATCCAGCGGCTGAGCTGATCGGCGCCGATCACCAGGGCCCGCCCCACCGTTCCCCCCCGGATGTACTGGCCGGCGGTGATCAGGGCAAACAGAAAGCCGCTGCAGGCGGCGGTGAGATCGAAGGCCGCGGCCCCACGGGCCCCAAGGGCGCCCTGCACCCGTGGGGCGGTTCCGAACAGATCATCTGGACTGGAGGTGGCCAGCAGGATCAGGTCCAGGTCCTCGGCGTCCCAGCCGGCCTGCTCCAGGGCAGCCTGGGCGGCGGCGGTGGCCAGGCTGGTGAGAGTTTCACCTGGACCGGCGACTCGGCGAGAGGAGATGCCGGTGCGGCTGCGGATCCAGGCGTCGTTGGTGTCGACCCGGCGGCTGAGCTGCTCATTGCTGATGCTGACCAGCGGCAGGGCGCTGCCGCTACCCACCAGGGCCATCCCTGCGCCCATCCGGCCGAGCGACACCGTCTCAGTCCTCAGTTGGGCTCAGTCAACCACAGGCGGTGACGGTTTCTTCCTGGGCGCTGAGTCTGTGCAGGTCGTCCATGACCCCGTGGCTGGCGGCCAGGTGGGCGAGACGCAGGGCACTGACCACCGAGAGGGCCTTGCTGCTGCCATGGCCGATCACGCAGACACCGTTCACGCCCAGCAGCAAGGCCCCCCCGTGCTCGGCATGGTCGAGGCGTTTCTTGATCCGGATCAGATTGCTGCGCAGGAAGGCTGAGCCCACCTTGCCGCGGCGACCTCTGGGCAATTCCGCACGCAGCACGTCGAGCAGCACGCTGCCCACTGACTCGAGAAACTTCAGCAGCACGTTGCCGGTGTAGCCATCGCAGACAACCACATCGAATTCGCCTGAGAGCACATCGCGGCCTTCACAGTTGCCCTTGAAGGAAATCCGGGGTTCGGCGGCCAGCAGGGGGAAGGCCTTGAGCGTGAGTTCGTTGCCCTTGCACTCCTCTTCGCCGATGTTGAGCAGACCGACGGTTGGCCGGGGCACCCCGAGCACGTCACGGCTGTAGATGCTCCCCAGCAGGGCGAACTGGTGCAGGTAGCCCGGTTTGCAGTCCATGTTTGCGCCCACATCGAGCACCAGCACCTGCTGGGACGGGTCCTTGGTGGGGAAGAGGGCGCCGATGGCCGGCCGGTCGATGCCCTTGAGACGTCCCAGCCGGAAGATGGCCGAGGCCATCACGGCGCCGGAGTTGCCGGCCGAGTAGACTGCGGTCGCTTCCCCCCGCTTCACCAGGTCCATGGCCAGGTTGATGCTGGCGTCGCGCTTGCGCCGAACCACGGTGGCCTCGTCGTCCATGCCAACGGACGGGCCGCTGGGCACCAGCTCGATCAGGCCCCGCTGGATGGACTCCTGCAGCAGCTCACCCAGGCCCAGCTTGGGTACCACCGCCTCCACCGCCGCTGCTTCGGCCACGAAGCGGATGCGCACGGGCAGGATCTGCACCGCCCTGAGGCAACCCTCCAGGATTGGTCCAGGAGCATGGTCGCCCCCCATGCCGTCGACGGCGACCCAGAGGCGTTCGCCACGGCTGATGGCGGCCAGCTCTTCCCCACCGCTCTGCTGGAGCCGTCGCAGGGGATCGATCACCAGGGGGTTGAGGACCGAGCCGGCCGTCGAGGCCATGCTGCCGGCCACTGACCCTGCGGCGGAGGCCATCGTGCCTGCCACCGAACCCGCGGCCGACGCTGCCGTGCTGGCGGAGGAGGTGGCTGTGCCCACGATGGTTGTGACCGCCGCATTGCGGCGGTACCAGATCACCAGGCGACGAATGGCCCGGCTGGGCTTGGCACGCCTGCCGGAGCGCGGATCGAGATCAGATTCCTTCGGAGGCAACGGCTTCCACGATGCGCTGAAACAGGTATCCCGTGCCACGAGCCGTGAGGATCAGCTCGGGATTGGCTGGATCATCCTCCAACTTGGAGCGCAACCGGGAGATGTGGACATCCACCACTCGGGTGTCCACATGGCGCTCGGGTGTGTAACCCCAGACTTCCTTGAGGATTTCGCCGCGGCTGAAGGGTTCGCCAGAGCGGCTCACCAGCAGCTCCAGCAAACTGAATTCCATGCCCGTGAGGCGGATGCGCTCCTCACCCCGGTACACCTGCCGCTTGTTGGTGTCGATGCGCAGCTCCCCAACCTGGATGACTCCGGAATTGGGGATCCCCACCACCTGGTCCTTCTCCACCCGGCGCAGCACGCAGCGGATGCGGGCCTCCAGTTCCTTGGGGCTGAAGGGCTTGACGACGTAGTCATCGGCCCCCAGCTCCAGGCCGGTGATGCGGTCAGCCACATCGCCCAGGGCGGTGAGCATCACGATCGGCACATCCGATTCCTTGCGCAGCTCCTGGCAGACCCCATAGCCGTCGAGCCTGGGCATCATCACGTCGAGCACGACCAGATCCGGACTCGACTGACGGAAGGCCTCAAGTGCCTCGATACCGTCGGAGGCAGTGACCACGTGGTAGCCGATCATCGAAAGGCGTGTGTCCAGGATCCTGCGGATACTGGCTTCGTCGTCGACGACCAGGATGGTCTCCTTCGCTGAGCTGGAAACCGTCATCGCGTCGCCGGCACGGTTACAAAATCTCCGACCACTGAACTGGTGCGAGCACCCGCCAGTTCACCCAAAGCCACCATTCTTCACAAACCTCTTTGGGACGTTCCACCCCTTTCTACGTCTGCCAGAGCTGCGGCGCTCAGTCCCGTCAGTTCTTCGGCCGCTGCCCTGGTTGCGGCAGCTGGAACAGCCTCGTGGAGCAGAGCAACCCCGCTGCTGATGGCCGCCGTCGGCGCACAACACCATCTCCCACTGCAGATGGCGCCGCTTCCCGGGCGCGGCGCTCTGAGCCCATCCAGACCGTGGGGGAACGCCCGCTGCTGCGGCTCGCCACAGGCTTCCCTGAACTGGATCGGGTCCTCGGGGGTGGCCTGGTGCCTGGGTCGCTCGTGCTGGTGGGCGGGGATCCAGGTATCGGCAAGTCGACGCTGCTGCTGCAGAGCGCGCGGGCCCTGGCGGATGTCTGCTCGGTGCTCTACGTGAGTGCTGAGGAATCGGCCCAGCAAGTGAAGCTGCGCTGGCGGCGCCTGGGCACGGAGCAGGCAGCGGAGGGAGAGGGGGTGAGCGACCAGGCCGGACTGCAGCTCCTGGCCGAAACCGATCTGGAGCTGGTGCTGCAGGAGCTGGAGGCGCTGCGCCCGGCGGTGGCGATCATCGACAGCATCCAGGCGCTCCATGACGCCGAGCTGAGCAGTGCCCCGGGCTCGGTTTCTCAGGTCAGAGACTGCGCCGCGGCCCTGCAGCGGCTGGCCAAGCGCCAGGACACAGCCCTGCTTCTGGTGGGCCATGTCACCAAGGAGGGAATGCTGGCAGGGCCAAAGGTGCTTGAGCATTTGGTGGATGCCGTGCTCACCTTCGAGGGCGACCGCTTCGCGAGCCACCGCCTGCTGCGGGCCGTCAAGAACCGCTTCGGGCCCACCCACGAGCTGGGGGTGTTCGAGATGCGCGACCGTGGTCTGGTCGAGGTGACCAACCCCAGCGAGCTGTTCCTGGGGGGAGAGGGCCCCTGCGCCGGCACCGCCACGATCGTGGCCTGCGAAGGCACCCGGCCGCTGCTGGTGGACCTCCAGGCCCTGGTGAGCACCACCAGCTACGCCAGCCCGCGGCGTACCGCCACAGGGATCGGCATCAACCGCCTGCACCAGATCCTGGCGGTGCTGGAGAAGCACCTGGGCCTGCCCCTATCCCGCTTCGATTGCTATCTGGCCGTGGCCGGGGGACTCGATGTGGAGGAGCCCGCCGCCGACCTGGGGGTGGCCGCCGCTGTGGTGGCCAGCTACCGCGATCTCACCTTGCCCGCCGGCACGGTGCTGGTGGGAGAGCTTGGCCTGGGGGGACAGATCCGCTCGGTGGGTCAGCTGGAGTTACGTCTGCAGGAAGCGGCCCGCCTGGGGTTCACCAGGGCCGTGGTCCCCCGTGGCAGCGGTCTTGCTCCAGTGGCGGCGGCGCTGGGGCTGGAGCTGCTCGAAGCGGGAGGAGTGGCCGAGGCCCTGGTATTGGCCTTGGGAGTGGATCCCGCCTCCGATCTGTAGTCGTGTTGTTGTCGGTACGTTTCCGCTCGCCCTCAGGTGGTCCGGAGCGGAGGGAGGAAGCGCAGCAGCACGCCTCCCAGGATCAGCGTTGTACTCAGCACGGTGGGCCAGGCCAACGGTTCGCCGAGTAGCAAGGTGGCACTGAGAACGGTGACCACAAGGCTGCCCGAACCCGCAAAGGCGATCTGGGTCACGTTGAAGTGTCTCTGACAGGCCTGGCGGAGCACCTCGGTGCCAAGACAGAGCGTTAGACCGTAGATCACGATCACGCCGAGCACCCACCACCAGCTCAGGTAAAAGAAGTGCCCGGGGCCATAACGGATCAGGGCGATGACAGCAAATACCAGGGCCCCGGCCAGATTGGGGATTCCCGAAGACAAGCCTCGGCAGAGTTCCAGTCCGGCGAGACGCTTTCGAATGCAACTCCTCATCGCTGTGGCGCCCACCGAGACCAGAGCCCAGAGGTAGCCGCCGATGCCGTCGAGCATCGGCATAACCGATTGGTACCCGCCGCTCTGCATGACTCCGAGAATCTTCCCCGCCAGCAAACCAGAAAGAATCAGCAGAAGGCTGTAGCCGAATCTGGGTTGAAGACGTTCCCCGAGCCAAAACTGGGCCACCAGGGCTGAGGCCGGCAGCGTCAGTGAGAAGAGCAGGGTCTGGGTGATGACACTCAGCTCTTCGAGGGCGAGATAGAAGGCCATTGGGGCGAGAAAGCAGCCAAAGAAGGCATCCGCTGCGATCAGGGGTGCAGCGGAGGATGGCAACTGGCTGATTTGACGCCGGACCTGTTTGGGCTCGAGGCTGATCAGGGCAATGCCCACCATCAGTTGGCTGATGAAGAAGACATTGCAGAAGCTGATCGGATTCTCCCCCCCGATCGGATGGCTTGCGCCCTGGAGTTGCAGCCCCTTCAGGGCAGTGTTGCGCAGCCCGGAGACGATGACGTAGCCGAAGAGGACGAGGCGGGCTGCAGTGATCAGCATGGTGGCTCGCGGAGGCTCTAGGGATCGAGCGATGGCAGGGGCGCCCCGCCGGTATCAAGCACGGATCCGTCTAGTCCGTTCACCTGAAGGTAGCCATCCACCTGAGGGGCAATCTGGCGGAATACAGCCGGCCCCTTACTGAAGTAGGAGCTGATGGCAGACTGAGGTACGTAGCGTCCGCTTGCCTGGTAGCGCCGCAGCACCTGCGCCCGGCTGACGGATTCTGGGACCAGCACGTTCACAAGGAACACCCGGTAGCCGAGGCTTTTTAAGCGGGGGATCAGGCGCTGGTACCGGCGAGCACTGGAGAGGGTCCCGTCATAAATCAGATCTGTCAGGCAAGGCTTGCCTACGGCATCAAGCAGCCGGTCCACCAGATCGCCCACTTCATCCTGGGTGATCGCCGCGTTCCAGCCTCTGTATTCCGGCAACTTCATCCGCAGCTCGTCTGCATCGACCCGCAGGGTTGTGGGACGGAGCAACATCGGCGCGTGCCGTCTCAGCCAGGTGGTCTTGCCCGCTCCAGGAGGTCCTCCAGTCAGCAGGGCGATCGGGGCACGACCACTCACGCAGGAATCACCCGCCGTGGCGTCGGCGAGAATCCGTCGATGGAGGAGATCTCGCTCCGGTGTGTAGGTGCCTCCCTTGCTGTAGAGATCGCGGGTCTGGGGCAGCGCGGCCAGGCAGCGCTCAAGGGCGGCCAGGGCCTCTGGCGTGACCAGGGACGGGACGGTCGTTTCAGTGCCCGGGCAATCTGCGCTCGGCGAGCGGATCTCAGCGGCTGGTGACGTACCGGAAAGAAGATGCGGACCCGCCTGAACCAGCGTCGACCACGCCAGGACAAGCCCGGAAAGCGCAGCGCCAAGCCGCCTGTGCCGGATTACTAGTGGCATGGGCGCGGGACTTAGGCGCCGTACCTAGAAATAGACATCAACACTGCCTCTCCCGCTGGTCTTGAGCCAGTTCTGGGCCTCGATGTAGTTGTTGGGGGCCATCCGGATCGCCTTGGTCCAGTATTCGGCTGCCTGGGCGAAGCGACGGTCGGACTCATCGGTGTCGCCACGCTCCTCAGCGAGGGAACCGAGGTGGTGGTGGATCACCGCCATGTTGTTGAGGGCCTGGGGCATCTTGCTGTTGAGCTCCAGCACCTGCTCGTAGGTCTCGATCGCCCGCTGGTGGTCGCCGTTGCTGGTGTACACCAGCGCCATGTTGTAGAGGATGAAGGCGCGATCGAGGGGGTCGTCCTCGAGCTTCAACGCCTCGTCGTAGTTCTCAAGCGCCTCGGCATATTCCCCATCCCCCTGGGCGCTCATGCCGTCGCGGTAGTAGGCGAAGGCCTCCTTGGCCCGGCGGTTGGTGGGCAACACCTTGAGGATCAGGTCGGCCATCACCGTGAAACTCTTGTCGATGAAGTTGTCGTTGCGTTGGCTGCGGGGCACGGGTCGACTGGCGTGATCGGTGCTCCCATCCTGACGGGTGCCTGCCAGGCCAGGGAGCCTCCGCCACACTCCCTACCCTTGGGGCCTGAGCCTCAGCCTGTGACCCTGACCTCCCACCCCCCTGCGCCCAGCGCCCCCGTCGAGCCCTTGCTCCTCGATGTGGACGGCATGAAGTGCGGCGGCTGCGTGCGTGCGGTCGAGCGGCGGCTGCTGGAGCAGCCTGGGGTCAGCCAGGCCAGCGTCAATCTGGTGACCCGCACCGCCTGGATCGGTCTCGACCCTTTCCAGAGCACCCCGACGGAAGATCAGGCGACGGCTTTGATCGCCAGCCTGCAGGCCCTGGGATTCGAGGCCCAAAGGCGCGATCAGATGGGCCCTGATTCCAGTCGCGCCAAGCGCGACCAGCAGCGCCGCTGGCGTCAGGAGTGGCGTCAGCTGATCGTGGCCCTCAGCTTGATGCTGGTGTCAGTGCTCGGTCATCTGGCCCAGGGTGGCCACCTGCCGCCGGCCCTGATGTCCCTGCCCGGGGTGCCCAGGCTGGGTGATCTGGGCTTCCACGCTCTTGTGGCCAGCGTGGCTCTGCTTGGACCCGGGCGGGGAATCCTGGTGCGGGGCGCGCGCAACGCCTGGCAGGGGAGCCCGAGCATGGACACCCTGGTGGGGTTGGGCATGGGTAGTGCCTACCTGGCCAGCCTGGTGGCTTACCTGCGACCAGGGTCCGGCTGGCCCTGCTTCTTCAATGAGCCCGTGATGCTGCTGGGCTTCGTGCTGCTGGGCCGTTTCCTTGAGGAGCGCGCCCGCAACCGCACGGGCCAGGCCCTCGAGCAGCTGGTGCGCCTTCAGCCCGACACTGCCCTGCTGCTCCTCGGCGATGGACCGGCGCGTGAGGTGCGCGTCGGTGGTCTTCGCCCTGGCGACCGGGTGCGACTGCTGCCCGGAGATCGGGTCCCTGTCGACGGTGAGGTGGTGGAGGGGCGCTCCGCAGTGGATGTCTCCAGCCTCACGGGCGAACCCATGCCCCTGGAGGCAGGGCCTGGCACCGAGCTGATGGCCGGCATGCTCAACCTGCAGGCCCCTCTGGAGCTGGAGGTGCGGCGCACGGGCCCGGAGTCGACCCTGGCTCGGATCATTGCCCTGGTGGAGCAGGCCCAGGCCCGCAAGGCGCCGATCCAGAGCCTTGCCGACCGGGTGGCCGGCCGCTTCAGCGTGGCCGTGCTGCTGCTGGCCATGGCCACGTTCGTGTTCTGGTGGCAATGGGGCACCAAGCTCTGGCCGCAGGTGCTCATGGGGGCGGGCCACGGGGCCCACGGCGGTCATGGAGTGCTGGGGGCCGCGGCCACCACTCCATTCTCATTGGCTCTGCAGCTGGCGATTGCCGTGCTGGTGGTGGCCTGCCCCTGTGCCCTGGGTCTGGCCACCCCAACGGCGATCACGGTGGGATCGGGCCAGGCGGCTCGCTCTGGCCTGCTCTTCCGCGGCGGCGACGCGATCGAGATGGCGGCCCGCCTCGAGAGCGTGCTCTTCGACAAGACCGGAACCCTCACCCTTGGCCGCCCCCTGGTGGTGGCTGTCCTGCCGGCCAGCGGCGGCGATTCCGCCGGGGCGGCGGCGGACGCCCTGATCCAGCTCGCCGCCAGCCTTGAGCAACACACCCGCCACCCCCTGGCCCATGCCCTGCTGCAGGAGGCCCAGTGCCGCGGGCTGCGCCTGGCGGACGTGAGCGACAGCCGCACAGAGGCGGGATCCGGTGTGGAAGGCCGGCTTGGGGGGGGTGACGGTCTGGCCCGGGTCGGTCGTCCGGGCTGGCTGAGTGCCCATGGTCTGACCATTCCAGCTGGGCTGGAGCTGCAGCTGGCCCAGCTGGAGTCGGAGGGGGCCACGGTGCTGGCGGTGGCCTCTCCCGAGGCCGTGCTTGGCCTGGTGGCAGTGCAGGACCAGCCCCGTAGCGATGCGGCCAAGGCCCTGGCTGAGCTTGGCGACATGGGCCTGCGGCTTGGGGTGCTCAGTGGCGATCGTCGCGAGCCGGTGTTGCAGCTGGGTGGACGGCTTGGGTTGCCCAGCGCAGGCCTGGCCTGGGAGCTCGATCCCCAGCAGAAGCTGGAGCACATCCTCAATTGGCGCCAGCAGGGGACTGTGGCGATGGTGGGAGACGGCATCAACGACGCCCCGGCTCTGGCGGCCGCTGACCTGGGCATCGCGGTGGGCACCGGCACCCAGATCGCCCAGGACACCGCTGATCTGGTGATCCTCGGTGATCGGCTGGAGTCGCTGGTGGAGGCCCTGCACCTGGCTCGCCGCACCCTGGCCAAGGTGAGGCAGAACCTATTCTGGGCCTTCGGCTACAACCTGATCGTCCTGCCGATTGCCGCGGGAGCCCTGCTGCCCGGCTTCGGCTTGTTGCTCTCACCTCCGCTGGCCGCCCTGCTGATGGCCGTCAGCTCGATCACAGTGGTCGTCAACGCGCTGTTGCTCCATGGCCCTGCCTGAGGTCCAGCGAGGCCGCTTTCTGGTGCTGGAGGGCATCGATGGGTCGGGTAAATCGAGCCAGCTGGAGCGCCTGGCCACCTGGCTTCCCGTCAGCGGCCTCATGCCTGTCGGCGCCAGCCTGGTCACCACCCGGGAGCCAGGCGGCACCCCGCTCGGTCAGGGGCTGAGGCAGCTGCTGCTCCATCCCCCGGCGGAGACGGCCCCAGTGGCCAGCGCCGAGCTTCTCCTCTATGCCGCCGATCGCGCCCAGCACGTGCAGAGCCTGATCGAGCCGGCCTTGGCAGCCGGTCACTGGGTGCTCAGCGATCGATTCGCCGGCTCCACGGCCGCCTATCAAGGCCATGGCCGGGGCCTGTCCCTGGACCTGATCGACCAGCTCGAGTCCATCGCCACCGCCGGCCTGGTGCCAGATCTCACCCTCTGGCTCGATCTGCCCTTGACGCTGTCTGCCCAGCGCCGGGGCCATCGCGGCGCTGATCGGATCGAAGCGGCTGGCCTGCCGTTTCTGGAGCGGGTGTCGGCCGGGTTTGCGAGGCTGGCCGCGGAGCGGGGCTGGCAGAGGCTGGATGCCTCCGGCTCGCCCCTGGAGGTGGAGTCGGCCCTTCGTGCTGTGCTGCTGGAGCATTTTCTCCCGGTCCTGGCCAGTCCGGCCGATGCCGATGGCTGATCTGTTTGCTGATCTGATCGGTCAGCCCACGGCGGTGGCGCTGATGCGCTCCTCCCTGGAGCAGCAGCGCCTGGCGGCCGCTTACCTGCTCAGCGGTCCCGAGGGGGTGGGCCGCAGGCTGGGGGGGCTGCGCTTCCTGGAGGGCGTGCTGGCCGGACCCGCCAGCGACCTTGCGGTGCGCCGGCGCCTGAGTCAGGGCAACCATCCTGATCTGCTCTGGCTGGAGCCCACCTACTCCCACCAGGGTCGGCTCGTGCCGGTGAGCCAGGCGATGGCGGAGGGGGTGAGCAAACGGGGCCTGCCGCAGATCCGGCTGGAGCAGATCCGCTCCGTCGGGCCGTTCCTGGCGAGGCGGGCAGTGGCTGGCCCACGCCCGGTGGTGGTGATTGAGGCCGTGGAGCTGATGGCGGAGGGGGCGGCCAATGGTCTGCTCAAGACTCTGGAGGAGCCAGGGGCGGGACTGCTGCTGCTGCTGAGCACCGCACCGGAACGCCTGCTCAGCACAATCCGCTCCCGTTGCCAGCTGATTCCCTTCCGCCCTCTCGATCCCGTTGCGATGGCGGAGGTTCTGGCGCAGCAGGCCGATGTCGCCGATGCTTCTGGCGCCACAGATGCTGATGCTTCTGACGCCCCAGAAGCCGCTGATCCTCCCGAGCTGATCGAACTGGCCGCTGGAGCCCCGGGAGCCCTGTTGGAGCATCGCCGTCAGTGGCGGGGGTTGCCCAGCGGCCTGGCTGAACGGTTGGGAGCCTTGCCGGCCGACCCACTCGAGGCCATGGCGCTGGCGCGTGACCTGAGTGAAGCGCTTGATCTGGATCAGCAGTTGTGGCTGCTCAACTGGTGGCAGCTCTTCCTCTGGCGCAGGGAACCCCGGCTGCCCCAGCAGCAAAGGCTGGAGCGGTTGCGGGGGCAACTGCGAGGCTTCGTGCAGCCTCGCCTGGCCTGGGAAGTGGCTCTGCTTGAGCTGAGTGGCGTGATCGTCTGAACCACCACGTCCTCACTTCCTTTCCAGCCCAGCAGGGCTCAGGCGCTCTCGAGAGCGTGGGAGGCCGCGGCCAGTTGCTCTTCCCGTTGGCTGCGGATCAGGGCCTCCTGCTGGGCGAGTTTGGTTCCGGTCGGCAGTTCCAGGCAGTAGCCGGCTCCATAGACCGTCTTGATGAAACGCGGTTTGCGTGGATCGGGCTCGAGCTTGGTACGCAGGTGGCGTACATGGACCCGGATGGTTTCGATGTCGTCGTCAGGTTCGTAACCCCAGACTTCCTTGAGGATCAGCGACGGAGCCACGGTCTGGCCATGACGCTGTAGCAGGCAGTGGAGCAACTCGAATTCCAGGTGGGTCAGGCGCACGGGGTCGTCGAACCAGATCGCCTCAAACCGCTCCGGAACCAGGGTGAGGGGGCCGTAGCTGAGGATTTCGCTGTGCTTGGTGGAGAGCGGAGCTCGTTCGCTGCGGCGCAGCAGGGCTTTGACGCGCACCATCAGCTCTTCGAGATCGAAGGGTTTGGTGAGGTAGTCGTCGGCACCGGAGTTGAACCCGCTCACCTTGTCCTTGGTGCCGCCCAGGGCTGTGATCATCAGGATCGGGATGGCGGCAGTGCGCTCATCCCGGCGTAGCCGTTGGCAGAGGGTGAGACCGTCGACCTTCGGCAGCATCAGATCAAGCAGGATCAGATCAGGATTGGCCTGCAACGCCAGGGCCTGACCCTTGATCCCATCGTCGGCGGTCTCCACCACGAAGCCGCCATGCTCAAGATGGCCTGCCACCAGCTCGCGCATGTCGTCATCGTCCTCAATCAGCAAGATGCGGGGTTTCATGGCAAGTGCTGAGGGACACGAGTCGGCAGGACGAAGACGGCCGGCACCAACGAAGCGCAAGCCATTTTCTCCTGATCCAAGGCTTCCCCGAGTACTGCCGGACCGCTCCAGCGGCTGATTCCGGGGCTGCAAACCTGCTCTGACAAGGTTTCTGACTGGGACAGGCCCAGAACAACTTGAATTGAATCTACAGATTTTCTTCCAGTCAACCTGTTGCCAGCGGGTACTGGCTGTGATCCATGTCAGGCGACGGCGAGCAGGTCGGGATCGGGCGTTGTGCTCGGACCGTTCAGTTTGGAGATTGACTCGCCAGCAGCAACCACCAATTCAGGCTGCATCTGTGGGTTGAAACTCCCCGGGCAGGATTCGAACCTGCGACCAATCGGTTAACAGCCGATCGCTCTACCACTGAGCTACCGAGGAACGGACTGTGGTGAACCTACCCGTCGGCCCTACCGCCCGGCAAGGGGGGAAGTCGGCTCTCGATGTGCCGTCGCAGGGCTGGGCCCTTCTGCCAGGGCCCGATCCGGCCCTGCTCCATCTCGGCAGCAGCGTCGCAGTGGTCGAGCTCTTCCAGCCGATGGGTGATCCACAGCGCCGTGAGCGGCCGCTCCTGCCGGTGGCAGAGCCGCTCGATCAGTTGCAAGACCTCTCGCTGGCTTTCGGGGTCGAGCAGGGCGGTGGGCTCATCCAGCAGCAGCAGGCCCGCGTCTCCCGCCAGGGCGCCGGCGATCGCCAGCCGCTGTTTCTGGCCGCCGCTGAGGGTGTGGATCGGCCGCCCTTCGAACCCCCCCAGACCCACCTGGGCGAGGGCCGCGGCCACTCGTGCCTGCCGCACCGCGGCTGGCAGTCCCTGCTCAAGGCCGAGCTGCAGATCGGTGCCGCAACTGGGGAGCAGCAGCTGATGATCTGGGTTCTGGAACACCAGGGCGGGTTTGATCGTCAGCGCGATCTGGCCGCCACTGGGCTCAAGCAGGCCGGCAATCAGGCGCAACAGGGTGCTTTTTCCGCTGCCGTTGCCGCCCACCAGCATCCAGAGGCCGGGTCCGGGCAGGCGCAGGTCGCAGTGATCAAGGGCGGCATTGCCGTTGGACCAGCCAAAACAAAGGCCCCCCACCTGCAGGGCGGGAGATCGAGGCGATGCGGCTTCGCTGGAGGGGCTGCCCCAGGCCATCAACCGTCGACACTGAAGCCCGGCCGCTTGCTGCCGCCGCCGACCGCCGACTTCTCGTACAGCTGAACGGCCAGCAGTTCGCCACTGAGCAGGCTGACGCGTTTCTCCTCTGATTTCTCGCAGTGGAGCTCGAGCACGCGGGGTTGGCCGCTTTCCATAGCCGCCCGGATCTCGCTGTGGAGCGCCTGGGCGTCGCTCAATTCCTTGCGCTGCACCGAGATGGGCATGGGGCTGAGCTTGAGAGCGAGCTCGACGACGTACACGTTCTGTGTTTGAAAACCAAAGGCCACTCTGGCGAATGGCCTGCCGCGCCGCCGCCGGCCTTGGCCAGGGTCTGCTGAGTGTATTTACTCATTTGCTGGCGCGCTCAACCCGGCAGGGTCCCAGCGTGCACCGGTTATCCGTAAGCTGACTCTGTAAAGCTTCATGAAGTACCCGCATGACGATCGCTCTAGGGCGCGCACCCGCCGCACGGGGATGGTTCGACGTCCTCGATGACTGGCTCAAGCGTGACCGCTTCGTTTTCGTGGGGTGG
>NZ_NQKW01000053.1 GCF_002252625.1 Synechococcus sp. 1G10 | reverse complement strand
CGTCCTGGGGTTGTTCAGGGTGATCAGCGCCCTGGCGTTGTCGACCAGCACCTACTCGGGAACCCGTCCCAGAAACGGAACGCCTCCTCCAGCGCCTGCAACCAGTGGCGCTGCTTCTGATGCCGGTACACCCGGATCACCTGCCGCCTGGAGTAGTCCAGCGTCAGCACGCAGAGGTGAACCTTGGTCCGCACCCCCCCGATCAGCACCCACAGCTCCCCAAAATCGGCCTGCAGCTGCTTGCCGGGCCGCGTCTCGTAGCGCACCGTCGCCTGAGCGCTCTGCCGCAGCGCCTCCCGCCAGATCTGCACCGCCCGTTCCACCGTCCGCAGGCTCACCCGGATCCCCTTCTGTTTCAGCAGCTCCTGCCGCACCACCTCGGCGTTGCCGTGGTGCTGTACTCCTACGGAGAAGGCTGCGCCTACGAACTGCTGCTGCAGCCACTCGCGATGGCCATCGAGCTGGCCGGAGCGATTGGCCGTGCTGTACGGCTGCCACTCCCCCTGAGCCAGATACCGGCTCAGCGTGTTGCGCGAGATGCCCAGCTCCGCCGCAATCCGCCGACGGCTCCAGCCCCTCTCCAGCAGCTGGCGCATCACCGTCACCTGCTCTGGCGTTTGCATCACGCCCTCCAGCTCTTCCAGCCCCCGTGGTGTACGAGTGCTGCTCGCCTGGACGACGCCAAAGCCAATGCCGGCCGACGACGGCTTCTCCGCTGCCGCTGTCCTGACCACTGGGGCCGTCAGGCCCGCCGCTGACGCGGCCGGCAACAGCACTCCCATCGCTTGCGGGTGGCTCAGTTTTCGTGTCGCCTCTGGCTCAGTTTTCGCTGTCGGCTGACAAAATCACCTACATTCCCCCTGCGAAAGGGCTTCCTGTACCTGTTGGCCGTTGTCGATCTGTGCTCCAGACATAACTCCTTGTCAAGGCTATCCAATAGCCTTGACAAGGAGTTATGTCTGGAGGCCCTGGAAGTGGCTCTGGCCAGTGGCCGCAAGCCACAGATCTTCCAATCCGATCAGGGCTGTCAGTTCACTTCTACGGCATTCGTGGGCAGACTCAAGTCAGAGGAGATTGAGATTAGCTGGTCGGGTCGTAGACGCTGCTACGACAACATCTTGGTGGAGAGGCTGTGGCGCACCGTCAAATAGGAGGAGGTATACTTGCGTGCCTACAGCAACGGCTGGGAGGCGGAAATCAGCCTGGCCGCTTCCTGTGGAGGTATTGCAATGCAAGGCCCCATAGTGCACTGGGAGGCAGAACCCCCCATGAGGTCTACACTGAGATTGAATCCTGTTCCTCCCGCCCTGGGTTAACGATGTCAGGGGCCGTATTTGTCCAATAAAAGGCACCCATCTTGCAGCAAGTAGGTGAGCTCTGGCTTTTGCCATGGAGCCAGCCGACGGAACCACATATCCAATCAAGCTTCTACTTGACTACAAAGTCGATAACGTTGGACTTCTTGCCCGTGGTCTTATCCATCAAAAGAAGCGGATACTTGCCAGGTTTTACGGTGAGCTTGCTTGGCACAATGGCTGTAACCAAAGTGCCACCGTCACGAACAGCAACGGCGGGTAGCTCAACGCCAGCGAGAACAGGAACTGCTGAGGAGGGAGCACCTGTTGCATCTGCCCACATGGCACTCTCGCCGTCTGGTTGCACGTTGAAGGGAACGCCTGCTTTAATATTCTCAGGGCCATAAGATTTTAAGATAATCTCAGCGGATTGCTCCTGGCATCCAGTAACAAAGATGGGCACGAAACATGCCATAACGGCAGAAAGTGCGACAAACATCTTTTCTTTTTTGTCCGACATGAGGTAAATCAGTAGATCACGAGCAGTTTAAGCAAACGCGAGGCTCTTGTCACCCCGTCAACGCTGGGCCCCATTGAGCTGGACTCGGGACCTATCAGCAAAGTTGTCCACTCGGGGTGCTGAGTTGAGCACCAAAATGCAGAGTACTGCGAGTTGAGCTTTACGGCCCCCGTGGACCTGATGGTTTCGTCATCGGTTGGATCTGTTGGCGAGCGCTGAGGCGCCGGCCCCTAATCGAGGCTGTTGCCGACAGCGCCCTTGGAGGGGCGCCATCGGACAGCCACGGGGGCCTGGATTGCTGAGGGTCAAGCCGCTATAGGTTTCTGCGGCCGGGGATGGTTGATGCTCACAACCTGTGACTGACTTTGAATCAGCCCTG
>NZ_NQKW01000011.1 GCF_002252625.1 Synechococcus sp. 1G10 | reverse complement strand
CAGTCTCTGCCTGAGATGCAATCGGGAATCACGCCGACGTCAAGGGTTCAGCCGTAGCGATGTTCGCTGCGAGCTGTCCTGCCCCCTGAACGCATACGAAGAGCCATGCGGCAGCCACTTGGGTTCACCATGACTATTGGTTCATATGCGTCAGTCATCGGACAAGTCTCGGGCCTCAGCCACCGTCAGGGAAACTTTGGAAAACCCAGGCTATCCTCGCGAGAATGGAGCTGTAAAGCAAGGTCGACACTGGGTTGACGGCAGGGGTGTTTCACAGTTTGTCACGGGCGTGTCATGCGACGGCAAGAACTGGTCCGGCGACATCTCCGGATGTCGCTCGACAAGGCGCTTTGGACTAAGTTGCCTGCATGGGGTTTGGTCGGTGGTATCGACTCTTCCTTGTGCCCGATGACGCCTCTGCCGCAGCCAATCTTGATCTGAGCAGCTTCCTCAAGGCGATTCCGGATGCGCGAAAGTGGCGAGGGGTGCCACCCATTCCCGGGAGAAGGCAAGCACCGTTCGGGTTCGACCATTCCGACTGACAATCAAGGCAGATGGTGAACTCCAAGCAAGGCCAACCCCCGGCTTACATTTCACAGCAGCCCGGCCCAGACCGGGAGCGAAGGCCTCCGCAACGGGCGAGAGGCATCGTCAAACGGGCCTGCTTCAGGCAATCGGGAATGGGAAGCCACGAGGCCATCCCGTTTCAGCCGGCTCCAGGACTGCAGCAAAAGAAGAAGTCGGTGAACTGGAGATGCGGGCGGGGAACTGGTCGGGCGACACCAGGTTCTTTAGAATAAACTGGTTGGCGACATTACTGCCGTGCAGGAACTGAATCCAGCGCGACTGGCGATCAAGCACGCAGGGCACACCGAGCTTCAAAACATTCTGGTGAGGAAAAGAGTAAATATTTTCGCCGCTATACTGGTGACAATAAAGGCTAATAAATGGGGAATTTGGGATGTACGCTTTCTGCGCAAATGCGCCATCAGTGATATGACCCAGGCACGAAATAACGAGTCCCCCGGCCTGCCCCCTTTTCTCAAGCTGAATTGTGGCCGTGTTGACACAATCAAGATAATTGGACGAGACCAGGTCGTCAGAGTCAAGCCTGGAAATCACCAAAGGGGAGCCGTCATGCTCGCGAAGATCGAGTCGAGTGCTGGCAAGGCGGAAGCCAGGATCGGCCTCAAATACAGGCTTGACTCGAGGATCGGAAATGCCAAGATGCTTTTCCCACAGCCACTGATCCGTGGCATCCATCAAGACGTACAATCGAAAGTCCTGGCAAGTCTGTCTAAGCAACGAGCGGTACAGAGTGCGCTTAAACAACACGCTTCTCCAGGCGAACCAGGACGCCCGCCTTTCTTCCGAATTCCCAATAACCTTGTCAGTCCAGCCCGGCCTACGTATCGAAAATCGGGTAATCAGGACATTCTTAATGGACATTCTTGAGAGTAGACTACAGCTACTCTAGCGTCGATCAGAGCCTTCTTAAGAGTCGGAAACTGCATTGCTGAACATAATTGTCAGAACAGAGCGCCCAGGCCCAACTGCTGCGGCCTGGCTGTGCTGCAGTTGGAGGATCACCGCCACGTCACGGCAGAGGGTTCGTCCACACCGGGCCCATGTTCGCCTCGGCAGGCTCATGGGGGCCTCCCCGCGGCAGATGGACGCTTCCAGGCGACGACTGGCTCTCGTCGTGCTCTCCGTAGAAGGAGGCCATGCCTCCCGGGCCACGAACCCGCCCTAAAGTAGGGACTCCTGAAAAAGAGCGGCAGCCAAAACCGGTCCTCGAGTGGGCGTGCATGCGCAATAGGGGAGCCCACAAGCCTGGCTATGCGGTGACCGGCAAATCATCCCACTTGGGACATGGACCATTGCAGGCACCGCCGTCCATGGAATTGAGCTTAAAAAGACCCCACAGCCAAGCGAAAAGGAATACAAAAAGAAGGCGCAGCAGCCTCAGGATCTTCTCCGCGCACATCACCAGGAAGCTCATTGAGATTGAACCCTCAGCGCCAGCGGCCAGTCTGGCCATGATCAATTTCAAGGAATATTTGCGCTTGCCTGTGCCAAAAACGCCTTCCACCTCATTGCGTCGGCGCTGATCGGCAAGTAGCTGTTGCCTGTGGGCGGCACTAACTTCTGGATCCTTGGGTGGCCTGCCCAGTCGTTTACCCGACAGCCGGATGCCAGCTCTCGCGCAAAAGTGTCTATTCTTGGCATTGATGTAGATGCGATCCGCGCAGATGCGTTCTGGATAGCAGTCATAGTCTTGTTTGTACTTTTCAGCCTGCGCAATCAGGTCATTACCTTCGTTATAGGCATTCCAGCTGATGCGGTGCAGGAGGGGAAATCCATTCTGAACCGAAACGCTGATCTTGGCCCCAAACTCGACTGCCGCCCTTGCCTTGCCGCGCACAATCGGACGGACCCAGCGTTGGACCAAGCTTACAAGCCGATCAGGGATGCTCCTCGTCTTGCTATGGAGGAGAATAGTCTGCTGACGGAACAGCTCACTACAAGCCAGCAGCTTCTGCCACCAATGCTCCTTGAGAGCTGAAAGGCTTGCTCCAGCTGCGATCAGGGCGTCGATAGATTCTAGACTGCGCTGCAGGTAGCTGAGCTGTTTCCTCATCGCCGCTTTGAGTCTTCTCCATCTCGGTCTTTTCTGCTTAGCAACATTCAGGAAGCAAGCTCGCGCTTTGCCACGGTCATAGCGAGGTCGATGCACGCCAAAGCCAGTACTTTGTTTGCAGAGATCGTCAATTACTTTCTCGGTCGATACCCTTGCTTCATTCAAGAGCTTCAGGTCCGTGGGATAGGTGATGTCAGCCGGCGCCCAGGAGGCGTCAATGCTGAGTGTTCCCCAATTCTTCCCATCCGGCCAGTCAGCGGGTTTGATCAGAGCATCGAGTGAGAGCTGATCGCCGCTGCCCGAGCCATCTCCATTTGAATCTTCATCGTCATGACACTGAGATGCGGCAGCCTCAACCAACATCTCCATGCCTCGCTGAACCACGACCTCATTGATGCGCCTCAGGTCATGGTCTGAGAACCGCTTACGAAAGTGAACCATCATTGATGGATCAAAGGGCACTTTGCTGGAGTATCCAGCAAATCCCAGGAAGAACTGCATGTAGGCGTTCTCCTGGATCTGGAGAACTGTCTCTTCATCGGTGAGACCTAAACGCTGCTTGATGTAGAGCGATCCGAACGCTAGACGCACGGGCTTGGCTGGAGCCCCCAGATTTACACTGAACTGAGGAGCATAAGCCTCCTCCATTTCTTGCCAGGGGATGAGCTCTGCAAGCAACACCCAGCGGTTGCCAGGGTCGAGTGTGCCGCAAAAAGGCACGTGGAAATCTTCGATTGAAAGCAAACCGATATGCTGCTTTCGGTACATGTGCGGCTGTGATCGGTAGCAGCAATCCGCGACTGCCGCATTACTGGCCAGTCTACCGGCTATCCATCGCTGAGACCAGTTGCGGCACAATGGATCTGGCTTTTTCAGGAGTTCCTATGTGGATGCCCGTTACTGCATCACGGGGATGTGACGGCAGGTGGGGTGAAAGTTGCCAATCAGGGTTGGCATGCCTAGGCTGCTTTCCTGGTAACTTTTGGGTGCGCGTGCTATGGGGAGGTTTGCAGAACACGTCTTCATCAGTTATGCCCATAACGACAATATACCGATCGGCAGCGATAAGGGTTGGGTCACCCAGTTCAATGAGGCTCTGCAGGGGTATTTAACCGTACGACTTGGCTACAATTCGGTTGTCTGGTGGGATAAGAAAAGCTTGCAGGGCAACTCAGTCTTGACGCCTGAGATTCGACAAGGCCTCGCCGACTCGGCTCTGATGATCTCGATACTGAGTCCCAGTTACGTTCACTCTGAGTGGTGCGGAAAGGAACTTAGGGAATTCTGTGATCAAGCGGAGAAGACCGGCGGATTGCAGGTTGACGGGAAAAGCAGGGTTCTTAAGGTCGTTAAGTTGCCACCCGACTCCCTTGACGCCATCCCAA
Organism: Synechococcus sp. 1G10; assembly: GCF_002252625.1. GTDB lineage: Bacteria > Cyanobacteriota > Cyanobacteriia > PCC-6307 > Cyanobiaceae > Regnicoccus_A. The sequence continues at coordinate 81,485 of NZ_NQKW01000011.1, read as the reverse complement.
ATCCGCTACGGGATGTTTTGAATTATCCCTTCTATCAGAAGGGCGAGGATGGCAGTGAATCGATACTGGACCCAGCTTTTGGTGATGAGTTTAAGGAGTCGTTTCTCCTTGCTGTCGGGCGGGTTGCTGCAGATGCCTCTCGACTGATCAAGGTGATCGAGGCAAAGCCAGGTTCTGAGTCCTCAGCACCTCCTGAGCTGGGTCTAAAACCCGTCACTGATCAGGTTGCCCCGATCAAGATATTTCTTGCCAATTGCAGCTCCGACTGTCGCCAGCTGAGGGAACAACTCCAGGCCGATCTCCTGCAGAGTGGATACACAGTTCTCCCGGATCGTCTACTGCCTATTGATTCCGAAGCCGAATACAGGCAGACTGTGCTTGACATGCTTGAGAGTTGCGACATGTCCATCCATTTGGTGGGCAACTCGTATGGCACGGTTCCCGATGGACCGAGCCTGAAGTCGGTCGTTGTCCTCCAGAACGAGATCGCTGCTGAACTCAGTACAAGGAGTAGCTTGCAGCGGGTGATCTGGTTGCCGGCTGACAGGCAGCCTCAGGATGAGCGCCAGCAGATTTTCATCCATCAGCTTGAACATGATGCCACCGCCCAGGTGGGTGCCGACTTGCTAACTGGTGATTTCGAGCAACTCAAAACTGAGGTGCATCGACTGATCAAAGCCAAGGAGAAAGCCCTCAAGGCTCCGCCCGAGCCTGAGCCTGAGCACCGGGAGCCGACAGCACGAGTGGTGTATCTGCTATGCACAGCGGAGGATTTGAAAGGTACTATTCCCCTGCGGAAGTGGTTCAAGCGGCAGGGGGTTGAGGTGGAATTGCCTCCGCTTGAAGGTGGCGCCCAGGTATTGCGAGAAGCCAAGATCGAACGTATTCGCCGCTGTGCCGGCCTGCTGCTCTTTTATGGTGTTGGCGGCCAGCTTTGGTATGATGCCGTTACTTCCGATCTCCGTAAGATCAGTACGTACCGTAAGGACTTGCCGCCTATCCCTTGGTATACCTATCTTGCTGATCCGGATAACCCTTTTAAACAAGATCTGGTTGACACGGGCGATGTACCCAATCTGGTTGATGGGCGCCCGGGTTTCGATGAGAACCAGCTCAACGTCTTCGTTCAGGCCATGGCGGCTGTAGGGAGAGAGCCATGAGTGGCGGAAACAGCTCATCTACCCCAGGCAACCCGTTCCCCGGCCTCAGGCCCTTCGATGAGAAGGATGCGGATCTGTTCTTCGGCCGAGAACATCAGGTTGACAGCATGGTCGACATCCTCGCGAAACGACACTTTCTGGCCGTGGTTGGAACCTCAGGCAGCGGCAAATCATCTCTGGTGAATTGTGGACTGCTGCCTGCCTTGCATCAGGGGCTGATGGCCAGCGCCGGAACCAACTGGCGCATCGTGAAGTTTCGCCCAGGTGATCAGCCGATCAAGGCAATGGCCGATGCTATGGCAAAAGATGGGGTGCTCTTCTCCAACTTCGAGGCGCAAGGCCTGCCACTGGTCGACATCGTTGATACAACGCTGCGGATGAGCACGGTGGGCCTGCTTGACATCGTGGAGCAGGCTTCTCGGAAGGACCCATTCAACCTGCTGGTGGTGGTGGACCAGTTCGAGGAGCTCTTCCGATTCCGCCAGCTCGCCAGCTCTGATCCAACAGCGCTTGTGAAGTTCAGTGAGGAAGTCACCGCTTTCGTGAGCCTGCTGCTGGCGGTGCTGGAGCAGCCGGAGCAACGGATCCACATTGTTCTCACGATGCGCTCCGACTTTCTGGGCGACTGCACCCAGTTTCACGAGTTGGCGGAGGCTATCAACACCTCGCTTTATCTGGTGCCGCGTCTGACGCGAGACGAGCGCCGTGACGCCATCACCAACCCGATCCTGATGCGTGAAGCCACGATTTCTCCGGTTCTGGTAACGCGCCTCGTCAACGATGTGGGTGACAACCCGGACCAACTCTCAATCCTGCAGCATGCGCTCAACCGGACATGGGCCCGCTGGCAGCAGCTGGGTGGAGTAGGCCCGCTTGATCTACCCCATTACGAGGCCATCGGCACCATGGCCGAAGCGCTGGATCGCCACGCCGAGGAGGCCTTCGCCGAACTTGCAGAGCCAGGTCCAGTTGGGGACCACTCTTCTCTGCAAAAACTCTGCCGCAGAACCTTTCAGGCTCTCACTGACAAGGCCAGTGACGGGAGGGGAATCAGACGGCCCACGAAATGGATCACCCTGCGTGGGATTACGAATGCCTCTGGGCCGCAGTTGCTGAAGGTGATTGAGGTGTTCCGCGAGCCCAGTCGTTCCTTCCTGATGCCCCCCGCTGGCACACCAATCGATAATGAGAGCGTGATCGATATTTCACATGAGAGCCTGATGCGGGTGTGGCGGCGGCTCAGCTCCTGGGGTGATGAGGAAGCCCGCTGGGCAGACAACTATCGGCGGCTTGCTGAGGCGGCCGTTCGGCACCGCGAGGGCAGCGAAAGCCTGCTGAGGGATCCTGCACTCCAGATCGCCCTGAACTGGTGGCAAAGCAGTCAGCCAAACGAAGCGTGGGCCTCGCGGTATCACCCCGGTTTCCAGGTTGCCAAGATTTTCCTGGACCGAAGCGCCGAGGCTCGAGCGGAAGAACAGGAATTCGAACAACGTGAACGGGCCCAACGCCGTAAGAGGGAGCGCAATCAACTGATCCGCAACCGTCTGTACGCCATTAGTGCGGTGGCTTTCGCAGTGTTCATGTGGTTTCAATATGACCAGGCAAACAGACAGGTCGCTCGCACGTGGTCGGCGGTAGCGGCGGGTTTGATGAAAGAGCACCAGGTGGATCCCGAATCGAGTATAAAGTTTGCACTTGCAGCCTTGAACAGCCCCCTAGGGACGAACCCGTCGGAATCAGTCAAGTTGATCGTTAATTTGATCAACGCCATCGAGCTCTATGGCGAGCTTTCCCTCAGCGATGGTGAAACGTCCAAAAGCCCATTGTCGATCTGGAGCCTGGCGAATGTTAAGGACAACCAGCTGGTCAGTGCAGGGGAGAAGGGCTCTTTCAGGATTTGGCAGCAACAGAATCTTAGAGTCCGCCCTCGCTTGGTTGATGCAAATCTGGGCGATCCCGTATTTCTCAGGCTGGCCAATGACAACATTATTGTTGCCGGTGTGCTGGCGAAAGACGTTGGAAAACCTGCCACTGACAAGAAAGATGCTGTCCGCGTGCAACTCTGGAACTCTGATCTAACCAGGAAGCTCGCAGACAAGTCGCCCCGGTTAGGTGGCATTAAGTATATCAAACAAATTCCCAGTTACGGAGATCTGGTGATCGCAGACCTTGAGGGCAACCTTGCTCTCTGGAGGCAGGACCTTTCAAGCATCCGTTCCGTGTCAACTAGTGGAGATATCAGAGGCCTTGCCGTTCTGCAACCCCGTGGGGATATTCTTGTCAGCGTCAAAGGGGAAGATGGAAACAGGCTTCAGTTATGGTCTGCTGACCTTCTTGCGAAGATCGAGGATGTTGAGCTCGGGAAAGATTATAAAGATACGATAGACAGCTTGCTCCAACTTGAAAATAGGTTGATTGTGAGTGGTGGGTACGATGGCAGCTTGCAGCTGTGGAGTTCCGGGCTCAGGCGGATTGGCCCAAGAACCGAAGCTCAATCAAGGCAGATTTTAAGTCTGGCTCAACTCGAAAACCTTGAGTTGATCTCGGGTTCCGCAGATGGCACCCTCCGCCGCTGGCTGGTCAGGAAAGATGGTTTGTCTGCTTTGCATCTGCCATTTCCGGCTGATCAGGCAAAGGTTCAGACGCTTCTTGCAGTGAATTCAACCCTGATCAGTGGTGGCTCCAATGGAACCCTGAAACGATGGCAATGGGCAAGGAGCTCGAGTGCCAATCAGCTTTCCGATCCGACAGCAATAGGCTATGAGGTTGTTATGGCATCTCTGAATGATGGTGGCGAGATCTATCGGCTGAGGAGCATGAGTCCTACCGGAAAAGATAAGGAGCTCGAGACTGTTGACGCTGGCAACAAGCAGGGGAGACCCAAAAGAACGTTTCTACTGGGCGCAGGAAGCTCCACCATCTTGAGCCTCCTTCGTCTGAACAACGGAGACCTGGCGACAGGAGACTACTCTGGATCCCTACAGCGGTGGAGATTCAACGGCAAAGACTGGGTCAGGAAGGGTTACGCCTACCAAGAGACGGCCGCGGAGGCCAGTTGTACATCCAAGCCCTGTCCGAATCCCATCTGGAGCATGACACAGCTTCGCAATGGCGACTTAGTGCTGGGAATGCAGGAAGGCCGGATGCGTCGCATCCGCTTCAAAGGTGAGGGCAGGTGGGTCGCGCAAGGTAGGCTCTGCGGGCCGCCTGAGGCCAACAAGGATTTCTCACCAGAGGTACTTGGTTCGTCGATCTTAAGCCTGGTGACTCTCGAAAAAGGGGACTTGGTGAGTGGCAGCAAGTCCGGCACGATCGTTCGCTGGCATCATCCTGACCAGAAGTGGTGCCAATCCCCTTCCATCATTCCAGGTGGCTCAGAGCCAGAGATCTTTTCTATGACCGAGCTTAACGATGGCACGATGCTCAGCTCCACGGGCAGTGGTGGCCTTACCCTCTGGAAATGGGGAAAAAATTCTGCCAATAAAGTGGAGCTTGAGACTATTTACTTGAAGGGCTCAAACTTGATTGCCAATGTTGTGGATCTGCCTGAAACTCAAGAGCTCGTTATTGCCGATTTCCAGGGTAACTACAAGACCTACCCAGGCCAAAAGGAGGCCATCGCTCTAGGCTGCAATGCCATTAAGAAAAAGTTGTACTTTAGCAAGAAAGAGCGCAGCCTTAAGCCGTATGAAGAGAAGGCCGAAAGAGCGTGCGAAAGCCTGTGAAGTAAAAAGTCCGGACCGTCTATAATTGGGGATTGGCGGCGCTTGGATCAGCGCTGACTTGGGTAATAACAGCCATTCTGGTTGCAACACTTAAGTTGTCCATTCTGATCCCGGAAGCAGCGTTCTTGTGCGCTCGACGGGAAGGGGGCGATCAAGAGCAGCAGAGCCAAAGTCAGTCCCCGTGCCAGCAAGGTGGTGGGCATCGCGCGGAACAAGAAAAACCTCGCTCATTTTAAGGACGTTGCGGGAGTGGGGGGGGGCTTGTGTTGCAATCTGTGAACTACGCACAGTTGCACTCATCTGCTGACTTGGTGCGTGTATGCGTCCTGGGAGTGGGATGTCGATGAGTCTTGCCACGACACAACGGTAGCCCTTTCGTTTGCTGCTTTGACTTCAGCTAGGAATCCCTCTGAGGGCAGCCCTGGTCCGGGGTTTTGCTCACGCTGGGGGCACTCAGACGCTACACATAGAGTATTGATATTCATGGAGCACTGTATTAGGTGCCTTTCGGGAGCTGGTTTGTAGTGGCCAGGAGGGGCTTGGCAAGTCCAACTTTTTAAGGGGTGCTCCACTTGTCATGCTTGCAGACCCACTTTTCTGATGCGGAGATGTCAGTAGCTTGAAACTTCTTTTGCTAGCGTAGGTTTCCTGGCTGGCGTTGGCAATGTTTCTTCCGGTGCTTCTGGTTTCCTTCCAGCTGATTTCGGCGGCAAACTCGTCTGGACCTGCTTCTTCAGGCGTTTTGTGGGTGCAGCACACACAAGATGTCCGCTCAAGGCCGAACCTTCAGATCCTTAGCGCCGAGGCGAAAAAACAGAGCGGCGCCCAAGGGAGTTCGGGTAAACCCCCAGTAAAGGATGAACAGGAAGGCCCCGAGAACCCTGCAAATAGACCTCCCCGACAATGCACAAGAGACGACTCATCCAGAGGTTGCAAGCGATAGGTTCCCCAGGCGGGCCCGGTTTCAGAAGGCTAAGCATAGATGACTTACGGCAAATAATCGTGCAAATATTATCAACGCCTTGTATGGGCATAGCCTTCCCCCATATTTGAGAACTCCGCGCAGGGAAGAACTACCCCAAGAAACAGGACCAGGTGGGAGCCACCGCCGCCTTCCCTGACATCCACCTGGCCTCCGGCATCACCGGCCAGGTGATCTATGTGGATGCCGGTTACTGCATCACGGGGATGTGAGCGCTGCTGCGCCTCACGGTGAACGCATCAGGTCCTCCGAGCGCATCGGCATCACCGATCCCATCCAGTCGATCGTGGTGGTGTGCAGGTTGTAGAAGGCGGCCTCCACCTGCAGGCGGCCGCTGCGCATCAGGTCGGTGAGCAGCACGCTGGAGTCGACCAGGTTGCGGGCCGCGTTGAGGGTGTGGTGGCGGGCGGCCTGATCCAGGTCGTGGTGGCCGCCGAGGTTGATCAGCTCCATGCGCAACTGCCCCACCACCTGGGCCAGGCTCGGGGTGAGAGTCAGCGCCGGGTTCAGGGCCGCCTCCACCGCGCCACAGCGTTCATGGCCGAGCACCACGATCACGGGCACACCCAGATGGGCCACGGCGTACTCCAGTGAGGCGATCGCGGCGGTGGTGGAGAGGGTGCCGGCGTTGCGTACCACGAACAGGTCGCCGAAGCCCGTGTCGAACAGCAGCTCCACCGGCACCCGGGAATCGGCGCAGCCCAGCACCGCCGCTGTCGGATGCTGGCCCGATTCCACCTCAAGCATGCGCTCGCGGCTGCTGTGGGGATGGAGCGATTCACCGTCAAGGAAGCGCTGATGGCCCGCTCGCAGTTCGGCGAGCACCGTCTGGGGACAGTTGTTCACGCAGCAGCCGGATCGATCCTGGCGATTGTGGACCTGGTCAGGCGTTTGGCTTCGGCATGATTGGCACACTCCCGCCCAATTGCCCCGTGTCCTTCATTCCGGATCTCGATCCCGGTAGCCCGGGCGGCCGCAGCGGACGTATCCACCGTGTCACCGGTGAAACCGACGTGCGCGTGCGGCTGGACCTCGATGGCCGCGGCCGTTGTCGGGTGAGCACCGGTGTGCCCTTCCTCGATCACATGCTCCACCAGCTTGCCAGCCACGGCCTGCTGGATCTGGAGATCAGCGCCGAGGGGGATACCCATATCGATGATCACCACACCAACGAGGACGTGGGCATTGCCGTGGGACAGGCCCTGGCCCAGGCCCTGGGCAGCCGCAAGGGCATCCAGCGCTTCGGGCACTTCACAGCGCCCCTGGATGAGGCGCTGGTGCAGGTGGTGCTGGATTGCTCCGGCCGCCCCCACCTCAGCTACGGCCTGGTGATCCCGGGCCAGCGCATCGGCACCTACGACACTGAGCTGGTGCGGGAGTTCTTCGTGGCGGTAGTGAACAACTCCGGACTCACGCTCCACATCCGCCAGCTCGACGGCCTCAATTCCCACCACATCGTGGAGGCCTGCTTCAAGGCCTTTGCCCGGGCCCTGCGCCAGGCGATGGAGATCGATCCACGCCGCGCCGGCGAGGTGCCCAGCAGCAAGGGTGTGCTGGAGCAGGCGGGTGCCCCTGGCTGAGGGAAATCGCGTTGTCACACTCCGTTACGTGATGATGGATGTACAACCGCGCCAGTGAGCGATGACCATCGCCCCCAGTCGACCCGAGCCCGGCAACACCGAAGCCACCTCCTCCACGGCGGCCGCGGCCCCTGGTTATGACCGCGCCGACTGGGCCAGTGCCTTCCGCAACGTGGGCACGGAGCTCACGGCCGTCCCGCTGGCAGCCGCCAGCGGCACCATCCCCTCCGAGCTCAGCGGCAGCCTCTACCGCAACGGGCCTGGGCGGCTGGAGCGCGGTGGGCAGTGGGTGCACCATCCCTTCGATGGCGACGGCATGATCACCGCTGTGCGCTTCGAAAGCGGCGCGGCCTGCCTCAGCAACCGTTTCGTGCGCACCGAGGGCTGGCTGGCGGAGGAGAAGGCCGGCAAGGTGCTTTATCGCGGTGTCTTCGGCAGCCAGAAGCCCGGCGGACCGCTGGCCAACGCCTTCGACCTCCGGCTCAAGAACATCGCCAACACCCACGTGGTGCGTCTCGGCGAGAAGCTGCTGGCCCTGTGGGAGGCCAGCTCTCCCCATTCCCTCGACCCCGTCAGCCTTGAAACCGAGGGTGTCGATCTCCTCGATGGTGTGCTCGCGGGCGGTGAGGCCTTCAGCGCCCACCCCCGCTTCGATCCCGGCCACCACGGCCAGGAGCGCATGGTCACCTTCGGGGTCAAGGCAGGCCCCCGCAGCACCATCCGCCTGATGGAGTTCGACGCGAGCTCCGGTGATGGGGCGGGGCAGCTTGTGGCCGATCAGAAACGCAGCTTCAACGGCTTCGCCTTCCTGCACGATTTCGCCATCACCCCGAACTGGGCGGTGTTTCTGCAGAACGCCATGAGCTTCAACCCGCTGGGCTTCGTGCTCGGCTGGAAGGGTGCCGCCCAGTGCCTGGGCTCCAAGCCAGGGGAGAGCGGGCAGTTCTGGTTGATCCCCCGCTCCGGCGAGGGCGAGCCGCTGCAGATCAGCGCTCCTGAAGGCTTCGTGTTCCACCACCTCAATGCCTTCGAGGATCCCACCGCCGGTGCGGCCGGCCAGGTGGTGGTGGATTCGATCTTCTACGACGACTTCCCTTCGATCGGTCCTGGCGTTGATTTCCGCGCCGTCGATTTCGACACCCTGCCGATCGGCCAGCTCAAGCGATGCCGCATCGATCTGGCCAGCGGTGAGGTGAGCACGGAACTGCTGGAGGAGCGCTGCTGCGAGTTCGCCATGGTCAACCCCCGGCGGGTGGGTCTTGAGGCCCGCTACGCCTGGATGGCCGTCACCGAGCAGGAGCGGGGCAATGCCCCCCTGCAGGCCATCGAGAAGCTCGATCTCAGCACCGGCGAGCGCCGGACCTGGAGTGCCGCCCCCCGGGGCTTCGTGAGCGAACCGGTGATGGTGCCGCGCCCGCTACCGGAGGCCGCCACGGCGGATTCCCCCAGCGTTGAGCCCTCCGAAGACGACGGCTGGATCCTCTGCGTGGTCTGGAACGGGGCGCGTTGCGCCAGCGATCTGGTGATCCTCAACGCCGCCGACCTCTCGGAGCAGGCAGTGCTGCCCATGCCGCTGGCCCTGCCCCATGGCCTGCACGGCAGCTGGGCCGCCGCCTGATGAGAACTCCCACCTTTACCTTTCGCCCCCTGAGGCTTCTGGCCCTGCTGGGCGCCCAGCTGCTGACCTGGCTGTTGCTGCTGGGCCACCCCGGTGCTGCCCAGGCCTCCCTGCTGCATTTTTCCGGCACGCAGCCTGCGGATCTCGGTCTGCACGACGGGCGGCTCAGGGACTGCCCCAGCCCAGCCCACTGCGCTCGCCAGGACTGGCCCTTGGCCAACCCCGAAGCGGCTCTCCAGCAGTTGGCGCTGGAGCTTGAGGCCACGCCAGGGGTGCGGATCGAAACCAGGGTTGATTCCCCCCGGCTCAGCTATCTGCATGCCACCGCCGAAAGCCGGCTGTTCGGTTTTGTCGACGATCTGGAACTGGCGCTGGATGGATCCGGCACCAGCCTTCAGGCGCGCTCGGAATCCCGCCTGGGAGATTCCGACCTGGGTGTGAATGCCCGCCGGCTCGATGCGCTCCGCCTGACCCTGGGCCCTGCCTGAGCCTCAGCCCCGCCGGTGGCACCATTGGCGTGGCCACCCACACCAGGCCCTGCGATGACCAGCCCCACCGCCGGGCCCGAGGACAGCCGGCCCAACGACGAACGGCTCGATGCCCTCCGCCAGGAGTTCGAGCACGAGGCCAGCTTCAGCCAGGTGTTTGTGGTGCTCACTGTGGGAGCCACCCTGATCGCCACCCTGGGCCTGCTGGCCAACAGCCCAGGGGTGGTGATCGGCGCCATGGTGGTGGCCCCCTGGATCCTGCCGCTGCAGGCCATGGCGTTCGAGATCCTGCGGGGCCGGCTGCCGATGTTCCTGAGGGCCCTGCGCACCCTGATGCTGGGGGTGGTGATCTGCGTGCTGCTGGCGATGGCGGTGGGCTACCTGGTGGCCCTACCGAGCTTCGGTAGCGAGGTGATGGCACGCACCAGCCCCAACCTGCTGGATCTGGGCGTGGCCCTGGTGGCCGGTGCGGTGGCGATGTACGCCAAGTTGAGAAAAGACGCCATATCAGCCCTGGCTGGTCTGGCGATCGCCGTGGCCCTGGTGCCGCCCATGTGCGTGGTGGGGATCCTGCTGGCCTCCTCCGACTGGGCCCAGGCCTATGGGGCGCTGTTGTTGTTCGCCACCAACCTGCTGGGAATCATGGTGGGGGCGATGGCGTCGCTGGGGACGCTCGAGCGGGTGTACCGGCGCCGCCTGTTCCACAGCCGGCTCGGTCTCACCAGCATCGCCCTCACCGCCCTGCTGGTGATTCCCCTGGGCAGCAGCTTCTTTCGCCTGCTGAACCGCGCCCGGCTGGAAACGAAGGCCCAGCAGCTGGAGGCCGTGATCGAGCAGCGGTTGCGCAGCAGCACGATCACCCTCGGCGGAGATCCTGCCATCGATCTGGTGGGGATCTCCATTGACTGGCAGAAGAACCCACCGCTGATCCGGGCCCGCGTACGGGTGACCGATCCGGAACTGCCCACTCCCAAGCAGGTGGCCGCCGTGCAGGCGTTCATCAATCAGCAGCAGGCGCCCCTGCGCTTCCGGTTGGTGGTGCAACGCACCGCCGTCGACCTGATCGGCCCTGACACCGCGCCCAACCCCCCCGAGCTGGAGGTGCTCCCACCCTCGCCATTGCCGCCATTGCCGCCTTTGCCGCAGGAGGAAGCTGAGGAGACTTAAGGGCCGCCCTACACACTGCCGTCCTGGTGCTGTGGATCATGTGCTCAGCCGTTCTGCTCCAACCCCGCAGCGAGGTAGTGCTCCACCGCCCGCTCGATGTTGCGGTGCATCCGCTCCTTGCCCAGACGTTGACCCAGCTCCGATCGGCGGATCACCTCCAGCACCGTGGGGTTCAACCCCGCCAGCCAGAGGGAGATGCCCTCCCTATCCAGGCGCCGCTCCGCTTCGGTGAGCGTTTTGAGGGCGGAGTATTCGATGTCGATCACGGCGCTGCCATCCAGCACCACCACCCTTGGCTGGTGCTGGTTGATCTCCGCGCGCATCCGGTGGAGCACCCCATGGGCGTTGGCGAAGAACAGGCGGCCCTCGGCACGGAGCAGCAGCAGCCCCGGCCAGGTCTCATCGCGGGGATGGCGCGGCGAGAGCGGGCGGAACACATCGGTGCCGCTCTTGCGGCCAATGGCATAGACCGGCGGGTTCACCTCCTGCTGCACCAGCGCCAGCAATGACAGGATCACGGCCACCAGGATTCCCTTGAGGGTGCCGAGGACCACCACCCCGAGGAAGGCCACCACGGCCCAGTGGAATTCGGCGTGGCGCACGCGGCGGATCGCCAGGAACTCGCCCGGGGCGATCAACTCGAAGGAGTAGACGATCACCACCACGGCCAGGGCCGCCAGGGGCATCAGCGCGAGCCAGGGGGCCAGCAGCAGCAGCGTGAGCAGCGCGGCCCCAGCCGTGACCAGCTCGGCCATCTGGCTGCGGGCGCCGGCCTGGCGGTTCACCGCCGTCTGGGTGGTGCCGCCCCCTGCCGCCATCGCTCCGAAGAAGCCGCCGCCGATGTTGGCCAGTCCCAGGGCCAGCAACTCACGGTCGGGCACAGGAGAGGGTTCATCACTGGCGCGAAAGGCCCGAGCTGCCGCAATGCTTTCCGTGAAACTCATCATGGCTATGCCTGCCGCGCCTGGCCAGAGCCCGCCCAGCAGATCAAGCCTGGGCCAGCTGAGGGCGGGAAGGCCCCTTGGCACGGCGCCCACCAGCTCCACCCCGAAACGATTGAGCCCTAGCACGGCGCAGCTGATGATCGCGATCGCCACCACCACCAATGGCGCCGGCACCGACGGCCACCGGCGCCTCAGGCTGAACAGAATGGCTAACAGGACGCCCGAGAGCAGCAGCGTGGCGATCGAGGTCTGGGGGATGTCACCGAGCAGGGCGGCCAGGTTGCGGAAGAAGCCGGCCTTCTCCACATGCAGCCCCAGCAGCTTGGGCAGCTGATCCACCACGATCACCAGCCCGATGCCGGATTTGAAACCCACCAGCACCGATTCGGAGATGAAGTTGGCGATGAAGCCGAGCCGCAGCAGGGCCGCGCCGCAGAGCATCGCTCCCACCAGCAGGGCCAGGGTGGCGCTCGCCGCCATCAAGGCGCTGGGTTCAGCGGCAGGCGTCAGCCGATTCAGCTCACTGCCCACCAGGATTGCCAGGGTGGTGGTGGTGCTGACGCTCAGGGGTCTGGAGCTGCCCAGCAGGGCGTACACCGCCATCGGCACCAGAGCCGTATAAAGACCCACCTGCACCGGCAGACCGGCGATGGTGGCGTAGGCCATCGCCTTGGGCAGCACCACTGCCGCAGCGGTCAGGCCGGCTGCGAGATCCGCCTGCCCCAGCCCCTGCCGGAAGCCGCTCATCAGTTGCTCATTCCACCGGCGATCAGCAGCACCAGGGCAACCAGGCCGATCAGGGTGAGGGCCAGAGCCGTCGCCATCGAGACCGAGGCCTCGTCGATGTAAACGAAATTCTCCTGCTTCAACCGCCGCAGCACCTTGCGGTGTTGGCGGGTGGCGGCTGCCATCGCCAGAATCCCTGTGAGCACGAATCCGATGGAGACCAACCGCACGCTGAGCTGCGTATGGGCACTGCCCTCCAGGCGGCTGGCCTGGATCGCCCCGATGATCTTGTCGAGACCGAAGCCGAAGCTGATCAGCGACAGGCAGGTGCGGATCCAGGCCATCAGGGTGCGCTCGGCCGCCTCCCGGTTGCGCTCCTTGGCCAGTTCGTTGGTGAGGTTCATGGAGTTGCCGAAAGCAAGGGCTGGATGCTCAGGATTTCGGCCTCAGGGGATTCAAGCCAGGCCATTCAAGGGGTCACGAAGGGGACCTGCTGCTTCCGGCGCTGCCAGCGCAGGAAGGGAATCGAGAGCAGCACAGTGATCAGCAGGTAGGCGAGCACTGCGAGTTTCAGGCCAGGTATGCCGGCGCCGTAGGTCGTGGCGAAGAGCAGCGCCAGCCCTGGGTTGCGCATTGAGGTGACGAGGGCGAGCGTGGTGCGCTCCCGGGGCTCAGGGCCAGCGATCACATAGCCGATGGCCAGGGCCGCCAGCACCATCACGGCCATGAAACCCAGGGCCACCAGGTTGGCGGCCGCGAAGGGCAGCAGCAGAGGAAGCGACTTGACCAGCACCAGCACGATCAGCACCAGCAGCAGGCCATTACCCAGCTTCTCGAGCGGACCCGACAGCCGGTTCGCCCAGAGCGGCCGCCAACGCCTGAGCGCAAGGCCCGCCAGCAGGGGCAGCACCTGGGCCTTGCCCACCTGCAGGGCCACCTCCTTCGGGCCGATGTCCCAGCCTGAGATCCCGAAGGAGGTCCGGAACAGATCCACGATCAGGGGAATTGAAACGATCGCTGCCACGGCCGCGCAAGCCTGGAGCACCGCAGCCAGCTCGCGGTCGCCACCCATCTTGCCGGCCTTGCGCAGGGTGAGGGGAGCGCTCGGTGAGATGGCCATCAGGGCGATGCCGTATCGGGCGGCCTTGGAGAGGGCCAGATCCGGAGTCAGCTTCATCAGCACAAGGGCCACCAGCGGGACCAGCACACAGGACCCGATCAGCAACCGGATCACCAGGGCAGGCCTGCTCCGCAGCTGGCCGATGGCCTCTCCCTTAAGCCCAACACCCAGGCCGAACATGATCGTGAACAGGGTGAGGCTGACGAGCAGCAGAGGTGCCTGGGCCATGGCGTCGGGGTCGGGGGGAGGTGTCGGCTGGAGATGGGGCTGGGCAATGGAGGCGGATCAGGACCGCTGCCTGGGCCCCCTCGGTGGCGGCCGATTCAGCAGATGGGTCAGCCATCCAGGTACGGAGAGCGTCGCCACCAGGATGGTCAGTGAGGTGCTGAGCCGGCTGGAGAAGGTGCGAGCCGTATCCAGGCCGGAATGCAGAAAGGTGAAGGTGACCAGCACCGCGAAGATGCCGGTGGTGAGCGCACTGGCTGAACGCAACAGGTCCCTGGGGTGGCGGGCGGTATCGCCAGCGGCATCGCGGCTGAGGTTGTATCCGGCGATGCAACCGGCAAGGGCAAGACAACCGAGCAGCACGGCCCTGCTGGAGAGATCTGACTGCGGCTCGCTCTGCTGAAGTTTTGCCGCCAGCACCACAGCGCTGCCAAGCACCGAGCCGCAGGCGGTGCCGAGCAGGGCCCACCACCGCAGTGGGCGTCTGACCCGGCCGATGAATGTGGAGGTGGCAGCCAGGACCAGGGAACTCAGCAGCGTGGCCGGCAGGAAGGGCAGCTGGCGGGTGATCGCATATCCGGCTGCAATGCCGACGAAGGCCCCGGCGATCCGGCTCATCTGGGCACGGGGTGCGCTGGAGTCAACAGCCGGTGGATGGGGAAGTTTTTGGATCACCATGACATCTGATTGGATCACGGGCGATTGCTCGAGGCTGTAAGGCTCTGGTCGATCTTTGTTCCCCCCAGATCAGCATCCTCGAAGACGGTGCCGCTCAGGTTGGCACCGCTGAGATCGGCATTCGTGAGGATGGCTCGGGTGAAGTTGGCCTTAGAGAGATCGGAGCCAGCAAGATCAGCTCCGGTGAGATCAGCCTCCGTGAAGTTGGCCCCCTTCAGATCCGCACCCTGGAGATTGGCCTTGCACAACACCGTGTTGGCGAAGTTGCAACCTCGCCAACGGCTGAATGGAACCCTCAGTCCCTCCAGGTTCGTGCCATGCAAATCGAAGTCGTCCTGCGAGATGCCGTCTGAGCTGAGATCTTCAATGGCTCGGATACGCCCCAGGCTGTATTTCACTCCAGCCGCTTGTTCCGCTAGCAGCAAAGTGAGTTGCTCATGGTGTTCCCTCTCCTTGCGACGCCCCGCCTCGAGGATGTAGACGAAGCCCGCCGTGACGATGCTGAACGATTCGACATTGCCAATGCTGATGACGTCCAGGAAGTTACTGGTCAGGCAGTTCTCTCTTGGGTCGGCTCCATTGCAGTTGTCGAAGCGATTGACGAGTGAAAGCAACGCAAAAGCCATGATTGCCGCGATCAGCACCCTGAAGCCGAAGGAGCGATCCAGCAGCAGAAAGAACGGGTATGTGCGGCGGCGCTGCTGACGGGTCAGCCAGGTGTGTCGAGGTGAGGAAGTCATGGCTTCAGAGGCGCACGATGCAGCGAAAGCCCATGTGGCTTGTGGAGGTGTCGATGCCCTGGGCCATGCGCGCTGCTGGCCTGTAGCGGCGGCAGTAGCTGGGGGCGCAGAGATAGGAGCCGCCCTTCACCACCTTGCGCGGCATCGCTCCGTGCTGGCTGGTGGGGTCGATGCTGGCTTCACGGGCGTCAGCCGCTCGGTCGCAGCAGCCGCTGCTCCCCTCAGCCGTTAACTCCTGCTCGGCCATGGGGGCGTGGTTGGCGTACCAGCTGTCGGTCCACTCCCAGACATTGCCGATGGTGTCGAACAAGCCATAGCCGTTCGCCGGAAAGACGCCCACAGGCGAGGTGCCCGCGTAGCCGTCCAGCAGGCTGTTGTGGTGGGGGAAATCGCCCTGGAAGGTGTTGGCCACCGGGCGCCCGCCTGGATGCAGCTCCTCCCCCCAGGCGAACTCGGCGCCTTCACGGCCGCCCCAGGCGGCACGCTCCCACTCCGTTTCGCTGGGGAGCTGCTTGCCGCTCCAGGCGGCGTAGGCCGCCGCGTCGGCATGGGCCACATGCACCACGGGATGGTGGTCGCGGCTCTTGATCGAGCTGCCAGGGCCTTCGGGATGCCGCCAGTCGGCGCCGGCAATGTATTGCCACCAGCGATAGGGATCGCCGGTGCCGATCGGTCCGGGCGGCGGCACGAACACGATTGAGGACGGCACCAGCAACTCCGGCAGCGCATCGGGATACTGGGCCGGATCAGCAGGCTGCTCGGCCAGGGTGACGTGTCCGGTGGCCTTCACGAACTTCAGGAACTGGGCATTGGTGACCGGTGAGCGGTCGATCCAGAAGCCGTCCACGCTCACCATGTGGGCGGGCGCCTCCTCCGGGTAGTGGAGGTCGGAGCCCATCACAAACCTGCCACCAGGGATCCACACCATGTCCCGCGCCGGGGGGCGGCCAGGCCCACGCGGGGCGGCCGGCTTCAAGGTGGCCCTCACGGCTGGTGACCTGGACGCAGAACGGGGCATCGAAAGGATCGTGAACTCAGGGCCAAACACTGCATGATCATCCGTTTCAGCATGAGTCTTTGAGATTGAAATGGAATGTAATCGCAGCGACTCGGGTGAATGCAGATTTCTCTCATCAAGAGGTTGTTGTGTTGGTTCTGGCGTTTCCAGCACATGTGCGTGGAGATCCAGAATAGGCCTGAAAGGTTACGGTTCCGGTCGGGCATTTCCCGGTAGTATCGAGTGCCTCTTGGACGAATCTGAGCCCGCCTGACAGCTGCCACTACGGGCGCCGCTACGGGCTCCGGAAGTCTCTGTCAACGCCTGCTGAATAAGGTTCAGAGGAGCTCACTAATGATCACTATGGCGAAGATGTTCGTGAAGGGCTCGGCGCCGTGGTCCATGCGGATCATCGGTTTTGTGGCGGCGGCCCTGCTGGCGCTGCTGCTCGCGGCGACACCGTCCGGATCGGTAGAGCCAGGGCAGGCTCCAGCCACGAAGGCGCCCGAGCAGCCTCCGGCTTTCGTGACCCTCGACGGCCGCAAGGTGATCGAAATCCGGGCCGCCGTCGGCGCCCAGACCCCCCAGCAGATGGCACGGCGCGGCAGCCAGAGCCTCGCCCAGATCGCTTCCGACTACGCGATCAGCCCCGACCAGCTCGTGCTCCGGGAAGCCCCTCCTTACACCGAGATCGGCTTGTTCAGGGGCGGCCGGTTTGTTATCAAATTGGCCGTCGACGAGCGCAACGCCAACCTGTTTCAGCAGAGCCGCCAGGAGCTGGCCCAGCGCTATCTGGAGCAGATCCGGGCCTCGATCAAGCGCTACCGAAGCACTCACCGGGGCCAGGACTGGCTGCGGGGAACGGCCCTCGCTCTGCTGACTCTGGGGGGCTACGTCCTCTGGCTGCGGGGGCAGCTGGCGCTCAATCGCCGTCTGGCTGCCTGGATTCACGCCCCCGCCAATCCCCGCCTGGACGGGGTGCAGATCGGCGGCAGCGAGCTGCTCGCCGCTGACCAGGAACGGACCCTGCTGGATCTGCTGCGGCGGGGGGTGAACGCGGTGGTTCTGGCGGTGGTCAGCTACCTGTTCATCCCCCTGTTCCTCGGGCTGTTTCCTCCAACCCAGGCCGTTTCAGAAACCCTGAAGGCGCAGATCCTCCGCTTGATCAGTGGCGCGCTCAATGCGTTCGTGGCCTCGATTCCTGATCTGATCACCCTGGCTTTGATTCTTGCCTTCACCGTTGTGCTCGTGAGGGCCAGCAATGCCTGGTTCCGCTCGATCGAGCTGCAACGGCTGCGCCTCAGCTGGTTCTACCCGGAATGGGCTCGGCCCACCGCCCGACTGGTGGCGATCATGATCCTTCTGGGAGGGCTGGTGTTCGCCTATCCCTATGTGCCGGGGACCAGCAGCAAGGCCTTTCAGGGGGCCGGTCTGTTCCTGGGGGTGCTTGCGGCCCTGGGCTCGAGCGCCGTGGCCTCCAACCTGATCGGCGGCCTGATGCTCACCTATACCCGCGCCTATCAGGAGGGTGATCGGGTGAAGATCAACGACACGATCGGCATCGTGGAAGACACGGCCTTGCTGACCACGCGCCTGAGAACACCCTGGAATGAGCTGGTCAATATCCCCAACGCCACCGTGCTGGGGGCTTCGATCGTCAATTACACCCTCGCCAGACGGGAGCTCGGCAAACCAGTTGTGATCGCCGCCACCGTCACCATCGGCTACGACGTGCCCTGGCGACAGGTGCACCAACTGATGCTGGACGCGGCCCACGCCACTGCAGGCATCAGCCAGGAGCTGCCGGCTTTCGTGCTGCAGACCTCTCTAAACGACTTCCACATCAGCTACGAGCTCAATGCCTGCGTAGAAAATGTGGACACCTACCGTCTCACCTTCTCGGGCCTTCTGGCGGCCATCCAGGACCAGTTCGCGGCCGCCGGCGTGGAAATCCTCTCCCCCGGCTATCACGCCATTCGCAATGGCAACCGCAGCACCGTCCCGAAGGTCACCGGCCAAGACGGGTGAGGGGGCAACCGAGAGGTCGTCGTTGGAGCGATTCGCTGATCGGAATCCCACTGACAAGCAGGACAACACCACGACGCCACGACGTAGTGCCAATGGGCCAGTTCGTTGCTGAGGTTGGCCATCAGATGGGGGTGATGGAGATGTTGGAATTCTGCTGGGACTGGGCCTCTTCGAACTTCTGTTCCGCTTCCACTTCCCGGCCGAGAAAGACGTTGAGGAAGGTCCTGATCACAGCGATCACCCCCAGCTGGATCAGGTTCTGACTGGATGGTGCTGTTGTGGTGGCCACGATATCTGCGGCCAGCTGAAACTCCAGCGCCATCGACAGCCAGCTGCCGAAGGTGAGTCGGATGCTGTTGAATCGCCGGCCCCGGGGTTGGCTGCTCCGGCGCAGGCGAAGCGTCTGGCGCACAGTGGCCAGGAACCCCAGCGCCACGCACACCACCGAGACACTCTCCAGCACTAAGCGCAGGCCAACGGCGAAAACTTCCAGCCATTCCACAAGGGGGATCTCAAGCACGGGTCAGCTCCTCACGATTCAACGGAAGCCCATGTGGCCGGTGGAGGTGATTCTCCCCTTCACCACCTTGCCAGGCAGGGCTCCTGGCTTGGCGGCCGGATACCCTGGCCGATCGGCCGGGACCACCCGGAGGTGTGAGGCCAGAGCCCAACGCTGCAGACCACATGCACTGGATCTTGATATTAGTGGTCTACCAAGCCCCATCACTCACGCCACTCTGAAGTGACATGACAGCCACTCCCTTGACGTCGGCTTCTATGGTGGCACCAGATCGAAACGCCACCTTTTGCGAGATCATGGCTATTGAATCAGCAGAGTCTTGCTGTCATTCTTTAGAAACTGGATGGCACTCTCCTTTGACCTGGGAACGTAGATACGCAGCAGGGCGCTGAAGGGTGAAGGTGTCTCGACGTTGTTCGCACTGCCTGGAGAATTGAACCGGATCGTGTAGGACCCGTCTGGGTTGGGAGTTGCCTCAGAATTCGATAGGGCGGCCTTGTCCCTGGCCAGCCAGCCTTCACTGTTGTAAGTGGTGATCGACCAGAAACCGCCTCGGTCATGATCGATTTCCGGCGGCACAAAGGTGAGGCTCGATGGCAACGCCTTGCCCTCCTTGATCTCCGTACGATTCGCGATCGGAGCGTAGGCTGCATGTTCGACTGAGAGACCGCCCCATCCGTAGGCGGTGGCGTAGAGATGATCCTGCGGTTCGGTATCCGTCACTCCGCCCTGGGCCCTGCTGGTGTCAGGCAGTTTTCCAGCCTGAACGTCCTTGATCAGCGCCATACGGATCGCCTCCATCTGCTTCTGATCGATCACAATATCGGGGGCTTCATAGGGAACGGCTGAGGCCGCCTCGATGGTTGCCATCCCCTGAAGGGTGTGGGTGGCAGCGAGTCCACCCTGCTCTTCCGGAAGCTTTCGGATGCGCATGTTGAGATAGACGTAATTGCCGTATGTCAGATTGTCGGGCGTAATGGTGAGAGTTTTGCCGGGATACACCACGCCAACGATGTAGTTCTGCTGGTCGATGATCTCGATGATGTGATAGGTGTTGCTGTTGGGTACGGAGAAGGTCGCACCGTTCCGGACGTCAACGACGGCGCTGGAATAGATGACATCCTGATTCTCCCGGATGACCTGCTGTGTCTTGACATTGCTGACGTCGCGCTGGTGCGCCCACGCATTGATACCCGCCTTGGCAAGGCTGCGTTTGATGTTGAAATCAGTCTCCGAGACTTTGTAAGCGGTGTCTGTCACTCCAAAATCAGACGGTGAAGCGAATGTTGAGTTTGTCATCTCTGCTCATTGAATGGGCGTTGCCTTAGGCAGCTTGTAGCTTCCGTCCAGAACAGACGGCCCCGGGCGGTATATGCGCATCAGGAAGTTCCAGCCATCGGTCACATCCAGCCGGTTGGAGACGTCGCCACAAACCTCCTTCGATCCGAAAGACACGGTGAACGTGCCATCGGCATTCAGCTTCACATTCGAGGAATTGACCAGACTGTTCTCTCTCTTGATGAAGCCGTCGTTGCCGTAAATCAAAATCGACCAGAAGGCTTTGTTCTCCGGCACGGCGTAGGTGGCTTTGTGGCACACCTTTGGATCATGGCCCCCGTTGTAGTTCAGGTAGGTGGCATCCCATTCAGGGAAGAGCCCCCAGGCCGCCGCGGCAGCAATGTGACGGGTCTTTTCATCAACCTTGCCGCGTGGCCCCTGCATCCCCTTCCAACTGCTGTATTGCGCAGAATCCTTTTCATACTGAGCGGTCATGGCCTTCAGCGACGGACGGTCCCACTTGAATGCGGGCAGTGGATCGGCGCTGCCCGCCTTGATGACGAACTGATCCTGCAACGTGTTAATCAAGGCGATTTCGCCTGGGTCTTTCGGATTGAGCACCTGGATGCGCACTCCGATGGCCAGATATTTGGTGTCTTTCGGCAGTTCGTGAGTTCCAGCGGTGTAGATCACGAACGGTGTGTAGTGGTCGTTGTCCACGAGATACACCGATGCGTAGCGATCTTTTGGTAATTCAGGGACAGTAATTGTTGCGCCTTTGGATGTATCGACAACGCCCATGGAGTAAAGCGTATCGCGGTTCATCCTCACGACGTTCTGCTTATCGAGCGGCGTGGGAGTGCGGAAGTGATAGAAGCGATTGATGCCCCCAGCCATTTTCACGATCTCGGCGAACTGCCGATCGGTTTCGGCCCGGATGTAGGTTTTTGGCGTCACCTTGACACCGCCTTGAGGGGGGCGTAATTGCGTCATGTTCTGCTTGGGAACGGGGCTTTGCGCGCAGACTGGCTGTGCGACGGTCGCCCCGCACAACGCCATCACAACGCCAGCGAGGTTCAAGGCACTGAAGGTGGTGCGATCCATCCTGATCTCTCCTTATGGTTTCATGAGCCTGCTTAATTGCGCCAGCTAAAGCTCTGGTTCAGCTGGCCAAGCGTGAACGACCTGAAGCGGTCTCAATCCCCCTTGGGTGTGAGCGACTTCATGGCTTCGTCGATATCGAAGTCCAGGCTCGCCATGCGCGGCGGATACTCCTTGAGCGACTTCATCAGCACGCCGACCTGAGCGAAGGCGGGTGCATAGGTCCAGGCGTGGTTCTCCTGCCATTCGTCGAAACCGCGTGCCTCATGCATGCGCTCGAACGGATCAAGCTTCAGGTTGGTGACCAGCGGCGTCACCATGTTCTGCTGGACGCCGTTGAACCACTTGTCCTGCTTGACGAACAGGAACTTCCAGTCGCCGTAGCGGATGCCGTGGAGCTTGGTTTCAGTGAAGTAGTAGAACTCCTTGCGCTTGGACTTGCCCTTGCCGGTGATCAGGTCGGTCTGGTCGTACCCATCCAGGTGGATGCGGGTGTAGGTCTGGTCACCGGCCTGGTAACTGGTGAGGAGCTTCTCCTTCACGTTCGGCTCGCCGGCGGCGGCCATGAGGGTGGGAATCCAGTCCTGCATGGTCATGAACTCACCGGTCGTCTGGCCCGCGGGGATCCTGCCGGGCCACTTGACCAGCATCGGCACGCGGAAACCGCCTTCCTTGCCGCCGACGCCTTTCTCACCGCCGAACGGGGTGTTGCCGCCATCGGGCCAACTGTTCATGGCCGGACCGTTGTCAGTGGAGAACATCACGATCGTGTTGTCCGCGACACCTAGGTCGTCGAGCTGCTTGAGGAGTTCGCCGACTGTGTCGTCGAGTTCCATCATGCCGTCGGCATAGAGGCCATAGCCACTCTTGCCCTCGTACTTGGGCGACAGGTTGGTGCGGTAGTGCATCCGCGTGGTGTTGTGCCAGACGAAGAACGGTGTGTCTGACTCAACCGCGTCGTTGATGAAGCGCTTGGATTCCACAAGGATTTCAGCATCCAGCGTCCGCTGGCGCTGCTGCCCGAACGGGCCTTTGTCTTCAATCTTCTGCGTGCCATCCGGATGTGCCCAGGAGTGAATGACGCCGCGCTGGGCGAACTGCTTGGCGACTTCGGGGTCTTTCGGAAAGTCGTACTGCTCCGTGTATTCCCCGGCATTGAGGTGATACAGGATGCCGAAGAACTCATCGAAGCCGTGGGCGGTGGGCAGGTGCTCATCGCGATCGCCCAGGTGGTTCTTGCCAAACTGTCCCGTGGCGTAACCGAGCGGTTTGAGCAGGCTGGCCAGCGTTGGATCAGCCTTGCTGAGGCCCTGTTCCGCACCCGGCAGGCCGACGGTGGCCAGACCCACCCGGATCGGGTACTGCCCCGTGATGAACGCCGCGCGTCCCGCCGTGCAGGAGGCCTCGCCGTAGTGATCCATGAAGGTCATGCCCTCCCTGCCGATCCGGTCGATGTTCGGCGTGCTGCCACCCATCATTCCGCGGTGGTAGGCGCTGATGTTCCACATGCCGACATCGTCGCCCCAGATGATCAAGATGTTGGGTTTGCTGGTTTCACTCATCTTGAACTCCTTCGTTGATGGTTGCAGTTGATCGCCATCCCATAAAAAGCTGCTCCCAGCTGATGCTGGAAGCAGCCGTCATCGGAAGCTCAGCTCGCGCCCCCGGCGGAGACCATCTTCTCGAGCACATCACCCACCGTGAAGCTGGCGGCCTTCTGGCGGGGGGGGTAGTCCTTGAACGACCCGAGGAACTCCGCCACGAAGGACTGCGCCGGGACCAGCATGAAGGCGTGGTCGAGCATCCAGTCCCAGTAGGTGTTGGAGGTGATGTCGGCCCGCTCGTAGGGATCGGTGAGCAGGTTGAAGATCTTCGGCAGCCGCAGGACGGTGAAGGGCTCGGCCCACACCTGCAGCGAGCCGGCCACGCGCTGCTCGGCGAACACGAACTTCCAGTTGTCGTAGCGCAGACCGGTCAGATCGCCGTCGTCAGAGAAGTAGAAGAACTCCACCCTGGGGCTCTTGCCTGCCTTGCCCGTCCAGTAATCGAGCATGTTGTAGCCATCGAGGTGGATGTGGAAGTTCTTGCTTCCCACCTGATGGCCATCGAGCAGCTTCTGCTTGATCTCGGGCTCGCCGGCGGCGGCCAGCAGCGTGGGCAGCCAGTCGAGATGGCTGACAACGCCCGTGAACAGGGTGCCGGGTTCGATCTGGCCCGGCCAGCGCACCAGGGCGGGCACCCGGTAGGCCCCCTCCCAGTTGGAGTTCTTCTCGTTGCGGAAGGGGGTCATGCCGGCATCGGGCCAGCTGTTCATGTGCGGGCCGTTGTCGGTGCTGTACATCACGATCGTGTCGCCCGCGATGCCCAGCTCATCCACCAGATCCAGCATCTGGCCGATGCAGTTGTCGTGATAGATCATCACGTCGTGGTACTCCGACTGCCAACGCCCTGACTGGCCCACATCCTGGGGCCGCGCGTGGGTGCGGAAGTGCATGTGGGTGGTGTTGAACCACACGAAGAAGGGCTCACCGGAGGCCACCGCATCGCGGATGAAGCGCTTGGCCTCGGCCATGAACTCCTCGTCGGCGGTTTCCATCCGCTTCTTGGTGAGCGGGCCGGTGTTCTCGATCCGCTGGGTGCCGTCACCGTTGGCCCAGCAGTGCAGCACACCGCGCGGGGCAAAACGCTTGCGGAAGTTCGGGAACTCAGGATCGTCTTCTTTGGGATAGTCGCGCAGCTCGGGTTCTTCCTCGGCGTTGAGGTGATAGAGGTTGCCGAAGAACTCATCGAAGCCGTGCATCGTCGGCAGATGCTCGTCGCGGTCGCCGAAGTGGTTCTTGCCGAACTGGCCGGTGCGGTAGCCCAGCGGCTGGAGCAGCTCGGCGATGGTGGGATCCTCGGCCTGGAAGCCCGCCGCGGCGCCCGGCAGGCCCACCTTGCTCAGGCCGGTGCGGAAGACGCTCTGGCCGGTGATGAAGGCTGCCCTCCCGGCGGTGCAGCTCTGCTCGGCGTAGTAATGGATGAAGCGGCCGCCCTCCTTGGCGACGCGGTCGATGTTGGGGGTCTGATACCCCATCAGGCCATCGCTGTAGCAGCTCAGGTTGCTCTGGCCGATGTCATCGCCCCAGAGGATGAGGATGTTGGGCTGTCCGTTGGGCATGGGAGGAGGGCCGGTAGTTGGCGCATGAATGCACTCTTGTTCAAGTTGCCGCCCATGGCAGTGTGGTGACACTCAAAAAGTGCAAGCGCCGATGGTTTCGTTCCAGCGGTTCGAGGCTGTCGAGCAACTGGAAGCTCAGTTGCGGCGGGCGGGGCTTGATCTGAGGCTGAGCCAGCTCTCCAACGGCCGTCTCAACGGTGCCCTCGTCACCAGCAGGCTTGGGCGGTTGCAGTTGCTCCGGCTTCAGGTCAACCGTCGCCTGCACGTGGCCGGCGCAAAGCCCCGGGACCAACGGATGATCGCCTTGAGCCTGCTGCCCCACGGCTGCGCTCCGCCGCTTCGGGCCCACGGCACTCCCATCGGTCCGGAGGCGTTGTTCGGCCTTGATCCCAGTGTGGAGGTTCACCTCTCCACTCCCGAGCAGCTGGATCTGGCGGTGGTGATGCTCAACCCCTCCGCCCTGCCGGGCTGGAGTGCTGATCAGGTTTTTCCAGACCTGGAGACGAAAGCCTTCCGCTCCAACTGCCTGCCCATTGGTGCCTCCTGTGCCGTCCAGCTTCAGCGTTGGTTGCTCAACCGGTTGCCCCTGCGGGAGGAGCTGCCGTCAGCAGGGGAGGAGTCGCCGTCAGCGCTGGGGAGTGGGGAGGACAGCCTGCTGCCGCTGTTGGTGGAGGCTCTGGAGCATGGGCTCCATCAGCGGGGCGGGCCCAGCCGCCCCCCGGCGCGCATCGAACTGGTCAAGCATTTGCAGCACTGGGTGGAGGCGCACCCCTTGGAGCCGATCAGCCTCGAGTCGCTCTGCCGTGAGGGGTATGCCGGCCGACGCAGCCTGATCCTGGGCTTCCAGGAGCACCTGGGCATGGGCCCGATGGCGTACTTCAAGCTGCAGCGGCTCCATGGTGTGCGCCGGGCGCTGCTGGCGGCGCGGCCGGGGACGGTCACGATCTCAGGGCTGGCGGCCCGCTGGGGCTTCCTCAATCCGGGGCACTTCGCCCGGGATTACCGCCGGTTGTTCGGGGAGTTGCCCAGCGCCACGCTCACAGCGGTTGGCCCCTCCGGCTCCGTCTGATCCGGTTGAAGCCGGAGGGGCGGCGAACACCTGGGCCCAGTCGTCGCGCATGGACACCACCGACCAGCCTCGCCGCGAGGCTTCCCGCAGCCCCCGATCGAGGCGGCCGAAGGAGGACTGGCTGTCGTAGGCCACCTCCCGCTCCGGGTCATCGTGGTGAATGATCACCCCCAGACGCTCTCCCGGCTGGCTGGTGGTCCACTCCAGCATCTCGAAGTCGCCGTCGGAGTTGCCGAAAGCGGCGATGGGCCGGCGGCCGATCACCTGTTCGATCATCACCGGTTTGATCGCGTGGTCGTTGATCACCTGAACCTCGGGCTTGCGCAGGATCACCGGCAGGCCGGCCCGGTTGCTGTATTGGCTGCCCACGGTCGAGCCGATCACCTGCTCGGGGGGGACTCCGTAGACCTCTTCGCTGAACACCCGCATGAACTCCACGCCACCACCGGACACGATGTAGGTGCGAAAGCCGTTGGCGCGCAGGTAGTCGAGGAGCTCCCGCATCGGTTTGTAGGTAAGGGTGGTGTAGGGACGCTTCAGGCTCGGGTGGCAGGCGCCATCGAGCCACTCGCGCACCAGATCCCGGAACACCTCGGTGCTCATGCCGGCATGGGTGAGTGCCACCAGCTCGAGCAGGCCTTTGGTGCCCATGGTCAGCACCGCCTCGCCGTTTCCGGCCGCGGAGGCCGCGGCAAGCACCGGATTGCTGGCCAGTTCGGGTTGCTGGGCCACCAGGGCGCGGGCCCGCTCGATCGCAAAGGCCAGCTGCACGTACATCGGCTGTTCCGACCAGAGCGTGCCGTCGTTGTCGAACACGGCGATGCGCTCAGCCGGCGGCACGAAGCTGGGGCTTCCTGGGATGGTCACGGCCTCGATGAAGGCGAAGATCCGTTGCTTGGCTTTCCCCTGTTTCCACGAAGGCAGTGGGTTGGTCAACAGGGAGTCGACCGTTGGCTGATCTGGATGCCGTTGCCGCCCGGAAGCGGCAAGGTTGGCAACCATTGGCAGTCCGAGTGCGGCACCCAGCAGCCACCGACGGCTTAACCCTCTACTCATGGCGGCGCCTAGGTGATTTCTGTTCTGTGGACATGATGCCGCCTCTCTTTCAAGGGGTGACTGTTGGCGGCGCGGCCCGTTCACTCAGGGACTCAACGCAGGCCAGGTCGGGGCTGTCCATAGAGATGACCAGGAAGATCACCACCATCACGGCCATGAAGCACAGGGCCGCACCTTCGACTCCCACCAAGGGAAGCAACTGAGGTCCCCACTCGTGGCGATGGCGCCGATGACCACCTCGGGTGTGCGGGGAAAAGCTGCGTTTCAGTCGATCCGAGCCGCAATGGAGTCCGTTCCCCACGACATCAGGGTGCTGCTGGTGAGGGTACGTCGACAGAGTGAACCAATCCCTTCCTGTTGCCTGCCATCAGACCTGGTCTCGATAGGTTCGTTGATGAGGCCATGCAGGAGTTCTGCAGCGGGGATGTTCCTTTCGAGCCAGGCTACGGTTCTGAACGGGCAGCGATCCAGGTCTCAGCGGCGTCTATCGCCTCCTGCAGGCTTTGACCGATGATCGAGTCACAGAGGAAGACGTTGTCACGACCCAGCGACCGCAACATGCCGGTCCGCGCCAGTTGCTGCTTGATCGTGGGTGCCACACCCGCCAGCATGAGTAGGCTCTTCTGCTGACGCAAGGCTTCGCCGTATTGGTTGAGCACCCCCAGAAAGGTGCTGCCAAGCTCAGTTTCGCTTCTTAAACTCAAAATGATCACTGCGTAGCGTGAATCTTCGGTCACCTTTGGTAACTGCTCATTGAATACGGGTGCAGCCGCATAAAATAGACTGCCATAGGGTACAAGTATCGTCACCTGCCCTCCGGGCACCTCCTTGGGCGGCGCCACTTCCCGGGGGAGCTGGCCAGGCTCCAGCTGCCAGGCAACCACCCGTACCTGATTTGAATTTCTGTTCACGAACAGGAGCATCGCCAGACCAACGCCGATCAGCACGGCGTACTGAAGCGAAATCAGCAAGCAGGCGATGAACGTGATCAGCATCACCACCTGCTGGGTCAGTCCGGTCTTCCAGACGTTGGTCAGTTGGCTGAGCTTCAGCGTGCGGAAGCCGATGACGATCAGGAGCCCTGCCAGGGCGGGCATGGCGATCAAGCCCACCAGACGCCCGAAAAAGACAATGCTGAGGGCGATCACGACGCCGGCGAAAATGTTGGCCAGGCGCGAGCGGGCACCCGCAGCGACCACCAGCGATGTGGCAGACATCGAGGACCCGACGGGCATCCCTTGGAACAGTCCAGCGACAATCCCCGCCACCCCCTGGCCGACGAAATCACCTGAGGCATCGGGAGAGTGGCCATCGGGATTGGGAATCGAGGCACTGATGCCGGCACCCTGCACCAACCCCACGAACGTCAGCGCCAGCGCGGAGATGAGCAGGTCGGGAACGAGCTGGAGCGAGGGAAGGATGGGAGTTGGCAAGGAGTTGGGAATGTTGGCCACATCGCGGGCCAGTTGAACCTTGTCCGCTCCAGCCAGGGGCACGACCAGCGAGGCGAAGAAGATGGCCACCACCATGCCCAGGGCATTGAGCCGTGTCTGCTCCAGGGTGAGAATCAGGATGATCGTCAATACGCCGATAACGAGCGTCGGCACATGAATCTGGTCGAAATTGCGTGAGATATCAAACGCTCTGACGACGCGGTTTGGCCCTGTGCTTTGGTAACCGGTGAAGCTATCAAGTTGACCCAGCACGATCAGCAGAGCCACGGCATTGATGAAGCCGACCATGACTGAATTCGGCACGAAACGAACCAGGCTGCCTAGCTTGAACAGGCCTGCTGTGAGCATCAGCACTCCGGTGAGCACGGCCAGAGTGAACAGCGGGATGTTGGGGCTCTGCGCCTGCGTCACGGCAGGAACGTTGGCGATGATCAACGCCATCGTGGAGGTGGCCTGGACGGAGGTGAAGACTGAGCTGGTGAAGAAGGCCCCCGTGAAGACAGCTGTCATGTAGCTGTACAGCCCGTAAACCGGATTCACCATGGCAAGCAGTCCGCAGGCCAGGCCATCGGGAATGCTCTGAATTCCCAGCACCAATCCAGCACTGAGGTCTTCGCGAATCGTTGCTGGATTGAACAATCCTCGTCTTTGGAAAGGAAGCTTCACAGGGATGGGGAAAGGGTTTTTGATCAACTATGGACCTGGTATTCAAAAGAACTTAATCAGACTGTTGCCTCCTCCGCGCGCATCTTTCCGTCTAGCCTTGTTGTACTTCTACCGATTTCCTGAGCGGCTACCATCAGGATCGCAATCATCAACATGGCGCCAAGTAAAACGATCGTAAGAACCTTGGGATCATCACTAAAGTTCGCAGCTGCGACCACCATAGCGGCGGCAAAATTGCGCTTTGCTGTTGCGAATCCAGACACCAGTTTCGCATCGCGCGATTGCCCTGCTAACCCGTAGCCAATTACCCAGGAAACAGCGATCATGATTAACAACGCAGCGATGATCCCACTGCCAATTGTTGCCACAAAGCTCCTGGCGTTAAGGCCAGCCAGCAACACCACTAAGGCGATCAAGCTGGTGCTCGATGCCTGGGCCATATAAGGTTGTATCGAATCAGCAACGTTTCTGTAGCGGGCATGAATGATCAGGCCAATTACCAAAGGAACCAGCATCATGTTGATCAGCGAACCAGCCATATCCATTGGAGCTACTTGCACTCCTGGCAGTAGCAATGGGATAACGATTGGCATGTACAAAATTGATGCCACCGCCAGCAGAACCATAAGGCCTGCGCTCAGGGGCACATCACTTTTGGATGCTTCTGCCAATTTCGGCAGGATCGGTGCTCCTGCGGCTGTTGCCAGCAAAATCAGGCCAATCGTTGCGGATGGATCAAGTGGAATAAAGCTCTTCAGCAGGTAGGCTAACAATGGTACCAACACAAAGTTTGCCACTAGAATTCTCATCACGAAACCAGTGCTTTGCAGCGGATGCAAAATTTGCCGCAGGGTCAGACTCAGCCCCAGCGATAGCATTGTGCCAACCACAAATACCAGACTGCTGAGGTCTGCGATCACTTGAATAGCATCTTTCATGTCGTTGTGATTCAGGATTCGGGATAAAAACTTTGGCCCTGCTTGGACAACTAGCGTAAGTTGCCATTTTCGAATCAAGCATCTGGCCTGTTCTCTCATGAGACGGCCATCTGGAATATACCTCTCTTCGCTTGTCAGGCACGAACAGTCATGAGTGGCTCTGAAGCCTCCCAAGCGGCCTGCGGCTGGTCTGGCGAACCCGCCATGAAACGCACCGAGCGTCAGCTGCCAATCCATTCACTCTTGGCGGAATCCATCAGCACGGTTGCGCAATGTTGGTGGCGTTTGCAGTGTTGGTTTGAAGTTTCATGCAGACATCAGTCGGTCAACCTGGCGCCTGATGGATGTCTCGCTCTTGCCGTGGATCAGGGCGCGAACGACGGCAGGCGATGGGAGCGCCAGCGGCCCTGGGTCCGCTCCGCCACCAGGGGCGTGACGCTGAGCCGAAAGGGCGTGCCTGCCTCCACATCGACGCGCACGGCGGAGTAGGAGCGGCACAGGGCTGAACCATGCCCGCTGCGACCCAGAAACAAGCTGGAGCGGGCCAGCTCCCGGACGGCGCTGGGCGGACCCTCCCGCAGCACAGGTCCTTCCGGTCGCTGCCGGCGCAGGCTGTAGCCACTGCCGCCGCAGATCAGCCAGGGGATGCCGGCATCGCCATGGCCCGTCGGGCCCACCCGCAGCACTTCAAGGCAGTGGGCATGGCCAGCGATGGCCAGATCCAGCAGGGGCCGGCCGCCGTGCTGCTCACCCAGCGCGGCCGCCACCCGATCGAGGGCGATTCGCAGGTGATGACGCACCGCCAGCGTCTGGCCCTGATTCCACTTGCTGGCCTCGGTGACCACCGGCGGGTGATGGAGCACCAGCAGGCGCCCGCGCACCGCCGGATCGTGCCAGGAAGACACCAGGGCCTCCACGAACCAGTCGAGCTGCTCCTGATCGAGCGCTGGCGACTGGCCGGCACGGGCGGCCGCGCCGCTGGCAAGGCGCTTGTCGATGTCGCGGATGTCTTCCTCGAGCTGTTCGGCCTCGGCGAGGCGGTCATCAAGGAGATCGTCGTCGTCATCGGCTGACCAGGGATCGGCCAGGGAGCGCAGCAGGGAGGAGCGCCTGGCCGCCAAGTCGTGGCGGCGCGATTGCAGCAGGGCTGGGTCGTCCACTTCAGCGCTGGCCTGCGGCGACAGCGGTTCGTTGAAGGTGTTGGAGTCGAGCGCGAAGACGTCGACCCCGGCCCAGCGAGCGGCGTAGTAGCGGTGCGGCAGGCGGGTGAAGGCCCCGGGGCGGTAGAGCAGGCAGCGCCGGCCCTGCACCGTGGCGCTGCGGGTGCGCTCGAGATGACCGGCCAGCTGGGCCTCCGGCACGGCGGCAAGCACGTCGATGAAGGCATTGGCCCAGGCCTGGCCAACAAAGGAACCGTGCCAGCCCACATCGGAATCGATCCAGGAACCCAGAAGCCGTCGGGGTAGGGCCGTTAGACCGGAGAGCAGGCCCAGGGGAAAGGGGAGGTCGTAGTAGTCGTGGTTGCCGAGCACCGGCAGGAAGGGCACCCGGAACAAGAGCTGGTCGTAGCGGAGACCACGCCAGTCGTCGCCTCCCTCGATCCACTCGCGGTAGGGGCGGATGAAGTTCTCGGGATACTGCTCGCTCGATCCCACCAGGTAGACAACGTCTCCGGTGTGCAGCAGGAAGCTGGCGTCGGCGCCGTGGGCGAGCAGCTGTTCGGCCACCTTGCGCTGGGGACTGTGGCGGCGGCGGCGGCCGCTGCCACTGTCGCCGAGCACGAGAAAGCTGAAGGCCTCGGCGGTGCCGGGATCCCCCTCGAGCGCCAGGCGACAGGGATCGATACCGAGGCGGGCGAACTCGGGATGGCCCCAGCGCACCCGCGCCCCCATGCGGCAGATTTTGGTGGCGACGCCCGCCTCGGAGGCGAGGTTCACGGAATCAGCAGGGGTGCGAACACGGTGAGGGCGCCAGGCAGGCAGGTGAAGGTCACAGGATCGGCCTCCAGCATCTCGCCGTCGATCACCAGCTTCTGAACTGGATCGGTGCTGATCGTGAGGCATGCGACGCGCAGGCAGAGCAGGTCGGGGCGGTTGGTGGGCGACTTCACCACGGCGGAGGCCAGCAGGGAGGCCAGGGTGTTGAACCCCTGCAGCAGGTTGGCGGGCGAGGCGATGGTGACCTCCAGCAGACCGTCGTCGGGGATCACCTGGCCAAAGCCCTGGGCCAGCACGGAGGTGGCGGGAGCCGCATTCGCCACGGTGATGGCGGCGGCTTTCATCTCGGTGACGACGCCGTCGATCTCTATCCGGGCCTGGAAGGGCTGCTGGGTGACGAGCTGCTGGGCGCCGGCGAGCAGATAAGCGGTGGGGCCGAGCATGGTCTTGAGCTCACGGGTGGCCCGATCGACCATCCCGGCCTCGAAGCCGAGCCCGGCCAGCAGTGTCATCGGCACGTCGTTGCAGCGGGCGGCGTCAACCACATGGGTGTGGCCCGCGAGGATTGTGTGGCAGGCGCCGATCAGGTCGGTGGGGATACTCAGCGCCGAAGCGAAGGCGTTGGCGGTGCCCCGGGGAATCACACCAAGGGGAAGGCCGGTGCCGGCCACCGCTCCCGCCACAGCGTACCCGTGCCGTCGCCGCCGCAGGCCACGATCATGGCGCTGCCGGGTTCGCCGGCAGGCCGCGCTTGCAGGATGTGGACGAGCTCGCGCGTCTGCTCGGCTGGATCCACATCGGGCCGGGTGAGCAGCACGTTGACCAGAACCTGAGGCTCGAGGATCGAGCGAATCAAGGCCAGATCGGCATTGGCATTCCCCTGGCCGGCCACCGGGTTGAAGAGCAGGTAGGCCGTCCGGCCATGGGCCAGGCCGCGCAGCGCCAGGTCGGCGGTGGCGGCGTTGAGCGCCAGGGGCACGGCGCCCAGGTCACAGGAGCGGATCAGGAGTTGTGCATCGGGAGGCGTGCCCGCTGACGATCCTGGCTCCAGAAAGGCCACCACCAGGGCCACTTCACCGGTAAGAACCCGGGCGGCCAGCTGGACGTCACCACCTGCGTCAACAGCCTCGAGCGCCTTGGCCGGCAGCTGGGCGGTGCGGGAATCGGCCCGCAGCCGCTGGGCCAGCTCAGCGGTGGTCAGCAGGGGCAAGCCGGCAAGTGAGGGCGTCTGACGAGCGAGCCAGTCGAGCAGCTCGTCGACACGCGAGGAACTTGCCAGCAGCGCCAGAGTGTGAGCCATCACAACAAGTGCTCCAAGCAGAACCCTAATCAACCCAAAGCTTGATCTGACCCCATTAACTCAGCCTCGGAGACTTGAACACCCTCCCTCCAAGTCTGAGCTGTGCTAACGGAAGGGAAGCTGTTGCGGGGTCTCATCAAGCAAAGTGGTAATGGCGCCAAAACTGGCTGAAACAGATGAGCAGCCCCAGCACTCTTGTGTAGTATCCATGTCGTCTAGTCCTTGGAACCGATTAATGATGAGCAGCGTGTCTTCGCAAAACAATCAATCAAAGACTGGAACAATGGGTAAAAAGCCACAACGAGATGTTGAGAAAGATTACCCAAAGGCCGATGTCGTTGCCAAGCTTCGGCGTCTGGCCGATGCCATTGAGAGTGGAGAGCGCTTCGAGATCCAGATTGCAGGCGAGCGCATCTATGTACCAGTTCGTGCCAAATTCAGCATTGAACACGAACGTTCGGAGGAAGACGAAGAAATTGAGTTTCAGCTGAAGTGGTCCAGAGAGTGAGCTACTTCTGATTATCAGTTTCTCCGCCTATGGACAGGCTAATGAACAGGCATCCTCGGCGCAAAAAGGTGGAATTCCATAGGCAGAGCATTGCCTCGGGATCAGTCATCGCGCCTCCTCTTGAGGTCATTGTCGGCCGAAGCCGAGGTGTAATGTGCAAGTCAGGCTGACGCTCACAACTTCAGTCGCACCCAGGGCTCTCCAGGAGCTGCTTTTAGCAGCTAGTTGGTGGCCAAGCGATTCAGAGGAGTTAGACCTTCTTGCTGCAGCAGAGCAGGCCATGCAGAATCTGTCAGAGGCTGAAAATAACTCAGCCCGCGCCTCTCTCAAGTATCCAATTCAACACTATCGCACCAAAACAGGGGGTGTTGTCAGTCATCCGGAACACAACAGCTACGTCTTCCGACTAGTGAACGACGATCCCGAACGTCTGATGAGCAGCGTTGAAGAAATCGTGGGCAGGCTGCATATCGTATCGAGGGGCCTAAGGCGATCGAAGCGACTTCGCTTCGAAAGACACGTGTACCTGTTAAGCACAAAAGGACAATCACATATCGTTGGTACGATCACCTCCAAGGGCTTTTTCAATGCGCTACGCGAGCGTCGTGCGGAGAGCATCGTCGGTGCCTTCTCCATCGTCGTCTCCACCCTTCTCTTGACAGCCACCTTCCCAGCCTTTCGAGGCATTGTGGTGGGCGGGCTGAGAGATCCTGCTGTTCGAGAGTGGACGCTTGGAATTATGGATCGGATTGCAGGCTCGCTGCTAGTGACGACACTGCTCAGTTGGTATCAGGTGTTGTCGCACTATTTCGACGTTCGCCGCAGCCCCTATGTTAAGTGGCTGAATCAGGCAGGCTGAGAAGCGCCCAAGGAGCCTTCAAGGGTGGAGAGCTAATTTATAGAACTAATCATAGATTCATCCACTTGCTTGACTTATTGCGCCCCTGTGGGCCCGGCCAAGACTGGAAGAATCGGCCTGGTTCGCAGGAATTCAATCACTCCAGTATGGACTAAGATTGATCAGAGTTTGACAGCTAAAAGCCATACTTTAAGTACTACAATCACAGCCGAGCCTTCGCCAATGTTGCGCTGGGAGTCTCGCCAAACAGCTCAGCATAGGCACTCGCAAAATGCCCTCTACTCCAAAATCCGAACTGCGTGGAGATCGACCACACGGTGGCTTCGCTTGGATCCGCTGCCTGCAGGGCTCTGCGGACACTATGCAACCTCAAGTATTTGAGGTAGGCCATGGGGCTGGTTCCAAACACCTCATTAAATCCATAATTAAGGGCTCGACTGCTGGTACTCAATGCCATGCAGAGATCCTTGAGGGTCAGTGCTCGACTAACGTTGGCTCTCATGTGCGTTACGGCATGATCGACAAGCTCAGCGCGTCGAAAAGGCTTTGGGGACAAGAACTGTTTGTGAGTTGGAGCTGGCAAGCTGCTGACCAACAGTTGCAGGAAGTCTTCAAGCACCAGTCGTTGCAGATGGGGTTGACGCAGAAGATGGGGATGGCGTTGGCTCACATGGAGCAGCTGATTGAGATAGCCCCGGATGGCTGGCATCTCGGCTGGAAGGCGAATACAATGTCTTGACAAGAAGCGTTGATCAATATCTGATCGATTCATAATCTGCAAATAGTCCTCAAACACTGTTTGCTTGATTTGAAACACCGCCATTCTGCAACTGGCCGGCAAGACAAGGTCTCCTCCCCGGCTGGGGTCAAAGCCAAACAGCATGTCCAGGCTGACGGGTATCTTATGAGAGACAGGCCGATCCTTTCCGGGTCGCAGAATACAGGCAAAATCGAGGTAGTCTCCGACTCGATCGCCAACGATATGTAGGGGGCAGGCAGATTCTGTCACCAGCAGCTGGAAGGAATCGAACTCCGCGAGTGTCAGATTGGCCTGGAAACTCTGAATATCAAGACGCATCAACTGCAAGGAGCGACGCGCACCCAGGCTCGCAGCCAAATCATCTATATCGATATAGGAGCGCTGAAGGATCAGCTCTGTGGGTTTCTTTTCGGGGTTAGGGCTGTCCATGCCACGCCGAAGGTCAACCACAAACCAAATATGAAGAGATCATAAGGCACCTGCGGGCTTGTCGGAAATAAATTGCAAGAACGGGGCCACTTGATTGGTGTTGATTACGCCATTATAGGTAAAGATAAAATTTAAAGTTTACATGTCTAGCTTGGTTGCCATTGTTTACCCCTCCGAAAAGAAGGCGGAGGACGTTCGCGACCTTGTCTTCGACCTCGCGACGCGCTATCTGATCAAATTCAACGACCTGGTCATCGTCACCCGCGACGACAAGGGGAGGGTGAAGCTCAATCAGCTGTTCAACACCACCGCATCCGGTGCAGCTGGCGGCAGCTTCTGGGGCCTGCTGATCGGGATGATTTTCCTCAATCCACTCTTGGGTGTGGCTGCCGGAGCGGCAGGGGGAGCGATCTCCGGTGCGCTGAGCGACGTTGGGATCAACGATGCGTTCATGATGGAGCTCGGAGCAGCCCTCAAGCCTGGCGATGCCGCCCTGTTTGTTCTTGTCCAGGACATGACTGCCGACAAGGTGCTGGCAGAGATCAAGGTTCACGGTGGCGTCGTGTTGCACACCTCGCTCGACGAAACGCGCGAGTCAGAGCTGCGTGAAGCACTCGCCTCCGCAGACTCTCCGTCGACGCCTTAGGTGGATCGTCAGCACGAGGGTACAGAATTCTGTTCCCTTGCCAGTCTTCACGGACGAGGACTAGCCAGACCCGAATCAAGAATCAGTCAAAACAACTCTGACTTGATCCAAGTGCTGAAATCAGAATGCATAGCCAATTCTCTTATCAACGAGAGTCAATTCGCCACATCTTGATTGCTAAGGCCTCACCCTTAAGAATGGGTTGGCTCTTCGCTGCATGTTCGGCTATATCTGCATTCATTTGGTCAATGCCCGTTCATGCTCAGGCAACTTTCTTAACACCGCAATCATCAGTTACTCAGCCCATTGGCAAAAGAGACCAGCAGACGGGGCAAGCCTGCTTCGCTCCGCATGCAAGGCTTGCTGCGTCAGGCCCCAAAAGTAATAGAGATGGTGCTGATCACAAACGTATGAAATACAAGGCTAACTATTCTGCTTGTGACCTTCTCCCCGATGAGCTTAAATCTACTGGATTTCTGTCGGTTTCAAAGGATGAACTTCTCAGCAATGGCTCTCATCTCATAGCGGACGGCGACTTGCAGGCATCGCCAGATTCAAAGGCGACCACACAAATAAACTACTTCTCTGATCCTCTCTACTCAGATAGTGATTCAGTACTAGCAAGGAAGAATCAGAATCCGATCGCTAACATGATCAGTGTGCCGTTTCAGAACAATATTAACCTTGGATCGGGGCTCCTAGAAAAAGCCCAAAACGTGATGCTGATCCAGCCGATCATTCCCATTTCAATTAGCAATGATGTTGTGCTGATTACTCGTACTATTGTACCCGTTATCTATCAACCGCCATTCAGTGAAACTGACTCGAATCGATTTGGTTTAGGTGACATCCAACCGCAATTCTACTTTTCGCCCAAGCGCGCCAGCAGTATCAATTGGGGTTTTGGCCCAACGTTTGTCGCACCTACGGCGACCAGCAGGTCTTTGGGTCAAGGCAAGTGGAGTATCGGCCCAGCAGCGATCTTCACCGCAGTCGTTGACCGTTTCGTCTTCGGGGGTGTTGCCAACAATGTCTGGTCCGTTGGCGGAGATAGCAATCGCCTCGAAGTGAGCCAACTGACGATTCAACCATTTGTAAATTATAATCTTAATAGTGGCTGGTATTTAACCAGTAGCCCCATTGTACAAGCTAACTTTATGGCCGATAAGGGGAATCAGTGGCTGGTTCCTGTTGGGGGAGGCATTGGTCGTGTTTTTGGCATTGGCGGACAAAAGGTCAATGCTATTGCGCAAGGGTTTGTGAATGTTGTCAAACCAGATAACGCGCCTGACTGGACTCTCCGATTCGAGATTCGGCTACTCTTCCCGAAGAGATAAAGTTACTCATCGCCTCATCGTACAGCCTTGGGAATGCATCCAAGTGGTAAAACTATGCTGAATACTTGCGATCATCACACTTGCAGCTAAGACGCACAACATTCATGCGAACCCCTGCTGAGGTAAAGTACTAGATCCGCTCTGAAACGGGTGCAGATCTTGCCTCTCTGCTGCCGGAAACTCATTGCTCTCTCCTGAGATACTACAGCCGCTGTGTTCCATTAGCGATGAATTAATTGATGGCGGCTTGTTGCGGCGCCTCCCACAAACTGAGACTCCCAAAAGCCGCCAAGACGTATTATCTAATCAAGATGCTTTTATCTTGAAGCAGACTCGGAATTGGATGAAGGAGCGGTGAGGATTGCCCAAGCCGCTTTGGCTGCTTCAGTTAGGCGTTCGTCAATGTCATCAACCTGATTGCTAACTTTTTGCACAGTACGGTCATGTTCATCTCTGAGTTTCTTCACCGCTTTATCGATACCTTGATACAGTTCCTCCGTATGGTCGGATACAGATTGGATCTCGCTCTGCGCCAATCTCTGCAGCGCATCAATTAACGCTTGAGCTGCTTCCGTTACTTCGTCAATTCCATTGGTAGCCGTGACATGATTAGTTCGTAAGGATGAATCTGCTGCCTTGACGATTTCTGAATTTGATTCCATTTGTCGGCTACGAGAACGGCGCGTTTGATTTGACTTGGCAGCAATGTATCACATTATCTTGAGATAAATGCACATTGCTAACCTAATTATTTTAGACGTATCAATGGACCTCGTGCGCCGCCGGCAGCCATGCTTAACGATTCTACATACGCTGGACTTGATGCCTTAAGCAAGATTTAATGAAGCCAACGAATGCAGCAGTTATGATGCAGATGCTGGCCCGACAGCCATCAGTTTAGAGTCTTGAATCATGGGAAAGTGTCCGAATATCCTATTCTTTCATGTGGAGAATATTTCCACTGGTGACGTCGGCTGCTACGGCGGCGGCATCACCATCGGCGCGAAGACGCCCAACATCGACCGCTTCGCAGACGATGGTCTCAAGCTCACCAATTACAACGTCGAGGCCCAGTGCACCCCGTCGCGCTCAGCGCTGATGACCGGACGCCATTCGCTGCGGACCGGCTGTACCTCGGCATTGCCAGGAGTTGGGCTGGTGGCGTGGGAGGTGACACTGGCCGATTCGCTCAAGCAGCTCGGTTACCGCAATGCGATCCTCGGCAAATGGCACTGTGGCAATGAGCCCGGCCGCTATGCCACCGATCACGGCTTTGACTACTGGTACGGCATCGGTGAGACCTGGGATGTGGCCCTGTGGCCGAGCGATAAGTGGTTCCAGCGCGCCGGCCTTGAGCCCGAGCATGTGATCGAGTCAACCGGGCCCGGCCATCTCGAGAAGATCAAGGTCCTGGATCTTGAGGTCCGCAGGACCATCGACTTGGAGTTCCTCGAGAAGGCCGAGGGGTGGATGCGCGACGCCGTGACCGCCGAAGAGCCATTTTTCGTCTACTTCAACCACTCGCAGACCCACTTCCCCATGCTGCCGCGTCAGGATTTCCTCGACTCCTCCGATGGCGGCGAAGTGGCCGACTGCATTCAGATGATCGACGCTGATTTTCAGCGCCTGCTCGACCTGCTCGACGAGCTTGGCGTGCGCGATGACACCATCGTGATCTTCGCCGGCGACAACGGCCGCGATACCACATTCCATGCTCCCAACAATCAAGGGGCTCAGGGCAATTGGCGGGGCGGCTACTTCTCCACCTATGAAGGCAACAACCGAACCGTTGGTCTCGCGCAGTGGCCCGGCAAGCTCCGCGAGGGTGCCAGCGATGAGATGTTTCACATCGTCGACTGGTACCCGTCGCTTCTGCACCTGATCGGCCACGAGGAACTGCTGCCAACTGATCGAGTGCTCGATGGAATCGATCAATCCAGCTTTTTGTCTGGAGCTCAGGACCACTCCGAGCGCGAACATTTCTGGATGTTCTTCGATGAATTGTTTGTTGGCATGCGCTATCGCAACTTCAAGGTTCTCACCCACATCATCGAGCATGGCGCAGCAGCCATCCAGCAGCTGGCGACACCCCACATCTACAACCTCACGGTGAATCCCGATGAGAACACGCCCTACAACTATGGTCAGCTCCATTCCTGGGTCATGTATAAGATTTTTGCACCCAGGGCCACTGCGTTCCGGCGATCACTCCAGGGCGACGCCGTGCCCAAGGGCGCACCGCTCGACTTCAACCCGAAGCAGGCATTGAGCCCATGAACAGCCTACCCACCCGTTCCCCATCGCTTGGAATCTTTCCAACTGCATGCTGGCCCTAGATCTAAACAACTCACGATGAAAACCCCCTTCACACACCCCAAGGAGAAGTCATGACGAACGAGAACGATCGGGTCATCCTGCCCAAGCCGGAACAACCCTTCCAAGGAACGATCGGCCGTACCGCCAAGGCCTCCACCCCAGACTTTCCCAAGGGAGTCGAGGCTCCAAAGGGAGCACCAAACGTGCTCATCATCCTCACCGATGATGTCGGCTTTGGAGCCACCTCGCCCTTCGGCGGCCCAATTGAGCTGCCCAACTTCGAGCGCCTGGCCGCCACCGGCCTGCGCTACAACACCTTCCACACAACTGCCCTGTGTTCACCGACGCGGGCGGCGATGATCACCGGCCGTAACCATCACTCCGTTGCCAGCGGCGTGATCACCGAGATGGCTACGGGCTACCCCGGCTACAACTCCATCCTGCCGAAGAGCGCGGGCACAATCGGCTCCGTGCTCAAGGCCAACGGTTACAACACGGCCTGGTTCGGCAAGGCTCATCACACGCCCGACTGGATGACGAGCCAGGCTGGCCCGTTCGATCTCTGGCCGGTCGGGCTGGGTTTCGAGTACTTCTACGGATTCCTGGGCGGTGACTCCTGTCAATGGCACCCGAACCTCTACGAGAACATCACCCCGATCCAACCAGCAACGGGCAAGTCTGACTACATCCTGGACGCCGATCTTGCCGATCACGCGATCAAGTTCATCCGCGACCGCAATGCCGTTGCGCCGGACAAGCCCTGGCTGATCAACTACCAGACGGGAACTGCGCATGCGCCCCACCACGCGCCGAAGGAGTGGATCGCCAAGCAGAAGGGCAAGTACGACCAGGGCTGGGACAAGATCCGCGAAGAAACACTGGCCCGCCAGATCCGGATGGGCATCGTGCCGCCGGGCACCAAGCTCACGCCGCGACCGGACGTGATCTCAGCCTGGGACTCGCTTGATCCCGATCGCAAGCGTCTCTTCAGCCGCATGATGGAGGTGTACGCAGCGGCGCTCGCGTTCTGCGACCACCAGGTGGGCCGCATCCTCGATGAGCTGGAGCAATCAGGCCAGCTCGACAACACGCTGATCTTCTACCTGATGGGCGACAACGGTGCCAGCGCCGAGGGCACGACGCCGCAGGGCACGACCAACGAGGTCGGCGCCGCTCAGGGTGTGCCGGAGGACCTGCCCTTCCTGCTGTCGATGATCGACGAACTCGGCGGGCCCAAGGTTTACAACCACTACCCGGTCGGCTGGGCCCACGCGATGGACTCGCCGCTGCAATGGATGAAGCAGGTCGCGTCGCACTTCGGCGGCACGCGCAACGGGCTGGTGGTGTCCTGGCCCGATCGGATCAAGCAGCTGGGTGAGATCCGCTCGCAGTTCCACCACGTGATCGACATCGCGCCCACGATCTACGAGGCGGCCGGCATCACGCCGCCCGATGTCCTCGACGGGGTCGAGCAGAAGCCGATCGACGGAGTCAGCATGATCTATTCCCTCGACGACGGGGCGGCTGCAACGCGCCGCCCGGTTCAGTATTTCGAGTTATTGGGCAACCGCGGGCTATACAAGGATGGCTGGATGGCCAGCACCACACCGTTGCGGCTGCCGTGGCTGACCAGGGCCGAGGTCGACCCCGATGACTTCCAATGGGAGCTCTATCACGTGGCTGAAGACTTCAGTCAGGCGAACAACCTCGCGGCCCAGCATCCCGAGAAGCTCAAGGAACTGCAGGCGGCCTTCGACGTGGAAGCGAAGAAATTCAACGTCTACCCGCTCGATTCGGGTTTCGTGCCTAGGTTCTACCCGGGCATCAAGCCGACACTCCAGGGCGGCCGCACCGAGTACACCTACTACGCAGGGACGGTACGGATCCCCGAGCCTGCGGCACCCGACTTCAAGAACAAGTCGTTCACGATCGCCGCCGAGATCGTCATCCCCTCAGGTGGCGCCAGCGGCGTGCTCGCGACGGTCGGCGGGCGCTACGGAGGCTGGAGTCTATGGCTGGACGACAGTCGTCCGCGCTTCGTCTCCGCCTACTCCAACCAGCCCGCACACAAGTACAAGACGGCCTCCGAAAAGCGGATTCCGCCTGGGCACCACGTCGTCCGCGTGAGGTTCAAGTATGACGGCGGCGGCATCGGCAAGGGCGGCGTGGCGACGCTGTTCGTTGACGACCAACAGATTGCCGAAGGCCGGGTCGAGCACACGACGATCGCGCGCTACTCGCTCGACGAGACCTTTGACATCGGCATGGACCTCGGCACGCCGACATCGGAGGACTATGTGGACAAGATGCCCTATGCCTTCACCGGCACATTGCATCGTTTCATGGTGGTGCTGGAGCCGGAGAAGCTGAGCCCTGAGGATCAGCAAAGGCTCCAGGAGATGCTGGCTAACGCGATCATGGGCGCTAACTGAGCGACACCTACCGCCGAATACCGCCTGTTACTAACGAACCAGAGGAAATCAGCCATGAGCGCTCCGAACGGCATCAACCGCACGATTCTGCCGATTCCTGATCAGTTTCACGTCGGTTTGACCACCTACGACGCGAAAGATCCAGACACGAGATTTCCCCCGATCCAGCAACTGCGCCCTCCATCAGGTGCGCCCAACATCCTCGTCATCATGCTGGACGACGTTGGGTTCGGTGCCCCCAGCACCTTCGGTGGGCCTTGCCAGACCCCCAACATCGGGAAACTGGCGGCGAACGGCCTGAGCTACACGCGCTTCCACACCTGCGCCCTGTGCTCTCCCACGCGGTCGGCCATGCTCACCGGGCGCAATCACCATTCCGTGGGCGCGGGCGGCATCACAGAAATTGCTACCTCCGCTCC
This sequence comes from Synechococcus sp. 1G10, assembly GCF_002252625.1. Lineage (GTDB taxonomy): Bacteria > Cyanobacteriota > Cyanobacteriia > PCC-6307 > Cyanobiaceae > Regnicoccus_A. The sequence continues at coordinate 39,122 of NZ_NQKW01000011.1, read as the reverse complement.
CGGCTACAACTCAGTCCGGCCCAAGAGCTGCGCCACGATCGCCACAACCCTCAAACTCAATGGCTATTCGACCGCGCAGTTTGGCAAGTGCCATGAAGTCCCCCCCTGGGAAACCAGCCCGATGGGACCTTTCGACCACTGGCCGACAGGTGGCAACGGCTTCGAGTACTTCTATGGCTTTGTAGGCGGGGAAACCAACATGTACTACCCCACCATTTATGAAGGGACCACCCCGATCGAAGCGGACAAAACCCCGGAGCAGGGCTATCACTTCACCGACGACATGACCGACAAAGCGATCAAGTGGGTCGGCCAGCAAAAGGCCCTGATGCCCGACAAGCCTTTCTTCATCTACTATGCCCCCGGAGCTTGCCATGCCCCACTGCAGGTGGGGCCGGAATGGTCGGACAAATACAAAGGCAAGTTCGACCAAGGCTGGGACGTACTGCGCGAGGAGATTTTCACCCGCCAGAAGCAACTAGGCGTGATTCCGTCCGATTGCCAGCTGACCGATCGACCATCGCAGTTGCCCTCTTGGGAAGAGATGCCAACGGAGTTGAAGCCGATTCTGGCACGGCAGATGGAAATTTATGCCGGCTTTTTGGAGCATACCGACCATCACGTTGGGCGGTTGGTGGACAGGCTCGAAAACATGGGTGTTCTCGATGATACATTAATCTATGTGCTCTACAGCGATAACGGGGCCTCCGCTGAAGGCTCCATTAACGGGGCCTTCAATGAAATCGCTCCGCTCTCGGGTTTTCCTGGCCTGGAGACGGTCGAGTCCTTAACTGAGCGGCTGCATCTCTTCGGTGGCCCTGAGTCCTACATCCACTATTCCTCGGGCTGGGCCCACGCCACGGACACTCCATACCAGTGGACGAAGCAGATCGCCTCCCATTGGGGGGGCACCCGCGTCGCGACGGTCGTCCACTGGCCCAATGGGATTCAGGCTAAAGGCGAGATACGCAACCAGTTTCATCATGTGATCGACATGACGCCCACGTTCCTGGAAGTGGCCGGACTGCCAGCACCGGCCTTTGTCAATGGAACGCAGCAGCGCCCGATCGAAGGGGTCAGCATGGCCTATTCCTTCAACGCTGCCAATGCCGCAGAACGTCGGGAAACACAGTACTTCGAACTATCTGGCAACCGTGGCATCTACCACAAGGGCTGGACGGCGATCACCCGCCATCGCATCCCTTGGGAGACGGGATTCGTGGCTCTCCCGGCTTTTGATGATGATGTCTGGGAGTTGTACGACACCAACAGCGACTGGTCGCAGGCGAACGACCTCGCCACGGAACATCCGGACAAGTTGCGTGAACTGCAACGGCTGTTCCTGATCGAAGCGACGAAGTACAACGTGCTGCCGCTGGATGATCGCTTGGCCGAGCGGGCCAACTCCGAACTTGCCGGCCGTCCTCAGCTGATCACGGGTAACCGGCAGGTTCTCTTCGGAGGTATGGAGCGACTCTCCGAGAACTCAGTGATCAACACCAAGAACAAGTCTCATGCCATCACCGCTGAGGTGGTTGTGCCCGAATCGGGGGCCGAAGGGGTGATCGTGGCCCAGGGTGGCGTCGAGGGCGGCTGGAGTCTCTACGCCAGAGACAGCAGACTCAAGTACTGCTACAACTTCTTCAGCTTCGAGCGCTCCACCATCGAAGGGTCGATCCCGATTTCACCCGGAATTCATCAGGTGCGCATTGAGTTTGCCTACGATGGTGGCGGGTTGGCCAAGGGTGGCACCGTCACGCTGTATGTCGATGACCAGAAGGCGGGTGAAGGCCGAGTGGATCGGACCATGCCGCTCGTCTTCACCCTTACTGAGACCCTCGATATTGGGCTTGACCGAGGCTCACCCGTGATCAACGACTATCCCACCCCACGCGGCACAGCCAACAAGTTCAGCGGCAAGGTGAACTGGGTCCAGATCGACATCGACAAGGATGCCAAGGATGTGGATCGACTGATCTCATCTGATGAGCTCCTCAAAGTGGCACTGGCCAGGCAGTAAGACCAGGTTGACTCTGGCGAAGTGGGAAGCTCAGGTTGGTGTCATCTCACCGTGACTCCCACCTGATGTGAGTGAATAGGAACTACTGATGGGGGTCTCATTACTCCCTTGCTGGCGACGGCCCTAGCGGTGGCGGCGCTACCGACAGCACCGGCAGGCAACGTTCCGCAGGATTCTGCCCAGGCGGCCGATTACAGAGTCGAGCCCGCGCAGCTTGATCCCCGAGGGCCTTCACTTAACCTGCATCGGCCTGCTCAAGGACGGGGTGTTCGACCCCCAGATCAGTTCCGACGACCGCAACGCGGCCAGCTTTGGCCTCAGCCGCCAGCAATTGGCCCAGCGCTACCTGTTGCAGATTCGGGGCGCGTTCGAGCGCTACCGCAACACTCACTGCCGCCAAGACTGGATCCGAGGCACGACCCTGGTTCTGCTGGCCCTGGGCTTTACATCCTCTGGCTGCGGGGCCAGATGGCCCTCAACCAACGGATCCAGCGCTGGATCGCTGATCCCTCTCGGAAGCCGTCGCCCTGCGGGGTTGGTTGTGGGCGGCAACCAGTTGCTCACCGCCGACCAGCTTTGAGGACTGCTTGATCCTCTGCCCCGGATCGACCATGGAGCCATGCTGCTGCTGCTGCGCGCCAGCAACGCCTGGTTCAAGGCGGTGGAGCTGGGGAACCTGCGCCTGCGCTGGTTCTATTCCGAGTGGGCGCGGCCGACGGCCCGGCTGGTGGCGATCGGTATCCTGCTCCTGGGCTCCAGCGCCGTGGCCGCGAACCTGATCGAAGGGTTGATGCTCGCCTACACCAGCGCCTTCCGAGAGGGTGATCGATAAAGCACCAACGTCACCATCGTCATCGTTCACGACTGCGCCCTGGTCCTTACCCGCGTGCAAGATCCGCAATGAGGTGGTGAGCCTCTCCAAAGCCACCGTCCTCGCGGCGTCGATCACCAATGACAGCCTGGCCCGTCGGGAGATCAACGAACCCGTGGTGATCGCCACTACGGTCTTCATCGGCTACGACCTCCCCTGGCGCCAAGTGCATCAGTTGCTGCTCGAGGCCGCCGCCACCACCACCTGCATCAGCCAGGAGCTCCCCTTTGTGCTCCAGACCTCTCTCAACGGCTTCCTCATCAGCTACGAGCTCAATGCCTAAGTGAGCGACGTGGACAGCACCCCCGCACGCTCTCCGATCTGCTCAGGGCCATCCAGGACCAGTTCTCCAGGGCTGGGGTGGAGATCCTCTCCCTCGGCTACCACGCCATGCCCAACGGCAGCACCTTGCCCCCTTGGCCAGCGCAGCCTTTCGGCGAGCAGCCCTTCGGCTGAGCGGTTCAGCCCAGCAGAGGCCTCAGCCGGGGTAGGAGCGCCTCCAGGGCCCGGCCGCGGTGGCCCAGGCGCCGTTTGAGCTCCGGGTCCATCTGGGCGAAGCTCAGGCCCGTCTCGGGCACCAGGAACACCGGGTCGTAGCCGAAACCAGCCTCTCCGCCCGGGGCTTCCAGGATTTCCCCCTGGCAGTGTCCCTCCACCTCCAGAACCGTCTGGCCGCTGGGATCGGCCACGGCCAGGGCAGCCGTGAACGTCGCTCGCCGGTTGCCCTCGCCGGCCAGCTCCCGCAGCAGCCGCGCGATCCGTTCCTGGTCGTTGCTGGCGTAGCGGGCGGAGTGGATGCCGGGGGCTCCGCCGAGGGCCTCCACGCTCAGCCCGGAATCATCGGCCAGGGCCCATTGCCCCGTGATCCGTGCCACCGCCTCCGCTTTGAGGCGGGCGTTGGCGGCGAAGCTGTCGCCGGTCTCCTCTACCTCCAAGCCCTCGGGCTGGCTGCGCAGCTCGAGGTTCAGCCCAGGGCCCGCCGAGGCCAGCAAGGCCGTGAATTCCCTGAGCTTGCCGGCATTGCCGCTGGCGATCACCAGCAGCTTCGGGGCCGCAGTTGGGCTGGGGGTGTTCATGCTGTTTCGGCGAACTGGCGGGCCCACGCCAGGATCTGGCCCACCCGCTCCTCGCTCGCTGCCTCGCTGTAGAGGCGCAGAAGCGGTTCGGTGCCTGAGAAGCGCAGCATCAGCCAGTGGCTGGGCCCGAGGCGCAGCTTCACCCCATCGGTGCTCACCACTTCCTGCACCGGCCAGCCGGCCACGCTGGTGGGGGGATCCTGGGCAAGCTGGCGCTCCAGCCGCTCCCGGCTGGCCATGTCCCTGAGGCGCAGGTCGAGCCGGTCGTAGGCGCTGGCTCCGCCGTGGTCAGCCTGCAGCCGGTCGAGACGCTCCCCCAGGGGCAGGCCACCCTCGACCAGTGCTTCCAGCACCAGCAGGGCGGCGAACAGGGCATCCCGCTCAGGCAGGTGCAGGCCGAAGCCCACTCCGCCGGATTCCTCGCCGCCCACCAGCACCCCGCCGGCGAGCATCTCGCTGGCGATGTACTTGAAGCCCACCGGCTTCTCGATCACCGGCCGTCCGAGCCCCTCGGCCACCAGCTGCATCAGGTCGGAGCCGCTCACGGTCTTGATCACGGCGCCCGGCAGCGACCGGGCCCGGGCCAGGTGATCGATCAGCAGGGGCATCAGCAGCTGGGTGCTGCAGTAGCGGCCCCGTTCATCGATGGCGGCGATGCGATCGCCGTCGCCGTCGAAAACGATCCCCACCGCCGGCCGGCCGGCCTCGCCGCTGGCGCGCACTGCCGCGATCAGCTCCTGCAGGTAGGGCGCCAGCGGCTCGGGGGGGTGGCCGCCGAACAGCGGATCACGCCAGGAGCGGATCTCCTCAATGCATTCATCACCAATGCATTCCTCACCGTGACCGTCAGCGGCTTCTTCACCGGTCCCAGAGCCGCCCCCCAGCAGGGCCGGTAGCCCTCCGGCCGCGGAGCCGTGCATGGGATCCACGATCACCCGAAGACCCATCTCCTCCAGTCCCCGGCGCAGGGCGCCGGTGTCGACCAGCTGGCGCAGGCCCGCCAGGTAGCCGCCCCAGCCATCGAAGCGTGGGGTGTCTCCGGGGATCGGCACGGTGATGCCCCCCGCCTCCAGGCGCTTCTCCACATCGGCGGTGAAGGCCTCCTCCACCGATCCGCCGAAATGGCCCTTGATCTTGAGGCCGATCCACTCGGGAGGGTTGTGGCTGGCGGTGATCACCAGAGCTCCGAGGGCGCCCCGCTCCACCACGGCCCAGCTGCAGGCGGGTGTGGGCACGGCTGAATCGGTGAGCACCGGCTCGAGATCGGCGCCGCGCACGGCGCTGGCGATGGCTTCGGCCAGCTCCGGTGCCAGGAAGCGCCGGTCATAGCCGATCACCACCTCGCGGCTCGTGAGTGCCGCAGGGGCGGCGCGCTCCAGTTCGCGGGCCGCGGCCGCGGCCACCACCAGCAGGCGCTCCAGGGTCACATCGACGCCGAGGATGCCGCGCCAGCCGTCGGTGCCGAAACGGATGGGACTGGGCTCCAGGGGCAGGGGGGCAGAAGCCATGGGGGCATCGGTGTTCAGTAGCTCGTAGCAGTCGGCCGGCCGGCCTGGGCGCCAGCAGGTGCCGGCCTGGCGGCAGGCCACCCCCCGCCGTAGCCTCCTTCCATGTCGGCTGAACCGTCCAACCAGCTGGTGACCGACCGGTTGCTGCGCAGCTGGCTGCGCTGTCGGCGCCGTGCCTGGCTCGATCGCCACGGTGATCCCGACCAGCGGATCTGGAGCGCCCACCGGGCCCTTCAGCTCGACCACCAGCAGCGCTGTTTCGTGAGCTTGCTCGAGCAGCAGCCCCTGGCAGGGGAGGCCGCCTGTGCCGACGGGGCCCCTGCGGTGGTCGGAGTTCGACTCAGGGGAAGGGGCCCCGCCGGCCTGGCGCTGGAGGCCCATCCACCGCTGTTGCGGCGCAGCACCGGGGAAAGCCGCTGGGGGGCCTACGCCTACGAGCCCGTCATGGCTCGTCAAGGCCGCCGCCTCACCCGTGAGCACCGGCTTGTGATGGGGCTATGGGGGCAGCTGCTCTCGGGGTGGCAGCAGGGGCCTGTCAGCCATGGCCTGGTGGTGGCGACAGGCTCCGGGCGGCTCGAGCGGGAGCGGCTGGTGCTCGGGGATGGACTGCTGCGCCAGCTGGATGAGGCCTTGCCCAAAGTGGCGGCCGACCTGGAGCGCCCCACGCCGCCAGCGCTGGTGAGCGACCGCAAGAAGTGCGTGCTCTGCTCCTGGCGAGGCCTCTGCGATCAGGAGGCGGCCGTGCAGGGCCACCTCAGCGAGGTCAGCGGCATCGGCGCCAAGCGGCGTGAGCTGTTGCTCGAGCTCGGCCTGTCCCAGCTCAGTGCCCTGGCCGCCGCCGATCCCGAGGTCCTCGCGGATGCGCTGGAGGTGCACGGCGAGCAGCACCGCGAGGTGGCGGCGCGGCTGGTGGCCCAGGCCCGCGTGCAGCAGCGGGGGGAGCCCCTGCGCCTGCCGGTGGAGCCTGGCCAGCCAGCCACAGCCCTGCCCGAGCTGGCCACCGCCAGCGGGATGCTCGTGTACGACATCGAATCCGATCCCGATGCCCGCGACGACTTTCTGCATGGCTTCCTGCGCATCGAGAGGGATGCCGCTGGCCGCTGGCCCGCAGGGCTCGCTACCCGCATCGGCTGCTACCGCCCGCTGCTGGCCCTGCAGGAACACGGCGAGGCCAGGCTCTGGCAGCGGCTGCGCCGGCTGCTGGTGGCCACGCCCTCCGATTGGCCCCTGCTCCACTACGGCGAAACCGAGTCGATCGCCCTGGTGCGCCTGGCCCAGCGCCAGGGGGCAAGCGAGCGGGAGCTGGTGGCCCTGCGCCGGCGCCTGGTGGACCTGCATCAGCGCTTGCGCCAGCACTGGTTACTGCCGGTGAACAGCTATGGCCTCAAGGCGGTGGCCGGCTGGCTTGGCTTTGCCTGGAGCCAGAAGGGAGTGGATGGGGCCCGTTGCCTGCTCTGGTGGCGCCAGTGGCGCGGCGATGGCACCCCGGCGGACCGGGGCAGTCTCCATGGCCTGCGCCGGATCTTCCGCTACAACCACGACGACTGTCTGGCCACCTGGGCGGTGGCCCGCTGGCTGCTGGATCAGGACGCAGCGCTGCCAGCCCCCACCGGTGGCGCCACCACTCCTATGGGTTCGGAGATCTCCAGGGTGATCCCCTCGCCGGCCAGCAGCAGCGGTTCCGCCAGCGCCTGACGCCGCACCAGGGCCAGCCCCAGCCAGAGGCTGGTGCCATCGGGCCCGGCGTTCAGCTGCAGCCTGGAGGTGATCCGCCCGGCCCGCTCACCGCTGATGGTGCGCAGCACTGCCCCCACCACCGGCTCTGTGTCCGTGCGAGCGGTGCTGGCGGCCGGTTCCGCCCAGCACCAGCGCCGCAGCTGCTGTTTGACGCCGTCGTAGGTGGCCAGCTTGGCCAGGGTTTCCTGGCCCACATAGCAACCCTTGCTGAGGTTGACCCGATCCGCCAGCCCGAGCTCGAAGGGGTTCACCTCCTCGCTGATCTCGTTGGGGGCCAGCGGCCGCCCCTGGCTGAGGCGCCAGCGCTCGATCTCGATCGGCCCAAGGGCCGGGATGGCCTCGAGCTCGGCGCTGAGGCACTCCCCATCCCTGAGCACCAGCCGATCGCCGGGAAGTCGCCAGCCCACGCTGGTGTTCTGAATCGCTCCGGCAGCTCCCTCCAGGTGGATCAGCGTCCCGGACAGCAGCGGCCCCAGGTTCACCTGATCGGCCGGGAAGAGCACCCGGTCGAGGGCCTGATGAATGGCCACCCCCTCGCCGGCGGTGATCACCAGCCAGGCGCCGCTGGCGTCGACCAGCACATCCGCCAGGCCGCGCACCCGGGCGGTGGGGGTGAGGCAGCAGGTGGCCAGGCACTGGCCGGGCTGGGCACGCTCCAGGTCCTGGCTGCTCTGGCCATGGAGGAAGCGCAGGCTGTCAGGCCCTTCCAGGCGGATCAGGCTCACGGGCTGCTCCCAGCGGCTGGGACTGGCGGGCCGCCAGTCCCAGGGGCCTGGGGAGGTGGAGTGGTTCAGGTCCATGGCGTGGTCAGCGATGGGCTCACCCTTGCAAAGTCTGGGCGGCGGCGGCGATCTCTTCCAGCAGGAACAGGCTGCGCAGCTCCAGACCTGCCGCCGTCATGGCATCCAATCCCCCTTCCTGGCGATCGACGATCGTGACCACCCGCTCCACCACGTAGCCGGCCTGGCGCAACTGCTGCACCGCCTGCAGCGACGAGCCGCCCGTGGTCACCACGTCTTCCAGCACGGTGATTCGGCTTCCTGTGGCGGGCAGGGGGCCCTCCAGCCAGGCGCCGGTGCCGTGCCCCTTGGCCTGTTTGCGCACGATCAGGGCGTCGAGGGGAAGCCCCGCCTGGGCTGCCGCCATCGCCACGCCACTCACCAGGGGATCGGCGCCGAGGGTGAGGCCGGCCACGGCCGCAGCGTCCCCTTCCACCTGCTCCAGCAGCGCCATGGCCAGCAGGGCCAGGCCGTAGCCGCTGAGGCTCACTGGCTTGCAGTTCACGTAGTGGTCGCTGCTGCGGCCCGATGCCAGGGTGAACTGGCCGTGGCGGTAGGCCTTGACGGCGAGCAGCTCCAGCAGGACCTGGCGGCGCCCCGGGGCTGTGTCGGGGATGGGGGTCAATGGCATCGGCAGTGGCATCGGAGCGGAGAGTGAGCGGGGGCGGCGGCGCTCCGGCCAAGGCCCCTGGCAGAGCACGGCTCAACGGCCTAGTTTGCGCGATGATCAGGGTGTAATGCCCATTCCGTTCACCTGCTGGCCGCCTGAGCCATGAACTGCCGCAAAGCCATGCCCTCAGACGCCATCCCCAGCTCCGTGTGGGTTGAACCGGCCCGTACGGTGCCTGTGGTGCTTGGCGCCCTGGCTGGCGGCGCCCTGGCTCTGTTCCCCTCAACTCCCGCTGTTGCGGGCCCGGTGATCTGCACCACCACCCTTGAGGCGCCCCTGGCCGGCACCGGCAACAGCACCCAGCCGCTCAGTGCTCCGGTGGAAGTCACCCGTTGTGACGAGGTCCAGACCACCGCGGAACTTTTCCAGCAGCGTGCCTATACCTGGCGCTCCACATTCGCCCGTGGGGTCAGCCTGACCCACCAGATCACCGACATCCTCGGCATCGCGATGGGAGGCCCCGAGGGCAACCGGGTGATGGGGCTGGGCTTCCCCGAGCAGGCCATCATCTGGGATTCTTCCGCCATCACCAACACAACTGCAGCCCTGCTTGAGGAGCAAAGCGCTCCGATGCCCTGGCGCAATACCGATCTCCCTTCAATCTTCTCCGCCAGCCTGCAGGTGGCCCCGATCTCGGTTCCGGTGGAAGTCGCTCAGCCGGGAGCCAACTATTTCCCGACGGAACTGCCCATCGAAAGCTCCCCCATGCGTCAACCGGTGCGTGGGCTCTGGTGAAGGAACACACAAGCCAGGGGGTCTAGCAATCTGGTGAATGCAGCGGGCTCATAATCCGCCTTAGGCGAGTTCGATCCTCGCGACCCCCATCAATCATTCAGCCTTTCACCAGCTCACACCATGCAACTTCGGCAGGGGCGCCGTCTGGCTGGTGACGGCGAACAGCCGGGGAATGTTGTGGCTGTTGTAGACGCGGAACTCGCGCACAAGCGAGGCTCCCTTCTCGCGCACGGCCTGGTTGAGCACCAGTGAGCCATCGGGATCGGAGACCGAGCGGTGGAAGGTGCCAGGGGGGATACGCAGGATGTCGCCACCGGTATCGAGGCGGACGATGTGGAAGGGGTAGTTCCAGCCCAGGTTGACCAGAAAGAAGGTGCGGCCGCCGTGCATCGCCAGCAGGTTGTCCTCCTGGTGGGGATGGAGGTAGAACTGCCAGGCGCCGGTCTCGGGGTCGTCGGGGGGGCTCACGGCCGGACCGGTATGCACCACCAGATCCCTGGCGTTGGAGGTGGGCACCGTGATGTCGAAGAAGCGCACTGCCGGGGTGTCCCGGAACTTCTCGTAGGGAATCAGTTCGAACATCGGAGCCGGCCTGGGCCCTTTCTGTTCACTGTTACGGATTAAAGATGCGGCCATGGCGGCAACCGTCGGCACTGACGGCCAGGCGGTGTGAAGTCTCTCCATTCCAACAGAGCCGCTGTCCCCGTGGACGTGCAGGACGCTACGGAACCGGCTCGCATCGGACAGATGCCGATCCGGTCATGACGGCCAGCCACCGGCCAGCCTTCCTCGGGCGTACCCCTGGAATTCCTGGTCATCGTCGTTTGAATGGACGTTCACTGGGATCCATGGCCTTGCCCGTTCGCCCCATCGTCTTCACCGTTGCGCTCCTGGCCGCTGGGCTTGGTCTGGGCGTCGCAGCGGGCCCGGCTCTGTCGCAGACCCGGCCCGCGGGCCGGCCCACCGTCTCGGTGCCCGATTTCAAGAACACCGTCACCCAGCAGACCTGGTGGTGGCAGGGACCCGTGGCCACCGATCTGGCGGCGATGCTTTCCAATGAACTCCAGGCCACCGGCGATATCCAGGTGGTGGAGCGCAACAACCTCAAGGCGGTGCTTTCCGAGCAGGAGCTCGCGGAGCTTGGAATCGTGCGCAAGAGCGCCAATTCGGCTCAGCGCGGGCAGATGACCGGGGCCCGCTACATCGTGCTCGGTACGGTCAGCTCGTATGAGTCCAACGTCGAGAGCAAAACCTCAGGTAGCAATTTCGGTCTGCTGGGCTTCGGCACCGACAAGCAGCAGGCCGAAACCAAGGATTACGTGGCGATCGACGTGCGCGTGGTGGACAGCACCACCGGTGAAGTGGTGGGCCAGCGCACGGTGGAGGGGAGGACCAGCAATACGGCTGCCAGCCGTGAAGATGGGGTGAATCTGCTGCCGGCCGCAGCTCTCGCCCTTTTCCTCGCCCCCAACATGGGCCGCACCGGTCAGGGCCTCACTGCGGCTGCCGGCACACTGCGCTTCGGCTCCAACAGTTCCGAGGCCCAGCGCACCCCAGCTGCCAAGGCCATCCGTGCTGCACTGATCGATGCCTCCAGCTATGTGAGCTGCCTGCTGGTGCCCAAGGGCAACTGCATGGCCAGCTTTGAGCTCAGGACCAGCAGCGGCGTGAGCGCACCCGTGGGGTGCTGCAGCTGGAGTGATTCCGGCCACTGGCGTTGAGCCGGTTCCTCAGCGGGGCTTGATGTTCAGCAGTTTGGCGCCGTAGTCGGCTGTGAAGTCGGCTTGGAGCTGCCAGGCGCGCAGCAGGGTCTTGGCAACCTGGCGCAGCTCTTCGATGTCGTTGCAGTTGTCGATGGCCCGTGAGTGCACGGCGGTGGAGAATTCGCGGGAGAGGGAGGTGTTCATGTCAGTTATTTTTACATAACGTTACAAGCTGTGACGGTCCTCTGTTGGTCGGCTTGCCGTACCCCGTCCCAGGGCAGGGCGTTCTGCCTTCCCATCTGGTTCAGAACGGGATCGGCATCTCCACATCCGCCGGTGGGGGCGCGCAGGCCGCCACCCGCTCGTGAACCACATGGCCGATCACCACGATCGAGGGGGAGCCATAGCCCTCGGCTTCGGCCGCATCAGCCAGCTCCACCAAAGTGCTCACCAACTGCCGCTGGCCGCTCACAGTCCCCTGCTGGATCACCGCCGCGGGGGTGTCTGGCGCCAGCTCGCCGGCGATCAGCTCATCGCAGATGCGGCGGAGGTTGTGCAGCCCCATGTAGATCACCAGCCCATCGCTGCTGCGGGCCAGGCCCCGCCAATCAACCCCGGGCCGCCCCTTGTCGATCTCCTCATGGCCTGTCACGAAGGTGACGCTGGAGCCCGCTTTGCGGTGGGTGACAGGGATGCCGGCGTAGGCCGGTGCGGCGATGCCGGCGGTGACGCCCGGGACCACCTGCACGGGCACCCCTTGGCTGGCCAGGTGAGCCGCTTCCTCGCCGCCACGGCCGAACAGGAATGGATCACCGCCTTTGAGACGCACGATCGTGCGGTGGCGGTGGGCCAGGTCGACCAGCACGGCGTTGGTGCTCGGCTGGGGGACGGAATGGTGCCCCCGGCGCTTGCCCACGAAGTGCCGCTCGCAGCCTGCCGGGGTCAGCTCCAGCAGAGCTGTCGGTACGAGGGAGTCGTAGACGAGCGCATCACAGCACTGCAGCAGCCGGTGGGCCTTGAGCGTGATCAGCTCGGGATCGCCCGGGCCGGCGCCCACCAGATACACGGTGCCCAGAGCCTCGACAGCTGGCTGCGCAGGATCTGCCGTGCCTGCGCTCATGGCAGGGCCTCGAGCTGATCGAGCAGCAGGGCCTGGAAGCGTGGACGTTGCAGCAGCGGGGCACCCAGCGCAGCGGGCAGGCTCTCGGTGAGCCGGTTCGCGGCCAGGGCCAGGGGCAGGGCAGCGCCGCGGATTGCCAGAGTCAGATCCTCGAGATCAGTCGCAGTGTATGGAGCGGCTTGACAAGTCGCTGAACAGCGGCGCGCAAGGTGCGCCAGATAGCGGTCGGCCAGGCCAGGTTCGAGCGGATGATGCAGCAACAGGGGCGGCGGTTCCTGGCCTTGGCTGGCCGCCAGGTCAGCCAGTTCGGCGGCGATCGCCGCCTGCCAGCTGGGCCAGGCCCCCAGGAAGGGAAGCCTCCGCAGGGGGCCGCGGCGGCGCCAGGCCGCCGCGATCGCCGGGATGTCGTGGCGCACGTGGGTGCCGGGCAGCAGCAGCAGGGGCACCAGGGTGAGCGGCCGCTGGGCGTTCCCCAGCACCGGGTCGGCGGGATCGGGCTGAGCCAAGCTGCCAGTCAGGGGCTGAAGCCGCACAGGAGCGCGCCGGCGGCGCTCCAGGTCGAGGGCCAGGGCCTGCAGCTCCTCGGGGATCACCCCCCCGGCGCGGCCATGAACCACCAGCAGGAGCGGGCTGCGGGGCAGGACCGCCAGCCGCCGCCGGGCCCGGGCTTCGGCCCCAGGGTCGAGGGGGCGGGCCAGCACCTGCTCGATGCCCTGGCGGCCGCTCGGCAGGCGGGCGAGCAGATCCACGGCCTGGGAGGCGAGCGCTCCATCGAGATCGCTGCAGAGCTCAATCAGCAGCAGCTGCAGCGCCGCCTGGGGCCAGACGCTCAGTCCCACGGCCAGGCCTTCCAGGGCAGCGCGCCGCAACGCAGACGGGCCGGGCTGGCGCGCCAGATGCTCGAGACAGGCGAAGTCCTGGCTGTCGCGTTGGTGCCCGAGCAGGGGCAAGAGGGACAGATTCGACCGCTCAGCCACGGCAACTCGCAGCTGGGCAGCGCAGGCGGGATCCCGGCGGCGACCGATCAGATCCAGCAGCTCCTGTCGCTGAGCCACCTCGGCGGGCTCGCTGGGTTCGGGCAGGCTGAGCCACCAGCGCAGCAGACGGGCTGATCCTGCCCCATCGAGCTTCTCCACCAGCACCGCCATCAGGTCACTGGCCGCAGGCAGCAGGCCCTGCTCCAGTGCCTCCAGCCAGGGGCCTGTGGCCACCGCTTCCGACCGCCTGAGACGCTGCAGCCAGGGCCAGCGCTCCTGGCTGCCTTCAGGCGGCAGCTGGGACGGAAGAGGAGTCACTGGGGCTGACCCTGTCCCTGTGTCATCAGGCGTCGCCCGGAACCTGAGCTGAATCGCAAAGTGTCTCCACTGATACGTTTTATGGGGCAGCACTGGCGTGGTGCCACAGCCCATTTAGCAAGGATTGAGACACAGCCGTCAGGACAAGGACGCCATGGACCACGCCACCGCAGAACTCTCGATCGATCGAGGAGCCTGTGTCCGCACCGACGCCGGGCCAAAGAGTCAGTCGTCGGCCAGTTTCTCCGATCTCAAGCAGCAGCAGCTGGTGTTCACCCTGGTGCGCCAGTTGGCCGAAGCCCAGTTCGTGCGCGCCGACCGGGAGCTGACCCGCCGCCTCTGGGAGGAAGTGGCGCTGCTGGAGATCGATCCAGATCGCGTCACCGCCCTGCTCTATGGCGGACACCCCTGCGACGACCGCCAGGGCCTGATGGCCCTTGATGCGAGCTGGAGCCAGCAGCAGCCTGCCGCCCAGCCCCGGGGTGGGTTCCGCTGGGGCTGGGGTGGCGGAGCACCCCGCCGAGGCGTCATCAGCTCGCAGCCCCGCGCGGGCGGGCGCCGTAGTGCTCCACCAGCAACGCCTCCAGCACGTCCGGGAGCTCGCTGAGGGGCACGCCCTTGTCGTGCAGAGCCGCCAGTTTGGGGTTGGCGTCCATGGCGCCACCGAGGAAGATCTTGGCGGCTTCCACCATCTGACCATCCACCCGGGTCTTGGCGCCCATCAGGCCGATCTGACCCATGTAGGGCTGGCCGCAGGCGTTGGGGCAACCGGTCCAGTGGGTCCGCACCCCATGGGGCAGCTCCAGACGCCGCTCCAGTTCGTCGACCACCGCCTGGGCCGTGCTCTTGGTGGGAATGAGAGCGAAGCTGCAATAGCGGTTGCCGGTGCAGCTCACCGCCTCGGCCTGGAGCGGCCCCGGGTTCACCTGGAAGCGTTCCAGCAGGGGTTCCACCAGCAGTGCATCAAGCCTGTCCTCGGGCACATTGGCGATCAGGGCGTTCTGGCTTTCGCTCAGCCGCAGTTCGCCCGTGCCGTAGTCCCGGGCGAGACGGGCGAGTTCCACCATGCTGGCGGCATCAAGCCGGCCCATCGGCACGTGCAGGCCAACCCAGTGCAGGCCCTCCTGCTTCTGAGCGTGGACGCCGCAGATGTCACGTGGGGCCTGGCACACAAGATGGGAGCCGTCGTGGGTGGGGGTGGCGGCGGCTTCCTCCACACCCACGAACTCCGCGAACGTATCCAGCACCTGGGAGCGGTAGTCCTCCAGCCCGAGGGCGTCGATGAGATACATCAACCGGGTCTTGTTGCGATTCTCGCGGCTGCCTTCACGCTCGTAGTGGCGAAGCACCGCCAGGCTGAAGGCAGGCAGTTGCTCGCCTCTCAGCCACAGCCCCAGGGGAACGGCCAGCTCGTTGCGCTGGGCGGAGAAGAATCCGCCCACCATCACCGTGAAGCCCAGCTCACCTCCGTGATGGGCCGGCAGGAAGGCCAGATCGTTGTGCAGCAGGAAGCTGTCGGGCGCCCCGCCCACGGCCACGTTGAACTTGCGGGGGAGGTTGCGGGGGCCGTCTGGTCCCAGCAGAGCCTCCTGAATGGAGTCCACCAGGGGGCGGGTGTCGAGGAATTCCTCAGGATCCAGGCCCGCCAGTGGATTGCCGGTGACGTTGCGGGGGTTGTCGTGGCCTGACTGGCGGCTGGTGAGCCCCACTGACTCCAGGGCGCTCATCAGGGGGGCCATGTCCTCCAGCAGCAGGCCCCGCAGCTGAATGTTCTGCCGGGTGGTGATGTCGGCACTCCCGTGCTCGCCGCAGCGATCGATGACGTCGGCCAGCACCTCCAGTTGATCGGCGCTGATCACCCCGTTGGGCAGCCGCAGGCGCACCATGAAGCGCCCCGGAGTCACGGGCCTGAAAAAGATGCCCAGCCACTTGAGATGGATGGTGAGGGTGGCCTCATCCAGGGATTCCCAGCCCGCGGCTCCCAGTTCGGCCAGGCGCGGGGCCAGATCCAGCCCGCAGGCTTCAGCCTTGGCCTTCTCCACCTTGTTCAACTTCGCGCTGCTGTAGGCCTGGGACGCTGGCCCCCCGGCGGATGCTTGAGCTGCGCTCACGGTCGCTCCCGAATGCTGAGACCTGACCCACTAGCGTCTCAGCACGAGCCCCGTCACCCTGTTGCAAGCTTTACCAAACCTGGCTCCAGAGGGGATCCGTGGGGAGTTGACAAGGCGGCCGCCGATGCCTCCCGAGGCGGTGCGTTTCCGGGAGCTGCTGGCCAAGGTGGGCAGCGGCGAGCACACCAGCACGGGGCTGACCCGCGCCGAGGCCCGCGAGGCCATGGACCTGATGCTTCTGGGCCAGGTGAGCGATGCCCAGCTGGGGGCTTTTCTGATCGCCCACCGCATTCGCCGGCCTTCACCGATCGAGCTCACCGGCATGCTCGACAGCTACCGGGCCCTGGGCCCCACCCTGGTCACCCCGGGGCTCAGGCCCCTTTGTTTTGGCGTCCCCTACGACGGCCGCAGCCGCACGGCACCGGTGCTGCCGCTGCTGGCCCTGGTGCTGGCTTCGGCGGATCAGCCCGTTGTGCTGCACGGCGGTGGCCCCATGCCGGTGAAATACGGCGTCACCCTGGCGGAGTTGTTCGCCGCCCTGGGAATCGAATGGCGGGGGCTGAGCCTGGAAGCAGTGCAACTACGGCTGGATCGCCATGGCCTGGCCCTCACCCACCAGGCTGATCACTTCCCGCGAGCCGAGCGTCTGCTGCCGGTCCGCGACGCCATCGGCAAGCGGCCGCCGGTGGCCAGCCTGGAGTTGCTCTGGACGCCTCACCAGGGGCAGCACCTGCTGGTGAGTGGCTTCGTGCATCCCCCCACGGAAAGCCGGGCCTGGGAAGCCCTCGGCCACGCCGCTGAAACCGATGTGTACACGGTCAAGGGCCTGGAGGGTTCCACCGACCTGCCCACCACCAGGGCCGGCATCTCGGCACGGCTGCGCCACGGCACCATGACCCGGATCCTGTTGCATCCCCGCGATCACGGCATCACCGCCCAGGAGGTTTCATGGCAGAACCTGGAGATCTGGCGCGATCAGGCCCTGGCGGCTCTGGTGGGGGTGGGTCCCCTGGCCGATGCCCTGCTCTGGAATCTGGCTGTGTACTGGTGGCAGGCCGACCGCTGCGACTGCCTCGAAGCCGGACTGGAGCAGGCCAGGGGGTTGCTGGCGGCCCGCAGCGGCGAGCGTTTGCGTCAGGAGCTCTCGGCATGAGCCTGCACGACCGTTGCTTCGCGTTCGAAGACGATTTCGTGGCTGATCTGCGCTGCCTGCCGATGGCGGTGCGCCGCAAGCTCGATCTGGCCGGCGTCAAACTCCGGCTCAGCCACTGGCATGCCTTCACAGTGGAGGAGAGGGCAGAGCTGCTGGCGTGGCTGGATCACCCCGAAGCCATCAGTGATCTGCGGCTTTGGTTGCAGCGGCGAACGGCCACCCTTGCCGATGGCCCCGCCCGGGGGATTGAACCGGCCGCCGGCCTCGACTGGCAGCAGGCAGTCGACATTCCCGAGCGGCTGCAGGCCGCCTGCGCTCAGCTGGGTGCGTCACTTGAGCCCAGCCAATGGCAATCACTGGATGAACTTCAGCGTTTTGCCCTGGTCAAGCTCAGCCATCCCGGCCACGAGCACCGCAATCTGCCCCGGGCCCTGCGGGAGTTCGGCATTTAGCCAGGCGCGGAGAACCGTCCTCATTCCCTGTTCTTGGTATCAATGAACACCCCGAGAGGTAGTCGTTCGTGATGATCTGAGTGCGTTGGTCAGCCTGAGCGCCAGCGTTATCCCGGTTCGGTGCGCTTGATTGCGGAGCCCGTCCGGATTGCGACTCGTCGCAGCCCGACACTTCCCCAACCGTTCCAGGCTCAATGTCAGATCTTTCACGCCGTAGATTCCTCATCACCGCAGCCGGCACTGCCGCTGGTGCGGTCTGGTTGAGTGCCTGCGGTGGTAAGAAGCCAGAAACCACCTCCGCTCCGGCTGCTTCCGGGGCCAGTGATTCAGAGGTGAAAGGGGCCACCCTGGGGTTCATTGCCCTCACAGACTGCGCCCCTTTGATCATCGCCAAGGAGAAGGGATTCTTCGCCAAGCACGGCATGCCCGATGTGAAGGTGGTGAAGCAGACCTCCTGGGCGGCCACCCGAGACAACCTGGAGTTGGGTTCAGATGGCGGTGGCATCGACGGTGCCCATATCCTTTCGCCGATGCCCCTGCTGCTGACGGCAGGAACGATCACCAAGTCCAACCAGCCGTTGCCAATGGTGACCCTGGCGCGCTTGAACCTGCAGGGTCAGGGCTTCTCGGTCTCCAAGGACTTTCTGGCCAACAAACTCACGATTGACAACAGGGCCGGCCTCGAGGCAGCCGTTGCGGCAGCTGCTGAGAAAGGCAAGAAGTTCAAGGCAGCGGTGACCTTCCCAGGCGGGAACCATGACCTCTGGATGCGTTACTGGCTGTCGGCCAACGGCATTGATCCCAACAAGACCGCCGACCTCGTGGTGGTTCCGCCGCCGCAGATGGTGGCGAACATGCAGACCGGCACCATGGACACGTTCTGCGTGGGCGAGCCCTGGAACCAGCGGCTTGTCAACAAGAAGCTGGGCTACACCGCCGCCCAGACCGGCGAGTTCTGGAAGCTCCATCCTGAGAAGGCCTTCTCGATGCGGGCCGACTGGGCGGAGAAGAACCCCAAGGCAACCCAGGCCCTGCTGCAGGGCGTTCTGGAAGCCCAGATGTGGTGCGATGATCCGGCCAATCTTGATGAGATGTGCGCGATCCTCGCCAAAGACAAGTATATCAAGGCCAACGTCAAGGACATCCGTCCCCGCTTGGCAGGTGATGTGGACTACGGCGATGGCCGGGTGGTGAAGAACAGCCCGTTCAAGATGCGCTTCTGGGAGGATAGTGCCTCTTTCCCCTACAAGAGCCACGACCAGTGGTTCGTGGTCGAGGACATCCGCTGGGGCTATCTGCCGGCCAGCACCGACATCGATGCGCTGGTGAACAAGGTGAACCGGGCCGACCTCTGGAAGGAGGCTGCCAAGGCCATCGGCCAGGAGAAGGCGATCCCGGCCAGTGATTCCCGCGGCAAGGAAACTTTCTTTGATGGCGTGGTCTTCGATCCCGAGAATCCCAAGGGATACCTCGATGGCCTGAAGATCAAAGCCCTGGCCTGACTCGAGCCGACTCCATGACTCTCACAGCCGCCGCCGGAAGGCGCCGTACACGATCACGCCGATCGGCACTGCTCAAGGGGTTTCTGCCCTATCTGGTCTGTATCGGTGTCTTCCTTCTGCTCTGGCAACTGCTCTCAGGCTTGCTCGGAGTCGCCCGATTGCCAGGGCCGATCAACGTGCTGATTGATACCTGGGACCCCTATATCAGTCAGCCATTTTTCGATGAAGGAGGCACCAGCAAAGGGCTGGGCTGGCAAATCCTGATTTCATTGCAGCGTGTCGGCATCGGCTACGTTCTTTCTGCTGTGGTAGGCATAGCGATTGGTGGCTTGCTCGGCTTGAACCGTTTCATCGGCAAGGGCTTTGACCCTGTCATTCAGGTGTTGCGGACAGTGCCGCCGCTCGCCTGGTTCCCCATCGCTCTGATGTTGTTCCAGGATGCGAATACCTCAGCTGTTTTCGTTATCTTTATCACCGCCATCTGGCCTATCATCATCAATACTGCAGTAGGCATCCGCCAGATTCCCCAGGATTATACGAATGTTTCCAGAGTATTGAGACTCAGCAAAAGTGCCTACATCCGCGAAATTGTTATACCATCCACGGTTCCCTACGTTTTTACCGGCCTGAGGATTGCAATCGGTCTTGCCTGGCTGGCCATCGTGGCCGCAGAGATGCTCAAGGCTGATGGTGGCATCGGCTATTTCATCTGGGACGCTTACAACGCTGGCGGTGACTCCAGTTCTAGTCAGATTATCCTGGCCATTGTTTATGTTGGCCTTGTGGGTCTCGCCCTCGACCGCCTCGTTGCCTTCGTTGGCTGGAAGATGAGTGGAGGCGGCCACTGACCATGCCGGCTCTCTTCACTGTTGATAACGTCACCCAGACCTTCCCTTTGCGGGATGGAAGCACCTATGTGGCGCTCAAGGATATTTTTCTGAACGTGGCACAAGGGGAGTTTCTCTCCCTGGTGGGTCACTCGGGTTGTGGCAAGTCGACGCTGCTGAATCTGCTGGCCGGCCTCACCCTGGCCAGCGAAGGCGGCATCCTGATGAACGGCCGAGAGGTCACCGAGCCTGGACCCGACCGAATGGTCGTATTCCAGAACTACTCATTGCTGCCTTGGAAAAACGTTCGTGAGAACATCGCGCTCGCCGTTGACAATGTGATGCGGGGATCCTCCAGGGAGGAGCGCGAAGCGATCATCGATTACAACATTAAGCTTGTTGGCTTGGTGGCTGCAGCTGAGAAGTTTCCCCATGAAATTTCTGGTGGAATGAAGCAGCGGGTGGCGATCGCCCGGGCCCTTGCCCTGCGCCCCAAGCTGCTGCTTCTGGATGAGCCCTTCGGTGCCCTTGATGCCCTCACTCGGGGCAATCTCCAGGAGCAGTTGATGCGCATCTGCGAGGAGGCCCAGGTCACCACGGTGATGGTCACCCACGATGTTGATGAAGCTCTGCTGCTCTCCGACCGGGTGGTGCTGATGACCAATGGGCCAGAGGCCTACATCGGTCAGATTCTCGACGTGCCCCTGCCCCGGCCCCGCACTCACCTCACCGTGGTGAAGGACCCCCGCTACTACAGCCTGCGGGGTGAAGTGGTGCAGTTTCTCACCCAGCAGAAGGAAGCCCGCAAACAGCGCCTCAACCCCTCGGCGGCCATTGCCTCCAGCGATCTCGAGAAGATCAACCTCACTCTCGGCTTCATTCCCCTCACCGACTGTGCCCCGCTGGTGGTTGCGCACGAGAAGGGATTCTTTGCCAGGTACGGCCTCGATCAGGTCAGTCTCCGGCGGGAAACCAACTGGAAAACTCTCGAGGCCGACCTGCGCCAGGGGGTGATCGATGGTGGTCAGATGGTGGCCGGCATGCCCCTGGCCATCACTCTGGGAAGCAAGGGAACGTCGCCCCTGCCGATGGTCACGGCCCTCACCCTCTCTCGCAATGGCAATGCGATCACCCTGCACCGCCGCTTCCACGATGCTGGTGTGCGCAGCCTGGCCGACTTCAAGGCCTGGATCGTCGCCCATCCCGAGCGCAAGCCGGTGCTGGCGATGGTGCACTCCGCGTCGATGCACAACCTGATCATGCGGGCCTGGCTGGCCTCGGGCGGTATCGATCCAGAGCGCGACGTCAGCCTGATCGTGATACCGCCGCCCCAGATGGTGGCCACTCTCAAGGCGGGCACCATCGATGGCTTCTGTGTCGGTGAACCATGGAATACCCGTGCCGTTCAGCAACAGCTGGGCACGGTGATCGCCACCGATGCCGATCTCTGGCCCGGCCACTGCGAAAAGGTGCTTGGAGTCCGCGAAGACTGGGCCGCCAACCATCCCCGCACCCACCAGGCCCTGATCAAGGCGTTGCTGGCTGCTTGTCAGTACTGCCAGGACCCCGCCAATCGCCCTGATGTGGCGGCACTGCTGTCGCGTCGGGAGTACGTGGGCACTGAGCTGGACACGCTCCTTCCTGGCCTGGTTGATCCTTACGATCGTGGTACCGGCACTCCTGAGCTGATTCCGGAGTTCAACCAGTTCTTCGGCGCCCAGGTCAATGCTCCTTCCAGCCGCGACGGCCTCTGGATCCTGACCCAACTGGCCCGCTGGGGGATCAGCGTCTTCCCCGAGAACTGGAGAGACGTGCTCGATCGCGTTCAGCGACCGGATCTCTTCGCCCAGGCCAGCGCCGACTTCCCTGCTGAGCCCAGCGCCAATGGCCAGCGTCTGCTGCCTGTGCCGCTGTTCGAAAACCAGCCCCTGGATCCCAACGATCCGATCGCCTACCTCAAGCAACTGCAGACCGCCGGGCCCATCCGTTACGAAACCGTCCCTTTGCCCGCCAGAGCCAGCTCCCTCGAGCCAGCTGCGTCGCTCCGCTGAGCTCCTTAACCCTTCAACCGATGCAGACTCTCCCCACCACTACCGCAGCCACCACAAAGGGATCGGAGCCGTTCCTGGTGATCGATGGGGTCTCGAAGGTGTATCCCACACCCAACGGCCCTTATACCGTCCTTGATGATGTTCACCTCGAGGTGCGTGAAGGGGAGTTCATCTGCGTCATCGGCCACTCCGGTTGCGGCAAATCCACCCTGCTCGACATGGTCTCCGGCTTTCGCGAGCCCACCACAGGACAGGTGCGGCTGGAATCGGAGCCGATCGTGGAGCCCGGCCCCGATCGCATGGTGGTGTTCCAGAACTATTGCCTGCTCCCCTGGCTGTCGGCTTACGACAACATCGCCCTGGCGGTGAACAATGTTTTTCCTGAGCTCAAGCGCAACGGCCAGGCCAGGGCCCTGGTGGAGAAGCATCTGGCGATGGTGGGCCTCACCGAAGCCGCAGCCAAGAAGCCAGGGAGCCTCTCCGGTGGCATGAAGCAGCGGGTGTCGATCGCCCGCGCCCTTGCCCTGCAACCCAAGGTCCTGGTGCTCGATGAACCGTTCGGCGCCCTTGATCCGATCACCAGGGAGGAGCTCCAGGAAGAGCTTCTCAAGATCTGGGCCGAGCACAAGGTCACCGTCTTGATGATCACCCACGACATCGATGAGGCCTTGTTCCTGGCGGATCGGGTGGTGATGATGACCAATGGACCGGCGGCGAAGATCGGCGAAATCCTTGACCTTCCCTTCCCACAGCCCCGCGATCGGGCCCGGCTGATGGAGCTTCCCGAATACTTCGACTACCGCAACCGCGCCCTCGATTTTCTCTATCGCCGTTTCGCCCACGACGACACGTGAGCACAGCCCTTCCGGCTCATCAGTCTTTCTGCCAGTTGTCGATGGCCGTTGGCCAGACCCTGCTGCTTGATGGCGGCCACACTGCCGCCACCTCGCCGATGCGGGTCCTCTCGGGCATCCTCCGGGTGTTTCTGCTTGCCTCCTCGGGCCAGGAAATCACGATCGGCTTTCTGCAGCCGGATGATGTCTGCGATGCCCTGACCCTTCGTCGCGATTGGGTTGGCCTCGAAGCCCTCACCCTGGTGCAGATCGAGCGGGTCGAGCGCAGGGAAGAGCTGGGCGATCTCACGGATCTGAGCACCTGGACCCTGGAGCTGTTGATGATCCGCCATCACCCCGACACCGAAAAGCGACTGAGGGCGTTGCTGGCGTTGCTGGTGGAGCGGATGGGTCGTCGCAATGGCATCTGGTACGAGCTGCCGATCCGGATCACCCATGAGCGCCTGGCTGAGTTGATCGGCAACACCCGCGTCACCGTCACCAAGATGTTCACGCGGTTGCGTCAGTCGGGCTTGGTGGACGACCATCCCGCCGGCAGTGGCCCTCCTGTGTTGCGCCTATCGCCTGAGCTGGTGGAGGCGATGCTGCCGATCGGCTGATTCCTAGCCAGCTGTCTCGGCCCGCTCCACTCGCACGGCGGCGGCCTTGAGTTCGGGTTGTTTCGAGATCGGGCAGCCCAGGGCATGCATCAGCCGGTTGGCCTCACAGGCCTGCTCCTGGGCGGCACCCCAGTGCATCGGCAGGAACACGGTGCCCGGGCGAATCCGATCGCTGATCTGCACCTTCACTGTCAGATCGCCGCGGCGTGAGCTCACCCGGGCCAGACCGCCATCCTCGAGGTTGCAGCGCTCGGCGTCTGCCGGGTGGATCTCCAGCAGGGGTTCAGGGTGGCTGCGGCGCACCCGCTCCACATGGACGGTGCGGGTCATGGTGTGCCAGTGGCCGAGGTAGCGCCCCACCGTGAGCACCAGGGGGAAGCCGGCATCCGGTGGCTCCCCCAGCCCCAGGGGTTGCTGGGCGACGAGACGGGCCTTGCCGTTGGGCGTGGGGTAGATGCCGGTGTGCAGTCGCGCCTGGCCGCCCCCCGCCGCCGTGCCGGCCGGGAAGGGCCACTGCTGGGGCCCGTGTTCTCCCAGCAGGCCATGGCTGAGGCCGCTGTGGTCGCAGAGCCGCCCGGCGGTGATCGCCGCGAACTCGGCGTAGACCTCAGCCGAGGAGCCGTAGGCGAACTGCTGGCCAAAGCCCAGCCGCCGGCCCACTTCCGCAAAGATGGACCAGTCGGGGCGGGCTTCGCCCGGGGGCTCCCGGAAGGCCTGGGAGAGGGTGACCCGGCGCTCCGAGTTGGTCATCACGCCCACCTTTTCGCTCCACTGGGCGGCAGGCAGCACCAGATGGGCCACCGCTTCGGTTTCGGTGCCGGCGTAGGCCTCGCTCAGCACCACAAGGGGGCAGCGGGCCACAGCCTGGCGCACCCGATCCAGCCAGGGCAGGCTCACCAGCGGGTTGGTGGCCGCCACCCACCACAGGCCCAGCTCGCCCCGTTCCATCGCCTCGATCTGCTCCCACACCGAGAGGCCATCGCGCTCGGAGATCGCGCCTGGGGGGAAGGCCCAGTGCTGCTCGATCTGGGCGCGGTGGCTGGCTTCATGGATCGAGCGATACCCAGGCAGCAGCGCGGCCAGACCGCCTGCTTCCCGTCCGCCCATGGCATTGGGTTGCCCGGTGAGCGAGAAGGGTCCGGCGCCGGGTTTGCCGATCTGGCCGCTGACCAGATGCAGGTTGATGATCCCCGCCACGGTGGCGGTGCCCTCCACGCTTTGGTTCACCCCCATCGACCAGAGGCTGAGCACTCCGGAGCTGGCGGCCCAGAGCGCCGTCAGCTGCCGTAGCGCCTCTTCCTCGATCCCGCAGAGGGCGCAGACCCTCTCCGGTGTCCAGCCGGCCCAGAGGGCCGCCAGCTCAGGGAAGCCGTCGGCCGTGGCCGCCACCCGCTCAGGGTCAAGGGCACCCCTCTCCAGCAGCAGATGACCCACACCGTGCAGCAGCACCAGATCCGTGCCGGGGCGAATGGCCAGGTGCAGGTCGGCCACATCGCTGGTGGCGGTGGCACGGGGATCAATAACGACAAGTTGCAGCGCCTCTTTCTGGCGGCGCTTGCGCTTCAGCAGTCGCTGGAACAGCACGGGATGGCACTCGGCCGTGTTGGTGCCGATCAGCACCACCGTTTCGGCCAGGTCGAGGTCGTCGTAGCAGCAGGGGGGGCCATCGGAGCCCAGGCTGAGCTTGTAGCCCGACACCGCCGAGCTCATGCACAGCCGTGAATTGGCATCGAAATTGTTCGTGCCCAGGGCCCCTTTGATCAGTTTGTTGGCGACGTAGTAGTCCTCGGTGAGGAACTGGCCGGAGCCGTACATCGCGATGGCGCTGGATCCCCGCTCGGCCTGAATCGCCTGGATTCGCTCCACCAGAATCGTGAAGGCCCGCTCCCAGCTGATCGCCTCAAAGGGTTGGTCGCGCTGCTCGCGCCACAACGGTGTGGTCAGGCGGTTGTGGTGAAGGGTTTCGGTCACGGTGGCCCCCTTCACGCACACCTGGCCGAGGGAGGAGGGATGCTGCCGGTCACCCCGGACGCTCCAGATCGCCTCGGCTGGTGCTGGTGCTTGGCCTGGGGTGTCCGGATTGTTGGTGTCCGCTGCCGGTGGTTTGAGCTCCAGGCCACAGCCGACCCCGCAGTAGGGGCATTGAGCCTTGGCAGGAGCGGGCACTGGGCAGGTGGTGCAACGGGAGTCGTTGTCCATGCTGACCCATGGGCTGCGTTGGTGACGGGCGAAGGCGGGGCGAGGGCTGGGCCTATGGGGGCAATCATCGAAGCTCATCAATCGCAGGTTGACCCATAAGAAAAACGCCGACTAAGGTTCGGCCACTGACCCCCGGCTGGAGAGCCTGAACCCTGTGAGCACGACCATCCCCACTGCCGTCGATCCAATCACCGTCGAGCGGCCACTCGCCGCACCCCCGGGCGTGGTGCCCTGGTACCAGCAGTTCCGCCGGATCCAGATCGTTCAGTCGCTCGAGGCGATTCAGGATCTGATCGCGGTCTCGCTCTGTGTGGGGCTGTTCTGCGTGATGGTGCTGCAGATGCGCATCCTCTACTCCACGCTGCTCTCGGCGCCTCAGTTCCATGAGATCACCGCCGACATCCTCTTCATCCTGATCCTGGTGGAATTGTTCCGCCTGCTGATCATTTATCTGCAGGAGCAGCGGGTGTCGATCGGCGTGTCTGTGGAGATTGCAATCGTGTCGGTGCTGCGGGAGGTGATCGTGAACGGCGTGCTGGAAACCGACTGGCACCAGATCCTGGCGGTCTGCATGTTCCTGATCACCATGGCCGTGTTGATGGTGGTGAGGGTCTGGTTGCCGCCCACCTTCGCTGGGGTGGATCCGGAAGCCAAGGTTTCCGAGCGGATGAGGACGGGCCCCTTCTTTCACGAGTGAGTTCCCAGCCCCTCCGGGGCCCGGTTGGTCTGCTGCTGCATGGCTTCAGCGGCAGCACAGCCACCTTCAGTGCCCTTGAGCCAGCCCTGATCCAGCTCGGACTCGTGGTGCAGGTGCCGATCGAGGCCCTGCTCTCCTTCCTGCAGCTGAACGTGATGGTCTGCGGCCGCTGCGGCCATGAGCTCTTCCGTGATGGCGAGCAAGGAGCCGTGATTGCGACCGTGCTTCAGTTCGTCCATGAGCGGATCAGCCGGCGGCCCGTCGCGCCTTGACCCCAGACCTGAGCCGGCCCCGCTGCGGACCTGCCTGCTCAGCGGCGGCGACAGCCGGCGCATGGGCACCGACAAGGCCCTGCTGAGTCACCCCAACGGCGGCACCTGGCTGGAGCATGCCCTGCGGCTGCTGGCCGGTCTCGGGGCACCGCTCACCCTGGTGAGTCGGCATCGCGCCCACGCCCAACTCGCCCGCGAGTTGAACGAGCGGCTCGGGCTGGAGATCGAGGTGCTGCTGGAGCCGCCCCCCCGGGAGGGGCCGCTGCTGGCCCTCACCCGGCTGATGGCGCTTCACCCCGGCCAGCGCCTGCTGCTCGCCCCGGTGGACATGCCCCGGCTGGAGCTCGAGAGCCTGCGGGCCCTGGTGGCGGCTGCAGAGGCCGGCTTCGATCCCGACACCATCCATCTGGCCCACGATGGCCGCCGGCTGCAGCCCCTGCTGGGTCTCTATCCGGCCACTCCCTCCAACCGAGCGGCGGCGGACGCCTTCACCGGCCGGGGCGGGCGCAGCCTGCTGCGTTGGCTCGAGCAGACCCGCTGCGTCCGTGCCGTGGAGCTCGATCCAGCCCAGCTGCTCAATGCCAACACGCCTGGGGATTACGGGCCAGGGTCAGGCGACGGTTTCAGCGGGTCTGCGCCAGGCTGAGCCCCCCGCAGCCGGCCGCCCAGGCCGGGCAGATGTGGCAGCTCCGACCCCTCCCCTCGATCAACTGGGCCGCCCACCAGGGGTGCTGCGTCTCTCCCTCACCGCCCGCTGCAACCTCGCCTGCCCCTACTGCTGCCCGGACAGCCAGGACCCGCCGGAGCTGCTGAGCCACACAGAGCGGCTCCAGCTGGTGAGTGCGGCGGCGGAGCTGGGTTTCAGCAGGTTGCGGCTGACTGGCGGTGAGCCCCTGCTGCACCGGGGCCTGGAGGAGCTGGTGGCGGCCCTGCGGCCCCTGCGCGGACATCGGGACGGCTCAGGTTCGATGGGGCTGAGCGAGATCGCCCTCACCACCAATGGGGTGTTGCTCAGCTCCGAGCGGGCCCGGGAGCTGTGGGCAGCGGGCCTGGATCGGATCACCGTGAGCCTCGATGGCACCGATGGCGCCAGCGTGGCGCGCATGGCGGGCCTCGCCGGCGGGGCCAGGGCCGGAGAGGCGTTGCTCGAGAAGGTGCTCAGAGCTCTCGATCATGCCTGCGATGCTGGTTTCGATCCCGCCAGGGGTGCTCTCAAGCTCAACGCTGTGATCGCCCGCGGCCGCAACGAGGATCAGCTGCTGTCCCTGGCGGAGCTGGCCCGGCAACGGGGAATCGAGTTGCGGCTGATCGAGTTCATGGATGTGGGCAACCGCAATGGCTGGCAGCCGGATCTGGTGCTGCCCGCCGCCGAGATGGTGCGGCGGATCGGCGCCCACTGGCCCCTTGAGCCCCTGGGCCGCCAGGCCCATGGCACGGCCAGCCGCTGGCGCTACCGCGATGGCGGGGGGAATCTCGCCGTGGTGGCCTCGATCTCGGCCCCCTTCTGCGGCGACTGCGACCGACTGCGCATCACCGCCGACGGGGTGGCCTACACCTGCCTGTTCGCCTCCAGTGGCCTGGACCTCAAGCCCTGGTTGCGCTCGCCTTCCGCCCCTCGGGAGACCCTGAGCAGGGCGATGCGGAGTCTCTGGAGCCGGCGCCACGACCGTTACAGCGAGGAGCGCGCCGAAGAGCATTCTTCAGGGACCGTCACGATTCAACGCTCCCACGCTGAGATGGCCTACTTGGGGGGGTGATGATTCTTCTGACGCCCATGCGCTCAGCTGTCAATCGCTTTCCTGTCCATGCGCCACACGTTTCAGGTCGCGCTCGCCATCTCGGTGATCAGCTTGCCGCTGTCGGTCCTCGCCCTGCCCTTCAAGCCCGATCCCACCTCGTTTGCCATCTATCTCGGTAAGAAAGCGATGGAGGACGGCTCAAGGGTGTCCTTCTCCAATCTGAGCGGCTGTGCAGCCAGTGGTAAGGGGATGAAGGAGGTCTACAGCTGCCAGAGCGGCGAAGCTCTGCTCACCACCCCTGCCGGAGCCCAGCGCTCGTGCAAGGCAGTGGTGCGTGACGGTCGCCCGGGCATCATCTGGACGGCCAATCCGAACGGTGGGGGTGCCTGGCAGGGGAACCTGGAGTGTCCACCACTCCCAGAGACGCGTTCAGGAGCCGGTGAGGCAGTGAAAGCACAGTGAGGCCTCTGGAACTCCGATTCAAACCAACGTGCTGATGAACTCAGCCACGCAGAGCTGCCTGCAGTAGCCCCGAAAGCAGCTGAGGGCCGCCCGGTGTCGCTCAGCTGATTCGGCCATGCAGGCATCGGTCAAACAGGTCACGAGGTAGCCGCGATCGGCCGCATCCTTGACGGTGTGATCGATGCATTGATCGCTGAGCAAGCCTGCCACCACCAGCTCGGTGATGCCGATGTTGCGCAGCAGGTAATCAAGGCTGGTGGAGTTGAAGGGGGAGGAGGAACTCTTCGGCAGCACCAGTTCATCGGGCCAGGGAGCGAGGGCCTCGATCACCAGTGCCTCCCAGCTGCCCGGGGCAAAGCCCATGCCGGAGCGTTTGTAGTCGAGGCTGCGGTCGCGGCCATCGGCGGTGAGGTTGGCGATCACGGTGTGGATCACCTCCAGGCCGCTTGAGCGGGCGTGGCCCAGCGCCTGCTCCAGCCGGGGCAGGACAGCCGCCTGGAAGTGGGCATCGAAGCCGGCCGGCCGGGGTGGCTGCGGCGGATGCGGCAGCGTGGATGGCTGGGTGGCTCCAGCGCTGCCGGTGGGACCGGCCGGTCCGCAGGTGCCGTTCTGGATGTCAACCAGGAGCAGGGCCGTGGAAGCCAAGGGAGCAGGGGCCGCAGCCTCCACCATGGCCTCTGTCACCGAATCGGGCAATGATTTCCTGGCCCGTGCCTGCCTGCCGTGCCGGACCTCCCCAGCGCCACTGCCCAAACTGCGGAACTGCTGGAGCGCGGTCTGCGCCGGCTGGCGATCACCTTCGTGAATCACGCCGGATCGGTGCTGGTGAAGGGGGTGCCGCTGGAGCGGTTGGCGCTGGTGGCAAGCCAGGGAGTGGGCTTTTCACCGGTGGCCGATGCCTTCGGGGCCACGGGCCTGATCGATCCGCAGCAGAGCCTGGCCCGCCCTGATGGCGACCTGCGCCTGAAGCCCGATCTCACCGCGCTGCGCCCGCTCGACCCTGCCTCCGGCTGGGCCTGGGCTCCGGGCGTCCGCCATGGCCGCGATGGTGAGGTCTATGGCCTGGATCAGCGCGGCTTCTGCGCCCGGCAGCAGGCGGCTTTCGCGGCTGCCGGCCTGAGCGCCCTGGCCGGTTTCGAGATCGAGTGGATGGTGGGGCTGCCCCAGCCGGTTGGCAGTGCCGTGGGTTGGTGTCCGGCGGTGGTGGGCGGCCCCTACGGCGCAGATCGCCTGGTGCAGGGGCTCGATTACCTCACCGCAGTGGCCGAGGCCCTCGATGCGGCCGAGCTGCCCTGGCTGCAGCTGCACCCGGAGTACGGCGCCGGCCAGTTCGAGCTGTCGCTGGCGCCAACGCCGCCGCTCGAGGCCGCCGATCGCCTGGTGGCGGCGCGGCTGGTGATCCAGCAGGTGAGCCGTCGCTTCGGCTGGATCTGCAGCTTTGCCCCTGTGGTGACGGCTGATCTGGTGGGCAATGGCGGCCACCTGCACCTGAGCGTGACGGACCAGGGTGTGCCCCTTCTCGGTGGCGGCACGGGCACTGCTGGCCTCACAACCCGGGGAGAGGCGCTGCTGGCGGGTCTGCTGGAGCAGCTACCGGCCCTGATGCCTGTGGCCTGTGCCCTGGCGGTGTCGTACAAGCGGCTGGCCCCGGGGCGCTGGGCGGCGCCTTTCCAGATCTGGGGGGTGGAGAACCGGGAGGCGGCTCTGCGCCTGGTGCCGGCCGGCGGGGGCGAACCCGGCCAACTGGAGCTCAAGGTGGCCGATCTCAGCGCCAACCCCTATCTGCTGGTGGGGTCTGTGCTGGCGATGGCGCAGAACGCCCTGCAGCAGCCCAGGCCCCTGCCGCCACCGCTTTCGGGAGATCCCGCCGCCGCGTCTGCCGCGGTGGCGCCGAGGCTGCCCCAGACCCTCTCGGAGGCGGTACGGGCGTTCGAGGCCAGCCCGGTGCTGAGGGAGGCGATGGGGGAGGCTCTGCACCGCACTTTGGCGGAGTCACGCCAGGCTGAGGTGCGCCGCAGTGATGCCCTGCCCGACGAGGCCTTGATCGCCTCCACCCGCGCCTGGCCCGCCTGAGCAGCCCAGCTGCGGCTCCCCCTCAACGCCAGGCCAGCGAGCAGACTCGCCCGTGGTGGGAGCCGGTTCGGATCCCGCGCTGATCGCCAGGTGCTCGATGTCCCCACCCGACCAGGCTGCGGAAACTGCTGAAGCTCCGCCGTCCACCCTGCTGCACATCCTGGGGGTGAGCTTCGGGATCGCAGGGGCGGTGGGGGGCACCGTGGGTGCCGGCATCCTGCGCACGCCGGGTCTGGTGGCTGCGCAACTGGGCAGCGGCCCCTTGATCGTGGCCGCCTGGGTGGCGGGCGCGCTCTATGCCCTGCTCGGTGCGCTCGCGGTGGCTGAGCTGGGCGCCAGCCTGCCCCGTGCCGGCGGCTGGACCGTGTATGCCCGGCGGGCCCTGGGTGATCAGGCCGGCTTCTCCGTGGGCTGGATCGACTGGGTGGGGCACTGCGCCGGCCTGGCCTGGGTGGCCGTGACCATCGGCGACTACACGATCGGTCTGCTGCCGGCCCTGCCCGTGGGCAGCAAGGTGGTGGCCCTGCTGGTGCTGCTGGCCTTCGCCCTGATCCAGCAGCTGGGCCTCGAAGCCGGCAGCCTCAGCCAGAAGATCCTCAGCCTCGGCAAGGCCATCGCCTTCCTCGGCCTGATCATGGCCTGCTTCCTGCATGCTCCTCTGAGAGATCTGGCGGGCTTGGCTGAACCGCTGCTCGACGCCGCTGAGCCCGCAGAGCCGATCGCTGCCTCAGGCATCAGCCTCGGCATCGGCGTGGTATTTGCCATGCAGGCCGTGATCACCACCTACGACGGCTGGCACAGCCCGATCTATTTCGCCGAGGAATTCGCCGAGCCCAGCTCGGATCTGCCCCGCTCCCTGGTGGGTGGAGTGCTCAGCGTGGCGGGGCTGTATCTGCTGGTGAATCTGGCGCTGTTGCGGCTGCTGCCGGTCTCGCGGATCGCCGGGTCGGTGCTGCCGCTGGCCGATGCCGCCGAGGTGATCTTCGGGGCCTGGAGCGCTCAGCTGATCGTGGTGCTGGCCTTGGTCTCCTCGTTCGGGCTTGTCAATGCCGTGGTGATGGGCGCGCCGCGCATCCTCTTCGGCCTCAGCCGCGACGGCCTCTTCCTACCCCAGTTCGCTGCGGTGAGCTCCAGCGGCACCCCCGTGCTGGGGCTGGTGGTGACCACCGCAAGCGCCGGCCTTCTGGTGATCTTCGGCGACTTCACGATCCTGTTGGGCATTGCCTCCTTTCTCTATGTGCTGCTCTACCTGAGCGGGATCACCGCCCTGGTGCTGCTGCGCTGGCGGGAGCCGGATCTGGAGCGGCCCTTCCGCGATCCGGGCTATCCGATCAGCGCGGCGATCGTGTGGCTGGGGTCCTTCGCCTTCCTCATCGCCGCCATCCGCAACGACACCGCCAACAGCGCCGGCGCCCTCGGCCTGATCCTGCTCAGCTTTCCCCTGCACCGGCTGACGCGGCGCCTGACGCCATCGCCGCCTGCCTGAGCCCGCCCCGCACCAGCACCGGCACCCGTTTGAAGGCCGGCGTGCCACTGCGGGGATCCACCGGGGCGCGGATGATCGCATTCACCTCCGGATAAAACATCAGGGCGGCGCCCTCGCGGATCTCGCCGGGGATGATCTCGATGTCCTCCAGGGTTCCGGCCTCGCCCTGCACCGTCACGCGCTGGTGGGCGCTCAGGCCTGAGCGGGCCAGATCGGCCCGGTTCATCAGGATGGTCTGGCGGTGCGGCATGCCCCGGTAGGCATCTCCCTGCTTGTAGACAACAGTGTTGTGCTGGGAGTAGCTGCGGGCGGTGATCAGGGCCAGCACCAGGCCGGCTTCTCCCGGCGCCAGGCCGCCGAACTGGGCTGGCTCGGGGAGCTCAAGCGCCGGCAGGGGTGTGGGGGCCATCCGTGCTTTCCCTGATGGGGTCGGGAAGCTGGGCCGCTCGAACAGCCGCCCTTCCACGCTGAATTCCCGCTTCGTTTCATCGATGCGTGCGATCGGGCCGTAGCCGGGCACGGTGCGGGCGATCAGCTGGCGCACATAGACGGGATCCTGCAGGCGGCCCCAGTCGATCGGGTCTGCGCCCATCAGCCGCCGGGCCAGCTCGGCCAGGAAGCCCACCTCGCTGATCAGATCGGCTCGTTTCAGGTGGGTCTGGCCCGGTTCGTTGAGGCGCACGAAGTTGTTGCCCGCTTCGGTGGTGGTGCGGTGCGGTGTTTCGAAGCGGTTGAACACCGGCAGCACCAGGGTCTGGCGGCCCCCGAGCCCGTGGAAATGCCCCTGGTTGGGCTTGGTGGCCAGGTACATCACGGTGTCGATACGGCCGAGGGCGCGGCGGGCCTGCTCCGAATCCGGGTTGGCGCCCCAGAGATTGCCGCCCAGGCAGAGCAGGGTGTCGACAGCACTGGCTTCGGCGGCCCCGATCAGGGCGCGGGTGTCGTAGCCGGGTATGCGGCTGAGCGGGCGGCCGAGCAGCTGCTCCAGTGCCTGCTGCATCTCGGCGCGCAGCTTCACCGTGACGCCCATCGAGCCGAAGCCCTGCACGTTGGAGTGGCCGCGGATCGGCATCGTGCCCGCTCCGCTTCGGCCGGCGTTGCCGCTCAGCAGGGCCGTGTTGGCGATGGCGTGCACGTTGTTGGTGCCGTTGGCGTGATGGGTGATGCCCATCGCCCAGGCGAACACCACGCCCCTGGCGCGGGCGATCACAGCGGCGGCGTGCTCGATCTCCTCACGGCTGAGGCCACAGCAGGCGGTGATCGTCTCCCAGGCGGTGGCGCGCAGCTGCTCCAGCACCGCCTCGGACCCTTCGGTGTGGGCGGCGAGGAAGTCATGGCGCACGTGGCCGGTTTCCAGCAACGCCTTCTGGATCCCCACAAACACGGCCGTGTCGCTGCCCGGCACCGGCTGCAGGAATAGCGAGGCGATCTCCGAACCCCGCAGCATCGATTTGATCGGAAAGGCGGGCGAGCCGAACTTGAGCAGGCCAACCTCCAGCACCGGGTTGATCACGATCACAGCTCCGCCGCGCTCGCGCAGGCGGATCAGCTCGTTCATCAGCCGCGGGTGGTTGGCCGGCGCGTTGGAGCCCACCAGCACCACGCAGTCGGCCTGCTGCAGGCTCTCCAGGCTCACCATCGAGGTGCCCGAGCCGAACACCTCGCCCAGCCCCACGGTGGAGGGGGCGTGGCAGAGATCGGAGCAGTCGGCCAGGTTGTTCGAGCCCATTGCCCGCAGCAGCAGCTGCAGCAGGTAGGCGGCCTCGTTGGAGGAGCGGCCGGAGCTGTAGGAGGCCAGCCGCTCCGGCGGCACCTTGAAGGCGGCCTCGGCCAGCTCGAAGACGTCGTCCCAACCGAGGCGCTCATAGTGGCTGCGGCCCTCGCGCAGGATCAGGGGATGGCTGAGCCGGCCGAGCCGGTCCGCTTCCAGGGAGCTCAGGTGCTGGAGCTCGCTGACGCTGCGGCCGGAGAAGACGGATTCCGGCACCGCGGGCTGCAGTTCGGCGCTGATCGCCTCGACGCTCTTGAGGCAGCGCTGCAGCGGTTCACCCAGCTCATCGACAAAGCCGCCGTTCTGACCGCCGGTGCCCCAGGCGCAGGAGAGGCAGGCGCTCTTGTGCAGCAGCGTCTGCCAGAGCAGCGGGCCGCGGGGGGAAAGGGTGGCCTTGGCCCAGCCCTCGATCACCGGCCAGCCGCCGCCCACGCTGGGTGTGCCGCTGGATCCGGGCGCTTCTGCCTTCAAGATGCTCGCTGCGACGGCCACGCGTTCAGGATGGCGCGCGCCACCGCCCGCAGGGCCTAGGCGGGGGTTTCGGCTTGTTGCTGCCGATACGATCAGGGCCCAGCTGCAGGATCCGGCATCCCCCCAGTCGCAGCGCACCGAAGCCAGATTTTCTACGGCTGCGCCGGCACGTTCCTGGGCCAGTCGGGGCTGTTCATCGATCTGCCCTCGCTGCCGCTGATGGCGCGCGACTTTCAGGTGAGCGCCGCTGGCAGTCAGGAGTCGATCACCGCCTACGCGCTGGGCTATGGCTTCTCGCAGCTGGTCTGGGGCCCTCTCTCCGATCGCTGGGGACGCCGGCCCACGGCTCTCACGGGCCTTGCCCTGTTCAGCCTGGCCAGCCTGCTGCTTGTGGTGGTCTCGGGCTTTGCTCCATTCCTGATCATGCGCCTGATCCAGGGCATCGGCGCCGGCTGCGGCACCTCGGTGTCACGGGCCTGCCTGCGCGATGTCTTCAGCGACCGGCTGCTGACCCGGGCCATGTCTTTCGTTGCCATGAGCTATGCCGTGGCCCTAGGCCTGGCGCCCTTTCTGGGCGGACTGATCGCCCGGGTGGCTCCGTGGCGCGCTGATTTTCTGCTGCTGGCGCTGTTGGGGGCGGCCACGGCCGCGGTGCTCTCCCGGGGGCTCAAGGAAGTCCGCCGACTGGCCCCGGCGGAGCGGCGAGCAGGGTTGCGCCTGGGTGAGATCGCCTTGGGCTATGGCCGCCTGGCCCGTGATTCCCGCTTCCTGGTGCCCACCTTGATTGCCACCTTCGGCACCGGACTGATGGTGGTCTATGGCGCGGTCAGTCCATTTGATTTCGAGAAGGGATTTGACTTCAGCCCGTCTCAGTTCGGAGCCATCTCCCTCAGCCTGAGCGTGCCCTATCTGCTGGGCGCCGCCATCGTGAGTCGCTGGGTGGTGGGCCTGGGCCAGGAGCGGTTGCTGCGCGGCGGGCTCGGCGCCGTTCTGGCCGGCGCGGGGGTGATGCTTGTGCTGGGGTTGGCAGGCCGCTTCGATGCCGTCTCCCTGCTGCTGCCGATGCTCGTTGTCACGCTGGGAGCCGGCCTCCTGGTGCCGATCGGGCTGGCCATGCCGATGCAGGCCTTCCCCGCCCAGGCCGGACAGGCCACGGCGCTGACGGGCTTCCTGCAGCAGGAGGGAACGGGCCTGCTGGTGGCCATGGCTGCGGGAATCTCCGCCACCTCCATGGTTCCCCTGGCGGCAGCCCTGCTGGCGCTCGGAGGCATCCTGGCCCTGCTGGTGCGCGCTTACAGCCGCCTTGCCCCGAGTCGATGACCGGGCCCCTGCAGCGGCTTCAGGCCGGCCGGTGTGGGGATTCGCTCAGCCGCGGATCAGGCTGTCCCAGGCCGTGGTGACGGCATCGAGGGAGCACGGCAGCACGAAGATCACGGTGCCGCTCCTGCAGGGCGTCCACGGAGGGATGGCCGCTGGAGGCTCGGGGCTGCGCCGGTCGGAGACCGTGAGCAGGGCGATAGCGAGGCTCAAGACCTCAGAACACGGCGGGATGCTGATTGTGATCGGCCTCTCTACCGGCAGCGGCGAGGAAGAGCCCTGCTGCCCTACAGCTGAATCGCCGGCAGCTGGCTCGACTGCCAGCGCCCTTCGGCTTTTTCGCTCACCAGCGGCGTGAGGCTGATCCGCAGTGGAGTGCCCTCCGCCACGTCGACGCGCAGGGCGGAGTAGGCGCGGCGCAAGCTGGAGCCGCGGCCGCTGCGGCCCACGAACAGCTGGGAGCGGGCCACGACGCGATCAGCGCCGGGCGGCCCCTCGCGCAGCTCCTCACCCTCCGGCCGCTGCCGCCGCAGGCTGTAACCGCTGCCGCCGCAGATCACCCAGGGAATGCCGGCATCGCCATGGCCGGTGTCCTCCACCTGCACCACCTCGAGGCAGTGGGCATGGCCGCTGAAGGCCAGATCGAGCAGGGGCCTGCCGGCCGGGCGATCGCCCAGGGCGGCGGCCACGCGATCGAGCACGCGGCGCAGCTGGGCGCGCACGGCCAGGGTCTGCCCCTGATCCCACTTGGTGGCTTCGGTGACGAAGGGTGGATGGTGCAGCACCAGCAGGCGGCCGCGCACCGCTGGGTTGCGCCAGGAGGCGATCAGGGCCGCGGCGAACCAGTCGAGCTGGGCGTCGTCGAGCTCCGGCGCCCTGCCTGTGCGGGCCCGAAGCCCGCTGGCCAGCTGCTTGTCGATGTCGCGGATCTGCTCGTCGAGCTGCTCCGCCTTGGCGGCCCGATCCTCCCGGGCCTCCACCTCGTTGTCGCCGGGGTCGCGGACGAGATCGTTCAGCAGGGCCAGGCGCTCGGCTGCGAGCGAGCGGCGGCGGCGGTTCAGGGCATCATCGCGGCGGGTCGCTTCTGCCAGGTCGGCAGGATCGGGCGGCAGGGGCTGGTTGAAGGTGTTGGAGTCGAGCGCGAACACATCGATGCCGGCCCAGCGCATGGCGTAGTAGCGGTTGGGCAGCCGGGTGGAGACACCGGGGCGGTAGAGCAGGCAGCGGGCCCCGTCGACCACGGCGCTGCGGGTGCGCATGAGATGGTCACTGAGGCGAGCCTCCGGCACGGCGTCGAGCATG
This sequence comes from Synechococcus sp. 1G10, assembly GCF_002252625.1. Classification (GTDB taxonomy): domain Bacteria; phylum Cyanobacteriota; class Cyanobacteriia; order PCC-6307; family Cyanobiaceae; genus Regnicoccus_A. The sequence continues at coordinate 2,270 of NZ_NQKW01000011.1, read as the reverse complement.
TCGAGGAAGGCCCGTGACCAGGCCTGACCCACGAAGGAGCCGTGCCAGCCCACGTCGAGGTCGATCCAGGAACGCAGCAGGCGGCGCGGCGGTGCCGTGAGGCCGGCGAGCAGGCTGAGCGGCAGGGGGAGGTCGTAGTAGTCGTGGTTGCCGAGCACCGGCAGGAAGGGCACCCGGAACACGAGCTGGTCGTAGCGAAGACGGCGCCAGGCATCGCCCCCCACGAGCCACTCGCGGTAAGGGCGGATGAAGTTGTCGCGGTATTGCTCGCTGGAGCCAGTCAGGTAGACGACGTCGCCGGTGTGGAGCAGGAAGCGGGCATCGGCCCCATGGCTGAGCAGCTGCTCGGCCACCTGGCGTTGGGGACTGCTGCGGCGGTGGCGCCCGGTGCCGCTGTCGCCCAGTACAAGGAAGGAGAAGGCCTCGGGGGTGCCCGGATCCCCCTCGATCGCCAGGCGGCAGGGATCGATGCCGTGGCGGGCGAACTCGGGATGGCCCCAGCGCACCCGCGCCGCCATGCGGCGGATCTTGGTGGCGATGCCCGCCTCGGACGCGAAAGTCACGGAAGCGGCAACGGGGCGAACACCGTCAGGGCGCCTGGCAGGCAGGTGAAGGTGACGGGATCGGCCTCCAGCATTTCGCCATCGATCACCAGCTTCTGGGGTGGATCGGTGGTGATCGTGATCTGTCGAGCGCGCAGGCAGAGCAGGTCGGGATGGGTGGTGGGCGACTGCACCACGGCGGAGGCGAGCAGGGAGGCCAGGGCGTTGAAGCCCTGGAGGCGGGTGGTGGGGGAGGCAATGGTGACCTCCAGAAGACCGTCGTCGGGGATCACCTGTCCAAAGCCCTGGGCGAGCACGGAGGTGGCGGGAGCCACATTCGCCACGGTGATGGCGGCGGCCTGCACCACGGTGAGAGCACCGTCGATCTCGACGCGAGCCTGAAAGGACTGCTGGGCCACAAGCTGCTGGGCGCCGGCGAGCACGTAGGCGATCGGACCCAGCATGGTCTTGAGCTCTCGCGTGGTGCGATCCACCATTCCGGCCTCGAAGCCGAGGCCGGCCAGCAGGATCATCGGCACGTCGTTGCAGCGGGCGGCATCCACCACATGGGTATGGCCCGCCAGAATGGTGTCGCAGGCGCCGATCAGGTCGGTTGGGATGCCCAGAGCCGCAGCGAAGGCGTTGGCAGTGCCGCGGGGAATCACACCGAGAACAATGCCGGTGCCGGCTACTGCTCCCGCCACCGCCGAAACGGTGCCGTCGCCGCCGCAGGCCACGATCATCACGTCGCCGGGATCGCCGTCTGGCCGCGCCTGCAGGATGTCGACGAGTTCGCGCGTCTGCTCGGCCGGATCGAGATCTGCACGGGTGAGCAGCACGGTGACCAGTAACTGCGGCTCAAGGATCGAGCGGATCAGAGCCAGATCGGCATTGGGATCCCCCTGGCCGGCCACCGGATTGAAGAGGAGATAGGCCATGCGGCCATGGGCCAGGCCGCGCAGGGCCAGGTCGGCGGTGGCCGCGTTAAGCGCCAGGGGCACTCCGGCCAGGTCGCAGGCGCGCAGCAAGAGCGCCGGATCGGGCGCGGAGCCCGGCAGCTCGCAGGAGTCAGCGAAAGCGATCACCGCCACCACCTCGCCGGCGAGCACACGCGCGGCGGCCACGATGTCGCCCCCATCTGCCAGGGCGGGCAGCTCAGCGAGCGAATGATCGCCAGCTGGGACAACCTCGCGCAGGCGGCGGGCGAGTTCGGCGGTGGCGAGCAGGGGAAAGCCGGCCAGGGATCGGCCATGCCGATCCAGCCAGTGGAGCAGCTCCTCCACGCGCGACGCGCTCGCCAGCAACACCAGAGCGTGGGCCATCGGGACTCACGCTACGGCGGCGCGCACGTGAGAGAAGCCCTTCCATGGCCCGAAGCAACTTCTCGGGAGGCGGGGTAACTCAGCAGGAGCAACTGCGATCAGTGGAGAGGTTTCTCCATCTGGAGGTGTGCTGGCTGCTCCCCTCCAAGGCCCCTGGCAACCCTTTGCTCCTGGCCCGGGATGGTCGGACCAGGGGACCCTGAAGGCGGTTCTGCTGCTTTTGCCTGTATTCCACTGGGTACGACTGTTTCTGCGCTTTCACGGGATGCGCCATCCGCTTCTGGACGCGAGGGAGGCCTAATGCTTGAGGTACCCGTTCAGAGGGCGGTACGCACGAGCTCTGTAATCCACGCCTGACCGCATACCGCTGAGGGGCCAAGGACGCGGCGGCGTGAGCTGAACAGTT
>NZ_NQKW01000052.1 GCF_002252625.1 Synechococcus sp. 1G10 | reverse complement strand
AGGAGAACAGAGAGCCGCTGCGCTCCTGTTGGCCTCGCATCAACGTCTGTGCAGTTGTCCCATTTTCGCAGAGCTGGCTGAGTTTTTCAGCGAACTCATAAGGACGATCGTGGCCACCGCAGCGGCCACCGAAAGCAACATGTAGGAGCGGGAGGATTCGAAGACCATGGGAGAACGGGGGTATCCGAAGGATGGAACCGTTGGCGTTGATGCTCTGGGGCCCAGAAGGGTGTGTCAAACCCGGCCCGCACGCCACATGCTCGGCCCATGACCTGACGCAGGGCGTGGCGAACTGGCCAGGCGACGGCGAGCGCTCAGGGGCTGAGGCTTCCCGCTTCAGCGTGAGTGACGAGGGAATCCACGTTGCCGAAGGGAATCGGCGAGCGAAAGGAGAAGTAGCACGATGCCGATGAGGCCGGTGACCCATTCGGGAAGATGCAGATGGTGCTGCGCCAGCACGATGCCGGACAGCATCAGCAGCCCCAGGGAACCGATGGCGTAGTGGGCGCCATGCTCCAGGTACACCAGCTGATCCAGGGCCTTCTCGCGGCTGAGCATCAGGGTGAGGGAGCGGATGAACAGGGCACCCAGCCCCAGGCCAGTGAGGATCAACCCCAGGTTCTGGGTGATGGCGAAGGCCCCGATGGTGCCGTCCAGACTGAAGGAGGCATCGAGAAGCTCCAGGTACAGCAGGCTGACCAGCCCGCCACCGGCTGCCAGCCTGGCCCCGGCCTGTTCCTCATCCCCGAAGGCTTGCGCCAATGATGTGCTCAGCAACTGCAGCACCAGGCCGATCACGCCGCTGATCATCACCTCGGCCCTCAATTCGGCAGGGAGCATGGCGGCAAGGATGAGCAGCAGACTCAGGGCCAGGGCCACCTCGAGCGCTTCGATACGACCGGCTGCGCTGAGACGCCGCTCCAGAGGCCGGACCCAATGCAGGGTCTTGGCCTCATCAAAGAAGTAGCGCAGGAACACCATCAGCAGGAACATTCCGCCAAAGGCCAGGATCCGTGGTTCAGCCAGCTCCAGCAGAGCGCGGTACCGGGCGGGCTGGCGCAGCGCCGCCTCGAGGGCTTCCCCCATGCCGACTCCGCCTGCCAGGGAGACCATCACCAACGGGCCGGCGAAACGCACGCCAAACACAGGAATCACCAGGCCCCAGGTGAGGAAGAAACGCTGCTGGCCTGGGGAGAGCTGATCCAGCACCCGGGCGTTGACCACAGCGTTGTCGAAGGAAAGGGAGATCTCCAGCAGCAACAGCACCAGGGTGATCCAGGCCGCTTCCAGACCCTGCAGCCCGAACACGATTGCCAGTCCGCCCGCACAGCACGCCAGCGGAATCAGGAGATAACGCAGATACCGCATCGGGAGCTCGCAGGGAAAGGTCAACAACCATCTGGGCGTGAGGCCTCAGGTGGAGGGTTCTTAGCCCTCTTTCTCGAGCTGGGGCTGCTCGAAGCGGGCCATAAACCTTGGTACCACCACCAGCAGGAAGATCAGCACCAGGGCACCGATGCCGAACTCCACCACACCCCGAACCATGCGCTCGAAAGGGACCCAGCGCCCGCCGAGCCAGGCGAGGCTCACCATCGAACTGGCCCAGAGCACCGCCCCCAAAGTGTTAAAGACCAGGAAGCGGCCATAGGGCATGCGCACCGCCCCGGCCAGGGGCCCAGCCAGCACCCGCAGGACCGCAACGAAACGACCAAGCAGCACCGACTTGCCCGCATGGCGCAGAAAGCTGTCTCGCAGGGTCTCCAACTGCTCCGGGGAGCGACGCAGAAGTCTGCCCACACGCAGCACCAACCCCCAGCCAGCCCTTCGCCCCACCCAGTAGCCCAGGTTGTCCCCCAGGATCGCGCCACTGACCGCCGCTGCAATCACACCGAAGACATCAAGCTGGCCGCTGCCGGCGGCGTAGCCCCCCAGCAGGGTGACGGTCTCCCCCGGCAGGGGAACGCCAGCATTCTCCAGAAGCATGGCCGCGAACACCAGCCCGTAGCCCCAGGTGTGCAGAAGCTCCTGAAGGGCTGTGGTGCTGAAGGTCCCATCAAATAGGGCCAGAGGCCAGTGCATCGAACAGCCGGTCGAACGATGAACCTATCTCCCCTCTCACCCGCTTGCAGCGATGGGGGCCAGGCCAGGTGAACCTGGGGAGGGCCAGGCGCTTGGGTGGCTGCGGTGTTCATGCCCGTCCACAGTGGGCACCTGGCGGAAATGAGGGAAGCCGAATGCTTAGTTGCCGGGCAGGTGGTTGTTGAAGGGGCAGGTGATCCTGGCAGGCGGATCCTCCAGCACCCAGGCCAGGACTCCGCGGGAACGGGTCAGTTCCGCCTCGATTGCACCTGCTCTGAACCCTGCTGATGCCGCTCCAGGTAGCCCGTGGCCCACACCACCGGGCTGATGCCGCTGGGGATGATCCGCTCGTAGGCCGGGCTGCGCAGGATCTCCTTGACGGCTTCTCCCAGCAGTTCGTTGGAGCGGCTGCCCGGCAGCCGGTGGCTGAGG
>NZ_NQKW01000051.1 GCF_002252625.1 Synechococcus sp. 1G10 | reverse complement strand
TGTGCGATATGGCCCTTGGTGTAGCCGTGGCATGCCGGGCTGAGTTGGTTCCTGCTTTCTTGTTGCCGCCGATTTAACCGATTATTCGAGGTGCCCTTGAGTCTAAGGGCTTAACAATGGGAATTATTGATTCGGTTCCAATTGAGCATTCACTGCGAAAGCCTGTTTCCTATTATGACTATTCAGATACTAGCCTTCGAATGAAAAGTTTTTTTGATACTCGCCCACATCTGACTTACGATCAGTCCTTTCGAATTTACGAGTCATTCTTGGAGTGCACATGAAGTCCAATCCCCCTGCTCCAAAGATCTCGGCTATAATTACTACTTACAATCGTCCTCAGCTCTTTGTCAAAGCGCTTTTGAGTTTAGCCACGCAAACACTCGATTCCAGTGAGTATGAAGTCATCGTAGTCGATGATGGTTCTAGTGAGGAGACAAGACAAGTCGCCGAACGCCTTGCTTGTGTATTCCCCTTTAAGTATGTCTATCAACATCACTCAGGCCTTGCATCCGCCAAGAATCATGGATTATTCCATGCTAAAGCGCCTATCGTCTTATTCCTAGATGATGACGATTTATCTGATAGCAATTTACTGGAGCAGCACCTTCGTGCTCACGTCAAATATCATGATCCAAACATTGCTATTCTTGGCTTTACCAGACTTGCAGCAAACTTAGAATCAGATCCTTTGATGGGCTTTGTAACGGGCAAGGGCGGGCATTTGTTTACATTTAGTTCTATCCCAGAGAATCAACATCTTCAATTTGATCGATTTTGGGGCGGCAGAACATCGTGCAAGCGCAAGTATCTCCTTTCTCATGGAGTTTTCAATCCAGTCTTTAAGTTTGGCTTTGAAGATATTGAACTCGGATATCGACTTAGCCGTCATGGTCTGCATGTGGTATTTTGGAAGCAGGCAGTGAATACTATGATCCGATTAATTGATATCGACGCTTTTCTTCGTAGATGCTACCTTCAAGGCAAGTCAGGCAGTAAGTTTCTATCTTTGTATCCTGAGGACAAATCACTTGCTAAATCGATTGCCTTTTCTGGATTTAATGCTGAGTGGGAATTAATCGAGAATAATCTTGACGATGTAGTCTCGGCTGCTCGTCGTTTGGACGCCATGGTCCGATGTCTACCTACGACAAAGCCTGGATCCTTGGTAGACATGAACTATTATATTAATCTACTTCACTATGCTTATTTCCGCGCTTTTCGAGCTAAGACTATTCATGGCTATATTGACGCTCAAAGTGAGGTCGCCGCTGAGGGGGGCCTCTTCCCAGTCATCCGATGACAATGATACCACCCACTTTGCACACTTCTGCAGCGCAGGAATGGTCTTTGCAGGAGACTACTGCATATCAGACTCTTCAAGATATAGACATATCAGTAGTAGTAACTTTGCATAATTATGCTCAGTATATTGGTGAATGCCTAGATAGCGTAGCCGATTCAATGCTACGGGATTGCTCTCTGAGCATTGAGCTGGTCATTATTGATGATGCCTCTACTGACTGCTCACTGAAGACAGTGGTTAGCTGGCTAGATAATCACGACGACTATAAGGCCCTTCTAATTCGTAGACATTTCAATGGGGGGCTCCCCGAAGCAAGAAATTTGGGAATTCGCATGTCTCGAGGTCAAGCAGTCTTTATTCTAGATGCGGATAATATAATTTCTCCTGGTTGCTTGCCAGAGCTTTTTCGTTGTCTCGTAGACCCAGCACTATCAGCAGTTTACCCACTTATCTCTAAGTATAATTCTCAAACGGGAGAGGCTTTAGGTTTTGTCTCTGACCGACCTTTCGACATTAGTTTGCTGTTACAGTCGAACTACATTGATGCCATGGCAATGTTTAGAAAAACAGCGCTATTCGATGTTGGGATGTATGATCACAATATGATTCACGGCTGGGAAGACTATGATCTATGGCTGTCGTTAGGGCTTGCGGGCCACCAAATTCATGCCTGTCCAAAGCTGCTCGCTAAATATCGAGTTCACGATGATTCCATGGTGAAAAGGCTTACCCCGAAAGTCCTTGAAGTGGCTGAATACTTATTTCTTAAGTATACAGCCAAATTAGCCTCTTATGAATCTACTGATATCTTATTTGGCTGCCCCAAGGCAGACCTTGCAAAGTGACACTCTCGGCTGGCATTCATGGCTGGAGGAAGATCTGGCCGTGCCGAATCGGACGCCGAGGTGGTGATTTTCAGGAGTGCTCGCACCACTTGGCAGCTAATCAGACGGCCTTCGCTGATAGCATCGGACCTGTGAAATCGGGTTCTCTAGCAGGTTTATTGATCCAGGTCACATCCGGTTTGAGGTGGTCTGGCTTTTCTGGACAGGCCCCATCTTTTACCTGTGAGGCGGGACATCGCCCCTGACAAGGGGCTCCCACCCATGAGCAAACGCCCACGCACAGCCCCGAGTTCAAGGCCCTAGCCGAAGGCTTCCGCTTGCGGTAGGTCGCCATGGAGGCGATTTCAGGTCGCAGAACGCTTCAGGAGATCGCCGCTGCCCATGCGGTCCACCCGAGTCCCCATACGTGTGCGGAAAGTACGTGCTTCCTAAAGGGGGAGCCGCAGCACCGAATACCCTGGCCCCCTGGCTCCACCAGAGAAGCGTTGCGCTGCAGGCGATCTGAAATGGCCCCACCCGCTGGGGCGAGGCGTCAACACCCAGGGCTGATTCAAAGTCAGTCACAGGTTGTGAGCATCAACCATCCCCGGCCGCAGAAACCTATAGCGGCTTGACCCTCAGCAATCCAGGCCCCCGT
>NZ_NQKW01000050.1 GCF_002252625.1 Synechococcus sp. 1G10 | reverse complement strand
TCCCGACCGCTTTTGAAACTTACAACACCGACGGCAGGCTCTCGCCCCCACTTCAGTTGCAAGCCCTGCAGCGCTCGCCTTCCGGCTCACGCGCAGTCCAAAAACATACCACAGGCAATGCCACCGCTGCGGCGATCAGATTCATGGCACCGCGCCGAGCGCCTCAGATCGCTGGTCCTGTCTATGGTTTCGCTGCCACAGGACCCGTTCGAGTGGAGTCCAGGCTTGTCGACACATTTCAGCCAGGAGAGGCTTCGCGTCAGGCCCGGCTCCCGTGAAGACGCCGTGGTGGCCAGCGCCCGCGAAAAGTTCGAGCGCACCCTGGTGTCGGTGCAGGGCTCCCTGGTGGGATCAGTGGCCGCCCTGGAACATCCCCGCAGCCACGACGCCCTCAATTACGGCGAGGTGTTCCTGCGCGACAACGTGCCAATGATGCTCCACCTGCTGCTGGAGGGTCGATTTGACATTGTTCGTCACTTTCTGAGCGTCTGCCTCGACCTGCAGAGCAGCACGTACCAGACCCGCGGCCTCCTCCCCACCAGCTTTGTCGAGGAGAACGGCCAGCTGCTGGCCGACTGCGGCCAACGCTCAATCGGAATGATCACCTCGGTGGACGCCAGCCTGCTGTTCGTTCCGGACTGTTCCTTCATGACCGATCGTCCGATGGACGTCTGGGCCCCCCCCCTGGAGGTGGAGATGCTTCTTTCTGTTCGGCTGCCTGCGCAGTTGTGGCCATCTGATGGAGATCGCGCGGCGCGACCGCAGCAGCAGCCTGCTGGAGCAGCGTCTCAAGCTCAACCGCCAGTGGATTCACAACCTCCGCTCCTTCCTGCTGAAGAACTACTGGATCACCAGCAAGACGATGCAGGTGCTGCGCCGCCGCCCCACCGAGCAATACGGCGGCGACCAGCACGAAAACGAATTCAACGTGCAGCCCCAGGTGATCCCCGACTGGCTCCAGGACTGGTTGGAGAACCGCGGCGGCTACCTGATCGGCAACATCCGCACGGGCCGTCCGGACTTCAGGTTCTACAGCCTGGGCAATTCCCTGGCCTGCCTGTCAAGCGACATCCGGAATTGGTCCTCCGGCGACACGAAAACTGGTCCACCCTGTGGGGCTGTAGCGCCGGCTTGTTGACGCCGTAGCCGGCGCCGGTTGGTCTTGCTCATCAGTCGTTGGGAAAGGGGGTGGATCGGGAGGAACGGGATGCTCATGGGCTCCCTTCCTCCCCGGTGGCTGGGATGGTGCTCACGGCACTGCTGCTCTTGAGCAGGCCGGAGCGGCGTTTCTCGCGCAGGCGGTAGCTGTCGCCCCGCACGGTCAGCACATGGCTGTGGTGCAACAGCCGATCGAGGATCGCGGTGGCGACGACCTGATCGCCGAACACCTCACCCCACTCCATAACGGGGCGGTTGGAGGTGATCAGGACGCTGCCGCGCTCGTAGCGGCGTGAGATCAGCTGGAAGAACAGGTGTGCCGCATCGGGCTCCAGTGGCAGGTAGCCCAGCTCGTCAATGATCAGCAGCTTGCTCTTGCCGTACTGGCTCAGCCGGCTCTCCAGCGCTGTCTGGTTATGGGCCCGGGCGAGGGTGGAGATCAGCTCCATCGCCGAGACGTATTGAACGGTGTAGCCCTTGCTCACCGCCTCACGCCCCAGGGCGACGGCCAGGTGTGTCTTGCCTACTCCAGGCGGACCGAGCAGCAGCAGGGTGTCGCCGTTAGCCACCCAGCGGCAGGTGGCAAGTTCCCGGATCTGGCCTGGATCGAGCGAGGGCTGGGCCTCGTACTCAAACCCCTCCAGCGTCCGCACGAACGGGAACTTGGCGATGCTCATCGCCATCGCGATTCGCCGCTGGTCCTTGCGGGCGATCTCCGCCGCACACAGCCAGGTCAATGCCTCGCGCAGATTCAGCTCCTTTCGGGCCGCCTCCTCGAGCAGGTTGTCGAGCTGGTCGCGGATGGCGGTCAGTCTCAGGCGGCTGAGCATGTCGTCCAGCTCCTCTACGGGGACCGGCGGCATCGTGACCAGCGGCTCCTGACGACCTGGTTGACCGGTTCTGGTGGGGCTCATGCCGCCACCTCCTCGCCCACCTCGGCGGCATAGACCGCCAGTGAGCGGGCCAGTTCTGAGCTGCGCATCACGCCGGTCCGCCACCGCGTTCCGCCCCCACAGGGCGGGGACGCGGCTGAGGCGGACCCAACGCAGCTGGCGCCATCAGCTGAGGGCAGTGACCGTTCGGCCAAGTCCTGCTGGGGCGCTGGCACCAGGCCATCCCAGTGCCCCCGCAGCACGGAGCGATGACGCCGATTGGCCGCCATCCGCTCATGGCGGGCGACAACCCGGCCACCATGACGGATCAGCACCTGCTGATCCCGCAGCAGCACGCTCACCCGCTGCTTGAGCAGCTTCCAGGGGACGCTGTACCAGTTGCCCTCCACCTCGACGCAGGCGTCGTTGTGGACCACCCGCACCAGCTCCCGCTCCGCCAGGAACGACGGCTTGTGGGGCAACGGCTGCAGGGCAGCGGCCTCCTCCCGCTGGAAACGCACCAACGGCTGTTCACCGGTCGTTCCGTGGATGCGAACGTCGGCCACCTCCCGGCTCCAGTGCTCCAGGTGCGCTTCCAGCGCCTCCCAGCTGGCAAACTCCCTGCCGGCCACGGCGTTCTTCTTGACGTAACCGACGCCGCGCTCGTCCTTCCCCTTTGTCCTGGCCCGGTAAGGCCGGCAGGCTTTGGGAAGGAATCCCCAGTAGCGGGCAAAGGCATCGAGCCGCTCGTTGAACACCAGCACCTGACGGCCCGGATCGTGCTCCTTGACCAGGGCGCGGGCGTTATCAAACAACACCTCAGTCGGTACGCCCCGCCAGTGGCGGAAGGCCTCCTCCATGGTGAGTAACCAGTTGGCCTGGCGCTCATGCCGGTAGGCCCGCACCACCAGCCGCCGCGAGTAACCCAGGGTCAGCACGCACAGGTGCACCTTGATCCTCTCGCCGGCGATGCAGCTGTAGGTCTCACCGAAATCCGCCTGCAGCTGCTTGCCCGGCGGCGTCTCAAACCGCACCGTCGCCAGCGCTGCGGCCCGCAACTCCTGCCGCCAGGGCCCCACCGCCCTCTCCACGGTGCGCAGTGACACGGCGATGCCCTTCTCGCTGGCGAGCTCCTGGCGCACCACATCGGCATTGCCGTTGTGGGCAAGGAACCGCTCCCTGAGCCAGTCGTACTGGCCATCAAGAACGCCGATCCGCCGGGGGGTGCCGTAGGACTCCCAGCCGCCTTGACGGCGGTACTTAGGGCCTCCTGAGAAAGTGAAAACCAGCCCCAGGGCAACAAAGTGGGGGATCCAGGTTCACCTCTGAGTATTCCTCAGGCTGCAGCTGCCTGATGGCC
>NZ_NQKW01000010.1 GCF_002252625.1 Synechococcus sp. 1G10 | reverse complement strand
AGGATAAAACAATCTAATCGCTCTACATCTAACCTCAGCGCTGCTGAGGCTAGATGTACTGAAAAGCCACCTCAGGGTGGCTTTTTTTGTGCGTAGCGTCCGGTGGCTGCTGGGCTGGCGCTGTATCCGTTGGCGCTGGTGGTGATGGTGTCGTCGCGGGTGCTGGGGTTGTACTCGTCGGCGGCTTTATTTGTGATGTGGTCGTCGCCGGTCTATAAGCAGCAGTAGTAGACGCTTGTGGTGGAATCGGTGCCTTTTAGGATAGGAAAGGAATCTGCTCAAGGGTTGTGATCTGGGAATGGGGGCCTGGGTTATCTTCTGGATTGCCTGGTCTGCTGCTGTGGATCACGGGCAGGCCGCTGAGATGGGCGCCGTTGAGTTCTGACAGGGAGTCACTGATAAACAGGATCTTGTCGGCTGGTGTACCTAGAGTGTCGGCAATCCTGAGATAGCTGGCGGGATCCTTTTTAGGCCCGACACGGGTGTCAAACCACCCGCAGAATAGCTGGCGCAGATCTCCTGCATCTGAGTGACCGTAGAGGAGTTGCTGAGCCGCTACAGATCCTGATGAGTACACCGCCAGTTGAAGCCCTGCAGCGTGCCATCGCTTCAGGGCTGGCGCGACATCGGCAAACAGGGGAGCGCGAAGCGAGCCATTGGCATAGCCTTCTCTCCAGATCAATCCCTGCAGTTCTTTTAGAGCGGTGAGCTTCCGGTCGTTATCTATAAGGGACTGGAGATAGGTGCAGAGTTGATGAATGCTGGGTTGCTGGGCTGGTGGCTGTCGAGATTTCTGCTGATGCCAAGGAATGCTTTCGCTTTGAAAAGTGTCGTTGATTGCGTCGACTTTGTCGTTATGCCAGGCCTCCTGCAGGTCGCATAGCAACCGCTTCAGATCCGGATCCTGTCCGTGTTTCATCAGATAGGACTCCAGACGAGCCCTTGCATAGGGAAACAGGGTGTCGGCCACGAAGCTCACGGGGCATGTGGTGCCTTCGATATCGAGAAGCACATGGCTGATGTCAGCCAGCAACGGTTTTGGACACGTCATGGGTTGGGGAGGGGCGGCAGCAGCAACTCACGCCAGCTCTGCTCCAGCAGGAACTCCAGAATTTCCAGATGTCGGCGGGCGCTGAACAGGTCGTGGCCCCAGGCATAGAGACCGTGTCCGGCGATCAGCAAGCCGTGGGGTGCTTCGTCAAGGTGTGGTGATGCGGCAGAGCTGAGGCGGCGCAGATCCTGATCGTTGGCCAGCACCGGAATGGCAATGGAAGTGTCGTGACTGCGAATGCCTGTAAGGCCCTTGAGCATCTCCAGGCCGTCGATCCGCACGGCCGCGTTGACGGCGTTCGCCGCTTCGGCTGGATTCGTTGCTTCTGCTGCACTCCCTACAGGCCGCAGCAGCACGGCTTGCAGGGCGCGGCGGGAGAGCAGGGTGGCGGCCTGTGAATGGGTGTGGAGTACAGCAGCGGCTCCCGTGCGTTTGACGATCTCCAGATGCAGCAGGGTTTCGGCGCTGGCCGCTCCGCTGCCGTCGATCACCTGGGCTTGTGCATTCACCAGGATCAGGTCCTGGGGGCGAATCGAGCCTTTGTCGACTCCGCTGGGGGCCATCAGCAGCTCCAGGGGCTCCAGCCGGCTAACGCAGCTGAAGTTTCCGCCGGTACCGTCGCACCAGCCCCTGGCATGGATCGCTGCGATGACCGCGCACAGTGCCCTTGCCTGCTCCCCGGGGGCGGATGTGGGCACGGACCCTTCAACGGCGTAGACCTATCTTCTCGCACCGCCCAGATCCTGTTCAACGCTGGCAGTTGGGGCACCAGTGGCTGCTGCGACCGCCCAGGCGCTCCCGCTGGATCGGTTGGCCGCAGCGCCGGCATGGTTGACCGCCGCGGCGATACACCCAGGCGATGCCTCCGTAGTTGCCATTGGTGCCGCTGATATCCCGGAAGTCGCTGAAGGTGGTGCCGCCGGATCCGATGCTGGTTTCGAGCACCTCGATCAGCGACTGGCGTAGACGCTCAAGTTCCACGAGGCTGAGACTGCCGCTTCGGCGCTGGGGGGCCACACCCGCTGCGAACAGGGATTCATCGGCGTAGATGTTGCCGACCCCAGCCACCAGCGCCTGATCGAGCAGGGCGTTCTTGATGGGCCGCACGGAGCCCTTCAGTTTCTGCATCAGGTAGGTGCCGCTGAAGGCCGCACTGAAGGGTTCAGGCCCCAGCTTCTGCAGGCCTGTCATCACGCTGGAGCACTCGTGGCCGGATGGAATGAACCACATCTGCCCGAAGCTGCGCACATCGATGAAGCGCAGTTCCTGCCCCTGCCGGCTCCAGCACCGCACCCGGGTATGGCGGCAGGGCTCGCGGGGCTCCTCCAGCCAGAGAAATTGCCCGGTCATGCGCAGATGAACGCCCCAGTGGCCTGCCGGCAGGCCGCCGCGGCTGAGCTCAGCCATCAGGTACTTGCCCCGACGGCTCCAGGCCCCGACACGAGCACCGATCAGCCCGGCCCGGAACTGATCGATCTCCTTTGGAGCGGCGATGGCCCGCTGCCTGAGCACCTCGACCTGCCCGATCTCGAACGAGGAGAGCTGACGCTCCAGCCCGCGCCGAACCGTTTCCACTTCAGGCAGCTCGGGCATCCGCTCAGCATCGATCCGGGCAGCCTGCCAGGCAGAGGGCTCGCCGTGACCAAAGAAAATCCGCCGGAAGCTGGACTCCCGGCGGATGGCGGATCAGTTGCGGTGGATTCCGAACGAGCTGGCTCGTAAGAGGGCTCAGGCCGACTCGAGTTCCCTTTCGGCGAAGTTGTTGGTGTTGATGCCGCCTTCCGAGCCGCTGTAGCCGCTGTAATTGACCTTTTCGAAGCGCACCACCACGGGGTAGCGGATGCCGGAGGTGTCGACGGACGCCACCGTGCCGACTTCGTTGAACCAGTAGGACTCAGGCCGCTTGATGCGCACCTTGTCGCCGCGGGAGATCGCCATCGCTGCGCTGTTGTTGGGTGACTGCCAGTCGGAAGATACCTGCCCCAGAGGGGCTCTGAACCGCGGGCGTCACGTTTCGTCGTTCGCTGTCACGGGTCTGCGTGGCAGCATCAGCGATTGCACCGCTGGTCGTCGATGCAGGCACCCGTCCTCAGCCTGGAGCTGCCCGATCCGGAGCGGGACGACATCAGCACGATGGAGTTCCTCTCCCGCCTGGAGGAGGCCTGGGCTGTCTGTGACCGCTTCGATCTGCAGACGGAGATCTGGCGTGGCCGGATTCTGCGGGCGGTGCGGGACCGGGAGAAGCGGGGCGGCGAGGGCCGCGGCACCGGTTTCCTGCAATGGCTCAGGGAGCGGGAGATCAGCAAGACCCGGGCCTATGGATTGATCCAGCTCGCCGATTCCGCCGACAACCTCGTCGGGGACGGACTGCTGGAGCAGGGCAGCGTGAACAACTTCTCCAAGCGTGCCTTCCTCGACACGGCCCTGGCCGATCCGGAGGTTCAGCAGATGATCAGTGAAGCCGCCAATGATGGCCAGCAGATCACCCGGAAGCAGGTGCGTCGCCTCAGCGATGAATTCACCGCCGCCACCAGCCCGCTGTTGCCCGAGGAGATCCGCCAGCGCACCCAGGAGAACCTGCTCCCCCCGCGGGTGGTGGCCCCACTGGTGCGAGAGCTGGCCAAGCTGCCCGAACCCCAGCAGGACGACCTGCGCCGGGCCCTGCGGGAGGAACCGGAGCTGGAGCGGGTCAAGGATGTGACCAGCACCGCCCGCTGGCTGAGCAAGGCGGCCGAGGCCGGCCTGGCCGTGCGCGCCTTTCAGCAGGGGAGCCTCAACCTCGAGAAGGCCCTGCAGGAGGCCCAGCGGCTCGATGCCCTCGGCCTGTTAGCCGATGCCGTCGGTCAGGCCCAGCAGCTGGAGAGCGCTGTGCTCAAACTGCACACCAGCTGGCGGCGGCTGGGGGGGCTGCAGGAACGCCTCTGGGTGGAGAGCGGCAGCAGCACACCCCATCTGCGCGAGCTGCTCACCGTTCTGCAGAGTCTGAGCGGCACCACACTGCGGGTGTCCCTCGGCGAGCTCTCGGGGGGGAAGCGGGTGCGCCTGCAGCTGGTTGAGGAGAACCCCGACCAGATGACGCCTCCGCCCTTGCCCTGAGCGCCATGACGGATCCGCTCGAATCGGAGCTCCAGCGTCATTTCGGGTGGACCGCCTTCCGCCCGGGGCAGCGGCAGGTGGTGGAGTCGTTGCTCTCCGGTCAGGATTGCCTGGCGGTGATGCCCACCGGTGCTGGTAAGTCGTTGTGTTTTCAACTGCCGGCCCTGGTACGGCAGGGCCTGGTGCTGGTGGTCTCCCCCCTGGTGGCCCTGATGCAGGACCAGGTGAGCCAGCTGCAACGGCGGGGCATCCCGGCGGCCAGCCTGCACCAGGGCCTGGATCTGCCCAGCCGCCGTGCCCTGCTGCGCCGCCTGGAGGAGAATCGTCTGCGGGTGCTCTACCTGGCTCCGGAGCGTCTGCAGGCCGAGGCCACCCGCCAGTTGCTGGAGGAGGTGCTGGAGCAGGGGCGCCTGGTGGCCCTGGCGGTGGATGAGGCCCATTGCATCAGTGCCTGGGGCCACGACTTCCGGCCCGATTACCGGCGGCTGGGTCAGTTGCGCAGCCTCTGCCCCGGGGTGCCGCTGGTCGCCCTCAGTGCCACGGCGGCCCCCCGGGTGCGCGCCGACATCATCCGCCTGCTGCAGTTGCGGCGTCCCCTGGTGCAGGTGCGTTCAGCCAGGCGCTCCAACCTGACCTATGCCATGGAGCGGCGTCCAGAGGACCCCATGGCCCTGGTGCTGGAGGCGCTGGAGCGGGCGCGGGGTGCCGTGTTGATCTACGCGCGCACCCGCCGCTCGGTGGAGCACTGGGCCGCCCGCCTTTCTGCCGCTGGCCGTGAGGCGATCGCGTACCACGCGGGCATGGACCCCGAGAGTCGCCAGCTGGCCCTGGAGCATTTCCAGGAGAGTCCGACGCCGGTGCTGGTGGCCACCGTGGCCTTCGGGATGGGGGTGGACCGGCCGGATGTGGGCCTGGTGCTGCACCTCGATCTGCCCGCCAGCGCCGAGGGGTATCTGCAGGAGTCGGGCCGGGCCGGCCGTGACGGGCTTCCCGCCCGCTGCCTGGTGCTGTTCGATCCGGCTGATCGGCTCTCCCTGGGCTGGGCGATGCGGGCCTCGGCGCGGCAGATGAGTCCGGAACTCCAGGACCAGGAGCGCCCGCGCCGTGACATCGCCCAGCAGCAGCTGCGGCGGATGGAGGCCGTGGCGGAGGGCAGCGGCTGCCGTGAACAGGCCCTGCTGCTGACGGTGGGGGAATTGGTGCCGCCCTGTGGCCGCTGCGATGTCTGCCGGCGGCCCCGCTCGATCAGCGACTGGTCGCTGGATGCGGCGCGGGTGCTGGAGGCCCTGGCTCAGAAGGACGGGGTGGATCTGCGCCGGCTGGCCGGGGCCCTGGAGCAGGCCCATGCCGGCGATGAGCAGCGCTGGGGATGGCTGACTCGCCGTCTGGTGCAGGAGGAGCTGATCAGCGAAAGCGACGACGGCAGCCAGCGTCTGTGGCTGCGCACCGCTGGACGTCACTACCTCAGCCAGCCCTGGCCCCTGCGCTGGGCGGCCTGACTGCGCAGCTGGGTTGAGCTTCAGCCTGAGGTCTGCTTGCAGACGTCCTTGATCAGCTGCTCCTCGTAATCGGTGGTGGGATCTTCCCAGGTGGTCCAGGCGCCCGCGGCGCCGGTGGCATTGATCTTGCGGGCGGCGCAGTTGATCGCCACGAACACCGGCTGCCCGCCGCTGTTGAGAGCCGGAGCCACCTGGCTGCCGCCCATCGGCCGCAAGTTGGAGAAATCCACCTGCAGCGGACCGTAGGTGCGCCAGTCCGGGGCGGCGGTGTTGCTGGGGTCGGGCTTGGGTTGGGGCTTGGGCTGCACAGCAGCGGGTTTGGCTGCAGCCGCAGGTGTGGTGGCCGGTTTGGCCTGGGGCTCTGGTTGCTTGGTTTGCTCGGGCGGATTCGGCGCTGGTTTTGGCTCTGGTTTGGTGGCGGCTGGCTTAGCCGGCGCTGGTTTGGCTGCTGCAGGTTTGGCAGCTGCTGGTTGGGTGGCTGGGGTTCCGCTGGCGGGCCCAAGGCTGAGCTTTGTGCCCACCTGCAGGTTTTCGGGAGCTTCGAGTTTGTTCAGACTCACCAGCCGGGCCACCGGCACGTCGTAGCGCTCGGAGATCTCCGAGAGGGTTTCACCGGATTTGACTACGTGCACCCGAGCGGCCTTCGCTCCTGCCGCCGCGGGGGGCGCTGGCTTGGCGGCGGGCTTGGTGGGTTTGGTGGGCTTGGCCGCGTTCTTCGCCGGGGGCACCTTCAGGCGTTGCCCCACCTGCAGCAGATCCTCCTCCTTGAGGCCATTGAGCTCCATCAGCCTCTGCACTGAAAGGCCATAGCGCTCAGCGATCTCTGAGAGGGTTTCACCGGCGCTGACGGTGTGGCTGCCGGTCCCTGAAGAACCCGAACCGGCCCGCGGCGCTGGCTTGGCCCCATCGGGCAGCTTGAGCTTGGTGCCAGCCTCGACCAGATCGGGATCCTTGATGCCGTTGAGTTGCATCAGCTTCTGCACCGATACGTCGTAGCGCTCGGCGATCTCCGAGAGGGTTTCCCCCGACTTGACCACGTGTTGGGGGGCCGCCAGGGCAGGCAAGGGCAGAACCAGGGCCAGGACCAGGGCGGCCAGGACACGGCGCAAGGGTTGCGAGCTGCTCATGGAAGGCGTTCGGCTGGGTGAACCTTACGGAGACCTCCCCGGAACGCCAGCCCCCGCTTCATCTCCAGCCCCGGCCCACTTCGTTTCGGCACTCAGCCCAGCAGCCGCTTGATCAGGCTGAGCCGATCTCCGTAGGGCGGGTAGCGGAAGGGCAGATCGAAGCCGAAGGGTCGGCGCAGCACGCTGCGCAGGTGCGAGAACGTGTCGAAGCCCGCCTGGCCGTGGTAGCGGCCCATGCCGCTCTCTCCGACACCACCGAAGGGCAGCTCAGGCACCCCCACCTGCATCACCACGTCGTTGAGGCAGACGCCGCCGGAACTGGTGCTGGCCAGCACCTGGTCCTGGGCCGTGCGGCTGCGGCTGAACAGGTAGAGAGCCAGCGGTTTGGGTCCTTGGCGGATCAGGTCGATGGCCTCGTTCAGCCTCATGATGCTGACCACTGGCAACAAGGGGCCGAACAGCTCGCCGGCCAGGAGCGGATCGTTGATGCCGGAGAGGAGTTCGGAGGCAGGTTCGCAGGCAATCAAGGTGGGAGCGATCCGGCGGGTCTGGGGATCCACCTGGCCACCGCTGAGCACCCGGCCATCCCGCCTGGCGCCCTCCAGCAGGGCCAGCAGCCGCTCGAACTGGGCCTGGTTGATGATTCGGGCCAGGTCGGGGGAGGCGAGGGGATCGTCTCCGTAGGCCCGCTGGAATTCACCCCGCAGCCGCTCGATCAGGGCCGGCCGTACCCTTTCCTCCACCAGCAGGTGGTCGGGGGCGATGCAGGTCTGCCCGGCATTGAGTCCCTTGCCCCAGGCCAGCCGCCGAGCGGACACCTCCAGATCAGCATCGGCCAGCACGATCGCCGGGCTGCGCCCTCCAAGCTCGAGGGTCACCGGCGTCAGATTCCGGGCCGCTGCTGCCATCACCAGCCGGCCCACCCGGCCGCCGCCGGTGAAGAAGATGTGATCGAAGGGGAGATCGAGCAGTTCGCCAGCCACCTCGGCGCCGCCCTCCCGCACCACGACCACCTGGGGATCGAGGTGGCGGCCCGCCAGCCGGGCGATCAGAGCGGAGGTGTGGGGCGCTTGCTCCGAGGGCTTGAGCACGGCGGTGTTGCCCGCCGCCAGGGCGCTCACCAGGGGCTGGAGCGTGAGCGAGAAGGGATAGTTCCACGGGCCGATGATCAGCACGCAGCCGAGCGGTTCAGCCACCAGCTCCGCCCTTCCGGGCCGCTGGGAGAGGGGAACGGCAACTGGCCGCGGCGCCATCCAGCGCTTCAGCTTCTGCTGGGCCAGGCGGAGCTCCTGCCGCACGGCCACTACTTCGAAATAAGCCTCCACCGGCGGTTTGCCGAGATCGGCGTTCAGCGCCTCGATGATGGCTGGCTCGTTTTCCGCGAGCAGTGAGTCGAGCGCCTGGAGCTGGGCACGACGCCAGGCGAGCGGCCTGGTGGTCCCCGAACTCACCAGCTCCCTCAGGGCGGTTGTCGAGAACTGCCCGCTGGGGTCATCGGGCCCGCCTGCGCCAGCAGCGGTGGCGGAGGGGGAAATGGAGGTCTGGCTCATCGACTGGGGGGCAATCAGATCAAGTCTGGCCAGAGACGGAGTCTGGCCGCGACGACGGATCGAGATGTATCAGCGCCCAGATTGAGAAGAGAGTCCAGCAGCCTTGGTATTCATCAACAGGCCAGAATCAGCTGCAGAAAAAGCAGCACAACGGTGAGTTGAAAAGCCCTTGACGAGACTTGAACTCGTGACCTCTCCCTTACCAAGGGAGTGCTCTACCGCTGAGCTACAAGGGCATGTGGAAAGGTGGGCCGGGTTGGATTTGAACCAACGTAGGCAGAGCCAGCGGATTTACAGTCCGCCCCCATTAACCACTCGGGCACCGACCCGAACCACACCTCGACAACTTACCAGCCGACCTCCCTCATGCAGCTGCTCGTCCTCAATGGTCCGAATCTGAACCTGCTGGGCAGCCGCGAGCCTGGTCTTTACGGCACCTCAAGCCTTGAGGCCATCCGCGACGACCTCACTGAGCGGGCCATGGCGCTGGGTGTTGAGCTGGCCTGGTTCCAGAGCAACCACGAAGGAGCCCTGGTGGACCGCATCCAGGAGGCTCGCGGCCAGAGCTCCGGCATCCTGATCAATGCCGCCGCCTACACCCACACCTCCATCGCCCTGCGCGATGCCCTGCTGGCCGTGGCCATCCCCTACGTGGAACTGCACCTGAGCAACACCCATGCCCGCGAACCCTTCCGCCATCACTCCTTCCTCGCCGACCGCGCCGTGGGCGTGATCTGCGGCTTCGGGCCCACCAGCTACCGGCTGGCTCTCGAAGGCCTGCTCGACCACCTGCGCAGCCGCCCGTGACTGCCCCGGCGGCTGCGGTGGCACGGGTGCGCTGGCTGGCGGCGCCCACCGGCCCCGAGTGGCTGGAGCAGGCCCTGGCCCATCCGCTCGAACTGCTGATCGATCACGCCCACTGCGAGCGCAAGGCGGCCGGGGCGGCCCTGCAGCTGATGTTCCGCTACCCCTCCGACGAGGCCCTGGCAGCGGCTCTCAGCCCCCTGGCGCGGGAGGAGCTGGAGCATTTCGAGCGGGTGCTGGCTCTGCTGGGGAGCCGGGGTCAGGCCCTGCGTCCGCTGGCGGCGCCCCCTTACGGCGCGGCCCTCGCCAAGCTGGTGCGGCGCCCGGAACCGGAGCGCATGCTCGACAGCTTTCTGGTGGCGGGGTTGATCGAAGCCCGCAGTCACGAACGCATGGCCCTGCTGGCGGCCCACAGCCCTGACCCTGAGCTGCGGCAGCTTTATGGGGAGTTGCTGGCCAGTGAGGCGCGTCACTTCGGCCTTTACTGGGTGCTGTGTGAGCGCCGCTGGCCCCGATCTGTGGTGATGGAGCGGCTGGAGCAGCTGGCCGCCCGGGAAGCCGAGCTGCTGGCCCAGCTCCACCCCCAGCCCCGGATGCACAGTTAGGGGTCGAGCAGGGGGAAGTGGGAGGCGATGTCATCGCCGGTGAACCGGGCCACCCAGCCGTCGGGGTTATTGAAGAAGCGCAGGGCGGTGAAGTGGGGGGCCGCGCCCATGTCGAACCAGTGGCGGGTGCCGGCGGGCACGCTGATCAGGTCGCCGCTGGTGCAGAGGACCTGCAGCACCTCCTCACTGATGTGGAGGCAGAACAGCCCCTGCCCCTCCACGAAGAAGCGCACCTCGTCTTCGGCGTGGGTGTGCTCGGCCAGGAACTTCTGCCGCAGGGCCTGCCGCTCCGGGTGGTCCGGGCCGAGCCGGATCGCATCGACCCTGGGGTAGGCCCCCTGAGACTGGATGCGGGCGACCTCGCTGGCATAGGCGCTGAGGATGGCCTCCTGATCGGCGCCGTCCGCCAGCTCACCCCGGGTCGGCCAGCGCTCGAAGCGCAGGCCTCGGGCGGCCAGCTCGGCCGCGATCACCTCGCCGTCGTCGCTGCTGAACGGGGCACTCGCCGGGCTGCTCTGGCCTGGCGTTGGCGGATTGACGGGGTGGATCTGCAGGCGGCTCACGGCGGCGCAGCGGCGAGGGGATCGCTCTTCAGCCTAGAAAGCGTGCTGGCAGGCGCCGCCAGGAGCACCCCTGTGATCGATCGCTTTGAAGCAGCCTCGGTGCTGGACTCAGCCTCCGGTTCGGACTCCGGCCCGGGTCTGGTGCTGGTGGGGGTCGGCCCCGGGGACCCCGAGCTCTGCACCGTGGCGGCGGTGCGGGCAATCCAGGCGGCCGATGTGGTGGCTTACCCGGTGGCGCGGCTGGAGGCCGAGGGGATGGCCGCCCGGATCGTCTCTCCCTGGCTGAGGCAGCAGCAGCGGCGCCTGCCGCTGCTGTTTCCGATGGTGGTGGAGCCGGCCCCGCGCCGCCGCGCCTGGCGCCAGGCCGCCGAGGCCCTGGCCATGGAGGTGGCGGCCGGCCAGCGGGTGGTGCTGCTGTGTGAGGGCGATGTCTCCCTGTTCGCCAGTGCCTCCTACGTGCTGCTCGAGCTGCTGGAGCGCCACCCGGGCTGTCCGCTGCGCCTGATCCCCGGGATCACAGCGGCTTCGGCGGCGGCGGCGGCGGGCGCCTGGCCCCTGGCCCTGCAGCGCCAGACCCTGCAGGTGCTGCCCACCCCGGATGATCCCGCCGAACTGCAGGCGCTGCTTGAGACTGCTCTGGCAGGCCCTGAAGGCCAGCGGCCGGTGCTGGCCCTGCTCAAGCTGGGTGCCCGCTGGAGCTGGGTGCGGCCCCTGCTGGATCGAATGGGGCTGCTGGAGGGTGCCCTCTTCGCCCGCCGGGTGGGCTGGCCCGAGCAGACGGTGGCGCCGGCCTCGGCGGTGCCGTCCGATGGCGATGGAGCCTCCTCGTACTTCTCCCTGCTGCTGATCCGCTGCGGCTGGCCCGAGGTGCTCCCCGACACCGGGGCGGCCTGGGCTGATCACGGCCAGGATGCTTGCCTGAGTGAACCGCCTGGAGGCCCATGAATCCAATCGACTGGTTCGCCCTGCTCCACCCGGTCCTGGTGATTCTGTTCGTGTATCCGGTGGTGGGGGCGACCATTCGCCTGGGAATCCTGGCCAGGGAGCGTCGGCTGAAGATCCACCCCCAGCCGCCCACGGTGGGGGTGGAGCACGCCGATCACGGTCGCTGGCTGACCGGGGGGATGGTGGTGGCGGTGCTGGTGGCCCTGATCTACTCCTTCACCAGCAAATTCATCACGCCCGAGCCCCCTTTCGCCGGTGGCGTCCAGCGCCTGGCTCTGCTGCTGGTGGTGAGCGCGGGCACCTTCGCCAGCCTGCTGGCCCTCTGGCGGGTGAAGTCCACCAACCTGCGGGCCTGCTTCGCGCTGCTCACCTGGGCGGGTCTGCTGGGGCTGGGCAGTCAGCCGGAGATCTGGCGCCTGAGTGATAACCCGTTCGAGGGTGCGTTCTGGGCCTCCCATTACTGGAGTGGTGTGCTGCTCACCGGCTTGATGCTGTTCTCGATGTCGGCCAAGCCGGAGATCTTCCGCTCCCTGAAGATGCGTCGCCTGCACGTGAGCGTGAACATCCTGGTGGCGGTGCTGCTGGCGGTTCAGGCGATCACCGGCAGCCGCGACCTGCTTGAAATTCCGGTGAGCTGGCAGAGGTCGGCGATCTACTCCTGCGACTTCGAGAAGCGCATCTGCCCAGCTCCGGCCAGCAGCTCCAGCGCCGCCGATGGACTGGGTGCCCGCATCAGCTGATGGCGCAGCCGGGCGGCGCCGGCAAAGCCCTGGCAGGTCCAGCCCAGGTGCTTGCGCGCGATCAGCAGCCCCTGCTCGCCCCGGGCCGCCACCAGGGCCTCCAGGTGCTCCCGTGCCAGGGCAAGCCGTTCAGGGGTGCCCGGAAGCGGCGGCAGCGGCCTGCCGCTCAGGGCGGCGTCGATGCGGCCCACCAGCCAGGGGGCTCCGAGTGTGCCCCTGCCCACCATCACGCCGTCGGCGCCGGTGCGCTCCAGGCAGTCGAGGGCCTGCTCGGGGCCGGTGATGTCGCCGTTGGCGATCAGGGGAATGGAGAGGACCTGCTTCACCCGGGCGATGGCGTCCCAGTCGGCTGATCCGGAGAATCCCTGCTCGCGGGTGCGGCCATGCAGGGTCAGGGCCTGGGCTCCAGCCGCCTGCAGGGCCAGGGCGAAGCCCACCGGATCGGAGGAGTCGCCGCACCAGCCCAGCCTGGTCTTGACGGTGACCGGAACCGTGACGGCCGCGCTTACGGCCTCGACGATCCGGCAGGCCAGGGCGGGGTCGCGCAGCAGCCCGCTGCCGC
This sequence comes from Synechococcus sp. 1G10, assembly GCF_002252625.1. GTDB lineage: Bacteria > Cyanobacteriota > Cyanobacteriia > PCC-6307 > Cyanobiaceae > Regnicoccus_A. The sequence goes on along the minus strand of NZ_NQKW01000010.1, from coordinate 74,744 downwards.
CTCCCTTGCGGGCGATCTTGCGCACCGGGCAACCCATGTTGATGTCGATCAGGAAGGCGCCTTCCCCCTCGGCCCGCCGGGCCGCCTCCGCCATCGCACCGGGCCGGTGGTCGAACAGTTGAACGGCGATCGGCCCGGTTTCAGCCCCCAGTCCCGCCATCTTGTCGCTGCCGTGGCCCAGCTCCAGGCTGGTGGCGTTGACCATCTCGGTGAAGAGCAGGGCATCGGGCGCCCAGCGGCGCACGAAGCCACGGAAGATGCGGTCGCTCACGCCGGCCAGGGGTGACTGCAGCACCCGGCAGCGCAGGCTCCGCGGCGTTCCGCGACCCGGCAGGCTCAGGGGTGCATCGTTGAAGAAGCTGAAAGCCATGGCCATGTCAGCGTCGCAGCCGGAGGGCGGCCCAGATCCCCAGCCCCTCAGCCGCGCTCTGTTGATGATGATCCTGGATGACCGCCTCAGCGACCGCTTCGTCTGTGAGCTGATCTGGCGGCGGCTGGGCTATCGGCCCCAGGCCGGAGCGGTCAGCGATCCTGTGAACAAGACAAGCACCAGCGAGCCCTGGCTGGCCACACCAGCCACGCCGAACGCCTGGGCCGAGGCCTTCCCTCAGGCACCGGAGCTGATCGCCACGCGCCCCGCCAGCGTGCGCCTGACCCGCTCCATCCCCGCGGAGCACAAGCAGTTGCTCAAAGGCCAGCTCGGCTTCGCCGGCTACCGGATCGGCGAGCTGGTGCCGCGCCGCACACGCCGGGCCACGGCGGTGAACTGGCTGCTGGCCGATCTGGCGGCCCGTGGGGAGGATCTGCCCGAGCAGGGGCCGCTGCCTGAGCCGCTGGTGCCACCAGAGTCGCCGCTTCAGGGGCACCCCGGCGATCCACCGGTGCACTGAAGCCGGTGGGCTGAAGCCGGCTCACTGAAGATCAAGCACTGATGAGGGCTCACGCAAGACGCAGGAACCCGAGTGCTTCCGCCGCCAATCGAGGCGTTTTATCAAAGCGGCTTCAGTCTGTAGGGTTGAACCAGGTAATCGTTGTTGAGATAACAGTTCTTGGCGCTTCCAGTCGTCGCCATCATCGGGCGGCCCAATGTGGGCAAATCCACACTTGTGAATCGGCTCTGCCGCAGCCGTGAGGCAATCGTTCACGATCAGCCGGGCGTCACCCGTGATCGCACCTATCAGGAGGGGTACTGGGGAGATCGTCGCTTCCGGGTGGTCGACACCGGCGGTCTTGTCTTTGATGACGACAGTGAGTTTCTGCCGGAGATCCGGGAGCAGGCCAACCTGGCTTTGGCGGAAGCCGCCGTGGCCGTTGTGATCGTCGATGGCCAGCAGGGGCTCACCGCCGCTGATCAGGCCATCGCTGACTGGTTGCGCGGCCAGAAGGTGCCCGTGCTGCTGGCTGTGAACAAGTGCGAATCGCCGGATCAGGGCCTGGCCATGGCCGCCGATTTCTGGGGTCTGGGCCTGGGTGAGCCCTTTGCCGTCTCGGCCATCCACGGGGCCGGCACCGGGGAACTGCTCGACAAGGTGATCGGCTTTCTGCCCACCACTCCTGAGGAGGAGACGGAGGAGCCGATCCAGCTGGCGATCATCGGGCGGCCAAATGTGGGCAAATCCAGCCTGCTCAACTCGATCTGCGGCGAGGCGCGGGCGATCGTGAGCCCGATCCGCGGCACCACCCGCGACACGATCGACACCACGATCGAGCGGGAAGGCAAGACCTGGAAGCTGCTCGACACCGCCGGAATCCGCCGCCGTCGCAGCGTCAGCTACGGCCCTGAATACTTCGGCATCAACCGCAGCTTCAAGGCGGTGGAGCGCAGTGACGTGTGTGTTCTGGTGATCGATGCCCTCGATGGCGTCACCGAACAGGATCAGCGGGTGGCTGGGCGCATTGAAGAGGACGGTCGCGCCTGCGTGATCGTGGTCAACAAGTGGGACGCGATCGAGAAGGACAGCCACACCATGGCGGCGATGGAGAAGGAGCTGCGCGCCAAGCTCTATTTCCTCGACTGGGCGCCGATGCTGTTCACCTCCGCCCTCACCGGCCAGAGGGTGGAGAGCATCTTTGCCCTGGCCCTGATGGCGGTGGAGCAGCACCGCCGCAGGGTCACCACTTCGGTGGTGAACGAGGTGCTGCAGGAGGCTGTGAGCTGGCGTTCGCCTCCCACCAGTCGCGGCGGGCGCCAGGGCCGCATCTACTACGGCACCCAGGTGGCCACCAGGCCGCCCAGCTTCACCCTGTTTGTGAACGACCCGAAGCTGTTCGGCGAAACCTACCGCCGCTATGTGGAGCGCCAGATCCGCGAAGGTCTGGGTTTCGATGGCTCTCCGATCCGGCTGTTCTGGCGCGGCAAGCAGCAGCGCGACGCCGAGAAGGACCTGGCCAGGCAGCAGAGCCGCTCCGCCTCCTGATGGTGCGCTCCTGATGGACTGGCTGCGTCAGCTGCCCATCGGCCAGTACGTGGATGGGCAGCGGGGATGGCTGCGGCGGCTCGATGCCCGACTCAAGCTGGGCTGGACCCTGGCTTTCCTGGCCACGCCGGTCCTGGCAGGCCCCCAGTGGCGGCTTGCCCTGGTGGCGCTGCTGCTGCTGATCACGGCCGTCTGCGGTCTTCCCTGGCGCCTCTGGCGGCGCAACCTGCCGGTGTTGCTGGCCCTCTGCCTGCTGGTGGGCCTGCTGGCCTCCCTGGTGCCTGTGGGGGTGGTGGCCTCCGCCAGCGCGATGCGCTCCCCCCGGGAAATCCTCCTGGCCCCGCCCCCTGCAGGCGAGCCAGCTCCCCAGCGTCAAGGGCTGCCCTGGGAGGTGCTGCGCTTGGGGCCGATCCAGCTCGGGCCCCTGCCGATCGGGCCGCTGGTGGTGAACCGCCGCTCCGCCGAGCTCGGCCTGAACAGCGCCACGCTGCTGTTCACCCTCCTGCACAGCGCCAACCTGCTGTTGCTCTCCACCCCGCCGGAGGAACTGGTGTGGGCGCTGAGCTGGGTGATCACGCCGCTCGGTGCCCTGGGGCTGCCGGTGGAGCGGCTGGGCTTCACCCTGCTCCTCTCCCTGCGTTTTCTGCCGCTGGTGCAGGAGGAGTTCCAGAACCTGCTGCGCTCGATCGCCACCCGGGCCGTGAACCTCAAGAGCCTGGGCTGGAAGGGTGGGCTCGGACTGCTGCTTTCCGTGGCGGAGCGCTTGCTCGCCAACCTGCTGCTGCGCTCGGAGCAGGGGGCCGAAGCCCTGATGGCCAGGGGCGGGCAGTGGGTGCCGCCGGCCCAGATGCGGCTGGCCCGGCGGGCGGCTCGCTGGCTCAACCTGGTGGCGGCTGGAGCCCTGGTGGTGTTCCTCGGTCTGCGCTGGCAGTACGGTGCGCTGTAATTGGTAGCCATTGCAGCCGTCAGTGAGCGTCGACGCGACCACAGAGCGTTATCTCAATCATCCGACATTCGGCCTCCTGTATCGGGTGGCTCCAGCGGGTGAAGGTCGCGATCTATTCGCCACCCTCTACGCCCAGCGGATGTTCTTCCTGGTGACCCTGCAGCCACGCGGGGCCCAGTTCGAGGTGATTCCGCTGATGGATGCCCGCCATGTGGCGGAGCAGAACCTGGCGCGGGCCCGACGTGATGGCAGTGTGCATCTGCCCCGCTGGCGCCAGCTGTTCGATCAGACTTTCATCTGATCGGAGATGCCCGCTGACGACCTTGCCCAGCGGCTGAAGGCCCTGCAGGGGCAGTTGCCCCCCCAGGCTCGTCTGCTGGCAGTCAGCAAGGGGCAGCCGGCGGTCCGTCTGCGCGAGGCGGTGGCCCTGGGGCTGCGCAGCTTCGGCGAGAGCCGCCTGCAGGAGGCGCAGGCCAAGCAGGTGGAACTGGCCGATCTCGAGCCGCTCGACTGGCATTTCATCGGCAGGCTGCAGGCCAACAAGGCCCGGGGGGTGCTGCGCCATTTCGGCACGATCCATTCCGTCGATGGTCTTGCCCTGGCCGAGCGGCTGCAGCGGATCGCCGCTGAGGAGCAACTCAGCCCCCGGCTGTTCTTTCAGGTGAAGCTGAGGAGCGATCCCGGCAAGACGGGATTCGAGCCGCGGGAGCTGGAGCAGCTGTGGCCCCGGTTGCGGGCGCTGGAGCCCCTGGTGCCAGTGGGTCTGATGACGATCGCTCCCCTGGGGCTGGAGGCTGATCAGCGCTTGAGGCTGTTCCAGGACTGTGCTGCGCTGGCAGCGAGCCTGGGTCTTGGGGAGCTCTCGATGGGCATGAGCAACGACTGGCCCGAGGCGGTGCGGGCCGGCAGCACCTGGGTGCGGATCGGGTCGGCTTTGTTCGGCGAAAGGCTCTGAACCTTGTTTCGTAAATCGGTATCCAGGTTGTGTCCAGTTGCAACCGAAGGCATGGGACGCTAAGTAAGTACATCTCCAACCGAAGGTGCCCACGGTGTCGTTGTTCTCCCGCCTGCGTGCCGTCGTTTCCGGAGACGACTATCTCGACGGCGACTACGACGACGAATTGGATTACGACCCCGGCGATTCGCCTGCCAGCTCGTCACCCCCCGGCCGTCCGGCCCTTTCCAGCGGCAGTGCCCTCGCCCTGACCAGCGACTTCAGCAGCGACGATCCCTTCGGCTCAGTCAGCTCCTCCAGCAATGTCATCGGCATGCCGGGGCTTTCCTCCTCGGCGGCGGAGGTCACCCTGATGGAGCCTAGGAGCTTCGATGAGATGCCCCGGGCGATACAGGCCCTGCGTGACCGCAAGACCGTGATCCTGAACCTCACGATGATGGAGCCCGACCAGGCCCAGCGTGCGGTCGACTTCGTGGCGGGCGGCACCTTCGCCATCGATGGCCACCAGGAGCGGGTGGGCGAGAGCATCTTCCTGTTCGCCCCCAGCTGTGTCACGGTCACCACCGCCAGCAGCGAAGAACCCTCCTCGCCCACGATCGTGTCCAGCCGCGAACCCGCCGGCAGCGAGAGCGACCCGGCCGCCCCAAGCCCTGCCTGGGGCCGTCAGGATTCCGCCTCCGGTTTCAGCCTCTGAAGCCCTCCGGCCTTGGTGTGATCGGCCTGGGCCGCATGGCCCGGGCACTTCTGCTGCCTCTGCTTGATCAGGCGGTGATCCCCCGTGATCAGGTTCAGGCCGTGGTCGCCACCGCAGACTCGGCCAGGCGCCTCCAGGCGGAGCTCGGTGTGGCAGTGGGTCGTGACCCGGCTCGGGCCTGGGCTTGCCCTGCCGTGCTGCTGGCGGTCAAGCCCCAGTTGCTCGCAGCGGTGGCGGCTGGCGCGCCGCCGCCGCCCCCTGGCGACGACGCGCCACTGCTGATTTCAGTGCTGGCCGGCGTGACCCTGAAACGGCTGGAGCTGTCTTTTCCCGGCTGGCGTTGCGTGCGGGCCGTGCCCAACACTCCCTGCCTGGTGGGCGCCGGCATCACCGGTCTGGCCTGGGGCGACGACCTGCCAGCCGATCAGCGCCAGTGGGTATTCGATCTCTTCGCCCACGTCGGGGTGGTCAAGGAGCTGCCCGAGAGCCAGCTGGATGGTCTGCTGGCCCTGGCCTCCTCAGGCCCTGCCATTGCGGCGGTTCTGCTGGAGGCGCTCGCTGATGGTGGTGTGGCCTCGGGCCTGCCCCGGCCCCTGGCCCTGGAGCTGGCCCTGGGCATGATGGCTGGCTCGCTGAAACTGCTGCAGGAGCAGGGGCTGCATCCGGCGCAGCTCAAGGACATGGTGGCCAGTCCGGCTGGCACCACGATCGCGGCCTTGCGTCAGCTGGAGCAGGCGGGGGTGCGCAGCGCCTTGATCGAGGCGGTGCTGGCAGCGGCGGAGCGCAGCAGGGCCCTCAACGCCGGCTAGGCGTCGCGCTGGCCAGCCGGCTACCCAGCTAAGTCTTCTCCCCCAGCCGCGGTTCCTCGCCCGCCTGCAGCCGCTTCAGGTTGCTGCGGTGCCGCCAGACCACCAGCACGGTGGTGAGCACCGCCAGGGCCAGGTAGGCCGGCCTGAGGCCGGTGCCGGCTCCGGCAAAGGCTCCCAGCATCAGCAGGGGCAGGCTCAGGGCCGCCACGACGCTGGAGAGTGAGACGATCCGGCTGATCGTGAGGCAGGCCAGAAAGGTCCCGAAGCAGGCCAGGCCCACGGCCGGTACCAGGCCCAGCAGCATGCCCAGCCCTGTGGCGACCGCCTTGCCCCCCTTCCAGCCCAGCCAAACGGGCCAGATATGCCCTGCGAGGGCCGCCAGACCGGCCGCGACCACCCACCAGTCGGTGCTGGGGGTGAACCCGCTGGGCTGCAGCAGGGCCTTGGCCAGCAGCACCGCGGCCGTGCCCTTGAGCACATCCACCAGAAACACCACCAGGGCGGGGCCCTTGCCCAGCTGCCGCAGCACATTGGTGGCCCCGGTGGAGCCGGAGCCCAGCTGGCGCAGGTCGATGCCTGCAAGCCAGCGGCCTGCCAGCCAGCCCGTTGGCAGCGAGCCCAGCAGGTACCCCGCCGCCAGCACCAGCAGGGGCAGGAAGGGCTGGCTCATGACAGGTCCTGCTCCAGGGCCAGTTCGTTGGCGGTGGCGGCAAAGGCCAGCCAGAGGGGGAACTGAAGCACCGGGATGTCGACCACCTGCTCGGCGGCATCGATCACGATGAAGGGAAGTTCGCCGCGCTCCTCGAGCCGGTCGGCCCGCTCGATCAGGGCATCGGGCCGCTCGAACAGCACGATGCCGCTGTTGGGGCCGAAGTCTTCCCGGGCCAGCCCCAGGCAATCCTGCAGGCCGCGGCGCCACTCTCCGAGCCGCTCGGGCTCTCCGGCCAGCACCAGGGTCTGGAAGCGGTCGCCGTAAAGGTCCCCCAGGATCGCCACCGCCCCGGCAGTGATCAGGGCATTGCGGTTGCGGCTGCCGGTGCTGGCCTGGGCACCCCGCCCGCCCTGGTTGAGGAACCAGTCTTCGAGCAGGCCGGCAGCAGCGGGCTCCAGGCTACGGCGCAGCTTCCAGGGATCGGCATAGAAATCGGGCTGTCCCTGGAAGCTGGCGAGGCGATCGCGGATCAGTTCGGCGTCCTGGCTGAACTGGCCCGCCGCCGCCGGTGCAATCTGCTGGACCACCGCTGTCGGAATGGCCTCAGGCTGAGGATCCAGAGGTGAGGGCTGCACCTGCAGGGGCTGCACCACCAGGTCCATCAGTTCCGCCTGGCTGGCCAGATCCTGCAGGGCCACCACCAGGTAGTCCTGGAAACCCTTGAGCCGGCGGGCGATGCCGTCGGCGCGGCCGCTGAGGCTCCCGTCGAGATCCGCGTCCAGCTGCTTACGCCGCTGCTCCAGGGCCTGGATCTCGCTCAGCAGGGCCGCTCGGCGCTCGCGCAGATCGTTCAGGGCCAGCTCCAGCAGCTCGCCATGGACCGCCGGCTGAGCCGAGGCGATCGGTTCGGCTGCAGCGGAACCGGTAGCGGCCGGTTCCGGTTCGGGAATGGGGGTGATGTCGCTCATGGCAGGCCGCTCAGGTGGAGCTCCAGCTGCTGGCGCAGGGCGTTGGCATCAAAGAGCACCGGCAGCAGATGGGGACTCCGGCGTTCACGGAAATAGAACAGCACCGGCAGGGGCCCCCAGAACAGCGTCCAGCCGATCCAGTCGCTGTAGGGGAAGCGGCGCAGCAGGGTGGAGCGGCTCCACACCAGCAGGGCATCGCCGCTGAACTGCAGCCGCAACAGCAGGGTCTGCAGCAGCAGGACCAACCCGAGCAGCCCGACCACCCCGGCGGTGATCGGGATCCAGCTCCAGACGTGCTGGAGGAGCAGCAGCGCCACGCCCAGGGCGATGAACCCCAGGGGCACCCAGGGGCGGGGCGCCAGAATGACACCGTTGGCTGGATCGGGACCGCTCGGGGGAGGCAGCTGACTGCCCGTCGGATCGTTGCCTGGAGAGCTCGTGGGAGTCGTCATCGCTCCATGCTGCAGCGCCTGCCCCCCCGTTGGCCAGCGCTTGCTGCTCGGGACCCCGCCGGCAGCCGGCCCGATGACTCAGCCACCGAAGAGCACCTGGGTGAGGACCACATCCACCAGGCTCACAGTCACCAGGATCATCACCACGGCGCCGGTGGTGCTGGTGCCCACCTCCTTGGGGCCGCCCCGGGTGGTGAGGCCCCAGCCACAGGCGATCACCGCGATCTGCAGACCGAACACCACGGCCTTGACCAGCATCGAGGGCAGGTCGGAAGGCTCCATCCAGGTGCGCACGGAATTCCAGAACACTGAGGGTGGAATCGAATAGAGGAAGGTGCTGCTCACCTGACCCGACCAGATCCCCACCACGAAGAACAGCAGGCACTGCACCGGCGCCATCACCACCAGCGCCAGCACGCGGGGCACCACCAGGTATTCCACCGGATCGGTGCGCAGCATCGTGATCGCGTCGATCTGCTCGGTCACTTTCATCGTGCCCAGCTGGGCGGCATAGGCCGTGGCCACCTTTCCGGTGAGCAGGGTGGCCGTGAGCAGCGGAGCGATCTCCCGGGCCAGCCCCAGGGCCAGGATGCCGCCGACGGAGAAACCGGCACCCTGGCGGGTGAGCTCCGCGGCTACCTGGATGTTGAATACCGTTCCGCCGGCCACGGCAGCGATCAACACGATCAGGAAGCTGCCGGGACCGGCTTCGAGCATCTGCTCGAACAGGTCGTTGAGGTTGATGCGGCCCTTGGCCAGGGCGGAGATCACCTGCCCGCCGATCAGGCAGCTGCTGCCGAGCCGCTGGATGTAGCGGGGAAGCCTCATGGTTGCAGTGCAGGACGCCGCCGCCGCCGCTCCGGCCAGCGCCGCATCACCACCAGACCCATAACGATCAGCACGACCGGGATGATGCCCATGCACAGCCGGATCGTCAGCAGGGCCGAGTCGGGCTGGAGCAGCCCCTTGGCGGCCTTGTACCCGCTGAAGCTGAGGACGTTGCCAAGCGCGAAGACGGCCACGCCGATGCCCAGCTTCTGGGTGATCACCATCCAGGCGGTGTAGAGGCCGGCGGGTTTGTCGGGATCGGCATCGATGGCATCAGGCAGCAGGGCCCAGGGGATCAGATAGGCGGTGGCGGCGCCGAGGCCCACCAGCATGATCGTGACCACCAGCAATGAGAGATTCAGCAGGTTTCCGGCTGAGCCGGTGGGGGAGATGTCCGGATTGAGCGGCACCAGCACCATCGCCGCCATGCAGCCCACTACCCAGAGCCCCACGCCCCAGCGCAGGGCATGGACCCTGCCGTGCCAGTAGGCCACCCAGCTCCAGAGCTGCAGGCCCGCCAGGGCACTGAGCTGGAAGGGAATCAGAATCCAGGTGCTCCAGCTCTCTGGTATGCGCATCACCACCGTTAGGAAGATCAGCGACACCGGTTGCATCAGTTGCAGTGCGCACCAGAGCAGCAGGTAGAGCCCCAGCACCCGCAGGAAGCGACCGTTGTGGCTGATCCGCCTCAGCTGCTTGCCGAGAGGTTCGGGATGGCCGCTGGGGCGCTGGCAGTGGCGGGCGAAGGGGGCCAGTCCCCAGGCGCAGACCAGGCTGGTTATGGCGATCAGCGTGCCGGAGATCAGGCCCATGCGCTGGTACCCCTCGGCGCCGCCGCTCACCAGCAGGGCTCCCAGCACCAGCCCGCTCAGGCCGGCGATGATCGAGCCGGTGAAGCGCAGGGCGTTGAGCCGGGTGCGCAGGGGCGTGTCCGTGGTGAGCTCGCAGGCCAGAGCCGAGTAAGGCAGGTTGACGCAGGTGTAGAGCCCCATCGCCACCAGCTGGATCAGCACGAAGATGGTGAACTTCTGCCAGTCGCTGCCGGGGGGCACCCACCACAGCGCCGCCATGCTCAGCCCGAGCGGCACGGCACTGAAGGCGATCCAGGGAATGCGCGGCCCCCAGCGGCTCTTGGTGTGGTCGCTGAGGAAGCCGACGATCGGGTCGTTGATGCCGTCCCAGACCTTGATCACCATCAGCACCAGGCCGGCCATCCAGGCCGGGAGGCCCGCCACACCGGTGTAGAAGACGAACAGGTAGAACCCGAGCAGGGTGGCGGCCATGCCGGTGCCGGCGTCACCGAGGCTGTAGGACCAGAGCATGCGACGGCGGGCCGCGCCGCTGAGGCTGGAGGCATCTCTCACCGGTGTGGACGCCTGGGGGCTCAGCGTGGTCTCGGGAGAGGTCAAGAAGGGCTGTCCCAGGCGCAGGTCATAATGCTGCAGGCAAGCGTTCGCCGCGGTCGTAGGGCCAGGCTGGGCGCCCACCGACGGTACGCTTGTACTGGTGCGGGCGTAGTTTAGTGGTAAAACCTCAGCCTTCCAAGCTGATGATGCGGGTTCGATTCCCGCCGCCCGCTTATTTCTTCAAAGCCCCGTCGCCTCGATCAGGTGGGGAGCCACCAGAAGCATGAGGCTGCGGCCCTGCAAAGCTGCTGTCTCGGCGTTCAAGGGCTGGGGCGACACCAGCAGTTCCTCGCCAGCGATCTGGCCGGTGTCGATCAGCCGTAGCCAGCCCTCGCTGGGCTCCGGAAGTTTGAAGGTCATCGGCTGGTAGTAAGCATTCATGCCGCACCAGAGCAGGGGGCCGTGACGCAGGTCGTGCAGGCTCCAGGCCAGGCTGTGGGACCAGCTGCCCCAGTCGGGTTGCAGCAGCTCCAACCCGTGCCACTCGCGCCAGATCAGATCCCGCTCGCCCGGCCTGGACGGGGGGGTGTCGGCATGGGGGCTCTCAGGATTCAGCAGGCCTTCGAGGCGGCGGCGCAGGCCTACCAGCCGGCTCACGAACTGATGAAGGGCCTGGTCGTCATCGTCGGGGCGCCAGTGCATCCAGCCCAGGGGATTGTTCTGGCACCAGGTGTTGTTGTTGCCCCCCTGACTGCGGCGCACTTCATCGCCCATCAGCAGCATCGGCACCCCGGGCGCCAGCAGCAGGGTGCCCAGCAGGTTGCGGATCTGGCGGTTGCGCAGCTCGCTGATCTGCGGATCGCTGCAGGGCCCCTCCACCCCGTGGTTCCAGCTGTTGTTGTGGTTGTCGCCGTCGCGGTTGTCCTCGCCGTTAGCCAGGTTGTGCTTGACGCCGTAGCTGACCAGATCGGCGAGGGTGAAGCCGTCGTGGGCGGTGATGAAGGTGATGCTGCGGCCAGCCTTTGCCGGCTTGCCGCCATAGAGATCGGGGCTTCCTGATAGCCGCTGGGCCATCGACCAGCAGAGGCTGTCGTCCCCTTTCCAGAAGCGGCGCACGTCGTCGCGGAAGCGGCCGTTCCAGGTGCCCATGCGGCGCGCCGGAAAATCATGGAGCCGGTAGAGACCGCCGCAATCCCAGGGTTCGCTCACCAGCTTGAGGTCGCTCAGCTCAGGGTCGGCCTCGATCTCCTCGAACAGCGGCGGCTGGTCGAGTGGGGCCAGCTCCTCGCCACGGCTGAGGGCGATGCCGAGATCGAAGCGGAAGCCGTCGATGCCCAGCTCCAGGGCCCAGCAGCGCATCGACTCCAGCAGCAGCCTCCTCACCAGGGGGCGGTTGGCGGCGATGGTGTTGCCGCAGCCGGTGACGTCCTGGTAGTCGCCACGGCTGTTCTGGTGGTAATAAAGGTGGTCGGCCAGGCCGCGCCAGCTCAGGGTCGGCCCGTCCTGGTTGCCTTCGCTGGTGTGGTTGTAGACCACATCGAGCAGCACCTCCATTCCGGCCTGGTGGCAGGCGGTGACCAGCTGCCGCACTTGCTGGCGCCCCGCCAGCGGGTCGTCGCCCACCAGATAGCCCTGGTGGGGAGCCATCCAGCTCAGGGGGCTGTAGCCCCAGTAGTTCTGTCGCCCGTGGGGGGCGTCCTGGGGATCGAAGGCCATCACCGGCAGCAGCTCCAGCGCGGTGACACCCAGGCTGCGCAGATAGGGCAGGGCGTCGATCACGCCCAGCAGGCTGCCCTGGTGCTCGGCTGCAACGGGGCTGCCCTGGCCCCGGCTGAGCCCGCCCACGTGCAGCTCGTAGATCACCGTGGTCTGCCAGCTGTGGCGGGGCCTCGGCGCGGCCACGAAATCGAAGCGATCCCGCTCCGTGACCACTCCCTTCAAGCAGCTGGCCGTGTTTGGGATGGCGCCGATGGCATCACGGCGGCGGTAGACATCCCAGCCGCTGATCGCCCTGGCGCAGGGATCAAGCAGCACCTTGGAGGGGGTGAAGCCGTGTCCCCCGGGCATCAATGGCCCATATACCCGGTAGCCGTAGCAGGTGCCCTCGCCGATGCCCTCCACTTCCACATGCCAGTGGTCGCCGGAGCGATGGCGCGCATCCAGCGGAATGATCCGGAAGGGTTCAGGCGAGCTGCCGCGGGCGAACAGCAGGAGCTCCACCCTGGTGGCTGCTGGTGCCACCAGGGAGAAATTCACTCCCCGGGCGGTGATCGCTGCCCCGAGGGGCCAGGGATGTCCGAGCTGGATCGAAGACAAGGACTCGGGTCACCCGTCGCTACAAGCTAGTGCTGTGCGGGGCGTTGGCCCTCGGGAGGCTCGATGCCGGTTGAGGAGAGTGGCGAGACGACCATGGAGGCTGGGCGACCGCCCACGCCCGTGCTCCCCGGACTGTGGGTGTTCGCCCCCAACCGCGACAGCATGGGAGGGACCTCCTGGCTGCTGGCGCCCCGGGATCAGGCGCCGCTGCTGATCGATATGCCGGCCTACACCGCCGCCAATCTCGCCGCTCTGCGGGGTGCCGGTGGCGGCATGATCCTGCTCACCAGCCGGGAGGGCCATGGGCGTTGCCGCCGCTGGCAGGAGGCGCTGGGCTGGCCGGTGCGGGTGCAGGAGCAGGAGGCCTATCTCCTGCCCGGCGTGGCGGAGCTGGCCCCGTTCGGCGATGAACTTGATCTGGGTGGGGGCCTGCGGGCGCTCTGGACACCGGGGCCGACCCCAGGGGCCTGCGTGGTCCATGCGGCCGGGGAACTCGACGTGCTCTTCTGCGGGCGCCTGCTGGTGCCGACCGCGCGGGGGGAGGCCCGTCCGCTGCGCACGACCCGCACTTTTCACTGGGACCGGCAGCGGCGCAGCCTCAAAGCCCTGCACCGCTGGCTGCCGCCCGGTTCTCCCCGCTGGATCGCCAGCGGAGCGGGTCTGGGGGCACTGCAAGGGGAGAAGCTGATCGACGGCGGCCGCGGTCTGCTCGATGACCTGGTGGATGGTTTCCAGGATGGTCTGCTCGATCCTCCCTGAGGCTTCGGTGGGCGGCCCATGGAGTCAGGATCGGGCGGGATCGGGGCCGATTCGGCTCCAAACCATTGTTCAGCAGGGGTTTTTGGTTGCCCGAACCGCCCTTCCCCCATACGATTGGCGCGCTGTACCGTTCCGGCGCCGGCGAGAGGGTGTTTTTCCGCTCCGTCCAGCTCCCGCATTCTCCTGAAGGTTTTCGCCTCCGATGAACAAAGCTGATCTCGTCAACCTCGTTGCGGTTCGCACCGAACTGACCAAGACCGAAGTATCTAAGGTCGTCGACGCCGCGATCGAGACGATCGTGGATTCCGTTGTTGAAGGGAAGAAGGTCTCGATCCTGGGCTTCGGCTCCTTCGAGCCCCGCGAGCGCTCCGCCCGTCAGGGCCTCAATCCCAAGACCGGCGAAAAAATCAAGATCCCGGCCAAGCGGGTACCTGCCTTCACTGCCGGTAAGCAGTTCAAGGACAAGGTCCAGAGCTGAGCCCTGGGGCTTCCCCTCCCCGCCCAGCTGGAGCGGCTGATCGAGTCGGCCGATCGACGTCGGCTCGAGGGGCCCACGGGGCGATTCGCCCCCTCCCCGAGCGGCCCGCTCCATCTGGGCAATCTGCGCACAGCTCTGCTGGCCTGGCTGCAGGCACGCCTCAGCAACGGGCGTTTTCTGTTGCGCCACGACGATCTCGATGGCCCGCGTCAGCGGCCGGGGGCCATCGAGGCCATCGAGGCAGACCTGGTCTGGCTGGGCCTCAGCTGGGATGGCCCGTCCCTGCGCCAGAGCGAGCGCAGGGGCCTGTACGGCTCGGTGCTCTCGGCGTTGCGCCGCGGCGGGGCCCTCTATCCCTGCCGCTGCAGCCGCCGGATGCTGGCGGATCTCTCAGCTCCCCACGGCGGCTGGCCGCTCTATCCGGGGACCTGCCGTGATCAGGCCATGGGCTGGGGGCCCCAGCAGGGGCGGCTGCCCAGCTGGCGGCTGAGGCTCGAGCCTGGGACCTTGCGTTGGCGTGAGGAGATCGGTCCGGAGGGCTGCCTGGACGCTGCCACCGAGGTGGGCGATGTGGTGCTGCGCCGCGCCGATGGTTTGCTCGCCTACCACCTGACCTCAGCCGTGGACGACCTGTTGCTGGCGGTGACCACCGTGGTGCGAGGAGCCGACCTCTGGCGCTCAACGGCACCGCAGCTGGCGGTGAGCGAGCGGTTGGGGCGACCGTTTGCTGATACCTGGCATGTGCCCCTCTGGCTGGATGAGGCTGGGGAGCGGCTGGCCAAGCGGCAGGATGCCATTGGGCTTGAACCCTTGCGGCAGGCGGGACTGGATGCGGCTGCGGTGATCGGCCGGATGGCGGCCAGCCTGGATCTGGTGCCCGCCGGCAGCCGCCTGAGCGCGACGGAGCTGCTGCAGGATCTGGATCTGTCGCGCCTTAAGACTCAGTTGCGACGATGGAGTTGAGCCCCGGGATCTCTTAAGGAAGGTTTCGGGATCAAGGTCTGCCTTTCGGTTCAGACTTCAAGACGAACCCCTGGAGCATCTCCACGTGTCCAGCTCCAGCACCGAACGATTGATAAGTCAGTACCGCTCGACCCGTGATGGAGAGTCATCTCGGGTTGTGGTGTCGTTCCCCAGCGCCCTTGAAACAGATCCTGAGCTCTCAACTTCTTCTAGATATCCCCACGTTCTCACCCATCCAGCTCGTTTGTCGCCATCGGTGAGGGGCTCAGCACAGATGGGTCTGAAGCGCTGCAGCCACTGCGGAGGCAGCGGTGTTCTGCGCATGGGTTCCAACAGCTTCCGCACCTGCCTTGAATGCCTCGGCCAGGGCAGCCTTGTTGATCATGGGGCTGCCCGCCGCGACATCAGCGCTGCTTGAGCTTTTTCTGGCGCCAGATGAAGAAGGCCGCCGTGGCCACCACCACCCCCAGCGGCAAGGCGGTCAACAGCAGCAGGATCACGGAGGTCCAGTCGGTGTACATGACTGCATCAAGGGAACAGATCCCATCATCCCTGCCCCCAGGTGCCCTGGCCCTCAGCAGATGCGCGGCAGCAGTTCGCCGCTCAGTGGCACCAGCACCCGCTCACTGCCGAAGCGAGTGCGCAGCAGGACCCGAGCGGCATTAGCCCGGACCTCCCCGATCAAAGCTCCACCGAGAGGTTCCAGGATCTGCAGGGTCGCCGCGGCTGACCGTTCAGGCACCACCGCCACCAACCGTCCCTCGTTGGCCAGATGCAGGGGCTCGAAGCCAAGCAGCTCGCAGGTGCGGGCCACCGGCGGCGCCACTGGGATCGCCTCCTCCTCAACCAGGAACTCCAGTCTGCTCGCGCCGGATAGTTCTGCGAGGGCGCTGGCCAGCCCGCCCCGGGTGAGATCCCTCAGACAGTGAAGCTGCACCCCCGCCGTCAGCAGGGACTCCACCACGGGCCACAGCGGCGCACAGTCGCTGGCCAGGGGGGGGTGCAGATCCAGGCCATGGCGGGCCGCCAGGATCGCCACGCCGTGGCGACCGAGATCGCCGCTGACGAAGATCTGATCGCCCGGCTCGATCGCCAGCGGATCGATGGCCAGGTCGGTCGCCAGCAGGCCGATGCCGCTGGTGTTGATGAACACCCCGTCACCCTTGCCCCTCTCCACCACCTTCGTGTCGCCCGTCACGATCGTGACGCCGCACTGCCGCGCCGTGTTCGCCAGTGACACGACCAGGCGCCGGAGAACGGCCAGCTCCAGCCCCTCCTCCAGGATCAGTCCCACGCTGAGGTGAAGGGGGCGGGCGCCGGCCATGGCGAGGTCGTTGGCGGTCCCGGTGACAGCAAGGCTGCCGATGTCTCCTCCGGGGAATTCCAGGGGCTGCACCACATAACTGTCGGTCGTGAAGGCCAGATCGCCATGGGGCAGCTTCAGGCGAGCCGCGTCGTGGAGCACCTGGGTGGGATCGCTGTAGAGGGGGCGCAGCTCCTGGTCGATCAGCTGCTGCATCAGCGTGCCGCCGCCGCCATGGGCCAGCCGGATCCGCGCTCCGGCCGTCGCTTCAGTCATGGCGGCGGTAGAGGTGGTAAGCGGCGCAGGCTCCCTCGCTCGACACCATCGGCGCCCCCAGAGGATGCTCGGGTGTGCAGGAAGTGCCGAACGCCGGACAATCCCGCGGACTGCGTCGGCCCTGCAGGATCAGGCCGCTGATGCAGGGGTTGCCGGGATCGCCGGCTGTGCTGCCGCCCAGGGAGACGTGGCGCCGGACATCGAGGCTGGCGTAGGCCTCGCGCAGGGCAAGCCCGCCGCCAGGGATCATCCCGAAGCCACGCCAGGGCTGATCCACCACAGCGAACACCTCTTCAAGCAGCGCCCGTGCCGCCGGATTGCCCTCCGGCTTCACCACCCTTGGATAGGCATTCGCCAGCTGGGGTTGTCCGGCCTCGAGGAGCTCCACACAGCGCAGCAGGCCACGCATCAGATCGATCGGCTCAAAACCCGTCACCACCACCGGCACACGATGCCGTTGCACCAGCTCGTTCAGTTCACCGGTGCCCATCACGGTGCAGACGTGCCCCGCCGCCAGGAAGCCCTGCACCTGGTTGCCATCGGCGCTGAGGATCGCCTCCATCGCCGGGGGCACTCGCACATGGGCCGTGAGCAGCAAAAGGTTCCGCACCCCGCTGCGCAGGGCCTGGCGGGCGAGCAGGGCGGTGGCCGGAGCGGTGGTCTCGAAGCCCACCGCAAGAAAGACCACGGTGCGCTGGGGATTGCTGCGCGCCAGCTCCAGCGCCTGCAGGGGCGAGGTGAGCAGGCGCACGTCGCCGCCGGCCGCCCGCACCCCCAGCAGGTCGTCGCTGCCGCTGCCGGGAACCCGCAGCATGTCGCCATAGGAGCAGAGGATCACCTCCGGCCGCCGGGCCAGTTGCAGGGCGGCATCGATCGTGGCCGCCGGTGTCACGCACACCGGACAGCCGGGGCCATGGATGAGGCGCAGACCGGGAGGCAGCAGCTGGTCGAGACCCCAGCGCACGATGGCGTGGGTCTGGCCACCGCAGACCTCCATCAGGGTCCAGGGTCTGGTGGTGATGGCGGCCAGCCGGGTCGCCAGCCCATTCACCCCGCCGGTCATGGCAGCGGAGCCGTGGTGATCAGCTCCCCGTCGGGCCGGTCGGCCTCGCCAATGGGGTGGAAGGTCTGGATGGCGCGCATGTATTGAGCACGCTCGTATTCGCTTGGATCAGGACAGCGTTGCTGGCTCATGCAGCCGATCAGCTCCCGCGCCGTGGCGTGGTCGTGATCCGCCAGCCACTGGCTCAGCTCGGCTTCGATCACGGCTAGACGCTGGGGGCCATGGCGCAGCAGGGCTGCCACGATCTGGGTCACGCAGGCTCCGGCCATCAGCAGACGCACCACGTCGGTTCCTCTCTGGACGCCGCTGGTGGCCGCCAGGTCGAGGGGATGGCGGCCGTGCAGCAGGGCGATCCAGCGCAGCGGCAGGCGCAGGTCGTGGGGGGTGGAGAGCAGCAGGTTGGGGCGGACCTCGAGCGTCTCGATGTCGATGTCCGGCTGGTAGAAGCGGTTGAAGAGCACAAGACCATCCGCCCCGGCAGCCGCAAGCCGCCGTGCCATGGCGCTGAAGTTGGTGAAGAAGGGACTGAGCTTCACCGCCAGGGGCAGCTTCACCTCGGCCCGCACTTCAGCCACCACCTCCTCCACCTGGTTCTCGATCGCGGCGCTGGAGAGGTCCGGATCGGTGGGGATCGCATAGAGATTCAGTTCGATGGCCTGGGCACCGGCGTCCTCCAGCTGGCGGGCGCAACGCACCCAGCTGCCGGGACTGGTGCCGTTCAGGCTGGCGATCACCGGAATCGACAGACGTTCACGGGCTTCGCTGACGTGGTTGAGATAGAGCTCGTATCCCACATGGAACAGGGCCTGCTCCGGTACGTAGCTGAGAGCTTCGCCGTAGCTCTCGGCGCCCTGCATCCCCATCTGATGCAGATCGAGCTGGTCGCGCTCGATCTGCTCCTCGAAGAGCGAATGAAGCACCACGGCGGCGGCCCCCGCCTGCTCCAGTGCCACCAGCTGGTCGATGTCCTCACTCAGGGGTGCCGCGGCGCCCACCACCAGGGGAGAGCGCAGCTCCAGGCCGAGGTAAGTGGTGGACAGATCGGGGCTCATGGCTTCGCCCTCCCTGCTTCGGTCGTGGTTGGGCCGCAGTCCTGGGAGGCCAGGGCCCGGTAGAGGGCCCAGCGACGATCGAGCTCAAGCTGGGCCTGTCGCTCCAGCTGACGGGCCAGCTTGGGCTGGCTGAACTTGAGCATGCGGAAGCGGTTTTCCTCCGCCATCGTCTCGGCCAGCGGGCGGCTCGGGGCCCGTGAATCCAGCTGGAGAGGATTCTCGCCCCGTTCCGCCCGCCGGGGGTCGTAGCGATAGAGAAGCCAGCGCCCCGAATCGACCGCCGCCTGCTGATGGGCCATGCCCCTGGCCATCGTGATGCCGTGGGCAATGCAGTGGGAATAGGCAATGATCAAGGAAGGTCCGGGATAGCTCTCGGCTTCCAGAAACGCCCTCACCGTGTGTTCGTCGCGTGCGCCCATGGCCACGCTGGCCACGTACACGGTTCCGTAGGTCATCGCCATCAGCCCGAGATCCTTCTTGGGTGCGGCCTTCCCCGCAGCCGCGAACTTCGCCACCGCAGCCCGTGGCGTGGCCTTGGAGGCCTGGCCTCCGGTGTTGGAGTAAACCTCCGTGTCGAGCACAAGGGCGTTGACGTCGCGGCCGCTGGCGAGCACATGATCGAGCCCGCCGAAGCCGATGTCGTAGGCCCAGCCGTCGCCGCCCACCAGCCACACACTCCGCTTCACCAGCGCGTCGGCCACGCTCAGCAGACGGGCCGCCGGCGAGCCTGACGCCGCTTCCTGCTCCTGCAGCAGGGTCTTGAGCTGGGCGACCCGCTGGCGCTGGGCAAAGATGCCGGCCTCATCGCTCTGGTCGGCGCCGAGGATGGCCTCCACCAGCTTCACCGGCAGTGCCAGCAGGGACAGCAGTTCGTCCGCCATCTGCCGCTGCTGATCCACCGCCACCCGCATGCCGAAGCCGAATTCGGCGTTGTCCTCGAAGAGGGAGTTGCTCCAGGACGGCCCTCTCCCCTCCGCATTGGTGGTCCAGGGGGTCGTGGGCAGGTTGCCTCCGTAGATCGAAGAGCAGCCCGTGGCGTTGGCGATCATCATCCGATCACCGAACAGCTGGGTAGCGAGCTTGAGATAGGGGGTCTCGCCGCAGCCCCCGCAGGCTCCGGAGAACTCGAACAGCGGTTGCTGCAGTTGCTGCTGGCCGATCTTGCGCAGATTCAGAGCGGCGCGCGGGGCCTCCGGCAGGCTGAGGAAGAAGTCCCAGTGCCCCCGGGCCTGCTCCCGCAGGGGCCGCTGTGGAGCCATGTTGATGGCCTTGCGTTTCGGCTCGGTGCGATCCCGCGCCGGGCACACTTCCACGCAGAGGGCGCAGCCGGTGCAGTCTTCAGCCCCCACCTGAATAGTGAAGGACTGCCCCTCGAAGTCGTGGTCGCGGGCCGGGGCGCGGCGGAAACCCTCGGGCGCGGTGGCGAGTGCGTCCGGCTCCACCACCTTGGCGCGAATCACGGCGTGGGGGCAGACCATCACGCACTTGCCGCACTGCACGCAGAGATCGTCCTCCCAGACCGGGATCGACTCGGCGATGTTGCGCTTCTCCCACTGGGACGTGCCCACCGGGAAGGTGCCATCACAGGGCAGGGCACTCACCGGCAGCTCGTCGCCACGGCGCTCCAGCATCGGCACGATGACGTCTCGCACGAAGGCCGGCGAACCTGCCAGACGTTCGCTCCCGGATCCGACCTCCACTCCGCCCTCTGCCAGTACCACCGGAAGGTGGGCGTAGGCCAGCTCCTCCAGGTGGTCGAGGCTCGCATCGAGGGCCCTGAGGTTCATGGCCACGACCGCCTCCCCCTTGCGGCCATAGGTCTTGACGATCGCGGTACGGATGCGCTCGATCGCCTCCTCCCGCGGCAGCACCCCACTCACCGCGAAGAAACAGGCCTGCATCACGGTGTTGATGTGGAAGCCCATGCCCGCCTCCATGGCCACCTGGCTGGCGTTGATGATCCAGACCTTCAGCTGCTTCGCCCGGATCGTGGTGCGCATCGCCTCCGGCAGCCGCCGCCAGCTCTCTTCGGCCGGATAGGGACTGTTGAGCAGCAGGATGCCGCCGGTCTCGAGGCCGGCCAGGAGGTCGAAGCGGCCCAGGAAATCCCATTGATGGCAGGCCACCAGGGTGGGGCGCTGGATCAGGTAGGTGGAGCGGATCGGCCGGGGGCCGAAGCGCAGGTGCGACACCGTCACCGACCCCGACTTCTTGGAGTCGTAGACGAAGTACCCCTGGGCGTGGAGGTCGGTGCTCTCGCCGATGATCTTGATCGTGCTCTTGTTGGCGCCCACGGTGCCGTCGGAGCCGAGGCCGTAGAACACGGCACGAACTTCTCCCGGCGCTTCGGTGACGAAGTCGTTCTCCCAGGGCAGGGAGCGGTGGGTGAGGTCGTCGTGGATTCCCACCGTGAAGTGGTTGAGCGGATCCTCCCCGCAGAGGTGGTCGAAGACCGCCTTCACCATCGCCGGTGTGAATTCTTTCGAGGAAAGTCCGTAGCGGCCACCCACCACCCTGGGCAGCGGTGCGCCGCCGCCGTGCTGCCGCTCCCATTCCTCGGCCACCGCCGCCACGACGTCGAGGTAGAGAGGCTCTCCCCCCGCTCCTGGCTCCTTGCAGCGGTCGAGCACCGCGATGGCCCGGGTGCTGGCCGGCAGCGCCTGGATCATGAGTGCATTGCTGAAGGGGCGGTAAAGGCGCACCTTCAGCACTCCCACCTTCTCCCCGTTGGCCTGCAGGGCCTCGGCGGTCTCAACCGCCGTCTCGCAACCGGAGCCCATCAGCACCAGCACCCGCTCGGCGTCGGTCGGCCCGACGTAGTCATAGGGGGCGTAGGAGCGGCCGGTGAGGGCGGCGAACGCGTCCATCGCTTCGGCCACCACGGCCGGTGCCGCGTCGTAGAAGCCGTTCACCGTCTCCCGCGCCTGGAAGTAGACGTCGGGGTTCTGGGCCGTGCCGCGCAGCACCGGGTGATCGGGACTGAGGGCCCGTTGGCGGTGGGCGGCGATCGCCTGCTCGGGAATCAGCTGCCGCAGCACCTCGTCCTCGATCGCCTCCACCTTCTGGATCTCGTGGGAGGTGCGGAAGCCGTCGAACATGTGCAGGAACGGCAGCCGTGAATGGAGGCTGGCTCTGGTGGCGATGGCGGCCAGGTCTCCCGCTTCCTGAACGTTGTTGGCGCAGAGGATGGCGCAGCCGGTTCCCCGCACCGCCATCACGTCGGAGTGGTCGCCGAAGATCGAGAGTCCCTGGGCGGCGAGGGAACGGGCCGCCACGTGCAGCACTGCTGGCGTCAGTTCCCCGGCCAGCTTGTAGAGGTTGGGGATCATCAGCAGCAATCCCTGCGACGCCGTGAAGGTCGTGGTGAGACTGCCGGCCTGCAGGGCCCCGTGCACCGTGCCGGCCGCCCCCGCTTCGCTCTGCAGTTCCACGATCTCGGGCACCGTTCCCCAGAGGTTGGGGCGGCCTTCTGATCTCCAGGCATCGGCCCATTCCCCCATCGGCGACGCCGGCGTGATCGGGTAGAGGGCGATCACCTCGTTGAGGCGATAGGAGACCCGGGCGGTGGCCTCGTTGCCGTCGATCGTGAGGGTGCTCATGCCTCTTCCTCCTCGACCAGGCTCAGCGCCATCCCCACGTGCACCAGCACCTGATCGCCCACCTGGGCGTCCGGGAGGCAGGCCAGGCTCACCTGCTGGCGAACGCCGCCGAAGTCGACATCGGCCATGCGCCAGATGTCGTCGTTGCAGTCGCCTTGGCCGCTTTGCTCAGGCGCCGATTGCGGTGGCCGGCTCGTGATCGAGAGGATGAGACCGGGAACGGCCAGGCACATGGAGCGGACTCTGGGATGGAAGGTCTTCCCTCTGGTTTATAGGCAGGCTGCAACGAACCGCCCAGACCTGGCCGAGGGCCAGTCCGCCGTCGTTTGCGGGCACCCTCTCGCCCCAGAAGGGGGTGAGACCGCCGGCCCGAAGGGCACCGATGGCGCCTTCGAGCAGGATCCGGTTCTGAAAGCACCCGCCTGCCAGGACCACCCTGGCCGCTCCTGTGTGCCGGGATGCCGACACGGCCAGCGCCTGGATGGCCTGGCTCAGGCCGTTGTGGAATCTGGCGGCGCAGACCGAGGTGGGGACTCCTGCGTTCCGGTCGGCCAGCAACGCCTCGATCAGTGGCTGCCAGTCGAGCCGGCCCATCGCCGGCAGTCCGTCCTTTCCCTTGGCGGCCGCCATCCTGAGCGGCAACGGATAGGCCCCGGCATCAGCAGGGGCCTGCGCTGCGGCCCCCTCCAGCAGCAGGCCTCCCTGGCCTTCGTGGCTGAGCACCTGAGCGAGACCCAGCAGCGAGGCCACCGCATCGAACAGTCGTCCGACGCTGGAGGTCAGCGGGCTGTTGCAGCGACTGGCGATCGCCTGCAGGAGGAGGTGTCGTTCGTCCTGGGAGAAAGCAGCCAGCGTGTGGCGGGCGCCCGGATGGTGGAGCACGGCGGATCCGGCCGCGGCCAGCAGGCCCAGGGCGGCGCGACGCGGTTCGGCCATGGCGCGCTCGGCCCCCGGTAGTGGAAATGGGCGCAGGCTGGCCAGTCGGCGCCAGCCGTCGCCATCGATCTGCAGCAGTTCCCCGCCCCAGAGGGGCGCCACGGGGTCGCGGCCGTAGCCCAGTCCGTCGAAGCAGAAGGCCAGCACAGGAGCGGCTAGCCGGTGCTCCGCCATCACCGCCAGGGCGTGGGCGAGGTGGTGGGGCACCTCACGGTGTTCAAACGGCTGGGTGGCGGCCAGTTGATGGCTGAGATAGCCCGGATGGGCGTCGCTGACGAGCAGGGCGCCGCCACCTCCATGGCGTTCCAGCAGCTCCGCGACCCCCTCCACCAGCCGTTGCTGGCACGGCCCCTCGGCCAGGTCGCCGAGGTGGGGGGCCAGCCAGACCCGGCCCCCGATCGCTAGGGCAGGAGCACTTTTCAGATCGCCGCCGAGCGCCACCACCACTTGCTGCGCCAACTCCGAGCTGGTGGCTTCGGCGCCAGGCCCGCTCGGCAGGGGCAGGGCCTCGGGTGCCAGGCCCCGCGCCCGGCGGATCAGGGCCGGTCTGCCGTCGATCACCTGCAGCACCGAGTCATCGAGGGGGCGGGCGATCGGGCGGTTGTGGCAGAGCCAGGCATCGGCGATTCCCGCCAGGCGTTCGAGCGCTTCGGCCGGATCGGTGCAGAGCGTTTCGCCGCTGCGGTTGCCGCTGGTGGCCACCAGCGGCCGGCCGAAGGCGCGGATCAGCAGGTGGTGCAGGGGCGAGGCCGACAGCATCACCCCCAGGGCCGGACTGCCTGGGGCGACACCGGGGAAGGACTCCGCCTCCGCCACTGGCGCTCGCCGCCGCAGGAGCACGATCGGCGCGGCGGGATGCTGCAGGGCCTCCAGTTCGTCGGCATCGAGCAGGCAGTGGGCTGAGATCCAGGCGGGATCGCCGACCAGCAGTGCGAAGGGCTTGGCGGGTCGCTGCTTGCGTCGCCGCAACCGGGCCACGGCAGCGGCATTGCCGGCGTCGACCAGCAGCTGGAAGCCGCCGATCCCCTGCAGGGCCACGATCCGGCCGTCGCCGAGCAGTTCGCAGGCGCGCTGGATCAGGGTCGCGCTGTCCTCTCTTCGCGGACTCCTTGAGGTTGGGGGCTGGGCTGCCTGCGCCCCGATCCGCAGGCTCAGACGGGGGCCGCAGGCGGGACAGCCGATCGTTTCGGCGTGGAAGCGGCGGTTGTGGGGATCGTTGAAGTCGTCTGTACAGCTCGGGCACAGCACGAAGCTGGCCAGGCTGGTGTGGGCGCGGGCGAACGGCTCGGCGGTGGCAATGCTGAAACGAGGTCCGCAGCTGCAGCAGCTGATGAAGGGGTAGCCGAAGCGGTGATCGGCAGGGTTGCTGAGCTCCGCCAGGCAGGCTGCGCAGGGCGCCCGATCGGCCGCCAGCGATGGCGCCACCAAGCCGATGCCCAAAGGGGTGGCGGCGCCTGCGGTGATCCGCACCGTCGCGGCAGGGGTGATGGCTGTGGCTGGCAACCAGCACGGCTCCAGCGGCTCCAGTTGTGCCGGCGGGGGGACCTCGCGGGGCAGCCGCTCCAGGAAAGACTCCAGCCGATCCCGCTCGCCCTCCAGATCGATGCGCACCGAACCGCGTACGTTCTCCACCTCACCGGCCAGCTCCAGAGCCATGGCCAGTCGGTGGACGAAAGGACGGAAGCCGACCCCCTGCACGATCCCGCTGCAGCGCAGCTGAAGCCGTGCCCTTGGCTTCACAGGGGCGACAGGATCGGAAGTCCCAGTACGGCCAGAAGCTCGCCCATGCCGGCCCCCGACTTGGCCGACACCTCCACCACCCGTGCCCGGGGCGCCACCTGGGCGATGTGGCGCAGAGCCTGGCTGCGCTCGAAGCCCACGGCGGCACTGAGGTCGATCTTGCTGATCACCACCACGTCGGCGGCATGAAAGGTGGCCGGATATTTCAGGGGTTTGTCCTCCCCTTCCGTCACCGAAAGCATCACCACCCGCAGGCTCTCGCCCAGGTCGTAGGCCGAGGGGCAGACCAGATTGCCCACGTTCTCGATCACCAGCAGATCCAGCGCGGCCAGATCGATGCCGTCCGATTCGAGCGTCGCCAGGGCTTTTTGCACCATCCCCGCTTCCAGGTGGCAGGCCTGGCCGGTGGTGATCTGAATAGCCCGCAGTCCCGCGTTCTGCAGGCGTCTGGCATCGTTGTCGGTCGCCAGATCACCGACCACCGCCGCGATCCGATGGCTGGCGCCCCAGTCGCGGGCCATGCGCTCCAGCAGAGCGGTCTTGCCCGAACCCGGCGACGACAGCAGATTGATCACCGGCACGCCCGCTGCTTTGAAGCGCGATCGGTTGGCCGCGGCCTGGGTGTCATTGCGGCTCAGCAGATCCTGTCCCAGTTCCAGATGGGTGTGGGCGTGCGTGTGGGCATGGGTGGGGACGCCACAGTTGCAGTCGATGCACATCGGCGGCGGACTCCCCAGGCGGCGGACGGTGAAGGGCTCGCAGCGATACAGAGCCTGATCAGACGCTAGTCAGCGCATGCAGGAGCTGCCATTCACTGAGGAAGTGCCATCGCGGTGCGACCTCATGACTGAAGCGGATCGTCGTCGCAGTCGAGATCCAGCGAGGCGAGCTGCAGCTCCCGACCCTGAACCAGGTCGCGGCTGATCGCGCCGCAGTCAGGACATTCACAGACCCCGTCATGGGCCGGGAACGTCTGCTGGCAGACGTCGCAGAAAGCGTGGGCCTGGACGTCTTCGATCACCAGGGCGGCCCCCTCCCCAAGCGTTCCCGCCATGACCACGTCGAAGGCGAAACGAAGTGCGTCGGGCTCCACGCCCGCCAGGCTGCCGATCCGCAGGGTGATGGTGCTGATGCGGCGGGCGTGATGCTCCCCCGCCTGCTCGAGAGCGAGATCACGCACCGCTTCCATCAGGCTCAGTTCATGCAAGGGAGTGGTCCAGCCAGGTGCGGAGCAGGCGCCGGGCCTCGGGCAGCAGGGCTGCCTGGGAGGCACTCATCGCCGTTCCATGGGGAAACGCGAAGGCCGGCACCAGCAGGATCGTGGCTGCAGGCCGGCTGCCGAACAGCAGGTCGGCCAGCGCCACCAGGGCGCCCGGCTCCAGGTGATGGCTGCTGCTGCCAGGCCCCGTGGCTGCGGAGGCCAGCGGACACAGCTGCGGTCGGGCAGCCTCCGCTGGGTCCGCCGCGGCAGCCAGCCAGGCATCGATGAACAGCACGCCGCTGCGGTCAACCAGGTCGGCGGCCAGCTCCGGCGTGAGCTGATGCACCATCGCGACGGTCAGATCGGAGTGTTCAACCAGATCGGAATGATCAGCCAGCGATTCCGCCAGGTGCCAGCCCACGCCATCGTCGCCGCGGAGGGGGTTGCCTATGCCGATCACCAGCCTGCTCAACGCCGGCGTTCGGCCAGGATCTGCCCGTCGGCGGCCAGGAGCTGCAGGTGCAGGGGCATCTGCCCCGCCGCATGGGTTGAGCAGGAGAGGCAGGGGTCGAAGCAGCGGATGCCCGCCTCGACCCGATTGAGCATCGCCTCGGGAATCTCGGTGCCGGCCGGCACCGGATCAGGGATGTACTCCCTGGCGATCTGGTGGACGGTCTTGTTCATCGCCAGATTGTTCTGGCCGGTGGCAATGATCAGGTTGACCCGGGTCAGCAGGCCGTCGTCGTTCACCTGGTAGTGGTGAAAGAGGGTGCCGCGCGGCGCCTCACTCACCCCCACCGCCTCGTTGCGGTTGAGGCTGGCGCGGGACCGGACCCGGCTCTTTCTGCACTCCGGATCATTCACCAGCTGCTCGATCGCTTCGAGGCAGGCCACGATCTCCACCAACCGGGCATGGTGATAGGCGAAGGAGCTGGTTGCCACCCGGCCGCTGCGGTCGCGCAACTCCTCGAGTTCCCTGTCGGCCCAGGGGGTGCCGATCGAATCGCAGACATTGAGCCGGGCCAGGGGGCCCACCCGGTAGATCCCATCCGGGTATCCCAGGGGTTTGTAGTAGGGGAACTTGAGGTAGCTCCAGGGTTCCACCGCTTCCCCCAGAAAGGAGGCGTAGTCGTCCTCGCTGAGGCCATCCGCCACGATCGTGCCGTCCGGAGCGCGGAAGCGGAGCATCCCATCGATGTGTTCCCAGCTGCCATCGGGGGTGACCAGACCCATGAACAGGCTGGGGAAATCACCGAACACCCGCTGCTCCTTCCGCAACGGGCCATCCAGGAGGGTCTTGTAGAGACCGAGCGCCAGGGTGATGGTGGCCTTCGCTTCGGGGAGGCGATCCAGGATCCAGTCCCTCGCTTCAACACTGAGGGGCGTGCGCACGCCGCCGGGAACCGCCCAGGCGGCGTGGATCTTGCGGCCGCCGAGCAGTTCCAGGATCTGCTGGCCGAACTGCCGCAGGCGGATGCCGGCCCGGGCCAGATTGGGATCGGCCGCCATCAGACCGAAGACATTGCGCTTCGCCGGATCGCTCTCCCAGCCCAGCAGGAAGTCGGGGCTGCTGAGATGGAAGAAGGAGAGGGCGTGGCTCTGGGTGAGCTGAGCCAAGTTGAGCAGGCGCCGCAGCTTGTCGGCGGCCGGGGGAATCTCCACCGCCAGGAGCTTGTCGCCGGTCTTGGCGGCGCAGAGCAGGTGGCTCACCGGGCAGATGCCGCAGATGCGGGCGGTGATGCCCGCCATCTCGGTGAACGGGCGGCCCTCGCAGAACTTCTCGAAGCCGCGATATTCCACCACGTGGAAGCGGGTGTCGATCAGGTGGCCGGCGGCATCGAGGTGGAGGGTGATCTTGGCGTGCCCTTCGATGCGGGTGACCGGATCGATGACGACGGTGCGGGTCATGGCAGCAGCAGCGGGGGGACGGGACGCCATCAGCCGAATCGGATCATCTCGGCCCCTTCCATCACCGGCCGCTCTCCGGCCAGCAGCGGGGCGATCGCCTCCTTGATCCGCTGGGCCGAGGGCGGACAGCCGGGCAGGAACAGGTCGACGGCGATCACCTCATGCAGGGGCAGCACCCGTGGCAGCAGCTCGGGCACGATGCCGGGGGCGAAGGGGAGCTGGGCTCCGGTGTCAGCCAGTTCGAGATAGCCCCGCTCCAGAACCGCCTGCTGACTGCTGCCATTGGGGCTGGCGCAGAGGTTGCGCAGACCCGGCACGTTCGCGGTGACGGCGCAGTCACCGAACGAGATCACCAGCCGCGTGCGCTGGCGCACGATGCGGGCCAGCTCGAGATTGTCCACGTTGGCTACCGCGCCCTCCACCAGGCACACATCGACGTTCTCTGGGTAGGTCTTGGTGTCGATCCCCACGGGTGAAAAGACCACATCGGCCACAGCGGCCAGATCGAAGAGAAATTCGTCGAGATCCAGAAACGACATGTGGCAGCCCGAGCAGCCCGCCAGCCAGACCGTGGCCAGCCGCAGCTTGGGTCGATCCGGGAGCCCTGCGGCGGAGGTCTCGGGCGCGGCTGGCTCAGGCGTGGATTGCTCGGGTGTGGTCATTGGTTTCTCCACACGTGCTCGTCGCGGGCGGCCTTGAGCAGGGCGGGGCGGTCGCTGTGGCGCAGCTTCTCGGCGGTGGTGTCTTCCTTGTGGAAGATGGCCCCGGTGGGACACACGTCGACGCACTTGCCGCAGTTGGTGCAGGCGTCCACCTCTCCCCAGGGCTGATCCAGCCCGGCCACGATGTGGCAATGGCTGCCGCGGCTGCCCACGTCCCAGACATGCGCCCCTTCGATCTCATCGCAGACCCGCACGCAGCGGGTACAGAGGATGCAGCGGTTGTGGTCGATGGCGAACAGCGGATGGGAGGCGTCGACGACGCGCTGGGGGTATTGATAGGGGAAGCGGGAGTGGTCCATGCCCACCTGCACGGCCACGTTCTGCAGTTCGCAGTTGCCGTTGGCCACGCAGAAGGCGCAGATGTGGTTGCCTTCCGCGAAGAACAGTTCCACGGCCATGCGGCGGTAGTCGAGCAGCTGGTGGGTGTGGGTGTGGATCGCCATCCCCTCGCTGGCGGCGGTGGTGCAGGCGGGCATGAGCCGGTTGCTTCCCTCCACCTCCACCAGACACAGCCGGCAGGCCCCCACCGGCTCGAGCCCGTCGAGGTGGCAGAGCAGGGGAATCTCCACCCCGGCGGCCCGGGTGGCCTCCAGGAGGCTGCCTCCCTCAGGGATGGCGACGTCCTTGCCGTTCACGCTGAGAGTGATGACGCTCATGGCCGGTCACACAGGGCGGGCTGACGGCAGGCCGCTTCGTACTCGTGGCGGAAGTAGCGGAGGGTGCTGAGCACCGGATTGGGAGCTGACTGCCCGAGGCCGCAGAGGCTGGTGGCCTTCACCATGCGGCACAGCGCATCGAGCTTCGCCATGTCGGCGGGGCTGGCGCGACGCTCGACGAATCGCTCGAGCAGCTGGGCGAGCTGCACGGTGCCGGCGCGGCACGGCACGCATTTGCCGCAGCTTTCGTTGACGCTGAAGCGCATGAAGTGGCGCGCCACTTCCGGCATCGAGGTGGTTTCTCCCATCACCACCATGCCGCCCGAGCCCATCATCGAACCCAGTTCCAGCAGGCTTTCGTAGTCGACCGGTGTATCGAGCAGCTCGGCGGGGATGCAGCCCCCGGAGGGGCCGCCGGTCTGCACCGCCTTGATCGGCGTGCCGTCGGGGACGCCGCCGCCGATCACCTCCACGACACTGCGCAGAGTGGTCCCCATCGGCACCTCCACCAGGCCGGTGTTGGTCACGGCGCCGGAGAGCGCGAACACCTTGGTGCCCTTGCTGCCGGCCGTTCCCATCGAGGCGTACCAGTCGCCGCCCTCGCGCAGGATCACCGGCACGGCCGCGAACGTCTCGACGTTGTTGATCAGGGTGGGCGCGCCCCATAGCCCGGACTGGGCCGGGTAGGGGGGGCGGGGCCTGGGCATGCCTCGCTGCCCCTGGATCGACTGCAGCAGGGCGGTTTCTTCGCCGCAGACGTAGGCGCCGGCGCCGACGCGCACCTCGATCGTCAGAGCGAAGGAGGTGCCGTCGATGCCGCTGCCGAGCAGCCCGGCGCGCCGGGCCTGCTGCAGGGCCTTGCGCAGCCGCTCGACCGCCAGGGGGTATTCAGCGCGGACATAGACGTAGCCCCGGTCGGCACCGACGGCGTAGGCGGCGATGGCCAGACCCTCCAGCAGCCGGTGAGGGTCGCTCTCGAGCACACTGCGATCCATGAAGGCACCGGGATCGCCTTCGTCTGCGTTGCAGACCACATAACGGGGACCGGGCGGCTGCAGGGCCACCGTGTCCCACTTCAGGCCCGTGGGGTAACCCCCGCCTCCCCGTCCGCGCAGACCGCTGCGCTTCACCTGCTCCCGGACCTCCTCAGGGGTGAGTTCGTGCAGGCAGCGGCGCAGCTGGCTGTAGGTCCCGAAGGCGATCGCATCGTCGATCGATTCGGGGTCCACCTGGCCGCACCCCTCCAGCACCACGGACGATTGCAGAGCGAAGAAAGGCAGCTGGGGGTCAAGCCGGCTGGCCTGAAGCGTGTCGCTGGCGTGGTCGTAGTTGCGGGTGGCCTCGATCAGGGCGCCGGCTTCGGTGGGTGGAACAGCGCCATAGAGGGTGGTGCCGCCGGGGCCGTCGCAGGCCACCAGTGGCCCCCTGCCGCACAGCCGCAGGCAGCCCACCGGTTTGATCGCAAGCTCCTGGGCCGTGTGGCCTGCGGCATCCCGGGCCGCCTCCAGGGCGGCCTGCAGCTCCTCGCTGCCGGCGCTGCGGCAGCCGCTGGCCCCGCAGCAGCGCAGCTGACGGGCAGGTTTGGTCTGGGCTGAGCTGCTCATGCGGGCACCGCTCCTGCTGACGGCATGCCCGCGCTCTCGAACACGGCATCGAGGGCCTCAGGCTGATCGATCGGCAGCTTCGTGAGCAGCACACCGTCGACAACCAGCACCGGCGCCTGGCCGCAGGCACCAAGGCAGCTCACATGCTGGACAGCCCAGGTGCCGTTGCCGGCCGCGTCATCGAGTTTGACCCCGAGCCGTTGCTCGAGGCGGGCCGCGACGTCGGCCCCCCCTTTGACGAAACAGGCTGTACCCAGGCAGACGGCGCAACGGTGGGGGGTGGGCGGCTCCAGCGTGAAGAGGTGATAAAAGCTGGCCACCCCGTAGACCCGGCTCAGGGGCATTCGCAGCTGGCGGGCCACCTGGTCGAGAGCTTGCTTCGGGAGATAGCCATGGATCTCCTGGACCTGGTGGAGCACCTCGATCAGGGCATCGGGCTGGGCCCCATGCCGGCGGATGACCTGGGCGATCTTGCGGTTGGCGATCTCCTCGGCCGAAGGAGATGGCTTGGATGCGGCGGGTCGGGCCGGGCTGGTTGCGGTCATGCGCTTTTCCGCACTCCAACCCTTTGTTAGCCACGGTTTCGGCCGCAGGCATTCGGCCGGAGGGGCGTGCGGGGGATTGCTGACATCGGCCCGATGCCGCCCGCGCTACCGGCCGCAACCCTATCGATCAGGATCGCGACTGGTAGGCCAGATCAGGCCGTCATCTCCACACCAGGCGTGCTCGCCACGACCGCCGGCCTGCTCTAAAGCTCAACAGCTTCACAGTTCAACAGCTTCAAAGTTCCACATTCGGCCACACGCCATGGGTTTCCGCTACCTCAACTCGATCGCCGCCCAGCACAACCTGCAGGACTTCCTCGAACTCGTCGACCTGGCGGTGGGGGGCGGCAAGGACGCGGGGAATGTGTTTCTGCTGTCGCACCGGTTGCGGGAGTCGAATCCGATGAAGCTGTGCACCCGGATCCTGGAGCAGGACCCGGCCTCCGCCGCCCTGATCAAGGAACGCCGGCTCTGCGGCCCCTACGACGTGGAGGCCCTGGCCGCCCTGCCCAAGGGCACGCTCGGGCACACCTACGCCACGGTGCTGAACGCCCACGGCTACGACATCAACTTCTTCCCTGATCCGGCCTTTTACAACAACCTTGAGACCGAAGCCGATTACATCAATTACCGGGTGTTCGCCACCCACGATCTGCACCACATCATAAGCGGCTACAGCCTCGACAACTACGGGGAGATCGGGGTGATCAGCATCAGCGTGGGCCAGTTCAACCACCCCGGTCTGGGCTTCACCGATCTGGTGTCGTTGATGCTCAGCTGGCTGTTGGGCAGCACCCCCGCTGCCGAACTCAGTACCGTTGAGGACCAGGCACGCACGGCCAGGGCCATTCTGCGGTTGATCGTGGATGGCCTCGATACCGGTGCCGCCGCCCAGCGACTCTTCCCGGTGATCTGGGAGGAGCGCATGGGGCAGGACCTCGAGGAGTTGCGCGCCGAACTGGGCTTGGTCCCGGTGCGTGAGGGTGTGCGCAGCTGGTACAGCAACCCTGTGGTGGCCGCAGCTCTGGCAGCCTGAGCCTCCGACGCAGGGGCCAGCACTTAGTGTGAAGTTCCTTTTCAGAAGTTCCCCCTGAACAGCGGTCGTACTCGCTTTCTCTATGCACTGGGGCCGGCCTTCATCGTGGTGTCGCACCTCGGTTGCCTGCTGCTGCTGGTCACCGGGCTGAGCCTGGCGGCCGCGGCCTGGGCCTTGGCGCTCTACATGATCCGGATGCTGGCCATCACCGCTATCTATCACCGCCTGATCACCCATGGCAGCTATCGGGCGCCCAGGCCGGTGCACTGGATCGGTTCCCTGGTGGGGGCCTCGGCGGGGCAGATGGGACCGAGCTGGTGGAAGGCCCATCACCTGGCCCACCATCGCCATGTGGACACCGACTTCGATCCCCATTCGCCCTTGAAGCCCCAGGCGGGCCTGGGTGGGTTCTGGCGCTCGCAGGTGGGCTGGCTGCTGGCGCCCTCGTTCTTCCCGGAGCGGTTGCCCGCCGACGTGGAGGCCGATCCGGTGCTCAGGCTGATCGATCGCCTGCATTTCGTGCCGCTGCTGGCCCTGGGCGGGTTGTCCTATGCCCTGGGCGGACCGGAGTGGCTGGCGTCCTTCTTCCTGAGCACCACCGTGCTCTTCCACGGGGTGGCCACGGTGAATTCTCTGGCCCACCTGGCCGGGGAGCGGCCGTTCATCACCGACGACATGAGCCGCAACAACGGCTGGGTGGCGCTGATAACCCTCGGTGAGGGCTGGCACAACCTGCATCACGCCTGCCAGTGGTCGGTGCGGCAGGGCTACGGGGTGCGAGGGGGCCGCATCAGGCAGCTGCCCGATCCCACCTACGTTTTCATCCGCGGCCTCGAGCGCCTGGGCTGGGCAGATCGGCTGCGCCTGCCGCCTGCGGAGGATCTGCTGGCGCGGGCACGCCCATGAGTTGCTGCCACTGAGCCCGCAGGCTGTGGGGCAGTGGCCGCGGCCTGTAGTCGCGTGGGTCGGGAGGGCCGTGACGCAGTACGGCATTCACCACCGTGGCGTAGTGGCGGCTGCTGTTGACTGCCCCGTGGGGAACGCCAGGCGGGATGCGCACCAGCAGGGGTTCGTCTTCCCGCAGGGGAATGCGCACGAGTCGGCCGTCCTCCAGCACCACCAGCTCGAGCGAACCGCGCAGGAGGATCAGCTGATCGGTCTGGCGGCGGTGGCAGAAGAGCGAGACGGGCTGATGGGGGGCCAGATCGGCGATCAGGGTTTCGTCGCTGGGCTGGGCCTGGCTGAAGAGGGCATTGCCTGAGGAAGTGCGCTGCAGCGGCACCAGTTCGACGCGTCGTGTGAGGGCCATGGGGCCGGCCTCTCGGATTCAATGGATTTGTCAAGATTGTTGACAAATCGCCGGAGCGGTCGGCGCTGCTGCTACCGAAATGGGATCCGGTCAGGGAATGCTGGTGTGGCTTCTGGAGCCCCAGAAGCCGTTGGGTTGGGGAACGGGCCGTGCTGGATTCGAACCAGCGACCGTGCGATTAGAAGTCGCATGCTCTATCCAGCTGAGCTAACGGCCCACTGCATCAGCCTAGATTGGGCTGCTGCGCAACTTGCTCGATGGCGGCCTCCCGGCTCAGTGACGCCCAGAAACAGGAGCTGGTGCAGCGGTGGCGGGCTGGTGAGTCCAGCGCGGCCCTCGCCGACAGCTTCGGCTGCAGCCCCAACACGGTGACTCGGGTGGTGAAGGGTGCCTTCACCCCCGAGCTCTACGAGCAGCTCAAAAAGGAGCGCGGCCGCCCCGTGGAGCTGCTGGATCAGCAGGAGATGCCCCTGCCCCTGGAGCCTGACGCCGCCGAACTTTCAGAGGCTGAGCTGTTTGAGGCGGAAGCCGACTTCGAACTGGTGGAGATAGAGCCCGACACTGACGAGGACGGCTCCGGCCCCGGTGTGCTGGCGATCGATGACGCTGATGATTTCGGTGAGGAGGCCGAGGGCGACGACGTCGAGTCTGACGACGGCGATAGCGACGACGGCGACGGTGATGACACCGACGCCGAAGGCAATGTCTTCACCATGGTGCCGGTGATGGCAGGCGTGAACCTCAGCTCGGGGGTGCAGGAAGGTGCGGCAGTGGTCTGCCAACCGCTGGAGAGCGCTCCCCTGCCCGCCAGCCTGTACATGCTGGTGGACAAGACGGTGGAGCTGCAGGCTCGCCCCCTCAGTGATTTCCCCGAGCTCGGCGCCCTCCCCGACGACGAGCAGGCGCGCCAGGCCCTGGTGGTGTTTGCCAATCCACGCCAGGCCAAGCGTCAGTGCGGCCGCACCCAGCGGGTGATCAAGATGCCTGACAGCCAGGTGATTCAGCGCACGGCCACCTTTCTGGTGGGGCAGGGCATCACCCGTGTGGTGCTGGAAGGGGCGCTCTACGCCCTCCCCGGCGGCTGATCCCTGCGGGGCAGCAGCAGGGCGGTGGCGCTGCCGCCGCTGATCACCCCCACCGCCAGGGCCAGCCCCACCAGGAAGCCGCTAGGCAGGGGCGCGCTGCGGCCGATGCCCAGCCGCAGGCTGGGGCGCTCCTCCAGGTTCTGGGCGCCGAGGCAGAGGATCAGCAGCATCAGCAGCCCGCCGCCGAGGCTGGTGAGCAACAGGCGCAGGCGCAGCAGCATGGCCAAGGCGGAGGGGAGTGGGGCAGCTCGGCCTTCAGCATGAACCATTCAGGGCAGGCCCAGCGCAGGCGGCGCCCGCTCTCACTCCGGCTGGTGCAGCAGGGCGTAGAGGCTGCGGCGGGAGAGGCCGGTTTCAGCAGCGAGCTGGCGGGCCGCATCACTGGCGCTCAGGCCTGAGGCCACTTTCTCGCGCAACTCCTGGGTCAGCTCGGCGTCACTGAGCAGGGGCGGTTGCTCCGGTGCCGCGCCGCCCAGCACCAGGGTGCACTCGCCCCGTGGCGGCACCCGCCGGAAGTGCTCGAGGGCGGCGCTGACGCTGGGCCCGATCTGCTGCTCATGGCGTTTGGTCAGCTCCCGCGCCACCTGCAACGGCCTGTCGCCCAGGGTGCTGAGCAGGTCGTCGAGCAGCTCGATCAGCCGGTGAGGTGCCTCGAAGAGCACCAGGGTGCGCTGCTCTGCCGCGAGCTCCTGAAGCCGCTGGCGGCGCAGGCCGGCCTTGGCCGGCAGGAACCCCTCGAAGCAGAAGCGGCCGCTGGGCAGGCCGCTGCTCACCAGGGCCGTGGTCACGGCGCAGGGGCCGGGCACGCAGATCACCGCATGGCCGCCGGCGCGGGCGGCCGCCACCAGGGCCTCGCCCGGATCGGAGATGCCCGGCAGACCCGCATCGCTGATCACCGCCAGGCTTTCCCCTGCGGCCAGGGCGGCGAGCAGTTCGGGGATGCGGGCGGTCTGATTGTGCTGGTGAAAGCTGAGCAGGCGGCTGCGGATGCCCAGGCCGGCGAGCAGCTGGCCGCTGTGGCGGGTGTCTTCGCAGGCGATCCGGTCGACCCCCTCCAGCACCCGCCGTGCCCGGGGGGAGAGATCGCCGAGGTTGCCGATCGGTGTTCCCACCAGATACAGCACCCCGGCGGCGGGCTCGCTGGCTTGCTCCACAATGCGGCTCTGTCTGACCCTGGCCGTGTCCATGATGGCTGCCCCCTGCCTGCCCGCCGGCCTGGATCTGGAGGAGCTGCTGACGCAGTTGCGGCGCCTGTGCTGGGAGTCGGCAGCGATTCTGAGGGCCTACGCGCGCGGTGAACAGCCCCCCTTCGGCTACGGAGCGGCGCTGAGCGTGGATGAGGGGGGCGAGGGGCCGGTGACGGCGGCCGATCTGGCGGTGAACCAGCACCTGCTCGATGGCCTCGCCAAGGCCTTCCCCGACGCCCCCTGGACTCTGCTGAGTGAGGAGACCGCCAAGGAGCAGCTCAGCGCGGGGGTTCCCCTGGAAGCCGACTGGCTCTGGATCCTTGACCCGCTCGATGGCACAAGGGATTTTCTGCAGGGCACCGGCGAATATGCGGTGCATCTGGCGCTGGTGCACCAGCGCCAGCCGGTGCTCGGCGTGGTGCTGCTGCCCGAGAAGGAGGAGCTCTGGTTCGGCCTGGTGGGGGCGGCGGCTGAGGAGCTGATCGGGGGTGCCTGGCGGGAGAATCCAGCCGGTGAGCGCTTTGCGCCCCAGCTGAGCGAGCGCCGCGAACCGGCTGAGCTGGTGCTGGTGGCCAGCCGCAACCACCGCGATCAGCGGCTGGAGCAGTTGATTCAGGCCCTGAACCTGGGCTCCTCGCTGGCGGTGGGCAGTGTGGGCTGCAAGGTGGCCACAATTCTGCGCGGTGAAACCGACCTCTACCTCTCTCTCTCCGGCCGCAGCGCCCCCAAGGACTGGGACATGGCGGCGCCGGAGGCGGTGCTGCGGGCGGCAGGCGGTGCGTTCAGCCATGCCGATGGCCGCCCCCTCCGCTACAACAACGGCGACGGACTGCAGGCGGGCTGCCTGATCGCCAGCCATGGCCTGTCCCACTCAGAACTGTGTGAACGGGCTGTTGCCGCCATGGCGCGGATCGATCCGGGCTTCGTGGTGTGAAGCTCGCCTGCGGATGAATAAAAGCAAGCTTGCCTGCAGCAAGTGAGACCGCCTGTTGGTAAGCGGGTGATTACGGTTTATTCAATGACCGAGGGCTTTCCATGGCCTATTACGCGTTTCTTTTTCGCCTGATCATTCCACCTCCCCCAGCCATCACCTCGAAACCAGCAGTGATAGCTACCGGCTCAAAACGGCGGATGTTCAGTCCATAAAAAAAACCGCCTTCAGCTCAGCTGAAAGCGGTTTGAGCGTTAATCGTTAATGGGTGGATCAGGCCACCGGCACGGTTTCCTGGGCGACGCCACGCAGGGTGAGGTTGATGCGGCCGCGGTTGTCGATTTCGCGCACTCGCACGGTCACGGCATCGCCCACCTTGATCACATCTTCCACCTTCTCGACCCGGGCTTCGGAGAGCTGGGAGATGTGGATCATGCCCTCCTTGCCGGGGAGGATCTCCACGAAGGCACCGATCGGGATGATCCGGGTGACGGAGCCGTTGAACATCTCGCCCTCGCTGATGCGGCGGGTGAGCCCCTCAATGATCTGCTGGGCTTCCTCGGCGGCGGCGCCGTCATGGCTGGCGATCGTGACGATGCCGCCATCGGCGATGTCGATCTTGGTGTTGGTGCGCTCGGTGATGCCTTTGATCGTGCGGCCGCCGGGACCGATCACGGTGCCGATAAGTTCCGGGTCGATGCGGAAGCTGAGCAGGCGTGGGGCATGGGGGGAGAGCACGTCACGGGGCTTGTCGATCGCTTCGAGCATCTTCTCGAGGATGTGCAGCCGGGCGGGGCGGGCCTGGTTAACGGCCTCAGCGATGGTGCTCACCGCCAGACCGCTGATCTTCATGTCCATCTGCAGAGCGGTGATGCCCTTCTCGGTGCCGGCTACCTTGAAGTCCATGTCACCGAGGAAATCCTCGATGCCCTGGATGTCGGTGAGGATGCGCACTTCATCGCCCTCCTTGATCAGGCCCATGGCGGCGCCGCTCACGGGAGCCTTGAGGGGCACGCCGGCATCCATCAGGGCCAGGGTGCTGCCGCAGACCGAGCCCATCGAGGTGGAGCCGTTGGAGCTGAGGCACTCCGAGACCACCCGCAGGACGTAGGGGAAGGATTCCTTGGGGGGAAGCACGGGAATGATCGCCCGCTCGGCCAGGGCGCCGTGGCCCACCTCGCGGCGGCCGGGGGAGCGCATCGGCCGGGTTTCACCGACGGAGTAGGGGGGGAAGTTGTAGTGGTGCAGGTAGGTCTTCTCGCCCATGGGGTTGAGATCGTCCATCTCCTGGGCATCACTGGGGGTGCCGAGGGTGGCGGTGGAGAGCACCTGGGTGAGCCCGCGCTGGAACAGGCCCGAGCCATGCACCCGCTTGGGTAGCACGCCCACGGCAGCGCTGATCGGGCGCACCTCATCCAGGTTGCGGCCATCGACCCGCTTGCCCTCGGTGAGGATCTGGGCGCGCATCAGCTTCTTGGTGATGCCCTTGTAGGTGTTGCCCAGGGCCTTGCCGGCGGCGGCCACGCGAATGGGGTCGTCGTCGGAGAGGGCGGCGATCTTGCCTGCCACCTCTGCCTTGATCGCATCGAGCTGACTGTCGCGCTCGGCCTTGGTGAGGGAGAACTGCTTGAGCACTTCACCGATGCCGGCGCCGCATTCCTGCTCCAGGAATGACGGCAGGGCGGGGTCCTGCACCGGTGCTTCCGGGAACACCTGCTCGATGCCCAGTTCGGCCAGCAGCGTCAGCTGGGCCTTGATCAGTTCACCCACGGCTTCGTAGCCGAAGTCGATCGCTTCGATCACGTCCTGCTCGGGCAGCTGGTTGGCGCCCGCTTCCACCATCACCACACCGGAGGGGGTGCCGGCCACTATCAGGTCGAGCTCGCTGCGCTCGATCTCGCGGTAGCTGGGGTTCAGCACGAAGTCGTCGCCGAGCAGGCCGACGCGCACTGCGGCCATCGGGCCGTTGAAGGGGATCCTGGCGAGCAGGGTGGCGATCGAGGCGCCGGTGACCGCCAGCACATCGGGCGGTACCCGTTCATCCAGCGACAGACAGGTGGCCACCACCTGCAGGTCGTCGCGCAGCCAGGAAGGGAACAGGGGCCGCAGGGGGCGATCGATCAGGCGGGTGGTGAGGATGGCCCGCTCGGGGGGGCGGCCTTCACGGCGGAAGAAGCTGCCGGGGATGCGGCCGGCGGCGTAGAGGCGCTCTTCGTAGTCACAGGTGAGGGGCAGGAAGTCGATGCCTTCGCGGCCCTTGGCGCGGGTGGCCGTGACCAGCACGGCGGTGTCACCGCATTCGACCAATACCGAACCCCCGGCCTGGGGGGCATACAAGCCTGTGGTCAGCTTGATCTCCCGACCATCGAAGGAGATCGTCTGAATCTTTCCTGGCACGTCGTCTTATGTCCGTTTTTTATCACCATCCATTCTCGCATTCGGGCCTGCGGGGGCCTGAATGCACAAAAAAGGGTGGCGCCTGGCCACCCTCGCGATGCTGCAGACCTGAGCCAGGCAGGCTTACCAGCTGGATTTGGTGACGCCTGGCAGCAGACCCTTGTGGGCGCGCTCGCGCAGCTGGTTGCGGCAGAGACCGAAATCGCGGTAGACGCCGCGGGGCTTGCCGGTGGCCCAGCAGCGGTTGCGCACGCGGGTGGGGGCGCTGTTGCGGGGCAGGCCCTGGATCTTGCGGTGGATCTCCAGGCGCTGCATCGGATCGGCAGCAGCTTCGAAGGCGGCCTTGAGGGCAGCGCGCTTGTCGGCGAAGCGAGCCACGATTTTTTTGCGCTTCACATCGCGCGCGATCATCGACTTCTTCGCCATGCGGCTGCTGCACTTCTTTCGGTGAGGGACAAGCTTAGCGCGTGAAGGGTGGAGCTCTCCGCCGGCCGCTGGGGCCGTGGTCGGGATGGCTGGGGCAGAGATCGGCGAGGGGGCAGCCCGCGCACAGGGGCTTGCGGGCGTTGCAGATGGCGCGGCCGTGGAAGATCAGCCGGATCGAGAAGTTCTCCCATTCCGGCTGGGGCACGAGCTTCATCAGGTCGGGCTCGATCTGGCGCGGTTCGCTCTGGCGGGTTAGCCCGAGCCGGTTGCTCAGCCGCCGCACATGGGTGTCGACCGTGACGCCGGCGTTGATGCCGAACGCATGGGCCAGCACCACGTTGGCCGTCTTGCGCGCCACCCCCGGCAGCTCCAGCAGCTCCTCCATCGAGGCCGGCACCGCGCCGCCATGGCGCTCGATCAACAGCTGTGAGGCAGAAACAATGTTCTTCGCCTTGTTGCGGAAGAAGCCCGTGGATTTCACGTAGGGCTCCACCTCGCTGGAGCTGACCGCGGCGGCGGCGGCGGCATCGGGGAAGCGCTCGAACAGGGCCGGGGTGACCAGGTTGACCCGCTCGTCGGTGCACTGGGCCGAGAGCATGGTGGCCACCAGCAGCTCCCAGGGGGTGCGCCAGTTGAGGGAACAGGTGGCGTGTGGGTAGTGGAGCTCGAGGCGCTCCAGGATCAGGGGAGTCCGCTGGCGGGCTGTGGCAAACCGGGGCACCTCAGCGGCCGAGCAGTTGCTGCACCACCGAGAGCTGGCTGGTGTCCTTGACGATCAGCACCACGCTCAGCCCCATCAGCAACAGGAAGCCAGATTGCATGAAGGCCAGCTGCAGGCGGTCGGGCAGGGGGCGGCCACGCAGGCCTTCGAGCAGGAGCAGGGCGAACTGACCGCCATCGAGCAGGGGCAGGGGCAGGGCATTGAGCACCGCCAGGTTGATCGAGATCAGCGCGGCGAAGACGAACAGGCTGCTGCCGCCCTGGCGGGCCAGGCTGGCGCCCATCTCGACGATCTTCACCGGCCCCGACACCTGGGGAGCGGTTTCACCGAAGTGGGTGACCAGGGCCACGAAGCCATCGACGGTGCGGCGGATCAGCTGCACGAAGACGCGATTGGTCTGACCGAGCAGTTCCAGGGGCCCTTTGGCGGGGCGGAACACTTCGCTGCCGTTGGGCTGGAGCTGGGCGCCGATGCGGCCGATGCCGTCGCGCTCGGAGGGGGTGAGCCGCAGGCTGAGGGCTTCACCGCCGCGCTCGGCTTCGATCAGCAGGGTGCGCTCGGGTGCCTGCTGGATGTCGGCCACCAGATCGACCACGGCCTGGGAGCCACCACCGACCGGCACACCCCCGAGGCTGAGGATGCGATCACCGGCGATCAGGCCGGAGGCGGCGGCGGCCTGGCCCGGCTGCACCGCGGCCACCAGCACGCCGGGGGTTGCGCTGAAGCCGGCGGGCACGCCCACCACCAAGCCCTGGCCGAACAGCACGGCCCAGGCCAGCAGCAGGTTGGCGATCACCCCGGCGGCGATCACCAGGGCGCGCTGGGGCAGGGGCCGGTTGCGCAGCAGGTCGGGATCGTCGCTGGGGATGCCGCTGTCCTCGTCGTCGTCGGGGAAGGACACATAGCCGCCGAGCGGGATCGCCCTAAGGGCGAACTGCACGCCGCGGCGCTGGCGTTGCAGCAGGGCCGGCCCGAAGCCGATCGAGAAGCCGCTGACGCGGATGCCCTGCCAGGTGGCCGCTAAGAAGTGGCCGGCTTCGTGCACCACGATCAGGCCCGCCAGGATCGCCAGTGCGGTGAGAACGCCCATTCAGGCTGTGTTGCGCAAGACACCCATTCTGGGGCTTTCAGCCGTGGGGCGTTTCCTTCAAGCGGCGCTCAGGATTCGCTGATGAGGCGATCGCAGCCCATGTAGGGCACCAGGGCCTGGGGCAGGCGCACGCTGCCGTCGGCCTGCTGGCCGGTTTCGAGCAGGGCGGCCATGGTGCGGCCCACCGCCAGGCCGCTGCCGTTGAGGGTATGCAGCAGGCGGGTTTTCTTGCCCTCCTTGAAGCGGATCGAGGAGCGCCGCGCCTGGAAATCGCCGCAGGTGCTGCAGCTGGAGATCTCCCGATAGGCGCCGGCACCCGGCAGCCACACCTCCAGATCGAAGGTGCGTGCGGCCGAGAAGCCGAGATCACCGGTGCAGAG
Organism: Synechococcus sp. 1G10; assembly: GCF_002252625.1. Lineage (GTDB taxonomy): Bacteria > Cyanobacteriota > Cyanobacteriia > PCC-6307 > Cyanobiaceae > Regnicoccus_A. The sequence continues at coordinate 32,994 of NZ_NQKW01000010.1, read as the reverse complement.
CTCGATCACCCGGTAGGGCAGCTCCAGAGCCTGCAGCACCGCTTCAGCGTCGGCGGTGAGCTGGGCGTGGGCCGCGTCCGATTGATCGGGGTGGCAGAACCAGTACAGCTCCACCTTGTTGAACTGGTGCAGGCGGATCAGGCCGCGGGTGTCGCGGCCGTAGGAGCCGGCCTCACGGCGGAAGCAGGGGGTGTAGGCGGCGTAGCGCAGGGGCAGCTGCTCGGCGGGGATCAGCTCATCGCGGTGAAAGGAGGTGATCGGCACCTCGGCGGTGGGGGTGAGCCAGAGGTCGTCGTCGGCGCAGCGGAAGCTTTCTTCGGCGAACTTGGGCAGTTGGCCGGAGGCGGTGAGGCTGGCGCTGTTCACCAGGATCGGCGGCAGCACTTCGCGGTAGCCGCGGCGGCTGTGCTGATCGAGCATGAAGCTGATCAGGGCGCGCTCGAGCCGGGCGCCCGCTCCGAGCAGGGTCACGAAGCGGCTCTGGGCGATGCGCACCGAGCGCTCGCTGTCGATCAGGCCGAGACGTTCGGCGATCTGCCAGTGCTCCTCGAGCGGCGCTTCATCGGCAACCGGCACCCGGGGCGTGCCCCAGCGGCGTCGCTCCACGTTCTCGGCTTCGCCGGCACCCGCTGGGCAGAGGGGGGAGGGGAGATTGGGGAAGGCAAGCAGTTGCTCGCGCAGGCGTGCTTCGAGGGCTTTCTCCTCCTCTTCGAGCACAGACACCTGGTGCTTGATGGTGTTGCCCCGGTCGCGCAGGGTCTGAACTTCGGGACTGTGGGGGGCCTCCCCGGCTCGGATCAGCTCGCCCACCTGGCGGCCGATGCGGTTGCCCTCGGCCTGCAGATCGCTGCGCTGCTGCTCGAGATCACGCTCCTGGCGGGCAATCAACTGCAGGGCCGTGAGATCGAGAGCCATGCCTCGACGCCCGAGCTGCTCGACGATCAGCTCGGGGTTGTCGCGCAGCAGGCGCTGATCCAGCACGGCTCCAGGTGCAAAGGCGCGTGCAGCCTACGGACTGATGCTGGAGCAGGCCGCGTGGGAAGGGCTCAGAGCACCTGCACGACTTCGTTCACCTCGGGGATGGCCTCGCGCAGCTTGCGCTCGATGCCCATCTTGAGAGTCATGGTGCTGCTGGGGCAGCTGCCGCAGGCTCCCTGCAGACGCACCTTGACGGTGGGGCCGTCGATCTCGACGATCTCGACGTTGCCGCCATCGGCCATCAGATAGGGGCGCAGTTCATCGAGCACCCGCTCGACGTTCTCGATCGTGAGGGCGCGGGGGTCGTTGACGGTGTCGGTGCTCATGGAGGGCTCAGGACTATGGATTGAGCTTAGGGATGCGGTCAGGGGAGCGCCTGGGTTCAGTTGAGGTAGTTCAGGGGCGATCAGCCTTCACTCAGGGCCAGCAGCACGGTGTCGATCGTGGCCTCGCTGAGGAAGTAGCCGTTGCTGCGCAAGTCGTGCAGAACCGGGCCGGCCGCGGGGATCAGTCCGCGCAGGCGGGCCATCGCCACTACCGCTGCCGTACCCGTGAGCTCGAGATCCAGCCGGCGGGCTTCCGCACGCCCGGCGCGATCGTCGAGGATCAGCAGTGACGCCAGCCCCCGCTGCCTCAATGAGAGCGCCAGGGCTATGCAGCTGGCTTCGCCTGCATCGACACCTGGGTTGAGTGGTCTGTAATCGCCTGGGTTCGCCGGTTCGCTGAGGCGGAGCCATCCCTCCACCATGGCCTCGGCGAGTGCCTCCTGGCCGTCATAAGCAACAAGTCCTGAGTTGTGCCCAGTGATCCGCAGTTCCGCCGCTACGGCAGGGGTGATAAGGATTTGCCCGAACACCTCGCACAGCAAAGCGAGCCGACCGATCCGGGAGAGTCCGATCAACGGTCCGGCATCGGCGATCACCGCTGGCATCAAGCGTTGGCGGGTGCGGCGTCGAGCCCGAGCCAACGCCGGGCGGCCTCCAGGTCGGAGCTGGTGTCGGCCGGATCGCTGGAGGTGAGGGGAATCTTCAGGCTGGAGAGCAGTTCGAGGAAGCGCGGCAGCTCGAGGCCGGCGATGCGCGCTGCCGCGGCGGTGGAGATCGAACCGGACTGGATCAGTGTGAGGGCGAGGCCGGAGCGGACGGCGGCAGTGTCGGCCACCCCGAGTCGATCGAGGGCGACCACCAGCGCCGTGGGCTGATCCCTGTTGGTGACAACGGCCATGGCATCCGCCTCAGCCGCGCGGATCACCGTGGAGGGATTGCTCTTGAGCTGGCGGATCGTGAAGGCCTGCATAGGTTCCCCGGCGCGTTCTCTCGGAGTGTAGGAACATTGCCGCCGCTGGCCCGTGCACTGAGGAGCCCAGGTCGTGGCGCGCAGGCCGTCTCTCCTTAGGATCGCCTGACCTGCCAGGCCCCCGGGATCCGGCCGGGCCCACCGCGCCGCCAGATCCCCAGCCCCGATGACCGACGTTCCCGTTTCACGGATCCGCAACTTCTGCATCATTGCCCACATCGACCACGGCAAATCGACCCTGGCCGATCGGTTGCTGCAGGACACCGGCACCGTGGCGGCGCGCGACATGCAGGCCCAGTTCCTCGACAACATGGAACTTGAGCGGGAGCGGGGGATCACGATCAAGCTCCAGGCCGCCCGCATGGAGTACACGGCCGCCGATGGAGAGAAGTACATCCTCAACCTGATCGACACGCCGGGCCATGTGGACTTTTCCTATGAGGTGAGCCGCAGCCTGCAGGCCTGTGAAGGTGCGTTGCTGGTGGTGGATGCCAGCCAGGGGGTGGAGGCGCAGACGCTGGCGAATGTGTACCTGGCGCTGGAGAATGATCTGGAGATCATCCCGGTGCTGAACAAGATCGATCTGCCCGGCGCCGATCCCGAGCGCATCAAGGAAGAGATCGAAGCGATCATCGGCCTCGACACCTCCAAAGCGATCGCCTGCTCCGCCAAGACCGGCCTGGGCATTCCCGAGATCCTCGAAGCGGTGGTGGAGCGGGTGCCGCCGCCGGCGGACCAAGTGGACGAACCACTGCGGGCGCTGATCTTCGATTCCTATTACGACCCCTACCGGGGTGTGATCGTCTATTTCCGGGTGATCAGCGGTGTGATCGCCCGCAAGGACAAGGTGCTGCTGATGGCCAGCGGCAAGACCGTGGAGCTCGATGAGGTGGGCGTGATGGCGCCCGACCAGCGCCAGGTGCCCAGCCTGCATGCCGGTGAGGTCGGCTACATGGCGGCCTCGATCAAGGCGGTGGCTGATGCGCGGGTGGGCGACACGATCACCCTTGCCGCCAATCCGGCGGCGGAGCCGCTGCCGGGTTACGCCGAAGCCAAGCCGATGGTGTTCTGCGGCCTGTTCCCCACCGACGCCGATCAGTACCCCGATCTGCGCGACGCGCTCGACAAGCTGCAGCTCTCCGATGCGGCGCTGAAGTATGAGCCGGAAACCAGCAGTGCCATGGGCTTCGGCTTCCGCTGTGGCTTCCTCGGGTTGCTGCACATGGAGATCGTGCAGGAGCGTCTGGAGCGCGAGTACGACCTCGACCTGATCGTGACGGCGCCGTCAGTGATCTATCAGGTGAACATGATCGACGGCAGCACCTTGATGGTGGACAATCCCGCCACCCTGCCGGATCCGCAGAAGCGTGAATCGATCGAGGAGCCCTATGTGAAGCTGGAGATCTACACGCCCAACAGCTACAACGGTGCCCTGATGGAGCTGTGCCAGGAACGGCGAGGTGAGTTCATCGACATGAAGTACATCACCACTGACCGGGTGACGCTGCACTACGAGATGCCACTGGCGGAAGTGGTGACGGATTTCTTTGATCAGATGAAGAGCCGCACCAAGGGTTATGCCTCGATGGAATACAGCCTGATCGGCTACCGCAAGAATGAATTGGTGCGCCTCGATGTGCTGATCAACAGCGAGAAGGCCGATCCGCTCACTACGATCGTGCATCGCGACAAGGCCTACAACGTGGGCAAGGGCCTGGTGGAGAAGCTGAAGGAGCTGATTCCCAGGCAGCAGTTCAAGATTCCGATCCAGGCCTCGATCGGCAGCCGCATAATCGCCAGCGAAAGCATCAGCGCCATCCGCAAGGATGTGCTGGCCAAGTGCTACGGCGGCGACATTTCCCGCAAGAAGAAGCTCCTTAAAAAGCAAGCCAAGGGCAAGAAGCGCATGAAGGCCATGGGCAAGGTGGATGTGCCCCAGGAGGCCTTCATGGCGGTGCTGAAGCTGAATCAGTAGGTTTCAATATGAAGACTGAGTCCACCCCCCTGGCATCTCCGTCTGCTGGGCCCTGTTCATTGCTGATGCAAGCGGTGATTGAGGGCTATCTACCAGGCGTGCTGCCCTATTCCCTGATCTGCGATCTCCGTATTTATCCAGAATTCCTCCCCAGTTGCAGCCACTGGCAGGAAACTCTTGACAACGTCTGGCAGCGGCTTGGCCTGGGGCCACTGACCACAGGCCCCGGTTCCAATCATTGCAATCTACCGGATGCACCAGTTTATTGGAGCCAGCAGTACTTGCTACTGCTAACCGAGATGCAGGCGCAGCTGAGATTGCCGATCTTCGGAAAGGGCAGTCATCGCCGCATCGCCAGCGACACCTTCAGATTGATTATTCCATCCACCGACCTGGCGGTGAAGCCATTGAGTTCTGCACTTAGCGCCTGGATAAAGGTCATGGCAGGGGTGGGTTTTCCTGAGCTGATTGAGGCACAGGTTGATGTCCTTCAACAGTCCATGATAAGCCTGAAGGCGGCGGTGCCTTTTGGAGTGAATACAATCAAATTCATTCAGGCTGCCGATACCCTGCAAGTGCCATGCCGAAGAGTCGTGGCCAATCTCTATCGCTTTGGCTGGGGTTGCCGTTCCCTGTTGCTCGACAGCTCGATGAGTGACGCCACCAGCGCGATAGGCTGTAAGTTCGCGCGCCATAAGCTGTATGCCAAGCAAATGCTTGCTACTGCCGGTCTGCCCATAACACCGGGGCTGCTCGTATCGGCGGCGGAGCAGGCCTGGCCGGCGGCGACCAAGCTCGGTGTGCCGGTCGTTGTGAAGCCTGTGGATACCGAAGGTGGAATAGAAGTGCATGTCTTTCTGACAACCGAATCAGAGGTACGGAAGGCCGCAGAGGCGGTGCTTTCGCGTTCCAGGGGCATTCTGGTGGAGAAGTATGTTGAGGCCAGAGACTATCGACTTCAAGTGCTTAACCGGCAGGTCTACTGGGCTGTTGAGCGGGTGCCTGGTGGGATCACGGGGGATGGCACCAGAAATGTGAACGAGCTTCTCGACGAGCTCAATCGTGACCCCGATCGTGGTGTCAAAGGCAGTGGTCGACCACTGGCACGGATTCCATTGGATGAAGAAGCACAGAGGCTTCTCCATGAGCAGGGGCTGTTGCCATCGGATGTGCCTGTTGCGGGCAGATTCGTTCGGCTGCGACGTGCCGCCAACGTGAGTCTTGGAGGGGTGCCCATGCCGGTTATGGAGAAGGTCCATCCAGACAACATTGACTTGGCTATTCGTGCCGCCGATACTTTCTCGCTCAATATTGCTGGCATTGATCTGCTGATTGCCGATATTGGAATATCTTGGCTGGACATTGGAGCCGTGATCTGCGAGGTGAATGCCCAGCCACAGATGTCGGGTCATCTTCAGCATCACGTTCTCAGTCAGCTGTTGGTTGATCAGGGTCGGATTCCTGTCGACATCGTGCTGGGCTTACCTGGTGTCGCTGCACTTTCAGAGGCTCTTCAGAAGCGTGGCGTTGCCTTGGAAGAAGGGGTTGGACTGGTGGGGGCTGACGGCGTGTTTCTCGGGTCACGGAAGATCGAGAATATCGTCAGCGACAGTTTCTCAACCACGCTACACCTCCTGGCCAATCATGAACTTCGCCGTGTTGTGATTGCCCCGTGGGACAGCAGCTTTCTTGGTCGTGGTTCTCCTGTGGATCGATTTGAAAGGCTTTTTATTGCCGAGGCTTCCGAAGCGGGACCGAATGCAGCTTCTGAATCAACTTCTCTGCTGCGCATGGCACAGTTGCTGGCTCGTCTTTGCAAGCCTGAGATCTACTGTTATTCGCCTCGCAATTCAGCTGCTTTTGAGGCTCAGCTGAAGCGAACGGCTGGTCGATTCAAGCGATTGGATCACTATGAGCAACTTGCTGATATCATGGCAGCAAATATTTGCTCCATTGAGCACCGTCATGGGTGATGCCAGTCCTCGGACCTACTGCGGAGCTGAACTCAGTCCTTTTCAGTCAGTCTATCTGCATGGGGGTAAGGCTCGTGAGATCTGGAGTATCCCGCGGATCACAGTCCAAGGCGATCATTCCAGTGCTTTGGTAGACATTCAAAATCCCTTTCTCTCGCCTACAGATCAGCGCACTTTTCATCTCTCTGTCTATACTGCGATGGAGTTCTGTTCGGAAGTTATTCTCGTTCATGCATATACTACGTTGGCATTGCCCTTGAAGGCAGAGGAAGCCTGGATGAAGGAGTGCCAATGCCACCTGATCCGACCGATCAGGACCTATGAGGGGATCTCCGTGGAGATGCGGGCCAGATCATTTCGCTTCATTCAGGGAACCGCCTACTGCCATGGTGAATTCCATGTTACCGATGCGATGGACGGTTTGTTTGAGATCGAACTGAAGGGTTTCTTCCGGATTCAGCGAGGAGAGCTTACCTCATGACCACCAACTCTACGGATCGGCTGTACCAATTGTTGAGGGATGATCCCTATACCGCCTATGCCGCCCTACGGCTGCGAAAGGAGCCCATCTATCTTGCCCACCATCCGGATGAACCCAATCGTTCGCAAGGCAAGTGGCTGTTGAGTACGTATGAGCAAGCCGTTGCTCTTCTGCGTCAGCCCACCGCGATCTCCAAGCGCAGCGATCTGACGAGACCGGGGGGACGTGCGATGGGCTTTGATCTCAGCATGTTGTTTCAGGATGAACCGGATCATCGTCGCCTTCGATCCATTGTGGCTGATTTCTTCAGGGTTCAGACTGTTCAACGCTATCAGAGTCTTATTGATGATGCAGCTTCCGAGCTTCTCAGCAACCTTCAGCCTTATGGCAACGCAGACCTGATAAGCCACTATGCCGAAGCCATACCTCTGAGGGTATTGGCGGCGTTGATGGGTTTGCCGATGACCAGCATGGCACAGATACGTGAGTGGTCCCTGATGATTGCCGCTGCGGCAGATGATGTTGTGGTCTCGACAGGTGAGATTGTTGCCAGGCTGGATGGATACCGGCAGATGCATGAGTTCATCGCTCATTCCCTCGCTTCAGCTGAGCTCTTGCCAGCGGATACTCTGCTCGGTCATCTGCAGAGGGCGCAGGCCAGTTCTGTGATCAACTCTGAAGAAGCGATCAGCATGCTGTTCCTGTTGATGTTTGCCGGCCATGAAACCACGATTTCTCTGATCGGCAGCGCGATTTTGCTATTCATCACCCATCCCCTGCAGATGCAGAAACTGCGGCTAGAACCCGGCTTGATTGATGGAGCCGTGGAGGAAGTTCTGCGGTTTGAAAGTCCGGAGCAGAGAAGCACGTTTCGGATCACGACGGATGTGATCGAGATCTGCGGCCATCGTTTCGAGCAGGGGGAACAGCTGTCTGTCATTCTCGGTTCTGCCAACCGAGATGGCATAGTGTTCGACCGTGCCGATGAGTTTCTGATCACCAGGCAACCCAACCCGCATCTGGCCTTTGGCATCGGTCGGCACCATTGCCTTGGCCGCCACCTGGCTCGGCTGGAAGCTCGGATTGCCGTGCAGCGTTTCTTTGATCGTTATCCCGCAGCAGGGCTTGCTGATTCCCCCCACTGGCATCGGAACGGCTTCTTCCGCTGCCTCGCTTCCCTGCCAGTGGTGCTGGAAGCGTAGGCGGTTTGCAGTTGTCGATGGGGTTGACCAGCTTGCTGAAGGAGGTTCGTGAAGCCGTTCGTTTGAATGGATTTGCACGGATCTTGCCACCACGTGCGTCTGCTCTTCAGACCTTTCAGACTCTGTGCAAGGGCCTATGCGTGGAGTTTATTCCCAGTATTGGTCGTGAGGCACTGCAGCAGGATGGTGAAGGCCTGCCGTTGGATGCGGTTCACCACACTCCTGCAGGAAACTTCACGTTGCTGGGTCATTCCGAGCGGGCCTATCGTCCCTGCAGACCACTACCAGACTACGCCCTCTTCCTCTGCCTGGAAGCACCTGCTTGCGAGTCTGATGGTGGTGCAACCACCCTTGTGGATGGACAACGGCTGATGGGGGAGATCCCGCCCAGGTTGTTGGCGCGCTTTCGTAACGAGGGTGTGATCTACACCATGGAATGGGGGCCTGACAGATGGCGACAGGAGTTTGATGTCACCAGTCGGGATGAACTTATCTCGCTTTTGAAGTCTGTTTGCGAGGTGTTTTTTCGCCTGGAAGGAGATCGCCTGTCCCTTCGCTGGCGAACGTCTCCGTTTCTTAAATCCTGGTCGAACGGCAAGGAAGCGTTTGCAAACGGCATTCTTGCCCACCTCCCTTCCATCCCCGATGCTGAGCTTGCTGCCCAGCAGACTTACTGCCACCCTACAAACAAAGTATTCTGGGGTTCTGGCGAATTGATGAATGCGAGCTATCTCCGTCAGTTGATTGCTGCCCACGAGCGCTGTGTGATGGCGCCACCCTGGCGCACTGGCGAGATCCTCGTCGTCGACAACACGCGCGTTATGCATGGACGCAGGTTGTTATGCCCACCGGCATCTAGAAGCGTGGTTGGATGTTTTGGAATGAGACGTTCTGAACAACCTTGAATCCGTTCCTCTTGGATCAGGGCCGCGACGTCAAGGCTGCGGCCTGCAGCTGGTGTGGTGGCCCGCAGGTGAGCAAGCTCGTGGCGGAGAGATTCGTCCTGCTGAGCCCCGATGCTCCCCTGAACGCATCGAAGACCCCTGAACACTGGATTGCGGAGATCAGGGAAATTGCCCAGAACCTCGCCAGCGAAGCTCACAGAAACCAAAACGGTTGCAGAATGGATGCCGCGTTGATGAACTGGTGGCTGCCGTGGCCAAGAGCCTCACCCTCAAGAACCTGCCGGACGCACTCCACGCCCGACTGAGCGCTGCGGCCAGGCAGCATCGCCGCAGCCTCAACAGCGAGGCGATCGTGTGCCTGGAAGCTGGGCTGATGCTGGCACCAGCCGGGGCGGAGGAACGCCTGACGGCCTACGCGAGACCTTGCCGCGCACCAGTTTTGCCCCCGCCGACAGCGACGCTTTCAAGCGTGAGGGCCGCCCGTGATCGCTGTGGACACCAACGTGGTGACCTATCTGCTGCTGCCCGGCCCGCAGACAGCACTGGCGGAAGCCTTGCTGATGGATCAACCCAACTGGGCGTCTCCGCCGTTGTGGCGCAGCGAATGGCGCAACGTGCTGAGCGGATACCTGCGACGCGGCGACCTGAGCCTCGATCAAGTGCTCAGCCTGCAGCAGCAGGCAGAAGACCTGGTGATTCGCCATGAGGAACCGGTGTGTTCTGACGCTGTGCTCCGGCTGGCGGCCACCAGTGGCTGCAGCGCTTACGACTGTGAATTCGTGGTCGCTGCTCAACAGCTGGGCATACCGCTGATCACGGCGGATCGCGCTGTGCTGAGAGCTTTCCCTGATCTGGCATATCCCCTGCATCAGGCCACCACCTGAATCAGCAGGGCTTGCGGCCTGGCCTGAGTGATCTCGTTACGGTGGAGTTCAGCAGGCGGAAGGTCGATGACGCTGGCACCTCCAAGCCCAACGCCTGGCGTGCAGCCGCTGCAGCTGCCCTGGGACCTACGGCTCAACGCTGATCAGTTCGAGCTGGTGTGCCAGGCCAATCCCGATGCGGTGCTCGAACTGGCGGCCGATGGCCAGGTGATTGCCATGACCCCCACCGGCAGCGAAGCCGGCGCCCGCAACCAGGCCCTTGGTGCATTGCTGTGGTGGGCGGTTCGCCGGAGTGGCCTGCCCTTGAAGGGGTTCGACAGCTCCAGCGGATTTCGGCTGCCGGATGGCTCGGTGCTGAGCCCTGATGCCTCCCTGGTGCGCCTGGATCGCTGGCAGGCTCTCAGCCCGGAGCAGCGCCGTGGGTTCGCGCCCCTCTGCCCCGATCTGGTGGTGGAAATGGCCAGCGCGTCCGACGAAGGGCCCCGTGGCGTGAGTGCACTCCGCCAGAAGATGGACACCTATCAGGCCAACGGGGCGCAGCTGGGCTGGTTGTTGCTGTCCGAGGAGAGAGCCGTGGAGGTCTGGCGCGCTGGGGCCGCCGCCACCCCTGAGCGCCACGACGACGCCAAGGAGCTCGATGGTGGCGAGCTGTTCGCGGGCCTGGTGTTGGATCTGGCTCCGATCTGGGACGTTTGAGAGGGCCTGTTTCGTGCCACAGCGATCATTGAATGGGTCCGTGCTGCGCTGGCCCAGTTCCGAGAGCGTGCTTGAGGCGGCAGGGCAGTGGGCCCAGCGCCAGGCGGCGGCCCAACCGGAGCTGGAGGCGGTGGGTGTGTTCCGCTCCTACGGGCGCGGCGATGCCGGTGTGGGCAGCGACCTGGATCTGCTGCTGGTGCTGCGTCAGTGCGAGCTGCCGATCTGGGAGCGCCTGCGCCCCTGGGACACGGCCGATCTTCCGCTGGCCACCGATCTGCTCGTCTACAGCCGCCGGGAGTGGGAAAGCCTCCCCCAGTGGAACCCGAAGCTGGCGGCAACGCTTGATCGCGACCTGCGCTGGCTGATCGCTCCGTCGCCGCTGGAGGCGAAGCTGAATCAGTAGGAGAGGTGGAGTTCACCGGCCACGGCGGCCAATCGTCGGTCTCGTGTCCAGAGGATGGCCTGGCTGAGCAGGGCGGAGGTGATCAGGTGGGCATCGATGTATCCGATCCCCCGTCCCATCAGCTGCCGGCTCTCGATCATGAGCAGAATCTCATGATCCGTCGCGATCGCCACGGGAGGCAAGGCCTTGAGCAGATCCAGCACGAGCTGGCGGTTCTGGAGATTGCCGCATGCCAACTCCCCGATCACCCAGGGGTGGATGGCGATCGTCCCTTGCTCAAGGCACTGCGACAGCTCCGGCAGAGTTCCGCGGAGGTGCTCGATCCAGACCGAGGTGTCGACAAGGATCACGCCGGATCGCTGCGGCGCCGGGGGATGGACTGGAGCTGGGGCTCAGAGCCACCCAGAGCGGCTAGGCGGCGGGCGCTTTCACGTTGCACGAGAGCTTTGAGCGCTTCGCGGATCAGCGTTGGACGCTCGTTGATGCCACTGAGCTGCTGGGCCTGGCTGAGGAGATCGTCGTCGAGGTTGAGGGTGGTGCGCATGCTCGATTCAGTCCAGGCTGGTGTGGCATCAATTCTGTCATCAGATGATGCGATTAATGGCGCTGCTGAGCCCCGCCGGCGCCGCCAGACCTGAGGAGACCTCCAAAGCATGCAGAAATGGCGACGCAAGCGCCAGATTGCCTGCGTTTTTGGCGGCGATAGGGCGATTTCTTCAAGGAGCCAGCTGGCAGTTTCTTCCTGTTCGGGCCGCACCGGAATGGGAAGTCAACCTGGCTGCGCCAAACCCAGACCCAGGCGGAGGCGCTCTGACTCGATCTTCTCAATTCAGAGGCGCTGCTCTGAGCCCACGCAAAGTTTGTTGAAGCCATCGCCCAGGGCCGTTGGAATCGGGAGGTAATCACTCACTGGCTGGGAACGCTGGGGGAGTTGTTGCTGAAGGGGGCCGCCAATGGTGCCTCGATCTGTTTTGTGGTGCCGCCTGGGGGCGGTGCCGGTTGCCCGGACGAGAGGCCCGGCGTCTGCCGCTGGCTTTGTCCTGCCGCTATCGGTCGGCGCGGCGTTGGTGCTGCTGCTCACGAGCCTGTCGGTGCAGACGGCGGCGCTGCAGGGATCGGCCCTGGCGGCGGCGGAGCTGAAGCAACGCCAGCAGGAGGATGCGCTGGATTCAGCGGCGCAGCGGGTGGCGGCCCAGCTGAGCGGCGCCTATGCCTGTCTGCTGCCGCAGGCTTCCGCGGCCTGGGTGATGCCGGTGGCTGGCTGTGCGCCGGGGCTGAATCCGGCGATGGTGGCGGCGGGCAAGGTGGGAGAGAACGACTACCGGGTGGTGGGCTGGACACCGGCTCTGGATGGCGAGGCGGCCCGGCCCGGTCAGCTGCGGCTGCAGCTGAGCGATGCAGGCAGCCAGCGGCTCTATGCCCTGGCGGTGGTGCCCGGCGACGGGGCGCCGCTGGTGCGCAGTGTGCGGGGGCTGGGGCGATGAATCTGGTGGAAGTGATGGTGGCGGCGGTGGTGTTCGGCCTCGCGGCCAATGCCTCGGCCCAGTTGTGGGCGTCGAGTGCGCTCTGGAGCCAGCGCGCCGAGCAGCGGCAGGAGCTGTTGCGCCGCCTCGATGCCGACCTGCTGCGGCGGGAGAATGGATTGCGCCGAGCGACTCTGGCGGTGGCACCAGCAAAGGATTGCGCGGTGGCGGGCGATTGGATGGAGGCCCAGCTGCAGGCGGCTGCCACGGAGCTGCCGGCGGAGGTGACGGCCACGCTGCAGCGCGAACAGAACAACGCGGCCGGCGGACTCTGGTTGGTGCTTCGCAGCGAGCATCAAGCGATCGAGCGGCGGCGGTTGTTCATGGCGGCGGCCCATGGGCTGTGCCAGCCGCCAGCCACCGAAACGGAGGTGGGGGCATGAGGAGCCTGAATGCCTGCCACCCCAGCCCTGGAGCTGGCTTCACGCTGCCGGAGCTGCTGGTGGGGATCACGGTGCTGGGGGTTCTGGCGGCGATGGCGCTGATGGCCTGGGGCGAAAACCTGGCGATCCAGCGGCTGGAGGCCGCCACGCGGAGGCTGGCGCAGGGGATCGAGCGGGGACGTGCCCAGGCGGCGGAGCAGGGGCAGCCCTGCGCGATGAGCCTGGGTGCCACGGGCTGGGAGGCGCCGGGCAGCGGCGGAGCGCCACCCGCCTGCGGCGAGGGCCTGCGCCGCCTTGATGATGGAGTGGACAGCGGATCGGTGCAGGTGCGCCACAACCTGCCGGCGGCGCTGCGCTTCAGCAGCAACGGCCTGGTGCTGGATGGCGGCACGGTGGTGCTCAGCAGTGAGGGCACCGAGCTGCGCCGCTGCCTGGTGATGGCCCTGCCGCTGGGGGTGGTGCGGCTGGGCCGCTACGGAGGCGCCGAGGTTGGGGCACCCGATAGCAGCGCCTGCCGCCCGGACCTTGCGTTATGAGAGCGATGGCACGGCAACTGTGGCGATCGGCGCCACCCTCTGCGGCAGGTTTCGGACTGGTGGAACTGCTGCTGGCGATGGTTCTGGGGCTGATGGTCTGCGGCGGCATGATCCAGGCGCTGGTGGGGGAGGGGCAGAACGCCCAGCGCTTCAGCTGGATGGTGCGGGAGCGGGCGCACCAGCGGCGGGCAATGGCGCTGATCCGCGACGATCTGGAGCGGGCTACGGCGGTGGTGGGCGCGGGAGTGGCGCCGGATGCGGTGAGCTGCGGTCTGGCGGGGCGCACGCCGGTGCTGCAGCTGCGGGTGCCGGTGAGCACGGGTGTGGCCACGATCACCTACTCGGTGGGAGCAGCGCCAAGCGGCATCTGGCGGGGCCGGGTGCTGATGCGCTGCGGACCGGCCTATCGGCTCGATGGATCGGTGAACCCAGCCAGCACCTTCCAGAGCCTGGTGGTGCTCGATGGCCTCGCTGGCGACCCCACCCCCTGGAGCGGCTGCGGCCAGCTGAGTGGCGGCCAGGTGCTGAACAGCTCCGCGGCGCTGCCCTTCTCAGCCTGCCTTGATCCGGTGAGCGGGCTGGTGGCGATGCGGCTGGAGCAAAGCTCGGCTGTGGCCAACGGCCCGGCGCGGCGTGTGCGCAGCGAGGCGGTGGCTGGGATGGGGTGAGGGGATGCGCTCACTAATTATGGCTTCATGAAATATCCCAAATCCATTCAATCGCAGCTGGTTTGTGCCGTGAAAATCTGCTAAGCGTGCGCAAAACCGGCGAGTCCTTGCTCTACATCGTGTCTATGAATGGATGACTCTGCATCGAGGAATCCCGTCTTCCTTGTGGTGGCACACTTGATCCGTAACAGCGCTAGGTGATCCTTTCGCGGTTGATGCCGTGGGAGCAGCTTGAGATGTCCTAAACGCTACAATTCAGTGCCACGATCGGAGCTCTTGCACAATCGGTGCGCTTGGCATTTTGCGCCCTTTGCATCAAGCAGAGACTTGGGCTGAGTGATGATGAGGCCGTCAGGCAGTTTCAGAAGAATGCCTTTATGCCTTGCTCTCTTGGATTCTCTTGCCACTCAAGTAAAGCATTGTTCGACCCATCAATGAATGCCCGGTTTCGTGAGCGTCTATCAGATGAAGAGCTGCGCGCAATCAATGAGCTGATCGTATCGCGAGGCAAAGAGATGCTGGTTGAGGCCGTAGCTGCCGGGCTGGATGATAACGAAGAAGCAGGTGATCCCGATGGAGACGGTGTCGAGCAGCTCTCACTTGACTCAATTGTCAAGCCTGCTGGCTGGCGAGAGGGCAAGAACTGGGGAGCCGTCAGCATTGATGCTTCCTGCAACTCGGCAGATATCGACTCCCCCACGGATTGGAAGTTACTCAATGAGCCGAGGCAAAGCACCTAAAGTATCATCGATGATCTTTGCCTACAGTCCCAGGATTTGGTTGCCATAGCCTCCATTGCAACCGTGAAAAAGCTCGTGCCAGCTTCCTGACGATCGCCAAGTAGAAATGCCAAGGCACCCCAAGCTGAAGGCTGTAGTGAGGAAGCAGCGCTGCAGCCTTGCGATCGAAGGTGGCAAGTACCTCACCGCCGAGCCAACGGCAGCTGTGGGCGATCTCCGCATCAGCCAAGTCACTATCGGTGGCCAGCGCCGGTTGCGCCGCTGCAGCCTGCCTCGGCAACAGCAGATCGCCGCCGGGGGGCAGCCGCAGGGACTCATCTCCGCTGGCCGGAGCCCGTGAGGTCCCATCCCCAAGCACAGCCGCGAACCGGCTCGGCTCGATCAGCCACAGCTGGGTTGACGGATCCTCTTCCGGCGGAAACGGGGTCATGTCCTCTTCCAGTGACCGCTCGCCCCGTTGCCAGCTACCGACGCAGAAGCGGGGCGTCGTTGTCGGCCAGCCAAGCGATGCCGCCTGGATCGATATCGGCGCTCTGCCCCGTTTCGGCCGCCCGATCCTCCGGCGCCGGCAGCGACCCCAATGGATCCAGCAGCAGCACCAGCGCCAGCAGTGCCCTGGCGTCAAGCCCCGCATCCAGCGTCAGCCCCAGCTTCATCGCCACTCCTTGCCCAGCAGCATTCTCTCGATCGAACCGATCTCGGGTCGCAGTGGGGAGCGCGTCAAGGGGCCGGCTCTCGCGGCGCATCAGCGGTCCCCCTGCGGACCACAGACGCTTGCCCCAAACTGGACGCGCCGAGCCCCCGCCGCCCATGACCACCCTGCCGCGCTCCGGGCTGCTGCGCCGCTGGCGCCCCACCGACCTCTCCGGCCGCATGGCCCGCTGGGGGCTGGTGATCGTGCTGATCTACGGGCTGATCGCCCTGCTAACGCCGCTGCTGATCCATCTGGGCCTGCTGGCCGACCCCAACACCGGCCTGGAGAATCCGATCTACTCAACCCCGTCGCTGCAGCACTGGTGCGGCACCGACCGCCTCGGGCGTGATGTGTGCGTTCGCACCCTCTCAGGCGCTGGCGTGGCCCTGCAGGTGGTGCTGCTGGCACTGGTGGTGGCCCTGGTGATCGGGGTGCCCCTGGGGATGCTCAGCGGCTACCTCGGCGGCTGGTTCGACCGGGTGCTGGTGCTGCTGATGGACACGCTCTACACCCTGCCGGTGCTGCTGCTCTCGGTGGTGCTGGCCTTCCTGCTCGGCCGCGGCCTGCCCAATGCCGCTGCCGCCCTCTGCGTGGTGTACATCCCACAGTACTTCCGGGTGGTGCGCAACCAGACGGCGCAGGTGAAGGCCGAGCTCTACGTGGAGGCCGCCCGCACCCTGGGGGCCGGGCCAATCTGGATCCTGCGCCGTTATCTCTTCCGCAATGTGATCACCTCGGTGCCGGTGCTGCTCACCCTCAATGCCGCCGATGCGGTGCTGGTGCTCGGCGGTCTGGGTTTTCTTGGTCTCGGATTGCCGGAAACGATTCCGGAATGGGGCGGCGATCTCCAGCAGGCTCTCACCGCCCTACCCACCGGCATCTGGTGGACCGCCCTCTACCCCGGCCTGGCGATGTTCGTGCTGGTGCTGGGGCTTTCGTTCTTGGGGGAAGGGCTGGAGGCCTGGGTGAGTGGAGGGGATGGAGGACGCGGAGGGTGACGGGTCCTCACGTCATGCCCGCAAATAAGGGAGGTGGAGATGGCTTGCTCCATGTCAGGACAAGGCACAGCCAATGGTCCCATTCCCGTCGATAGTGATCGTTGCCGTGGTGTTTGCTGAGGTTGAAGTTCCAGCAAGACAACGAATGCCTACCGGACCTGCTGTCCACTTGGCGGTATACGTTCCCCCGGTAGCAGCCTCACAGGGTTTTGGATTTTCAACTCCAGCAGCGGCAGGTGGATTAGGTGCGCCGCCAATGTCCGAGGCGGCAAATGTCGCACACTCCTTAGCCAGTCCAAGGGCTTCACCAATGGCTGCTCCTGCTTGGGCTGCGTTGCGGGCTTGCAGGTACTGCGGGAGTGCCACAGCGGAGAGAATGCCGATAACAGCAACCACAATCATCAGCTCCACCAGAGTGAATCCCTTGGTGAACCTGTTGGCACTGGCCTGATGCTGTCTCAGCTGTCGGATGATGGCGATTTTCATGTTGGTGCTCATGGTCAGAGATTTCAAGTTGACGCCTATGAGCGTTCCCCTCTTGGCGGTCATGGGCCGCTTGGCTGCAATCTCTTCACATAAGCCATTGCGTTTTATGGCTTTCAAGGCAAACTCTGCTCGTAGCAATGTGTTTGCTGCTTTCTTAGCCTTGGCGTGGACAAGGGTCAGCTCGTGCCCCAAAAGGGTGTTCCTTGTCAAGCTTTAATTATTCTTTAATGAAGTTCTAATGCTTTGCCCGCTCTTTTCCAGGCAAGACGGACCCTTCATCGTCATATTTGCCTTGAAAAGCTCCTCACGCGCTGCTCAGCAACCGCTGACAAGCTCCTGGGCCTCGCCAAGCGGCCTGATTTGTTGGTTTCCTGGCCAACCCTGCTGGCCCGCTGCGTGGGGCTCCGGTTCTTAGTAAGACTGATTAACAGTTCTGCCCCCTTTAATGCCCATCTGGGTCATGACACTCCTGCTGGCAGCTTCAGCGCTGCTCTGGTTGCTGGGCACGGCCAACAGCGACGACGTGATCGGCCTGCTTGAGCGCATATTGGCCCTTGGGGCGCTGGCCGTGGTCTTGTTGGTGGCACGGCCCGTGCTGCTGGAAGTTCTCGGGGTGGGCCTGGCCCTCTGGTTACCGAGGGCCCGCAGCGGCCAGGCGCCTCCGCCGCTGCCGAACCACAACGACGTGCTGATCCCGTTCCTCTGAAGATTCCATTCCTGTGAGCATCTTGCTTATCTGAATCCTGGGCGGGCTCAGTAGCTCAATAGTTCAGTAGCGCAGTTTCAGGGTTCGCGGCAGCTCTTCGCTGATTTCCCCCTCCGTTGTGAGCGCTGGGTAGGGGCGCCCCTGGCGACGGCACCACTCCGCCACCTGGGGGTAGGACCACTCGAACAGCAGCTTGTCGCGCGCTCCTTTCGGCAAGCCTTCGCCGGCCTGCGGCACCAGAACCGCCGCCTGACGCTGCCGCAGCGCCTCGAACAGCAGCACCGCCGCCGCCACCGACACATTCAGCGACTGCACCATGCCGCCGGTGGGGATGAACAGGGCCTGATCCACCATCGCCGCCGCCGCCTCGCTCAGGCCCCATTTCTCAGCCCCCAGCACGAAGGCTGTGGGGCCGCGGAAGTCGCACTGGCGGTAATCCACGGCGCTTGTGCCCAGCTGGGTGCCATAGAGCCGGAAGCCCTGCTGCTTCAGCTGGCCCAGCACCTCCTCCACCGTGTCGTGGGGACGCAGGGGCACCCACTTCTGGCTGCCCTGGGCCGTGCTGTTGAACGTGCGCGGACGGCCCTTCAGGCTCACCACATGGGCTTCCAGCACCCCCACCGCATCGCAGCTGCGCAGGATCGCCGAGAGGTTGTGGGGCTTGTCCACCGCCTCCAGCACCACGCTGAGATCGGCCATGCGCCGATCGAGCACGGAGCGGATCCGCTCGAAGCGGCGGGGCAGCAGGGGCATGGGCGCGGCGCGGCAAGGGCGACCGTAGGCCGCCTGCCGCGCCTCAGTTCAGCACCGGATCCAGTCCGGGGATGAAGGCGAGGCTGTTGCCGCTGCTGAGCACCGCCACCCCACCCTGCAACCGCCGGAAGCTGCCCTCGTCCTCCTGGGTCTGGCCGCTGCCGTCCTCGGCGCGAATCGCCACGCGCCCATCGGCGAAGAAGGCATAGGCGTTGCGGGAGCCGTCGGCCCAGGCCAGGTCGTAGAGGGTGCCGCCGCTGCGGCCACGCACGCGGCTGATGCGGCAGGGGATCTGTTCATCGCTGCCACCGGCGGCGCGGAACAGGCAGAGCCCATCCTGACTGGGTTTCAGATCAGGCGGCTGCGGCAGCTGCGGCCGCCGGGCCTGGCGTTGGCCAGGAGGCTCCGCCGCAGGCTGGCCAGCGGCCGGCAGCTGCGCCAGGAACTCGCGCACCACCTGCGATGACACCGCGAAATTCAACCCCTCGCTGTCGCCGAATTTGAAGGTGGCGATACCAGCAACGCACTGGCCCGCATCCAGCACCGGGCCGCCGGAGTTGCCGGGATTCACCGCCGCGTCGATCTGCAGGATCTGCTCGTTGCCGCGCAGGCTGCTCACCACTCCGCGGCTGAGGCTGAACTCCAGGCCCTTCGGGGCGCCGATCACGAA
The DNA here is from genome assembly GCF_002252625.1 of Synechococcus sp. 1G10. Lineage (GTDB taxonomy): Bacteria > Cyanobacteriota > Cyanobacteriia > PCC-6307 > Cyanobiaceae > Regnicoccus_A. Next base: position 14,044 of record NZ_NQKW01000010.1, on the reverse strand, counting down.
CACCTCCTGACCCACGGCAGAGGCCTGATCGCGCAGGCGCAGCACCTTGCCCCGCGTGCCCTCGACCGCCAGCAGGGCCAGGTCGCTGGTGGGCTCCTCCCCTGATCCGCGCGCTACCACCCTGGCCCGGTCGCTGCTGCCATCCACCCACTTCAGCTGCACCACCTCGCTGCCATCCACCACATGGGCATTGGTGGCCAGGTAGGTGAGGCCGTTCTGCTGGGCCACTACGAAGGCGCTGCCCATGCCGCTGCCCGTGGACACCACCGCCACCCCCTCCCGGGCCGAGCGGAACACCTCCTCGGCGCTCTGTCGGCCTGTTGCACAGGCACTGGCTGCATCAGAATCTGCAGCATCCGCTCTGGCGACTGGAGCCGGCAGGGTGGCGGCCGCGGCCCGTGCCGACGGTGCCTCGGCAGTGGCGCGCACCAGGCCGCAGCCACTGAGCGTGAGCGCCAGGCCGGCGGCCCCTGCCGTCAGCCCCCAGGCGGCCCTCTTGATCCTGCTGGTGCTTCGCATCGTGGTGGCCCGTTGGGGGGCTCAAAGGAGTTGTGAACTCCGTTCTATGGCCGCGATTTGTCGGCTTCGATCGGCTTTCCGCCAGCGCTGATGACAGGATCTTTCTGCCGCTGCTTCCGGTCAGCCCTTGTCATGGTTGATGGCACTCCCGGCTTCGATCAGCGGGTGTGGGCGGCGGTTGGTCTGGTTCCCGCCGGCCGGCTGGCCACCTACGGGCAGATCGCTGAGCTGATCGGTGCCTACGGCTGCGCCCGTCAGGTGGGCTGGGCGCTGCGCCGTCTGCCCCTGCCCTCGGAGGTGCCCTGGCATCGGATCGTCAATGCCCGCGGCTGCATCAGCCTCAGCCTGGCGCGCGAAGGCAGCGACTGGATGCAGCGCCAGCTGCTGCTCGCTGAGGGCATCCCCGTGGACGAGCAGGGCCGGCTGCCCCTGCGGCGCTATCTGTGGAGGCCGCCGCCCCCTGCCGTTTGAGCGCCTCCCCCGCCACCCCAGCCCCGCCGGCACCAGACCAGGGCGCCATCGGGCTCGAGGCCCGGCGCGTGGCCTGGCGGGTGCTGCAGGCCGTGGCGGCCGGCGCTTACACCGATCTGGCTCTGGAGCGGGAGCTGCGCCGCTCCCCCCTGGCGCCGGCCGATCGCGCCCTGGCCACCGAGCTGGCCTGCGGTGCCATCCGCCAGCGAGGCCTGCTTGACGGCTGGATCGACGCCCTCGGCAAGGTGCGCGCTGAGCGCCAGCCGCCGCCGTTGCGCTGGTTGCTGCACCTCGGTCTCTATCAGCTCCTGTTCACCGCCCGGGTGCCGGCCTCGGCGGCGGTGAGCACAACGGTGGAGCTGGCCAAGCGCGACGGCCTCGTCCGCCTGGCGCCGGTGGTGAATGGGCTGCTGCGGGCCTGTCTGCGCCGCCGGCAGGCCCTCCCCCCCACTGCCGCCGCCTGGGAGCCCCTGCCCCTTCCCGCTGATCCCGCCGCCAGCCTGGCCTTGCGCGGTTCCCTGCCCCCCTGGCTGGCTGATGGGCTGCTGAAGTGGCTGCCCAGCGCGGGCGCCGAGGCCTTCGCCCTGGCTGCCAACCAGCCGCCCGCCCTCGATCTGCGCGTGAACCGCCTGCGCGCCACTCGCGAGGGGGTGATCGAGGCCCTCGCCGCTGCTGGCGTGAACGCCGAACCCCTGCCGGATCTGCCCTGGGGCCTCAGCCTCGGCGGCCGCAGCGGTGATCTGCGTGCCCTGCCCGGCTATGCCGAAGGCCACTGGAGCGTGCAGGACCGCACCGCCCAGGTGATCGCCCCCCTGCTCGACCCCCAGCCCGGGGAGCGCCTGCTCGATGCCTGCGCCGCCCCCGGCGGCAAGAGCACCCACCTGGCCGAATTGATCGGTGATGCCGGCACCGTGCTGGCGGTGGATCGCTCCGAGGGCCGTCTCCGCCGCCTGCGCGACAACGCCCGCCGCTTGGGGCTCAGCGCGATCGAGCCGCTCACCGCCGATGCCGCCCTCTCCGGCGCCCTCCCCGGACCACCCTTCGATCGCATCCTGCTCGATGCCCCCTGCTCGGGGCTGGGCACTCTGGCGCGCCACCCTGATGCTCGCTGGCGCATGACCCCAGGGGGCATCCGCGAGCTGGTGGACCTGCAGCGCAACCTGCTGGAGGCGATGCTGCCGCTGCTGGTCCCCGGCGGCCGCCTGGTGTACGCCACCTGCACCGTGCACCCGAGCGAAAATGGCGACCTGATCGCCGCTTTCCTGGAACACCATCCTGGCTGGCGGCTGCTGTCGCAACAGCAGCATTGGCCTGGTCCCCAGGGTGGAGATGGCTTCTATGCCGCAGTGCTGCAGGCGCCCGGCTGAAGCACGCGGGCGAGCCGGTTCAGGGAACGGGAGGAGGTGCCACCGGGGGAGGCGGTGCCACGGGCGGGGGTGCCACCGGGAAAGAGGGCGCAATCGGGGCTGGTGCGGGCTCCGGAGCGGGCAGGGGTTCGGGGCTTGGTTGACGCTCCTGGGGTGGCTGGCTCGGCGGCGGCAGCGTGGGTAGATCGGGAAGGGGAGGCAGGTCGCTGCCGCGCTCGCTCGGTGGCGGCGTCTGCGATGGTTCTGTCCGGTCGCGGTCTTCGCCGGGGGTGGGCAGGTCGCTGGGACGGCCCTGCTGGAAGGTTGATCTGGCCGCCCTGGTGGGCTTGAACGTGCCGGTGAGCACGGGCTTGGGCGCGAACTGCTTCACGGGCAGGTCCTTCACCACCACCGACATGTAGCGGCCCCAGGCTGCGGCGGCCGAACCGCTGTCGCTGCCGGTCTTGCGGTTGTTGTCGTAGCCCAGCCAGACGCCGGTGGTGAGCTGGGGAATGCCGCCGATGAACCAGAGGTCGCGCGCCCCCTCGGAGGTGCCGGTCTTGCCCGCCACGGGACGCCCTGAAAGGGAGGCCGCGCCGCCGGTGCCGCCGCTCACCACCCTCTCCAGCATCCACACCATGGCATCGGCGATGTCGCTGTCCACCGCCCGCCGCCCCTTGTCGCCATCCACGCGCCGGCTCCAGAGCAGCTCACCATTCGGTCCGTTGATCTCCTCGAACGGGGTGGCCGGCACGTACACCCCGCGGTTGATCACCGCCGCATAGGCCGTGGTCATGTCGAGCACGGTCTGCTCATAGGCGCCGAGGGCCATCGGGTAAAAGCGCCCCAGCTCCCGCGTGATGCCCAGGCTCTGGGCCGTGGCGATCACCTTGTCGAAGCCCACCTGCTGCAACAGGCTCACGGCCACGGTGTTGAGCGAGTTCTGCAGCGCCGTCGCCAGTGAGACCCTGCCCAGGTAGCGGTCGCTGAAGTTCTTGGGGCAGTACCCCGCGAAGCAGCGCTTGGCATCCAGCACCGTGTCTTCCGGCTTCATGCCGGCCTTGAGGGCAGAGAGATACACGAACAGCTTGAAGGTGGAGCCGGGTGAGCGCAGCGCCTGGGTGGCGCGGTTGAACTGGCTCTTGTTGAAGTCCTTGCCGCCCACCATCGCCCGCACCAGACCGGTGCCCGGCTCCACCGTCACCAGCGCCCCCTCCAGGCCGCCGTAGGCGCTGGAATCGATCACCTTCTGGCCTTCCTCCTGCCAGGCCTGATTCAGGCTGCTGCGGATCGTCAGTCCGCCCACTTCCAGCTGCTCGGCGCTCAGCACCTTGGGCAGCTCCTGTGCCACCCAGCCGGTGAAGAAGGGGGCGCGGCTGTTCCAGTACTTAGGCAGGGCCGGCTTCAGCTGCAGCGGTGTGGCCTTGGCGTCGGCCAGCTCCCCGGCATCGATGAAGCCGGCCTGGGCCATCCGCTCCAGCACCACGCTGCGACGCTGCAGAGCCAGCTCCGGGTTCACCAGTGGCGAATACACCGAGGGCGCTGGCGGCAGCCCCGCGATCATGGCCACCTCCGGCAGGGTCAGCTGGTCGGGGGTCTTGGAGAAGTAGATCCAGGCGGCATCGGCCACGCCGTAGGCGCTGGAGCCCAGATACACATAGTTGAGGTATTGCTCGAGGATCTGCTGCTTGCTCAGCTGCCGCTCCAGCTTTCCGGCCAGGGCCGCTTCCTTCAGCTTCCGGATCAGCGTGCGGTCCTGGCTGAGGAACACCGTGCGCGCCAGCTGCTGGGTGATCGTGCTCGCCCCCTCCTCCACCGAGCCCCGGCGCAGGTTGCGCAGCATCGCCCGGGCGATGCCGGTGGGGTCGATGCCTTCGTGCTGATAGAAGCGGCGGTCTTCGGCGGCGATGAAGGCCTCCTTCACCAGCTCTGGCATCTTGCCGCTGGCCACCTTCTCGCGCGTGGCCGGGCCCAGTTTCTGCAGCACCTCCCCGTCGGCCGAGAGGATCGTCACCGTGCCCGGACGGTTGAAGGTGCTGATCCGGCGAGCGTCGGGCAACAGGCTGTCCATCCCCTTGACCAGGGCGTTCACCCCCAGGGCCGTGGCGCCTCCAGCGGTGACTGCGAAGGCAGCGACCAACAGCAAGCGCCGCCTGCGTTTGCTCACAGGTCCCTCACATCACCACGGTCAGGCTGCTGTGCCCGATCGCCAGCGCCGTGACCAGCATCCCCAGCACCAGGAACGGCTGGGCGCTTGCCTGGTACTTCACATCGAAGGCCACTGGATCGCGGAGCAGCCAGATGTCCTGGAAGGTGATCTGGGGAATGATCAGCAGCACCAGCAGTACGGCCGAAAAGTTCTGACCGATGACGATCAGCACGGCCACCATCGCCAGCTGAAACAGATCGATCATTCCGGCGCTGATCCAGCTGGCCCGCTTGATCCCGAATACCACCGGCAGGCTCTGCAGCCCCAGGGCCCGGTCGCCCTCCACGCTCTTGAAATCGTTCACCACGGCGATGCCGAGGCCCGCCAGGCTGTAGGCCAGGGTCAGCAGGGCCGTGGTCCAGGTGAGCTGGCCGAACAGGGCCTGACCGGCCCACCAGGGCAGGGCGATGTAGCTGGCGCCGAGGGCGTAGTTGCCCAGCCAGCCGTTCTGCTTCAGCTTCAGCGGCGGTGCTGAATAGATGAAGCTCACCAGTGAGCCACCGAGCGCCAGCAGCAGCACCACCGGGGTGGTGTGGCCGGCCCAGAGGTCCAGGCCCCAGGCCACCGCCAGGCCGGCGATCAGCAGCAACCAGATCTGCACTTTCACCTGGGGCAGGGAGATGGCGCCCGATGGGATCGGCCGGTAGGGCTCGTTGATCGCGTCGATTTCGCGGTCGTAGTAATCGTTGATCGTCTGGGTGTAGCCGGCCAGCAGCGGCCCGCTCATCACCATGCAGGCCAGGGACGCGCCTACTTCCGGCAGGGTCCAGTGGAAATTGCCGGAAGCCGCCGCACCGCAGATCACACCCCAGATCAGGGGGATCCAGGTGACCGGCTTCATCAGCTGAAGGCGCAGCTTCCAGATGGAGCTGGTGCCGCTGGCACCTTTCATGCCAAGCAGCTGACGGGCGCCGCCGCCACTGTTGCTGGTCTCGGGGGCGTCGCTCAAATCAGACCGCAGCGATTTCGTCGTCGAAGAACCAGCCGGTGCTGCCGTTGGCGAGTTCCACCACCACCCCGATGCCGCTGCCATCGGTCATCTTGAAATCGCGGACGGTGCCGGTGGCATCGCTCTGAAGCATTTCGACCAGCTCGGCGGGGATCTGGTCACGCACCCGCGTGATCCTGACCTTCGAACCGATCACTACGGCGCTCGAGGGGCCTGAGGTGGCAGCCTGGGACATGACCGGCGCGACTGGATCGGGTGGCGCAACCTTAACAGCGAGACCATGGTGGCCCGGCGCATCATTCCCTGTCTTGACGTGGCCGACGGCCGGGTGGTCAAAGGGGTCAATTTCATCGGTCTGCGCGATGCCGGTGATCCGGTGGAGCTCGCCTGCCGCTACGACGTCGCCGGTGCCGATGAGCTGGTCTTCCTCGATATCGCCGCCAGTCACCAGGGTCGCCGCACCCTCGTTGACCTGGTGTGCCGCACCGCCGAGGCCGTCACCATTCCCTTCACCGTGGGTGGCGGCATCAGCGCTGTGGAGGGCATCACCGAGCTGTTGCGGGCCGGCGCCGACAAGGTGAGCCTCAACTCCTCGGCGGTGGCGCGGCCGGAGCTGATCAGCGAAGGGGCCCGCCAGTTCGGTTGCCAGTGCATCGTGGTGGCGATCGATGCCCGGCGCCGCCCGGATGGCAGCGGCTGGGACGTGTATGTCAAGGGCGGGCGGCATAACACCGGCCTCGATGCCGTGGCCTGGGCGAAGCGCGCCGTGGCCCTCGGTGCCGGTGAGATCCTGCTCACCTCCATGGATGGCGATGGCACCCAGGCCGGCTACGACCTGGTCCTCACCCGTGCCGTGGCTGAGGCGGTGGAGGTGCCGGTGATCGCCTCGGGTGGTGCCGGCAGCATCGATCACATCGCCGCCGCCCTTGATGAGGGCCAGGCCTCAGCGGCGCTGCTGGCCTCCCTGCTCCACGACGGCGTGCTCACGGTGCAGGCGATCAAGAGCGAGCTGCTGGCGCGGGGCCTGGAGCTGCGGCCGCTGGAGGCTGAATCGCTGCAGGCTTGGTCGCTGGAAGCTGAGTGCCCTTCCCTGGCCGGCGGAGGTGATGCAATCACAGCCGATCGCAAACTCTCGTTACATTGATTAAAACGCCTTCATTTAGGCTCTCACTCGCCTTTCTCCCCGTGCCGGCCCTGCAGCCACCTCTTTCCACAGCCCTCGGCCTACTGATGGTGTTTGTGGTGGTTGCTTTGGTTGCCTGGGCTCTTCAGTTGATGCAGTCGGCAAGTGACCGCCGCGAGTTTTCGCTGATGCTCGCCGGTTGCATGGTCTGCTCGGCCGCCGTCGGGCTGGCCACTGTGATGGTGCTCACCCTCACAGGTCCAAATCGCCTCGCCGGCCGCGCACTTTGGTTGCCCCAGCCCATTGAGGATCCAGGCGTCAGCCTCGATTCGGTCAAGCTCCCCTGGGATGGATCCCTTGATTGCCTGGTGGATCCCAGCCGTTGCTCCGCCCTGCGATCGTCTTGAGCGTCCCCCGCTCCATCTCCGCCGTTGAAGCCCGGTGATCCCCAGGCGGTGCGAGAGCTGTTCGAGGCCATCGCCCCTCGCTACGACCAGCTCAATGACTTGCTTTCCTTCGGGCTTCACCGCCTCTGGAAACGTCAGGCGGTGCTGTGGCTGCGCCCGCGGCCGGGACAGCGCCTGATTGATCTCTGCTGTGGCACCGGTGATCTGGCACTGGTGCTGGCCACGAAGGTGCGGCCAGGTGGGCAGGTGATCGGCCTGGATGCCGCCAATGCTCCCCTGCAGGTGGCCGCCGCCCGCGGCGCCCGCCAGCCCTGGCTGCCGCTGCAGTGGCACCAGGGCGATGCCCTGGCCACAGGGCTGCCGCCCCAGTCGTTCGATGGGGCGGTGATGGCCTACGGACTGCGCAATCTGGCTGATCCAGCCGAGGGCTTCAGGGAGCTGCGCCGGCTGCTGCGCCCGGGAGGGCGGGCGGCTTTGCTGGATTTCAACCGCCCCGACCCCAGCTCCCCCACAGGGGCAATGGCGGCGGCCTTCCAGCGCCTCTATCTGCGCCGGCTGGTGGTGCCCACAGCGCGATTATTCGATCTGCCCGAGCAGTACGCCTACCTCGAAGCCAGCCTGGAGCGCTTTCCCCGCGGCGGCGAGCAGGAGAACCTGGCTCACGAGGCCGGTTTCGCCTGGGCACGGCACCGTCCGCTGGCCGGCGGCCTGATGGGGCTGCTCGCTCTGGTGGCTTAACTGGGTCAGTCAGTTGCCTGCTGCGTCATGGGCGTTCCACTCTTCGATTTCGCCGCCAACATCGGCAAGAAAGTCTTCAACCATGGCGAAGATCCCGCCAAGACCGGCGAGAAGCTCAAGCAGCACATCGAGAAGAACAACCCTGGCCTCACCGACCTGAAGGTGTCCGTCGCCAACGGCGCAGCCACGGTCTCCGGCAACGCCAAGGACCAGGCGGCTTTCGAGAAGGCCGTGCTGATCGCCGGCAATGTGGAGGGGGTCAGCAAGGTGGAGGCTGCCGACCTGAAGGTGCCCGCTCCAGCCGCCACCGCCAAACCGGCGGAGCCTTCCACTTTCGTGCTGGTGGAGGAGGGTGACACCCTCTGGGGCATCGCCGAGCGCGCCTACGCCAACGGGGCCCGTTACACCGAGATCTTCGCCGCCAATAAGGAGGTGATCGAGGACCCCGACCTCATCTTCCCTGGCCAGAAGCTGCGCATTCCCAAAGGGTGAGGGTGCGGCTGCGGTCCCACAATGGCCCGAACCCATGGCGCCATCGGCGAGCGGCAGCGTGCACTTCCAGGACATCATCGCCGCCCTGAACAGCTTCTGGGCCGACCAGGGCTGCCTGTTGCTGCAGCCCTATGACACGGAAAAGGGCGCCGGCACGATGAGCCCCCACACGGTGCTGCGGGCAATCGGCCCCGAGCCCTGGGCCGTGGCTTACCCCGAACCCTGCCGCCGCCCCACCGACGGCCGCTACGGCGACAACCCCAACCGCGCCCAGCACTATTTTCAGTACCAGGTGCTGATCAAGCCCTCCCCCGACGGCATCCAGGAGACCTACCTGGCCTCCCTCGAAGCCCTCGGCATCCGCCAGCGCGACCACGACATCCGCTTCGTGGAGGACAACTGGGAGTCGCCCACCCTCGGTGCCTGGGGTGTGGGCTGGGAGGTGTGGCTCGATGGCATGGAAGTCACCCAGTTCACCTATTTCCAGCAGTGCGGCGGCCTCGACTGCCGGCCGGTGTCGATCGAGATCACCTACGGGCTCGAACGCCTTGCCATGTACCTCCAGGATGTGGAGAGCATCTGGGACCTGAGCTGGAACGGCCAGCGCAGCTACGGCGATCTCTGGCTGGCCTCGGAGAAGGGCCAGTGCACCTACAACTTCGAGGCCTCCAAGCCCGCACGTCTGCAGCAGCTCTTTGCTCTTTATGAGGCGGAAGCCAGCGATCTGGTGGCGGCTGGTCTGCCCGCCCCGGCACTGGATTACGTGCTCAAGTGCAGCCACACCTTCAATCTGCTGGAGGCCCGCGGCGTGATCTCGGTCACGGAGCGCACCGCCACCATCGGCCGCATCCGCCATCTGGCGCGCCAGGTGGCCGAGGCCTGGCTGCAGGAACGGCAGGCCCTGGGCTTTCCCCTGCTCAGCGACGACCAGCGCCGCGCCCTGGCGGCTGAACCGGCTCTGGCCTGAGGTCACTTCAGGGAGGCTCCGCTGATGAAACGCAACCTGCTGGCGCTGGTGCTGATCGCTGGCAGTTACCAGGCGGGCCGGCTCACCGAGCGGGCGATCTGGCCCTGCCGGCTGAGGCCGCTGGCGGCCCTGGTGGCTCCGCTGCTGGGTCAGGAGTTGCCCAGCCCCCAGCTCTGTGAGCTGATGCTCAGCCTGCCCGGCTGACGCTGGCGACCAGATGACGCATAGATGACGACCTGATGACGACCAGAGTTGCTTGAGCTGGGAATCCTTCGGGGACTGGCGCTGGTTCCATGCCCTTTCTGGTGGTGTCACTCGCCCTGGCGGGGCTGGCGCTCGGCACCGTGCCCCTGGCAGCCATGTCCCGGCTGGTCATCCTGTTCCTGCTCGGGGCTACCGGCTGCTGGCGGGCACGGCAGCTGGGGGCCAGGCCGCTGCCGACGCTGGCCCTGCTGGTGATTGCCCCGTCGCTGCTGCTCTGGTCGCTCTGGCGCCAGCCCCAGCCAGGCCCGGGCGATCCGGTGCAGCTGCTGGAGGGCGAGAGTGGCCGTGAGCAGGTGCTGCGCGGTCAGCTCGCCAGCGATCCCCGCCCTCGGGGCGATGCGGGGGGCTGCTCGTTGCCCCTGCGCACGGCCGGTGGCCACACTGAGCTGCTGCTGGAACCCTGCCCGCCCCTGCGCCAGGGCTGGCTGGTGGAGGCCAGCGGCAGCCTGCGGCGGCCGGTCAGCGGCCCCCATCCGCTGCTGAGCGGTCCGGCGGAACGCCTCGCCCGCCGCGGCATCTGGAGCCAGCTGCGCCTGGGGGCCGCCACGGATCTGAGGGTGCTGGCGCGCCCGGCCACCCCCATCGCCGATCTACGCCGCCGCATGGCCGCCGCCCTGATCCAGCAGGGCGGGGAGCGCAAGGGGGGCATTCTCGCGGCCCTCGTACTTGGCAGCGCCGTGGTGCCATTGCCGGCGGATGTGGGCGCCAGCTTCCGCGCCGCCGGCCTCTCCCACGCCCTGGCCGCCTCCGGCTTCCACCTCACGGTGCTGCTCGGGGCGGTGATGACCCTGGGTCGACGGCTGCCGCGGCTGCCCCGCTGCCTCCTGGCCCTGGGGGCGATGCTGCTGTTCCTGCTGCTGGCGGGCCCCCAGCCCTCGGTGGTGCGAGCAGTGCTGATGGGTGGGGTGGCATTTGCGGTGCTTGAGAGCGGCGGCCGCAGCCGGCCCCTGGGGGTGCTCCTGCTGAGCGTTCTGCTGATGCTGCTGGTGGAGCCCTGGTGGCTTCAGGACGTGGGCTTCCAGCTCTCGGTGGCGGCGACCGCCGGACTGATCCTCACCGCTAGCCCCCTGGAGGCGGCCCTGACCAGGTGCCTGCCGGCCTGGGCGGCGGCGGGGCTGGCGGTGCCCGTGGCCGCCTCGCTCTGGACCCTGCCGCTGCAGTTGCACCATTTCGGCATCGTTCCCCTGTATGCCGTGCCCGCCAACCTGGTGGTGGCGCCCCTGCTCACCCCGCTCACACTCGGCGCCATGGCGATGGCGCTGACGGCGGTGCTGCTGCCGCCCCTGCTGCCGCTGCTGGCCTGGCCGCTGCTGCCGCTGTGCAGCCTGTTGCTGGCGATCACCCGCGGCTTCGCGGCCCTGCCGATGGCCCAGTGGCAGCTGGGCCGCCCCCTGCCCGCCCTGGTGCTGCTCTTCGGTCTTTCACTGCTGCCCTGGCTGCTGCCGGGTGCCGGCGCCTGGCCGCGGCGGCTGGGGGCGGCGGGGCTGGCTCTGGTGTTGACGGTGCATCTGGCCCTGCTCGGCGGTGATGCCCTGCTGTTGGTGCACCGCTGGAGCGGCGATCTGCTGGTAGCCCGCCACCGGGGGCGCGGCGCCCTGGTGAGTGGCCGCGCCGATGACTTCAGCTGCGCCGATGCCCGCAAGCTCGCCAGTGGCCTCGGCCTGGAGCGCTACGACTGGATCACGCTGCTTGATCCGGTCGCTCCGACCGATCCGGCCTGCTGGAGCGGCCAGACCTCACTGCTGGTCTCCAGTCACGATGGCCAGAGCGGCCTGCAGCCTGGTCAGCGCCTGGAAAGCCCCGGCCTCAGCCTTGCTCCCCTCAGCGGCGATAGCCAGGCCCTCCATCTCGGCATCGGCCGCCACCGCTGGTGGCTGCTGCCCGATCCCCAGTCGCTTGAGGCATGGAGCGATCGCGGCCAGCCCAATGCTGAATCGCTGGCGGGAGTGTGGCTGGGTTTTCGGCCCAGCCCCCGCCAGCAGCAACTGCTGAGCGCCTCTGGCCCCGGGCAGGTGTGGCTCAGCGGCGAAGCCCCTGGCCTGCCCAGGGGTTGGAGCGCCAGCGGTACGAGTGGATCGCTTGAGGGAGCAGCAGGCTGACACATACCCGCTTATGAATTCGTGCTGATGAATCCGTAGAGTGCCGCGTGGCTGAGCCATCGGTGCCTGTGGGCACGGAAGGTCGGTCCTGGAGAGGTGGCTGAGTGGTCGAAAGCGAACGACTCGAAATCGTTTGAAGGGAAACCTTCCGTGGGTTCGAATCCCACCCTCTCCGTTTTTCGGTCAAAACTGCTCTTCCCGGCAGGTCTCGTTGCGCCCCACAACTTCCCCTGATCCAAGCTGGGATCAGGGTCGGCGGGGCTGCATTGCAGCACCTGGAGCAACGCCTCGATCGACTGGAGCAGCAAGGGGTGCTGATCGCCAAGCAGCTGGCGGGATCTACCCTCCCGCCAACCTGAAGCTCCAGCCGCAGCCCCTGACCATGCCCCCAAACCTTGAGAAGCTGGGCCGCTTTCTGCTGCGCGGCCTCCGCATCGGTGCCAGCACGATCTCGATCGTGGAGCTGCTGCGCAGCGATTGGACCGGCGGCATCAGCGCCGGGGTGGCCTGGCTCGTGTTTCTGCAGGTGGAGCGGCGGCTGCCGCCAGAACCGACGGACACCCAGAGATGAGCGCCAGCCTGCAAGCCTTGGAAGTGTTGCCAGGCCTGCCGAGTGGGCCAGTTGCGGAGCGATGAAGCCCTCTTCATGAAGACCAGTTGCCCCCGGTGAAGAGCGTTGTCGATCGAGCTGCAGCACGTGCCGGCAGCAGCTGGCCGTCCGATTGTGAATGCATCGACCACCGGGAGGCTCCAAAGCATGGAAGACGCCCCACCTGAGCATCAGCCAGGAGCGCGCTGACGATCCGGTCCCTGCTCCAACACTTTCTACGGATCACTGACTTCCCCGGCGTGTGACGCGGCTGTTTGATTTACTGCAACGCCGTCCATTGCACCGTTAACGGCTCTGCCTCAGGTGCCCAGGACCAAACGGGAAGTCCCACTTGTCAACTGGCCCCAGGTGCCAGCGTCAGCAGCTCTGCCCCCACCAACTAAATTGCTTCAAAGCCCGGTGGCCTCGTCACCGGGCTTTGTCATGCCTGCCCCATCCTGGGGCGCACCAGCTCGAACACCTCCCCCAGGCGGGTGTAGTCGTTCGAGGCCAACTTGCCCAAGGGGCGGAGTGCTTCCGCCGAAGCAGTACCCGAGGCGCCCAGGCAACGCTCCTGTACGTGCACCATCACCACCTGGCCCAGAGCCATCGTGAACGTGGTGTCGGGCACGGGGATCAGCTCGAGCAGCTCACACTCGAGGCAGGCGGCAGCATCCCGCACACGTGGCGCCGCGATCCGGCTGCAGGGCACAGCAGCCAGCCCGGCGGCATCAAATTCATCAGTGCCAGGCGGGTAGTCGGTGGCAGTGATGTTCATCGCCCCGACGAGCCGGTCATCCACCACATGCACGGCAAAGCAGCGGGTCTGGCGGATGTTGCGCAGGGTGTCCTTCTCCCGATCTCGCCGGGCACCGATCGAGACCATCAGCACCACCGGCTGATCACTCACGGCATTGAAGAAGCTGAACGGCGCCAGGTTGGCTTGCCCCTCGCTGCTGATCGTGCTCACCCAGGCAATCGGCCGCGGCACCACCAGGCTGGTGCAGAGCCGGTAGAGCGCTCCGCTATCCAGGGTGCCGGGGTCAATGGAGCGAATCGGCTCGGGTCCGGGCATCGACGGGCCGAGATCAGGGGCACTTCATGCTGCAACAACCACCCCCAACTGGCCCTTGCTGACGATGATCTTCTTCTGGGAAGCCAGTGCTCAGCAGCTGAGCAGCTGCCGCAGGAACTGATCGCTCAGGGCCGCCGCCATGGCCCAGTTGTCCGCCTCGCTGAGGCCGGAGCTGCGGGTGGGCTTGAAGCTGTGGTCACCGCTCGGGATCCAGCGCAGCTGCACCTGCGGCGAGAGGCTGTAGGTCTCAACCTCATCGCGGCGGCCGAACGTGTCGCGTTCCCCCTGCAGGATCAGGGTCGGGGTCTGCAGGGCGGCCAAGTGCTCGGTGCGCAGCTGCAGTGGCTTGCCGGGCGGGTGGAAGGGATAGCCCAGACAGATGCAGCCGCGCACCCCATCACTGGCAGCCAGCTCATCCACCAGCAGGCTGGCTACGCCAGCGTCTTAAGGAAACTCTGATCAAGACGGCTTAACCCATAAAACCTAGTCTCATTCTCGTCAATGAGACGATGCTGAGCAGAATTTGCCCCCATTCACTCACTCCAGTCCTTGCAGAGACGTTCAGGCAGTTTCCAGCATGCATTTTGTTTTGATATTTGGATGAATGTCGACCTTTAAGACTCACTAAACCCTTGTACTACGCTGGATCAGGTATTCGTTCCCGAACCATCCAAAGGTTTGCCAGGGCAAAAAGCAACTGTATGCGTTCAGGGGGCAGGACAGCTCGCAGCGAACATCGCTACGGCTGAACCCTTGACGTCGGCGTGATTCCCGATTGCATCTCAGGCAGAGACTG
>NZ_NQKW01000049.1 GCF_002252625.1 Synechococcus sp. 1G10 | reverse complement strand
GGTTTCGGGCACAAGGAGGGAGCACTCCCACCGACCAAAACCCATGGGTGCGGCTCAGGCCAGAGCGCCTGTGACACACTTTGAATCAGCCCTGCCCAGGTGGGCATCTGAGATCACCAGCCGGGTTCCAGTCAGACCGCGCTCTTTAAGCGAACCCAGGAACTGGCGCCAGAAGCCCTCGGCCTCACTGTCACCGACTGCAATGCCGAGCACCTCGAGGTAGCCGAGGGCATTGATGCCGATCGCCACCACCACGGCTCGCGACACCACCTGCAGGTTGCGGCCAAGGCGGCAGTGGAGGTAGGTGGCATCCAGGTAGACGTAGGGGAAATGGGCGTGATCCAAAGGCCGCTGCAGGAAGGCTTTCACCTGCTCATCGAGGCCCTGGCAAATCCGGCTGACCTCGGACTTCGAGATGCCGGTGCTGCTGCCCAGAGCCTCTACCAACGCGTCGACCTTGCGGGTGGAGATGCCGCCGGTATAGGCCTCCATCACCACCGCATAAAGGGCCTTGTCGACCCTGCGGCGTGGCTCGAGCCAGTTGGGAGAGAAGCTTCCCTGGCGCAGCTTTGGAATGGCCAGAGACAGGTCGCCCACCTGGGTGGTGAGCAACCTCTCCCGGTAGCCGTTGCGGTGGGTAGAGCGCTGATCGGGGCAACGCTCGTGGAGCTGGGCGCCGGTGAAAGCAGAGACCTCGGCTTCCAGCAGGTCCTGGAAACCACGGCGCACGATCTCCGGAATCAGGGCGCCAGCGGTGGTTCCCTCCATGAGCTGAGCCAGCTCACAGGCGCCACTATGGGGATGGGTCATGGTCTGTAGTCAGGGGTGGTGGTAGTTCTCCAACCAGGGTCACAGACCGGCCCACCCATTGCTACGATTGATGTCTGAGCAGATCAGCCGTCAACACCGGCTACGCAGGTGCTGCTCCTCCTGAGTTACACCACTTACTGGGACGTTGCTTTGTCTTAATGGCAAATGCATCTAAGCTGTGGGTCCATCATCTCGACAGATGAGCGTACGTGACAAAGATGCTCATGACAGCCTCATCCGCCAGCCAGCGTTGAGTTCGCCGGCACCCGCTGCATGTATGCTTCAGCCGAGTGTACTCCAACTCCTGGATACGCTTCTAAATCCCAAGACGATTCAACTAGACTGTAGAATATTGGTGGTTATTGGACTGCAGACTGGATCAAACACCGCGAGTTCATACCATGTCCAAGGCAGGAGCATAACAATCCATGCTTAAACTTCTATCGACAGAGTTTTTACAGAGCACAGAAGAGCTGTCTCGCTCTTTTAGGGAAAATAGTCCATGCCCCCATATCTCCATTGACAACTTACTTGATCATGATTTTTGTCGACGTCTGATTTCTGAGTTTCCACCATGCGACCCCAGCGTTCTCGAAAGATTTCAAGCAAACGGCATGCGGGGCGGCAAGACAAAGAATCAGAAAGTCAGAGATTTAGGTGAATCATTCCGTGCCTTTGACGACCTTGTTCAATCAAAGGAGTTTCTGGACCTGCTGACTCGTATTACTGGCATTCCCAATCTACTCTACGATCCAGAGTACTATGGCGGCGGAACTCACGAGAGTCTCAATGGAGAGCGCCTACTTCCACACATTGACTATAACTACCATCCCACTGCTGGATGGTACCGAAGGCTCAATCTCCTAGTTTATCTCAATCCTGACTGGCAAGATGAATGGGGTGGCCGGCTAGAGCTCCACTCAGACCCCTTGCACCCAGACAGAGACCAGATAGTCCGTTGTCCAAATGGCATGAATAGCTGCACCCTTCTAGAAACCACTTCTTCCTCTTGGCATGGCTTTCCAGTTATTGAGCTGCCGCCAGGCAAGCGTCACTTGACTAGGCGTTCAGTTGCAGTTTATTACTATACCCTTCACCCGCCCTCAGAGGATACCATACTCAACCGATCTACAGTTTATGTTGACGAACCCTTGCCATCTTATCTTAAGGCTGGGCATATTCTGGCCGAAAAAGATATATTAGATCTGAGAGAGCAGTGGCAGATGCGCAGCAATCACAGTCGCGAACTCCTTGAAGAGATCGTCTTGCATGGCTATCAATTCTTGTACCACTTGGAGGCTGGGTGCGAGGTGAGTGAGCAAGATTCACAACGCATGCATGGGACCTACCAAGCCATCGAGCGTCTAATAGACAAACTTGAGCGTGTGCATCTAGGCCTTCGCAATCCAGACAAAGCGGAAGATACTAGTCGTGCCTCATGGCTACGGGAAGCCCCTAATGAAGCTCCTCTAGATTAAAGCTTGCCAAAGGCGCTGTGGAGCAAATTCAGACAAATCCGTTGCGAGTAACTGTTCCGCGATCACAAGAACAGGATCATTCAACTGTAGTCAAGCCACTCAAGCCAACCTGAACGGATCTAACGCCTGTTGCTGGTGGGCGGCATCGCTATGTTGGCAATCAAGCTCTGACTGACCGACACAAGTCTGAGAGCCTTTGCAACAGCATGGGTATCAGTCCATTAATGGCACCTTGCGAAACGAGCGAACTGCAATGGATAACTACTATCAAAGCCTCAAACCAGACATCTCCGCCCAACCATCCCAAGCTTCAGAACGGATAGCAACTTTCCTTTTGCGCCGACAATATGGAGAAGAGCTTGTGGCCTTATCCAACCGAGAGCAGGCAGGACGAGCATACATCCAACTGCTTTGCGAAACGGCCAAGACTCACAATGAAATGCGAGGGATCTTTGCTCTTAGAGCAAACATGAATAACCATGATCTCAAAAGCTTTTGTCAGCCGTTTTTCAAAAAGAAAGATTCTTCAGGTGTTGCCGCGTTATTGCCTTCACCTGCAGCTACTGGATCCATGCTAGCTGAATCGGAAACGATCACTCCTGCGCCAAAAGCTTATAGACTAACGCCAATGGAGTCGGAAAGGATTGCGCGAATTCTCCAAAACTACCAACGGCGAGCTGAGCCGCTTGCCTTGGGAATTACTCGATCACTTGGCAGCAACTAATCTCGTCTGTGCTAAACCACACAACAACAAAAGGATTGCCATGGCTAAAGCTCTTAACCGAGACCAACTTGTTGACATTCGGGATGCTTTTTTCGATTTAATCAGTTGGTCGCTCACCCGTCGAGATACTCTTGAGAATCAGGGTATCATCACTAGACAAGAATCTGACATGATCGGGCAGTTCGAAGATCAACTTCGCCTGATTGCGGATGCACTCAATAGCGTTATTCTGCGTCAGGTCATCGCAGATATTGATGAGCCGAGAAACAGGATTGTAGCGGTTACCAAAGATTTGGAGGCAGCCATTGGTACTCTGCAGTCGCTCAACGACTTCATAGGGGTACTTGATTAGGTAGCAAACTCCGCACTCCTCAGGAGTCGTTCCGGCCGTGCGGTGCAACTGCATATGGCATGAGCCACACGCTCGGTCAGTGCTGCCAGATTGAACCGCCGATTGAAGCGGTAGCTGAATGCGCCCAGGTAACGGTTGGCGTACTTCTCAAAGCGCAGGGCATGGAAGCTGCCGCTGAAGCTGGTTTTCAAGTTGCTGAGTACCGTGTTGATCCAACGGAATTCTGGTAGTTCATTGGGATGGCGACCCTTTACGACCACAGGTTGATGGAGGCAACCGACTTCTGTCACGGCGCGGAAGCAGGCCAGCCCATCAGAGATCACTTCACAACCTATCGCCAATGAATCCTGGGCCCAGTCAGCAATAGCGGCAAAGGAGAACGTGGCCACAGTGGCAAGCTTCACGTGCCGGGGGTGGCCTGACTCATCGAGAGAGACGGCCGCCACTATCGGCAGCTTGTTCTCTGATCCACGACCAGCCTTGCCACCACAGCGTTCTCC
>NZ_NQKW01000048.1 GCF_002252625.1 Synechococcus sp. 1G10 | reverse complement strand
CTCAGGACGGCAGCACTCAACCTGCTCCGACTGGCTGGATTTCAGTCGATTCGAGCCGCATGCAGGCCGTAACTCACGACATCACGGCGCTACTGGCGATGGCGACGAGGAAGCCAAAACCGAGCTCGAGTTAAGACTTTGAATCAGCCCTGTCCCCGCCGGTGGTCACGGTCGACGCGATGCTGGCGCCAGCCCGAAGAGGTGTTGTGGATCAACCCGACGCCGCCGGAAATCGACGCCAAGCCAGGTACCTTGACGATGGCTGCCTGAACGACAGCAGAGGCGCCATCTTCTCTGGCAGCTACCGCGCAGCACGATTGAGTCCAGCAGTGAGCGTGAACTGGCGAGCACCTCCCATTGCTGAATCTCGCCCTCGGTGAGGACCAGCGGAGGCAACGGACGGCCAAGCGCCACAGAAAGCTTCGAGTTACACCCTCGGTTCAACCTGTTATTATCGGGGCAAGACACTAGCGGCCAGCTTGTCAGATCGGAACGAATAAAATCAGGTGCGCTCAAAGGAATGCGTACGCTACAGGAAGCCCTGGTTCAGCTCCGTGCTATTACGCATGTCACTCACCGAGCAGAAGTGATTTGAGCAAACTATTCCATTGCCTCAGGCTTTGTCCGATTGAAAACTCTGGACTTAGAGCACTTACCCTCTCTCGGTTGCGACGCTTTGGCGCATCACTGAGCCATGACAAAGTCTTTTCAATAAGCTCCTTCTGATTGTCTAGATCAACCCAAAGTGCACCATGGCTTTGAAGTGCGCCCTCCGTTGCTGGGCTTCGATTCACCATGAGATTAGCGCCGCAGGCTGCTGCCTCGAAAAGGCTCCAACTCGTAACGTACGGGCGAGTAAAGTAGCAATGAAGATCACTTCGACGCAACAAGTCACGATATTTAAGATGTGGCAGAAGACCAACAAAATAAATTCTTTTCAAGTCAAGGCTTACCGCTAGTTCCTTGAGCATGAAAGTCTTCCATGAACGATCTAGAGAGGGAGATCCATAGCTATATGGGTAACGATCCTGCCCTGCAATGACAACTCGAAGATCTGGAAACTTCGCCATCGCACTGGGAAGAATTCTCATGAACTCTGGGAAGCCCCTCAGCGGCTCCATTCCTCTTGTCATGTAGCTCAGTACACGACAGTCCGCTGGTATTTCATATACAACGTCCGAATTCTCAACTGGCAATAGTAGAGCTTCCTGAGTATTATGAGGGCAGAAAAATGAGACATCTATCCCGTCGAATATGACGTTGGCTTTGCTGTAATAACGACCAGGAAACTGCTGTCTTTGCCATTCTGTTGGCACGACAATACAATCAGAGGATTCGAGTTCGCTCAGAATAATCATATTGCGTACGTGTGTAGACAGGCGCGCATTGATATCGAAATCCTCGTAAAGAAACTTACTAGTGTCAGGATTAAAGTACCATTCAAGATAACTTATATGCTTGGCAAATGGGCAAGCATGCTTAACAAACATGCCAAGGCCGTTCCCTCCATGTGTAATGATGGCGGATGGAGTAACTCCTTGCGCCATGAGTTCAAGTAGCTTGCGTAGAACCGCTTGTCCATTTAAAACTGCTTCCTCAGTGGATATTAGATAAGGATGGCAGCCTTTATGAGGCGTTCTACGAGCCTCGTAAATGACAATGTTGACATTCTTAATCTTAATCTTATTCGCATCTTTCCGGCCAGTCAGATAAAAGACACGATTGGAGGTGCTCGAGGCGATTGCGCC
This sequence comes from Synechococcus sp. 1G10, assembly GCF_002252625.1. Classification (GTDB taxonomy): domain Bacteria; phylum Cyanobacteriota; class Cyanobacteriia; order PCC-6307; family Cyanobiaceae; genus Regnicoccus_A. The sequence goes on along the minus strand of NZ_NQKW01000048.1, from coordinate 2,987 downwards.
AGCAAGAATTCGAAACTGTGCAGGGTAGTTGCCATGCACAAAGATAAAATCCATCAGAAATCAGGCTTGCACTGCAGGAGTAGGCTGAAATTAAAACATTGACCAGACCACGCTCCATCGTATCTGTGTCATTACTCTAAGGCAATTGCCACAGTCTTCATCCTTGTAATCTATCAACAAACTCTTTTGCCCGTAGCTGCGCAGTCCCTCTGATTCTCTCAGAGCATCCATAGCCTGAAGACGCTCGCGCCACAAGATATCTTTTGCTGTACTATAAAAAGTGTTCGGCTTTCCACATTGTATGCGTTCATGGTTTAGGACAGCGATCCGAACGTCCGACGCACGGTCTTGGCTGGAGCCCCCACATTTACACTGAGCTCAGGAGCATAAGCCTCGTCCACTTCTTGCCAGGGGATGAGCTCTGCAAGCGGCACCCAGCGATTGCCAGGGTCGAATGTGCCGCCAAAAGGCACGTAGAAATCTTCGCTTGAGAGCTGAGCAATATGCTGCTTTAGGTACATGCACGGCTGTGATCAGTAGCAGCAATCCACTATTGCACCATTTCTTGCCAGTCTACCGGCTGTCAACCGCTGAGACCAGTTGCGGCACAATGGATCTGGATTTCTCAGGAGTCCCTCCACAGCAGGCGCCCTAAATCCTTTGCAGAACTGCGACGCATAGTCGTGCTCCAACTCATCCCAGGGGACGAGCTCCGCGAGCTTGATCCACCGATTGGTGCCAGAGCGCTTGCCACCAAAAGGCAAGAAGAAATCCTGAAACGAGAGCTCATGACGATGCTCGCGCAGATACATGTGAAAAACTCTGGCCTGCATTTCGGCGATATCGAGCCGAATTGCCCACATTCTACAATCGAAAACTGATCAGATCCATTGCAGTCCAGTCACTCTGGCCTTTCTCAGGAGGTCCTTTGCAGTTGACTACAGGCACCTTTCGCATCCACCTGACTGCAGAAGAGCAGTAGAAGCTTGAGCAGGTACTCAAGCGAATAAAAGCAGCGTGATGCACAGTCATTTCCCCTTTCAGTGCTCTATGAGCTATAGCTGTGGAATGATTGAAGCGTTCAGAGGTTTGGTTACTTAGATGCGCTCAGATTTCGCTCTCTTAATTTCCAGTCCCAAGTGAAGATGTTGTTATTGAGTGCGTTGCCCTCAAAGCAGGAATATTGAAGCCCTGACTTGTTAAGCACATAAGGAAAGGAAATCTGGTCTTCAATGCTCCAGATGCAGTTGTGCAAAAACCACTCCTGCATCAATGGGGCAGCGCTCTTGTGGTAGGCAAAGAATGTCATCTGGAAGAGCTTTGTGTCGCTAAAGCTCTTGTCATTTAAGTATGACTTTACCTGGTCAATAAGCGGCTCTCCGCTATATCTTCTAATATGGTAATCTACCCCTTGGGAGATGGCTTGCTGTATCGCAACAGCCTCTTCTTGTATTGATGATAGCCTTGTATGCCTAAAAAGGCAAAGTGGCTTGCCGTTGGCTATTTTAATGATTTCATGTGGGATGTCAATATTTTCTTTCAGTCTTACAGAAGAGTCCATCCAAACATACCAGTCGGCGTACGCTCTGCGCCATTCGAGCATCTTGGGTATCTTTGCCTTCAGTCTTGGATGCATTGAGTTGTGTCTGGATGGCATGTTGTGGTCGTCGTAGTAGACGGAGGACAGGCTGTGCGAAGAACGTAGACTGTGCTCCCAAGGCTTTGGTCCTCCGAAATGTGCAGACACGAAGTGGAAATGCACATGTTTTTCTCAACTGCTCATACTTTACTCTGTACCCATTTAGAGGTCGGGAAGCCCTTGGCGCTAATCGCCCGGATCGCGCAGCGCCTAAGAGTTTGTTGCCCATAGAGCAGCAGCCCGCTGGTTACGGCACACTCCGCCCTGATGCGAAGCGATTAGGCTTTAGGCTCCCTTCTTCTGCTTCTGGGGTCCATTGATTTGTGGTTGAGCCAAATGTCCAGCGACAATCAGGTTGACCGGCGCTTTGCATCAACAAGTTGTTACCCATTGTCTTTGACACCTGGTAACACCCCCCTGCGTCAGGAAAGATGTCCACTCGGTCAGACCCATCCACCAGGGGCCAAACCGACGACCATGAAACCGACCTATGACACCGCTGTGCGGGACCAAGTCCGCCAGCGCATGAGCCCACCAAACCGGGAGAGCGTGGCCGAGATCGCCCGCTCCACCGGGATCACGACCCAGACCCTCTACAACTGGCGCAGCCAGTGGCAGAAGCAGGGTCAGCTCGTGCCGGCCACCACCAAGCCGCCGGAGCAGTGGAGCGCTCTCGACAAGCTGGCCGCTGTGATCCAGGCTGCCGGCCTGAGTGGCCCTGATCTCGGGGCCTTCTGCCGGGAGCGGGGCCTCTACCCCAGGCAGCTTGCCCGCTGAGGGCAGGCCGCCGAGGATGCCAATGGCCCCAGCGCTCCGAGCATGGCAGATCAGCGAGAACTTCAGCGTAAGAATCAGGAGCTGATTCGCCAGAATCGCCGTTTACAACGCGAATTGGAGAAGAAGGAGAAGGCTCTCCCGGAGGCGGCAACACTGCTGATGGTCTCAAAAAAGCTCGATCAGCCATGGCCACGGGACGAGAAACATTGATCCCCGCATGGGATAGAAGCCAGCTGATTGAATTGTTCCGAGAAGGCATCAAAGAAGGAGCTTCTGCCAAGGCAATCGCGGATCTGATCGGTATCTGCTCCCGCACGCTACGGCGCTGGGGCATTGCGTTCCAGACACACGGATTCAGCCAGGACTGCCGCAAAGGATCTCCACGGAATGTGGCGCACCGATTCACATCAGAAGAGCGGCAGCACTTAGGGCCTCCTGAGAAAGTGAAAACCAGCCCCAGGGCAACAAAGTGGGCAGGGCTGACTGAAAGTACATTCATCCCGTCTCCGCCAGGCTGATGCCGACCCAGCCAAGCATTCGGCTGATGTCATGCGCCACGGCCATCAGGCCA
>NZ_NQKW01000047.1 GCF_002252625.1 Synechococcus sp. 1G10 | reverse complement strand
GCAGAAGGCTGGGCCAATGGACGGGAGCAGTCCCGATAAAACCGGCACCAGCATGGCCGCACCAGCTCCCTTGTGCCTGACTTTCAGTCGGCCCTGGGAGCACTCCCACGCGAGTAGGTGAAGGAAGTGAAGAGGGATTGAGGAGTTCAGGATGAGTACGCCCGAAGTTAAATCAGTTTGTGATGATGCTGATGGCCCCCAGCACCCTGTGCAATTGGAAGGTTTCTTTTGAGTCAGACACCGAACATCCAGGAACATGACCTGAGGTGGGGGAGAGAGCTGGAGCCCGGAGTTGGACCCCGATCCATCAAACTTTCAGGACGAGTAAGACCACCTGCTGGCAGGAGTGAAGAGTACTGCTCAGCGTTTGGTGGAGAAGGTGAGTTGGTTTGATTCGATGGAGTCCTGCCTTTGCCTGATTCAGCGGATGGGTCGCAGTTACACATTGCAGAGCGAGGCGCATTGGTCATAAGTATGTCGCGCTGGGAGCAGCATGCCGTATGACTTGGGCCCAAAGACCATGCCGGAGCTTGCCAACAAAGACGGCACTCCACCTGCGGCGGTGGCTCAAAGCGTTAGTATCTGGAACAGTGCAAGGACATCCTGCGTTGCCTCAAATGATTCAGTAATCGTGAAATGTTTCACATGCTGATGGGGATATCGCCCTGGAGTTCAACCGCAAACTGAGCTGCCTGGAATGCAGAAGCCCAGGCTTCCATCCATAAGACAAAGACCATCGTAATTGGGATTCGCGATCTATAGGCTTATCCATTACTGATCCAAGCCACCCATCCCAAGACGGGTAAATCTTCGATGGCCTCTTTGGGCACCTCGAAAAATTCCTCAACACCCTTAGCGCTGATCAATTACCACGATAAAATCTGTACTGTCTAATATAGGCGAGTGGGACAGCCTGGTTTCTGGGTTCAGGAGAGGCGTACTCAGCGTCTTCAGCGAAAAATGCCGATGTTAGCGACTTTATCTGAGGCGATTCCCTGGGAAGCCTTCAGGTCACTGATAGAGCAAGGTTACAGTGATGAACGAAGGAGTAATGCTGGCTGCAAGCGGACTGATCCGATCATCCTATTCATGATGCTGGTGCTTCAGCAGCTGTTAAACCCCAGCGATGAGGAGCTGAAGTCTCAGGTCAACGACAGGCGATCCTTCGAGGACTTTGTCGGACTGGGAGTGATGAACACGATTCCTGATGCCACTACCATTGCTTTCTTCCGCGAGCGAGTCCGCAAGACCGGCGTCATCCTCGAGTCTTTAGAACGGTTTGAGGGGCACCTGCGTTCCCAGGGGCTGGAGGCCAGTGGTTGGCAGATCGTCAATGCCTCGCTGGTATCTGTTCCCAAACAGCGAAACTCACGGGAGGAGAACTATGCCATCAAGGATGGAGCCATTCCAGAGAAGTGGTTGGACAAGACAAGCCTATTGCACCAAAGGGATGCTGACGCCCGCTGGGTTAAGAAGATCGGAATCAGCCATTTCGGATACAAGAACCCCCTCTGCCAGGAAAGTTGACGCCTCTCACGGCTTTATCCGCAGACTTGCCATTACTCCAAACAACATTCACGACAGCCAGATGCTGCCGCAGGTACTAGATCCTGAGGGCAGAGATGATTACGTCTGGGCTGATTCTGGCTATGCAGGTGCCAGGTTTGAGGATCTTCTCGATTTGGTGAGTTTGAGAGTCGCATTCATGAGAAGGGTGCGTGCAGCCATCCTTTGAGCGAGCAAGCGCAGGAGCAGAACAAGGTGCGATCAAAAGTGCGGGAAAGGGTTGAGCATGTCTTTGGTCTCATCACAACCTGCATGTGCGGCAAGCTGACAAGGCGGATTGGACTGGCGAGAATGAGAGCTTCGTGGGGACTGCGAAATCTGACTTACAATCATCTGCATTACCTGCACCGCAACGCCAAAGCAGTGCTGGTTGTCTGAATCATTCGTCAGCAGCACAGTAGCCTTGCCATGAAGTCATGGAAGCCATTCACTTGGCGGAACTGCACGTGCAGGGAGATTTCTTGTGGTTTCACAAGATTGACTCGGGAGTGTCAACTATTCGAGGTCCCCTTACGAGCCCCCTTGAGTTCCGCTACTGGAGAGCCACCCCCTACAGCCTCGGCGATGGGGCGATGAAGTTCGCCATCATGCCCCGGGAGATGGATCCGCCGTTTGATCCCTCAACCGCCACCGATCTCGACAACGTTCTGCGGGAAGCTGTTTTACCAGTCTGGCCAGCCGGGAGGTCGTATTCGATTTCTTAGTCCAGCTCTAGACTGATCCGGCGGTAATGCCTATCGAGAATCCAATCCAGGAGTGGGATGAAACCCTCTCTCCCTTTCAACAAGTGGCCACTCTTCGCCTGCCCCCACAAGACATAGACATCAACCATGCCGAACGGCTCGAGGCAGACGAACACCAGTCCTTCTCGCCTTGGCACTCCCTCGTTGCCCATCGCTCGCTTGCTGGCTTGAACCGGGCCCGTCGGATGTACGGCAATCTAGCCCGCTCCCGCAACCAGGCCAACAGCCTGGGCTGAGGTTGAAGTGGATTGATTTTCCTACTCTGTGGATTAGAAACCGAAGCCATTCTGATAATTTGCTTGCTGGTACGATAGATCCATCCTGATCGTCTTGATAGTGCGAGCCGGTTCCGTGCTTTCCGTATTTACATCACCTGTGACCAAGCACCGAACCCAGAAGATTTGCCTCAGGCTGGTCAAGAGCAGCCTGATTTGTCTGCTTTGCTCACCCTTCAGTATATCCCCCAATATGGTGGCAAAAGCACAGAGCGCCGATGTGATCCGTCCCGAACAAGACGGTGACTTCCGCTCGATAGAAATCCCCGGCAACCGTGGCTCCTACCGGCAGCGCTTTTGGTTGGTCGTCGATCGAGACCCTCGTGGTCTCTGGTGCCGTGACCTCAAAGGCAGGCCCACCATCGCCTTGAAGTATGGATCGGTGATCGAGAGTGTTGGCACGTCGGTGATCGCCAGACCCATTCAACTGAGTCAGGGCAAAGCTTATCTGCAAGTCGAGATCAAACCTGTGGATATTCTCTACGATGCGCGCCTGCAGGAGCGAGGCACCCCCTCCACCTGCTTCGTTCGTGCGAGTGCTTTCTTTATCGCCCCCATCAACCCTGACTCGATGGGGGCCGTTCATCCCTAGACCTTAAACACTGTGTGGTACCAAATATTTTTGGGCGTGGCAACAGATTCCGGGGAGCAGGTTCGGGCAATCAAGCCATAGGAATAGTGGAGCTTCTCTCCCCGTTGGCTATTGTCATAACCGCTGCTGAAATATTCGCCATAGGGATCGTTGACGATCAAGCCTTTGTCGTCATATCCACAGACAACAATAATATGTCCAAACTTGGTGAAATAGCCATGGATGATCACCGGATTGCCGGCATCGATTGACGTCTGGATATCCTTGAAGCCGCCGTTCTGACGGAAAATGTCTTTGTAACCGGGGTATGAGTCGATCAGAGCCTTGAGATCCTGCGGATCGTGTCGGCTCCAGCCCAGTTTCTCCATCTTCAAATAGAGTGCGTCTTCCAGCTGGGTGCCGGGCGGATGGGGCATGCCGAGGAAGGTGAGGCACATGGCCACGCATGTGACATTGCAGGACCCGGTTGGGTTTTGGCGATTGTCGAGCTGGGATAGGTAAGGCACATCGAGGAGGTGGGGCTTGGATGGATCGACGACCCGCTCAAGACCTGGACCAGCTGCAGGGGCCGTGGCGGTTGCAGCCTCAGTCACGGCGGATCTCCAGTGGGGCTGGTATAACCACCAGTCACCAGATCCGTAGGCAAGTCGAACCTTCTTCGAGTTTCCCGACGTCTCGAGGACCTGCTCAACCTTGTACTGACGTCCTGTCTCGACAGGCACCAACTGCTGGGGGCCCAACTGCGAGGAGTCCACCTTGTCCTTCTTCAGGAACGTTTCGGTGATCGCTTCTAGGATTTCCTGTTTCGGAGCAGGTGCGCCGGTACCCTTCAGGAGTTCAAGCCCTTGTCGCCAAAGGTCACCCTCTGCATCGCGACGGCGGCGCAGTCCCGCCTCCACATTGCTGCCGGGGTTGACATAGCGCATCAAGGCACTCGGAACATCGTCCCAGCGCTTTTCACGCAGACAGGCACTGATTGTGTTGAAACCACCGCTGCCGTAGAAATCAACCCCGAGATTATAGGCGAAGCTGCAGAGTGCCGACTGCATAAGATCATTGATCTCACCCCAGCCGGGAACCTTCTTGGAAAGTGGCTCCCAGTATTTTTCCTGGAGGGTTGTTGCAAAGAACTTATCTGCATCCTCCTTTGTAATGGAATCACTTGGTTGCACCTTCCTGCCATCCGGATAGACAGTGGTTCCCCAGCCAATGGTAAAGGGGTCCCCACCACTGAGTGGATCGGGGTAGGCGTGCACTAAGTTGTCACTTGGCTTCAGCCTATGGCAGCCTTCAAACTCTTTGATGAGGGCAATGGCTTGTTGCGGAACCGTGGTTGTCATGTCGGAGATGAGCCAGATCAGACGATTTCAGAAAAAGTCAAAGACTGCCTAGGGGCTGACAGGCCATAAATGTCATAACTAAGTTAGCATTGTCATTTGGGGCGCTTGCCTCCGCTGCACTTGGGCTGCTAAATATTTACAGTGCGGATCTGCTGCCAGTTTGATGCCTTTAATGAAGATTCAGATCTTGTCAGTGAGCATCATTCTAGCCTGTAAGTACTGAACTCCGACTGTTCTGCCTTGCCGTATTATCTGGAGAGCGGCATAGTTCAAGGCTTAAATAGCTATGTACCCGTTCAGAGGGCGGTACGCACGAGCTCTGTAATCCACGCCTGACCGCATACCGCTGAGGGGCCAAGGACGCGGCGGCGTGAGCTGAACAGTT
>NZ_NQKW01000084.1 GCF_002252625.1 Synechococcus sp. 1G10 | reverse complement strand
ATCGCTGAGCAGGGGTTTGACCTCGGGAGCTCCCATCAGCTTCTCCAGGAACTTCCCCATGACGTCGTCATTGAGCAGCCGATCGCGGTTTTTGGTGTAGACGCAGTCGGCCGGAGGCCATAGGTGGTCGGATGCCAGATCGGATCGTCGGGGCTGAGGCCCACAAACCAGCGGAACAGCAGGTTGTAGTGGAGCTGCTCCAGCAGCAGCCTCTCGGAGC
>NZ_NQKW01000046.1 GCF_002252625.1 Synechococcus sp. 1G10 | reverse complement strand
ACGGGGGCCTGGATTGCTGAGGGTCAAGCCGCTATAGGTTTCTGCGGCCGGGGATGGTTGATGCTCACAACCTGTGACTGACTTTGAATCAGCCCTGCCCACCTGGGCCTGACGGCGGCGATCAAGCGGATGTTCCAGGGCAGCAGCTGGCAGCGGTGCAGGGTGCACTTTCTGCGCAACCTCCTGAGCCACGTCCCAAAGGTTGGCCAGGACATGGTCGCAGCCGCGATGAAAGCGGTGTTCGTGATCCAGAAGCCTGAGCAGGTGCGGGCCCACTGGCAGCAGGTCACCGAGATGCTGCGCAAGCAGTTCCCCGGCGCCGTGCCCGTGATGGAGGCCGCCACAGGCGACGTGTTGGCGTTCCTCCACTTCCCGCAGGAGCACTGGCGCAAGATCTGGAGCACCAACCCGCTCGAGCGCCTCAACAAGGAGATCAAACGCCGCACCAACGTGGTCGGCATCTTCCCCAACGACCCAGCCATCGTGCGGCTGGTGGGCAGCCAGCTGCTGGAGCAGCAGGAGGAATGGCAGCTGGAGCGCCGCCGCTTCTTCTCTGAGGCCACGATGGCCAAGATTCCTGAGCCTGTGGAGCCGCTGGTACTAACTGAGCGTGATCCAGCCGCATCAGCGACAGCAGCCATCGGCTGAAACTCAGCAGCACCTTCCTTGGTCTACACAAATTCCTCCGATCGCTGAGTTGCAGATTCGGCGATCAGGGTTCATAGTGATTGAATGGTGCTGCACAATCAGCTCCTCAGCAGTCATCCTCTGGCTGCACCTGTTCACCCTCCAGACAGGGTCACAGGACCTCCTGAGTTACACCACTTACTGGGACGCTGCTTCTCACCGAAGGCTTACAACGGAAAGGTTGGCTTGGCCCTGTTTTGTCCAGTGACGTCGAGTGTAAAGGGCTATCCCTTTGAAGTGGCCTTGCCAGAGGGTAGCGGCGTGATCGGTGTCGTTCTTGCAGATCAGCTCAAGAGCCTTGACTGGCGTGCCAGGAAAGCAAAGCTGATTGAGCGTGCATCTTCTCAGGTTTTAGCGATGGTTACAGCAAGGCTGCTTACTTTGATTGTTCCTGACAGTGTTGCCACTCTCTAACACGGCCATCCCCAGACCCGCGCCCTTGAAATCACTGAGGCCCAAGGAGATGCTGCTGCAGAGGCCCTCTGCGGGCAGGTGATGGCCAGCGTTATCCGTATTAAGCAAGCCGACGACCGAAAGTCGCAACTGGTACCGATTTCCAGTACCATGCATGGATGAAGCGGAAGCACCAGCGCACCCTTGAGCTGATCTTCTCCCGTCCTGTAAACGGCAGCTTACCGTGGAGGGACATTGAAGCCCTGTTTCAGGAGCTTGGTGGGGATGTCAGTGAGAGGGCGGGCAGCCGAGTCGCGGTCGTTCTGTTTGGCGAAGTCAGGGTCTTCCACAGACCCCACCCATCGCCTGATACAGACAAGGGTGCTGTTGTTTCAATCCGCAAATGGCTTGAAGAACACGGAGTGTCACCATGATGAATCTCATGAAAGTGGATGGCTACCACGCCAAGATTGAGTACGACGAGGAAACAGATCAATTCCGAGGGGAAATTCTTGGGCTTTCTGGAGGAGCGGACTTCTATGGTACGAGTCCTGATGAGCTTCGCCGTGAGTTCAAAAAGTCATTGGACGTCTTTCTAGAAGTTTGCAAAGAGCAAGGAATCGAGCCCCGTAGAAGCTTTTCAGGAAAGTTCAATCTTCGGATTCCGCCAGAACTACACGAGAAATTGGCAATGACTGCGGAGGTGCAGGGAAAGAGTCTCAACACGCTCGCTCAGGAGGCACTCCAGAGAACTGTCACGGCATAGAGAGGAACGGATAACGAACAAGGATAGATCGTGCGCAGCCACGATCTTATCCGGTGGTTGGACTAGCCCTTTTCGCTATAGACCAGCGGCTTACGGTAGATACGTCGGCCCGAATCTCAGCTTTTCTTTTGAATTCCGGCTGATTGAATCGTGCCGCCTGGGTTGCTCACCGTCGCCTCTGTTGAGGAACGTCCAATTTATCGCAGGGCAATGCCACGGCCCTTCGTGCTGCTGCCAAAGCGGCCGTCTTGTGCCCGTCTGAAAATGGCTTATCGCTATGGATCTATCAGTATGATTGACACAACAGCACGGTTCAGCACAGCCTGTGATGGCTGGGCTCTACCATTCGGGCCAGGATTGTCATCACCTGGCCGCAGCGATCACAGAGCACTGGAGGGCGTGGTGGCAGAGGCTCAGGGCGCGGTACCCGCATGTGCAGGGTCAGCTGCAGCAGCTGGATCAGGCGTTTGGCATTCGCATGGAGGAGGCCAAAGTCCCTGACCCGCCGGAAGCGGCGGGTCAGGACGTGCTTGAGCAGCAGCCAGAGAAACTCTCCTCCCGGCAGGGTGCGGACCTGGCGTTTTCCCTTCTTGTCGTCATAGCAGAAGCTGACCTTGGCATCACGGTCGGCGATGATGTTTTTCTCCGGCAATACGCCGCGATACAGGTAGCGGCCTAAATATGCCAGCGCTTGCTCACCCCGCCCCACTTTCTTGCAGTGCACCACCCATGCATCAGGTAAGGTCTCCTCGCAGCGCAGACCTGCCAAGCGCATGGCCTCAAACCACTTGGCCCTGAACACACGCGAGAGATTGGCCGCCCAGAAGAGGATTTTCTCCTGCTTCTTTCTGTGTTGCCATTGCCTGCTGCGCATGTTGATGGCACCGGCGGGCACAATCAGATGCACATGGGGATTGTAATCGAGATCCCGTTCATGGGTGTGGAGCACAGCATGGGCACCGCTGCGGCCCCTCAGCTGAGGATCGCGGCGGGCAAAGCTGTTGATCGTCTGCCACGCGGTTTTAAGCAGCAGATCATAGGCAATCCGTTGGTTGGCCCAGAACAATCCCCTCAGTTGCGCCGGTACCGTGATGGTGACCATGAAATAGTCAACCGCCAGCAGTTTGACCTTCTGCCGCTCCAGCCATTGCTGGCTTTCGTGGTGCTGGCAGTGGGGGCAGCTGCGGTGGCCGCAGGAATGGGGGAGAATGGCCTGATGGTGGCAGCCGTTGCATTCCAGCACCATGACGCGGCTGTGTTGATTGCGGCAGCGGCGCATGGCCTGCAGAGCTCGATAATGGCCAGGAAGCAGATGATGGCCGTGGCGTTGTTCCAGATCGCTTCCATAGCGATCGATCAGATCAGCAAGGAGGATCATCAGATCTCCTCCCAGCGCAGGGCAAAGCCGGCCACCAGATCCTCGATGCGATCCCTGGCCTGTTGTCGGTTCACCTCGGTGAGATGGGCATAGCGGGCCGTGGTTTCCGGTTTCTGGTGGCCCAGCACCACCTGGATCGAGCGCAGATCCACGCCCAGTTCCAGCAGATGGGTGGCGTAGGCATGGCGCAGGCTGTGCACCGTCAGGTGTTTGTGGATGCCGCAGCTGATCCGTGCCGCCTTGATCGCTGCCTGCACTCCGCCGCGATCCATGGGACTGGTGGCGGTGCGGGCTGAGGCCTCATTGCCACAGCCATTGGGAAACAGCAGCCGGGGGTTCCTGTGGCTGCTCCAGAACCGGCGCAGATGCTGCAGGGTTGCATCCGGAAGGGGCACATAGCGATCTTTCCCTCCTTTGCCTTGGCGTACATGCACACGCTTCTGGGCCGCATCAATGTCGCCGATCTCCAGCGCAAGACCCTCCCCCAGCCGCAGGCCCATGCTGTACAGCGCAAAGAAGTACACGCGGTAGCGCAGCCGATAGACACTGTTGATCAGGCGCTGCACTTCCTCCCGTGTGGGAACATCAGGCAACGATCTGGAGTTGGGTGGCTTGATGATCTCCACCCACTCCATCGGTTGGCCAAGGACCTGGCGAAAGAAGAACGACAACCCTCAGAGATCCACCTTGACGCTGCTCCAGGAGTAGTTCTCCACCATCCAGGCGAAGTAGGTTTTCAGATCAGCGGCTGTGAGGTTGTCAGGGCAGCGGTTGAAGAAGCCTGCGATGCGGCGTACAGCCCTGGTGTAGCCGTCGATCGTCTTGCCCCGTTTGCCCTGCAGCGTGAGGGCCTGCAGGTGCTGGGCATAGAGCTGGTCGAATCGCTCCTGTTCGTGTTGTTCCATGGTGAGGTTCCTCCCCAATGGGATGGAAGAAATGACACACACTTGAGGGTGTGCATCCTTCACTGTGGAACTGCGAAATCGACTGGCGAACGAGCCTGCTGCTGCAGCCCAGGCTGCCCGCCAATCAACTCATCAGTTTCTGGCCATCTTGCATGGCTCTGGCTATGCTGGCTTTGAATCTGCCGCGCAGCGGCTTAGTCCAACATCCAGATGCAGAAGACGGGAGCCTTGGCTGTCTGCAATCCCAATCAAGTCCAGCCCGCTTCTGATCTTGGCCGTTGAGAGATGGGAGCAGATGGGAGCACAAGCGATTGCAGCCCAAAGCGGGTAAGCATTCTGTATAGCGTTTCCATTCGCACGCAGACTCGAGTCAAAAGTGGTGGAACAGCCTTGGCGTCAGATCCCGCGCAGGTTGGCTGAGCAGATAGGCATAGTGGTTGGTATCAAGTCGAGCCTGACCACTCATGATTGTGAGTTGGTTCTGAAACCAGCGATTTCCCCTCGCCTCTAGATGGATGATCTGCTGGCTGCCGGGGATGACATCTGATGATTAAAATTCCTCTGCAGAAAGTGGAGAGCTTGTCGGACTTGAAGCCTTTTGATATCCTCTTACTCTATCCCAGGCCGTGGCGAGTTGGTCTGCCTGGAGTATGCATCAATGTTGTCCAGTGATCTTCCACATCTGGGGATATCTCTTTGAGGTTCTTTGCCAAAGTGCGTTGGCGTGTCTTGTGTCATTTCAGCGCATCAGCTGACTTGATTAGGCAGCAAGCTCCGCCAGCAGGCCTTTTTGGTCTAAGCTAGTACGCATGTACCAGGCGTGCCTGTCATGGCCATGAATCGGATCCAGT
>NZ_NQKW01000083.1 GCF_002252625.1 Synechococcus sp. 1G10 | reverse complement strand
CTCCCTGAAGCGGATCGAAGGTCAGGAGGATCCTCCGCCTCCGCCCACAGGTCCTGGCGAGGGATTCGGTGCCCCCAAGGAGGGAAGGAAGAGGGCCCTTACCGAGCCCGAAGGGTGAGCGTGGCGGAGCCACTAGGGTGACTTTCGCGGCATCAAGCTCAGCAACGAGACCCACCGCTCCAGCACGGATCCGGACGCCCTGCTGGCCCGGAAATCCAAAGCCCATCCAGC
>NZ_NQKW01000082.1 GCF_002252625.1 Synechococcus sp. 1G10 | reverse complement strand
GGCCCTCTTCCTTCCCTCCTTGGGGGCACCGAATCCCTCGCCAGGACCTGTGGGCGGAGGCGGAGGATCCTCCTGACCATCGATCCGCTTCAGGGAGGCGTATGACGCCCAGGCCTGCAACAGCGTGCCGTCCACGGAGAAGTGGTCATCGCTGAGCAGGGGTTTGACCTCGGGAGCTCCCATCAGCTTCTCCAGGAACTTCCCCATGACGTCGTCATTGAGCAGCCGATCGCGGTTTTTGGTG
>NZ_NQKW01000045.1 GCF_002252625.1 Synechococcus sp. 1G10 | reverse complement strand
GGCAGAAGCGGTGTCGAGCACAAGGAGGAGGCGATACCACCGAGCCAACCCCATGCTGGCAGCTCAGGCCAGAGCGCCTGTGACACACTTTGAATCACCCCTGCCCTGAAAGCGGCGGCTGCTCGATGCGTTGCAAGGGCTCACCGGTTACAACCGTAAATCCCTGCTGCAGCGGCTGAATCGCCCTGAACCACCTGAGAGCGTGGATCCACCGGAGACATTGGGGCCCCAGAAACCCCACCATCAGCGCCGTTACGGCCCGGAGGTGCTGGAGGCCTTGGTGCCGCTGTGGGAGGCGAGCGACCGTCTGTGCGGTAAACGGCTGCAGGCGCTGCAGCCGCTGCAGCCGCTGCTGGTGGATTCGCTGGAGAGCCATGGCCACCTGAGCCTCGAGGGAACAGTGCGTGAGCAGCTGCTGGCGATGAGCAGCGCCACGATCGACCGGCTGCTCTCCCCCATCCGCAAGGCGAGCGCGGGCAACGGCTGGCGCCGTACGTCGCCGGGTGCCGGTGCGCACATTCAAGGGATGGGAGGACCACCACGATCCGGGTTGGCTGGAGATCGACCTGGTGGCCCACTGCGGCGGGCGGATGGAGGGCCGGTTCCTGTGGACGTTGATGGCCACCGACATTGCCACCGGCTGGAGCGAAAGCCTGCCGATCGTGATGCGCGACGGAGCGGTGGTGCTGCCGGATCAGCTGCGGGGCATCGATGCCGACAACGACCCGGTGTTCATGAACAGCCTGATGGAGGCCTGGTGCAACCGGCCTGGTCACGAGGTCGTGCTCACCCGCTCCAGGGCCTACAAGAGCAACAACCAAGCATGGGTCGAACAGAAGAACGGCATGCTGGTGCGTCGGGTGGTGGGCTACCAGCGGCTGGTGGGCCTGGAGGCGGCCCAGGTGCTGGGGGAGCTGTACGGGGCCCTGCGACTGTTTACAAAACTGTTCCAGCCGTCGTGCAAGCTCAAGAGCAGTGAACGGGACGGGGGCAGGTGAGCGCGGAGAGGGGGGGCTCAGCTGCGGGAGCTGCAGCGCGGCAGCGACCCGCTGGCGTTGCTGGAGGCGATCCGCCGCTGCCAGGGTCAGCTGGCGCTGCTTGCCAGCGGTGAGCAGGCAGCTGGTCTGGGACCAGGAGAGGCAACAACGGACAGAACAGGCGAGAGCCGGTCGCTGGAGGTGTTTCTAGGGGATCTGCAGACGCTCTGGCAGACAAGCCAGCCCAGGCTCCGGCCAGCGAAACCACGAACAGGGAAGCGGAACCGGCCAGATCCGTTCGAGCCCGATGTGGCGCTGATCGAGCGGTGGCTGGAGGAGGAACCTCTGTTGAGCTCCCAGGAGCTGATGGAGCGGCTGATGGCCCACAACCCGGAGCGCTACAGCGAGCGCCAGATGTGCACGTTGCACCGGCGTCTGCGCAGCCATCGACTGCAGCGAATCGAGGCAGAACTGGCAAAGACGACGGAATCACAGGTTCATGGGGCCAGGCCATAGAACCCAGAGCAACCCCATGGGCAGGGAGCCCGGTCGTGCCGTTGCGTTGTTGCGGCCGGCCCCCGGGCGGGGCTTGGCGGATTGCCCTTGACGATGAGGAAGGGTGAGGTCGGCGTCATGGGCATGGACAACCCAGGATCCAAACGCTTGGCAAGGAAGGCGGCGGTAACACTGAGCCACACCTGGCCAGTCTTCCGCACGTAGGAGCAGCAGAAGGGAAGGCAGGGCGCGGACTGGAGTAGCTGGACAGGAAGAAGCCAGTGTTACCAAGTGTCAATCAAATCTGGTAACAGTCCTGTGATGCAAAGCGGCCGCCTACGTAGTTGACATCGGGCAGTCCGTACTCCTTGCACTCACAGCGGGGGCAAGGAAACCATCAGGCCAGCGCGCTTGCTCCAGGGCGGCCTCGCATTTCTCCTCGGTGTCGCAGGGCTCGATAAACCTTGGCAGCGACAGGCCGGCCTGGAACTGAACTCGACTCATGGCCATGGCAGGTAGCGCTGGTACATTTATACCAGTCTAGGCGGCAAGGCCTCAAACGGAGCTTGCTGCCTAATCAAGTGTAGGATTGGAGAATTGGCCGATAATCCCTACGGCTGCAGGAACTAGTAGTGATTGGATTAAGATTTATCCAAGTTTCATCATGCTCTCAGAGTAGAAATATTAGAGGAGGCTTTGTCTTGTGGTTCGGCATATGGACCATTTGCCTAGCAATCGCTTGTGAATTATGCCATTTCGAATCGACGTTTCCAGCGCCCTCGCTTGCACCCCAATACATCAGCCGCTGAATTTGTACTGCAATGACTGGAATTCTTAGATCATTTGGCAATGAGCTAGCAACAAGAAAGTCAGTTATAAGCTGTGCTGACTTTAGTGATATACAACTTTTGGACGTTCTTTTTGAAACGAGACCAACATGGCTGAATCACATTGCAGTACCTCCTTCTGAAACAGAACAGTTTTGGACATCCAACGCGCTAAAGCGCTTTCCAACAGCTTGGGCCAATCTCCTTTTCCTTGATCTCGGCGTGATTCCGAGCAATTGCTGGCTGGAGATCACAGATAGCATAATTATGCTAATGGCCGCCGATGGGTTAGCTCTGATCTGCAACAGCAGCAAGGACATTGAAAGACTTTATTCGTTCACCGCAATACTTAGAAACTACACACCTGCTTGCTTGTCCGCATTTGGCCTAGAGTTTGCAGAAGACATCTCTCAAAACGTAGCCTGGTGCAGGAGGAGTGGCATGAACATTAGAGAAGTTTACGCGGACAGAAGTGAGCAGCAATCTGAACCCGAGCATCATATTGCTTTATTGCAGAAGCATCAATTATCGACCAAAAGGGTAGTTGATTTCTATCAGCCAGAAACTGAAGCAGTTAGTGCGGAGCTTGACTCAAGGAATAAACGCCTTCAAGATGCAGAAGATATGCTTGCATGCTCACAAGAACAGTTATTCCAGAAGCAAGTTTTACTTGATCAACTACAAGAGTCATATCAGCTGTTACAGGTACAGTTTCAGGACCAAGCAGGTGATCTTCTGACAGTTCAGTCGTCCTTGGCCATGATGGAATTGGATCGAAACTCGCTCCGGCTAGAGTCAGCTCTAATCACAAACTCATTTAAGCAGTCTCAAGATACTCTTAGTCAAGTTATTAATTCACGGTTTTGGAAGCTCACTGCCTTGCCTCGAAAGCTTTTGGACATAATTAGACCTCGCATGAGTCAAGCATATGAGGTCACGATAGCGAATAACGACGCCACCCAAGATAAAGTTCCGATCAGTGGCAATCAGATCGATCGATCCACTGATTTTGAGGATGACTTACGTGAGACTAATGACTTATTATTGACTTCGTATCACCATCCAATATCATCCGAGTCTGAATGGAAGGGTACATTCTTAAATCTTGATGATACCTCAACCAAGCTTTCTGTCATCAAGGCAACAAGAATCCTCTTCATCGATTGGAAGCTACCAGAGCCAGACAAGGATTCAGGCTCGTGTCGGATTTACGAAATCCTAAAGATTGCTGCATGTTTTGGAAAAGGTATTGACTTCATAAGCGACTCTGTTGCTTCCGATAGCAGATATGTAGATCTTCTGCTGAGTCTCGGCATAAATATTATTTCTGGACGCCAATGCGGAATGCATCACTTGCAGAAATATGGAGCCCAGTACCTTACGGTATTCATAAGTCGCCCTGAGGTTGCTATATGCTATGCACCGTTGGTGAGATGCTATGCTTCAAGTGCTCAACTTATCTATGATACAGTAGATCTTCATTTTATTAGATTTTTGCGCGGACTTGAGATTTGCGGAGAGGATTCACAAGAATCTGAGGAGCTGAATAGACTCGCGCTGAGTTATCGAGATTGCGAATTATTTTTGGCCCGCACGTCAGACAAGGTAGCGGTTGTAACAGAAGAAGAGAAGAGTATTCTATCTGATGATATTAGCGAGGAGTCAGTTTATGTTATTCCAAATATTCACTCTAGCGTAAAGTCACTGCATTCCACTTCCTTTAGCAGTCGTAACGGCATACTCTTTGTTGGCGGCTTTGATCATGCTCCCAATGTTGATGCAATTCAATATTTTTGTGAGCAAATACTTCCAAAGATTCGAAAACGTCTACCTGAAGTAGTTCTTCATGTGGTTGGAAGCAAGATGCCAGACAAGATACGCCAGCTTAGATCCAAGGAAGTGAATCCGATTGGGTATCTTGAAAGTCTAGACGAGATCTTTGCATCTGTGCGCTTATTCGTCGCTCCACTACGATATGGTGCTGGCATGAAAGGGAAAGTTGGTCAAAGTATGAGTTATGGTTTACCTGTTATTGGAACCTCAATTGCATTTGAAGGGTTTGATGTGCAACATCGTTTGCATGGAATGATCGGTGATACGTCTGACGCATTCTCAGATGCTCTTATTGAAGCCTATTCTGACCCGCTCTTATGGGGCACAATCTCTACTGAGGCCGCAAAGCTTGTGGAAAGTAGATTTTCTCCAACATCTGCTTACTCTACCTTGCGCTTATTACTTCTTGGAGAGATATAGGCTATGATAAGTAGTGCCTCTCAGCCAAGAATATCTGTATTAGTAGTAGGTGTCTATCTTGTCGACAAGCCCAATCTTGCTGTGGACATAACACAGAAGTTGCTGAGCTCTCGAAATTGGCACGTTGATTGTCGGTGGGCACTTCTAGGCTCAAAGCCACCTCCGCAGGCTCTTTATTCTCTTACATATCTTCAGCAGCAGCAGCGCATTGAAAAGACGTTAGTAGTGAATCAACTTCTCGCTAATGTCGACTTAGCTGATTACGAGTACGTTGTAGTCATTGATGACGATGTCAATCTATGTGATTATTTTCTAGATCGGTTTCTAGAAATTGTTTCCATGCGTCAATATTCTCTATCACAGCCTGCCCGTACGCACAGTAGCTACATTGACCACTTCTTTGTGTCCCAAGTCCATGGAATAGAGTCTAGACATACTAACTTTGTAGAAATTGGGCCGCTGTTCTGTGCGCATTCGAGCTGTTTTGAAGTTCTGTTCCCGTTGGATGAGGAGGCTCCTATGGGCTGGGGTCTGGATTTTGTTTGGCCTCGTCTACTTGAGGGCACCTCGAAAAATAAGATTGACTTGCCAGAATGCTGCCATGCAGATACAATAGATGCGTTGAAAATACCAAATCAATGGGGCAGCGTGGCTTT
>NZ_NQKW01000044.1 GCF_002252625.1 Synechococcus sp. 1G10 | reverse complement strand
ACTGCGCGTGAGCCGGAAGGCGAGCGCTGCAGGGCTTGCAACTGAAGTGGGGGCGAGAGCCTGCCGTCGGTGTTGTAAGTTTCAAAAGCGGTCGGGAGACCACCGCGAGCGACCGAAAGCCGAAAGGCAGAAGGAAGCGCACCTGGACAACTAAAAAGTTTAGGAACTGACGCTTTTGCTGCGTCGGGAGCCGAGGTGAGGGGAAGAGTAGTGAGCTCCTGCAAGGGAGGCAAGGCTTTTGAACCGAGCTGGGGAGTCTGACGAGATAGCAGCAGAGGTGTGAGGTCCCGTCAAAAGAAACAAGCATCAGGATTTTGCCTGAATGTTGGTGGGTTTACTTTCACGGGTAAATTTATCAATGATAGTTTAGGTGAGAGACGATGCGACCGGATCTGAGTGATTTGGAAAGTCGTTACACGAGCAACTGAGAGAAGTTGTGACGGCCGGATGGATGAGTGATCGAGACTCGATTGTCAGGGGAGACTCTGGTGAGGAATGAGCGCGAAAGGTTGTCTATGAAGGCAGTTGTGATTTATTTTAGAGAAGCGTGTGATGCACTCTCGAACCCTTCTGGCTAGAAGGAGGCCTTAACTGATGGCTGATGAAAGTCAGGTTATTGGGTAACGGCGACATCATTTGCGATGATGACCACTTTAATTTTAGCGTAAGCGATAGTTAAGTTGGTTTGAATTTAAAGGAATGATGACTACAACGGAGAGTTTGATCCTGGCTCAGGATGAACGCTGGCGGCGTGCTTAACACATGCAAGTCGAACGAACCTTCGGGTTAGTGGCGGACGGGTGAGTAACGCGTGAGAATCTGCCCTCAGGAGGGGGATAACGGCCGGAAACGGCCGCTAATACCCCATATGCCGAGAGGTGAAACGAATTTCGCCTGGGGATGAGCTCGCGTCTGATTAGCTAGTTGGTGAGGTAATGGCTCACCAAGGCTTCGATCAGTAGCTGGTCTGAGAGGATGATCAGCCACACTGGGACTGAGACACGGCCCAGACTCCTACGGGAGGCAGCAGTGGGGAATTTTCCGCAATGGGCGCAAGCCTGACGGAGCAACGCCGCGTGAGGGACGAAGGCCTCTGGGCTGTAAACCTCTTTTCTCAAGGAAGAAGACATGACGGTACTTGAGGAATAAGCCACGGCTAATTCCGTGCCAGCAGCCGCGGTAATACGGGAGTGGCAAGCGTTATCCGGAATTATTGGGCGTAAAGCGTCCGCAGGCGGCCTTGAAAGTCTGTTGTTAAAGCGTGGAGCTCAACTCCATTTAAGCAATGGAAACTACAAGGCTAGAGTGTGGTAGGGGCAGAGGGAATTCCCGGTGTAGCGGTGAAATGCGTAGATATCGGGAAGAACACCAGTGGCGAAGGCGCTCTGCTGGGCCATAACTGACGCTCATGGACGAAAGCCAGGGGAGCGAAAGGGATTAGATACCCCTGTAGTCCTGGCCGTAAACGATGAACACTAGGTGTCGGGAGAATTAACCCTTCCGGTGTCGTAGCCAACGCGTTAAGTGTTCCGCCTGGGGAGTACGCACGCAAGTGTGAAACTCAAAGGAATTGACGGGGGCCCGCACAAGCGGTGGAGTATGTGGTTTAATTCGATGCAACGCGAAGAACCTTACCAGGGTTTGACATCCTGCGAATCCCTTGGAAACGAGGGAGTGCCTTCGGGAACGCAGTGACAGGTGGTGCATGGCTGTCGTCAGCTCGTGTCGTGAGATGTTGGGTTAAGTCCCGCAACGAGCGCAACCCACGTCTTTAGTTGCCAGCATTTAGTTGGGCACTCTAGAGAGACCGCCGGTGATAAACCGGAGGAAGGTGTGGATGACGTCAAGTCATCATGCCCCTTACATCCTGGGCTACACACGTACTACAATGCTACGGACAAAGGGCAGCAAACTCGCGAGAGCTAGCAAATCCCATAAACCGTGGCTCAGTTCAGATCGTAGGCTGCAACTCGCCTACGTGAAGGAGGAATCGCTAGTAATCGCAGGTCAGCATACTGCGGTGAATACGTTCCCGGGCCTTGTACACACCGCCCGTCACACCATGGAAGTTGGCCATGCCCGAAGTCGTTACTCCAACCCGCAAGGGAGGAGGACGCCGAAGGTGGGGCTGATGACTGGGGTGAAGTCGTAACAAGGTAGCCGTACCGGAAGGTGCGGCTGGATCACCTCCTAACAGGGAGACAATAACTGATCGTGATGTCTGGCTAAATTATTGCTAGGCCATGATCCTGTCATCTCGATGGTTAATCGGTACCTCAACCGACAGAAGCGAAGCCAAAAGTATTGCCAGTAATGGGGATGCGGATGAGCTGTTGTGGATGTCTTTTCAGTTCCTAAACTTTGTCTAGGTCACCCCACAAGGGTATCCCTGGGCCATTAGCTCAGGTGGTTAGAGCGCACCCCTGATAAGGGTGAGGTCCCTGGTTCAAGTCCAGGATGGCCCATTCGTGTTTGGGGGTTTAGCTCAGTTGGTAGAGCGCCTGCTTTGCAAGCAGGATGTCAGCGGTTCGAGTCCGCTAACCTCCACTGACCAACCCACCCGGATCGCGAAAGCAACGGGAGAGAGCTTGTGGTGGTGATTATAGATATTTGTACTGAGAGAGGACTCTAGCTTCCTTTCATCTCATAGGTTGCCCAGATCTGTTTAACAGATTGAGGTGGTAGCCGTGATTGAAAAGACGCTGGACTCCAGCAGGATCAACCGTGAGGTTGATCTTTGTTGTGTTCAGTAGAACCTTGACAACTGCATAGGTAAGTCTGTAAATAAAGCATCTCATGGATGCTTCAACAGCAGCCAATGATTCTAAGGGCTTAGGCCATTGGAATGAAAGCTTGATGTTGGAGCGATTCTAGAGTAGGAGCCGAGACTCCACATTGCTCCTGGTTCTTGCCGAAAGAATCGGGTTTGATCTTGTTTTCATAAGCAGCAGAGGATAAGTTGGAGCAATCCAACAAGTCAGCTGCGGTGAGTGAATGCAAGAGAATCTGCGTACAACCGCAGTAAGGTGATGTGGAGATAAATTGGTCAAGCTACAAAGGGCTCACGGTGGATACCTTGGCACACAGAGGCGATGAAGGACGTAGTTACCTGCGATAAGTCTCGGGGAGCTGGAAACACGCTTTGATCCGGGAATTTCCGAATGGGGCAACCCCTAGAACGGCCAGCTGAATCCATAGGCTGGCACGAGCCAACCCAGCGAACTGAAACATCTTAGTAGCTGGAGGAAAGGAAAGTAAAAACGACTCCCTAAGTAGCGGCGAGCGAACGGGGAAGAGCCTAAACCGATGGTTTCGACCATCGGGGTTGTGGGACAGCAACGTGGACCAGTGACGTTAGTGGAAGCGTTTGAAAGGCGCGCCATAGAGGGTGAAAGCCCCGTACACGAAAACGAATCTGGCCTAGCTGTATCCCGAGTAGTACGGAGCACGTGAAATTCCGTATGAATCTGCGAGGACCACCTCGTAAGGCTAAGTACTCCTGTGTGACCGATAGCGCAACAGTACCGCGAGGGAAAGGTGAAAAGAACCCCGGGAGGGGAGTGAAATAGAACATGAAACCGTGAGCTTACAAGCAATGGGAGCCCGACTGATCGGGTGACCGTGTGCCTGTTGAAGAATGAGCCGGCGACTTATAGGCACTGGCAGGTTAAACCGGGAATGGTGGAGCCATAGCGAAAGCGAGTCTGAATAGGGCGATCGTCAGTGTTTATAGACCCGAACCCGGGTGATCTAACCATGGCCAGGATGAAGCTTGGGTGATACCAAGTGGAGGTCCGAACCGACTGATGTTGAAAAATCAGCGGATGAGCTGTGGTTAGGGGTGAAATGCCAATCGAACCCGGAGCTAGCTGGTTCTCCCCGAAATACGTTGAGGCGTAGCGTCTAGTGCTATAGCAGGGGGGTAAAGCCACCGTTTCGGTGCGGGCTGCGAGAGCGGTACCAAATCGATACGAACTCTGAATACCCTGTGTGAAACTAGGCAGTCAGACTGTGGGGGATAAGCTCCATGGTCGAAAGGGAAACAGCCCAGACCGCCAGCTAAGGTCCCCAAATCAATGCTGAGTGATAAAGGAGGTGGGATTGCCCAGACAACCAGGAGGTTTGCCTAGAAGCAGCCATCCTCAAAGGAGTGCGTAATAGCTCACTGGTCGAGCGATCCTGCGCCGAAAATGAACGGGGCTAAGCATTGTACCGAAGCTGCGGATTTAATTGTTCTTAGGAACATTCAAATGGTAGGGGAGCGTTCCATGTGGGGCGAAGCGTTAGCGTAAGCGGGCGTGGACTGCATGGAAGTGAGAATGTCGGCTTGAGTAGCGAAAACATGGGTGAGAATCCCATGCCCCGAAACCCTAAGGGTTCCTCCGGCAGGCTCGTCCGCGGAGGGTTAGTCAGGACCTAAGGCGAGGCCGAAAGGCGTAGTCGATGGACAACAGGTCAACATTCCTGTACCTGTCATGTTTTGGGAAGGGGGACGGAGAAGGCTAGCCCAGCCAGATGTTGGTTACTGGTTCAAGCGTTCGAGGTGTTGAGGGGTGGTGAAAACACCCTGAGCTGAGGCGTGAGTACGAGCTGCTACGGCAGCGAAGTGGGTGATGTCAAGCTTCCAAGAAAAGCCCTATACCCGTTAAGGCATGATGGCCTGTACCCGAAACCGACACAGGTGGGGTGGTAGAGAATACCGAGGGGCGCGAGATAACTCTCTCTAAGGAACTCGGCAAAATGGCCCCGTAACTTCGGGAGAAGGGGTGCCACCGCAAGGTGGTCGCAGTGAAGAGGCCCAGGCGACTGTTTACCAAAAACACAGGTCTCCGCTAAGTCGCAAGACGATGTATGGGGGCTGACGCCTGCCCAGTGCCGGAAGGTTAAGGAAGCTGGTCAGCGCAAGCGAAGCTGGCGACTGAAGCCCCGGTGAACGGCGGCCGTAACTATAACGGTCCTAAGGTAGCGAAATTCCTTGTCGGGTAAGTTCCGACCCGCACGAAAGGCGTAACGATCTGGGCGCTGTCTCGGAGAGAGGCTCGGCGAAATAGAATTGTCTGTGAAGATGCGGACTACGTGCACCCGGACAGAAAGACCCTATGAAGCTTTACTGTAGCTTGGTATTGTGCCCGGGCTCTGAATGCGCAGGATAGGTGGGAGGCTTTGATCATCGGCTTGCGGGTCGATGTGAGCCAATGGTGAGATACCACTCTTTCAGAGCTAGGGTTCTAACCTTCACCCGTTATCCGGGGAGGGGACAGTATCAGGTGGGCAGTTTGACTGGGGCGGTCGCCTCCTAAAAGGTAACGGAGGCGCGCAAAGGTTTGCTCAGGCTGGTTGGAAATCAGCCGACGAGTGTAAAAGCAGAAGCAAGCTTGACTGTGAGACCAACAAGTCGAACAGGGACGAAAGTCGGCTTTAGTGATCCGACGGTTCTGAGTGGAAGGGCCGTCGCTCAACGGATAAAAGTTACTCTAGGGATAACAGGCTGATCTCCCCCAAGAGTTCACATCGACGGGGAGGTTTGGCACCTCGATGTCGGCTCATCGCAACCTGGGGCTGAAGTCGGTCCCAAGGGTTGGGCTGTTCGCCCATTAAAGCGGTACGCGAGCTGGGTTCAGAACGTCGTGAGACAGTTCGGTCCATATCCGGTGCATGCGTAAGAACATTGAGAGGAGTTCTCCCTAGTACGAGAGGACCGGGAGGAACGCACCTCTGGTGTACCAGTTATCGTGCCAACGGTAAACGCTGGGTAGCCATGTGCGGAGAGGATAACCGCTGAAAGCATCTAAGTGGGAAGCCCACCTCAAGATGAGTGTTCTCATGGCTTAAGCCAGTAAGGTCACGGGAAGAACACCCGTTGATAGGCTCTACGTGGAAGCGCAGCAATGTGTGAAGCGGAGGAGTACTAATAGACCGAGGGCTTGACCAACACTTGGCCCTACTCAAGACGAGCATGAGCTGCAGAGTTTACAGACCGATCAGGTGAGAGCTTGATCCATTACCTATGTAGTTCTCAGGGATCACCTGAGAGCGAACAGATTCTTTCCTGGTGTTCATGGCACTGTGGCCCCACTCCGATCCATCTCGAACTCGGTTGTGAAACGCAGTAGCGGCGACGATAGTTGGAGGGTAGCTTCCTGCAAAAATAGCTCAATGCCAGGATAAAACAATCTAATCGCTCTACATCTAACCTCAGCGCTGCTGAGGCTAGATGTACTGAAAAGCCACCTCAGGGTGGCTTTTTTTGTGCGTAGC
>NZ_NQKW01000043.1 GCF_002252625.1 Synechococcus sp. 1G10 | reverse complement strand
GCCTCCCAGGGAACCGTGGCCTCCATCTCATCCAAGAAGCGCTGACGACGCGTCCTCTTTTTGGCAAAGATCTGCTCGTAGTCCGTAAAGCCCAGCTAGAGAGGGGCCGCCATCCGTTCCAGTCTCAATCTTAGATCTGGACTGATTTTAGCGGGTTTTCAGATGATCCCTAGATCCTCCCTAACTCATTGCTTTCGAGCGGGTCACCTTTCGACGCTTCTAGTGCTGCCCTTGTATACAGCAGGGTACGCATACCCGGACACCCCAAGGTCCTTGTCATAGGTGTAGATCTCCAGGTAATACCCGTCTTTGTCACGCCAGAAAAATGAGCAATTGTCATCGTCGCCGCAATGGCTAAGCTCTGGGAATGAAATGCAGGAAGAACGATAGGGCTCGTCAAATCTGTTGCAAGAACTCCCGGGCTCTGCAACCTTCACCCATCCATTGGCAATGATCTTCTTTCTTTCCACAGGGTAAGGGCTGCCATTCTCCAGCTGGGGTGCCTCCTGGGGGGAGGCACCATCCGCCGTGCCAACACAGAGGATTAAAATGATATGCGTCTGGATAATGCGCTTCATGTCGTGGCAGCACGATTGCGTTAACCGTACACATGCCAGGACCGGCTTGATGGCCGACAAGCACCATGGCGCTGCTCAACTGGCAGAAGGGACAGAGGCGTGCTTTGGCGTAGGGCTGCAACGCCAGCCGCGGCAGAGGGGCCGTCGGCAGTTCACTCTGTCTCGGTCTCTTCCTGCGGATCGGGGCGTTGAGCGAAGCAAGCGTGGTGGCAGGGGCCAGCGACTGGAGGCCGGTGGAGGAGGACTGGTGCATGTCCTCACTTGCAAGCTCAGCCAGCGTCGAGCTCGCGCTGAATGCTCTCCCAGTCCTGGGGAAGATCGCCTCGACTCACCATCTGAGAGAAAACGGCATAGCAGTCGTTGCGGTCTCCCTCCTTGCGGGGGAAGCCCAGCCAGAGAATCAGCAGCAGGCGCTGGCCGTCTGCCTCAAAAGGCCGGAAGAACAGGCGGCAGCGATCAGGCAGGCCCAGGCCCTTGAGACGCCCGTAGCGCCACAGCAGTCCACTGAGTGCAAAGCGGCTGGCATAGGGATCAGCAGCGATTCGCTCCTTGATTCCCTCCATCACCGCCGCCAGCAGCTTCACCTGGGGATGCTGCACAAAGGCCTGGTGATCGAGTGCTGCTTGAGGCGCCTGGCCTCAGCCTTGAGCTCGGCGTACTGGCGTGCAAACAGGCGCGGCTGGAAGGCAATCTGCCAGCCATGACGCACCAGCGCTGGGCTCATTCCGCAGCTGCATCCACCACATCGACCACGACCCCAACGAGCAGTTCGTCGTCGTCGGCGGCCATCGCCTCGGTGTAGAGCAGCGGGCCGCTATCTGCCGTGAGGGCCTGACGGCTGAGGAAGTCAAGGAAGAGCCCCAGCATCAGGCTTTCTTCTTCCGCATCGGCCTCCAACGGCTGAACGGGCTCAAGGCGGAGCAGCAGGGTGTTGTCACTGAGCACCTCCACCTGGCCTGCGGCGCCAGCGAACTGAGGATGATCGCGGTAGAAGGCGACAGGCAACCGCAGGCCAGAGGAGTTACCGATCTGGGCCGGCGTGACGCGGTAGGGGGTGGCAGCCATGGCGGGCAGCCCGCCCCAGGCGGACTTACGTTGCATTAGTCCAAACCCTAGGGCTGATCACCTGCCGTGTCCATCGGCTGCTGCAGGTAAGCGCGGTGCTCGGCCAGGCAGCGGGAGTGGTTGAGGTACTGATGCGCCAGGCCCTGGTGAGGCAAGTCAAAGCGCTGAGCGATCCGCTCAACCGGGGCGATCACGAGGAGCACTCCAGAGCCGTCTGAGACCCGGTATCGCCGAGAAAGCAGTGGCAGCGCTTACTTCCCTGTCGGTTAGAGCCACCACAATTTTTTGCTTGCCTGGGTTTCACGAGGACGTGCAGGAACGCCAAAAAAATCTGAAGCCCTGATCCCAGCTTGGATCACAGGAAGTCGTGGGACGCAAGGAGACCTGCCGGGAAGTCCCGTTTTGACCGAGAAACGGAGAGGGTGTCCCTGTATTGCGGACGGAATCGACTGCTATGGAACGGCTTTGGACGATGTGTAGTTCTGCTTACACCGTCATTTATACCGCCATTCACCATCTGTGATGGCTGAGCGGAGTTGGTTGCCCCACGTCCTTAATGTTCCGGGCTTGGGTGCAGGCGCTCGCCAGTGCCGAGCAGGTGCGGAACGAGCGCATCGACACGGAGCAGACCACCAGGCACCAGAGCCACGGCCTGTACAGGATCCATGGCACCCCCAGGGCGTGTTGCTGGTGGAGTCCCTCGACGTTCCCTGGGGCTGAGCAGACACCGCAGGGCTGCCGCCGCCGCCCTCCGCTCTGGGGCCGTTGGTGGGGTGGCGGGCAGGACGGCCAAACGGCTCCGGCAATGAATCAGAGGCCTCGACCAGGGCGGCACCAACCAGTGCCCTACAACCGGCCCTAGCCCTTGGCTTCTGCGCAGCAGTAGGGCGCCCGACTCGGGGCGCCTTTCTACGTAGTGCGTAGAAAGGAGTATAAATCAATCCCGATGAATATCTTCTCGGGCAGCCTCATCAGAAAAGGAAGAACTGGGGGTGCGATCAGCCGTGGAATGACTCGAGATCGCCCGGTCGGCGCAACATTTTGTCCACCTCGTCTAGATGCAGCTCCTCCAGCACGATCATCTCCCTTGCATACTCCTCCATCAGAACAGAATGTGATTCGGCAATGGAGAGCAGCTCGTAATAGGCATTGAGTGTTGATTTCTCGTGCTCCATGCTTTCTCTCAGGATGTCGCCAATGTCGTGCTTCTGGGTCTCCAACAGTGAACCGATCTGAAGTGAGGGATGCCCTCCCAGCAGCGTCACCATCTCGCCGGCCTTATGGGCATGAACCAGCCCCTCCTCGGCATTGCTCTTGAGCCAGGCCACGATCGGGATGCGGTTGTAGCCGTACACCATCAGCGCGTAATGGGTGTATTTAACTACTCCTGCCAGCTCTAGCTCCAGGATGCGGTTAAGCGCTTTGATCATCGCCTCCTTCACCGTAACTTCGATCGTCTGCATGGTTGGTCCCTTCCCCTGGCTCTGATTCCATGATTCGATCATTTTACGTGGCACCAAGGGCCGTCCCAGTGTGCTCTTCACAGCGCGCAAACTCGCCACATCCATGCAGCATTAATGAATCAGAGGCCTCGACCAGGGCGGCGCGAGCACTAGCCCTGAAGCCGGCCCTAGCCCTTGGCTTCTGCGTAGGCGCAGCCTTCTCGAAGAGAAGCAGTAGGGAGCCAGACACGGGCCGCCCTTTTCATTGGAACTGAGTTCGGCCCTTACAAGGCCACGAGGAGGCAAGCCGAGCTGAGCCGCTTCTCTTAGGCTGGCTCTGGTTTAGCTTCTGGTCTGCCATGCGCCTCGACGACCTGCTGGCTCAGGCTCCAAGGATCAGGGAGATCGCGACTGCGCACGGCGCCAGCAATGTGGCGGCGTTTGGCTCGGTGGCCCGTGATCAGGCTGGAGCCGACAGTGACCTGGATCTCCTGGTGGATCTGCCCCCCCGCACGGGTCTGCTGGAGCGCATCGCCCTGAAGCTGGCTCTGGAAGACACGTTGCACTGCCGCGTGGATCTGATTCGCCGACGCAATCTCAAGCCAGCCGCTCTGGGTTCTGCCGAGCGGGACGCCATTCCCCTTTGATCGAGCCAAGGGACCGTGATGCCTTGGGCGACATCCTGACAGCGATCCGACAGGTTCCTGGCGGCATCACCCGCCCCTGGGACTTCCGCCGCAGACGAACGGCGGGGCGATCAGCGAGCGCAACTGGTTCGATTCCTGGTGGCCGGAAGTATCGTTGCAAGGAGATTGGCTCCTATCAGCAAGCTCAGGCACTGTTGCTTCAGGGACACACCTATTTGGACTCAAATGGTGATGGCGAGGCATGCGAGAGCCTGCGCTGAACGACCACGACATAAAGCCTTACTGTCGATGACCACAATTGGGGGCTGCTACTCAACGAACCAGCCTGTATGCTTGGGTTACAACAACAACACGACCCATGCCCCTCACTTGTGCTGATCTGCTGAGCAAGGTGAAAGAACTTGGTGATGTGAGCAAGTTCTGAGCTCGTCAAGGCTTCTGGCTATGTCAGCACCAAGAAAGACGGCAGTGAGCGCCTCAACTTCACCGCCTTTTACGAGGCGCTGCTGGAGGCCAAAGGCGTCAGCTTGGGCTCAGCCACGGCCGCGGTGGGCAAGGGCGGCCGCAAGCTGAGCTACGTGGCCACGGTTTAGGGCAACGGCAATCTGCTGATCGGAAAGGCCTACACCGCTTTTCCGGATCTGCAGCCCGGCGATGAGTTCGAGATCAAGCTGGGTCGCAAGCAGATCCGCTTGATTCCTACTGGTGCGGCCGACGAGGAGGAGTGATCTGCTGAAACTGGCGATGGCCGCCTCATCCTTCAGGTGAGTCCTCCGATGGCCAGCACCACCAGCTGGCGCAGTTGCTGCAGCTCGGCGGGGGTGACGCAGGAGTCAGTGGCTGTTGTGAAGCGTGTCTTGGCCACACAGGTGAGATTCTGAGGGAGCAGATAGCTCACCTTCTTGCAGCCGTTGGTCTCGCTGGGTTGCAGCACCACAGTCAGGTCAGGAATGGCCAGTTCGGGGTCGCTCGTCATCGGCACCACCAAGACTGTGGGATAAGCAAGGTCAAACAGTTCGCAATCCTGCACGACCACAGCCGGTCTGAGCTTGTTGGGCTCCGGGGGGTGAGGGTCTTGATCGGGGTCATCTGGATCTTTGCGCCAGTCGACCGTGACGATTTGCCCTGCCTTCAGCTCCACGCTTGCGCTCAGCGGTCGAGGAGTTCAGGTGTGGCCCAGTCGCCGATGAAAGAGTTGGCGTCCGGATCAGCCGCGATGTGCTCGGCCACGGTTTTGCTCTGGGCCCGAATCCGTGCCCGCAGAGCCTCCATGGCGCTCACCGAACTGCTCACCTGCATGACGATTTTCCCCCCACGTTGCCGGCGGCGGACGGAGAAGGGAGCTTCGAGGTTTTGGCTGGCTTGATCGGCTGGGGTCATGACGGCAGCGGCTTACGCCAACCTCATGGGCTGAGGCTTCAACGTTAGACGTCATTCCGGTCTCGGCCCGATGCTGACGGCACCACCTGGTTGGGCCAGCAGCTTGCCGGCGGCGATCTCCATCGACTCCCGGTAGTCCTCGACCAGGGACTGGTGGACATCGCTCAGGTTGTCCATGGGTCAAGGGGACTGCTTCAAAGCCCGGTGACGAGGCCACCGGGCTCTGAAGCAGTTTGGTTGTGGGGGCGGAGCTGCTGACGCTGGCACCTGGGGCCAGTTGACAAGTGGGACCTCCCGTTTGGTCCTGCGCACCTGAGGCTGGGCCGTGAACGGTGCAGTGGACGGCGACGATGTCACACGCCGGGGAAGTCAGTGATCCGTCGAGATTGTTGGAGCAGGGACCGGACCGTCAGCGCACTCCTGACGCCTGACCCGGAGGAGTGTCATCCATCGAAGGGCCTCCGAAACCGATGCATCAACGATCGGATGGCCTGCTGGCCAGGGCAATAGGGGTTTATGCCTCAGCGGGTCGGAGCGAAGCGTTCCACGGCCCAGCCGCAGGGCTGAATCCCGCTGGCGCTGTCAAGCTCAGTGGCACAGGGATCGTTTCGTCAGCAGCGGATCACCGTGCGTCTGGCCTGCATTGATGCTCCCGAGATGACCCAGGCCCCCCAGGCCCCCCATGGCGCCCAGGCCCGCAGCTACCTGCAGGGCCGCCTGCGGCTGGGCTCCAGCGTGACCCTCAGGCCCCAGACGGTGGACCGCTATGGCCGCACCGTGGCCGAAGTGATCAGTGGCGTGAACATCAACCTGGCGCTGGTGGAAGACGGTATGGCCTATCCGCTCCGCGGGCATACGGCTACGCCTATCGCATGTATCTGGTCCAGTGCGATGCAAAGGAGTAGCTCGATACCGAGCTGAGGGCTTAGTGCACATCGCCAATGATCACCCGGCCTCGGCGGTCGCCTGGGTTTCTGCCACCAGCAGCGTTTCTGCCGCCAGTCGTGCATCGTTCGCCGCCTGGAAATTTCGCTGCAGGAAGGCCAGCACCAGCACGCCCTCCATCAGAAGTTGCAGCTGTCGGGCCAGCGCTTGCGGATCAGCGGCGGGAAGCTCCCGGCACAGCCCTTCAAGCAGGGTGCTGCAGCTCTTCTTGAAGGCCACCGCCGCCTGTCGGGGCAAGTCCTGGGGATCGGGGTACTCGCTGGCCGCTTTGATGAACAGGCAGCCGTGGAACTCG
>NZ_NQKW01000042.1 GCF_002252625.1 Synechococcus sp. 1G10 | reverse complement strand
TTTCGGCGATATCGAGCCGAATTGCGCACATTCTACCTTCTAAAACTGCTCAGATCCATTGCGTTGCAGCCGCTCTGCCCTTTTTCAGGAAGCCCTAAGTGGCCATCGAGCCAACAGCAATCTAGGTTTTTGCATGCCTTGGCGCCCCAGTGGCTTGGGCTGTGAACAGCCCGTCGTCGAATCGGGGGACGCCAAGGATGAAGCCCATTCACAAACTAAAGCTGCTGTCCCTGGCCTGCCTCACCTGCTTGGCCTGCCTGGTCTGGTTCGCCCTGGTGCCCGCCTTTGCGCTGGAGGCCAACCGCCCGGCAGCTTTCTCGACCAGCATGGCGGCGCGGCCGAACATCATTTTCATCATGGCCGACGACCTCGGCAATGCCGATCTCGGCTACCGGGGCAGCGACATCCGAACACCGAACATCGACAAGCTCGCCCGTGAGGGTGTACGGCTCGAATCCTTCCACGGCATGCCCGTCTGTACGCCATCCCGCGCTGCCCTGATGACGGGCCGCTATCCGATGCGCTACGGCCTGCAGACCCTGGTGATCTTCCCCAATCACACCTACGGCCTGCCGACCGATGAGCGCACCCTGCCCCAGGCACTGAGGGAGGCGGGCTACCAGACCTCCATGGTGGGTAAATGGCACCTGGGCCATGCCGACAAGAAATACTGGCCGCAGAACCGGGGCTTCGATCACTTCTACGGCAACCTCGTCGGCGAGGTTGACTACTTCACCAAGATGCGCGGCGGCATTGTCGACTGGCAGCGCGGCGGCAAGTTCCTTCAGGAAAAGACGTACTACCTGCCGCTGATCGGCGACGAGGCGGTGAAACAGATCGAGAGGCAGGACAAGACCAAGCCGTTCTTCCTCTACTTCGCCTCCCTGGCGCCCCATGCCCCCTATCAGGCCCAGAAGGCCGACATCGAGCGCTACGCCGCCAGCATCAAGGACCCGACCCGCCGCACCTATGCCGCCATGGTCACCTCGGTGGACGACCAGGTTGGACGCATCGTCGCCGCCCTCGACAAGCGGGGCCTGCGCGAGAACACCCTGATCATCTTCTCCAGCGACAACGGTGGCCCCCGCAGCGCCGTGGTGGCCAGCGGGGCCCATTCCCCCGAAGAGCGCACCGAAAGCGGCGTGGTCCAGAGCTCCCTGCCGGCAAACAACGGCAACCTTCGGGGCGGCAAAGGCAGCCTCTATGAAGGTGGCGTGCGCGTCCCCACCATCTTCAACTGGCCGGGCACCTTGAAGCCATCCGTGATCAGTGAGCCGCTGCACATGGTGGATGTCATGCCCACCGCCCTGGCCCTGGCCGGCGCGGTGCCGAATCCTGCCAGCAAGCCCTTCGATGGCAAGAACATCCTGCCGATGCTCTCCGAAGGCAAGCCCTCGCCCCACGACGACATCCTGATCAATGTCGAAGCCTTCCGCGGCGCGATCATCAAGGGCCAGTGGAAGCTGGTGAAGATCGCCCTGCTGCCCGGCAAGACCGAGCTGTTCGACCTCCAGGCCGACCCGGGCGAGAAAAGCAACGTGGCCGAGCAGAACCCCGAGGTGGTGCGCGATCTCGAAGCCCGCCTGCTTGCCTATGCCAAGCAGCAGAAGATGAGCGAGTGGCTGAAGGCCCAGCCCAACTACCTTGGCGCCCAGGGCAAGACGATCCTCGACCCTGACTTCGACATCGACGACGGCGGTCTGCCGCAACAGAAACCGGTGCTCCCCAAGCCATGAAGCATCCATTGAGAAGCTTGGCGGTGGTGCTGTGCCTTCTGATCAGCAGTGGCGTGATCTCTGGGGCCTGGGCCCGTCCCAGCAAGGAAGCGACCCCAGCCGCCACTCCCTCAGACGGCTCGGTGTTGCCCTTCCCGCCAGTGCCCAGCGCCAGCATCGCCAAGCCCAGGCTGCAGGACTCGGTACACCGGCGCCGCGCCCAGCCGCAGCACCTGAAAGCTGATGCACCGAACGTGCTGATCGTCCTGCTGGACGACGTCGGTTTCGGCCAGGCCTCTACTTTCGGCGGCGAGATCAACACGCCCACCCTCAGCAAGCTGGCAAGCCAGGGCCTGAGCTACAACACCTTCCACACCACGTCGATCTGCTCCCCCACCCGGGCGGCGTTGCTCACGGGCCGCAATCATCAGCGGGTTGGCAACGGCACGATCGCCGAACGGGCCGTTGACTGGGACGGCTACACCGGCGTGATCCCGAAGACCTCGGCCACCATGGCCGAAGTGCTCCATCACTACGGATACAAGACGGCGGCCTTCGGCAAGTGGCACAACACGCCGGCCGACCAGACCACCGCCATGGGGCCGTTTGATCGCTGGCCGACGGGCCACGGCTTTGATTACTTCTACGGCTTCCTCGCTGGTGAAACCTCCCAATGGGAGCCCCGCCTGGTGGAGAACACCACCGTGGTGGAGCCACCCCACGACAAGACTTACCACCTGAGTGAGGACATGGCCCAACGCAGCATCGACTGGCTGCGCAAGCACCGTGCCTTCTCACCCGACAAGCCCTTCTTCCTGTACTGGGCGCCCGGGGCGGCCCATGGACCCCACCAGGTCGGCAAGGAGTGGTCAGAGAAGTACAAAGGCAAGTTCGATACCGGCTGGGATGCCTACCGCGAGCGGGTGTTCGCGCGCCAAAAGCAACTCGGCTGGATTCCCGCTGACACCAAGCTCACTCCCCGGACCGCGTCCATGCCCTCCTGGGACAGCATTCCGGCGGCCCAGCGCCCGTTCCAACTACGGCTGATGGAGATCTATGCCGGCTTCGTTGAGCACGTGGATGCCCAGGTGGGGAAGGTGATCGATGAGCTGGAGCGCCTAGGGGTGCGGGACAACACGATCGTGATCTACATCTTCGGCGATAACGGTGCCAGCGCCGAAGGGCAGAGCGGCACGATCAGCGAGTTGCTGGCCCAGAACGGTATCCCCAATACCGTCGAGCAGCAGCTGGCAGCCCTGGAGACGATGGGCGGCCTTGACGTGCTGGGGGGTCCCAAGACCGACAGCATGTACCACGCTGGATGGGCCTGGGCCGGCAATACGCCGTTCCAGTACACGAAGTTGATCGCCTCCCATTTCGGCGGCACCCGCAATCCCATGGTGATCTCCTGGCCCAAAGGGATCAAACCCGATCAGACCCCCCGGACCCAGTTCCACCACGTCAACGACATCGCGCCGACGATTTACGAGATCCTCGGCATCAAGCCGCCCTCCATGGTGGACGGATTCAGGCAGGATCCGATCGATGGCGTGAGCCTGGCGTACACCTTCGCCAACGCCAAAGCGCCAACGCGCAAGAAGGTTCAGTACTTCGACAACAACGGCAGTCGCGCCATCTTCCAGGACGGTTGGCTGGCCGCCACCTTCGGCCCCCTGGTTCCCTGGCTGCCTGGCGCGCCCGGCCTGGCGGCCTGGGATTCGGCCAAAGACAAGTGGGAGCTCTACAACCTCAACAAAGACTTCTCCGAAGCGGAGGATCTCGCCGCCCGCGAACCTAAGACGCTGGCCCAGCTACAGAAGAGATTCGATCAGCAGGCCGTGGCCAACAAGGTCTATCCGCTGGGTGCAGGCATCTGGCTGCGGCTGCACCCTGAAGATCGCATCAGGTCGCCCTACAGGAGCTGGCAGTTCGATGCCACCACCACGCGCATGCCGGAGTTCACGGCCCCCGGGCTCGGCCGCGAAAGCAATACCGTCAACATTGAGGCGGAGCTCGGAGAGAAGGCCTCCGGTGTGTTGTACGCCCTGGGGGGATCGGGCGGCGGCCTCAGCCTCTACATGGACAAGGGCCAGCTCGTCTATGAGTACAACATGATGATCATCGAGCGCACCATCGCCCGCTCGCAACGCACGATCCCCGCCGGTAGACATCGCATTGAGGCCACCACAACCCTGGCCACGGCCCAGCCGCTGTCGCCAGCCGAAGTGGTGCTGAAGGTGGATGGCCAAGAGGTGGCGCGCACCACGGTGAAGCGCACCGTGCCCGCTGCCTTCTCCGCCAGCGAAACGTTTGATGTGGGCGTTGATCTAGGCTCGACAGTATCCCTCGACTATTTCGAGCGCCGGCCCTTCCGCTTCGATGGCACGATCAAAAAGTTAGAGGTGCGGATGAACTGAATCAGCGTGAAAGCAAGATCCGCTGCCGTTTTTCGTTCCCTTTCACCCGTGCCTACCTCTTGCCCATCGATTCTCCATGAGTTGTCTCTCATGCAGTCCCTCAAGTTCTCAAGAAATTCCTTACGGCCGAGATGACAGGAGTTTTAATGGAGAGGTGGAGGCCAGCCCGCGCTACCTGTTAGGAGGCGACACCTTCGAACAAGCCCCTGGAGTGGACAGGCCTCCGTCGAGCCTGCTTCGATAGCCTTTGCTTCTTGCCTGCCACTCAGGGGCAGCGTTAGTCTGACCCCACGCGCCGAGCTCAGTATGCTCGGAATATCTCAAACCAGTTGTGCGAGCTAGAATGCCTGAAGAGGTGAATCATGACGAGTCTACTCGAGAATAACAAAGAAGCCATCGCCGAGCTGTGCCGCAAGTACAGCGTTCAGCGGCTGTTTGTCTTTGGATCAGCAATTAGGGATGACTTTCGACCAGGCCATAGCGATGTGGATCTTCTCGTCGAATTTGCCCCCATTGGTGGTCACGCAAAGTTCCATGCTTACTTCGAGATGCTTGACGAGTTACAAAGCGTACTCGGCACCAAAGTAGATCTCGTCATGAGTGGGGCTGTTCGCAATGCGATAATCGCTCGTGAGATTGAGAGGACCAAGAGGAAGATCTATGGCGCGTGATATATCTGCCTACCTCTGCGACATCATCGATGCCTGCAATTCAATTTCTTCAATTCTTGTTGACATCTCTATAGAGACGTATGTCGCGACGCGCGAAAAGCGCTCTGCAGTAGAACGCGAGTTCATTTTAATTGGCGAAGCAGCCTC
Organism: Synechococcus sp. 1G10; assembly: GCF_002252625.1. GTDB lineage: Bacteria > Cyanobacteriota > Cyanobacteriia > PCC-6307 > Cyanobiaceae > Regnicoccus_A. Next base: position 1,917 of record NZ_NQKW01000042.1, on the reverse strand, counting down.
GATGCTGGCTAAATTCTGGCCTGATCGGTTCAAGCGCTTATCAGACGGCCGGAAGGCAATTGGGTTTCGCAACATACTCACTCACAACTATGCTTCAGTTGATTACGAGACTGTATATGAAACCGCTCTCAATGATGTCCCGAAGCTGAGAAGTGAATGTTTTGAGTTACTCAGGGAGTCGGAAGGCGTAGTGAAAGATGGTCCCGAGGAGAGACCTGAGACAGACTAACAATGCCATTCACCTGAGCCGCCTCCAAATATTTCTTGCGGGCCCCCCTACTCACTGCGGCCAGGTGATGGCCAGCGTTCGGCGGATCACACGGGCTGGCTAGTGTCTATCCACACCTCTAAGCTGATAAGGATTTCTGACTCACATTATGGAGGAGCTAAGTCCGGCCTCAATACTAAATGATGAAAGTGTTGTCGCATTGCTAAACGATGCGTCCTATTCAGGAAGGCGAGAGATGTTGAAAGACGTTCTTATCATTTCATTTATCTCAAGCTTGCATCTGAATGAAGGACGTCAACTCAGATTTGCGATAGCGATAGAAGATGAAGTTGTAAAAACGACTCATTTGCATAGATTTGATCCCCCCATACCTTTGGAGGCGAGGTATCTTCAGTCTATAAGCCCTGCTCTTTCTGGAGACGATGACTGCTTTATTGTAGAAGGAGGCGTCAAGTACGGTAACACTTTGATGATTGTGGGTACTGCTGCTCGGCCTCAGGCTGAGCTTCTCCCTTCTTTTATGTATCCTCGGCCTATTGTCGTGTCAGCAAATGGACCAGGAGTGATTTGTCTTGAGATTGGCGATGTGAAGATTATTTATGACAAAGGCACGCTAAAACATTCAAACCGCAGTCAAGCCAATAAGCTATGGGAAGATATAGCCTTGGCATTTGTTGACAAGGTTTCAACCCCGAGTAAACAAGTTCAGGTCTTGGCTTATGGCCTCTATGGTAATCCAGAGGTTGATGCCGAGTTGTGGGAGTTGCACAAGAGTGACTACATTAATATAACTAAGGACTATTGCCCGGAATTGCTTAGTGGAGTCGTTCATGTAATTGTCAGAGAAATTCAAAGGGCTGATCATGGTGGTGCTTTCATGCTCCTTCCATCGCCGTTGCAACAGGATAGTCTCTTTCGGGATAAGCGCTTGTATTCAGAAATTAGGTTTGAGCTGAGTGAGGCAATTCATAGAGTCCTTGCTCTTAACTCGATCTACACTCTGGCATTACAAGGAAAGTGGATCTATCCCAATGGTGTGCTCCCAACCACCCCGGACGACTTCCCTTTTTGGGTGAAACAGATTGTCTATCCTCAGCTCACAAACTCGTATATTGATCTCACAAAGCAATGTCAGAGGATAGCGAACCTTGCCAACGCTGATGGAGCAGTTGTACTTAACACACTTTTTGGCTTGGAAGCATTTAATGCGAAGCTTAATAGCCGTAGTGATATGACGGCCTTTCCCGTAGAGTTGGCGAGATTTCTCGGCTCAAGAGGTAATCGTCATAACTCCATGGCTAGTGCTATTTCCTCGTTGTCAGGTTCAATAGGGATAGTAGTATCTCAGGATGGGAACGCCGTTTGCTTCCATAGGCTCTTTGAAGATGAGATTGAGTTCTTTGAACTAACCTTATAGGTGTAATGCCATGGAGTGCCCGTCGAACATCAAGATGCAGAAGACGGGTGCAGGGGGAGCTGCCAATGCCGAAGCCTCTGCCCGCTTCTGATCTTGAGCGTTCGGCATACCACCACACATGCATAATCCAGTCGATATTACGAGTTGCGACACTCTATCATTCAAGCCCAAGTAGGGCCTCCTGAGAAAGTGAAAACCAGCCCCAGGGCAACAAAGTGGGGGATCCAGGTTCACCTCTGAGTATTCCTCAGGCTGCAGCTGCCTGATGGCC
>NZ_NQKW01000041.1 GCF_002252625.1 Synechococcus sp. 1G10 | reverse complement strand
CCAGGAGATGGCAGCAGACTGCGCCGGTGCTCACCAGAAGACCATCGGCGCCGACAAGAACTACGACACGAAAGGGTTCGTGGCCGAGATGCGGCGGCTGGGCGTGACGCCCCACGTGGCGCAGAACACCGCCCGCAGCGGCGGTTCAGCAATTGATGGACGGACCACCCGTCACGTGGGCTACGACAAGTCGATCAACGCCCGCCGAGGGATCGAAAAGGTATTCGGTTGGATCAAGGCGTTCGGCGGGCTGCGCCAGTTCAAGCTGCGCGGCCAGGAAAACGTGAGCGCCGTGTTTGGGCTGCACGTGATCGCCTACAACCTGATCCGACTGGGCAACTTGCTCAGGCCCACCATGGCAGGAGCATGAGCCGCCAGTTGCCCAAAGGTGTGCTCAAGCGGCGGCAGTCGGGCCGCCAAAACAGCCCAAATGCGGCGAAATCGGGCTGTCTGAGCGCTTGAAACGACCCCATCTGACGAAATCACAGAGAAATCAGCTCGGAGTTGAGAAAATGCGGCTGCTTAGTCGGTTTTTCCGCAGACTCTTAAGGAGCAATCAGATGCGCAGACGGCAACGGCAGAAACCTGCAGATCGCGGTTGTGGTCATCGAAGGATTGACCATGGTGTTCATGAGCCGAATCCTGGCCCTGACGTGAGTTCTTCGTGACTCGAACAAGGATGCAGGCCTGGAATGATCAAGACTTCAATCTACAAATTGAAGTGTTCTCAGCAGTGAATCGTTGTGATCGTACTTTGAAACATCCAATGGGCTTCAAGGGGCGGCGAGGCGGGCGATGTAAGCCTCAAGCGTGCCGGCGTTGATCCAGCCGGTGGCAATCGTCTTGGTGTGCTCCTGACTGACGCGGCCCCGGTGCGTGTGCGAAGGGCTGGCCGGAAAGATCAGCAGTTTGCCCCGCTCCGCCTCCTCATGGTGGTCCTGCCAGTGGAACTCGGTGCCGCCATCGGGGAGGGTGTTGAGGTACAGGATCCAGGCCAGCACACGCCGGATCGGTTCAGTGGCCTCCTCGCTGGTGGTCCAGTCGCAGTGCCAGCTGCGAAAGCCCTCGCCTGGGGCGTAGCGCTGCAGGTTGAAGATCGGGTTCACGAACAGGGAGCGCTCCGGGCACACCTCCAGGAGGAGCGGACGCTCCTTGAGGTATCGATCCAGCCCAGCGGACACCCCGCGCAGGATCAGTTCCGCCAGGCCATGGGCCTCGGGGTCGGAACGATCGATCGCCACCAAGCTGATATCGGTGGAAACTTTGGCGGGTTGGGCAGAATCGTTGCCGAAGGCGACGCCGGGGCGGCGCAGATCCTCCCGCCGCGCATAAAAGCCTAGGGCTGCCTCGGCGAGAGCGTCGTAGCCGGGATTTCTGTAGGTGGCGATCAGGCGCATGGCGGGCCTCCCTCAAGCTGGCACCGTAGGAACAGGCCAACTCGTAGGAACAGGCCCACTTCGCTCTCAGCCGAGCCTGGGGATAGCCACGACCGACTCATGGCGCACCCAGCTGTGCGGATCGGTGCTCACCTGCTCCGCCAGGCCCACCTGCTCCAGGGCTTCCGCGAGGGTGGCGGCGTCCAGCCCGCCCTCACCGCCGGCGGGCTCGAGGGGCAGGGCGAGCACCTGGGCTTCGGCGGGATCCGCCATCAGCTTGAGATTGATCGCCACCAGCTCCCGCTCAAAGAACAGCCGCCGCATCCGGGCCATGGTGCGAGGGCCGATGGCGCCGGCGAAGGCCTCCAGGCCCTCGCGGCTGCCATCGGCCCCGCAGTTGAGCGCCAGCCAGATCAGCAGCTTCGCCCAGCTCTCGGTGGTCCACGGCGGCGGGAAGCTGGCGCGGTGCTGACGCACCAGCTCCCCCAGGGCGAAATCGAACAGACCGGCCTGCAGGGCCGTGGCCTGGTCAGTACTGGCGCCGGCTGAGGTCACGGAGGGGCAGGGCGGGGAAACCCAGGCTGCCGCAAGCATGGTGCTGATCAGGAGTTCCGCACAGGAGCCACGGCTGGCGGCCATGAACCGCCTCAGGGCCGCCCTTGGGGGCAAACTGCATGGGCTTGCACAGGACACGCCCATGGCCCTGGATCTGAACGACCCGGAGCTCGAGTTCTCCGATCTGGTCTACGCCTACCAGAGCTGGGTGATGGCGGTCATCAACGACGAGAAGCTCGGTGGTGAAGAGAAGCTGCTCAACGACGACATCACCGAGGACGCGCTCAACGCCATGCGCTTCCTGCCCGGTGAGGTGACCTCGGCGATCGAAACCTCCCTGGCCCGCGTCTACGACGTCGATCCCGACGAGCTGGCCGAGCTGCTCTTCCCCGGCGAAGACTGAACTCCGGGTCACACTGACCTGAGCTCAGCACGCACGCACCGGTGGCCAGCGACACCTACCTGCTCGGCACCGACCTCCGCGAACTGGAGCGGCTGCGGCTTCAGCACGAGCTCTGGCTGCCGGAGGCTCGGCGGGCCTGGTGCCGGGCGGGCCTGAAACCTGGGGAGCGGGTGCTCGATCTGGGGGCTGGTCCTGGCTTCGTGGCGCGGGAGCTGGCTGTCGAGGTGGGACCTGAAGGCCGGGTGCTGGGCCTGGAGCTGAGTGCGGCCTACGTGGCCGCTGCCCGTGGCGCCGCTTCGGGCCTGAATCAGCTGGAGATTCGCCAGCACGACCTCTGCCAGGATCCCTTGCCCCAGGAGCCCTTCGACCTGGTGTGGTGCCGCTGGGTGCTGATGTTCCTTGGCGAGCTCGACCCCCTGCTCGATCGGCTCGCCGCGCAGCTGAGGCCGGGCGCGCGGCTGATCGTTCACGAGTACATCCACTGGAGCAGCTTCGGGTTGCATCCAGGCGCCGATGGGGTGGCGAGCTTCGGCCGTGCCGCCCACGCCAGCTTCCTGGCCGCCGGCGGGGATCCGGACGTGAACCGGCGTCTGCCGGGGCTGCTGGCGCAGCGAGGCCTCCGCATCGATGAACTGCGGCCTCTGACAGTGGTTGGGCGCCTGGGCGACGGTGTGGCGCGCTGGCTGGAGCGCTTCGTGACCACCTACGGCCCGGAGCTGATCCGCCAGGGGCTCTGGAGCGACGGTGAGGCCAGGCGGGCCCAGGCCGAGATGGCGGCGGCGCGGCAGGATCCAGGCGCCTTCTGGCTGGGGCCCACGCTGATGGAAACCCGCGCGACACGATGACTGACTTGAGCGACGAGTAGCCCGATGCCCTGGACCATGGCCGACAGTCCTGATCAGAGCGGCCGCATTGCCCTGATCACCGGAGCCAACAGCGGGCTGGGGCTGGAGACGGCCCGGGCCCTGGCCAGCCGCGGGGCCACGGTGGTGCTGGCCTGCCGCTCCCGCCGCCGGGGGGAGGAGGCCCGCGCCGAGCTGCTGCCCGCAGCTGCGGCTGGGCTGGAGGTGCTGGAGCTGGATCTGGCTGATCTGGCCAGCGTGCGCGCCGGGGCCCACTGGGTGCGGGAAAACTACGGCCGCCTCGACCTGCTGGTGAACAACGCCGGCGTGATGGCCCCGCCCCGGATGCTCACGCGAGATGGCTTCGAGCTTCAGTTCGGCACCAATCATCTGGGCCACGTCGCTCTCACGGCCGCGCTGCTGCCCCTGATGGAGGGGCGAAGCGATGCACGGGTGGTGACGGTGACATCCGGCGCCCAGTACTTCGGGCGGATCGCCTTTGACGACCTGCAATCGGAGCGGCGCTACGACCGCTGGGCCGCCTACAGCCAGAGCAAGCTGGCGAATGTGGCCTTCGCACTTGAGCTGCAGCAGCGGCTCGCGGCGGCAGGCAGCACAGTGGCCTCCCTGGCCGCCCATCCGGGCCTGGCCCGCACGAACCTGCAACCGGCATCGGTGGCAGCCGCCAACTCGAAACTTGAAGGCCTGGCCTACCGATTGATGGATCCCCTCTTCCAGAGCGCCGCCATGGGGGCCCTGCCCCAGCTCTACGCAGCCACCGCCCCCGAAGCCCGGGGCGGTGAGCACTACGGGCCCGATCAATGGGGAGGGATGCGGGGCTGGCCGACCCAGGTGCGGATCGCGCCAGCGGCCCTCGACCCCCAGATCCGCCGGCGCCTCTGGGAGGTGAGTGAGCAGCTGGTGGGCCAGGCCGTTCCAGCTCAGGCCCCATGAGCAGCGGGGCCACTGCCAGAACCCTCGGGGCCCTGGCAGCCATCCTGCTCTGCGGCGGCTGCCAGGGCTGGGGCGGGCCCGACAGCCTTTTTCTCTATGTGGAGACTGACTCCGTCAAAACCAATGCAGTGGAGCTGGGAGACAGCCAGAAGCGGACCCGCAGGCTGATCGAGGAGTTCCGCCAGGTGAACCCGGGCGTGAACATCCACGTCCGCCATCTGCCCAGCGACGCCTTCCTGCGCTCCACGGCCTTCCGCACCTCCCGTGGGCTCGGGCCCGACCTGATGGTGACCCGGGTGGTGACGGCCCTGCGACTGAATCAGCAGAAGCTGAGTGAGCCGGTGGAGCTGGATCCCCAACGTCTCAAAGACATCGAACCGCGTTTTCTCGATGATTTCCGCGTCGGGCGCCAACTGCTGGCCGTGCCCCTGCTGGCGCAGCCGGAACTGGCCTGCTTCGACCGGCGGCGCGTGCCCACACCGCCGCGCGATCTCAATGAGCTGATCGGCCTCAGCGCCAAGGGGCTGAAGATCGGCCTGTCCCTGCGGCTCACGGATCTCTACTGGACCAGCAGCGCGCTCCAGGCCAATGCGGCCGTTGAGCGCCTGCTGGAAGCGCCCGCCAAGGCCGACGCCGGCCTGACGATCAGCGCGAGCGACCGCCAGGACCTGCTGCGCTGGCTGAGCTGGCTCAACAACGCCAACCTGCAGCAGAACGTGGAGTTCGCGGATGAACCGGTTGAACTGGTGCAGCGGCTGGAGGAGGGCAGGCTCGGTTGGATCAGTTGCAACAGCCTCTGGCTGGAGCGGCTCGGCAAGGCGCTGGGGCCGTCGTTTGGGGTGTCAGAGCTGCCGGGCCGCGCTGGCGAGCCGGCGCAGGGGCTCACCCGGCTGAAGGTCTGGAGCTTCGGGCGGCACTCCACACCCCGTCAGCGCCAGCTGGCCGAGGAGTTCGTGCTGTTCACACTCAACCGGCTCAATCAGAAACGGCTGATGCTGACCGCCCCCGGCAACCTGCCCGTGAACAGAACCGTGTTGATCCCCAGCAAGAGCTCCAGTGTGTTCGCGGCCCTGTCGGGCAGCCTCGACAGGGCCGAGCTGATGAGCTTCAAGGATCCCGACCGGATCGAAACCCGCCTGGCCTGGGTCGACGGTGTGCTGGAGAGCGCGATCGTGAACGCTGAGCCACCCGCTGTGGTGATGGGGATCCTGGAGGCGGGGCCACCCCCTGGGCAGAGCTCAACCACGCCCTGAAGTACGCCGTCCAGCCGATCAACGATGCGCCTCTTCCTCTACGAAATCTCCGGCTGGCTGGGCTATCTGGCCCGGCCCCAGGTGCTGATCCAGGTGCTGGTCGGGATAGCGCTGTTCGCCTCTTACTCCACCTGGATCCGCCCTCGGCTGCTGGGCCGTGGCCACCGGCTGGAGTTCCTCGGCAGCCTCGGGCTGCTGCTGGCGCTGCGCCTCAGCGCGGTTCTGCTGGGCTGGTGGGGGTTCCCCAACGGCCTGGCCCACTACATGGCTCAACTGTTCGGCCTCTGGCTGTTGCTGGCCTTGGTGCGGCTGTTGTCGCGGCGCTGGTTCCGAGATGAAGACATTGAACGCCTCTACACCCAGCTGGTACGCCCTCTGGCCGTCCTGGTGGTGGTGGGATCGCTGATCAACCAGCTGGATTCACTCATCGATGTGGGCCGGATTCCGCTGATCACCTTGTTCGGCGAGCCGCTGAACGCCAGTGGCATCGTCCTGCTCCTGACCATCCCCTACTTCCTGGTGGTGGTGTCGGGCTATGCGGTGGTGGTCGTTGGAAGTCTGCTGCAGCGACTGCTGGGCTTCTCCAACAGCACCAGGGTGGCGGTGGAGCTGGTGAGCCGATATGTGGTGATCGCCCTTGGATTGCTGTGGGTGCTCAAGCGCATCGGCTTGAACAGCACCGCTCTCGCAGCGGTGGCTGGAGGCTTGTCTGTCGGACTGGGCTTCGGCGTCAAGGAGGTGTTCTCCAACTTCGTGAGTGGGCTCTGGCTGCTGTTTGAGGGGTCGGTACGCCCAGGCGAGATCCTGTTCATCGATGGCGACCCCTGCGAGGTGCGCAGCCTCGGGTTACGGGCGGCGGTGCTCTGGCGCGACCGCGACAACGCCGAACTGGTGGTTCCGAACCAGGACTTCTTCACGACAACGACCACCACCTACACCGGCAGCGACCGGCTGCGCCGCAGCCAGGTGGAAGTGTCGGCCGCCTATCGCCACGACCCCGAGACCGTGGTTCACCTGCTGGAGCAGGTGGCCCTGGCCTCTCCGCGGGTGCTGCCCCAGCCCGCCCCGAAGGCTCTGTTGATCAGTTACGGCGATTCAGGCATCAACTATGCCCTGCGGTTCTGGATCGCCAATCCAATGGATAACGCTGGCATCAAGAGCGAGGTGTGCACAGCGGTCTGGCACGCCTTCAGCAGCGCGGGCATAGAAATTCCCTTCCCGCAGAGGGTGTTGCGGAGCGCCAGGCCAGAACCCGAGGCTTCATAGCCGCCATCGCGTTTACCAGTCCTTCAACTATGGGGTACATAGAAGGATCGAGCCAACCCACAGGTGACAAAACAGCATTTAGGGCTGAGGACTTGGCGTACGTGCGTGTAGCTGGTTGCCTATCGAGGTAAGAGGCATCAACGCCCTGCCCCCGCACGCCCTGCTCCTGCTCCGGGCGCAACACCAGCGCCTGAGGCGGGGCCACCCACTCCTCCAGCTCCCACCCCTGGAACAGGGGCAACCCCTGCTCCCGCGGCACCTGCTCCAGCGCCAGGGGCGACACCAACTCCTGAGGCTGGGCCACCCACTCCTCCTGCGGCAGGAACACCAACAGCGGCACCCCTTACTGCAGGTGACGCCAGACCGGGGCCAGCAGCACCAGCACCCAGGCCCGGACGTACGCCGACGCCCGATGCTGGGCCTCCAACGCCTCCACGAATGGGGCGAGCTTCAGCGCCAAACGGAATGGCCAGGATGCAGGTGAGGGCTATCCCACCCATGACAATAAAATTCTTCATCGATGCAATGACGTCTTCCCCAAACTTAGCCGATGAAATAGGCACATGACTCGGGCCTACGTGCTTTATGAATAAGTATTGCCAAGGATCGGGAAAGCTATACGCTCAGGCCCGCCTTTTCGACAGCCTGCTGGAGTATTTTAACGGATTGACGTCTCTGTTAAGGCCAGTGTTGATTGATGACAGAACTATAGGATTACTTCTATGGCATCATTGGCTCGGGCCAAATCTCTGGTGCTAAGTCTGCCCTCTAGCCTTTAAATGCTCGCGCTCACCTGCCCGGCCCCTGCAGGCAGGGCACATCACTCAGAAAGCAGCATCGTTGGCCCACTCAGGTGCTAGGGAGATCCAGTACTACTGCCGTGTCGAACAACTCACGCAGCGACGGCGGTTCGATGCGGTTGGCGGCTCCAATCACAACGACGCGCGTGTGCGGCCTCCGTTGGCCCCACTCATTCTGAAATGAAATCTCCACGCGCTTGCCGACCACCTGGAGCACGGCAGGCAGCTCCAGTGCATCAGCAACGTAGGCCACCCCCTTGGCCCGATACACGGTCGCCGGTAATTTCCGTAGTGCATCACGAAGATCTTCCAGAGCAAGCGGCT
>NZ_NQKW01000040.1 GCF_002252625.1 Synechococcus sp. 1G10 | reverse complement strand
GTGGAGCGCCTATTCCGAATCAAGGTGGACGCCTTCGACTGGAATTGCCCCCAGTTCATAACGCCCCGCTTCACGGTGTCGGAACTGGAGGAGCGGGTGCGGCCCCTGCAGAAACAGATCGCAGACCTGGAGAACGCGCTAAAGGGGCAGGGGGGCTCCACCGGGGCGGGAGATGGCCATCCCAGCGGCTGAAGACCACATAGCTCGAGGATGAGCATCGCCCGCTTCAGAGCGCAGAGTCTGGGCGGGCCGCTCAGCGGACGGCGCTGGTGGAGGTGGCGGCGACCGGCTGCTGTTGGGGAGAGAGAAGGGAGATGGAAGGAGTGGCGTTCGAATCCACCGGCACCTTGGTGGGCAGCTTTTACCTGAGGCCCAACTTCCTCTGCCTCGGGGCCCATATGGCCAATGCCGGGTATCTGGTGGCTGAGTCCTGCCGGCGCCGGGGGATCGGCAGCCGTCCCTGTCAGCACTCCCTGCGGGCTGCCCGACGGCTGGCTTTCCGGGCGATGCAGCTCACTTGGTGGTGAGCACCAACACTTGGGGGATACGTTGCTGAGAATGCAACGGCTTCGGAATCGTCGGCACCCTGCCCGGCGCCTTCCGCCACTCACAGCAGGGCTATGTGGATGCTCTTGTCATGTTCCAATGTCTGCTTGAGGGACCCGCTGGAGGAGGGCGCCGACAAGGTGGTGTTGTGAGTACTGATGCACGCGCGGCGTATCACTACAGCAACGACCAAGCACCGAAGAAAGGGTCCGGATTCGACAAAGCCACGAACATTGATACATAGGTGGCAAGGAGCAACCACACCGCACGGAGCGCGATAAAACTGGCTGAAAGGTGATCGATCCTCCACGCGCACACGAGGCTGAGCAGCCCGGTGATGAGTCCGGCGACAGTGTCCACGGCTCCAAGGACAGGGCTATGGAGCAGGAAGTAGACGGTGGTGAAGGCCGAAAACAGCACCCAGCCCACACCCTCCGACCACAGGAACACTGTCCGCCCAAGCGAACGCACCGGTGCGTTGGAGATACGGGACAAGGCCACAAGAGATGTCACATTGAGCACCAACCAGACTGGAGCGAAGGCCCAGTCGGGTGGTGCAAGATTCGGCTGTCGAAATGCGTTGTAGAAGGCGAAGTCCCCTCCGAAGCCTGCGGGTAGAGCACTAATTGCATTGCCTACCGCAAGAATGATAAGTGCGTGCCACCGCTTGAACCGACCTCGATCAGCCATTCGCCCCCAAGCCGCTAACCCTGATTATCAGCGCGGATCTGCTAGCTGCCTCTCCATGTGAGATGCAGAGCAATGTGCAGGGTGCGTTCCAGTCGGCATGCTTGGTCCAGGGTCAAGGTGCTGGTGGAGGTGTGCAAAAGTTAGTTCGTAATAACGAGTCCGGCAACTAATCCAAGCAAGCCACACGTACCTCGACGGTGATGGGGTTAGCGAGGCTTGTCAGACGCCGTTGATAGAGCCACTGTCTGTACATGGCATGATTGCGATCAAATTGTCTGCTAAGGTGAAGTTTACTGAGCTTTTTGCCAATGCCCCTTACCGGATCTGATCTGCTGGCCATCGTCAAAGCGCTGCCTGAGGCCTCCAAGTCCGATCTGGTGCGTGCCGCCGGCTACCTCAGCACCAAGGCAGTGAGCGACTGAACTTCACCGCTTTCTATGAAGCACTGCTGGAAGCCAAGGGCGTCAGCCTCGGAGACGGTGGTGGCAACGGCAAAGGGAAGACCGGCCGCGGCTTGAGCTATGTGGCCAAGGTGCAGGGCAACGGCAACCTGCTGGTCGGGATGGCCTACACGGGTCTGCTCGACCTCAAGCCGGGCGATGAATTCGAGATCAAGCTGGGCAAGAAGCAGATCCGGCTGATTCCGAGTGGCGGCAGCGACAATAGGGATCGAGGGATCATTCACCCCTAATACAGGTGGCGTCAAGGCCTCAAGCGCTTTTGGCGTGAGGCACAACTTTCTCTAGGAGCCTGTCGCGCATAGATCAGCGCCCAAGCTCTCCACAGAAATCCCTGAATCTGCCCAGATCCATTGCAGCCAAGGGGTCCTGGGCAGATCAGTGGGCGTCTTCGGGGAAGGCCGTCACTGACCCACCCGCAACAGGCTCCTAAGATTTCCATAATTTATACGATCATTGGAGGCCAAGATGGGATCGATTACGGGCCTGGTGCTTGTCCTGCTTCTTCTTCTCGGCAGCAAGGGTATCAAACTGGATCGCGAATACCAGCGCGGCGTTATCTTTCGACTCGGGCGCCTAAAGGGAGTGATGGGGCCAGGCATGTACTGGATCGTACCATTTGTGGATCAGAAAGTACAACTTGATGTTCGGACCAAAACCGTCAGCATTGAGCCCCAGGAAACAGTCACGGCAGACAGCGTGACCATCAAGGTCAACGCCGTTCTTTACTACCGGATTCTCAATGGCGATAAGGCTGTGATCCGCGTCGAGAACTATCAGATGGCCGTTTACCAAGTTGCTTTCACCACACTCCGCAATGTGGTGGGGCAGAACATGTTGGATGACGTGTTGCAGAACCGCGACAAAATCAATCTGAAGGTTCAGGAGATCGTCGACGAAATCACAGAACCATGGGGCATTGAGATTGAACGGGTGGAGATCAAGGATGTCGAGATCCCTCTGGGAATGCAACGAGCCATGGCCAAGGAAGCGGAAGCCCTGCGCGAAAAACGCGCTCGTCTGATCAAGGCAGCCGCTGAACAGGAGGCGTCCATCAAGCTCTCGGAAGCCTCGAAAACAATCCTGCAGAACCCTTTGGCGCTGGAGCTGAGGCGCATGCAGATGCTCACCGAGATCGGAGCCGAAAACAACACCACGACAGTCGTGATGATTCCCTCCGATCTGATCACATTGGCAAGACACTGGTCCACTCCGGCCGACAGACCATCCAGCAAGCTGGAGAACTCGCCAACTGAATCGAGGCCAAACGATTCGGACCAGGATTGATGATTCGATCGCCGAAATCACGCGGTGCGTGACCATCCACATGAGTGCAGCCACCGCCATTAACGCCGAGTCGATCCGCCGCCGGCGCGCGATGGTGGAACGGCAGATTGCCCATCGCGGCATTTTTTCCCCACGCGTACTCGACGCGATGCGGAGTGTGGAGCGCGAGGCCTTCCTGCCGGAAGAGTTGCGCGAATTCGCCTACGACGACACACCATTGCCGCTCGAGGCAGGCCAGACGATCACGCAGCCCTACATAGTGGCGCTGATGGCCGAGGCGCTGCTGCTGAAGGGTGAGGAGAAGGTGCTGGAAATCGGCACCGGATCGGGATACGCGGCCGTGGTGCTCTCAAGGATCGCGAAAGCGGTCTACACCGTGGAGCGCTACGGCCAGCTCGCGAGCCAGGCAGCCGAGACGCTCGCCTCGCAGGGATTCCACAACGTGCATGTGCTGCAGGGAGACGGCACGCTCGGCTGGCCCGAGCAGGCGCCGTTCGACTCGATCATCGTGGCCGCCGGGGGTCCCGAGGTGCCCCGCTCGCTCAAGGACCAGCTAAGGATCGGCGGGCGGCTGGTGATCCCGGTGGGCGCCGATCGGCGCCTGCAGGAACAGCTGCGCATCACCCGGAGCTCTGAAAGCGAGTACGCAACGGAAGAGCTGCTCGACGTGCGCTTCGTGCCGCTCATTGGTGAGCAGGGATGGGCACCGGAGCGACCTGATCAGCAGCCGCAGCCGTCGCCCCCTGCCGATCGGGCAGTCGATCGGGCAGTGGTCGACGACCGCGAATTCGCCCGCCTGATTGCGGCTGCCTGCGAACCGTTCACCGACATCGATTCGGTCGATCTAGCACCGCTGCTCGGAAGGATCGGCAAGGCACGGGTGGTGCTGATCGGCGAGGCCTCGCATGGCACATCGGAGTTCTACCGGATGCGGGCGTGGATCACGCGGGAGCTGATCGAGCGCCAGGGGTCTCGTTCGTGGCGATCGAGGGCGACTGGCCTGATGCAGCCAGTGTCGATCACTACGTGCGTCACGCGGAGACTCCGCCCTCGGAGTGGACGGCGTTTGCACACTTTCCCACCTGGATGTGGCGCAACGGCGAGACACGCGAGTTCGTCGACTGGCTGCGGGCCCATAACGCTGCCCGCACGCCCGCGCAGCGCATCGCATTCCGTGGGCTTGACCTGTATAGCCTCTACAGCTCGATTCGCTCGGTTCTCGATTACCTGAAGGACGTCGACCCACAGACGGCGCAGCTGGCACAGCTGCGCTATGGCTGTCTCACGCCATGGGAGGCGGAGCCGGCCACCTATGGCCATGCCGCGATCACCGGCAGCTATCGCAGTTGTGAGGCGCCGGTCGTTGCCGTACTGAACGACCTGCGCAGAAAGGAACAGGCCTACGCCGAACATGATGGCAAGCGCTTTCTCGACGCCAGCCAGAACGCCCTGCTCGTTTCCAACGCTGAGCAGTATTACAGAATCATGTATTACGGCTCAAGGGCATCGTGGAACCTGCGCGACGGGCACATGTTCGACACCCTGATGAACCTGCTGCAGCATCACGGCTCGGAGAGCCGCGGCGTCGTGTGGGCGCACAACTCTCATATCGGCGATGCCAGCGCCACCGAGATGTCGAGGCGAGGCGAATTCAATATCGGCCAGCTCTGCAGGCAACAGTTCGGTACTGCCGCTTATTCCATCGGCTTCGGCACACACGAAGGCACCGTCGCCGCTGCAACGGACTGGGACGGCCCGATGCTCACCAAGAGTGTGCGGCCGTCGCTGGAGCAGAGCTACGAACGTCTGTTCCACGAGAGTGGCACACCACAGTTCCTCCTGCCTCTGCGGCAGCGCGCCTCCCAGGCGCTGCGCCAGGAGCTGTTGAAGCCGCGGCTCGAGCGGGCGATCGGCGTGATCTACCGCCCCGAGACCGAACTTCAGAGCCACTACTTCCAGGCCGTGCTGCCGCGCCAGTTCGACGAGTACATCTGGTTCGACCGGACCCGTGCCGTCACGCCATTCGCGACCGCGGAACTGAAGGGGATGCCGGACACCTATCCCTTCGGCCTTTAAGAGTTCGCTGAAAAACTCGGCCAGCTCTGAGCAAATGCGACAACTGCACAGACGAAAGTGCGGGGCTAACAGGTGCACAGCGGCTCCCAGATCTCCTACGTCTCGATTGAGGAGTGGATCCCGACCAGCCATCCGCTACGGCGGATCCGCAAGCTCGCGGACCTGGCTCTTGATCGGCTCAATCTCACCTTCTGCAGGCCGTACGCCTCAGAAGGTTGGCCATCGACACTGCCCGAGCAGTTGCTGTTGGCCTCGTTGCTCCAGGCGTTCTACGGGATCCGCTCCGAGAGGCTGCTGCTGGAGCTGAGGTGGGTGGGATCCATCTGGGCAACCCGTTGGAGTCACTACACCACCGGATCATCCTGAGCCGAGCCGCTCCAGGCGATCCCGGCCAGATCTGCCACATCCCGGCGCCAGCTGGACAGGTCGTTCCTGGAGAAGCCGCGCAGATGGTCATGTCCACAGGCCCGTGCCAGCACCTGCATCAGCGCCACCGCCGCATGCAGGAACCTGGCCAGCCGCTGGGCGGCATGCTCCACCTCCAGCCTGCGACGCACCTGTGGATCCTGGGTGGCGATGCCCGCCGGACAGCGGTTGGTGTGGCAGATCCGGGCGCCGATACAGCCGATCGCCTGGATCGCCGCATTGGCCAGGGCGATGCCATCGGCCCCCAGGGCCAGGGCCTTGACGCAGTCGGCCGGAGTGCGCAGTCCGCCGGTGGCGATCAGGGTGACGCGGCCGCTGGCACCCCGGCGGTCGAGGTGGGCCCGGGCCCGCGCCAGGGCAGGGATGGTGGGCACGGCGATGTGATCGCGCAGCAGCAGGGGAGCGGCGCCGGTGCCGCCGCCGCGGCCATCGAGAATGAGGTAATCGGCGCCGGCCTCGAGGGCGAAGTCCAGATCGGCCTCGATGTGCTGGGCACTGAGCTTGAAACCCACCGGGATGCCACCGGTCAGCTCCCGCACACGATCGGCGAAGGCGCGGAAATCGCCCGGCGTGTGGAGATCGACGAAGGTGGGAGGTGAGTGAATCGGCTGGCCTTCAGGGATGCCACGAATGGCGGCGATGCGGGCGGTGACCTTGTTGGCGGGCAGGTAGCCGCCGCTGCCGGTCTTGGCGGCCTGGCCGGCCTTGAAGTGGAAGGCCTGCACGCGAGGCAGCAGCTCCTCGCGGTAGCCGAACCGGGCCGAACCCAGTTCAAAGAGATAGCGGCTGTTGGCAGCCTGCTCCTCCGGAAGCATCCCCCCCTCCCCGGAGCAGATCGCCGTCCCGGCTCGCTCGGCTCCTTTGGCCAGGGCCAGCTTGGCCTCCTCGGAGAGGGCCCCGAAACTCATGTCGGAGACCAGCAGCGGAATCTCCAGTCGCAGGGGTCGCCGCGCCTGGGGGCCGATCACCAGCTCGGTGCCCACCACCGCCTCGCTTGGCAGGGGCTGGCGGGCCAGCTGGGCCAACAGGATCTGGATGTCATCCCAGCAAGGCAGCTGGGAGCGCGGCACACCCATGGCCGCCTGCGGCCCCTCGGGGCCCACCCGATCGAGGCCATGCTCGGCCAGCTCGTGTATCAGCACCACGTTGGGTTCTTCCGGCGTGGGATGGGGCGTCGGCATTACGTCGGCAAGCTCGGGCTCGTCAGCGTCAGAGACGACGCTGTAGGCCGTTCCAACCCGATCGGCCGGAACCCGGCTGTGACTGCCGTCGCAATAGGGCGGGGTAGCGGTCTGCTTCCAGCGGCACAGCACGGCCCTGCCGCTCGTTTCGGCCACGAAGGCCAGGGGGCTGAATGCTGTGCCCTGATGGGAGCCGTCGCAGAAGGGCTGGTCGGCCGACCTTCCGCAGGCGCAATAGAAGTACTCCTTCCCCTGCTCCAGTTCCACGCTGATGGGGGTGCTGGCGGCAACCATCGGTGCGGGCATCGGGCTCAGGCGTTCGACAGGGGCCGGTAGCCCATCATTCAGTGTGCAGCCGGCTCATCAAGCAAGGGGGTGGGGCAGTTTTTCCTGTCCCAGAACCCAGTGGCGAACTCGACTACCTCGTGCCCGCCTACGCCTGCACGATCCACAAGAGCCAGGGCAGCGAATACCCGGCGGTGGTGATCCCTTTGCACACCCAGCACCACGCCATGCTGCAGCGCAATCTGGTGTACACCGGCATCACCCGCGGCAAGCAGCTTGTTGTGCTGGTGGGCCAGAAGAAGGCGCTGGCGATGGCGGTGAAGAACCACCTGGGCCGCAGGCGTTACACCAAGCTGGCGGAGTGGCTCGGCTGAGCAGCTGCAATCGCTCTGATGCCGCCGTTGATGCGGTGGATCGGCTTGCCGTACTGACAAGACAGGCAGGCGGATCTATTAATGAATCAGAGGCTTCGACCAGGGCAGCACCAATCAGTTCCCTGCAACCGGCCCAAGGGCGCCCGACACGGGGCGCCCTTCTCATCAGCAGCATTCAGACATCGGTTGGAGCAACGCCTTGAGGGCGTACGTGCTCACTTGTTCGTTGACTGAACAAGTCCATTCGGCACTTCAGCCGCTGGTCAACCCGCCTTGTAGCCGATACCGTCCAACGCAATTGGCCGGGTGGATGGATGGATGCCGTTTCACGCTGTTTCTGCCGGACGATCCATCCCTCTGCTGCTCGGTGCAACCCTGGCTCTTGGGGCCACTACCTGGGTCGCTCCCGCTGCTCAAGCCACTCAAGCAGGCCAATCCCAGGTGATCACAGCCATCCGTCAGGTGTGGCCCGCTGCGCACCATGATTCCGCCATCCGGCTGGCGCGCCTGGAGAGCGGCCTGTCCCCCACCGCCCGTGGCTGCGCCGGGGCCTGCATCGGCCTGTTCCAGATCCACTACACGGCAAACCGTCGGTTGATGGCCGCGATGGGCATTCACACGCCGGACCAGCTGCTGGATCCGATCGTCAACAGCACCGTGGCCTATCGCATGTTCCGCGAGTCGGGTTGGAGGCCCTGGGGCAATCAGCCATGAGCGCTCGGGCTTAGCCGGGCGGCAATCGCTCTTGCAGTAATGCCTCGACGCTGGCCACCTTGTCCTCCAGCGTCTGGTCCCGATCGGTGCGGGTATTGACCTTGACCGTGGAGAAGATGCGTGGAGCGCCCATGGCATGCACGGCCGCATCGCAGGCCTCGATCGCTGTGAACACGGGCTCCCACTCGCCCTCAATCGCGGTGCCATTGGCGTGCAGCTGGATCTTGAGGCCGGCGTCCAGCAGCACCCGTTCACAGGCAGCGATGTAGGGCGCCAGGTTGACGCCAACCCCAATCGGCACAACGCAGAGATCGACGATCACCTTCATCGAAGTGCTTCCGGAGGTTTAATAGAGAGGCTTTCATCCTCACGGCCCCTCCTCCGTTCAGGGTCGAGCCGTTGTCCGGCTTCCCCGGTAGTGCCCTGCCCGCTCCATTGGCCAGGCCTAGCCTTTGAGCAATTCCGGCGGGTGGGCCATGGCCGTGGTGAACCGCTGCGCGGTGGGGATCAACCCAAGCCCTAAGTTGCTCGACTGGGCACGGGGATTTGACCTGGATGTGGAGGTTGTCGGCGCCAGGGAGCCCTGCCTGTACTTGATCCCTGACTACGACACGGAAGAGGAGGCCGAAGAAATCCTCGAGGAGGTCTACGAGGCGATTTTCGAGGCGGAGCTCGATTACTGGCATCGCGACACCGGCACCTGGCCAGCAGAGCGCACCTACCCGATGTTCCGCAAATGGTTCGAAGTGCGCTTCTACCCCTTGATCCAGGACCTGGTGGGCGAGGAACTCACCGCTACCGAGCTGGATGAGGAGTTCATCGGCGAGCTGCGTACGGCACTGGAGGGGCTTGAGCAGGGTCCCTGAGCGAGGCCAGAAGGGAAGGGCATCGGCACTCAGACTGCGGTGATGCCCCTGAGCTTTCGCCCACTCACCGCTCTGTTGCTTGCGGTGGCGATAACCCCGGCGGCGCTATTCCCGTTACCGGCGGTCGCAGGCCCCGAGGTTCGCGCCACGGTGATCTCGATCGGCGACGGCGACACGATCCGGCTGGCCTGCATTGACGCCCCCGAGATGGCCCAGGCCCCCTATGGCGCCCAGGCCCGCAGCTATCTGCAAAGCCGTCTGCGGCTGGGCTCCAGCGTGATCATCAGGCCCAGACAGCGGACCGCTTCGGGCGCACCGCGCCCGAGGTGATCAGCGGCGTGAACATCAACCTGGCGCTGGTGGAAGACGGCATGACGTGTCCGCTCCGCGGGCCTGCGGCTACGCCTACCGGAAGTACTTGGGCCAGTCCAACGCCAGGGAGTATCTCGATGCTGAGGTCCGAGCTTCCCGCAGCCGCTACGGGGTGTGGAGGGTGCCAGGCGGCATCACCCGCCCCTGGGATTTCCGCTGTAGCCGAACAGCAGGGCGATCAGCAAGAACGATTGAGTCGATTCCTGGTGGCCGCCGCTATCGCTGTGGTGAGATCAGCTCCTTTGCACGCGCGCAGGAGTTACTGCGTCAGGGACACACCTATCTTGACTCGAATGGTGATGGAGAGGCCTGCGAAAGTCTCCGATGAAGGGACGGACACCCGCACCTTTTTGAGCTGGCAACAATCAGCCTGGCCATTATCTTTCATCTATCAATACTTCTCACCCATGGCCCTCACCGGATCTGACCTACTCGCAAAAGTAAAGGAGCAGGGAGATGCCTCCAAGTCCGATCTGGTGCGAGCCGCCGGCTATCTCAGTACCTAGAAGGACGGCAGCGAGCGACTGAACTTCACCGCTTTCTATGAAGCACTGCTGGAAGCCAAGGGCGTCAGCCTCGGAGACGGTGGTGGCAACGGCAAAGGGAAGACCTGCCACGGCTTGAGCTATATGGCCAAGGTTCACGGCACCGGCAACCTGCTGGTCGGCATGGCCTGCACGGGTCTGCTCGACCTCAAGCCGGGCGATGAATTCGAGATCAAGCTGGGCAAGAAGCAGATCCGACTGATCCCGGTTGGCGGCAGCGACGATGAGGAGTGACCGCAAGCTGGAACTGCTGTTGGAGCGGCTGCCACCGCCGGCCGCCGATCGCTGATGACCAACCAGCCCCATCTCCACAGTCCGCTCTACATCGA
>NZ_NQKW01000081.1 GCF_002252625.1 Synechococcus sp. 1G10 | reverse complement strand
GGAGAACGCTGTGGTGGCAAGGCTGGTCGTGGATCAGAGAACAAGCTGCCGATAGTGGCGGCCGTCTCTCTCGATGAGTCAGGCCACCCCCGGCACGCAGGGCTGATTCAAAGTCTTAACTCGGGCTTGGTGCTGGCTTTCTCGTCGCCATCGCCAGTAGCGCCGCGATGTCGTGAGTTACGGCTTGCATGCCGGCTTTGATCGACTGAAATCCAGCCAGTCGGAGCAGGTTGAGCGCTGCCGTCCGCAGCGTCGCCATCGCTCCGGCCCCGTTGCCGCGGTAGCGATGGGCGTC
>NZ_NQKW01000080.1 GCF_002252625.1 Synechococcus sp. 1G10 | reverse complement strand
AGGGTGACTTTCGCGGCATCAAGCTCAGCAACGAGACCCACCGCTCCAGCACGGATCCGGACGCCCTGCTGGCCCGGAAATCCAAAGCCCATCCAGCGCAGCTGAGCTACCGCGGTCATGTGCTCATGGAGAACCGCCATGACCTGATCGTCGATTGCCGCGTCACAAAGGCCACGGGCACCGGTGAGCGGGATGCCGCCCAGGAGATGGCAGCAGACCGCGCCGGTGCTCACCAGAAGACCATCGGCGCCGACAAGAACTACGACACGAAAGGGTTCGTGGCCGAGATGCGGCGG
>NZ_NQKW01000009.1 GCF_002252625.1 Synechococcus sp. 1G10 | reverse complement strand
CTGCTGCCGGATTCCTGAACTGTTCAGCTCACGCCGCCGCGTCCTTGGCCCCTCAGCGGTATGCGGTCAGGCGTGGATTACAGAGCTCGTGCGTACCGCCCTCTGAACGGGTACGGATTCCCTTTGGAGTGGGAGTGGCTCTTCTCCTGGCTGATTCCTTCAGAAAGGCCGGCTGGTTTCTTGTATGGGCATCATCGGCAGCGGTTGGAGTGGGAGTGCTGCACAGCCTGGTTTTCAGCTTCAGAGTAACCAGTCTGTGGAGCCTGATCACCATGGTGGTGATGGTTGCCGGTGGCGGCGGATTGATGTTCAAGTCTCTCAGGGACTACCAGGGAGAGGAGCAGGAGCGCAGGCGCATTGAGCTCGACGATTCCAGGCAGAGCCTTGACGAACTCAGGCAAGAGCTGGAGAGGCTGAAGTCCAGAATCAACAAGGACTAGAAGAAACCGTTCTCGCTGCTCAGCAGTCACCGGCTGTGGTTTTGACTTTTAAGGCATGGTTGAGCACCGGCCGGCATCAATCATCGCAGGTTCTGTAGAGTGCCTGAAGGAAGCATCGAATCATGACAACACATCAGCGACGACTGCTCGGCGTCACCGTCGCTGCGGCAGTTGCGTTCGCTTCATCGGCAGGCAGGGCGCAGACTCCCGGCCGTGTGCCCGCTGCTTCCCCGACTTATTCCCCTGAGGTGCCAGCCCGGATCACCACCCCTGACACGGTCGAGACGCGCTTCGGCACGCTGCGCTTCAGGGATGGCGCGCCCGATCCGGCAACCGTTCAACTCGTCTACGACCAGATCGATTTCAATCGCGGCGTCGATGCCTTCCTCAAAGGCATGTCGGCCACCTCGGTATATGCCGGCTGTCGCGGCCTGGAGCAGGCGGGTGTGCGGCCCAACGGCGGCATCGGCATCACGGAGCAGCTGATGGACGCCCGCTCGCTGTTTCTCACCCCCAACACCACCACCATCTATGTCCTGTTGTGCGTCAACCTGACCGACGGACCGATGGTTGTGCGCGTGCCACCGCGTGCCCTCGGCCCCGTGGATGACGCCGACTTCCGCTGGGTGACCGATGTGGGGCTGACGGGACCCGACAAGGGCGCAGGCGGGGACTATCTCTTTGTGCCTCCCGGCTACAAGGGAGCCATCCCCGCGACAGGCTTCAACGTCTCGAGGCCGCGCACCAACCGGCTGCTTGTTTTCTATCGGGTGTTCGTGGAGAAGGGTGATCTGGCGGCAGCGACGGCCAGCGTCAAGGCAAAGGCGGCGGTGTTCCCCTTGTCCCAGGCAGCGAAGCCTCCGGAAACGACCTTCGTCAACCTCTCGGGCGTGAAGTTCAACACCATCAGCGCCAACGACTTCAGCTTCTACGAGGAGCTGAATGCGGTGGTGCAGAACGAGCCCGCCGACTGGGTGGACCCTGACAGCGTGGGCCTGTACGCGGCCATCGGCATCCGCAAGGGCCAGCCCTTCGCGCCGGACGCGCGGCGGAAGAAAACGCTGACGGAAGCGGTGGCGGTGGGCAATGCCTTTGCCCGCTCCAACGCCTGGGCCTCGCGCGATCCGAGAACCCGGATCTTCAGCGATCGTCAATGGCTCACCCCGTTCGTGGGCGGCAGCTACCAGTTCCTCTCAGGTGCCGAACGGCTGCTCGACGCCAAGGCGATGTTCTTCTATCTCGCCACCGGCATCACACCCGCCATGAGCGACGCCAAGCCCGGCACCGGATCCGCCTATGCGCTGTCCTTCCGCGATGCCCAGGGTAACTACCTCGACGGTGGCCGCAACTACTCGGTGACCTTGCCCGGGCCGGTTCCGGCGAAAGACTTCTGGGCCTTCACGGTCTACGACAACCAGACCCGCTCCCTGCTCCCCACCGATCAGAAGTCGGCGGGTCTCGACAGCAACAGTCCCGGATTGAAGAAGAATGCTGATGGCGGGGCGACCATCTGGTTCGGACCGAAGGCGCCGGCAGGTATGGAGGCCAACTGGGTGCAGACGATGCCGGGAAGGGGCTTCAACCTCATCCTGCGGCTCTATGGCCCGCTGGAGCCCTGGTTCAATCAGACCTGGCAACCGGGCGATCTGGAAGTAAAGAGGTGATACCGGCCAGCTTCGCCAGGTCGTGATGCCAGCTGGTCAGATCGTTTCTGTTGAAGCCGTGGAGATCCGCATGGCCGCAGGCACGGGCCATCACCTGCATCAGTTGCACGCTGGCCTCGAGAAAACGGGCCAGACGCTCGGCGGCATGATCGATGTTCAGTCTTCGCCGCAGGGCCGCATCCTGGGTGGCGATGCCCGCCGGACAGTTGTTCGTGTGACAGATGCGGGCCCCGACGCAACCGATCGCCTGGATCGCGGCATTCGCCAGGGCGATCCCGTCGGCGCCCAGGGCCATGGCCTTGATGAAGTCCGTGTGGGTCCGTAGTCCGCCCGTGATGATCAGGGTCACGCGGCCGCTGGCCTCACGGCGATCCAGATGGCGGCGTGCCCGTGCCAGGGCCGGGATCGTGGGTACCGAGATGTGATCACGGAACAGCAGGGGGGCCGCCCCCGTGCCACCGCCTCGTCCGTCCAGAATGATGTAATCGGCTCCGGCGTCGAGGGCGAAGTCCAGATCAGCTTCGATGTGCTGGGCACTCATCTTGAAGCCCACGGGAATCCCCCCGCTGATCTCCCGCACCCCGTCGGCGAATCGCCGAAAGTCATCCACCGTGGTCAGATCCGTGAACACTGGCGGAGAGATCACAGGCTCGCCCACGGGGACGCCACGCAACTCAGCGATGCGGGCGGTGGTCTTGATGCCGGGTAGGTGGCCTCCGGCTCCGGTCTTTGCCGCCTGGCCGCACTTGAAGTGAAACGCCTGGACCTGTTCGAGCAGCTCCGGCCGGTAGCCGAATCGACCAGGGGCGAGCTCGTAGAGATAGCGGCTGTTGGCCGCCTTCTCCTCGGGAAGCATGCCTCCCTCCCCGGAACAGATGCCTGTTCCAGCCTGTTCGGCCCCGCGCGACAGGGAAACCTTCGCCTCTTCGGAGATGGCTCCGAAACTCATATCGGAAACGAAGAGCGGAATCCGCATCCGAAGGGGCCTGGCCGCCTGCGGACCCAGCACCAGCTCCGTGGCGACCGGCACGTCGTCCTGCAGCGGCTGCCTGGCCAGCTGGGCCACCAGAATCTGGAGCTGATCCCAGTTGGGCAGCTCGCTGCGGGGAACCCCCATCGCCGCGATCGGCCCCTGGGGCCCCACATGCTCGAGCCCATGCTCGGCGAGTTCATGGATGAGGCTGACAGTGGGTTCCTCCCGGGTGGGATGGGGTTCGGGCATCCGGTCCCGGCCGGGTCGATCCGTCAGCGAAAAGCTTTGCCCCACCTGGTCGTCGGGAACCTGGGCATGGCTGCCGTCACAGAAGGGTGCCTGCCCCGTCTGCTTGCAGCGGCAGAGCCAGGCTTCTCCATCAACGTCGGCCGTGAACGGCAGGGGTGAAAATCCGCTGCCCTTGTGGGAGCCGTCGCAGAACGGTTGATCCTTCGATCGTCCACAGGTGCAGAACAGATAGGTGTCCCCCTTCTTCAGATCGACGGCAATGGGTGTGTTGGCGGCCACGATCGGTTTGCTCATGCGTGGCCTCGTCAGGGGCTGATGGGGGCCATTCTGATCGGACCTCCCATACCCGTCCCTGCTGTGACCGGTCCCCGGCCGAGGTTCCAGATCCGGCAGCACCGGCTGACCTTTCTGCTCCTCGGTGGCCACAGGGGGCTGATCTCAGCAGCTGATCCGGCCGCTGATCAGTTGCAGTCGCTCTTTTTGGTGTAGGTGATGGACTGATAGCGGCCGTCGGTGGTGCGAATCGCCACGCAGTTCTTCGTGGTGGGTTGCTGCCAGTAAGTGAAGGAACTGTCAGCCAGCTTGGTGCCGCCGCGGTAGGTGTACCCCTTCGATGTCAGGGTTCCTTCCGCCTGGCCCCCCTTGGCGCCCACCAGGGATTGCAGATCGGAGACCGGAGCGCCCTCCCGGGCCGGCTCGGTGGTGGTGATCGGCTTGCCGGAGATCAGACCGCCGATCAGGGCACCCACCGCGGCACCCAGGAGCGAGCCGGTATCAGCCTTCTGGGCGGAATCCTCGAAACGGGCGTCGGGGTTCTCGACACGGTCGAGCCGAACGGAGAGCTTGCGGGGTTCGCCGTCGTTCCAGCTGAACACCTCATGGTCAGGCTGGATGCTGTGACTGACGTTGCGAATGCCGTCGTAGGTCTGAACGCTCAGCGCCTGCACGTTGGGACCCGAGAAACTGAGTTCGGTGCCGTCATCGAGCTTCACGACATAGGCATCGACGCTTCCGGCCTTCTTGTGTTTGAAGCTGCAGTGTCCGTTGAAGGCTGCATAGCCACCGCTCATGAGCTTGCACCGGCCCTGGGCCCGCACCAGGACCGAGGGCTGCGGAGATCGTCTGACGACTGAAACGAACAATAGGTAATGGGGAAAGCGAAACTCTGATCGGACCGAATCGCTGGGCGACCAGAAATCACTCCCACCACACGCCTCAGGACTGAGCCATGCTGACTGGCGCCTCTGCTCAGCGTCTGGCCCCGATGGTGCCCCTGATCAGACTGAACAGCGTGAGCGCGGCCAGCAGCGGCCAGATCAGCAGCAGATCCACCCGGATGTTGGCCTCAGGCGTGCGCATCTGCACCAGCGCCTCCCAGCCGGCGTACGACCCCCAGGCCAGGGAGGCCCAGAGCAGAGGGCTGGCCGATCGACCGCTGATGGCGCCTGAGCAGCGCAGCAGGGACCAGCCCGCCAGCAGGACCAGGCCCACGATCAGAATATGGGCCGGTTGTCCGACCAGGAGTTCAGCCAGGCGTTGCACGGATCAGAGGCTGCGTGGCGGCGCGGTGATGGTGGTCCTGTCGCACGGCAGGGGATGGCTGGGGCTGGAGTCATCGTCGGTGTCGAGCAGGGCCAGGCCCGGAAGGGCCCGGCGCAGCGGTTCGGCCGGGGGTGTTGAAGGGTTGCTCGGGTAGGCGCGGCCGTTGAAGGGGAGACGGGCGTAATAGCCGTGGCCGGCATCGATGCGGACCCGGGTGATCAGGTCACGCCAGCCGTTGTGGCGCTGGTCGCTCACCACCAGGGGCGGCTTGAACAGCGACATCCGGGACACCAGGCGCAGACCCCTGTCCTGGGGGCCGCTCTGGAAGACATAGGCGTTGCAGCCGCCGGTGCCGCAGGTGTGCCGGCCGATGACGGTGGCCACCAGCTCATCCTGCCGGTCTCCGTTCAGGTCGATGCGGTTGTACGCGTAGCGCAAGGGGCCAGCCGCCCGGCAGGCATTGCGGCGCTGATGGATCTCGGCCTGTCGCCATTCCGCCGTGCCCGAGTCGGGACCATGGCCCTGCTCGTCCACCACCGCTGCGGGGAACAGGTCCTGTCGCAGTGCTTCCTCCAGGACGCGGTTCGGCGTGGTGATCGGAGCCACGGTCTGCCGGATCCGGGGGGCCGGACCGCTCGGCTGAGCGGATGCGGTCCCCAGGGGGACCGCCAGCGTCAGCAGCCCGGCGGCGCTGCCCAGGGCCGCCGCCGTGCAGATGCGAAAGCGGAGTTTGCCTGGGGCCATGGGGTTGCGGGGCGAAGGCTGGGGTGCGGATCAGCTGGCCAGCCGTGCTGCAGCAAGGGGATCGGCGCAGCGCTGCTGATCGAGGTGGCTGATGTGGCGACGTTCGTTGTAGTACAGCTCCTGGAAGCGCAGGGCATCGCCGTTCAGTTCGGCAAACATCAGGTCGATTCGGCTTTCCATGCTCAGGGCGGCGGCGGCGCTGGCTTCCGCCTCGCTTTCCTCCAGCAGCCGGGCGATGCAACGCTCCAGCGTTTCCAGCCGCTGGGAGCCCCAGGCATCGAGCAGGTGGCGGCAGCGCTTGAGGCTGCGCTGCCGCTCCAGCACGGCCGTGGTGCCGCGCAGCTGCAGCAGCGGTTCAGCCAGGGCCATGCGCTGCAGTTCGCTTGGCTCCAGCAGCGGGGTGAGCCGGTTCAGCAGGTCGCTTTCCTCCACCAGCAGGCGGTCGCTCAACAGCCGCGGCAGATCCAGATCGGCCAGGTCGTCGCCCGGATCATTGCCCCGGTTGATCGCTTCCAGCCGGCCTACGCCGAGGTTGTCCTCCTCCAGGTCGCTGATGCTCGCCCAGAGCAGGCGGTGGTGGGCGATGGCGAAATCCTCCAGCTCCCGCTGGCGCAGTTCCCTCCGGATCGCGCCCCGGTGGCGGCCTGCATGCAGGTAAAGCCGCAGCAGCTCCGCCTCGGCGCGCTCACGCAGGCCGATCTCGCCGGGTTGCTCCCAGCGGCTGGCCCTGCCATGCCAGCGCTCGCCCTTCACCTGTTGGCGCAGGTCTTCCTCCAGCTTCTGCGCCAGCCGCGCCTGACCGCCACTCAGCCGCTCGGCCACCTGCTGCAGGTAGTGGCTGCGCACGGCGCTCTGGGGCAGCTTGCCCAGCAGTTCCACGAGCGACGCCACCGCTTGCTGGAACTGGTCGGAGCGGGCCAGATCCTTGCCTTCCAGCGCCTGCTCGATCTGCCAGTCGAGCCAGACGGGCGCCTGATCCAGCAGGGCGCGGTACTCGCCGGCGCCGTGCTGCCGCAGGAACTCATCCGGGTCCTTGCCGGCGGGCAGGTGCAGCACCCGCAGCTCCAGCTGGCCCTGCAGCGCCAGCTGCTCCACCTCGCCGATCGCCCGCTGGGCGGCGCGCACGCCGGCACCGTCGGTGTCGAAATTGAGCACCAGGCGGCGGCTGTCGCAGCAGCGGCACAGCTGGGTGATCTGCTGGCTGCTCAGGGCCGTTCCCAGCGACGCCACCGCATTGGTGATGCCGGCGGCATGGAGGGCGATCACATCGAAGTAGCCCTCCACCACCACCGCCCGGTCGTCCTTGCGGATGGCGTTGCTGGCCCGATCCAGGCCGAACAGGTGCTTGCCCTTCTCGAACACCTCCGTTTCCGGCGAGTTGAGGTATTTCGGTTCGCCGCCATCGAGGCCGCGGCCGCCGAAGCCGATCACCCGGCCCTGGCGGTCGCGGATCGGCACCATCACCCGGTGACGAAAGCGGTCGTAGAAGCCATCTCCGCCTTTGCGCGGCACTACCAGCCCGGCCGCCTCCAGCAGCTCCGGCGCCAGGTTCTCCACCTGGCCGAGGTGGTTGAGCAGTCCATCCCAGCGCTCGGGCGCATAGCCCAGGTCGAAGGCGTCGATCGTGCCTTCGCTCAAGCCCCGCTCAGCGGTGAGGTAGGCCAGGGCGCCGGCGCCTTCGGGGCTGCGCAGCTGGCTGCGGAACCAACCCGCCGCCAGGCCCAGGGCGCGCAGCAGCGCCTCTCGGCGGGAGAGCTGCTTGCGCAGCCGCTCCTGCTGGGGCCCATCCACCGTTTCCACCGGCAGCTGGTACTTCCGCGCCAGATCCAGCACCACCTCGCTGAAGCTGGTGCGCTGAAGCTCCATCAGGAACTTGATGGCGTTGCCGCCGGCTCCGCATGAGAAGCAGTAGTAGAACTGCTTGGCGGGTGACACCGTCATCGACGGCGATTTGTCGTCGTGGAAGGGGCAGATCCCCACGAACTCCCGCCCCTTCTTCTTGAGCACCACGTGCTCGCCCACCACATCAACGATGTCAGCGCGCTCCTTCACCGCTTCGATCGTGCGGGGATGGAGGCGCGCGTGGGGCTGGGACTGGCTCAAGGGCTGGCGCTACCGCTGGGGTCGCTTTGGCCGCCATTCTGCCGCACCACACCAGAAGTGGTGCAAGTCCGATCAGGCGCAGCCCCCGGCCTGGCGGGCGGGCCTGTGGATGGTCGCCAGCGCCCTGGCATTCAGCCTGATGGGTGTGTGCGTCAAGGCCCTGGGCGGCCGCCTGCCGGTGGCGGAGGTCGTGCTGGCCCGCTCGGTGGTGAGCCTGCTGATCAGCTGGTGGATGCTGCGGCGTGCCGGTCTCAATCCCTGGGGTCAACGGCGGGGATTGCTGGTGGGGCGCGGCATCCTCGGTACCGCCGGTCTCTACTGCGTCTATCTGGCCCTGATCGGTCTGCCGCTGGCGGTGGCCACGGTGCTGCAGTACCTCCACCCCACCTTCACGGCCCTGCTGGCCTGGCCGCTGCTGGCCGAGAGGCCGGGCTGGCGGGTCTGGGGCGCTGTGCTGATCGGCTTTCTCGGGGTGGCAGTGCTGGCCGCTCCAGGAGGCCTCGGCGCGGCGGCTGGCGCGGCGGCCAGCGCTGGAGCAGGCGCTGGCCTGCCGGCCCTGCCGCTGCTGTTCGCCCTCGCCGGTGCCCTGCTCTCGGCCCTGGCCTACGTGAGTGTGCGCGCCCTGCGCAGCAGCGAACATCCCCTGGTGGTGGTGTTCTATTTCCCGCTGATGGCCCTGCCGCTCAGCCTGCCGCTGGTGCTGCTGCAGCCGGTGGCCCCCACGGCCGCTGAGTTCGGCTGGTTGCTGGGGGTGGGGGTCTTCACCCAGCTGGGGCAGATCGCCCTCACCTACGGCTTGATGGGAATGGCGGCCGCCCGGGCCACGGCGATCAGCTACGTGCAGGTGCCGCTGGCGGCGCTGTGGGGTGTGTGGTGGTTCGGGGAGGCCGTACC
The DNA here is from genome assembly GCF_002252625.1 of Synechococcus sp. 1G10. GTDB lineage: Bacteria > Cyanobacteriota > Cyanobacteriia > PCC-6307 > Cyanobiaceae > Regnicoccus_A. Next base: position 132,192 of record NZ_NQKW01000009.1, on the reverse strand, counting down.
GGCACGGGCCGGATTGTCGGCGTTGCTGGTGCTGCTGGCCACGCTCTTGAGCCTGCGGGCCGGCGTTGCCCCGGCTGTTGCAGGCCCCAGACCCAGCCGATAACAATCAGCTGCCCTTCAGCGGCAGTGGATCCACCAGCCACTCCTGGCTGATGCTGTCGTCGGCGGTATCGATCGGGCGGGCCAGCCGCCAGCTCTCGCCCCTCTCTCCCCGCAGCAGGTACAGCTCGAAGGGGCTGTCCACCCGGTAGGGGTCCTCCGCCAGCCGCCAGTCGAACTGACCGGTGAGGTGCAGGCCCTTGCCCAGGCCGATCGGAATCGCCTCCTGCCGATCGACGCGCACCCGGCTCACCTGGGGCCGTCCAGCGCTGCTCTCCAGATCGAGGGCCTCGGCGATCGCCTGCTGGGTGAGCTCGATCTGCAGGCCCAGAGCCTGCAACAGCAAGGCCCGGGGCGGTTGGCCCGCCGCCTGGCAGCCGCCCAGGCCCAGCAGGCCCAGCCCGATCGAAACCACCAGCAGCATGGAGAGCAGGGGGCGCTGCCAGGGAGGTTGCGGCCGGCTGATGGCCGCAGACCGGCTGGCGGGGGTTGGCGGACCGGGCAGCATGGGTTGGATCAGTAGTGAGCTCCATGATCGGCTGGCTGCAAGGCCATGTGGCAGAGCCATGGCAGCAGGGCAACCGTTGCGGGCTGCTGCTGGCCTGCGCCGGTGTGGGCTACGAAGTGCAACTCACCCGTCGCCACTGGGAGCTGCTGCCCCCGGCGGGCAGCCCGCTGTGCATCTACACGCACCAGTCGATCCGTGAGGACGGCTGGACCCTGTTCGGCTTCGGGGCCCGCCATGAGCGGGATCTGTTCCGCCTGCTGGTGGCTGTGAGCGGTGTGGGCCCGCAGATGGCCCTGGCACTGCTCGGGACCATGCCCTGCGAGGAGCTGGTGCGGGCGATCGTGCAGGCCGACCTGCGCCTCCTCTGCCGGGCGCCTGGGGTGGGCAAGCGCACGGCAGAGCGGCTGGCCGTGGAGCTGCGCGGCAAGTTGGCGGAAAGTTTCGGTGCGGCCGCCAGCGGCTTCGACGACGACAGCCTCGATGGCTCGGCTGACGGCTCCAGCGGCGATCCAGGCCCGGCCGCCTCCACCCGTGAGGAGCTGCAGCTCACCCTCACCGCCCTGGGCTACGAGCCCCTGGAGATCAGCCGGGCCTTGCGTGCCATTGGCAGCGAGGGCCTTGAGCCGAGCCTCGATGCCGAGGCCTGGCTGAGTGCCTGCCTGCGCTGGCTCTCCCGTGAGGTGGTCTGAGCTTGGAGGCCAGCACCCCGAGGCGTTAGGTTATCTGTTTGCACCGTCAGGGCCCGACGCCGGCATGCCGCTCGATACCACCAAGAAGCAGGAACTGATCAATTCCCACCAGACCCACGGCACCGACACTGGTTCGGTCGAGGTTCAGGTGGCGATGCTGAGCGAGCGGGTGACCCAGCTCACCGGCCACCTGCAGAAGAACAAGCACGACTTCTCCTCCCGCCAGGGGCTGCTGAAGATGATCGGTCGCCGCAAGCGGTTGCTCGGTTACCTGCGCGCCGAGAGCGAGGAGCGCTACGGCCAGCTGATCGCCAAGCTCGGCATCCGGGGCTGATCACAGCCATGGCGGCCAAGCGCAAGCCCCTGGCATTCGAGCCTGAGCATTCGCCCAAGGCTGGCGCCAAAGCCAAAGCAAAAGACAAGCCGAAGGCCAGCGCCAAGCCAAAGCCCGGCTCCAAGCCCAGCGGATCTCAGGTCATTCCAAGGGAGGTGGCCAACCGCATGGCCCGCCGTATCGGTGTGGCCACCGGGGTTCCTTCCGTCATGGGTATGGGCGTGTTCATCGGCAGCTATCTGCTGGTGAGCCGCGGCATCTTCGATGTTCCACCCGTGGTCACCCTGGCCAGTTCCGGGGGCCTGTTTCTGTTGGGCGTGCTCGGTCTTACCTACGGCGTGCTCTCCGCCAGCTGGGAGACGGCGCCAGGCAGCCTGCTCGGCACCGAGCAGATCGGCGTCAACATCGCCCGCATGAAGGCCTCGATCAAGGCGATCCGTCAGGGCGGCAGCGGCGCCTGACGCTTCAAGCGTTCTGCAGCGCCGAGTGCAGCCTGGCGGTGAAGTCTGCCTCGGTGAGAGTGGTCAGGGCGGCGGCCCCATCGCGCACGCAGAACTGGTGGCCGAGGCGCACGTAGCGGGCCTCATCGTGGAGCCGCACCTTGGCCACCACCGGCACCCGCACCCCGGCTTCCTCCTGCTCCGGCCGATGCCGCACCAGGCATTCGCGCAGGCGGTGCTGCACCGTGATGTCGCTGGCCTGATCCGCCATCAGCTCCACCAGCAGCACATCGAGATCGTCGATGGCGCGGCAATCATCCAGGATCAGCTGCACCCGGTCGTCGCGCCGGTCCACCGATCCCCAGATCATCAGCCTGGCATCCACCATCAGGTGGTCACTGAGGCGGGCGAAGGCCTTGGGGAACACCACGCACTCAGCGCTGCCGCTGAGGTCTTCGAGCTGAAGCACGGCCATCCGATCGCCCTTGCGCGTGGTCACCTGGCGCACCTCCGGCAGCATGGCCACCACACTCACCCTGGCCTTGTCGGCCTGCTCCTCCAGCCGCCCCAGGCTGATCGGCGAGAGCATCTGGATTGGGCGGGCCAGTTGCCGCAGGGGGTGATCCGAGAGGTAGAAGCCCACCAGTTCCTTCTCCAGGCGCAGCTTTTCCTTGGGCGGATAGTCGGCCACCGGAGCCGCCTTCGGGGCGGTGCTCTGAACGGCAGTGGTAGATCCGGCGGTTTCGGCGGGGGCGGCGAAGAGATCGAAGAGGTTGCCCTGGCCGTTGAGCCGGTCTCTGGCACGGGAGCTGGCCCAGTCGAGCACCAGATCGAGGTCGGCCATCAGCTGGGCGCGGTTGGCATTGGGCTCCAGCCCATCAAGGGCACCGCAGTGGATCAGCGACTCCAGGGCCCGCCGGTTCATCAGCGTGGTGGGGATCCGGTCACAGAGATCGGCCAGGGAGGCGAAGGCACCGTCCTGGACGCGGGCCTCCAGCAGCTGGCGGATGGCGCCGTCACCGAGGTTGCGCACTGCTGATAGTCCGAAGAGAATCTTCTCTCCTTTCGGGGTGAAATCAATGCCGGAGGCATTGAGATCAGGGGGCATCACCTCGATGCCCATCGCCTGGCAATTGGCGATATAGCGCTGCACCTTCTCCGTACTGCTGGCATTCACCGTCAGCAGCGCGGCCATGTACGCCACCGGGTAATGAGCCTTGAGGTAGGCCGTTTGATACGTCACCGCGCCGTAGGCGGTGGAGTGGCTCTTGTTGAAGCAGTATTCGGCGAACAGCACCATCTGCTCAAACAGTGCTTCAGCCACCGTGGCATTCACACCCCGCGCCGTGGCACCTTCCACGAACTGGTGGCGATGCTTCTGCATCTCCGACACCTTCTTCTTGCCCATTGCCCGCCGCAGCAGATCCGCTTCTCCAAGCGAATAGCCGGCCAGATCCTGCGCGATGCGCATGATCTGTTCCTGATACACCATGATCCCGTAGGTTTCCTTCAGGATCGGCTCGAGGGCCGGGCAGGCGAAGTCGATCGCTTCGCGGCCATGCTTGCGGTTGATGAATTTCGGGATCAGCCCGGCATCGAGCGGACCTGGCCGGTAGAGCGCCAGAATCGAGGAGATGTCCTCCAGCGACGAGGGTTTGAGGTCGCGCACGATCTGGCGCATGCCGCTTGATTCCAGCTGAAAGATGCCCTCGAGATCACCGCGGGCCAGCAACTCATAGGTGCCTGGATCGTTGGCCGGCAATGTATCGGGGTCGATGCGTTCACCGCTTCCCTGCTCCACCAGATCCACGGTCTTGTCGATCATCGTGAGGTTCTTGAGGCCGAGGAAGTCCATCTTCAGCAGCCCCATCGCCTCCACGTCCTCCATGAAGTACTGGGTGATCACCTGGCCGTCGTTGTTGCGCTGCAACGGCACCAGTGAATCCAGCGGTTCAGCCGCAATCACCACACCGGCGGCATGCACACCGAAGGTCTTGTTGGTGCCCTCGATGCGGCGGGCCATGTCGACCCAGCGGCGCACCTGCTCATCATTCTCGTATTTCTCTCGGAATTCAGCTGCCGGCGAATCGGGGCCGATCATCTCCGCCAGCTTGGCGGGCTTGCCCCGCACGACGGGAATCAGCTTGGCCAGGCGGTCGGCATCGCCGTAGGGGATGTCCAGCACGCGGGCCACATCCTTGAGCACCGCCTTGGAGGTCATCCGGTTGAAGGTGATGATCTGCGCCACCTTGTCCTCGCCGTAGCGCTGGGTGACGTACTCGATCACCTCGCCGCGGCGTTCGATGCAGAAGTCGGTGTCGATGTCAGGCATCGACTTGCGTTCCGGATTGAGGAAGCGCTCGAACAGCAGCCCGTGCTCCACCGGATCGAGGGCGGTGATGCCGAGCGCGTAGGCCACCAGGGAGCCGGCAGCCGAGCCCCGGCCAGGCCCCACCGGAATGCCCTGCTCACGGGCGAAGCGGATGTAGTCCCACACCACCAGGAAGTAGGTGGGGAAGCCCATCTGCTCCATCACCTGCAGCTCGAAGGCCAGCCGCTCGCCATAGAGCGGATCGATCGGATCACTGCTGCCAAGGTGCAGCCGCTGGCGCAGCCCAGCCTCCGACACCTCCGCCAGATAGCTCACGGCCGTGTGCCCGTCCGGGATGGGGAAGCGGGGCATCTGCTGGCGGCCGAGGATGTCGTAGGCCTCCACCTTCTCGGCCACCGACGCGGTGTTGGCGATCGCTGCGGCCACCACCTCCGGCTCGAGGTGATCGGCGAACAGGCGGCCCATCTCCGCCTCGCTCTTGATGTACTCGGTGCCGGTGTAGCGCAGCCGTTTCTCGTCGGTCACGAGCTTGCCGGTGAGCACGCAGAGCAGGGCGTCATGGGCCTCCACATCGGCGCTGCTGAGGTAGTGGGCATCGTTGGTGGCGATCAGCTCGATGCCCAGCTCTTGGGCGATCCGCACCAGCTCCACATTCACGATCCGGTCTTCCGGTGAGCCGTGGTCCTGGATCTCCAGGTAGAAGTCGGCGCCGAAACGCTCCTGATACCAGCGGGCCACGTCGCGGGCCACATCGGGGCGGCCCCGCAGGATCGCCTGGGGAATCTCACCGCCCAGGCAGGCAGTGGCAAGGATCAGTCCCTCGCGGTGCTGCTCCAGCAGCTGCTTGTCGATGCAGGCCCGCGAGAAGATGCCGCGCCCGCGCATGCCGCGCAGGTGGCTGAGGCTGGTGAGCTTCACCAGATTGCGGTAGCCGGTGTCGTTCTTGGCGAGCACCACCAGGTGATATCGGCGTTCGCCCTTGACCCACGGATCGTCGATCGTGCCGTTGATCACGTACATCTCGTTGCCGATGATCGGCTTGATGCCGGCAGCGGTGCAGAGCTTCAGCAGCTCGATCGCGCCATACATCACGCCGTGATCGGTGAGGGCCAGGGCCGGCATGCCCAGCGCCACGGCCCGCTTCACCATCTGCGGCAGCTGGCTGGCGCCGTCGAGAAGGCTGTAATCGCTGTGGTTGTGGAGGGGGACGAAGGCCAAAGGCTCAGGCGTCAGACGCCACCACGGGGTGATGCCACGTTACCGGCCACCAGATGTGGTGTCAGCTGGCCGCTGGCTCAGGGCACCAGGGCCGCAACCGGCCGCTTCTCCATCACCCTGGCTGCCTGCTCGTAGTTGTGGGCCACCTGCAGCAGGAGGGGCTCCTCGAGCACGCCGGTGATCAGCTGCAGGCCGATCGGCAGGCCGCTGTCGTCGAAGCCGCAGGGCACATTGATGGCCGGCAGGCCGGCCATGTTCGCCGGGATCGTCAGCAGATCGGCCAGGTACATCGCCAGGGGATCCTCGGCGTGGGCACCGAAGCGGAAGGCGGTGGTGGGGGAGGTGGGCGTGAGCAGCACGTCCACCTTGGTGAAGGCGGCGTCGAAGTCGCGCCGGATCAGGGTGCGCACCTGCTGGGCTTTCTTGTAGTAGGCATCCACATAGCCGGCAGAGAGGGCATAGGTGCCGATCAGGATGCGGCGCTGCACCTCATCACCGAAGCCCTCGGCGCGGCTGCGGGCCGTCATCTCCGCCAGGCTGCCGGCCTGCTCGGAGCGGTAGCCGTATTTCACGCCGTCGTAGCGGGCCAGGTTGGCCGATGCCTCCGATGGGGCGATCACGTAGTACGTGGCGATCCCGTCGTTGAAGCGGGGGCAGCTCACCTCCACCAGCTCGCAGCCGAGGGCCTCCAGCTGGGCGGCGGCCGCCAGCACCGAGGCCTTCACCTGGGGATCGAGACCATCGGCCTCGAAGCATTCCTTCACCAGCCCCACCCGCAGGCCCTTCACAGGCTTCTGCAGGGCAGCGCGGTAGTCGGGAACCGGGGCCTTGAGGCAGGTGCCATCACGGCGGTCCTCACCGGCGATCACCTGAAGCAGCTCGGCGGCATCGGCCACGCTGGTGCTGAATGGCCCCACCTGATCCAGGGAGCTGGCGAAGGCCACCAGGCCCCAGCGGCTCACCCGGCCGTAGGTGGGTTTGAGGCCCACCACACCGCAGAAGGCGGCCGGCTGACGGATCGAGCCGCCGGTGTCGGAGCCCAGGGAGGCGACGCATTCGCCGGCGGCCACGGCGGCGGCGCTGCCACCGGAACTGCCGCCCGGCACCCGCTCAGGGTTCCAGGGGTTGCGGCTGGGCCCGAAGGCGGAGGTTTCCGTCGAGCTGCCCATGGCGAACTCGTCGAGGTTGGTCTTGCCGATCAGGATTCCGCCGGCCTGCCAGAGCCGCTCGGTCACGGTGGACTCATAGGGGGGCACGAAGTGCTCCAGCATCCGGCTGGAGCAGGTGGTGCGGATGCCCTTGGTGCAGAGGTTGTCCTTGATCGCCAGGGGGACGCCGGCCAGGGGCGGCAGGGTGTCGCCAGCCGCCCGGGCTGCATCGATGCGGTCAGCATCGGCGCGGGCCCGCTCCGCGGTCACTTCCAGGAAGGAATGCAGCTCTGCGTCGACGGCCTCGATCCGGGCCAGATGCTGGTCGGTGAGCTCCCGGGCCGACATCTCGCCGCGCTCCAGTTGCCCACGCCACTCGGCGATCCCCATCAGCCCTTGCCTTGCATCGAGCGACGCTATCAGCCAGGGTCCAGGTCTTCGGTGAGGGGTTCGCCGCGGCGGACCTGCAGCAGTTCGTGCTCCATCGAGCCCGGTTGCTCATTGCTCACATCGCCGAGAAAAACAGGAAGCTTTGCCTCCAGATCCTCCCGGCGCACGAACGGCCCGAACCAGTAGACGACATGCGGCGCCTGGGTTTCCACCCGTGCCCACCAGGCCACCCCAAGACCGTTGGCCATGCCTCTGAGCAGCCGAATCAAGGGGTTCATCGAACCGTGGCGAACCGCACCATTGTGCCGATCGAAGGGCCCCGCCCCCGTATCGAATCCGGCGCAGTCAGGGGCCGATGCATCACAGGCGGATGTCCCCCTGGAACGGCGAGCCGGTGGCGGGTGTGAAACCCAGCTCGATCTCTTCCGGGAGGGACACCCGCAGGTCCAGCTCAGGAGCGGGTTCCTCTGCAGCAACCTCCGGACTCTCGTCTTGGATCACGTCCTCGGTTACGTCCTGGATCACGTCATCGATCCCCTCCCGGACCACGTCCTCATTTGCCTCCTGGATCACTCGTTGTGTGTTCGCATGAATCTCCTGATCGATCACGTCCTCGACGACAGCCTCGATTTCGCCCACGCTGCTCGCATCCGGAGCTGGATTGAACGAGTCGTGGGCCTCTGGTGTTGGCTCAAAAGAAGCGTTGGCTTCTGGGGTTGGCTCAAACGGAGTGTCGGCTTGGGGGGTTGGATCGATCTGAGCTTTTGCTTCCGGATCTGGGCTTGTGGTCTCTGGTGCTGGTTCGATCGAGGCATCGGTTGTGGTTGTCGTGCCTGATTCGCTGTCGCTCAGGGCGGCATCCGGCTCCTGTGCGGTTTCCAGGGCTGGGCTGCTGTTGCTGGCGGCTGCGGTGGTGGGCACCTGGGGCCGCACCAGCCGCGGAGCCGGGGCGTTGCCGCTGATGTTCTTCATCCAGCCCCGTCGGGCGATTTCGTAGAGCAGCAGCGCGGTGGCCACCGAGGCGTTCAGGCTGGGGGTGGCACCACGCAGGGGGATGCGGATCAGCTGGTCGCAATGTTTGCGGGTGAGCATCGAGAGGCCATCGGCCTCCGAGCCGGTGACCACCACCAGGGGGCCATCGAGATCAGCTTCGATCAGGCTCACATTGCCTTCCTCGGCCAGGCCCACCACGCGGTAACCCGCGTCCTTGAGCTGCTCGATCGAGCGGTTGAGATTCACCACCCGGGCCACGGGCAGGTGCTCGAGGGCGCCGGCCGCCACCTTGGCCACCGAGCCGGTGAGACCCGCGTTGCGTCGCTGGGGCAGCACCAGGCCATGGGCGCCAAGGGCCTCGGCGCTGCGCACGATCGCTCCCAGGTTGTGGGGATCGGTGAGGCCGTCCACCGCCATCAGCAGCGGCGCTTCACCGATGCCGCTGCAGCCTTCGATCAGGCTGGCCAGATCCAGGGTTTCCGCCGCCGCGGCCTGCAGCACGATTCCCTGGTGGACGGCGCCGCCGCTGATCTGTCCCAGGCGTGCCCAGGTGACTTCCTCCACCAGCACGCCACTGGCCTTGGCATCGCGCAGCAGTTGCAGGAAGCGCGGAGCGAAGCGCAGCTCCGGGGTACACCAGATGCGGTGGATCGGACGGTCACCCTCCAGGGCGGCCTGGGTCGAGTGGCGGCCCCAGATCAGGTCGTCGGCCGGCTCGGCTCCGAACCGCTCGGAGCTGCCGCTGCTCTCGGGTCCTGGCGCCTCCGGTTCGCTGAAACGGGGCGTGCGGGCGGGGGGGCGCCCCGGCTGAAAGCGGGGCCTGTCCCCATCGGGTCGGCTGAAGCGCGGAGCTCCGAAGCTGGGGCGACGGCCTTCAGGACGGGTCGCTGGACGACCCTCAGGGCGGCCCTCAGGGCGCCCTTCGGAGCGGCCCGAGGGCGATGGGCGGCGCTCGGGTTTGCCTTCGTAGCGTCCCTCAGGCCGCCGTCCCGCTCCCGGGCGCTGGTCGTCGAAGCGCCGTGACGCGGGGCGGGTGCCGATCACGCGGGTGGGACGGCCCGCCGGGCGGGCCTCCCCCTGGGGGCGCTGGAAACTCTCACGCCGGGGGGCGTCCGGCCGGTAGCCGCCACGGCTGTCCTGGGGCCGACCGGCACGCCCGTCACGGCTGTCGCGCTCGGAGCTGCCGCCGGAGCCTCCACCGGTGCCGCTGCCGCCGCTGCCGCGCCATTCGGGGCGGGGACTGCCGAAGCGGGAGGGTTTACCTCCCCTGGCTCCGCCGGAAGGGCGATCACCGGAGCTGGCACCCTTTGGCCTGCGGCCCTCAAAACGTTGGCTCATGGGTCGCTCGGCAAAGGGTCAGAAAGGTCGGTCTCGTCCAGATGATCCAGAAGCTGGGCAAGCCGCTCGGGATTCCGCAAAAAGAGCCAGCCCACCATTGTCTCAAATCCCGTGGCCCGGCCGTAGCTGGCCGGATCACCGCCGCGAGGGCCGCGGCCGGCACGGTTGCGGCCGCGGCGCACCAGTTCCCGCTCCCGTTCATCCAGCAGCGGCTCCAGCCGCTCCAGTGCGCGGGCCTGGGCCTGGGCCCGCACCTGGGCAACCACTGCCTGGTGCAGCTCATCGGGGCGCCCTGCCTGGTGGCAGTGGCGCAGGCGCTGGTGGAGCTCCCACACCGCGTCCCCCAGCCAGGCGAGCTGGAGGGCACCGAGGCGCTCGGGCTGATGCCGATGCCGGGGGTCAGGTTGGATCTGGCGCAGCCAGGCCCGGCCGTCGGGGTCAGGGTTTGGCAAGGGCGGCCAGGGCCGTCTCCAGGTCGGGTTGGAGGTGCAGGAACTGCTCCAACCGCACCAGTTTCACCGTCTGGATCACCCGGGCATTGCCCACCATCACAAAGGCGACCTTGGCATCGGCGCATTGCTTGGCCAGTTGGACCAGCACCCCCAGCCCGGAGGAATCGATGAAATCGATGTGGGTGAGATCCAGCAGCACCGCCCGCTGATCGCTGCCGCGGTGTTCGGTGATGAACTCGCGGAACTGCTTGTCGGAGTAGGCGTCGAGCTGGCCGGTGAAGCTGAACAGCAGACAAGTCTCCCGTCGCTCGAAGCCGCCCCGCAGGGATACGGTCAACCGTTGCAGTTCAGAAATCGTTCCAGCCCTCGCGGGAATCAAGAGGCACGAAGTGTAAGCAGTGATGGGAGCTGCAACACCTGGACCCTGAGTTCAGTTGCGCCGCTCGGCCATCAGGCGCACGAACCGGCCGAAGTGGTGATCCGCGTCGTGGGGGCCGGGGCTGGCCTCGGGATGGTACTGCACCCCGAATACCGGCTGATGGCGATGGCGCAGGGCCGCCACGGTGCGGTCGTTGAGGTTGTGGTGGGTGATCTCCACCAGGTCCTGGGGCAGGGAGCTGGGCTCGAGCGCGAAGCCGTGGTTCTGGCTGGTGATCTCCACCAGGCCCTCACCGCCACAGGGATGGTTCAGGCCGCGGTGGCCATAGGCGAGCTTGAAGGTGCTGCCGCCCAGCGCCAGGCCCAGAATCTGGTGGCCCAGGCAGATGCCGAACACCGGCAGATCGGCGTGCCCGAGCAGCCCCTTGGCCAGGGCGATGCCTTCCGCCACTGCCGCCGGATCGCCCGGGCCATTGGAGAGGAACACCCCCTCCGGCTCCAGCGCCAGCACGTCGGAGAGGCTGGCGCTGGCTGGAAGCACCGTGACCGCGCAGCCATGGGCCGTGAGCCGCTCGAGGATGGCGCGCTTGATGCCGAAATCGATCGCCACCACCTGATACGGCTTCTCCGGCGAGGGTTGCAGGCGCTGATCGAAACCGGTGGCGCACAGCTGCTGCCAGGGGTAGGCGCTGGGGGTGCTCACCTGCGCAGCCAGGTTGAGTCCCTCCATCGAGGGGCTGCGCCGCACCAGCTCCAGCAGCTCGCGGGGGGTGGTGCCATCGCTGCAGATCACGCCGTTCATGGCGCCCCGCTCGCGCAGGTGGCGCACCAGGGCGCGGGTGTCCACCCCGGCGATGCCCACCACCCCGTGGGAGGCCAGCCAGCTGGGTAGGTCGCCCCGGCTGCGCCAGCTGCTGGGGGTGGGCGCCAGCTGGCGGGCGATCACGCCGCGCACGTGAGGGGCGTCGGCCTCCTGATCCTCCGGGTTGACGCCGGTGTTGCCCAGTTCCGGGTAGGTGAAAGTCACCAGCTGACCGGAGTAGCTGGGATCGGTCATCACCTCCTGATAGCCCGTCATGCCGGTGTTGAACACCACTTCACCGATGGCGGTGCCCCGCGCCCCGAAGGCCGTGCCCCGCAGCAGGGTGCCATCGGCAAGCACCAGCACGGCCTCGTTGGCAGTCGGGCTGGCGCTGGCAGGGTCGGTGGTGCTGGCCGATGCCGGGGCTGCAGCGCTCAAGGGGGAATGCTCAGGTGAATCGATCATCTCCCAGGCGGCGCTCAGCTGTCTGAAGGTGGCTCCTGCAGGGCCGCTTTGAGCTGCTCGAGCCGTTGCCAGGGGGCCTCGCCGCTGAGGGCCACGAGGGCCTGCTCCAGCCCCTCTGGCACCGAGTCGGCCAGCCCGGCGGCCCAGAGCACCAGGGCCGTGTTCAGGGCCACCACCTCGCGTTGGGGGGCGCTGCCCTCTCCGCGCAGCACGGCTTCGAGGATGCGGCGGTTGGTCTCGAGATCTCCGCCGGCCAGTGCCGAGAGGGGGGCCAGCTCCAGGCCCAGCTCCTGGGGGTCGACCTCCAGGGCACGCACCGTGCCCCCCTCCACCAGCCGCAGCTGATTGACCCCCGCCAGGGAGGCCTCATCCAGGCCGCCATGGCCGTGCACCACCACCGCTCGCTCCAGCCCCAGCCGCGCGAGGGCATCGGCCATCGGCTCCAGCAACTCCGCTTTGGCCACCCCCAGCACCTGCGCTTCCGGCCGCATGGGATTCACCAGCGGGCCGAGCAGGTTGAAGACGGTGCGCACCCCCAGGCGCCGACGCACGGGGGCAAGTTCCACCAGCGCCGGATGCCAGCCCGGGGCAAACAGGAAGGTGACCCCGCTGCTGGGCAGGGCGGCCACAACCGTATTGAGATCAGCTTTGAGGTTGAGGCCGATCGCTTCGAGCACATCGGCCGAGCCCACCTTGCCGCTGGCGCTGCGGTTGCCGTGCTTGGCCACCGTCGCGCCACAGGCAGCCGCCACGAACGCCACGGCCGTGGAGATGTTGAAGGTGTCGGCCCCGTCGCCGCCGGTGCCGCAGGTGTCGACCAGCTTCAGGGGCGGGCGCTCACCGGGCAGGCAGGATGCCTCCCGCAGCACCCGTGCCATCGCCGCCAGTTCCTCGCCGCTCAGCCCCTTGCAGCGCAGGGCCGCCAGCAGGGCACCGGTGAGTTCGGGCTCCAGGCCCCCCGACAACCAGCCCTGCATCAAGGCCGTTGCCTGCGGCTCCGAGAGCGCCTGGCCCTGCAGCAGCTGCTCCAGCAGGGTGGGCCAGGGGGAGGGAGCAGCCATCGGTGTGAGAGGGAGGTAGTTGAGGCGCGGTAAGGGAGGCGCGGTCAGAAAAAAGCCCGGGTGCGAGGCACGCCGGGCCGGGTGATGGGGAATCTCCACTATCTCCCCCTGCGACGCTCCGCTTCGGCCAGCCAAGGCACCGACCGTGCCCTTGCTCACCGTTCGTTACTCCTCGGTTCGTTACCCCTCGGTCGAGGCGGTGTCGAAGCCACTGCCCACCGCCTCGGCACCCACAACAGCTCCGGGGCGGTAGCCCTGTGCCCAGATGGCGCGGGTGCGCTGATGCAGCTCCTCCAGGCTCAGGCCCCAGAGGCGCAGGGTCTTGCCGAGATCCTCCTGCAGGTCATCGGCGCCGGGGAAGCCGTCGTATCGGTTGAGCAGCCTGGCCAGTTCCGTCAGCTGGCCGTCGCTGGGTTGCTGGGCCGCCAGCAGGCCGTCCACCAGCTCCCTGTCGGTGGCATAGAGGGGATGGGCCTGGGAGTGGGCGGCGGAGCCGTCGGACGGGGCCATGGGGCGAATCCTTAGGTTGGGTCCATCTGCTCCGCATCATGGCCGCCATACGTCTGGGCCTGATCTGGCGCTACCTCCGCCCCCATCGGCGCGAGGTCTACTTAGGTGTCGCCGCCCTGTTGGTGGTGAACCTGCTGAGCGTCAGTATTCCGCTGCTGGTGAGAGGCGTCATCGACGACCTCCATGACGGTTTCGCCGCCTCGACGGTCCTGCGTCAGGCGGGGCTGATCGTGCTGCTCGCCACCGTGATGGCGGCCGCCCGCCAGACCTCGCGCATGCTCGTCTTCGGCGTCGGACGGCAGGTGGAGGCCGACCTGCGCCAGCGCCTGTTCGATCACATGCTGCGCCAGGAGCCTGGCTGGGTGCAGGCCACCGGCAGCGGAGAAGTGATCAGCCGCGCCACCAGCGATGTGGAGAACGTGCGCCGGCTGCTGGGTTTCGCCGTGCTCAGCCTCTCCAACACCGCTCTGGCCTATGCCCTCACCCTGCCGGCGATGCTGGCGATCGACCCTTTGCTCACCCTCGCGGCAGTTGGGCTCTATCCGGTGATGCTGATGGTGGTGCGCCTGTTCGGCGGGCGGATGATGCGTCAGCAGAGGCGCCAGCAGGAGGCACTCGGCAGCCTCAGCGACCTGATCCAGGAAGATCTCTCCGGCATCAGCGCCATCAAGATCTACGGACAGGAGAACCATGAGCAGGGGGCCTTCTCCCGCCGCAACGACCTCTACCGCGATGCGGCGCTGTCCCTGGCCCGGACCCGCAGCACGCTCTTCCCGCTGCTGGAGGGCATTTCCTCGATCAGCCTGCTGCTGTTGCTGGCCCTGGGCAGCGGCCAGCTCGAGAGCGGCCGGCTCAGCATCGGCAATCTGGTGGCCCTGATCCTGTTCGTGGAGCGGCTGGTGTTCCCCACCGCCCTGCTGGGCTTCACTCTCAACACCTTCCAGACCGGCCAGGTGAGCCTGGAGCGGGTGGAGGAGCTGCTGGCGCGGCAGCCGCGGGTGGTTTCGCCGCCCGTGCCCCAGGCGCCGGCCCGGGTCGCGCGCGGAGCGGTGGAGGCCCGGGGGTTGAGCGTGCGCTACGACGGCGCCCAGCGCGATGCCCTCAAGGAGGTGAGTTTCCAGTTGCGGCCAGGAGAACTGGTGGCGCTGGTGGGCCCGGTGGGGTGCGGCAAGACCACCCTGGCCCGGGCCCTGGGGCGGATGGTGGAGGTGCCCGAGGGGCAGCTGTTCCTCGATGGGGTCGATGTCACGGCTCTCAGCCTCGATGACCTCCGCCGCCAGGTGGCCCTGGTGCCCCAGGAGGGCTATCTGTTCACCGCCACCCTGGCCGATAACCTGCGCTACGGCGACCCGGACGCCGACGACGCGCGGGTGGAGGCGGCGGCCAAGCAGGCCCGCCTCGCCGGTGACATCCGCGGCTTCCCCGATGGCTACCAGACCCTGGTGGGGGAGCGGGGCATCACCCTCAGCGGCGGTCAACGCCAGCGGGCGGCTCTTGGCCGGGCCCTGCTGGTCTCAGCTCCCCTGCTGGTGCTTGACGACGCCCTGGCCAGCGTCGATAACAACACGGCCGCAGCGATTCTTGATTCGATCCGTGCCGAAAAGGGGCGCACAATTCTGATGATCAGCCATCAGCTCTCCGCCGCCGCCGCCTGTGACCGTGTGCTGGTGATGGAGGACGGCCGTCTGGTGCAGCAGGGCCATCACCAGGAGCTGGTGGCGATCCCCGGCACCTACCGGCGCCTGTGGGAGCGGCAGCAGGCAGAGGAACGGCTGCAGCAGGTGGCCTGATTCGCACGAGTTGTTGAACAGCACAGACAAGCCCGCGGGGAGGGGCTTAGCTGAGGCAGATCCTGCGAGGACGATGGAGAACCCCAAGGGCTACAACCTGCGCTGCACGCTCACCTTCGGCGACATCTACGGCCAGGTGCTGGTCTGGATGCTGGTGATTTTCGTGAGTCTGGCGGCGGGGCTGGCTCTGATGGGCTCCAGCAAGCCGATCTTCGCCCTCGTGGGGGTGGGGGTGATCCTGGTGCTCTCGCTGCCATTCCTGCTCTTCGCCTTCACCACCACCCTGCTCAACCACATCGCCCTCGATCCTTCTCCGGCCCCGGACCGTGTTGCTTAGGGTCTGAGCCTTGAACCAGCAGTCATGTTCGGACTCTTCAACCAGGCCCTCGGCGCGGCCAAAGGCCGGATCGTTTCGGCTGATGAGGCCCTGCCGGGGCGCGACACCCCGATCCCCACGGCAGGCACGCATGTGGTCCTGGGCAGCCCCCTGCAGGCGCCGCTCCAGCCCGGCCAGGAGGAGGCCTTGTTCGGCTGCGGTTGCTTCTGGGGAGCGGAGAAGGGTTTCTGGCGACTGCCCGGGGTGATCACCACCGCCGTGGGTTACTGCGGCGGTCACACCCCCAATCCCACCTACGAGGAGGTCTGCTCCGGCCGCACCGGCCACACTGAAGCGGTGCGGGTGGTGTGGGACACCGATCAGGTGGGCTTCGCCGATCTGCTCAAGCTGTTCTGGGAATGCCACGACCCCACCCAGGGCATGGCCCAGGGGAACGACAGCGGCAGCCAGTACCGCTCCGCGATCGTGACCAGCACCGAGGCCCAGGCCGAGCTGGCCCACGCCAGCCGCGATCACTACCAGCAGCAGCTCAGCGCCGCCGGCTTCCCGGCGATCACCACCGAACTGCTGGCCGGCAAGCCCTTCTACTTCGCCGAAACCCACCACCAGCAGTACCTGGCCCGCCCCGGCTGCCGCCCTTACTGCTCCGCACGCCCCAGCGGCATTCGCCTCACTGCCTTCCCCGGCGCCGACTTCAAGCTCCCGGCCTCGGTCTGGGAGCACTACGACTGGAGCCAGCCCCATTGCGTCCTGCGCAGCCCCGGCGGTCCCATCACGCTCTGAAGCCAATCGGCGACGCAGGGCCCCAGCGTTGCTGCGGGGCGATGGCAGCAGGGGACTGTGGCCAGGCGCGCTACATGGAGCGGGAGCCGATTCCGGCCAGCCGCGGAACCCTACCGGGAACTCCTGGGCTCATGGGAAAGACGGCCCTCCGTGATGGAGTGCCGCCAAAGCCGCGTCGGCGGCGACAGACACAAGGACGGAGAAGGACTGCAGCATCCGTGGCGGCACGACCGAAGACCTTCATGGCGGGCAGTGAGATCGGCGGTATCCATCCGGGACTGCAGGCAGTCAACTCGCATCGTGATTGCGGCCGCTCGCCGTGCCTGGGATCCACCATCGGGCTCACACCCGGTCATCCAGACAGGGGGCCTGCCTCCTGTGAGTTGATGCTGACAAGGATGGCCTGAACTGGCATACCGGAAAGAGCCCAGCTGGGAGGTGGTACCTCAGAATCTGCCTTCAACAATCAAGCGTCATGCGTTCTCCGGCCATCCTGCTTGCCTCTGCCGTTCTCCTGAGCACCTCCGGCCTTGCTGTGCCGTTGCAGGCCAAGGAGAGCCGCCCCAACATCGATGTCTCCAACATGATGAGGTTCTGTCAGGGCGAAGCGGCCTCCAAGTACAGCGTGAGCCCTCGCGACATCAGCACCCTTCCGGTGGAGCGCACGAACAACAACTACCGCGTCTACGGGCAGACCCCTTCGGATGGCGATCGGGCTCTGTTTTTCTACTGCGAGTTCAACCAGCATCGTGAATTCGACGGCGTCACGATGACCAGCGACAAGCGCTCCAGCGGGAACAGTGGCGGTACCGCCAGGGAGAGTGTGAATGTGGAGGACATGGCACGGTATTGCACCGGTATGGCGGCTGAGAAGTTCAAGCAGAGTCCTCGCTACATCACAACCAACGCGCCCGTCCGCCAGTCCAATGGCACCTACACGGTGTACGGGCAGTACGATGCTTCCACCAACTACACTCAGTCCTTCGTTTGCACCTACAATTCCAGTGGTGTGTTCAAGAAAGTAGAATGAGAAGCCATCAGGTCCATAGCCTGACCTGACATCCATAGCCCCGCTGCTGCTTCAGTTGATCCACCCTGGCAGCAGCGGGCGATCGCCTTCTTGAGGGCTGTGTGTGCGTCACTGATCACCAGCTGCACGCCAGTGAGCCCGCGCTAACACAGCGCCGCAAGAAGGCCGGTCCAGAAGCCCGCCGACACGCTGTCGCCGATGGCAATGCCAAGCACCTCTCGGTAGCCGAGGGCATTTATGCCGATCGCCACCACCACGGCCCACGACACCACCTGCATATTCCTGCCAGCCGGAGGTGGAGCTATGTCGCATCGGGGTAGACATAGGGGAAGCGGGCATGGTCTGTGTTCGGTTTGGTGGTAGTACTCCGAACAGGGTCATAGACCGGCCCACCTATCGCTACAGCCCAGGCCTGAGGGAGGCGAGCTGTCAGCCTCGGCTACGATAGAGTTGGTCCTCCGGAGTTACATAACTCCTTAGGGAAGCTCTGATCAAGACAGCTTAATCCAAGCAACCTAGTCGCACTCTCGTCGCTGAGACGATACTGAGCATATTAGCGCGCTTTTGCTCACAGCAACCCTCGCTGAGACCTTCGGACAGTCTCCACTGTGCGGTTTGCCTGGATTTCTGGATGAATGTCGACTAAGACACACTAAACCCTTGTACTACGGTGGATCAGGTATTCGTTTCCTCACCATCCAAAGGTTTGCCAGGGCAAAGAGCAACTTCAGTTTGAGGTCGTTCTGGTGGCTCCGCCACGCTCGCCCTGCGGGCTCGGTAAGCGGATGCCTCTGTAGAAGACCTACCGGAAGCCAAACTGGCATTTGATGATCCGAAAGGGATGCTCCACTTTGGCGCGGAAGTGGGCTTTCGCCGTCTCAATCAGATCCAGAAGCCTGCCCTCTGGTGTCCCTGGAAGCACTCTGCGCTGGCCGGGCTTCATGGCAATCCTGAACTCAGCCTCGCAGTTCTGGAAGTCGTTTCGTTTCTCGTTGCCAACGGCTTCCGCGCAGCGGTTGCCGATGTGGCCGGCATCCCCATTGATGAGGCGTTCATCCCCATGGAGCCGCTCAGCTGCTGTGTTCAGCTCATGAACGTTGGCGGCGGTGCTCTCAACAGAGTGGACCAGGCCAGATGCGGCATCAACGCCGATGTGGCAGCGCAGCCCATAGGCGAAGCCTTCTGCGAAGCAGTGGAACCACTGCTTGCCCTTGGCCACCGAGTGCATTTCAGGATCCCTCTCCTTCCGCTTGTTCTAGTGGCTCCGCCACGCTCGGCCTGCGGCCTCGGTAAGGGTGGAGCTGGGGGCATTGATGATCGTGGCATCAAGGATCGTTCCTTCCCTCAGCATCACTCCCCTCTCGCTCAGCATCTGGTTCACACCCTCAAGGATCTGCTCCGCGATCCGGTGCTCTTCCAGCAGATGCTGGTAGGCGAAGCCTTCTCCGCAGGAGTGGTTGAGGATCGTGGTCTCATCAGGGATCCTCCCATCCATCGTCTCGATTCCGGCGAAGCGGCGGAATCAGGGCGTATCGATCAGCATCTCCTCCATCAAGGGATCTGAAAGCGTGAACCACTGCTGCAGCAGGTAGATCCGCAGCATCGTGGCCAGCGGCTAAGGCGGACGACCGCCTTTCTTGCTGGTCCTGGGGTAGTAGGGGTAGATCGGTTAGATCAGTGCCTGCCGGGCACCACTTGGTCCATATCGGCGAGGAACATCTCGCGTTTGGTGCGTTTCTTGGCAGTGGTCTACTGGTAATCACCGAAACCGAGCTGCTTGCCGCCCATTAACCCAGTCCTAGCGAAAGATCACGTGGTCATTGTCCCGCGATTGGGCTCTATTTTCCAGAGGCTCCTTAGATAAGTTGGCCCACAGTTAGCCAAAGACGGCATAACCCTCTCTGAATACTCGACCACCGCTCGCCAGGAGCAGGAGTGCACCAGCAAGACACGACAGCAAAACAAGCAGTAGATCCAAGCGCAAAAATCGAAGGCCGATAGGATTCTTGCGAAAATCGGCGGGCCTGGCAGAATAATAGCGAGAGAAGCTGATCGCGCGAAAATACAAATACCAGCCAAAGCAAATGAAAAACAGTCCCATCAAAAGATTGGGTATCCAGTTGCGGGGGCTCAAGGCGATGCTGACAATTGCCAGGGCCCCAGTGCCAGCCCACAAGGCTGAGCCAACAATGGCCAAATATTGGTACCATCCTATTAGCTTCATTCTACCCTGACTAAGTTAGGCCATAATGCGAAGATGACTTCTGCATCCTAACAGTCAGCCCAGTCAGTCCAGTCAGTCCGTTCAGCAATAAAGACGGTTTAGCGGGCCATGATCAGGGAGGATACACCGTTCTCGGTCCCCGAAGCGCTGAGTCATGAATGGCAGTCCTGCAGGCAGCAGGAGTCTCAATTGCTGGATTTACTTGTAGGGGGTTGTATCCCAGTAGACGAAGATTGACTGCTTGGCCAGTCTGTAGATATGGATATTGCCATTATTTTCAAGTTCGCGCGTTGCCGGCTTGCCATTTGAATCGTGATAAGCATTGGGTTTATTGCCGACGGGGGTCAGCTCTACGCGTTGGCCATTCTTGAGCTGGATGCTCACAAAACCTTGCCTCTGTGAAAAGGTGCACAACCCAGAGGAGGTGGCCCGATCCTCACCCTTCGGAAACACATCGCAGCGGGCCTTGACCGTATCAGCCTGCACTGGAAGCACGGCAGACATCCCACCAAAACTCAGCAAGGCAGCGCTTAGCAGAGGAGCGAAGCGATGAGTGGACTTTGCAACATTCTGCACAAGATTCTGCACCAGACTTCTCCTGAAGATACGGCGTGAACATATCAATGCGACTGTAGGACTGGGTTGGGCCGGCAGCAAGGATCTCGAGTGGTTCAAGAGGAGTCCCAGGGGTTGTGTTCACCGCCCCCCGCTTCGCAGCATCGCCACCAGGGCCCAAAGTCCCAGGGCGATGAGCAGAGGACCGATCAGCAGCAGATCCACCCGGATGTTGGCCTCGGGCGTGATCGCCTGAACAAGCGACTCCCAGCAGGCGAAAGCCAGCCAGGCCAAGGTGTTGGCGAACAGCGACTGACGGCTGCGGGAAAAGGCCAGGGCCGCCAGGACCCACAGCAGAGCCACGGCCAGGATGAGCAGTGGACGGCCGATCAACAGAGACAGGGTTGCCACCATCTCGCCGGCCTCGCCAATGACGATGTTCTACACAGCTTGCTTGCCTGAGCTGGTCGGGTGGCACTCATCGTGAAGACCCTGGAGACCACTTCGAGGCCTGACAGCAGCAAGGGCGACGATTTCGATTGCCACACCATCGCTCCTGGAGACCACCGCCTTCACCGTGCAGGTTTGCTGCTCGAATAACGATTTCTTCCAGAAAGAAGGCAAGCAAACGAACGTAACATACCTTGCCATTGCTATTCCATCATCCAGCTACAGGGGTCAACCCATGAACGTTCTCTGGTTTCTCCTCGTCGGCGTCATCGCCGGCTGGCTGGCGGGTGTGATCGTCAAGGGCGGTGGCTTCGGGTTGATCGGCGATCTGGTGGTAGGCATCATCGGCGCCCTGATCGGTGGCCTGCTCTTCAGTGGCCTCGCCGGTGCGGCCGGTGGCGGTGTGCTGGGCAGCATCCTGGTGGCCACCCTCGGCGCTGTGATCCTCCTGGTGGTGCTGCGAGTGCTCAAGCGGGCCTGATCGGATCCGGCTGGCTACGGTCTTGGAAGAGGCGCTCGGGCCAGCCCGGTGCCCCTTCACCGTTCTCTTGCCGAACCACCATGAGCCTGGACGACAAGATCAGGGCCACCGCCAAAGACACCGAGGGCAAGCTCCAGGCCGCTGCCGGGGAACTCACCGGCGACGATCGCCTCAAAACGGAAGGTGAAGCCAAGCAGCTCCAGGCCAAGGTGATGGGGGCCGCCGGCGACCTCAAGGACCAGGTCCAGGGGGCTGCCGGCGCCATCGGTGATGCCATCAAGGGACTCGGCGGGAAGGGGGACTGACCCCTCAGGTTCCGGTCGGTGAGAGAGGTGTCTCCGCTCAAGTTCCTGCCGGCCGCGCTGGCGGTTGCGGTCTTGGCCCGGTGCGCAGGCTCTGCGGCCGTGCCTCCACCGCCGGAGCAGAGCGCTGCGAACTGTTCCACACCCACCTACGCCAGTGATCAGCTGGTGTGTGCCGATCCCGCTCTGCTGGCTCTCGATCACAGGATGGTCCGGCTGCTGGCAGCCGCCAGCTCGTCAGTACCGGCTTCACTGCTGCACTGGTTTGAACCGCAAGCGGTGTGGTTCCGCAGGAGGAGCCGCTGTGCCTTCTCGGACCGCCATGCCGCCTGCCTGAGGGCGGCCTACCGCGAGCGGATCGAGATCCTTTCCGCCCTTGCAGGGCGGGCGGCCAGTCAGTGGCGCCCTGCGGCACTCCCGGTGGTCTGCAACACCGCTCCCTGGGGCAACGGGCCGGTGCGTCTTCACTCGAGCCACGAGGGGCCGCTCAACATTGAGGACAACCGCGGCACGGTTCTCGTGGTGGCCAGCTCCCTCCAGCCTCGGGATGACTGGACGCCCTTTCTTCGCATCGTCATGGAGAACGAAGGGATCCGGCTCGAACCTCTCGAGGGCAGCGCGGTTCGCTGCCGGTTCCTTCACGATCAGCCCCCTGGAGAGGTTGCGCCGCCTGGGCATCCTCCACAGTGAATGGCCATGGCTCCCTCCCCATGGCTTACGCCGCAGACTTCAATGCATCCCTTCAAGAGCAGGGCCTGCCCCCCGCCTACCGCTTCGAGGCCGAGGTGCACCAGGCGCAGCAGGCCCTGCCGGGCAGCCTCGATGCCCTGCAGGCCTTTCGCCGCAGCCTGCCGGCCCTGTTCGAGCCCTGCCGGATCGATCCGAACCGCGACGGCTTCGCCGTCATGGTGACCTCCCAACCCGAAAGCTTCGGGCTCACCGCCAGCGCCAGCGGTGATCAGATTCGCGCGGTGATCCTGCAGGGCCTGGAGGGCGATCCCGATCTGGCCTTCCACCTGCTGCCCGCGGGCGAGGAACCTCAGGCGGCCGATGGCACGCGGTTGTTCCCGCCGGAACAGGGCGAAACGGTGGTGGACCACTGGATCTGGTACGTGCGCTGCCCCGGCTTCTTTCCCGGGCCTGCCTGGCTGCTGCAGCGCCGCGACGGACAGGAACCTCCCTATGCCTACGGGTATCTGTGATGGTCGGCTCCCAGTGGTGGGGGTATGAAGAGATTCACTCTTCCTTCACCTGGATGGACCGCCTTCACCGCCGCTTCCCTCTTTCGCTGCGTGTCATCCTGCCCCTCCTGCCTCTTGCGGCCAGCAACGCCCTGGCACCACCACTGCAGGCCCAGACTCCCACCCGCGCCAGCCCCACGGTGGTGCGCTCGGTGCCGCCCGAGTCCCGGCCCAACCCTGCCCTTGAGGCAGCCCTGCGGGAGGTTCTCTTCCCGGTACGCATCGACGACGGCCAGGGTCACGGCCCCGATCCCGGCAGCGCCGAGGGCGAGATGGTGAAGCGCAACAAGATCAAGGCCGAATGCGAGCGTATGCGTGCCCCTCGCTACGCCTGGAGCCGGGTGGATCTCAACGGCGATGGCAGACCCGAGGTGGTGGCCCAGGTGTTGGGAACGCTGTTCTGCGGCACAGGCGGCTGCCCGCTGCTGATCTTTCGCGAGCCCAGCCCCGGCCGCCTGCAGCTCATCACCCGGATGAGCTTGTTCAAGGATCCCTTGATCGTGACCGAGCGGCGCCACAACCGCTGGAAGGAACTGATCACCCGGGTGCGGGTGGATGCCGGCACCGGCTACTACGCCGAGCTGCGCTACGACGGACGCAGTTATCCCACGAACCCGAGCGTGGCGCCGGCCATTCCCCTGCGCCGCCCGGAACCCGGCACCGCCTACCTGGCGTGGAATGACAAGGATCCCCGCGCCCATGCCCTTCCCTGCGAAGGTGCCCCCCAGAACCGGGGGCTTTGAGCACGGACGCCGGGAGTCAGATCCATGGGCCTGGCTTCACCGATCGCCGTGTCCCGTGCGGCTGTCCGTGATGCTGCGTACCGGCTCGGCCTTGCTGACCAGCTGGATATCAGGAGATGGCCGTTCCGATCGCCATCCTGGAGAGGGGAGAGCCCCAAGGGCCTGACGATGTTGGGTATGCGATCGAGCAAGCTTCTCGCGCGCTTAAGCCACCTAACCGGGGGGTCCCTCAGCTCAGCTCGACGCATGAGCCGGGCGTTCCCCTCCGCCCGCTTTCCTGGCGCCTCCTGCCGCTGTCGTCAGGCGAAGTAGCCGCTGCGGGCCACCCCCAACAGCCGGCACAGCCAGGAGACGGAGTGCTGACCGGCGAGCTGATCGATCAGGCGAAACCTCTCGGCGGCAGCTGCTCCTTCGCAATTTGTGCTGCCGCCAGCCTGAAAAAATCCCTCTCCCTCCTGAACTCTTCGTTCTCCTTGCGGAGCCGGTTGAGCACAGCCCGTTCCTCGCTAGTGAGCAGGTTTTGATCCCTGGGTCCAGCCTGACCGTGGTCGACGCGGGCCTGGCGCACCCAGCGCGCCAGGCGGCTGGAGGTAAGACCAAGCCGCTGGGCCACGTCATTGCAGGAAAGGTGCTCCTGCAGGCAGATCTCCACGATCTCGGTCTTTTGCTGCACCGTGAGCCGGCGCCGTGGTCTGGTGGGGTCTGAGCGGAGCAACGGCTCACCGGCGCTGGAGCAGCGGCTGGACTTGGTGAGATCCATCGCAGACTTGGTGGCTATGAAGTCCTGCTTGGCCGGTTGGGCAGCATTTCATCCCCTTGGGTGAGGACGACACCAGCGTGGTGGCCAACGCTGAGGCAGAGGCCAGGCACGTGCCCGCCGCGGGCGGGCCTGCTGCAGGAATGGACCGGCGGGGATGGTGGCCGGTGTCGTTGACCTGGGCTTCTTTGAAGTGGGGGATGGTGAAGGTCACCCGCCGATTGCTGCACCTGCAGCTGTGAGGTCGAACGCGGCGTGCTGCTGGGCTGCGGCAGCAGCGGTGAACCCATCAGGCCAAGAGACCCCCGCGCCGGTGCAATGCAGACCACCTGGCCCGTGGCCACTGCAGAGCTTGGCCCCTGGATCCAGGCACAGGGACTGAGCGGGAGCGAACCCCTGCTGGCTCAGGGTTCCGAGCCCGGCCATTGGAGTTGCGCCGGGGTGCCGATGGTGTTCACGGTTCGACTGCCGGCCGGCAAGTGAATCCTGGGCGACTGGAGCTCGCTTTACGTGGGGCGTCTGTGCAATTTTCAACTTACGGTTAACCGTTACACCAGGGACGACTTCTTTATCGGCAAGATCAGCATTTTTCAGGCTTTCCCAGAGTCGGTTCAAGGCAGCTCAGGACCGCTTTGCGGAGCTGGAGACCGGGGCGCTGGAGGGCCGGCTGGTGGTGCTGGAGGCCGGCGAGAAGCTGAGGTTCGAGAAGGCCCACCAAGTACGCGACGGCCTGGAAGGGATCCCCCGCCAGCCTGGCCGCCGAGGCCGATCGGCCCCTCAGGACGCCGGAGGTGCTCCGTCAGTCGGGCAAGATGCAAAGAATTGGCCATGCCTTCCCGTTTCAGTCACTACCAGCAGTACCTAGCCCGTCCTGGCTGCCGGCCCTACTGCTCCGCCCGTCCCAGCGGTGTTCGCCTCACCCCCTTCCCCGGTGCCAGCTTCCTCTTGCCCGAAATGGTCTGGGCGCAGCTCCAACGAACCGATCCAGGACTGAGCTCTGTTCAACGGCGATGCAAGGTCTTCATTGGCCCCCGGCCCTGGCGTCGCGCAGCATCATCGCCATCCGCTGCAGCAGCTTCCAGCCGATCACGCCGTTGGCTTCCACGAGCGGCCTGAAGTCCCAGTAAGTGAGCCCCCAGCAATCGAGGCGGCTGGCGGCGGTGATGGTCGCCATGCGCGGGCCCTCGTCGATTAGGGCGATCTCACCGAAGTAATCCCCTTGCCGCAGGACCGAATGGGGTTTGCCCTGAATCGTGACGCTGGCTTCGCCCGTCTCGATCACGTAGAAGGCTGCGCCGCCCGAGCCCTCCTGGATGATCGTTTCTCCGGCCTCGAAATCCCGTTCCTTGAACAGCAGGGCGATCTGGCCTATCTCGCCTTGGTCGAGGTCGTGGAACAGGGGGACGCGCTCGAGCACATCGATCGGGGCACCGCGCATCAGGTTCTGGCCGTGGTGATCGCCCGGCACTGAAGCAGATGGAGCGTGCCGCGCTCGAAGGCCCACTCCAGATCGCGTCCCGGCCCGAACACCTCCTCGCAGAGGCCAGCCAGGCGGTTCAGGGCCTCCAGCTGGCTGTCCTCAAGGCAGAAGCGCTCCACCAGTTCGAGAGGAAGCTCCACCTCCACGGTGCCGCCGCCGGCGACGGGACGGATCGACACCGTCTTGTATCCCACCCGGCGCTCGCGCACCTGGCCCTGACGGCTCAGGCAGACGTGGTCGGGGATCACAAGGCCGG
The DNA here is from genome assembly GCF_002252625.1 of Synechococcus sp. 1G10. Lineage (GTDB taxonomy): Bacteria > Cyanobacteriota > Cyanobacteriia > PCC-6307 > Cyanobiaceae > Regnicoccus_A. Next base: position 106,606 of record NZ_NQKW01000009.1, on the reverse strand, counting down.
CCACCACCGCTTCCCCCAGACCCCAGCTCGCCTCGATCACCCGTTCATCGGCTCCGCTTATGGGATTGCGTGTGAACAGGACCCCGGCCGTGTCGGGGGCCAGCAGCTTTTGCACCACCACCCCCACGTTCGGGCGTGAGAACAGCCCCACCTTCTTGCGGTAGGTGATGGCGGCGTCGGAATTCGCCGACCACCAGATTTCGCGCACAGCCTCCGCCAGGTCGTCTACTGAGAGCACATTGAGCAGGGTCTGGTGCTGGCCGGCAAAACTGGCGGCGGCTCCGTCCTCGTCGATGGCGGAGGAGCGCACCGCCAGTGGCCCCGCTAACGGCGCCACCTGCTGCACCAGTGTGACGATGGCGGCGTCATCGGCCGCGGCCACCGCATCCACGAACGCTCCGGAGAGGGCGAAGCCCGGGGGCACCGGCAGGCCATCCCGCAGGGCCTGGCCCAGGCTCACGGCCTTGGCGCCGAAGGCGGCCAGCTCGCTGGCCTGCTCGAGCGCGACGACCCCGTTCACGGCAGCACCGTGACCTCGCCGGCCGTGCCGTCGACCCGCACCCGCTGGCTGTCGTCGAGGCGCCGGGTGGCTTCGCGGGTCCCCACCACCCCAGGGATTCCGTACTCCCGCGCCACGATCGCCGAGTGGGACAGCAGGCCGCCCCTCTCGGTCACGATCCCGCCGAGCAGGGGCAGCAGGATGTTGAAGGCCTCCGTGGTGGATTGGGTCACGAGCACATCGCCCTTCTGGATGCGATCGAATTCCGACGGGTGCGACACCCGCCGGACCGGGCCCTCGTAGACGCCTGGACTGGCGGCCAGGCCCCGCAACAGGTGCTGCTCATGGCTCGCCTCGGAACTGACGAACAGGGCCTGCAGCGCCAGTCCGCTGGCCTGCATCATCCGGGCGGCGGCCGGCGGCAGGGTGGAGGGATCCGGCGGGGGTGGAGGCGTGGGACCCAGGCTTGGGGGAACCTCGTGCGCATCGTGGGCCCCGCGGTAGGCGCTGCGCTCCGCCAGGTCATCGGCCGACGGAGCGCCTTCACCCGAGGGTGTCGGCGCTCCCAGCAGGGCAAGCATCTCGGTGAAGCCGGCATCCACGATGTGGCCTGGATCGTGCAGCAGCCCCCGCTCCGCCAGGCGGCGTCCGGCCGCTTGAGCGGCCCGGCGCATCAGTCCCGACGCCCAGATGTCGCTGAATACGCCCCGTTCATCCCGGATCGGATAGGTGAGGCGAGCCTCGGCCAGCAGCGCATCGAACGCGTCGCGGTGGGCTTCAGGCACTCGGGCGCGCACCTCAGCGCTGCGATCGCTGTGCGTGGACGGCGAGGCGGGAGCCGTCAGGGCGGCGCGGATGGCCCGCAGCAGCACGTCGGGCAACTCCAGAGCACGGGGGTTGGTGATATCGAAGCCATCGAGCAGGCGATTGCCCACCAGATCCAGATAAGCCGCCACAGCAAGTCCCGTGCCTCCATCGCGCGTCCGCAGGGCCGCCATGGTGGCGGTGGGATCGTCCGTGGATTCGAGGGCTTCGCGGGCAGGGGGATCCTGTTGCAGCGCGGCGATCAGCTCGGCGAGCTCATCGGACGCCCCGGCCGACACTGGCGAGGTGCCACGCATCAGTCCGAGCAGCTCGCCGGCGGGCAGTCCGGTCCAGGCTCCGGCGTTGGCCAGGAAGTCGCCGGTGGGAACGATGGCGGCCGCCGTGTAGCGCATGTGCTGGGCCAGCATCGCGGCGTGGTGGTCACGGCAGCGATGCAGGTACCCGGCGAGGTCTTCGTCGCTCAGGGCGTCCGGGTCCACTGCCTGGATCTGCCGGTGGGCCGCGATCGCCGCAGGCTTCACGGTGTCGTTCCATTCCTGCAGCTGCTGGCGCCAGAACTTCTGGCCGAACACCTCCTCGGCGCGCCGGAAGCGTTCGGGCAGCTCGGCTTCGGCTAGGGGTGTCACCCGCCGGTAGGCGAATCCATGCACGTAGGCCATCTCCAGGGCCTTGAACAGCAGGCCGTAGGCGCTGGCGAAGTCAGCGGTGCCGCTGCGGAATGCGGCCGGATGGATCTCCCTCCAGTAGCGGCTCACGGGGCGGGGGAAATGAACGGGGTCGAGTTCCCAGAACCCTTCCCCCGGCGGCGAGAAGACAAGCTCTCTGGCGTGTGCTGGAGACATCGGTGAACCGGTTGGATCAGGCGAACGCTTCAGTTTCACCCAGTCATGAACCCTTCATGCCGGTGACGCCACCATGAGCCACGGTCGGTTGGTAGCCCCACGTTGATCTTGAGCAACGGGCGTACCAGCGGAATCAAGGTCCCGGCTGGACCCCAGCTCCCATGGATCCTTAACGGTCCTGACAGGGACTGATTCCACAGAATCATCAAGAACGACAGATCCAAGGACACCTCTGCAATGAGGAGATCTCCAAGATCGTGCCCAATGGTCTGAACGACGACCTGACTCGAGCAGTCAGGGTTGTTTCACAGCCATTCTGCCTCGTGGATCGTTACGCTCTCCGAGAGCCAGTTGCTGTTGAGGAAAGAACTGAAGATCAGCCGCCCCCCACCCACTGATCCTTGGGAGCTCGGATTTCGATAGTCAGCGGCGGTCTTCTTCGGCAACAGCAGGAGAGTGCCTTGGCGGCGCTCAGCTGCTGGAGTCTTCCTTCCGGGCTGGATGTGTCGCGCAGATCTTCGATCGACTGCTCCAGCAGATCAAGGCCGCACCCATGCCAGCATCTCCAGTGAGTTGTGCAAGGCGGCGAACGAAAGCGCTCAAGCCTCACCGGCTGGAGGTCGTCAGGCATCTGGTGCGAGGGGTGCTGGCGGCGAGTGATGCTCACGCAACATGCTTTCAGAAAGAAGCCAGATCCGGAGCCCGAATGAGCTGGCTGGAGCCCAGCAATCTGCTGCTGCTGGCTTGCGCCCTGATCTACGCCCTGATCGGGGAATGGGTCGACGCCGGCATCCTGCTGGTGTTCGTGCTGGGCATCAGTCTGCTCGATGCCGTCCAGCAGCAACGCAGCAGCCGCGCCCTGGCGGAACTGGCACGGCTTTCGGCGCCCCGCGCCCGGGTGCTGCGGGCCGGAAAGATTCTCGAGTTGCCTGTCGAGCAGGTGCGCCTGGGTGATCGGCTCCGCCTTGAGGAAGGCGATCGGGTGGCGGCCGATGCCGAGCTCACCGAGGGGGTGGGGTTGTGGCTGGATGAATCCCTGCTCACGGGTGAATCCCTGCCGGTCGCCCGCTCCAGTGCCGGGGAGCGAATTCTGGCGGGTTCGCTGGTGGCGGGCGGCCGCGGCTGGGCGGCGGTGACGGCCGTGGCCGATGCCACCGAACTGGGCCGGCTCGGCAGCAGCCTGGCCACGGTGCAACCGCCGCCCACCCGTCTGCAGCGCCAGACCCGTCGCCTCACCGGGCGCCTCACGGTTCTGGCCCTGGCCCTCTGCGCGGCCCTGGCCCTGATCCAGGGGGGCCAGGGCGGCAATTGGCCCCAGGCCCTGCTCGCCGCCCTGGCCCTGGCCCTGGCGGTGCTGCCCAACGAAATTCCCGTGGTGCTGGCTCTGTTCCTGGCCCTGGGCGCCCTGCGTCTGGCCCGGATCGGGGTGCTGGCCCGCTGGCCTGCGGCGGTGGAGAGCCTCGGCAGTGCCACGGTGCTCGCCGTCGACAAGACCGGCACCCTCACCGAGAACCGTATGGGGGTGCAGCAACTTCTTACTTGGCCATCGCTGGAGGGCTGGAGTGCCGGGGAGACCCTGGAAGAACCCTTTCACGCTCTGGTGGAACTGGCGGTGCTCTCCAGCCGCGGCGATCCGGTGGATGCGATGGAACTGGCGATCCAGCGCCTGGCTGCCGACCATCTAGGTGGCACCGAACACCTCCACCCCGACTGGCCCCTGGAGCGCGAATACCCGCTGCAGAGTGATCTGCTGGTGTTCTCCCGCCTCTGGCGGGACGGCGAGGGCGGCCTGCAGCTGGCGGCCAAGGGGGCACCCGAGGCGATCGCCGATCTCTGCCACCTCGATGGTGGGCAGAGCTCCGCACTGCTGGCCGCTGCCGATGCACTCGCCGCCAGGGGGCTGCGGGTGCTGGCGGTGGCACGCGGGCTCGATGGCGCGCCCGTTCACGACGGGCAGCCGTTCGCAAGCAGCGGTGCTCTGCCTGACGATGCGCATGGTTACCTGTTCGAGCCGGTGGGTTTCCTGGCTCTGGCGGACCCGCTGCGCTCGGATGTGCCGGCGGCGATCGCCACGGCGCGGAGTGCCGGCGTTCGCGTGGTGATGATCACGGGAGATAGCCCCGTGACGGCCCGCTCGATCGCCGATCAGGCTGGCCTGCCGCCAGGTCCGGTGCTGAGTGGTCAGGAACTGGAAGCCCTCTCACCGCAGGCGCTGGCTGCCTCCATCCGCGAGGTGTCGGTGTTCGCCCGGGTGATGCCCCAGCAGAAGCTGCAGCTGGTGCGCGCCCTGCAGGCCGCCGGTGAGGTGGTGGCGATGACCGGTGATGGCGTCAATGACGCCCCGGCCCTCAAGGCCGCCGACATCGGCGTGGCGATGGGCAAACGCGGCACCGCCGTGGCGCGCGAATCCGCCGATCTGGTGCTGCTGGGCGACGCCTTCAGCGATCTTGTTGGGGCCCTGGAACTGGGCCGCCGCGTCGACGCCAACCTGCACCGGGCCCTCGGCTACACCCTCGCCATTCACCTGCCGATCGCAGCCCTGGGCCTGGTGCCGCTGCTCAGTGGCCAGCCGCTGATCCTGCTTCCGATGCACATCGCCCTGCTGCACCTGGTGATCGATCCGGCCTGCACGGTGGTGTTCGAGGCGCTGCCGCCCGCTCCGGGCCTGATGCGGCAACCGCCCCGCCCGCCGGAGGCGCCCCTGTTCGGTCCAAAGATCTGGCGCCAGGCCCTCAGCCAGGGAACGGTGTTGGTGGTAGCCGCCCTGGTGCTGGCCTTCTGGCCAGACACCGACGCCGAATCACGCCGGAGCCTGGTGTTCTCCCTGCTGCTGCTCGCCGGTGGGGGTCTGGTGTGGCTCAACGGTGATCCCAGGGAAGCGATCACCGCCGTCGGCCCCGGCATCGGCCTGGGGCTGTGGCTGTTGTTGCTGGCTCTCCCGAGCCTTCAGCAGCTGCTGAATCTGGCGCCCCTGCTGCCGGCCCAGATCCTCATCCTGTTGGCCGCCACGGCGATCGCCCTGCTGCTGGCCTGGCAGCTGGCTCCCCATCCAGCCGCTGAGCGTTCGCCCTGAATCCGCCATGGCCCGTCCCTACCAACCCTCCCTGCTGCGGCTGCTGCATGGAACCACCGCCGCCGGCGTTGTGCTGGCCTGGCTGAGCGGTCTGTTCGTCTACAGCCAGTACGACGGGCGCTGGGGACGGCTGCCGATCCGCCTGCCCGGTGAGTGGATCGATATCCACGGCACGGTGGGGGTGGCGTTGCTGCCGCTGGCCGTTCTGTTCGCTGCCTATGCCTTCACCCTGGGGCGGCGGCAGCTCGCCAGGGCCAGCAATGCGCTGGCGCTGGCCGCCCTGGCCCTGGCGATCGGCACTGGCAAGCTGATGCAGGAGGACTGGTTGCGGCAGGGAAACCTGAGCCAGATCGTCTACAGCCTCCATCTGATCGCCTGGGGCGTGATGGCGATGGCGGTTCTGGCCCATGTGGTGGGGGTGCTGGCCAGAGGTGGTTGGCCGCTGGCCGGCTCGATGGCCAGCCTGAGGTTCAAGGCCGGCGATCGACCCGCTGACTGGCCCCGCCAGCTGGCGAAGGCAGTTCGGCGCTCTGCCCCACCAGCTCGGCGCTGATCGCCCAGAGCGCCTCGGCCAGGCTGTCATCGAGAGCTTCAGCGCTTGGTTCGCTCAGCTCGAAGCGCAGGCGGCCCAGACCCACCACCCGGTTGCTGCGGTAGCTGAAGCCAGAGCTGCTGTGGACATCAGCGCTGGCGAGCTCCGCCAGCAGCCCTCCGGCGAGCTCAACCGTTGCGGTGATGCGCAGCAGGTCGCGGGCCACCAGGGCAAACAGGCGTTGGCCCCATTCGTTGTGGCGGCGGCTGTAGCGGAAAAAGCCGCCGCTCCCTGGCGGGATCACCAGGCCCGGGCTCCAGGCGACCACCGGCATCGGTGTGCCGCGCACCTGCAGGCGCCGCTCCAGCTCGCGCGCGAACAGGAGGTTGCAGAGCTTGCTGTCCTTGTAGGCCTTGTCGGCATCAAACGGCAGGCCGCCAGCCACCATCTCGAAGCCCGACCCAGCCCTGAGGCCGGCCAGATCGCCCAGGCCAGCTGGCTGGCCGACCCGGCCACCGGCTGCGGCGGGGTCATGCACCTCCGAGGCGGTGACCACCAGCCGAGGGGCCTGGCTGCCATCGAGCAGGGGAAGCAGCCGCTGGGCAAGGGCCTGGTGGGCGAGGTGGTTCACCGCGATGGTGAGTTCATGGCCCTGGGCTGATCGCCTCGGCTCTGTGCCGCCGCTGTACTGGAGCCCGGCGTTGAGCACGAGGCTGTCGATCGGTTCACCGAGCCCGAGCAGTTCGGCGGCGCAGCGCTCGACGCTGGCCAGATCGGCCAGGTCACAGACCGGTGCGCGCGGGGATGGCCCCGCAGGCTCGTCTTGTTCGAGACGCGCCAGCGTGGCCTCAGCCGTGGCCGGATCCCTGCACGGCAAGGTGAGCTGGTGGCCGGCGCGGCGCAGCTGCAGGGCCGCCTGATAGCCGATGCCGGAGCTGGCGCCGGTGAGCAGGATGCGCCTGGAGGTGTGGGCCGGAGTGGAGCTGGGCGTCATGCCTTTCACCCTATGCAGATCCTGCCGCGGGCTCCGCTGCGCGCAGCGATCGGTGCCTGCTGGAGTGATCAGCTCTCAGTGATTAGTGCCATCCCGATAGCGTTGGTTGATGGGTTGCTTTCGCCCTGCTCGGTGCCATCTCCCGTTGGCTGATCCATGGCTGAACCTGCCCTCACCCTCCTTTTCGACGGGGCCTGCCCCCTCTGCCGGCGCGAGGTGGAGAGCCTGCGGGCCCGTGATCAGGGGCGCGGCCTGATCCGCTTCGTCGATATCGATGCGGCCGATTACGACCCGGTGGCCCATGCAGGGATCAGCTACCGGGAGGCCATGGGCCGCATCCGCGCCATCGGCGCTGATGGCCGGGTGATCAAGGATGTGGCCGTCTTCCGTGAGGCCTACCGGGTGGTGGGCTGGGGCTGGCTCTATGCCCCCACCGCCTGGCCGTTGATCGGGCCGCTGGTGGATGCGCTCTATGGGCTCTGGGCCCGTTGGCGGCTGCGGCTGACCGGCCGGGGCGACCTGAACACGCTCTGCGATCTGCGGGGGTGCTGAAGCGCATCAACCCCGTGCTCGAACCGGTGCAGATCGTCTGGTTCAAACGGGATCTGCGGGTGGCCGATCACCAGCCGCTGCTCCAGGCCAGTCGCCTTGGTCCGGTGCTGCCGCTGCTGGTGGTGGAACCCGAGCTGTGGCAGCAGAGTGATGCCTCGGCGCGCCAGTGGGCCTTCTGCGCCGAGAGCCTGGCGGAGCTCAGGCAGGCCCTGGCGGAGCTGGGTCAGCCGCTGGTGGTGCGGATCGGCCCGGCGCTGGACGTGCTGGAGCGGGCCCGCCGCCAGTTCGCCATTGCCGGGCTCTGGAGCCATCAGGAAACCGGCAACGGCTGGACCTACGACCGCGACCGGCAGGTGGCCCAGTGGGCTCTCAGCCATGGCATCCCCTGGACTCAAGTGCCCTCCTTCGGTGTGATCCGCCGCTTGCGCAGCCGCAACGGCTGGGCGCGCCGCTGGGAGGAGCGCATGGCCGAGCCGCTGGCGCCGCCGCCGCCGGTTCTGCCCTGCCTGGGGGGCCTTGATCCCGGTCCCATTCCAGCCGCCGCCGAGCTGGGTCTGGCGCCTGACCCCTGCCCGGGTCGTCAGCTCGGGGGGCGGCAGCAGGGACTGGCCGTTCTGGAAAGTTTTCTGAGCGAGCGCGGCTCTCGCTACCACCGTGAGCTCTCAAGCCCGCTCACGGCCTTCGAGAGCTGCTCGCGCCTATCGCCCCACCTCAGCTGGGGCACGCTGTCGATGCGGGAAGTGGTGCAGCGCAGCCGCCGCCTCCGCAAGGCGCCGCTGGGCTTCGAGGCGCGGCTGCACTGGCACTGCCATTTCATCCAGAAGCTCGAATGCCAGCCAGATCTGGAGTTTCGCGAGCTCCATCCGCTCACTGCCGGCCTGCGCAGCAGCGACCCCGAGCGCCTGGCGGCCTGGGCCGAGGGCCGTACCGGGCTGCCGTTCGTGGATGCCTGCATGCGGGCCCTGATCGCCAGCGGCTGGATCAATTTCCGCATGCGAGCGATGCTGATGTCGGTGGCCAGCTACCAGCTGTGGTTGCCGTGGCGCCAGAGCGGGCTGCACCTGGCCCGCCTGTTCGTCGATTACGAACCGGGCATCCACTGGAGCCAGTGCCAGATGCAGTCGGGCACCACGGGCATCAACACGATCCGGATCTACAACCCGATCAAGCAGGGCCTCGAGCACGATCCCAACGGCGATTTCATCCGCCGCTGGCTGCCGGAACTGCGCAACGTGCCGGCTGTTCACATCCATGAGCCGTGGACGATGGCGATGGTCACCCAGCAACGGGTCGGCTGCGTGCTCGGGGTGCACTACCCACTGCCGATCGTGGAGCCCGCCGCCGCCGCCCGCCAGGCCAGGGAGAAGATCTGGGCGCGGCGTCAGGAGCAGGACTTCAGGGAGCTGGCCGATGCGATCCAGCGCAGGCATGGCTCCCGCCGCTCCGGCCTGGCGGCCAGTGGCGGCAGGCGGCGGCGGCGGCAGCGGCCAGTGGCGGCGAATGCCGCCGGTGATCAACAGCTGCAGCTCAGCCTGCAGCTCGACCCTGATTCGGCCTGACCCTGCGCAGCTGAAGCGGCCGTCGCTTCGCCGGGATCAGCCCAGAAAGGGATCCAGGAAGCTGAGCGGCCTGGCCATGGTTTCCGAGAAGCCGAGAATGCCGCGGTCGCGGTGTCTGTACAGAAGCGTGTCGTCGGCCTCCAGCAGGAAGGTGCCGCCCCGCTGGGTGAGGAAGTCGTCGCGGGGCACGTAGGTACGCCAGTGGCCCAGCACTTCGCTCATGTTGCGCAGCCGCACCGTGGCGAGCTCAAAGGGGCGCTGGAAGCCACGGCCGCCCGCCCTGGCGAAGAACGAGCCCTGGATCGGCGGCAGGGGCCCGGCCTGGATGGTCTCGTCGTCGGCGATGCGCTGGGGCGCGCTGCGATCTCCCGTGTAGCCCCGCAGCACCTCGGCCAGGGTGCCGGGGGAGCCGATCCCGGCGCACATCAGCAGCAGGTTCGGCCAGGGGCCGCCGATCTGCCGCAGGCCTTCATAGAGCCCAAGGGCCCGATGCAGCTGCGGTTCGGCGTCCACCTGCAGCCGCTCGAGCGGAAAGCCGGTGAAGGCGCAGAAGCGCTGGCGGCTCGCCTCATCACCGATGCCGATCGCCAGCACGGCGATGCCGGCGGCCTCCAGCTGCGGCCAGGCCGCCACCAGGGCCTGGGCGTATTCAAGGCTGTCGAAATCGCCCAGCTGGGGGAACAGGAGCACCAGCCGGCGGCGGCCCGACTCCATCCCGTCCACCCCTGCCAGGCGTTCGAGCAGAGCGGCGGGCGCGGCCGGCCTTGGCTCACTCTCCGTTGGGTTGCTCACAGGAAAGGGCTCGCTCACAGGCAGTGGATCAGTCACAGGGAGGATTCACTCAGGGCTGGCACCATCGTCGCCCGCTCCAGAAACGCCTCCGCGGCGGAGTTCAACATCTGCCGCCGCTGAGGATCCATCCGCTCCAGCAAGCGCACCATCATCGAGAGCCGGGGGTTCCCGCGGAAGAACTCCTGGTTCCGCTCGATGAAGCGCCAGTACAGACCGTCCCAGATCTCGCACCAGGGCCCCTTCTTGAAATCACTCATCTTGAGGATGTAGTTGGAGCCGCTGATGTAGGGCTTGGTGGCGAACAGGCCGCCATCGCTCATCAGGCCCATGCCATAAACGTTGGGGCCCATCACCCACTCGTAGGAATCCAGGTAGCGCTCCATGAACCAGCGGTGCACCTCGCCGGGATGGATCTCAGAGAGCAGCATCAGGTTGCTGATCACCATCAGTCGCTCGATGTGGTGGTTGTAGCCCAGGCGGTTCAGCCGCTCGATCGCGGCATCCAGCGGCGGCAGGCCGGTGTTGCCCTCGCTCCAGCAGGGGGCCAGGCGGCGGCGATGGTTCCAGAAGTTGCTGCTCGCCTGGCGCTGGCCATGCACCAGGTCAATGCCGCGCACGAACTCGCGCCAGCCGATCACCTGGCGCAGGAAGCCCTCCAGCGAGGCGATCGGGACCGGTTGGTCGCTGTTCTGCCGGCTCTGCACGTGGGCGAGGGTCGCTTCGATCACGCCGGCGGGCGTGAGCAGACCGATGTTGAGCAGGGGAGAGAGCAGGGAATGGTTCAGGGTGTCGTGGTGGGCACTCAGCGCGTCTTCGTAGGGGCCGAAATCCTCAAGTCGCTCGATCAGGAACTGCTGCAGCCAGGCCTGGGCCCCGGCGTGATCGAAGGGAACCCAGAGCGGCCCCAGCTCTCCGGGGTGATCGGCGAAGTGGCTGGCGATCAGCGCCCGCACCGCCGGTTCATGGGGGCTGGCCGCCACCGCCGGCAGCGGCGGCTCGATGTATCCCTTCGGCAGCTTCCGCCGGTTGTCCGCGTCGAAGCTCCACTGGCCACCGGTCGGCGAGCCGTCGGCTTCAAGCAACAGCCCCAGGCGCCGGCGCTGACGTTCGTAGAAGGTCTTCATGAAGGGACGGCGGCGGCCTTCAAACCAGGCCCTGCTTTCGGCCCCTGATTCCAGGAAAGCGGGCGACGGCAACACTGTGAGGGTCACCTCCTTTTCCTGGCAGATGCGCTCCAACCGCGCCGCGAAGCTCCGGTCGGCGATCTCCGCCACCCGCAGTTCTTTAGCTCCGGCCAGCTCAAGCGCCAGCCGCTCCCAGAACGACACCCCCGCCGAGGCCGGCAGCTCGAAATAATGAACCGCGATGCCCCGCTCGATCAGAGCATCGCGGAAGCTGCGCATCGCCACGAAGGTGTGTAGCAGGCGCAGCTGGTGGTAGCGGTAAGCGGACGCCACCGCCAGGTCTTCGATCATCAGGACCTGACTGCCGGCCGCCAGCTCCAGCTGCGAGGCGGTGAACCACTGGCGGTGCAGTTGGTCGCCAAGGATCAGGGTGAAAGTCACAGGGTCAGGGCTATGGCGTCGGTACCAGCGTCAGCTTCAGCGTCTGGTGGCAATACTCGGACAGATGTCATCGGAACTGGAAGCCAGTCAGGAGCTGAAGCTCACCGTTATTCCGAGCCTTTTGCCAAAATATTGCTGCTGGTGCGCCCGCTCCTATCGGGGCTGCTATCAGTCGGCTTGGCTCGGATAGAACCACGGCCACTGAGGCAGGAACTGTCATGCCACAGCGATGAATTCCAGACGCAAAGACATGCAAAAGCCCGGACGGCTTAAGTCGTCCGGGCTTGAGAAGCTCAACTTGTGAGCCTGAATTCAGCCCAGACCGATCTGGGAAAGAATGCTTTGGCCGGTGAGGAGTTCTGTTGCAAGGCCGATGACGAAGCCGAGCATGGCCATACGGCCATTCCAGGTTTCAGCAAAGGCAACGAAACCAAAACGGGAGGTGGAGTCAGCCATGGGTGAAATGGAACTTCTCGAAACTTAACACGAATTTGAATGGGTGGTCGAGCTGGGTGCCGGGTTCAGTGGTGGCGGTTGCGTCCCAGGGGCTCGATCCACTGCTCGCGGACCGTGTCGTGGCGGAGCTTGGATGCGGGGAGCCTGCAGCCGAGGTGAATGTCCCCCTGATCGAGCAGGCGTCCAAGCCGCAGCGCGGTGGCTTCCTCCACCCGGGAGAAGTGGTCTTGCTGATGGGTGAGCCAGGAGAGCTCGTTAGGCGTGATGACTCCGCTGGAGAGGGATTCGAGAAAGAGCTGGCCGACCGTCATGAGTCTCGTAACGGAATGTAAACACTCTGTCACGTCCATGAGCCGCCTGAGGGCTGGGGCTTCCACGAGCGCGCCCTGAGGCTGAATGGCCAGCGGCGACCTGCTCAGCCTTGGCACTCACAGCCGCAGCCGGCATGGCAGGGTTCACCGTTGGGGTGGCCGTTGGCGCAGACATCGCTGCAAAACAGCAAGCTGCCACGGCGAATCGCTGTTTCCGCTTGCACCGTGCAGTGACAGCCCGGGCATGCGCATTTGAGAGTGGTGGGCTTCTCAAGAGTCGTGGTCATGGGCACTCCTGAAGCAGGACGATCTCACCATTGTGATGCCGCCAGCGCTGGAGAGGACCGTGAGAACCATATCCAGCAGCGGGCACAATTTTTGTTGATCACTTGTCGCAGAAGAATCATCCTGCTGCTATCGCTGGTTCACACCTCACCATGAGTCAGCCATTCACAGCTGCTCATGCCGCTTTCTGTTGCCTGAAGCAATGGATCCGGCTGCGCTATCCAGCCGTTTCCTGCATCGAAGCCGGGCAGCTCGAGCAGATCCTGGCCGGACATGAGGCTGCCGACTGGTTGATCCTTGATGCGAGATCACCGGCCGAATTCGCTTTCAGTCACCTGGGCGGTTCAGCTTTGGTCGATGCAGACGGCTTGATCGCGGACGTGGGATCGATCAAGGCATTGCCCAGGGACAGGTCGATCGTCGTCTGCTGCTCGGTGGGAGTGCGCAGCGCCGCACGGGTGGCTGAACTACGGCGAGCGGGGTTTTCTCGGGCTTTCAATCTGGACGGTGGACTGTTCAAGTGGGTTCGTGATGGGCGCTCTCTGGTACGTGATGGAGAGCCCACCCTGCTGGTTCACCCATACAATCACCTCTGGGGAAGGCTGCTGCCAGCGAAGAACCGTGGCAGGACAGATTGATGAAGTCCATGACCCATCAGCTCCGTTCCCATGATCTGGATTGGCTGCGGTTGCTGGCCATCGTGCTGCTGATCCCCTTTCACTCAGCCGCTGTCTTCTACGAGGGGGAACTGGGCAGTTTCTACGTCGTCAATGCCCAGAGAAGTGCCGGCCTCGGCATGTTCATTCAGTTCGTGCATCAGTGGCACATGCCACTGTTTTTCTTTCTGGCCGGTGCCGCCAGTTGGTATTCCCTGCAGGCACGCTCTCAAGGGGAGTACCTGCGGCAGCGGCTGCGGAGGCTTCTGCTGCCCCTGCTGATAGGAATCCTGGTGCTTGTTCCGCCACAAGTGTATATCCACGAGCTCCAGGATGGCAGAGAGATCGGTAACTTCCTGCAGTTCTACCCCCTCTTCTTTGATGGCATCCGGCCACTAGGTCATTTCGAGTGGGCTCATCTCTGGTTTCTGGCCTATCTGCTTGTGATCTCGATCGCTTGCTTTCCAGTGATGCTGAGGCTGCGAGGTGATTCCACCGCTAGCGATTCCATTTCATTCTTTTCGATGCCCCCTGGCCTGGGATCGCTGATCATGCTGGCCGTGCCGTTGATGGCGGTTGAGGCCCTGTTGCGTCCACATTGGATCGGCTTTCAGAACCTCTACGACGACTGGGCCAATCTGCTCCTCTATCTGCTGTACTTTTTCTATGGCTTTCTCTTCTGCCGTGACACCTGGTTGTGGTCGGCTCTGGATCAGCACAGGTGGCTCATCTGCGCCACAGCAGGGCTTGGAATGGTGCTCCTGCTGACTCTCGGCATCACGCATATGGTGCCGGAGCGAGCCTATTCAGCGCCCTACATGGCCTATCAGGCCTTTCGAGGTTTCAACAGTTGGTGCTGGGTTCTGGCTCTGCTGGCTCTGGCACGGCCCTACCGGAGCTACAGCCACCCCATCCTCAGTTACGGCAACCAGGCGGCCTTCTCCGTCTATCTGCTCCACCAGCCTGTGATCGTGATCGTCGCGTTCTTCGTGGTGCCGCTTTCTCTGGCCATTCCGGCAAAGTTCGTGTTGATCAGCCTTGCTTCCCTGCTGGGCAGTCTTGGCCTCCATCAGGGCCTGATGCGGCGTTAAGGCTCCCCCAGGATGGCATCGATGGCACAGCTTTCAATCATCATTCCCACCCTGAATGAAGCCACCACCCTGGCGCGCACGTTGCGGCAGGTGAAGGCCTTGTACCCGCCTGCCTGGCAGGTGCTGGTGGTGGATGGCGGCAGCAGCGACAACACTGCGCAGATCGCCGCCGATGCCGGCGTGGTGGTGCTCAGGAGCGAGGGGGCAGGTCGGGCCATCCAGATGAACCATGGGGCCAGAGCGGCCACGGGTGATCTGCTTTGTTTTCTGCATGCGGACACCCTGATCCCCGACGACCTGGTCCAGGTGGCCGAGCGCACCTTGGCGGATACCTCAATTGCCTGCGCTGGCTTCATTTCGCTGATGGGCCATGGCGACAACATTCGCTGGGACATCTCGGCCCTGAACCTGTTGAAAACCTATCTGGCGCCGCTGCTGTTTCGGCCCCATCTTTACCTGAGGGGATTGCGTCTGCTCTTTGGTGATCAGGTGATGATCTGTCGCCGACGAGATTTCAGGTTGTGTGGTGGATTTGATGCAAAGCTCCCGATCATGGAAGACGGAGATCTGTGCCTGCGCATGCTGAGCCAGGGGCGCATCGTGCTGATCAATCGTGTGGTTGAGAGTTCGGATCGCCGTGTTCAGCAATGGGGACGATGGAAAGCGATCACCACCTATCTTTCGATCGGCATCTTCTGGGGGCTTGGCGTACCGCCGAGCCGCCTGAAGCGTTTCTACGAGGACATCCGCTGATTGAGGCTCCAGTCGTAGGGAAGATAAGCCAGCCGCAGCTCAGTTTTTAAATCGGTCGCGCCCTGAAGCTGGGGCAGGATGTAGGCAGGAATGGAGGGTGATGCAGCCAGAAAGTCGGCTTTGTACCACTGGAAGATCTTGCTGCAGTGGAGGATGCCGGCTTCGGCATCAAGGCGCACTTTCTGGGGGTTGTTGACGAAGCGCATCAGGTCATCCTCGAGTTGTTGTTCAACGCGCTCCGGCGTATAGGCCTCGCAGCGCAACAGCGGACACCCCAGTGAGGCGCAGACGATCGCGAAATGAATGCGTGGGTCTTTGCTTTGTTCACGCAGCATCCGATTCTCGATCTGCGCCAGGCTGATCAACTGCGAGCCGAGGCGATGCACCGGCTGTTGGAAGAAGCGCAGAAAGCCGATCCAGTTGGGCAGGCCGAGCAGCTTGGGTCGGATCGAGTCGATGGGATAGCGGCTGAGCACCGCCTGGATCGTGAAGGCGTTGTAGAGGTTGATCCAGTGGGCCAGGTGATCCTGGTGCCCCTTCGTTTCGCAGGATTGCTGGGCCAGCCAGTCGGCGAGGATGGTTGGCTCCCTGGTCAGCCAGGATC
The DNA here is from genome assembly GCF_002252625.1 of Synechococcus sp. 1G10. Lineage (GTDB taxonomy): Bacteria > Cyanobacteriota > Cyanobacteriia > PCC-6307 > Cyanobiaceae > Regnicoccus_A. The sequence goes on along the minus strand of NZ_NQKW01000009.1, from coordinate 91,217 downwards.
GGTAATCCACCCGCCCGTCAGCATCGACGTAGGTGCGGAGCAGTCCATCCCAGGTGGTGAGATCAACCATTGGTTGGAAGCGTAGTGGACTGCTGTTGCAGCGAGACAAGGCGTGGCCCGCAGCTGTTGCCGCTCTCTCGCCAGGGCGCTTCGCATTTCTTTACGGAGGTTGCCAGACTTTTTGCGTCAGCTCTCCCGCCATGACCACCCTCCTGCTTCTTGAGCTCTTCGCCGGCTTTCTAGCTGCCGGCATGGCCCTCTGGTTCATCGTGCTCAGCCGGCCCTCGCCCCGGATCGAACGAGGTCTTTCCTCAGCAGCGGTTGTTCGCTCTGACGCGGGCGGCAGTCTCATGCTCCGTCAAGCTCTGGGCGGCTATTTCCTGAGAAAGGGCTTGACGGTGAACATCGCGCTGCTGGTGCTGCGCCTGGCCATCGGTGGTCTGATGATTCACCACGGCCAGGAGAAACTCGCCGATCCCCAGCAGTTCGCCAACACCTACGTGGCCTCGCTGCATCTCCCGTTCCCGCTGTTCTTCGCTTACGCGGCTGGATTCTCAGAGCTGATCGGCAGTTGGCTGTTGATCCTCGGCCTGCTCACTCCCATTGGAGCTCTCGCCATCACCGGCACCATGACCGTGGCTGCCTACCAGCACATCCTCACGGCCGGCCTCAACATCTATGTGCTTGAACTGGTGCTGCTCTACCTGGGCGGAAGCCTTGCCCTGCTGCTGATCGGTCCAGGCCGCTTCTCCTTCGATGGCGCCATGGTGAACGACCTGATTACCGAGCCAACGCAACCCGCCTCGGAGGATTTCGAATCCGGTTCCATGGTGACTCCTTCCTGAGCATATTCACGCTCTGATCTCGATAACTTTCTAAAGTTCCAGTAAGGTAACACTCCTGGAACTCTTTTTATTTTCTGCTACTAACAAGAGCTTCGCGGCCATCGCCTAATGGTTCTTCACTTCGAGGAAAATCGACCTTTGAGCGTCGGATCAGCTGACCTCTTCAACTCAGTAAGCAAAGTGCGTTCAAGCGCCCAGCTCTGGGATGGACATTGTCAAGCCATCGGGATTTGTCTACGGTGATTTCGAGAAGTACTCCTCATCATGTCTTCGCGATCCCATTGGCTCCCTTTTTGGGTGGCCTGCGTCTTGCTCCCCATGGCAGCGCTACGGGGAGTTGTGCCCGCAGCTTCTGCAGCCAGTGATGATGTAGCGGCGCAGTGCAGAGCAGGGATCAAAGCTTCTGATTGGCAGATTGCTGTGAAGCTGTGCACCCAGGCGATCGAGCTGAACCCGAAGCTCACTGCAGCCTGGATCGACCGTTGTCAGGCCCAGCTTGCACTCGCCAAGGTGAGCGAAGCGATGGTGGATTGTCGTCGGGCCGTGGAGCTGGAACCTGAGAATTCAAACGCCTATCTTCGCCTTGCGGATGTCAAGGCAGCTTCCGTGCCTGTTGATTATTCTGGTGCCCTTGAAGATTACGCCAAATCTATCGCACTCAACCCCAGGAATGGGTTGGCCTATAACAACCGTGGAGTGACCCGGAACTCATCTAAAGATTACAAGGGAGCACTTGCCGACTACAACATGGCCATTGAGTTAGAGCCCAGTGACTCACGGGCTTACTTTAATCGTGGCGAAACACTTTTTCTGCTTGGACAACGCGAGCTCGCCTGTGCCAGCTTCCGACAGGGTCGTGCCCTGAAGCCCGACTTCAAGCCGATGCCTCAGGACTTCGATGCCACCTATCTCAAAAGTTGCAGCTGAGCAAGCATCAGCTCCTTGATGGCTTTGCTGGAACGGCGACGTCAGCACTGGACCTCCGCCAAGACGGCATGTGTCTGATCCAGAGGTAAGGTTCGCCCGCTCCTGTTTTCTGCCACCAGCACCTCCAAAGCCATGAACGTTCTGTTGTTCCTGCTTGTGGGCGTGATCGCCGGATGGCTGGCGGGTGGTCTGGTGATGCATCTGGTGGCAGGGATCATCGGTGCCCTGATCGGTGGCCTGGTGCTGGCTGGCTGGGGCCCTTCCCTCGGTGATGCGCTCCTGGGCAGCGTGCTCAAGGCGGCGATTGGCGCTGCACTGGCAGTGCTGATCCTGAGGCTGATCAAGCGGTCTTGAGCGCGTTGGGGAGTGGCGTGTCAGCTTGGAGGAGGGAGTGCACCATGCGCTGCCCGGTCCCTGGCTGCACCAGCAGGAGGTTTCCCCATGCATGTTCAATCCCTGGATTTGCCCGAAGCCCTGACATTGCTCGGGTTGGAGCAGTTGCCTGAGGATTTCGGCGAGCTCTCACGCCAGGTGGCCTGGCATCAACCCGCCGTTCAGGCCTGGAGTGAATCTCAGACCCTCGCTTATCGTGTGGTCTGGGAGGCCGTGGAGCAGCGGATCGAGCACCCCGGCGACCCCCTCAACGGTTGAGGCTTTCCATCCGCCAGGTCACGAAGCTGCCCACCGGGCTCCAGAGCAGGAAGGGGATCAGCAGCAGCGCCGCTGGCCGCGACAGCTGCAGCACCACCACCGCCAGCGCCACCCCCCAGGCCCAGCCGGCCAGGCCGATCACGGTGCCATTGCGCAGGCTGCGGCTTCGGCAGATCAACAGGGTGTAGCTCTGAACCAGCACCACCATCCCCAGGTAGCCGGCCATCAGCGCCAGGTTGCTGGTGGCCTGCCACACCAGCAGGGCCGAGGCGTAGAAGCAGAGGTAGATCGCCAGCCAGATCGCCGGAATCCAGCGCTCGAAGCTGAGCCAGCGGGGGCGGCGAAGCCGCAGAAACCAGCGGAAGTCGTCCTGAGACGGGTTGAGCAGGGCTCCAACCGCCACGATCACCGCCAGGATCACCAGGGCCGCCACCATCGAGCATCAGTGCAGGGCTCTCCAGGCTGACCGCCCGAGGGGCGCCCATGTTGCGCTTTTTCTCGTGCCGTCATCAATCCGTACCTCGGGAGGGTTCTGCCCATGGCCAGTGCCAACAGCCTCCAGCGCCTGCTGTGTGAGCGCCACTCCGGCCTCGAGGAGGCCCTGGCCGTCTTCGACGATCTGGCGCCGGTGGAGCCCGCCATGCTCTGGGGCCGCTGGCAGGGGAGCGAAATCCGCACTGGCCATCCGATGGAGGGCTGGCTGGAGGTCTGCGGCTGGTATGGCAAGCAGTTTCTCGATTTCGAGACCGTGCATCCGCTGCTGATGCGTATCGGAGCGGGCGAACCCTTCCCGATACGGCCGCTGCCGGGAGCGCTGGAGCTGGCCAGCCGCGTGTCCCCCCAGGCGTTTCAGCTGCCGGGGCCGCTGCTGCGCCGGTCGCTGCTGCTGTTGCGCACCCGGCGCCCCCAGGCTCGCCTTCGGCGGATGGAGGTGCGTGGCGTGGTGAGCGCCACGATGCTCTACGACCACCTGCCGGTGCATGACGCCTTTCGCCTCGTTGACGAGGACACCGTGCTCGGGTTGATGCAGGCCAAGGGGGACCCCCGGCCCTATCTGTTCCTGCTGGAGCGCCGGCCCTGAGGACTGGATTACGTTGACGCCTTGCCGCTGAAGTCGGTAGATGCTGGAGGTGGCCCTGGCGATGCTCGAGCGTGATGGCCGCTGGCTGGTGCAGCTGCGTGATGACATCCCCGGCATCGTCGCTCCAGGTTGCTGGGGCCTCTTCGGCGGCCACCTCGATCCTGGGGAGAGCCCTGATCAGGCCCTGAGGCGGGAGCTGCAGGAGGAAATCAACTGGTGTGCAGGCGACCTTCCCTTCTGGTTCCGTCACAGCACGCCGCAGCGGACCGCCCATTTCTTTCGCTCCAGCCTGCCGTTGCCCCTTGACGACCTTCAGTTGCTGGAAGGCCAGGACATGGTTCTTGCCGGCATCGAGGAGCTGGTCACAGGCCAGGTCTGGAGCCCCAGGCTGCAGCAGGCCCGTCCCCTGGCCCAGTCTCTGCAACTGGCGCTGGAGAACCTGCGCCGGATCCCATGACCGCGGCCGAGGCCTACCTCGACCTGCGCGCCGTGGAGGCCTACCTGGGGACCCGGCGGGTGTTCGACAACCTCAGCCTGCGGCTGCACCGGGGCGAGAACAGCGTGATCCTGGGGCCGAACGGGGCCGGCAAGAGCACCCTGATCAAGTTGCTCAGCCGTGAGATCTACCCAGTGGTCAAGCCGGGTTCACACCTGCGCCTGTTCGGCCGTGAAACGGTCAACCTCTGGGATCTGCGTGCCCGCATCGGCCTGGTCTCCTGCGATCTCCTGACTGGATACGTTGGCGCGGTACCAGCCCGTGACGTGGTGCTCTCGGGTTTCTTCGGTTCGGTGGGGATCGGTCCCAGCCAGCACCCCAGCCTCGGGCAACGCCAGCGGGTGCAGGAGCTGATGGTCAGGTTGGGACTGGAGGATCTGGCCACTCGCCCCTACCGCCAGCTCTCGGATGGCCAGCGCATGCGCCTGCTGCTGGCCCGTGCCCTGGTGCACGATCCCCAGGTGCTGGTGCTGGATGAACCCACCACCGGCCTCGACCTGCGCGCCAAGCACCAGCTGCTGCAGATCCTGCGCGAGCTGGCCCAGGCCGGAACCACCCTGCTGCTGGTCACCCACCAGATCGAGGCGATCATCCCCGAGATCAGCCGCTGTCTGATGCTCCGCCAGGGTGAACTGGTGGCTGATGGCCCAGTGGACGAGCTGCTGGCCGATGGACCCCTCAGCGAGCTGTTCGAAACGCCCCTGCAGGTCTGCAGCGCTGGTGGCTATCGCCAGGTGCTGCCGGCCGCCTCCCCGTGAGCAGGACCTCACCCAGCCTCACCCTGGCTCACCAGTCCTGGCGTTCCCCGCGAGGCTGGTGCAAACTCAGTCCAGGCAGGTCATGGGCATGGCGTTGACCAACCAGCACCGCAGGCCGCTCTTGCTTGGGCTTCTGGCCCTGGCCCCACTGATGGGCCTTCCCCTCTCTGGCGCCGCTGTGGCGATGTCTTCCCCTTGGTGGGAAAACTATGAGGTGCGAGAAACCTTCCTCTGCAACGACACCAATCAGGTGGTGGTGGAGCGCAACGACGCCCAGGCCTCTCTGCTGGCCGGCCGCTCACGCACAACCCTCTTCCGCGAAGACTCTCCGCTGCCCGGCCTGCGCTACGGCACCGATCGTCTGCGTCTGATCCTGCGCGGTGATGAACTCACCCTGGAGAGGCTGCCGCAGCGGATGCTCTGCCTGCGCACTGATCAGGTCTGATGGCATGACACCCCTCTCCGACCGCACCGTGCTGCTGCTGATGGCCATCACCCTCGGAGCGGTGGCGGCCCTGGTGTTCTGGACTGTGCGGCTTCAGCCGGCCCGGGAGACCCCTTTGCTCTGGAAGGAGGCCCCCGGCCGCAGCAGTCCTGCCGCCCCGGCGGGCCAGCCGAAGGGCACCCTGCTCTGAATCCATTGGCAACCCCCAGCGACGGCGCGGAGAGAAAACGACAGCTTCACCCCTTGCCGAAGGGGCTTGTGGAGCTCTACGGGCTGCTGGCGGTGCTGTTCGTGCTTGTGCCTGAGTGGATGGCCGGCGGTGCGATGCGCTCGATCCCCGGGGTGAACCAGGGCAACCCCTTGCCGGTCACTGCCAGTGCCTGGCGACGGTTGCCGGAGTTGCGCCTGGCGGCTCTGAGCCTGGCCCAGTTGCGTCAGCTGGCGCGGCGCCTGCGGCTCTGGGGTTACGCCAGCTTGAGCCGCGAACGGCTCACGATCCAGATTCTGAGGCGGCTCAAACGGGTGCGCACCTGGGAGTCGTGGCTGCCGCGGGGGCTGTGATAGCTTCCATTCCGACGGGGCGTAGCGCAGCTTGGTAGCGCACCACTTTGGGGTAGTGGGGGTCGTGGGTTCAAATCCCGCCGCTCCGATTCATCAACCGTTCATCATCTCTTCACCGGCTCCCCCAGCCGGTTTTTTTGTGTCCTGATCTGCCAGCACCTCCGGCTGCAGGCGGCCCAACCGCCTGGTCTGCTTCTGGATCAGCACCTTCCCAGAACATTCTCGTCTTCGCTGTTGTTGTCTTCACAGCTGGCATCAACAAGCTGCCTGCTCCCAGCACTCAATGCAGGTGTGGCTGATCGCTAGACCCCATAGGCTTCGTCTCAAGACGTTCGGACGTTCAAGGCGGATGGATCCTGGCTGGAGTGACGAGCCCGCCTTTGATGACCGGCTGGGCGATCAACCGCTGGAGCAGCGGGCCGAACTGGTGCGTCAGCGGCGCCGCTGGTTCTGGGGGGAGGGATATGCGCTGGTGCGGATGTTGCAGCGCTTTCTGCTTGAGGCGCCAGGTCTGGCCCAGAGCCTGGGCTATGCCGACACCGAGAGCCTGTTGCGGGAGGGCTATGGCCTCGATCTGGTGCTGGGTGAACGCATCGGCCTGCGCTTCACTCAGGAGCCCGGTGTGCCGAGTGCCCGGCTTTGCAGCTTCTGCGGAGAGGCCTTCAGCGCCCGTCGCCGCGATGCCCGCTATTGCTCCAACATCTGCCGATCCCGGGCGAGCCGCCAGCGACGGCGTCTTGAGCCGCGGCCCTGACTCAGCCAACCCAGTTTTTGAGAGACCAGAGCATCTCGCCGGCATCCCAACCCTGTCCATCAAACAGCGCCACGGCTCTTTCGTCCTCGCTCTCCAGCAGCAGGTGAGCGAAACTCTTCGCCAGTTCCGCCGCCGTGAAACTGAATCCCGCTTCGCCCGCCAGGGCCGAAATGTCTTCGGCTTTGAGGGCCAGTTTCACCTTGTACTGCAGATCCTCGTCGGCTTTGAGGCACTCGATGAACTGTTCAACGGATGGAACCATTGGCGGGAAGGATCTGAGCTGATTCGCCAGCATCATGCAGCGCCATTGATCTGTCAATCAAACCCAATTCACTGTCGCGCAGAGGTGACTGGTTAAGAACAAGTTAATCAGTGGATGATGAAGACCCGCTCAGCTTGCCTGGGTTCACGCCAGTCCACCCGAGCCCAGCCGAGTCCAGCCGAGCCGTCACAGCGCTGATCAGCGCCCGAACATTGTCCAGTCCTGGAACCAGCCGCGGCGCCACAGCCAGAAACTCTGCAGCAGTGCCACCAGCCCCATCAAGATCAGAATAATAAAGTAGCCATATTTCAAGCTGAGCTCGGGCATGTTGATGAAATTCATGCCATAGATTCCTGCAATGAAGGTCAGTGGAGCAAAGATCGTCGACACGATCGTGAGCGTTTTCATCACCTGGTTCATGCGATTGCTGATGCTGGCCATGTAGGCATCGGTCACCGAGTCGCACTGGTGCCGCAGCAGCTCACAGGCCTCGAAGATCAGCACCACCCGCTGCTCCATGTCGTGGAAACCGTGCAGGGCATCAGGCCCAAGCAACCGCTGGTTCTGGCGCAGGAGCACCATGATCTGATGGCGCAGGGGCCACACCTGTCCACGGATGTCCCGCAGGCTGCTTCGGGTCTGGTAGGTGCGGCTGAGCAGCCGTGGCTTGGGCCGCAGCAGGGCGGCCTCCTCCAGTTGCTCCAGCAGTTCCGCCAGATGTTCCAGCAGTGGAAAGAAACCGTCGAGCAGTTCATCAATCAGGAAGTGGAGAATGTCATCGAGGTCGTCCCGCGTCGGTGCTGGATCCAGGTAGGAGAGCCACTGGGTGAGCTGGGGGAACGACCCAGCGCTGGGCACTTCCTCCAGGCTGATCAGCAGGTCGGGCAGCAGCAGGAAGCCCACCTGCTCGCCGATCAGGCGGTCGGGTGTCTCGGAGAAACTGAAGCGGTGCAGCACCGCCAGCACCACATCACCGATCGAATCCACCCGCGGCCGCTGGGGATGCTCCAGCAGGGGAGCCTGCACCTGGGGCGGCACCCCGAGGGTGTCGAGCACCGTGCGGATCATGGTCGTGTCGGCCAGGCCCTGGAGGCGAACCCAGAGCGGCACCCCGCGGCTCAGCAGGGGCTCGAGCTCCTGGGCTCCCCCCAGCTCGCGCTCCTCGATCCCGGTTGGCTCAAAACAGACCACCGAGAGCCGCGTGGGTGCCCGGCCGCCGTGGATGAAGAGCTGGCTTGGCAGATCACCGGGCCGCTCCGCCAGTCGTCTGGAGCGGAGGGTGCCCGGGTCAAAGCGCGTCATCCACGCGTTGTAGCCACACTCGCTCCACCAGGGGAGGGGGCGGTGCGCTGGAGCAGGTGCTCGAGCACCAGGCCCGTAGCCAGCAGGCTTCCCTGCAGCAGCAGGCAGCCGCCGATCTGTGCGCGGCGTTCCCAGAGCAGGCCTGTCATGAGATCAGCGGAAAGGTTCTGCAGTTGAGACGACCTGCCCCCGCCGCGTTGCTACCTGGGCGACATCGCGGGGCATGGGGGAGCACCGGAGGCTCTCGGCAGCTCCGCCTCGGCGCCGCCATCCATGCTCAGGCCAACCTGGTGAGCGCTCCGTACCCCGCCAGCCAGCGGTTCACCCGGGGCCGGATCGAGGGGGGCACTTCCTGCAGCAACTGGTCGAGCTCAAGGGCCCCCAGGCGGCGCAGATCCCGCACGTTCACCCTCCAGAGGGCTTCTGCCTCACGGATCAGTCGTGCCCAGGTGCGCGCCTTCTGCCAGCGGCGCAACTGCTGCTGATGGCGGCGCCTCTCCAGCCGGACTGCCCCTGCCCGCTGCTCCATTGCCATGGTTGCCCTCGGGAATTGCGCCGCTGCCAACAGCTTGCGTCTGGCGGCTGCGCTTGACAGCGTTTGGAGGCAATGGAGTCGTGATCGGATGCAATCGCGGCGTGCGCCGGCATCGAGGCAGGCCACCTCGGCGGTGGGTTCAGGCGGCGTGGCGCCCGGCCGTATCCGGCTCCACCGGCCTGACGGGGAAATCGAGCTCCTTGACCTCCCGCTCGCTCAGGCGGCGGCTCCAGGCCTTCGCCACCGGCTCGTTCCAGCGGAATCCCGCTTCCCGTGCCCGATGGCGCTGCTCGTAAGGCAGCTCGGCCCGGTAGAGGCGCCGTGGCTCCAGCCCCGCCAGCAGCAGAGATTCCAGAGCCTCGCAGCGCTCGAACACCTGGGCCAGGTAGATGCAATCGGTGAGTGCCCGGTGAGCGGCCCAGACTGGGATGCCGAACGCCAGGGCCAGATCACGCACCGAAGGGGTGGCCTTCAGGCGGCACTCGCTCGGCCAGCGCAGGTCTTCCATGCTGCAGATCCAGGGTTTCTCGATCCCAGGCAGGTGGCCACGGCCGAACCAGGCCCGATCGAAGGCGGCGTTATGGGCCACCACCGCATCGGCGCTGGCCACCAGCTCCTGGAAATAGGTGAGCCCGGCCTGCCAGGGCTGCTCCAGCCGACTCACGGCGGCATCGATGCCGTTGATGGCCTTCGCCGGGTTGCTGTGGCAGGGCAGCAGCAGCGAAAGCTGGCTGAGCACGGCGCGGCTGGGGACATGAAACAGCACCGCTCCCACTTCGATGCAGTGGTCGCGCTCGGGATCCAGGCCTGTGGTCTCCGTGTCGAGGATCAGCAGACGCTGGGGACAGGCCACGGCGGAGCTGGTGGTTTCGGCTGGTTCAGCAGGCTCCGCTTCCGCCTCAGCTTCCGCTCCCGCTTCGGCGGCGGTGGCGGCGGGCACGACGCTGAGCAGGCTGGTCTGCTGCCAGCGGTGGGTCGGTTGGGCCATGGGCCAGCTCACCCCAGCTTGGTTTGCTCCCATGATCCCAGCTCCGGCGAGCGAATGGCAGGGATGGCGCGATCGCCGGGCCCCCACGCTGCCTAGGCTGACTTTCATTGCAATTGACGCATCCGTGGGTAAGGCCATCCAGGTCGGTGACAGGGCACCCCTGATCGACCTGAAGGATCAGAACGGGACCGAGCGCCGCAGCGATCAGCTCGCAGGCAGGCCGCTGGTGCTCTTCTTCTATCCCAAGGACGACACCCCCGGCTGCACGATGGAGGCCTGCGCATTCCGCGACAACTACAGCGAGTTGCAGGCCCTCGGCGCTGAGGTGTGGGGCGTGAGCGGCGACGACGGCGCCAGCCATGGGCGCTTCTCCCAACGGCACCAGCTCCCTTACCCCCTGCTGGTGGACCAGGGCAACAGCCTGCGTCAGGCCTTCGGGGTACCCGGCGCCCTGCTCAACCTGCTGCCGGGCCGCGTCACCTACGTGATCGATGGGGGTGGGGTGGTGCGCCACGTTTTCAACAACCTGCTGGATGGACCGGCCCATGCCCGCGAGGCCATGGCCGCCCTGCAGCGGCTGGTTCCCCAGGCCTGAAGGCGGTGAGTCGCTGGCGTCAGCAGGGGAGTCTCTGGTGTCTGGAGCCGCCCAGTTCAACCGGTGTGATCGAGTTTATCGGTGGCAGTGTCCTGGCTGCCACCCCGCAGATCAGCTATCGGCGCCTGCTGGAGGCTCTCTGTCGCCGCGGGCTCAGCCTGCGGGCCTGGAGTTACGTGCCCGGTTTCGACCATCAGGCCCAGGCCACCGAGGCCTGGCGGGCCTTCCGCACGGCGCGGCAGGACACCGTGGCGGGGGCGTCCGCGCAGCCGGTGCTGCGCCTTGGCCACAGCCTCGGCTGCAAGCTGCACCTGCTGGCCCCGGATGGGGGCCGGGGCAGCAGTGCCCTGGTGGCCATGAGCTTCAACAACTTCTCCGCCGACCGCTCGATCCCCCTGCTGGCTGACCTGGCTCCCCGGCTGGGGGTTCGCACTGAATTCAGCCCATCGCCGCAGGAAACCCTGCGCCTGGTGAGCCAGCTCTACGGCGTGCCGCGCAACCTGCTGATTCGTTTCGGCAGCGACGCCCTCGACCAGAGTCCCCCGCTGCTGGAGGTGCTCCAGCAACGTCCTGGTGACAGCAGCTCCCTGCTGCAGCTGGGAGGTGATCACCTCACCCCCGCCAGCGCCGGCCTGCGCCAGAACCTGCTTGGCACCTGGGCCGATGACCCCGCCCGCCAGCGCCAGATTGAGCGGCTGGCAAGCAGCATCGACAACTGGTTCCACCAAGCGGTGACCCCAGTCTGAAGCTGACCCCAGCTTCAACGTTTGCCAACAGTTCCGTTGACTGAGGGCACCGATCCCGCAGGGTGTGGAGCGTGTTCCCATCCTTCCGCAGGCCCATGCAACCGATGATCGACGCCTTCATCAGCGGCTGGAAACGATCTTTCGACTACACCGGACGCACCAAGCGCGCCGAGTTCTGGTGGTTTGCGCTCGCCTCGGCAATCGTCAGCGTTGTGTTGCTGATTCCCTCTTCTGGCACTTCGGCGATCTCGAACGTCTTCGGCACGATCTATAGCCTGTATGCGATTGCCTCGATCGTGCCGGGTCTGCCTCTGGCGGTGCGGCGCCTCCGCGACATCGGCAAACCCTGGCCCTGGATTCTGATCGGCCTGATTCCGCTCATCGGTGCGATCTGGCTGATCGTGCTCTACGCCCAGCCCTCGATCGCCTGAACCAGGCGCAACGCCTCACACCCGCAGTGCGTCGAGCACCGAGCGGTCCTCCAGGGTGCTGGTGTCGCCGCTCACTTCTTCACCGGCCGCCAGGGCCCGCAGGATGCGGCGCATGATTTTGCCGCTGCGGGTCTTGGGGAGGGCGTCGCTGAAGCGGATCTCATCGGGTCTGGCGATCGGACCGATCTCGGCGCTCACGTGCTTGCGCAGTTCGGCGCCAAGGGCTGCGTCACCGCTGAGCCCCGTCTGAAGAGTCACGAAGGCCACGATGCCCTCCCCCTTGAGGTCGTCAGGCCGGCCCACAACGGCGGCTTCGGCCACGGACGGATGGCTCACCAGGGCTGATTCGATCTCCATCGAACCCAGCCGGTGACCTGAGACGCTGATGACGTCATCGACGCGGCCCATCACCCAGTAATAGCCGTCGGCGTCGCGGCGGGCGCCATCACCGGCGAAATACAGCGGGCGGCCATCGGCGCCGAGGATGTGCTCCCAGTAGCTCTTGCGGAAGCGCTCGGGGTCGCCGTGAACGGTGCGCATCATCCCCGGCCAGGGGCGGCGCACCGCCAGGTAACCCCCTTCATCCACGCCCACGCTCTGGCCTTCGTTGTCGACGATGTCGGCGGCGATGCCGGGCAGGGGCAGGGTGGCGGATCCCGGCTTGGTGGGGGTGGCGCCGGGCAGGGGGCTGATCATCACGCCGCCGGTTTCGGTCTGCCACCAGGTGTCGATCACCGGGCAGCGGCCATGCCCGATCACCTCCCGATACCACATCCAGGCCTCGGGATTGATCGGCTCACCCACTGTTCCGAGGATGCGCAGTGTGCTCATGTCGTACTGATCAGGCACCTCGCGCCCGCTCTTCATGAAGGCGCGAATCGCCGTGGGTGCGGTGTAGAAGATGCTCACCTTGTGTTTCTGGATCACCTCCCAGAACGCACCGGGTTTGGATGGCCTTGGGGCACCCTCGTACATCACGGTGGTGGCGCCATTGGAGAGCGGGCCATACACGATGTAGCTGTGGCCGGTGATCCAGCCCACATCGGCGGTGCACCAGTGGATGTCGTCGTCGCGGATGTCGAAGATCCACTGGAAGGTGAGGTGGGCCCAGAGGTTGTAGCCGGCGGTGGTGTGCACCACGCCCTTTGGTTTGCCGGTGGAGCCTGAGGTGTAGAGAACGAACAGGCGGTCTTCGCTGGCCATCGGCTCAGCCGGGCAATCGCTGCTCTGGCTGTCCACCAGTTCATGCCACCAGCGGTCGCGGCCTTCCTCCATGGCGGTGGGCTCCCCGGTGCGGCGCACCACCAGCACATGCTCCACGGTGGGGCAGGCGCCATCGGCGAGGGCCTGATCCACGGCAGGCTTGAGCGCCACGGCCTTGTCCTTGCGGAAGCCCCCGTCGGCGGTGATCACAGCCTTGACGCCGCCATCGATCAGCCGATCCCGCAGGGCCTCGGCGGAGAAGCCGCCGAACACCACCGAGTGGGGAGCGCCGATGCGGGCGCAGGCCAGCATGGCAATGGCCGCTTCCGGCACCATCGGCATGTAGAGGGCCACCAGGTCGCCCTTGCCGATCCCGAGGGCCTTGAGGGCATTGGCGGCCTTGCAGACCTCAGCGTGCAGTTCCCGGTAGGTGAAGCGGCGGCTGTCCCCGGGCTCCCCTTCCCAGATCAGGGCGGTCTTCTCGGCTCTGGGGCCATCGAGATGGCGATCGAGGCAGTTATACGCAAGGTTGGTGGTGCCCCCCTCGAACCAGCGGGCGAAGGGCGGGTTGCTCCAATCGAGCACGGTGTGGAAGGGCTCGAACCAGTGCAGCTGCTCCCTTGCCTGCTCGCCCCAGAAGGCGTCGGGGTCGGCCTCCGCCCGCGCGACCAGTTCGCGATAGGCCTCCATCGAACCGATCCGCGCCCGGGCTGCCAGTTCGGCGGGGGGCTGGAAGATCCTCCCCTCCTGGAGCACCGATTCGATCGTGGCGTCGGGCATCGCGCTGAAGAGGCGGGCAGTTCCATTGTGAAGGGGAAGGTCACCGGCATCCGCGGCTTGTGAACGAGATGCCAGAGCGTTGGGGTCAGCCTGATCCGCTAGGACGGAGTTTCACCAACAGCTGATCCGTGACCAGGACCTGGCTGGCCGCGGTCGTGCTGCTCACAGCTGTCGCCATGCCCAGCGATGGCCGCTCCGACGTCCCGCGATCGATGCTCCCCACCGGCGCTCCCCTCGAACACGCCCGCGGGGCAGGGTTCTCCACCCATGGGGACAGATCCGTTCCGCACTGCACCTGGCGGTTCTGGTACCTACAGCACAGCAAGAAGGTGTGGTTCCGGATCAACGAACCTGCGGTCGCCGGTCTTCAGCCGGTCTTCACCTACGACGGCAGACCGATCCTGCACAGGAGCGAGATCGATGCTGTGCGGGTCCGCAGCCATTACTCCGGCCGCTCCCCCGTGGTCTGGGGAGACTTTCCCGGCGTGGGCCGAGGCCAGGGACCCGACGGCAGCCAGATGTATCTGGAACTGTGGACCCGCTGGACCTGGTTGCATCCGGAAGCCTGTGGCCATCCCGAGCGCTTCGGCGTCGACTTCTTCCGGCCCGGCAGTTCAAGGGCGGGCCCGGGCTGATCAAGGCGTATGGATGGCTCAGGACAGTGCCCGCTGGAGCACCAGTTCGTTGCCCCCTCCAGGGAGATGTTCGTAGCTGATTGCCCAGCCGAAGTCCCGCCGGAGCCTGCCCAGCATGATCAACCCCCAATGGGCTTCCCGATCGGGCAGTGCCGGCAGGCCATCCCCATCCGGCGCCGCTGGGGTAGGCGGATCGCCGCCGGGCTGCCCCTCTCCCAGAGGCTCTTCCGCCTCGGCCCAGGCGACACTGATGTCGAAGGGTGCGCCGTGATCGCGGATCCGGAGTTGCAGGTGCTCCGGCGTGACCTCCAGCGCAACCTCCACCGGCGGCGGGTTCGTCAGGTGAGCATTTGCATGGCGCACGGCGTTGGTGAACCCCTCCACCAGAACCGTCTGGGCCTGGATCCACAGCATCGGGTCCAGGCCGGGAGGGCTGGTCAGCTCGAACCAGTCGAGCAGGGCCTGGGTCTCCTCCAGCCGGCTGGGGAAACTGGCCTGGCCGCCACCATCGGGAAGCTGCTGCGACATCGTCAGGAGGCCCCCGAGCGCGTGCTGAAGATCACGGCGAGGGTCTTGAGAATCAGCTTCAGGTCATAGGCGAAACTCCAGTTCTCCTGGTAGCGCAGGTCAAGCCGGATCACATCCTCGAAGTCGAGCACCTTGGAGCGTCCGTTCACCTGCCATTCACCGGTGAGTCCCGGCCGCACATCCAACCGCTGCCAATTGGGAACTGCGTAGCGATCCACCTCATCCGGCGTGGGCGGCCTGGTCCCCACCAGGCTCATGTCGCCGATCAGCACGTTCCAGAACTGGGGCAGCTCGTCGAGGCTGGTGCGGCGCAGGAACCTCCCCACCCGGGTGATGCGGGGGTCGTTGGCGTTCTTGAAGAATGCGCCAGTGGCCTCATTCCGCACCGACGTGCGCAGCGCTTCGGCGTTCACCACCATCGAGCGCAGTTTCCACAGCCGGAACCGTCGCCCCATCCAGCCCAGCCGCACCTGGCCGAACAGGATCGGCCCAGGGCTGTCCAGCCGTATCGCCAGGGCGAGGAACGGAAACAGCAGCAGCGTGATCGCCAGGCCGACCAGTGCCCCCACGATGTCGAGCAGGCGCTTGGGCAGCGATCGCACCGAGGGATGGGTGATGGCGGGCCGCTCCTTGGTGTTCACCGCCTGGGCCGGATTCAGCCCCTCGCTTCCGACCACCACCGGCAGCGCCTGGTCCAGTCCCATCAGCGAGAGTGCCAGCTTCACCTGGGCCCCAGCGCTCCAGGCCTCCAGCGGAATTTGCCGGGCGCGGGCCAGCTTCAGGTTGGGGATCAAGGAGCCCAGGCCGCTGCTGTCGATCAGCTCGGTGCGGCTGAAATCCAGCACGATGCGCCTCGTGTCGGGGTAGCGGGGCAACAGCTCCTCCAGGCCTTGGCGGAAGCGCACCGCCTCGGCGACTGTGAAGCGACGCGGGAAGCCGAGCAGCAGCAGCCCCCGGTGCGAGGTCACCGTGACACCAGAGCTCGTCATCGGGTCAGGGGTGGGGGTAACAGCGGTTGTGGCGATGGGGATCCGGCCGGAAAGAGCTGCTCCAGCCGATGGCAAACCGCCCGGGCGGCTGCCACAGAGAGATCACCGATCGACACTTTGGAGGGCTCCGCCAGGAAGCGCACCAGATCGGCTGGTCCCCAGGCGATCGGCACTCCGATCGAAGCCAGCGCCTGAGCCAGTTCCAGCTGATGGTCGTCGACGTGCTCCTGGTAGCGCTGGCTGCGGGGCACCAGCAGGAACGGAGTATCCATGCTGTCGAGCAGCAACACGGTGCCCTCGCCGCAGTGGGCGATCACCAGCCGGGCCCGGCGCACCAGGTCCTGGAAGTCCTGCTCTTTCAGCAGGCGATAGACCCTCGCGCCGCCCGGCAGGACGGTGCAGGTGCCGTACTGAACAACCACCTCCTCCTCGCCGATCAGGTCGTGCTGAAGAAGCAGATCCACCCAGCGCATCAGGCGGTTGAAGGGAAACTTTTCTGTGCCCACCGTGATCAGGATCATCGGGACTCCTCCCAGGCACCGGCCGGCTGCCCCTCCGACGCCGCGCTGATCAGCTCCGCTCGTGGGTAGCGGATCTGCAGCTGGGGCCAGTGCACATAGAGCACGTCGAGGAAGGGCAGAGCCAGCCGGGCCGAGAGGCTGAGCGTCTCGATGCGAGTGATCGATTCGACGAACACCGTGCGGCAGCCCAGGAGCTTGCCGAGGATCAGGAAGGGAACTGCCACCCCTGCACCGGTGGAGAGGACCACGTCGGGCCTGGGTCGTCGCAGCACCTGCCAGGAGAGCATGGCGTTGCGGATGAGGTTGGGCAGGTTGCGGTTGGTGGGGCTGTGGGCCCAGATCACGGGCTCCCCCTCCAGGGCTGCCCGGGTGGTGGCCGTGTCGAAGGTCACCCAGCTGCGCTGGTGCTTGCTCCAGAACGGTTGCAGCTGGAGGAGACCCTTGAAGTGTCCGCCGGAGGAGCACACGAGCAGCAGACGCATCAGCTCACTTCCCTCCTGATTCCGCCAGCGAGCCGGAGTGGGGTGCCAGTGCACGGGCCTGGCGCCCCATCTTCAGGCGCTGCATCAGACCCGTGATCTTCATCATCAACCCCTCGAGCAGCTTATAGAGGCCCTGAGGCAGCAGCACCCCGAGATGTGCCGCCGCCAGGGTGATCAGGGTGCGGATCGGTTCCTCGCGCCACAGGCGCGGGTAGTGGTTCAGTGCCTGATGGGCAAGCTTCACGCCGAGGCGTGGCTGGCCTTCGCGGATGGAGCGGCGGGCCAGATAGCGCAGTTGGTAGCCCAAGGCCCTCTCGCCATGGCGGCGGATCAGCTCCGGGGCGTAGTGCTCCGTCTTGTCGAGCACACGTTGCCAGCTGGCGAACTGCTTCTCGATGTTGGCCGAGAGTCCGCCACTGCTCACCCGATAGAGGGTGAGCGCCTCGGGGATGCCCTCGATGCGCCACTGGGTCAGCAGGGCGATACGCAGCCAGCATTCGATGTCCTCCGACTGGCGAAAGCTGTCGTCAAACCAGTAGCTCTCTGGACTGCCGTAGAGGTTGGCCTCGAAGCGGATCCCGTCGAGCACCTCCCGACGCATCACCACGCACGACCCGTTGCTGATCGGATTGCGGCAGAGAATCAGCTCCGGGGTGATCCCGTGCAGCGGTGGGGTCTGGTAGATGCCCAGCGGTCGTCCGGCGGCGTCGATGAAAGCCGAGCGCGAATAGCTCACCCCCACCACTGGATTGGCCCGCAGGTGCTGCACGTGCCGCTCGACCTTTTCAGGCAGCCAGAGATCGTCACTGTCGAGAAAGGCCAGGATCGACCCGGTGGCGTTTCGGATGCCGGTGTTCCGAGCTCCCGCTAGGCCGCGATTCTTCTGCTGGACGATACGAATGCGGGCATCGCCGTACTGGCGGCAGAGTCTCACCCCATCGTCCGTCGATCCGTCGTCCACCACCAGGATCTCGATGTTGAGATAGGTCTGCGCCAGGACCGAGTCCAGGCTGGCGGCCACGGTGCTGGCCGAGTTGTAGAGCGGCATGACCACCGACACCAGGGGTTCGGTGGAGAAAACGGCACTGTGCACGGCGAGCGGTTCGGCAGCAAGGGCAGGCGGGGCGGCATGGCTGTCGGTCTGGCGCCGTCGCAGTGGTTCCAGGATGGAACGGCCGAAGACCGCCAGCGCCGTGAGGCCGGTGCGCCGTGGTTCGCGCAGCAGCAGCCAGGGATCCGAGCGCAGGGCCCGGGCCATGAACGCGCTGCCCATCTCCGGCGGAATCCTCAACCGCAGGGAACGGCGGGCCAGATAACGCAGATGCGTTGCCTGGGCCCTGGCGAAATGCTGGTCCACCAGAGACGGGGCATAGCGGCGAGCCTCCACCACCAGCCGCAGCCAGCCACTTTCCATTCGCTCCAGGCTGGCAGAGAGCCCCCCATCGCTGGTGCGGTAGTAGGTGAGCACCCGATTGATGAGCTCGATCCGCCACCTCCCCTGGCAGGCCACCCGCAGCAACCACTCCAGATCCTCCGAATAGCTCATCTCCGGGATGAAGCCGCCCAGCGCCTCGAACACCTCCCGTCGCAGCACCCAGTTGGAGGTGGTGGTGGTGGGGTTCTCGTAGAGAAAGGTGGCGGGCCGCAGCAGCGATCGCGGCTGGGAAGCCACCTGGCCCGTGGGAATCCCGGCGGGCGTGAGGAACTCCACCCGGGCGAAGCTCACCCCCAGCCCCGGGTCCCGTTCATGGCGGGCCACGTGCTGCTGCAACTTGTCGGGATGCCAGAGGTCGTCGGCATCGAGGAAGGCGATCAACGGCGCTTGGCTGGCCGCCACGCCCCGGTTGCGGGCAATCGAGACCCCGGCATTGGGCTGCTGCAGCAGCCGGATGCGGGGGTCCTCCCGGGCGATCTCAGCCACGATGGCTGCACTGTCGTCGCGGGAGCCGTCGTCGATGGCGATCAGTTCCCAGTCGCCGAATCTCTGCTCCTGCAGGGTGCGCAGGGTCTGGCGCAGAAAGGTGGCGGCATTGTGAATCGGCATCACCACCGAGACGCGCGGCATCGATGGCTTTGGGGTCTCGATAGAGGAGCCGGCAGCGTGCATGGGGATTTCAGACGGTGACGGACTTCCCTTGGCCGAACACCAGCCGGCGGGCTAGAAGCAGGTAAAGAGGTTGCAGACCCAGGTGAATCACGGCAACGGCGGCCGCCACCCCCAGACTCCCCCAGCCGGTTCCCACCAGAACGCCAAGGGTGAGCACCACGGTGAAGGCCAAGTTCCAGATCAGATCCACCTGAGGCAGACCCACGGAGCGCAACAGCATCGAGGCGGCGTTGGCGAAGGGGCGAGAGAGGGCTGAGAGGCAGATCAGCACGAGGATCGGCACCGCCCCTTCCGTGACCCACTTCTGGCCGAACACGAGCGGCACGTACAGCGGCGACAGGCTCGCCTGAAGCAAAACAATGGGGACAATCACCTTGGAAATTGTGATCAGGTTCCGGCCGAAGCGTTGGCGTAACAGATCCGGCTGGGAACTGACGAGGCAGAGATCGGAATAGAGCGATACCCCGAGGGCGTTGATCACGCTCAGGCTCAGGCCCAGGCCCGCATTGAAGGCGAAGAAATACACCCCAAGTGCCTTCATGCCGATGAAGCGGCCGATTAACAGATAGTCAACGTTCTCGCGGAAGGTGTTGAGCATTTCCACCCCGAGGATGCGGCTGCCGAAGCCGAGAATCCGTCGCCAGCGCTCCAGGGTGAACACGGCGCGGGGCCGCCAGCGCTGGTGATACAGCATCATTCCCACCCACACAGGCGCCACCAGCAGCTTGGGCAGAACGATCGCCCACATGCCGAAGCCCAGGACCGCCAGCAGGCCGGTGAGCAGGTTGTCGGCCACCACCTGGGCCAGGTTGGTGAGACTGAAGATCTTGAGACGGTTCTCGCGGCGCACGAGGGCCGTCTGCACCATGGCCAGCGGATAGATCAGATAAGTGCAGCCCACCAGCATGATCGGAAGGATGAGCCGTTGGTTGTCGTAGAAGCGGGCCACCGCAAAAGATCCGCCCAGCTGCACCACGAACAGCCCGATGCCGATCAACCAGTTCAGGCACCAGGCCGTCTGGCAGAGCTCGCTGACCTCGTCCGCGTCGGCCTGCACGAGCTTGTCTCCGATGCCGTTCCGGGTGAAGACCCGCACGAACTCGGTGGTCATCAGCACGATCGCGGCAACGCCATAGTCCTCAGCGGTGAGCAGACGTGCCAGCAGCACGGTGGCCAGAAGCCTGGAGACGCGGATCCCCACCTCTCCGATCCCCATCCAGCCGATGTTGCGTAAGAAGCTGTCCTTGGGCATCCGGCGGCGCAGCCGCTCAAGCAGAGTCATCGGGGTTCAGCCAGCAGGTCTGCCCAGCCTTCGAGATAGTCCTGCCAGGAACCCCCGGCGGAGAGGCGGCCAGCCTCTGACCAATGGCTGCGCTGCGCCTGGCTGCTCCGCAGCAGGGTCTCGAGCTCCGCGGCCAGCGCCTGCTCAGTGCCGGCCGTGGCCTGAAGGCCGCAGCCCTGAACCTGCTCCGGCAGTCCATCGACGGGGCAGATGATCACGGGACGGCCAGCGGCGCGGGCTTCCAGGCAGATATTGCCCCAGGGCTCCCAGCGCGAGGGAACCACCACGGCGTCGGCCGCCGCCAGCAGCTGAGGGATGTCGTCCCGCGCGCCCACCAGGCTGATACGCCGGTCGCCGGCCGCCAGCTGCTCCAGCTCCTGCCGCTGGGGCCCATCGCCCACAAGCTGCAATCGCAGCGGAGCCTCGGGAAGGCGGGCCATCGCCCGGATCAGCAGATCGAAACCCTTCTGAGGGGTGAGGCGTCCGTAGGCCAGCAGCCGCAGGGGACTTCCCGGTGGGGATGGCTTGGGAAGGGGCAGAGCCAGGAATTCATCCAGCCGCCGGGAGGACAGCAGCAACCGCAGACGCCTGGGTGCCAGCAGCCGTGCCTGATTCATCCAGGCCTGCTGCCCCCGAGACACCGCCACCACCCGCTCCATGCAGCCATAGCTAAGGCGCAGCATGGTTCGAAATCGCCGGGTAGAGGGCACGTTGTGGTGCTCGAACCCTGCGCAGTAGTGGTGCTCGAACAGGATCTGTCGCCGACCACGCCAGGCCAGCAGGCGGGGCAGGCTCCTCCAGGAGCAGGCGACATGCCAGACCAGCAGATCCGCCGGCCAGTCGGCCAGGGTGCCCCGGAGCTCATCCTGGCCAGTGACCTCGAAGCTGTGACGACCGCCGAGCTCCGAGTCGGCGAGGCTGCGGAGGGTGGGGCGGATGCCGCCGCTCCAGCCCATGCCGCCGCTCGGCAGCACATGCAGGACGCGCATCTCAGGGCCTCTCTAAGGGAGTCAGCCTCCCCATGCACCACTCGAAATCACGCCGTACCTGATCGCGAAGGGCATGGTGATCAAAGCCGTCGCAAGGTGCCGACAGCACAGCGTGGAGGGTGGCTGCCGGATCGAAGTCGCCCAGAGCCGAGCCCGGAAGCTGCAGACGCTCACACAGATCCTGACCCTTGTTGGAGTAATGCAGGTGAAAGGGCACCTTGCCGGTAGCCAAGGCGAGCACAGCCGTGTGATACCGCACCGCAATCACCCTCTGAGCCAGCTCGAACACCGCCATGGCCAGTTGCCAGCAGGGAACAGCTGGATCCTTGAGGAATGGGTCGAGGATGACGGTTCCTGGGGCCTGGGCGGCGATCAGGCGTGCCACCTCAAGATCGTTGTCAGCGCCATAGGCCCGCGACTGGATCAGAACCACGGGGGTGAGATCGGCCTGCTCGAGCCCGCGGCACAGGGCTGCCATGCGGTCCACGAAGAGTTCGTTGTCGTGGGTATACATGCTGTCGAAAGCCCGCACCGACACAACGGCTGAGCGAGACGGATCAAGATTGCTGGCCTGGAACAGGGCGAGAGCGGCATGGCGCGCGGGCTCCGAGCCCTCCAGCACGAAGGCGGTGTCGAAGGACAGCCGAGCTTCGACCCCCGCTTTACGCAGGCGCTGGTGGCTCTGGGCATCACGCACGCACACGGCTGCCAGGCGACGCAGGCAGCGGCTCAGGGCGAAAAAACTCAGACCGTGGCAGGAGCGGGGGATCGACTGCCCGAACAGCACCGTGCGGCCAGGGTGACGGGTGAGCTCACCAAGGTTCTTGAGAAACGCCTTGGTGATCAGCCACTCGCGTGAATTATTGAAGATGTCGCCACCCACGCTCACGTAGGCGGAACAATCGACGGGGCGACCCTCCAAAAATGTGATCCCCAGGCTGGGATCGGGCTCAGAGTCCTGCACGCGGGCTTCCAGGTCCGCATCCGGCAGCAAGGACCGAAGGGCGCTGTATATGGCGGCATCACCCAGGTTCAGGGTGCTGTACGCATTGATCAGGCCGATACGCACCGATGGATCCGGGATGTGGTGAGCTGTCGCGTGACCCAAAGAGCATGTCTCCCTTTTGTGCGCCCTACCTCGTCATTCCCCAGGTAGCTGCCGTAAGGACTACGGCAGCTACCTGCAAATGAGCGGCTGAGATTCTCTCCAGCGTTTAAGCTAGGGTAGCGCCTATAGGCCATGACAGAGTTTTCACATCCCGCTGCGCCTCTGCGCACCCATCTGACGGAATGGTGTACCCCCTGGGTGCCAGCGTGCGGATTCAATCAACCCGCTCCTCAGGCATCCCAGTGCTCAGTCATGCCCGGTGATCAAACTCCATGGTGAAGCGTCTTGCTTCGGTGGCCGTATTCCTGATCGCACTGGCATTGCCGGCTTCCCCTGCTCTTGCTCTTCCCCTCTCTGCTGGAGATCGGGTCAAGGTCACCATCCCCGAAGGTGAGGAATTCAGTGGAATCTTCGAAGTCAGTCTTAGCGGTGAATTGGAACTTCCCTATGTGAGGGGAATCCAGGCCTCTGGAATCGAGCCCAGGGAAGTGGAGCAACGCATTCACCAGGCACTCGTCGCACAGGGATACTTCCAACCCTCCTTTCTCAGGGTCAGCGTAAATGTCGTGCAGTGGGCACCGGTCGAGGTGTTCGTCAGTGGCTCCACGTTTCAACCTGGGCGGGTCCTGATCAACGAGTGGAGCGATGCAGAACAGACCCAGACACCTGTTCAACTCTCCGGTCAGGCGCCACTCAAGCGCTTCCTTTCCGCCGCGATCCGCCAGGCTGGTGGTGTCACTCCCACTGCGGATGTCAGCTCGGTGGAGTTGGTCCGAGGCGGGCGCCGACAAGTCCTCGATCTTTCCGGGATCTTCACCGGTGAGCCGTTCATTGATGTGCCATTGATCGCCGGCGACAGGGTGGTGGTCCCCGACACCGGGGTGATCAACCCGACGATCGTGAGGCCTTCCCAGATCACTCCAATCGGCGTCAAGATTTTCATCTCCAATCTCACCGTGCCGTCAGCTAGCAATGCCAGTTCGGCGATCGGGAGAGACGCCACCTCATTTCCCTATGGATCCCGGTTTTCCCAGGCGGTCGTCTCAGGCAACTGTGCCGGGGGCACCATGTTGACCAATGCTCGACGTCGCGCCGTTCTGGTGAACACCGACGCGCAATCCGGCAAGACCACCGTTCTGGAGCGGGGGGTGGAGGAACTCCTGCGCCGCTCCAGCGACGGCGGCAACAATCCCTACCTGATGGCCAATGATGCCGTTGCCTGCTACGACTCGGGCGTGACCAACCTTCGAGATGTCATGGGACTGATCAGGGACATCCTTGTCCCAGGGGCCCTGATCTACGACCTGATTACCCCGTGAGGAGATGGTGAAGTTGGGTCTGCCAGGACAGCCGGCACCACCGGAGCAGGAATCGACCGGTCCCGATCCACTGTACAAGGCGCGTCGGCTGTTCACCGAGCAGCTGCGAAACGTGCCGATCCCAAGGCCGCAGCATCCCCGCGCCTGGTGGGGAGGACTGAGCCGGACGGACAAGCTGCGCTGGAGTCGCTACATCGTGGTGAGTGGGGCGGCGAACGCCGTCATCTGGGGCTCAAGTCTGCTGATCCTGGCCACGGCCAAGCCGACGTACACAAGCAGCTTTGCCCTGATTCTGCCTGGCAGCATCAATTCAGTGAATGTCAACCTCCCCGAAATCGGTCAGACATCCGCTTCAAGTGGTTCTGCAGGTGTAGCCACCTCGACGTTTGATCCGCGAGCCAATTACGAATACATCTTCAGCAGTGAGCAGGTGATTCAACAGGCAGCTAAAAATTCTGGACTACCGATCGACACTTTCGGCGAACCCCGCATCAAGAACATTGATAACACCACCGTGATGCAGATCGATATGACCGGACCATCCCCTGAAGTCTCGCGCAAGAAAGCCTTCGCTCTTTACGACGCCATGAAGGAACGCTTGAATCAGTTGCGAATCAGTGAGATGAATCAGAGGGAGGGACCAACACAGAACATTCTTCTGCAGACGCGCTCGAAACTTGAGGAGGCCCAAAAGGCCGTCTCCGCATACAAGCTGAAATCTGGTCTGAACTCCACGGAGCAGGTCGAAACGATCTCCACCAATATCGAACAGTTGCGGCGCCAACGTGCCGAGTTCGCGGCTCAGCAAGCTCTGTCGGAAGCGCGTCTCCAGAAGCTTCGCGGAAACCTCAACCTCAGCCCTGCTGAAGCGGCAGATGCCTTCAAGCTGCAGGCCGACCAGATTTTCCAGCAGAATCTCAAGGACTACAGCGAAGCCACCTCCATCCTCAAGGTCCAGACCTCGAAGTTCGGCCCCAATCATCCGCGCATGATCAAGGAGGTGAAGCGTCAGAAGGCGGCCGAGCAGGCCATGGATCTACGTGCACGCACTGTGCTGGGCCGAAAACCCACGGGCGGTACCCTCACACGGCTGGCTCTGACGAACACTGGTTCAGGCAGAGATACGCTTTTCCAGAGCCTGGTCACTTATCAGTCTGATGCGATCGGTGCGGCAGCTCAGGTGAGCAAGCTGGATCAGCAGATCGGCGTCCTCGAAGGTCGTCTTCAGAGGATGTCGCAGCGCCAGCCCACCCTGGAGAGTCTCAAGCGGACCGAGCAGATCGCCGAAGCGGTCTTTGCTTCCACCCTGGCCAAGCTGGACCTAGGCCAGGCAGATGTCTTTGCGGCCTTCCCCCTGATCCAGATGGCCGTGGATCCAACCCTTCCCACCACACCCACCACACCCAAGAAGGGTCTGCTGCTTGCAGGGGCCGCCTTCGGCTCCATCCTCACCAGCCTGGGACTATGGATTCTCTGGATTCGCAAGCCCTGGATCAAGCGTCTCTCGACCTGGATCTCCACCTGAGCGAGGCATGGGACTCAGGAGCTGGATACGCCCAAAGGCTGATGATTGCCAATCTTCAGCCCCTGATCTGCAGCCTCAGAACTGGCCGGAGCGCCTCATCTGGTACTCCATTATCTTCACCTATCCAATCTGGCTGGTCGGCGGTCTCTATGTGGTGGGCTCCGTTCTGGGATGGCTGTTGTTGTTCTGCCTGATCATCAAGATCCTAGCGGGGATGGATCACCCTGAGCAGAACGAGGAAGTGAATATCTCGCCGGTGATCTGGCTCTGGGTGGTGGGGATGCTGGTGATGCAGGTTGCGCTGGTGATGGGTCATGTGGACTTCAACCTTGGCATAGCGATGATTATCAAGTCATCGATTGGCTGGGGCAAAGGATGGGCAGCGCTGGCTCTTTACCCCCTCGCTGGATGCCTGAACATCCGCAGCAAGATCATCAGCAGGGCCATCTGCATCGTGGGCCTGCATACGCTCATCATTACCCCAATCCTGCTGCTCACACCGCATCTGGGCCTCCCCCAGGTTTTGTATGTGTCCCCCTTGAGGGCAATCGGCGGACCTGGCAACGAATTCTTTGATGTGCCGCTCTATGAGATTGACGGCAGCACCGGCGACATGCGCTGGCGCCTGTTCACTCCCTGGGGTCCTGCACTGGGATTCGTGGGCAATGTGAACTTCATGCTCAGCCTCCTGGAGAAGGAACGGCGCTGGAAAATATTCGGCATGGCCGGCTCGATTGTGATGTGCTTCGTCTGCAAATCCCGTCTTGCCCAGGTTTGCATTATCCTCATACCCACTATCATATTCATAGTCTCGCGAATCCGAAGACCCGTTACATTAATAGGTCTGGGTATTGCCTCGTATGTCGGTGGCATTTTGTCTCCGGTTCTGCTGCAGCTGATCAGTGACTTCTGGGACGGATTCAAAGGCGCAAGGGCAGGATCCACACGTGTTCGGATGGCACTCAAGCGCATTGCTGTGTATCGATGGGAGAAGGAAGCTCCACTCTGGGGTCATGGCATCGTCGAGCCTGGCCCTCACCTGGTAGAGGCGATGCCGATCGGCTCACATCACACCTGGGCCGGCTTGCTGTTCGTGAAGGGAATCGTGGGCTTCTTTGCGCTGGCAGTCCCAATGGTAGCTACGATAATTGATCTGCTACGTCGTGCATCGAATCCACGCTATCAGCTGGGCTCCGTCGGCCTCAGCATGATCGTGATCCTATTTCTCTATACCTTTGGCGAGAACCTGGAAATCCTTGTCTATCTCTACTGGCCAGGAATGATCATGATGGGAATGGCTTTGCAAGAAGTGAAGTCGCCAGCGATGGCTAATGCCGTAGGCCCTCAACTCATTCTCACTGCAACTGAGTTGACCGATGGCGATGAGCAGGTGAGCCGCTCAGCTGAGAGGCCTGAATTTGATGCTCAGGCAGAACGCGCTTGAGCCCCTGTTTGCACCATCACCCATCAGCTTTGCTAGATTTTGGAATGAACTGAGTGATGATGATGTACGGGCTTGTCAACCGGGCCATTCAGCAGATGGTGACCACACAGCATGGTGAGGATGTGTGGAAGCGGATCAAGGCGAAAGCCGATCTTGAGGACCTGGATTTCTTCTCCACCTTTCAGGCCTATCCCGATGACGTGACGCACCGATTAGTTGCCGCTGCCTCGGACGAACTTGGCTTGTCCGGCGACCAAATCATGCAGGCTTTCGGTGAGTACTGGATCACATACACGGCTTCGGAAGGCTATGAACAGCTGCTCGAAAGTACCGGTGAAACATTGCCGGAATTCCTGGATCATCTGGATAATCTCCATGCCAGGGCAGGCCTTTCCTTCCCGAAGTTGCAACCCCCATCATTCCGCTGCGAGCATGCTGCCGACCAGTCGGTGGATCTGGAGTATCGCTCGAAGCGCCAGGGGCTTGCTCCGATGGTGATCGGGCTTCTGCATGGCCTGGGCAAGAGATTCGGCAATTCCGTCATGGTGGAGCAGACAGCGTCTCGGGATCGAGGAGATGCCAGAGATCTCTTCCATGTACGCTATTCTGATCAGTCAGTAGCTTCTGAAACTAATTCTGAGACTGATTCCGATGGGGTATCTCATGACCACGCTCAGAGGTGATGTCGTCTTCACCTGAGCTATCGGTTGAGCATTTTGACCGGTTACTCCCCTTTCATCTCGTACTCGATTCCGAGCTCCGCATTCTTGCAGCAGGATCCGTTTTGGAACGGATTCTTCAGAGAGGGTCATTGCTTGGAGATCTGCTGCATGATCATTTTCGGCTGAAACGTCCTGAAGGCGCCATCAGCTTCGGTGGCCTGCGGCAATGCATCGATCAGCTGGTGATCCTGGAATCACGCACGATTGCCCTTCAACTCAAGTGTCAGATCTGCTGTCTGGTTGAACACGAACGGCTGCTTGTCGTGGGGACACCCTGGGTGCTGAAGCTGGATGATCTCAGCTCCTTAGGTCTGAAGATTAACGACTTTCCTTTTCAGGACTCTCTGGTTGACTATCTTTTTCTGTTGCAGGCTCGGAACGTTGCTCTTGAGGAAAGTCAGAAGCTGAATGAAATTCTGATTTCACAGCGCCGCGAGTTGCGGGAAAGCACCCAGCGCCTGTCCTCTCTCAATGAGGAGCTGGAGGCTGCCAAGCGGACGGCAGAGGATGCCAATTCCGCCAAGGATACCTTCCTGGCCACGATGAGTCATGAGATCAGAACACCGATGAACGCCATCATGGGGATGGCCGGACTCCTTCAGGAATCACAGCTTGGGCCTGTTGAGAGGGACTATGTTGAAATCATCAACAGCAGCACGGACTCACTTCTTACCATTATCAATGACATCCTTGACTTCTCGAAGATCGAGTCGGGAGCGATGCATCTCGACGAGCAGCACTTTGATCTTCGCATCTGCATTGAAGAGGCACTTGATCTGATCGGGTCAAGGATCGTTGAAAAGGATCTGGATCTGATCCTGGATCTCGAGCCCGGATTTCCCAGCGCGGTCATCGGTGATCTCACCCGTCTGCGTCAGATTCTCTGGAACCTGCTCAGCAACGCCGTCAAGTTCACCTCTGCTGGTGAGATCGTCGTTGTGGGCTCCGCCGAGGTTCTCGACTCTGAACCTGGTCTACCCACACCGTGCCGATTCACGATTCAGATCCGTGACACCGGTATCGGGATCCCATCTGAGCTGATCTCCCAGCTTTTCGAACCCTTTCGCCAGGCCGACCCGTCGATGGCTCGACGCTTTGGAGGCACTGGGCTCGGTCTGGCGATCACCCGACGGTTATGCGAACTGATGGGGGGCACGATCGAGGTGGCCAGCGCCGAAGGGGATGGCAGCGCGTTCACTTTCACCCTGTTGCTGCGACTGGACCCAGCTGCCCCTGCAGTGCCTGTCTCGTTCCCCATCTCGGCTGCGTCGATCTTGCTCCTGATCCCCAATGCCAGCCTGCGTCAGGTCTTGGCCCGGCAGCTGGCTCAACTGGGCTTTGACGTGACTGCCCCTGATGCTTTTCAGGACGGCTGGTGGGCCCAACTTCCAAGCCTTGATCCGTTGAGCCGTGTGGTGGTTGTCATCGATGCTCGGTTACTCGCTGCTGCCCGTGCTTTGAGTCACCCGCAGCTCTGGCAGCTGCCGCCTCTGAGCCGGTATCCCTGGATCGTCCTTGCCTACAGGCATGAAGAGCTGGAGCCGGGGCTTTTCCCCGACAGAATCCCTGTGGTGATCGGCAAGCCAGTGAGGTTCGATCAGCTCCGCTCGGCCCTCGTACGTCAGCTTCAAGGCCCGTCAGATCCGGTGGAGGCGAACCTCCCTTCCTCTGCGCTGAAGCCTCTTCTTCCCCCCCGGTCCGCGGCCGCAGACGGTGTTAGCCGCCTGGCCGATCGCCTTCCGCTGCGAATCCTTGTGGTTGATGACATCCCAGTGAACCGAAAGCTGGCGCTCAAGTTGCTGGATCGCCTCGGCTACCGGGCCGACGCCGTTCCTTCCGGTGCTGAGGCGGTGCGGGCCGTTCAGGAGCGGCCCTTCGACGTGCTCTTCATGGACGTTCAGATGCCCGAACTCGACGGGTATGAGGCAACGAGGGCCATCCGCCGGTTGCCCCTGCCGGTGCTGCAACCCTGGATCATCGCCATGACCGCCCATGTCAGCCCTGAGGACCGGAAGAGCTGTAAGAGTGCCGGCATGGATGCTTTTCTCGGCAAACCGATCGTTCCATCTGACTTGGTCCATGCCTTGGAGCATTATCAACCCCGACAGAATCAGACGAACGTTGATGCTGAGCCGATGGGTGAGAGTCCTCAGTCAAGCCAGGCCACTTTCGGGGGCGGTGCCGATCCCATCCATGATGCAGCCTGGCAGGAGCTCCAGCAGGTTCTTGGAGCGGATGGGGATGAAGTGCTCAGAGAGTTGATCGATCTGTACATGCAGGATGCCATGCGACTGGTCTCGTCGATCGTGATGGCCCATCAGCTCCAGGATTCGCAGGGGATGATCACGGCAGCCCATGCCCTTCGGTCTCCCAGTGACAGCCTCGGTGCGCAGTTGCTGGCCTCACTCTGCGGACAGGTCGAGGAATCTCTGCGATCCAATCCTCTCCATTGGCCCCAGGACACGGTTGATCGCTTGCTCGTTGAGGCGGGCAGGGTGAGCGAAGCCCTGCGTCGTCGACGCCCCTTGGAGACCTGATCCTCGGTTTTTTGCGCATCACTCTGCTATCTGCCATGGACGCTTCTCCCGCCTCGATCACGATCCTGCTCGTGGATGACGATCGCATCCATTCCCGTATCCTTGAGGCCCGCCTCAAGGGGCAGGGCTACCAGGTCCTGATCGCCAATTCAGGTGAAAGTGCTCTGGAGCAAGCGCGCCAAAGCCCTCCTACGCTGATTCTCTGCGATTGGCTGATGGATGGCATGGATGGTCTGGAAGTCTGCCGGGCCATCAAGCAGGATTCCGCTCTCCAAGCAACCCATTTCATTCTGCTGACGTCACGCTCCCGGGTTGAGGATCGCGTGATCGGGCTGGACTGCGGAGCAGATGATTTTCTCAGCAAGCCGGTCGATCCCGACGAGCTACTGGCACGCGTCCGCTCCGGTATTCGCCTGCACCAGGCCAATGAATGTCTTCAACTTCTAGCCGATGAGCTTCGCAGTCAGAAGGAGCGAATGGATCAGGAGTTGGCAGAGGCAGCTGATTATGTCCGGTCCCTACTGCCGGTGCAAGTCAGAGGATCGGTGGTGGTCGATTCGCGTTTCGTTCCTTCCCATGAACTGGGTGGAGATTCATTCGACTACTTCTGGTTGGACGATGATCACTTCGTGATGTATCTTGCCGATGCTTCCGGCCATGGCCTTGCGGCGGCATTTCCCTCGATCTCACTCCACAATCAGCTGCGTTCCCGCTCGCTGAGCGTTGATCTTCATGATCCTGCCGAGGTGCTGAAGGCCCTGAACTCTGGATTTCAGATGGAGCGTCACCAGGGGCGTTATCTGACCCTGTGGTATGGAGTATATCAATCTTCTTCACGGACACTTCGGTTCGCCAGTGCGGGCCATCCTCCTGCTCTGATCTGGTCGGAAGATGGAGGCACACCTACCAGCTGGCTGAGGGGACAGGGCATGGCCGTTGGTCTGTTCGAAGACGCGACCTACATCACTGAAAGCCATGCTGTCGATCATGGAGCCTGTCTGTTGGTCTACAGCGATGGGCTCTATGAGGTGGCAAGGTCGGATGCACCGATGGGGGCACTGCCTGAGTTCGTGGATCTTGTTGAGGACTGTCGTGACCTGCTCCGTGCCGACGATGGTCTGGATCGTCTACTGGAACGCATTCAAACTGCCAATGGTGACGTTCGTTTCACGGATGACTACTCGGTAATCCGAGCAATTTTTCCATGAACCATCTGATGATGCCTGTGTATTCAGGCTTTTGACGATCGCTCAGAGATAAACGTAAAACATTCATGGCTACTGGGAAAGATATTGAAAACCCGGTCGGTACCGGTGAGTTCAAGAACCAGCCGTAATTGGCTGTTCAGGCTGCACAGGTATAGCTGCCTTCCATGTTCTCTTACTCGCTTAAGCGTCGACACTAGGGCGCCGAACCCGCTGCTGTCCATGAATTCGACATCCTGGCAATCAATCAGGAAGTCCTTTGGCTTCTCGGCAAGAACGGAACAAATCTGGGCTCTCAAGTCTCCACCGTTCTGGGAGTCAATGAAGCCTTTGGGCCTGAGGATGTAGAGATCTTCCATCAACACTATCTGAAATTCAACTGATATTACCACTTGGTAGGGCCCTCCGATAGCTGCATCCGTGAGTTTTGAGAGCATTGCTGGTCTTTCGGGCCGAACCGGTGTAACGGACATGGCAACGCTCAGCTCCCAGCCCTTCGCTAGGTTTGTGGTCTGTGGTTTGCGTGTATGGTCACGATTGAAGAGCTCCGACAGAGATCGTTGCCCTTCGTTGCGGTAGACCCGGAGGGGCTGCTCGTAGAGATTAACGAGTTGTTTGAGTCTGTTTATGGGTGGATGTTGGCCGGCCTGACAGGCCAGTCGCTTTCCATGATTCTTCCGGATTTCTTCAAAGACGCCCACCATCCTGGATTTTCTCGTTTTCTCATGCTTGGAGAGTCCCAGATTCTCATTGCTGATGACAGCCGCGTGAATCAACGGGTGCTGGAGTTGATGCTGGCTAGGCTGGGTCTAAGGGCGGAGTTGGTGGGAGATGGCCAGGCGGCTCTTGATCGGATCGAGTCCGGCGGAATCGATCTGGTCTTTATGGACGTCGAAATGCCTAGGCTTGACGGACTTGCGGCGCCACGTCTGCTGCGTTCCGGTGGTTTCCCTGATGTTTACATAGTCGCTTAGACAGCTTATTCCTACAGTTTACATTGTCAGGACTGTGAGGCCGCTGGGATGAATGACTTTATCGCTAAGCTGCTTCGTCATGACGACCTCTGCTTCGCACTCAGCCGTTTTTGGGATTGTCGCCTCCGATATTCCGAGATTCTCACATGATGACTTTGTACCTTCGCATTCTGCAAAAGACCATAAATGAGCTAAGCGCTTCTCGATGGGAAATGCGAGTTCGCAGTGCGAAAACACTTATTATAATGGACGTGATTAGTTGCCCAAGGGCAGCCCGATGAGCAAGGTCGTCCGACTTCCCTTTGGTAAGGCCACGCGTGATGCGGGTGTCATCGGATTGGCCGTCTTTGCGATCTCCAGCACGGCCTTGATCTTCACCTATCGGGCGGCCCATGATCTGTTGCTGAGCACAATCAGGGATCGGCTCAGGGATGTGGCAGTGATCACGGCGTCAGAGATGAACCCTGATCTGCACTCCACGATCACCGTCTCCAGCCAGGTGGGCACCATGGCCTACCGCCAAGCTTCGGAACCACTGCTTCGATTGCGCAAGTCAGTACCAGAGATCATTTATGCTTATACGCTCAGGATTCGTCAAAGAGAACTTTACTTTGTTCTGGATAGCTCATACTACATCAAGAATCGTGGAGATGATACCGTTGTTGCCTTCACTGGTGATCGCTACGTTGATGCCCCGCCTGCTGCGTTTCTGGCTGCTCGAGCTGGTCGTGTCGCTGTCAGTGAAACTCCCTATACCGACAAATGGGGATCATTTCTCAGCAGTTTTGCGCCCATCCGCGGCGTCGATGGCAAGACCATTGGCCTGGTTGGAGTGGATCTTTCCCTTGCCTCGCTCAATCGCCAACTTTTCCCGCTGCGACTGAGCCTTGGGCTATCTCTGGCTGGGACTGGCCTTCTCTCCACTCTCGTCGCCAGCCTCGTGTGGCGCTCCCAGCGAGCACAGGCCAGAGCGATTGAGCAGATTCTTCGAGCCCGTGATCTGGCCCAACGTGCGGTTGCAGATTCCGAAGCAGCCAGCCGCGCCAAGAGCACTTTTCTCACGACGATGGGCCATGAGATCCGAACACCGCTCAATGGTGTGATTGGGCTTACCAACATTCTATTGACTACCAATCTCACTTCCGAGCAGATTCAGTGCCTTCGAACTGTGAAGAATGCTGGTGAGTCCCTGCTGCTTTCGCTCAACCAGCTTCTTGACTTCGCTGCACTAGAGAGCGGTTCAATTGTCGTGGACCACACCCCTGTTCGTATCCGGCAATTGATCCAGGAGGTGGTGGATCTGTTCGCGATGCTGGCTGAGTCGAAATCGTTGCGGTTTTCATTTGGGTTGTCTGCCGGCGTACCTGAGATTGTGCTTACCGACCCATCCCACCTCCGGCAGATTCTCATCAATCTGGTTGGTAACGCCATCAAGTTCACCTCCAGTGGAGATGTGAGCGTGGCAGTTTCGTCCCAGACTCCCGACCCGGATGGGAAGCTTCACCTGATTTTCACGGTCCGGGATTCGGGCCCCGGTCTCAGCGAGAGCCAGATCCAGGACCTCTTCCAGCCATTCACAATGGGCGACTCCTCCAGTACCAGTGTCCATGGTGGCCTGGGCCTGGGTCTGGCCATCTCCCGCGGACTGGTCACGTCTCTGGGAGGCACTATTCATGTGGAGAGCGAGCTCGGCGAAGGCTCGACGTTCCAGGTCATGATCCCGGTGGAGCCTTCGACTGAGCTTTCGTCCGAGCCTGAAACCAGCTCTCTTGCGCCTGCCTCCACACCCTCAGAAAGGACCGACGATTTTGCGGCCTTTCACCCCCTACGTATTCTGCTGGCCGAAGATAATCCCGTGAACGTACGCGTCTGCGAGCTGATGCTTCGCCGCCTTGGCTATGGCGTGAGTGTGGCCTGTGACGGAGAGGATGCCCTTAACAAGCAGCGGAGCCTCGATCCTGATCTCATCTTGATGGATCTGCGCATGCCGAAACTCGACGGGCTGGAGGCCACACGCAGAATCCGTGCCGTTCGCGGCAATGAACGTCGTCCGTGGATCGTGGCGATCACCGCCAATGTCCGGGAAAGCGATCGTGAGGCAGCTTTGACCAGTGGTATGAACGACTTTGTCAGCAAGCCAATCCAGGTCGAACGGCTCCGTTCAGTCCTGTTGCGGGCCCACGCAGCGATCCAGATCGGATAGATCGTTCGCGACCGTCCGATTACGTCCCGACATCCAGGCTTGTTTCAGTGCCGCATCGGCACGCTGGTACAGATCGGTGAATCCAGCGTCCTGCGGATTCCGGCTTGACACCCCGGCACTGATGCTCAGAACGTGACGTGAACCATCCACGATCACCCCCTGGTCTGCGATCCGGCAGCGGATCCGCTCCGCAATCGCCAAAGCGGTCTGGACGTCCTGTCCGCACAGCATCACTGCAAACTCCGCACTTGCCACCCGAGCAGCAAGATCACTGTTCCCGAGTTCCGACCGGATAGCGACTGCAACGTCCTGAACCAGCCGATCCCCTTGGCCATCACCGAAACGCTCGTTCAGGTTTGTGAAGTCATCGACCCCGATCAGCAGAAGCGTGAGGGGCTCCTGGTGAAGGAGTGACTGTTGAAACTCCCGCTGGCCAGATTCGAAGAAGGGCCGTCGGTTGTGGAGCCCGGTAAGAGGGCATAGATAACGGTCGCGCCGTGATTCAAGGGTGTGGATCACCATGCCGGCGAGTTCCTCAAGCAACTGGCGCTCATGGTCCTGGAGATGCCTGGGCTCTGGACCGATCACACAGAGCGTTCCGAGAGCATGTCCTTCCCGGGTGCGCAGCGGAGCCCCTGCGTAAAAGCGGATGTGGGGATCCCCTTTGACCAGAGGATTGTCCCGGAAGCGATCATCATCCTGGGCATCGCTCACAACCATCACCTGATCGGAACAGATCGTGTGCGCACAGAAAGCCACCTCCCGTGCCGTTTCACTCGCCTGCAGACCCACACGGGAGAGAAACCACTGACGACTGTGATCGACGAGAGAGACCAGCGCGATCGGCATTCCCAGCATCTGGCTCGCGATCCGGGTGATGCGATCAAAGTCCTCGTCTGGCTCTGAGTCGAGAATGTGGAACGAATCAAGCTCATCTTGACGATCAGCCTCGTTCGCTGGAACGGGATAAGAACTCATCGCCGGTTCAGGGAATTGAACTGCGCCCATGGGCCGCTGCTGATCACCATGGATGACCCTTCAGGCACGACATTCAGACCCTGCCCAATACCTCTTATTCCAACCCTAGGCGTGAGGCGTTGCCTCCGGCTGAGAGGATGCGGCAATGTCCCGTCCCGCGGCCTGCCTGTTCGACCTCGATGGTCTGTTGCTGGACACCGAGCCTCTGCATGGCCGGGCCTGGCGGCAGGCGGCCCGGGAGTTCGGCCTCGAGCTCAGTGATCAGCAGCTGCTGGCGCTGCGCGGGCGCCGGCGGCTCGACAACGCCAGCCGCGTGATTGCCTGGATTGTGGCGGCTGGCCACGAGTCCCCCACCAGCGAGCAGTTGCTGGCAGTGCAGCAGCCGATCGCCCGAAAGCTCCTGCCCAGCGCGCGGGCGATGCCCGGGGCGCCAGAGCTGGTGCGGCGCTGCCAGGAGCTGTCGATCCCCATGGCCCTGGCCACCAGCAGCAGCCACGACTCGGTGGGGATCAAGTGCGCTCCCCACCCATGGCTGGAGCTGATCGAGCTGATCGTCTGCGGTGATGATCCCGAGCTGGCGGCCGGCAAGCCAGCCCCTGACATCTTTCTGCTGGCGGCCCGCCGGCTGGGGGTGGCCGCGAGCGCCTGCTGGGCCTTCGAGGATTCCATCGCCGGCGCCCAGGCCGCTCTGGCGGCGGGTTCCCTGGTGCACGTGCTGCTCCCCGACGGCCTTGGGCGGGAGCATTACCCCGAGGAGGTGCGCTGTCTGCGCTCCCTGGCTGAGCTGGAGCTCAGCGGTCCTGGCCTGAGCCGGTGAAGCGCTGGTAGAGCCGGAAGCCCAGCCCTCCCCACAGCAGCGTCCAGACCGTGAAGGTGGCCAGGGTGCCCAGCTGGTTGGTCTCGATCGAGTACACCCCGGCCTGGATGAAGCCAGCATCGATCAGCGAACCACCGATCCCCCAACCCAGCACCCAGCTGATCATGAAGCCAATGGCCTGGAGGTTGCCGGTCATCGCAGCGCCGTGGAACATCAGCGGCATTCTCATGCGCCCGCCGTCTGGCAAGGACGATCTGGTTAGGGTCGCGCCGCTTCTGGCGCCCTCGGCCAGTTCTCTCCTGTTGTCCGTCCGCGTCCTTGATCCGTTCCATCTCCCTCCAGCCCCTCCCCCTCGCCCCGAATCCCGACCGTCCTCTGGAGACGGTTTCCCCGCAACAGCCCGTTTATCCGTCCAAAGCCGAGCTGCTGGCCTGCCTGCCGCCTGAGCTGCTCAGGATCGACACCACCAAGGCCTGGGGCAGCCTCGCCTTCTCCCTCGGCCTCTCTCTGCTGGCCTACGCGGTTGGCACCCAGCTTCCTCTGCAGCTGAACGCGGCCCCGCTCTGGTTGCTCTACGCCCTGGTCACCGGAACTGTGGCCGGTGGCTGTTGGGTGATCGCCCACGAGTGCGGCCACCAGGCCTTTCACCCCAACCGGCGGCTGGAGGCAACGGTGGGATTCGTGTTGCACAGCCTGCTGCTGGTGCCTTACTTCAGCTGGCAGCGCAGCCATGCAGTTCACCATGCCAACTGCAACCACCTTGAGGGTGGTGAAACCCATGTGCCCCCTCGCGTTGGCTCAGCCGATGGCCAGGTGGTGCAGTTAT
Organism: Synechococcus sp. 1G10; assembly: GCF_002252625.1. Lineage (GTDB taxonomy): Bacteria > Cyanobacteriota > Cyanobacteriia > PCC-6307 > Cyanobiaceae > Regnicoccus_A. The sequence continues at coordinate 54,666 of NZ_NQKW01000009.1, read as the reverse complement.
TGGCCACTGGTTTGGGCCCCATGGTTTACGGGGTGTTCTCCATGGTCAGCCACCTGCTCCTGGGCTGGCCGCTTTATCTGCTCTTCGGCGTATCCGGTGGGGAGGAGCATGGCGCCCCTACCTCCCACTTCTGGCACGGTGCCCCTTTCCGCAACGGTCGCCGGCTCCTGTTCCCCGACTCCAGCCGCCGCGGGATGCTGCACTCCAATCTCGGCCTGGTGCTGATGCTGCTGGCCCTTGCCCTGGCCGCGCATCACACCTCCCTGGCCCGGGTACTTGCCGTCTACGGGTTGCCCTATCTGGTGATCAACGCCTGGCTGGTGGGTTACACCTGGCTGCAGCACACCGACACCACGATTCCCCACTTTTCAACGGCTGAGTGGACCTGGGCCAAAGGTGCTCTGCAGACGGTCGACCGGCCCTACGGACCCCTGCTCAACCTGCTTCACCATGGCATCGGCTCCACCCACGTCTGCCATCACGTCAACCCCAGGATTCCCCACTACAACGCCTGGCGTGGCACGGCGTTGCTCAGCCGCCACTACCCCGAGCTGGTCCGTTTCGATCCCACACCCATCCACCGGGCGCTGTGGCGCATCGCCAGCGGCTGTGCCGTCGTGAGCCAGGAGGGCTCAGGGGCAGGGTTCTATTACCAGGCCCCGGTTGCTGCCACCGAACCTTCACCCTGAACTGAACTCGGCTGCTGGGCCCTCTGGCCTGCAGCCACCGTCACAGAAGCCACTGTCACTGACGCCTCAATGGCCTGCTGGCGATAGCGACGCAGGCAGTATTTGCAGCCGCCAGTGGTCTGCAGATGACGCTCTGGCGTGATCATGATCACGCGAACGGGATGTTCCAGGCAGCGGATCTTCACCGGGGTGCGATAACTGCGGTAATCAATCTCCTCGTAGCTGTAGTGATTGCCAAACCGTTCCATCGCCCGCTTCAGGAAGGTTTCGCGATCGATCCTCACCGCCATGCACTTCCTCTGACAACAAAAAACACGTCACCCCATCAACCAGATACTAAAACTATGTGAAGAGCAGGGGGGTCCCCCAGGATTTCCATCTTTCTGAAGATTGATGGGATGGCCAGGGGAACCCTCTTCTGGGAGCCTTCAGCTCACGACCACGTTCGTGACCCGTCCGCCGAGGCGGTTGACCCGTTGCAGTGCCTCATTCATGCGGCTGAAGGGCACGCGCATCACATAGGCGCCGCTGCGGACGTAGTCGTTGTTGACCAGGCCCGTGGCGGAGATGGTGACCACCCGGCCACTGCCGCTGCTGCTCTCGCCGGCCGATACCCGCAGGGCTTCGACGCGGTGCTCCTGGGAGGGAGCGCGCAGGGGGGCCTCCGGGGCGAACTCGGAGGAAATTCCCGTCTCGTTGCTCACCAGCGCCTTGAACGGTCCTTCGGTCGAGACGATCACCACCCGGCCACCGGCACCACGCACCGGCACCGCTTTGTCCTGGTGGAGCGCCTTGCCCAGGCGGAACTGGGTGCCGCTGGAATCTCCCTTCACTGAGGCTGCAGCTCCGCGAGCGAGCTGCATCAACCAGGAGAACTGACGTCCCTCATGCCCTTTGGAGTAATCCCAGCCGTGCAGGTAGGGCACAGTGTCAAGACCGAAGCGCTCCTGGTATTCGTCGCTGTCGATGTAGGAATCGATCTCTGCGTCATAACCCTGGTCCTGCAGGATCGTGAAGTGATGCAGCATCTCCGCCTTGTTCTGGGGTGCCCGACCCAGCAGATGCTTGTGGTTCAGTTCAATGAAGCGATAGGGATTGCAGTTCTCAAAGAATCTGGATCGATACAGGCCACTCTTGGCCACGGTCCGCACCAGTTCCCGCACGTTGAGAACGCCGTTACGGAACAGGGACTCAGCCCCATTGAGCCGCTCACTGGCCATCACATACTGCTGACCGAGCACCTGCTGATAAACAGCCCGAAGGATCGCTTTGGTGTCCTGTTCGGAGCCGTATGACCAGCTTTCCCTGTTGCGATCATTGGCGAAGCGATCAATACCTAAGGCGGACGCCTGGACCAGTGCCATGGGTAGGAATTCGAGTGGGACGGGAGGAAGAGAAGGGCGACCAGTAGAAACCGAAGCCAGTCGACATGCTGGGAATCGAGGCTTGAATGACGAGCCCTTCGTTCTTGGTGCCTGGCAGACTCTACGCTGAGTTAGCGTTTCCGCGCATTACTCCATAAGCCTTCAACCATCGCAAGATCTCTTCACGATATGGAGTGGCCTGTGGCCATCGCTCCGCATCAGCTCTGGCGGGTTGCTGCAATCCATCGGTCTGACCAGATTGATCACCTCTTTCGGGGCATCAAGGCTGAACTTCTCAGGTCCAGGATAATTGTATGTTGATGAGGGAATGTATAGCCAAAACCTGCTTTTCTGCTATCGCCACCGCTCCACGGAGCTTGAGTTGATTCCCTGGTGAGGGCAGGACCAGCCTGCCTGGTTATCACTCCTCTGCGGCGTGATAACTGCTGCGCACCAGGGGGCCACTGCGCACCTGCTGGAAGCCGAGTTCCCTCGCGATCGCCCCGAGACGCTCGAACTCGGCGGGTTCCCAATAGCGGGCCACCGGCAGGTGGGCCAGAGATGGGCGCATGTACTGGCCCAGGGTGAGGCGCTGGCAGTCGGCCCGCCGCAGGTCTGCCAGGGCCGCCACCACCTCCTCAACGGTTTCGCCCAGCCCCAGCATCAGCCCGGATTTGGTCGGGATATGGGGGGCCAGCTCCCGGGCCGCCGCCAGCAGAGCCAGCGAGTGTTCATAGGTGGCGCCCCGCCGCACCTCCCCCTGCAGCCGTTGCACCGTCTCGAGGTTGTGGTTGAAGCAGACCGGCTCGGCGGCCAGCACGGCGGCGAGCCTATGGCGCTGGGCGGCTTCGCCCTGAGTGCGGAGGGCATGGCCACCCCAGAAATCCGGGGTCAGCACCTCAATCGCGATCAGGGGATTGCGGCGCCTGATCGCGGCCATGGTGGCTGTGAACAGCCCGGCGCCGTGGTCGGCCAGATCGTCGCGAGCCACAGCTGTGAGCACCACATAGCGCAGGCCGAGCTGCTCCACCGCCTCAGCCACCCGCTCCGCTTCCTGGGCATCAAGAGGCGCGGGCGCGCGGCCCTTCTCCACCTGACAGAAGGCGCAGCTGCGGGTGCAGACCGGTCCGCCCAGCAGAAAGGTGGCGGTGCCGGCGGCGTAGCACTCACCTCGGTTGGGGCAGCGCCCTTCTTCGCAGATGGTGTGCAGCCGCTGCCCCTTGACCACGGCCTGCACCGTTTCCAGGGCCGAGGCACTGCCGATCGGGCGGCGCAACCAGGCGGGCAGCCGCTCAGCGGGGGCGATCTGGCTGTACCGGCTGATCGGGCGAAGCATGGCGCTCACTCCATCCGGCGCCGGCCCTCGAGGGCCCGCGCCAGGGTGACTTCATCGGCGTACTCCAGCTCGCTGCCCACCGGCAGCCCATAGGCGATGCGGCTCACCAGGCAGAACGGACGCAGCAGCCGGGCCAGGTAGAGGCTGGTGGTGTCTCCTTCCACGCTCGGCGGCAGGGCCAGGATCACCTCCGTCGTTGTCTCCTGGTCCACCCGGTTCACCAGCGGTTGGATCTGCAGCAGTTCAGGTCCGATGCCATCCATCGGCGAAATCAGCCCGCCGAGAACGTGGTAGCTCCCCTTGTATTCGCGGGTGCGCTCCAGGGCAAGCAGGTCGCGGGAGTCGGACACCACACAGAGCTGGCCATTGCGCCGTTCCTCATTGCTGCAGATGTCACAGAGCGGCTCGGCCGAAAGGTGGAAGCAGCGGCTGCATTGACCCACCTGGCGGCGGGCCGCGATCAGGGCGTCGGCGAAGGCGTGCACCTGTTCTTCGGGCTGGCGCAGCAGATGCAGGGCCAGGCGCTGGGCGGTGCGCGGACCGATCCCAGGCAGGCGCTCGAACTGATCGATCAGCCGCGCCAGGGGCCTGGTGAAGCCGCTCAGGAATCCGCCGCAAGTCAGCGCAATCTAGGAGCGAGGCCACCGGCAACAATGGTTGTGGTGTGATCCCACCCTTCCCGCTTGCTCGGTACCCCATGGCGCAGCGACCTTTGTTCTCCTGGCTTCTCTCGGCGCAACGGGGCGTGCTCGGCCTGCTGCTGGGAACCCTGCTGGCGCTGGGTGGCCTGAGCGGTTGCAGCGCGGCGGCGGCCGGGCTGAACTCCTTTCAGAGCCCGGACGGCCGCTATGCCTTCCTCTATCCCACCGGCTGGACCCGGGTGGCAGTGAGCAACGGCCCCCAGGTCGTGTTTCACGATCTGATCAACAGCGATGAGACCCTCAGCCTGGTGATCTCGGACGTGAACGCCACCAACGAACTGGAATCCCTCGGCAGCGCTGTGGCAGTGGGCGAAAAACTCGGCCGCATCGTGATCGCCCCGGAGGGCAGCGGCCGTGAGGCTGAGTTGGTGGAGGCAAGCGAGCGCGAGGACGGCGGCCACACCTTCTATGACCTCGAATATGCGGTTCACCTCTCCGACCGCGATCGCCATGAGCTGGCCACTGTGGTGGTCGACCGCGGCCGCCTCTACACCCTGGCGGCAAGCACCAATGAACTGCGCTGGCCGAAAGTGAAGGACCTGTTCCGCAATGTGATCACCTCCTTCACCCTGCAGATCTGACGCCTTGGCCGATGTGCTGGTGATCGGTGCTGGTCTGGCCGGCTCCCTGCTGGCCCTGGCCCTGGCCGAGCGAGGCGCAGTTGTGGAGCTGCTGGATCCGGGCCAGGGGTGTTCTGCCACCGGCCTGAGCTACGGCGGAGTGCCCTGGTGGGCCGGAGCCCCAGGCCCGATGGACCAGCTGATGGCCTCAGCCCCGGCGGCCTGGAGCCACCTGGAGCAGCGCCATGGTCCCCTGGGCTGGAGCCCTTGTTCCCTGCGGCTGCACTGGAGCGATGCCGAAGCCGAAGCCGAAGCCGAAACCGAAGTAGCTGCAGCTGCAGGGCAAGTGGCTTTCGGTCATTCAGGGCTGGATCAGACCCTGGCCCGGGTGGAGGCTCTGGCGCGCCGCCACCTTGGGCCCGACCAGGTGGAGCGGCTGGAGGCCTCGCCTGGCCCGGGGGGGCGGCGGGTGCTGCGGCTGGACTACGGCCGCATCGACTGCCGCCAGCTCTCGCTCGCCCTGCCCCAGGCCTTGGAGCGCGCCGGTGTGCGGCGGCGGTGGGGCCGTTGCTCCCCCCTGCAGGCCGGAGCGCTGCCCGGCCGGCAGGTGGTGCTGGCCGCCGGGGCAGGCTGCCGTGAGCTCTGGTCGGCCTTGCCGGATCGGCTGAGGGTGAGCTGGGCCGGGGTGCTGCGGCTGGAGGACGGCTCGCTCAGCCGCGAGCTGCTGAATACCTCCGCGCTCACCCAGCCCAACGACATCCTCATGCCGCTCTTCGCCCAGCGTCAGGGTCTCGAGCAACGGGCTGATCAGATCGAGCAGCCGGAGTGGGTCGTCGATGCGGGCCTGGCCCCCTGGGGTGAGGGCCTGCTGCTGGGGCAGACCAGCCTGATCAGGCCGGGAACGGCCTGTGGTGCCTCGCCTCAGGCCGCAGCACTGGAGCTGGAGCTGCGCCAAGCTCTGAAACGCATCGATCCCCGACTTGGCCAGGTGCCCGCCAGCTTCCAGCAGGTGCCAGTGAGCTTCAGCAGCAGTGGCACGCCGCTGGCGGGGCCAGTGGCTGGGGCGCCTGGTCTGTGGCTGTTCGCCGGACTGAGCAGCCCCTTCGCCCTGGCACCTGGCCTGGCTGTGCTGCTGGCGGAAGCCATCAGCGGCGCGCCTGGGGCGCTTGAGCGGCTACCGGGGGCCACAGAGGAACCCAATCCTGGCTGGGCCTGAAACTCAGAACAGGAAGCGCTGGCGGCCCTTGCTTTCACCCGGTGTGGCGTGGCTGGCTTCCACATGGCTGGGTGGCCAGTCGGCTTCCCAGTAGCTGATGCCGTTCAGATCGAAGGGTCGGCCGCTCAGGCGCTCCGCATCGAAGCGGGTGGTGGCCATGGCCGTGATCAGTCCGCCGATTTCCATCGGCCCCAGATCCGTTTGGAGGTCCTCTCCGGCAGCTGCGATCAGGCTGGGCAGACGCACCAGGTTCTCGGGTCGCGTCAGTTTGCTGAACAGGGCGGTCAGCACGAGCTTCTGGCGATCGATCCGGCCGATGTCACCCTCTTCATCGTGGCGCCAGCGCAGGAAGCCTTCCAGATCACGGCCCTTGAGGGTCTGCAGGCCTGGCTGAAGATCGATGTAGAGGCCCTGGCTGTTGTCGACGTAGTACATGCGCTTGGGCACGTTCACCTCGACACCGCCGAGCACATCTCCCATGCGGCGGATCGCCCCCAGATTCACCAGCAGGTGATGGTTGATTGGACGGCCCAGGCGCTCAGAGAGTTCCTGCTTGACCGCATCGGCTCCCCCGTAGGCATAAAGGGCGTTGGCTTTGATGCCGCCGTAACGAGCTGAGTCGATGTAGGTGTCTCTCGGCACCTGGGTGACATGGGTGACGCCGTTCTCGATGCGGATCGAGAACATCACATCGGTGTTGCCGCCTCCCACGTCGCTGCCAAGCACCAGAACATCGGTTCCCGGTGCCCCCCAGGCGACGAAGGGATTGCTGAGCTTGCCGGTGAGCCTGGCAGCATGTGAGGCCCAGTCATCGGGCAGGAATGAAGCCAAAGGGCCGGAGAGGGCCAGACCTCCTCCCAGACCCAGCAGCATCGCCAGGACGATGGGCAGGGGGCGGGATCGTTGGCTGGAGGTCATCGGGACCGTAGGGTTTTGGAGCTTCAGGAGCGCTGCGCCGAAACTGTCGTTGCGACGACTTGAAGCCGGTTGAGGGCGTGGACTGAAACGCTGGGCATGATCGATGGCGACAGAGGGGAAGACCCCTTGTCACGTTGATGAAACCTTATTTCATCCTCGCCGATCGGATCTCTTCCGCCCCAGGGCGGCTTGTTCCAGTTCCCTGGCCGGACTGGCTCAGGTCGCGGGCGGTCCCCCCTGGCCCGTCTGGCCGCGCACAAGACGCCTTGCCTCGGGCAGGGCGGGGCTGAGATCCATGGAAGCGAAGGCGGGCAGGTTCTGGCGACGCAACCAGCTGCCCCAATGGAACTCGAGGAAGGGCACCTGGGGCTGGGCGCGGATCAGGCCCTCCTGTTTCAGTTTCCAGACCAGGCTGCGGAAGGGATCGTCCTGCAGGCCGCCCAGGTCCATCGGCAGGCGCTCGGGCGGGAAGGGCCCCCGGCCTTCGCCATCACGCAGGTAGAGCCAACCGCGGCGGTTCAGTTCCTCCAGGCAGTGGGTGCGACTGGCTCCCTCCAGTTCCAGCACGACCGAGCAGAAGGCCGTTGAGCTGGAATCCACTTCAACCAGGGCCCGCAGCCGGTGGTGACGATCGATCATCCAGTACTCCCCGGCACTGCTCACCGCCACTGGCACTGGCCGGGTGCGCAGGTAGCGGACCCGCTCCGCAGCCGTTTCCCTGGCGAAATCCATAGCCCTGGAGCGGACTTCCGCCAGTCCAAGGCAGAGCTGGGTGGGCTGAAGCCTGCTGATCGGCAGCTCCAGCAGATCCAGCCGGGCGAGCGGCGGCAACTCGAAGGGACCGGATGTCTGGGCCATGGGCGAGGGCCCGCCGCCGCTGGCGACCTGAAATCAATTCACTCCATGCTGGTGCATTCAGGCCAGGAGTGCCTCGTCTTCGCGCAGGCCGGCCTGTACTCGCCAGAGCCGGGCGTAGGCCCCGCCGCGGCGCAGCAGCTCGTCGTGGCGGCCTTGCTCGACGATCCGGCCCTGCTCCATCACCACGATTTGATCGGCGTGACGCACGGTGCTGAGCCGGTGGGCGATCACCAGGGTGGTGCGCTCGGCGGTGATCAGGTCGAGTGAGCGCTGGATCGCCGCCTCCGTTTCGTTGTCGACGGCGGCGGTGGCTTCATCGAGGATCAGGACCGGCGGATTCTTGAGAATGGCCCGTGCCAGGGCGATGCGCTGACGTTGACCGCCCGAGAGCCTCTGCCCCCGCTCCCCCACCACGGTGTCGTACCCCTGGGGAAGCGCTTCGATGAAGCCACTGGCTTCGGCCAGGGCTGCGGCTCGGGCAATCGAGGTCTGGCTGGCCGCAAAACTTCCGTAGGCGATGTTCTCTTTCACCGTGCCGTGAAAGAGGAACACCTCCTGACTCACCAGGCCGATGGCATGGCGCAGGTCGCCCAGCTGCAGCTCCTGAATCGGCTGGTCATCCAGCAGGATCTCTCCCTGTTGCACGGCATAGAGCCGCAGCAGCAGTTTCACCAGGGTGCTCTTCCCGGAGCCGGTGGCACCGACGATGCCCACCGTGTGTCCAGCTGGAACCACCAGGGAGAAGTTGACCAGCAGGGGCTCCCGTTCCGCGTAGCCAAAGCTCACCGAGCGGAACTCGATGGCGCCGCGCACGCCGGAGAGGGGGAGGGGCCGCTCGCCGCCGGGGATCGTGATCGGCGTTTCCAGCAGATCCAGCACCCGGTTGCTTGAGGCCATGGCCCGCTGGTAATCGTCAAGCGTGCGGCCCAGGGTGGTGAGGGGCCACAACAGCCGCTGGGTGATGAACACCAGAAAGCTGTATGAACCTACGGCGATTGTGCCTCGCCAGGCCTGAAGTCCACCGATCACCAGGATCGCCAGGAAGGCGAAAAGGATGGCGAATCGGATCAGGGGAATGAAGGCAGCTGACAGACGGATGGCCCGCTGGTTGCTTGTTCTGTAGGCCGAACTCTGGCCCCGGATTCTCTCCAGTTCCCAGGCCTCGGCGGCATAACTCTTGATCGTGAGCATGCCGCCGAGATTGTTCGAGAGGCTGCTGTTGAGATCGCCAGCGCGCTCGCGGACGTCGCGGTAGCGGGGAGCCAACCGTTTCTGGAACAGAATCGAGCCCCAGAGAATCACTGGAATGGGCAGAAAGGCCAAACCTGCCACACCAGGAGAGATGGCCGTCATCACACCACCAACGGCCAGCACCGTGGTGATCAGCTGCAGCAGTTCGTTGGCGCCGTGGTCGAGAAAACGCTCGAGTTGATTGATGTCGTCGTTCAGGACTGCCATCAGCCGGCCGCTGCTGCCGGCCTCGAAGAACGCCATCTCCAACTGCTGCAGGTGGCCATAGGTCTCCAACCTCAGCTCGTGCTGCATGGTCTGGGCAAGGTTGCGCCAGAGCACCCCGTAGAGGTACTCGAACAGAGATTCGGCGCTCCAGATCACAAAGGAGGCCACCGCCAGCGCCGTGAGCTGGGAGGGGACCGTCCTGAACCCCAGATCCGCCAGCCAGGAGGTCTGCTGACGTACCACCACATCCACCGCCAGGCCGATCAGCACCGGTGGGGCCAGATCGAACAGTTTGTTCAGCACCGAACAGCTCGAGGCCAGCCAGATGAGCCGGCGGTGGGGCCTCAGGGCCTGTAGAAGGCGGCTGATCGGTGGGCGCGCAGTCTGGTGGGCCATGAACTCAGGCGGGACTTGCCGACGTCAATGCTTTGGCTTTTTCAAGACTGCCACTCTGAAGCGGCTCGGGTCCCACGGAGCTGTGGAGTGGCCTTGAAGCCTCGAAGGGGCGGTGATGATACAGGGGTGAGACACGCACAGACGCTGTCTCCATTGCTGTGCTGTGATCCAGGACACGGTGTGACGCTTGCGCCACAGGCCCTTTGGCTTGGCGAGGAGCGATCAGGGATTGATGGCGAAGCGTGAAGTGAAGTGGAAGCAAATCCAAGGGATGGAGGCGACCATGGCGGGATGACCCAATGTCATGAAACCAAGACGAAATGATCCCGAAGCAATGGCTGCCCCCATTCCCTGGAGCCTCGCCTGGTGTGAGGACGGTGAGCTCGCTCATCAAGATCGCTTCGATCTCCTGCAGACCCTGGTGCTCTGCGAGACCCCGGAGGTTCAACTCAGTCTGATCGGCGCCATTGAGAAGCTCTCCCTGCGGCAGGTGAGTGTCATGGGTACCGATGATGTCACCGGTCTGTGCTCCTGAGACTGGAACCTGATTCCTGAGGCTGGATCTGGACCGGAGCTCAGAGGCTGTAGCGAGCCATGGTCCGCTGGCGGCAGGTGCTCTGGGCCACATCAAGGCCAGCACCCTGGTTCACCTGATCCACGAAACAGGAGCAGGCGAAAGTGCCAAGCCCCGGCGGGGGAACTTTGCGTGCGGCCTGAAAGGCAGCACTGACGGTGGCAAGACAGAACTTGCTGACGTGCTCATCCCTCTGGCCTGAACTGGCCGAGGCCTTGAGCAGCGCCTCGGCCTCCACGGCTCCCGCAAGCATGAGATCGGCCAGACCTACGAGAGCGAGGCTGGCCAGACGCGAGATCATCCCGATGGGGATGGAGAAAGTGCGCTGGCCGTTCGCCGCTGTGCTGGAGATTGAGGACATGGAGGAGCTGAAGAGAGCGCCGGATCGGCGTGCAGGCCTGACTCAGGCGTTGTGCCGGGTGATCTGAAGCTCTTTGTTCATCACACGCAGGCAGCGCAGAGCCTTGAAAACATCTTCGGGCATCCCACTGGGAAGATCCACAGTGCTGTGCGTGTCGAAGATCTGGATGCGTCCGATGCTGCGTCCGTTCAGGCCGGCTTCGTTGGCGATGGCACCGACAATGTTGCCGGGCTTGACCCTGTCTTGCCAGCCCACCTCAATCCGGAACCTTTCCATGTCGGCATCAGGAGGTGTGGAGGCTTCCAGGCGGCTGCCGCCAGCACGGGATGGTGAGCGGCGATCTCCGCCGCGGCGGTCGTCGTCGCCGCTGCGCTGACGTTCCCGGCTGGGGGCGGGTTGGCGCCAGGTTTCGGTGCCTTGCACCAGCAAGGGGCGGTCGCCCACGGCAAGTTGGAGGGCGGCCAAGGCCAGTTGCTCGGGGGTGGCGCTGATCTCGTTGCCCACCCGCTGCAGGATTTCGCTGAGCAGGGCCAGTTCCTGCTCCTCGGAGCGAGGTGTTCCGACCAGCGCGGTAAGGCGCTCGCGCAGGCGATCGAGCCGGCTCTGGTTGATGTCGGAGTTGGTGGGCACTTCCATCGGGGTGATGGCTTTGCCCACGGCCCGCTCCAGTCCGCCCAGGAAACGGCGCTCCCGGGGGGTGAGGAAGAGGATCGCGTCCCCTTTGCGGCCCGCACGGCCGGTGCGGCCGATGCGGTGGACATAAGCTTCGCTGTCAAAGGGGATGTCGTAGTTGATCACCAGAGTGATCCGATCCACATCCAGCCCCCGGGCGGCCACGTCGGTGGCCACGAGCACGTTCACCTGACCGCTGCGCAGTCGCTCCACCGTGCGCTCCCGCTGGTTCTGAGGCACATCGCCGTTGAGCACGGCCACGTCGTAACCCTGTTGCTCGAGGGCCTCGGAGACGGTGAGGGTGATTGCTTTGGTGCGGGCGAAGATGATCACCCCTTCGCTGCTCTCGGCCTCCAGCACTCGCGTCAGGGCCTCCAGCTTCTGGGCACCGTGGACCACCAGATGGCGCTGGCGGATGGTGCTGTTTTCTGCACCTTTCTGCTGGATGGTGACTTCAGCAGGGTTCTGCAGATACTTACGCGAGAGCCTGCGGATCTCAGAAGGCATGGTGGCTGAGAAGAGCACAACCTGCCGCTGCTCAGGCAGTTGTTCAAGCACCCACTCGACGTCATCGATGAAGCCCATGCGCAGCATTTCGTCGGCCTCATCGAGCACCAGGCAGCGCAGTCCGGAGAGATCCAGTGTTCCCTGGCGCATGTGGTCCATCACCCTCCCCGGGGTGCCCACCACGATCTGCACGCCCCGCTTGAGGCGAACGATCTGGTCACGGAAATCAGCACCGCCGTAGATCGGCAGCACCCGTACCTGGGGGAGCTTGGCGGAGTAACCGTTGAAGGCTTCTGCCACCTGAAGCGCCAGTTCACGGGTGGGTGTGAGCACCAGCACCTGAGGGGTGCGCTGCTGGGGATCGAGACGCGCCAGCAGAGGCAGGGCGAAAGCTGCGGTCTTGCCGGTGCCGGTCTGGGCCTGGCCCACTAGGTCGCGGCCGAGCATCAGCTCGGGAATCGCGGCCTTCTGAATGGGAGACGGGGTGCTGTAGCCGCACTCGGCGATGGCACTCAGAAGCTCAGCTCCCAGACCAAACCCTGCGAATCCACCAGTGGCCGGTGCCTCCTCAGCAGCTTCGCCGGGTTGATCGAGCGGGCCGATCAAGGTTGATTCGACGGCAGTGGCTTCGGCCGACGGTTGCCCCTCAAGGGCACTCAGATCGACGCAGCTGGAGAGTTGGCTGGGCTGGATGGAAGGGGTGGTTGTGATGGGATCGCTCGCGATGGGTTGGATTGGGGATTGGGCGGGATTGTTGCTCAGGTCGATCGAGCACGCAAAGCTCTCGCTCGCGTAGGACTGGGTCACGGTGAGTTGATGGGGCCTTGGCCTGGGAGTTCCTTCAACGCAGGCCGGCAGGTACCCGTATCTCGCGGCCACATGGCCTGAAAAAAGACTGCCTTGCCCTTTATCAAAGGGTGAGTAGTCATCGTAACACCACCCGTTGATGCTCAGCTTTGAGGCGGGTGGTCCACCAGCAGATCAGCCGATCGCCCGTAGTCGTCGGCGAAGCGCTCGATGTCCTCGTCAGTGAGGTCGTCGCCCCGTTGCACTTCCACGATCATCAGCCCCAGGTCTCCGGCGCTGGCACGGTGCATGGCCAGGGTGGGGATCGTCAGGGTGACACCCGGAGCTGCGTTCAGCTGAGCGCCATCGCATTCCAGGATTCCGTTGCCTTCCACAACCACCCAGTGCTCGCTGCGGTGGTGATGGCGTTGAAGGCTGATGCGGCTGGAGGGGTTCAGCCACAGTCGCTTGATCAGGTAACCCTGCGCAGTGGCGATGGTTTCGAACCAGCCCCAGGGGCGTTCACTGCGGATCACGCCACCTGCGCCGGATTCGGTCATGGATGATCAGCCGAAGGCGGCTGGTTTCCAGGCCTGAGCTCTTGCCTGGCTGATTTCGGCGATCTTGTCGTGGGCGTGCAGACGGCGCTGAATCTGGTTGGTGCAGCCCTGCCAAGTGGGTGGGGTGGTGCTGGCGTCGAAGCAGGCTTCGCTGCGGTCATCCAGCATCCGGCCCAGCGTCGGCTCCTCGCCTTGGGGTCCCGGCAACAGAAGGTAGTAGCGGATCATCCGGGCCGGGCTGGGGACTCTTCCAGTCTGTCTCATGGCGGCGGGGGTGTCAGTGCCGAGCCGCCTGGCTCAATGCTCCGCAGCAACAGACGCTCGGCGCCTCTGTAGCAACGGCTTCATCTAAGGGGATGCCTGCCTACTTGGATGGCAGCCAGAAACACGGTTCTTCATGCCCAGCCCCAACCGTCTCGCCGCCATTCAGCGCACCCAGGAACGCCCAGCGGCGGTCACCGCCCCCATCTCCTCCCTTGATGAGATCTGGGCCGTTGACGTCTTCAACCTCTCCAAGATGAAGTCGTCCTTGCCCAAGGACATCTTCAAGTCGGTTCAGAAAACCATTCAGCAGGGCGGCAAGCTCGACGTCACCGTTGCCAACGTGGTGGCTCAGGCGATGAAGGACTGGGCCGTCGGCCGCGGTGCCCTCTATTACGCACACGTCTTCTACCCGCTCACCAATTCCACCGCCGAGAAGCACGACGGCTTCATCTCCACCCAGAGCGACGGCTCAGCCATCTGCGAATTCACCGGCAAGGTGCTGGTCCAGGGTGAACCTGATGGTTCCTCATTCCCCAACGGCGGCATCCGCTCCACCTTCGAGGCTCGCGGCTACACCGCCTGGGACATCACCAGCCCGGCCTTCCTGATGTCGACGCCCAACGGCGTCACCCTCTGCATCCCCACGGTGTTCGTCTCGTGGACAGGCGAGGCCCTCGACAAGAAAACGCCTCTGCTGCGCTCCAACGCGGCCATGAACAAGCAGGCCCAGCGTCTGCTGAAGCTCCTAGGCAACACCGAAGTTGCCCCGGTGAACTCCAGCTGCGGGGCTGAGCAGGAGTACTTCCTGGTGGACAGCGCTTTCGTGAGCCTGCGCCCCGACCTGCTACTTACAGGCCGCACCCTCTTCGGCAATCCCTCGCCCAAGGGCCAGCAGTTCGACGACCACTATTTCGGTGCCATCCCCCAGCGGGTCCAGGTCTTCATGCAGGACGTGGAATACCAGATGTACCGACTGGGCATTCCCGCCAAGACCCGTCACAACGAAGTGGCGCCCGGCCAGTTCGAGATCGCTCCCTTCTTCGAGGCGGCCAACGTGGCCACCGATCACCAGCAGCTCACCATGACGCTGCTCAAGAACACGGCTCGCAAGCACGGCATGAATTGCCTGCTGCATGAGAAGCCCTTCGAGGGCATCAACGGCTCCGGGAAGCACGTGAACTGGTCGGTGGGTAACTCCACCCAGGGCAACCTGCTGGATCCAGGCAGCAGCCCCGAGGAGAACATGCAGTTCCTGCTGTTCTGCGGAGCTGTGATCCGTGGCGTCCATCTCTACGGGCCGCTGCTGCGTGCCGTTGTGGCCACGGCCGGCAACGATCACCGCCTGGGCGCCAACGAAGCACCTCCGGCGATCATCTCCGTGTACCTCGGCAGCCAGCTGGAAGAGGTGTACACGATGATCAAGAACGGCAACCTGGGCAGCACCGATCACGGTGGCCTGATGCAGCTGGGTGTCGACACCCTGCCGGAGTTCCCCAAGGATCCAGGTGATCGCAACCGCACCTCCCCCTTTGCCTTCACCGGCAACCGCTTCGAGTTCAGGGCTGTGGGCTCGAACCAGTCTGTGGCTGGCCCGCTTGTGGCCATGAACACGATGATGGCGGACTCGCTCCAATACATCTGTGATGAGATGGAGGCGAAGATGGCTGCCGGAGCCAGCCTCCAGGACGCCGCCACGGCTGTGCTCAAGGTGATCATGGAGCAGCACGGTGATGTCGTCTTCGGCGGAGACGGTTACTCCAGCGAGTGGCACCAGATGGCCGTCAACGAGCGGGGCCTGGAGAACCTGCCCACCACCGCCGATGCCCTGCTCGTGCTCGAGAGGGACAACGTCAAGGACCTGTTCGCGCGCACGGGGGTGCTCACCCCGGTGGAACTGCAGAGCCGCTTTGAGGTGTATGCGGAGCAGTACGTGCTTGCGGTGGAAGTGGAGGCCAAGCTGGCCCTTCAGATCGCCCGCACCCAGATTTATCCCGCGGTCATGGACTATCTCGGCGGTCTGGCCAATTCCCTGCGCTACCAGGAAGATCTGGGCCTACCTCCCGATCGCGCCATGGCTGGCCGTATCGCCAGCCTCAACCAGGAGCTCCTGGCCAACTGCACGGCACTGGAGGCGGCCGTCAAGAATCCACCCCACGGCCCCGTGGACCACATGCGCCACTGCGCTGACACCCTGCTGCCACTGATGCACAAGATCCGTGAGGCTGTCGACGGACTGGAGACCCTGGTGGATGACAAAACCTGGCCGCTGCCCACTTACCAGGAGATGCTCTTCGTCCGCTGAGTCTGTGCGGCAGTCATCAGGCGGGCAGCCACCCCTGGCCTTCGGGGGTGATCAGCACCGCTTGCTGCCGGGCCCTTGTCAATGCTGTGTAGAGAAGCCGCTGGTCCCAGCGGCCTTCCCTCTCCGGCATCAGGACCAGCACCTGTTGGTACTGACTGCCTTGCGACTTGTGGATGGTGATCGCGAAAGCCGCCTCCGCCGCGGCCATGCGGCTGGGGTGGACCAGCCGCAATCTTTCGCCAGCACCGCCGCTGCCGCCATTGCTTTCCTCGCCAGGATCCTGGCTTCCCCAGAACAGCAGCCTGCGCTGGCCCTCCGCCATCACCACCACCCCCACATCGCCATTGGCGAGGCCCTGCTCCGGCAGGTTGCGCCCACACAGCACGGGAGTGCCCGGAGGCCAGCCGGCGGGTCCCCGGCTCCAGTCGGCTCCGAGCAGCCGCTGGTTCAGGGATTCCACGCCCCAGCGCCCGCGCCGGGTGGGGGCCAGCACCACGCAGCGCTCCACCTCTTCCAGCAGCTCCTGGGTCAGGCCCTCTGGATCCCCACTCCAGCGGGCGGCCAGCTGAGCCAGCTGCAGCTGATGGGCCCTGAGCCGCTCCAGTAACTCGGCGGGTAATCGGCCTGATGCGCAGCGCCACCAGCTGAGGTTGTCGGAGGCCTCAAGCAGGCTGAGCTGTTGCAGAAATCCAGGGGTGTCTCCTCGCCGCAACCGGCCGGCAGCCAGGGCCAGGGCCCCGTCATTGCGATAGGTGGTGCTCAGCTCAATCGACGCGTCCCCCAAAGCCTGGCGCCTGGCCGGGAGCTGCAGTTCCTGCAGCACCGCCCCTGGGCCCACCGGGGCCAGCTGATCGGGATCCCCAACCAGCAGCAGCTGGGCCTCGGCTGGCAAGGCCTCCAGCAGGGCGGCCATCAGGGGGAGATCCAGCATCGACACCTCATCCACCACCAGCAGATCCAGTGCCAGGGGCCGCTCCCGGTTGCGTCCGAACCCCTCGCCGCGGCTCTCAAGCAGGCGATGCAGGGTGGTGCAGGGACTGGCCGTCAGCTGAGTGGCCAGATCCGGCGGCAGAGTGGATCCTCCGGCGGCGATGGCCTGGCGCAGGCGGGCGGCGGCTTTGCCGGTGGGCGCCGCCAGGTGCAGCCGCCAGCCAGGGCGTTCCTCCAGCACCGCTGCGAGCATCTGCACGATCGTGCTGGTTTTGCCGGTGCCGGGTCCGCCTCCGAGCAGCACCAGGCCCTGACTGAGCAAGGCCACCACCGCCGCCTGTTGATGGGAATCCAGGCCACCCCGCCGCTGGGCCCGCTGCGCGGCGGTCTGCAGGCGCTTTGAGCTCAGGGGCGGCTGCACGCAGGCTGCGGCCCGCTGCTCCAGTTCCGCCATCGTGCTCTCCAGCAGCAACAGCCAGCGCCGCCAGCCCACACCCCGTTCGCTGAGCATCAGCGGTGGCGGGGAGTCGTCAGCTGGCGGCTCAGGCTGCTGCGGGCTCTGGATCCAGCCGCAGCGCACCAGGGCCTGGCGGTGGCCTTCAGGCCAGTGCTCCACGCTGACGATGCCCTCGGGGGCCGCTCCGTCCAGGGGCAGGTGCAACTCACCGCGCACCAGGGCCGCACTCAGAGCCACGATCAGCTCAGCCAGCAATGGATCGCTCTTGATGCCGTAGAGCCTGGGCAGGGCTTCAGCCAGGGCTGGCCCCAGGGGGCCGAGGGTCGGCGGCTGTTGAGTCATCTGTGGAGTCATCGCTGGCCTTCCCGCAGCAGAGCATCAAGGGCCAGGAGGCGATTCAGCGGTGCAGGCTCCACGAACATCCCTGGCACCGACTGCTCCGCGATGGCCTGGCCCGGTGGTGGGCTGACGGCACCGGGGACGCCCCGCAGGAACACATACAGGTAACCGCCGAGATCTCGCTGGGGGTTGTAGCCCGGCAGACGCCAGCCCAGATAGCGGTGCAGGGCCACCAGATAGAGGTGGGCCTGGAGCGGGTAGTGGTGGCTTTCCATCAGTGCTGCCATCTCGGCCCGTCCGTAGTCGAGAGGGCCGCAGGCGAGGGGCTGGCCCTGGGGGTCGCGCTGTCCCAGCCAGTTGCTTTTCCAGTCGGCCACCCACCAGCGCTCCCGCCCATCCGGCCCCGGTGCGGTGAAGACCAGATCGATCGAGCCGGTGAGGAACCCGCGGCTGGCCACGTTCAGTTCCGCCAGCCGTTGGGCGTAAGCCCCGCTGAAGCACCCCTCCGGATGCCGGCTGAACACCTCGGCCAACCCCTGGGCGCGCACCAGGGCACGGCCAGTTGAGGTCTCCGCTCCCAGGGCCAGGGGCAGGTCGAAGGGCATTTCGCGCAGCTGCCGCCGCGGATTCAGCTGGGCCAGACACACAGTCCCCAGTGCCCCGCCCATCGGTGTGTGACGCAGCTGCTCGAGGAACTTCAGGGTGGCCGAGACATGCTCTTGATCCAGTCCAGCCCGCTCCAGCTCTCGCTCCACCAGCGTCCGGTGGAGCGGGTCGTCGCCGGGCTGGCTGTGATCGATCCGCTCCAGGATGCGGTGCAGGCAATCACCGGCAGCGGCGCCGCGGGGAAACATCGCCAGCGGTCCGCTGCGGGGACCCCAGGCATCTGGTCCCCGCTCCGGGCTGACGGGCCCATTGGCCTGAGGATCCGGGCCTGTCGCATCGGTGGCGGCACGATCGATGCCATCGGTTTCGCGGCCCTCCTCCATCGCCTCCGGCGCCAGGGGTCCCCCGTGGGCCCCATGGGTCCAGCTGGAGTAGCTGCTGCGGCCCCAGCCCGAGAGCAGGGGCCAGCGGGGCACCGGTCCGGTGCCCAGTTCTCCGGCCTCTGCAGGGGCTTGCCAGCGCACGGAGTTCTGCTGGCTGGGCTCGCCGCTGATCAGGCTGATCGGCAGGGCTCGCTGCTGGATCGCTTCGTCGAGAAGGTCGAGCCACTCCTGATCGGAGCGACAGGTGTAGACGTCGTCGTCGTTGGGGCCAAGGGGCGGAAGGGGGTGCCCGCTGAACAGCCAGGGGATCAGGGGATTGCTCCCCTGGTCCAGGGCCGGACCGAAGCCGAGCACCAACAGGTCCCGCGCGCGGGTGAGGGCCACGTAGGCCAGCCGTTCCCGCTCCGCCGCCAGCGCGGCCTGCTCCTGCTCCGCCGCCATCTGGCCCGGCCCCCAGCGCTGATCGAGATGCACATCCAGCTGGGGCCCGCTGGCCTGCTCCGGGGTCCAGCGACGCCCGATGCGGCGGTTGCCCCGGCGACTGGCGCTGTTCACCCCCTGCCAGAAATAGGGGCAGATCACCACGGGGAATTCCAGTCCCTTGCTGCGGTGCACCGTCACCACCCCCACGGCGGAAGTCACCGCGTCGCTGTGGGGCAGCTGGTTCTCCGGCACCGTTTCGGGCGGGTGCAATCGCCGCCGCCGCAACCAGTCGGCGCTGGCGGCCGCACCGAGCCGTTGCTGGTGCAGCCGCTCCTGCACCAGCTCCGCGCACTGCTGCAGGTCGGCCAGCCAGCGACCTTGCAGGGAGAGCTGTGCCAGCTCCTCACTGCGCAGCATCTGCCCCAGGGTGGCGAGCAAGCCGTCGCTGGGCAGGCGCTCGGCCAGGCGGGCCAGCTGGCCGGACAGGCGATCCCACTCCTGGCTGCCGGCTGCCGCCAGCTGGCGCGGACTCCAGCCCATCAGGGGGGAGGCGGCCAGCAGCCGCAGGCGTGCGTCGCTGCCGGGCTCCGCCAGGGCATCGAGCAACCGCTGCAGCAGGGCGGCCCCCTCACCGGCGAACACATCCCCCTGACTGAGCAGGCGGCTGGGCAGCCCACGGCGCTCCAGGGCCTCCCTCAGGTCTTCGGCTTGCTGGTGCCGGTCCACCAACAGGCAGATGTCGGAGGGTCGCAGGGGCCGGCTCAGCTCTGCTTCGCCCATCCGCCATCCGCTCAGCAGCAGATCCAGGACCAGGGCCGCCACCCGATCAGCCGTTCGGCTCTCCAGCTCGCTGCGACTGGGGGGCGCTTCGCCAGCGCTTCGATCGTTTCCAAGCCAGAGCAGCTGCAGGGGCTGCTGGCTCGCCGGCAGGATCAACAACTCCCCCCCATCCAGCCGGGCGGCCCGCAGGGGCGGCACCGGCAGGGCTGAGCGGGGCAGGCCCGGGGCCATCAGTCGGTTCAGCGCCTCCAGCAGGGGAGGTGAGGAGCGGAAGTTGCGCATGAGCCGGTGGCTGGCTGCGGCGGTCCTGCTGGCGGCGCGGTAGGTGTCGAGATCGCCGCCCCGGAAGCGGTAGATGGCCTGCTTGGGATCTCCCACCAGCACCAAAAGCTGCCGGGGCCGGGCATCCCCTGCCGCAAAGACCCGCTGAAGGATGCGCCACTGCAGAGGATCGGTGTCCTGGAACTCATCGATCAGCGCGGCCTCGTAGCGCTCTGAGAGGGCCTCGATCAGTGTTGGACGCTGGCTGCCGTCGGCACCGGGATCAAGGCTGCTCAGCAGGTCGCCGTAGCTCATGCGTCCTCCGCGCTGCCGTCGCCGCGCCAGTTCCGCCCGGGCCCAGTGGCAGAAATGGCTGAGCACCGCCTCAGCTGGAGCGTCCACCAGGGCCGCTGCCGCTGCCAGCAATCGGGGACGGGGCAGCCGCAGCACCGGTCCAGCCAGTGCCGCCGCCTGGCTGATCGGTCCTGGGTGGAAGTAGTCGGAAATCCAGCTGGTCTTGTCCTGCAGCAGCTCGGCGTAGGAGCCCGGGCACGGCTGTGCCTGCAGCCAGGCGCTGAGCAGCTGGGCGCGTTTGAGGCGGGGCTTGGCGCTGTAGGGCCCCTTGCTCTTGATTCCTGCCTGCTTGCGTTCTGCCGCTGCCGCGCAGAGAGCCTGTTCCAGCTCCTCACCCTCCTGCTCCCAGAGGGCCTGGAAACGGAGCCAGTCGGACTCCCACTGGCCAAGCCACTGGGGGGGCAGGGGCTGCTCAGGGTCCCAGCCCGGCGGCAGATCAGGGCTGGCCAGGGTCGGATCCCCCTCCAGCGTGGCCAGCAGGGTTTGCAGCCCTTTGATCTCGACACCCCGGCTGATCAGTCCCCGCAGGGCATGGGCCGGCAGGGGCAGCACCTGCTGCTGCCAGTAGTCGTGCACCACCTGCTCCTGCAGCAGCGCCCCGTCATCCTCGAGTTCCACCTCAGGGGCCAGTCCCGCTTCCAGGGCCTGACGCTGCAGGCTGCGGTGGCAGAACCCGTGGATCGTGGTGATGTCGGCGGCATCGAGCTCCTCAAGGGCCAGCAGCAGTTGGGCGCGCAACTGTTCGTAGTCCTCACTGGCGATGCTCCCGAGCCAATCCTTCAGTTCCTGATCAAGTCCCCCATGGCCCGCCGGATCAGGGGTCTGCAGCAACTGCTGGGCCTGCTGCAGCCGCCGGCCGATCCGGTCCCTGAGCTCGGCGGCCGCAGCCTTGGTGAAGGTGACCACCAGCAGCGACCGCAGCGACAGCTGCCGCTCCCCCACCAGCCGCAGCACCAGATGGGCAAGGGTGAAGGTCTTGCCGGTGCCGGCACTGGCTTCGATCAGGTGCACCCCTGGATCCAGCGGGAATCCGTTGGCCGCCAGCTCCCCAGGCGCTGCCGCTGAATGGGTTTCGGCGACGCTCATGGCTTCAGCTGCTGAAGCAGCAGCGGTTCATGCAGGGCCATGGCCAGGGCAGAGAACGCTCCGAAATCGCCCCGGAGGAGGGATTCAGCCGGGCAGTCGCGACCGAAGCAGAGGGCCATTGCCTCCTGCTCCCGTTCACCATCGGTCCAGGGGGGAGCCCCCTCCCAGCACTGCAACGCCTTGGTGGCGCCATCGCCGGGGCGATTGTGCTCGGCCTGGGCATAGGCCCAGCCGGTTTCAGGGGGCACCGGCCAGCAGTGGTGGCGGTGGCTCTGCCGCCAGCGGAGCAACTGCTGGAGCTGCTCTGCCGCGGCCCCCGCTGCGATCGCCTGCAGCCGCTGGGCCACCACGAAATGGTTCTTGTCGCGGGCGATCAGGACGGCCTGCCGCGGGGACTGGCCGCTGGCAGCCGCCAGCAACAGCCGCAGCCAGAGATCGAGACGGTGGGGGAGGCGGGCCCGGGCGGTGTGCACCAGCACCAGCAGATCGTCGCGCCAGTCGAGATCAGCCTCCAGGTCCCAGCCCAGACCTGGATCCTGCCGCTCCTGCCACCGGTGCCGCTGACGCCGGGGTTCCCCCAGCCGCTCGAGGAGCTGCTGCAGCGACGACCAGCGCTGGCTGAGGGCGTCAGCCTCCAGCTCCCCAGCAGTCAGAGGAGGCGCCAGGCCCCGCCCCCGCCACAGCCAGGGCCAGTCGGGCGGGGCGGGCTCATGGCCGCCGCGGGCGAGCTGATCCCGCAGCAGGCGGGAGCGCCGCAGCTCATCGAGGCTGAGGGCTTCGAGGTCCTCGACCGGCTCGGACCATTCCCGCGGCCTCAGGCCCAGTTGCTGCAGCCAGCTCTCCTGGGGCGCCATCAACCAGCGGCGCAGATCCTCAAAGGGATCGTTATGTGGCTCCTGCGCTGGTCCGGTGGTGCCGGACGCAGCCCCCGGCTCAGCTGGCTCCCGTCGGGCAAGGGGTTGAAGGGGTCGCGCTGCCATGGCCGGATCCTCGAGGCGCTGGCGGGCCTGGCGCAGGCGCTGGTCACAGCTGGCGGGCGGTCGCTGACCTGCCGGCAGAAAATTGCGGCGATCGAGCGGACTGACGGGGTGGTCCACCACCAGCCCCTTGAAGCCCTCCGCGCCGAGCTCCGCCTGGAGCTGATCCAGCCACTGGCGCACCGGGGCCGGTGGCGGCAGGGGGTCGCCCCTGCGCTCGTCCCGGCTGCTCCAGCTGATCAGCAGATGATCGCGGGCCGAGAGCAGGGCCTCAAGCAGCACGTAGCGGTCCTGGTCGGCTGGATCGGGGTCCCCCAGCAGGCGCTGGTGCTCCATGGGATGGAAGTCGGGCCGCTGGCGCCGGCGCGGGAACACCTCCGCATCGAGGCCCATCAGCACGATCACCCGGTAGGGGATGGCCCGCATCGGCTCGAGGGCACTGATCGTCAGGGCGCCGCTGCGGTGGCCGAAGCGACCGCTGTCAGCGGCCAGCCGCTCCTGCAGCACCGCTGCCAGCACCGCGGCCGGGATCGTCAGGGTGCACCCGGCGGCACCGGCGGTCCACTCGGCGATGGCCTGGTGAATCGAGATCAGCTCCCAGGCCCTCTCGCCGCCGTCGCCGAACAGATCCTCGAGCAGGTCTCTGAGGCACGGGCCCCAGTCCTCGGCACGGCGGCTGCGGCGTAGCTGGATCAACCACCGCTTGATGCGGGTGAGCAGCAAGATCCAGCGCCCCTGGCTCTCGGGCGTGCCGGAAAGGGGATGGGGCGCGCAGGCGCCGATGGCCAGTCCGGGCTGGTCGGGGAGCACCAGGCCCAGCAACAGTCGGTCGATCGCCCAGCTCAGGCTGTGTTGCTCGCTGCCGCCCCGCTCGGCCCCGTCCAGCCCCCAGCGGAAGCCACTGGTCTGGAGCGCCCTGGTGATGGCGGCAGCCTCCTGGGGCTCCAGTTGATGGTGCTCCTGCAGGACAGTGCTCTCGAGCAGGCCCTCCAGTCCCGAGGCCGTCAGGCGCTCTCCGGCCAGGCGCAGCAACTGCAGCAGGGACTGGGCAATGCCGGCGTCATCGAGCTGACTGCGGTCGGTGAGCCGCCACGGCAGCTCAACTCCTGTGGCGTCGCTGTCGGAGAAGACCGAGGCCAGCAGGGGTGCCAGCTGGTCCACCTGGGGAGTCATCACCAGGATGTGGCGTGGCTCAAGACTGGAGTCAGCGGCCAGCAGCTGCAGCAAGCGATCACGCACGATCTGCACTTGCCGCAGCTTTCCCGGACAGGGGTGGAACTCCAGGGAGTGGTCCTCCGGAGCGCGCTGCAGGGGATGGCCTTCCGCCGGCTGGGCAAGTTGCTCCTGGAGCTGCTCCAGCAGGCTGGGGCTGCGCTGGCTGGAGGATGCCGCCGTGGCCGGTAACAGGAATAGATCCCGCTCCTGGGCGTTGCCCAGCTCCGACTCCCCGGTGCCCTCCAGCAACTGCTGGAATTCCCCGCCCAGGCGGCCGAAGCGAGCCTCGAGCCCAGGGGTCTGCAGCAACCAGTCGAGGCCGAAGGGCTGCTCCACGGCCAGAGCGTCCTGAAGCTCGCGGCGGCGCTCGATGCAGCGCTGCCAGAGGTCGGCGCAGGGGGTGAGCAGGTAAAGGTCCACGGGGACCACCAGGGCCAGGGCCTGGAGCAGCTGCACCTGCACGGGCGGGGCGCTGCTGAGGCCGAAGAGGCGCAGGGGGGAGGAGATGGCTTCGCCGCTGATGCGGCCCTGACGCAGACGCTCGATCAACTCCAGGGCCTGGAGCCCGAAGGGTTTCTGCCCCAGTCGATCCCGCAGGCGCTGAAACAGCAGGGGCTGCCAGGCCAGCGACTCCGGCAGGGAGTCGCCGCGGTTGTCGCCGCAGCCCCCCTGCCACCAGGCCAGGGCCATGGCGGGCCTGTACAGGCAGAGGTCGTCGAGGCCATCGGCGATGGCGCGGGCCAGTTGCCAGAGAGGGGCATCCAACTCGCCCGCGTCGTTGCGATGTTCCAGCCAGCGCCGCAGCGGCGCGGCTTCCGGGGCCTCCACCAGCTGGGGCAGCAACTCCAGCACCGGCCAGACCAGGTCGCTGGCTCGCCAAGGGTCGCTCTCCTCGCTGCTGTCTCCCAGCAGCTGCTGAACAATGGTCCGCAGCTGGCTGCCGGGAAAGGGGAAGCGGATGTTGGCGGCGATGCCCCCCAGCTCGAGGGCCAGCTGCTCCCCCAGCCAGCGGCTGGTGGGCCAGGTGTTGACCACCACCGACACCGTTTCAAAGGGGTCGGGAGGGGCAAGAAGCAGGTGTTGTCCCAGGAGCTGGGCGAGCAGGTCGGCCCGGTTGCTGCGATAGACCGTCAGCATCGAGCCGCTCTCAGCAGGAGCCGGCCACCGCTTTGCCAGAACGCCGTCGGCCCAGGGCCGGCAGCTGGGACTGGATGCTGCGCAGGCCGGGCACGCTGATCAACTCGGCGGTTTCCGGGCAGTAGGCACTGAGCCGACCGCCGTAGCAGGCACCGGTATCGATCTTGACGATGCCGTTGGCACTGCGCTCGACCCGGGCCACGGGGGTGTGCCCGATGATCACATCCCCGAAGCGGCCGTCGTACTGGCTCCAGAAGGGCTGGCGGATGGAGAGGTGGGGCAACCAGGTGCTGGGATCGAAGCCAGCATGGGTGGCAACCCAGCCTCCGCTCCAGTAGGCCAGGGGCAGGCCCTCCAGGCGCTCCCGCCAGAGGCGGCATTGACGGCTGCCCAGCTGTCGGTAGGTGTCGGAACCCGCCAGGGCAGGGTCGCTGGTGCTGTTGACGCGCTGCCTGCTGAGAGCCTTGAGCAGGCTCTGCTCGTGGTTGCCCCGAAGCCATACGGCCCGACCTTCTACCACCAGATCCCAGGCCAGGATCAAGGTGCGCTCGATCTGGGGCCCTCGATTGATCAGATCACCACAGAAGATCAGACGGTCGCCCAGCGGCAGTCGGGTGATCAGGTCCTGGAGAGCCGTGGCGCAGCCATGGACGTCACCGATCACCCAGTGACGGGGGGACTGCGGTGTGGACGCCATGCAAAGGATGCGCCGAAGTGGAACTGCGCTACGACCAGTGTGGCCTCTGATCTCCACTTCTGTCAGCCCGATCGCGATCAGTCCTGGCGAAGATCGTTCACCTGCAGCCCCACACTGGTACGGTCCGACTCATGCGGCTGGGGTCTGATGAATCCTGCTTCCCTTCCGGTGTCCCAGAGAGTTCAGGCGCTGGTGAAGGCCCTGAACGGGGCAAAGCGCACCAATGAAGCGCTCGCTCGCTGTAGTGACGGTGAGGCGATGATCGACGTGCTGGTGGATGCCTCGCGCAAGCTGGGTCTGGGGCTCAGCCGCGATGATCTGCTGGCGACACCACCCATCCGCGACTGGATCTGGTGGAAGAACAAGGAAGCGCTGCTCACCGTCGGTGACAACGTTCCCCGCTATCACCAGGACGGAGGCCGGGGCCGTGCCCCGAAGTCCAGCGATGGTGAAACCCAACCCCGCCGCCGCTTTCTTGGCCTGTTCTGAGCCAGGCCTCCCTGGCAGGTCGAAATCGCCCGGCCAGACGCGGAAGCACAAGCGATCTGCAGTGTCTGTCCAGGGATCTCTCAAGGAAATCATCGGATTTCAGCCGGGTTAGGGCGGGTGCCAACTGACACCATGGACCCACAAAGACGTCAGCACCTCAACACCTTGATGACCACGGATCTCCACTGGCAAAAAAATGGAGAGCTGCATCCTGAGGATCTTGCTCGTCTGAGGGAGCGGCTTCTCGCCGATGCCGCCCTCAACCCACTGCAGGTTCAGCTGCTGGATGGCTGGATGCTCACCAAGCAGAAGCAGGCGGCCTGACAAGCAAGCGAAGGCGGCCTGATCCGTTCAGATCGTTTGCTGAGCCAGGGGGTCCTGAATGGTTGAACTGGGGGCTTGAAAGCTGCCCTTGGCGACGAATTCCAGCCGCAGTTTCAGAAAATCGATGAATTTCGGGTCGGTCGACACCACTGCCGCTGCTGGGTTGGGCACCGTGGTGGCCAGGGTCGAGAGCTCGGGAGCGTTCAGAAAGGCCGGGCGCTTGAGCAGCCAGAAATCGATCGCCTTGCCCACCTCGCCGTAGTTGCGCACCCGTTCGCGCAGAACCTCCTCAAGGGGTTCCTCCACTGTCAGAAATTGCTCACTGGCGGCGATGAAGTGATACGTGGTGGACGGGGAGGCGCTCATGGGGTGCTGCTGAACAAGGGTTCGTGACGTGGATTCTGAATCAGGGCGCGCATCTCTCTCACCGCGCTCTGCAATCCCACCGCAAGGGCTCGGGCCACGATCGTGTGGCCGATGTTCAGTTCCTCCATCCCCTCGATCGCGGCGATCGGCTCCACGTTCTGATACGTGAGGCCATGGCCGGCATTGACCCTCAGCCCCAGGGAGCGGGCCACGAAGCTGCCTTCCTCGAGTCGGGCCAGTTCCCGTGGTTGCTCATCCCAGTGGGCTTCGGCGTAGGCGCCGGTGTGCAGCTCCACCCAGCGGGCGCCGCTGGCACGGCTGGCCTCCAGCTGGGAGACCTCCGGATCCACGAACAGGCTGACGGGAATGCCTGAGTCCTGCAGTCGGCCCACCAGTCCCTGCAGCGTGCCGAGCTGGCTCACCACGTCGAGCCCTCCTTCGGTGGTGACCTCCTGGCGATGTTCAGGCACCAGGGTCACCATGTCCGGGCGAATCCGCAGGGCGATCGCCTCCATCTCAGAGGTGGCCGCCATCTCCAGGTTGAGGCGGCTGCGCACGGTGGCTCGCAGTAACTCCACGTCACGCTCCTGGATGTGGCGCCGGTCCTCGCGCAGGTGCACGGTGATTCCATCGGCGCCCCCCAGCTCAGCCAGCAGCGCCAAGGTGACCGGATCGGGCTCAAGGGCCCTGCGGGCCTGGCGCACGTTGGCGATGTGATCGATATTCACGCCAAGGCTGGCCATGGCTCGCGCAGGGACTCGTTGGCCTTTGATCCTATGGATCAGCTCAGGCCCAACAGGGGCCTTGGCAGGGTCGAGCCCAACCGCAGAGGCAACTGCCCGTGACCTGAAACGAAGCACTGCGGCGCCCTATAGCTTGCATCGATTGGCGAATGCGGCTTCAGGTGACGGCCGAGACGACGCAAGTGATCGAGGGACCAGCAAGGACCGAGCCGAAGCCCAGCTCCAACCTGGTGGCCCGGGAGAGCAGCGTCTGTCGCGGCATCAGTCCCGTCCTGTCCCCGCTGGCGATGCTGGTGACCCAGGACCTCGCCCTGCCCGGCTTCTTCAGCTCGATCGAGGTGCTGGGCCAGCAGCACCTGCCTCTGCAGGGGCCGGTGCTGCTTGCCCCCACCCACCGGGCCCGCTGGGATGCCCTGCTGCTGCCCCACGCCGCTGGCCGCCGGATCAGTGGCCGCGATTGCCGCTTCATGGTCACCGTCACGGAGATGAGGGGGATCCAGGGCTGGTTCCTCGACCGCCTCGGCTGCTTCCCGATCGACCAGAGACGGCCTGGCACCAGTTCACTTCGCTACGCCGTTGATCTGCTGGCCGCCTCAGAGCAGCTGGTGGTGTTTCCGGAGGGCCAGATCCGCCGTCAGGATGGTCCGATCCGGGTGCATCAGGGCCTGGGACGGCTGGCGGTCCTGGCCGCCAGCCAGGGTGTCGATGTGCGTGTGGTTCCGATCGGGATCGGCTACAGCCAGGCCCCCCCGCGCTGCCGGGGCCGGGCTGCCCTGGTCTTTGCCCCCGCCCTGGCCGTGGATGGAGCTGGCGGCCGCTCAGAGGTCCGGGCGCTCAACGACCGGCTGGCGGTGGCGATGCAATCAGCTGAGGAAGCGGCCCGCCTCGCCGTGGGCCGTCCCATCACTCCCCCGTAGAGTCCAACTGCCTTTCGGTGTTGTCCTCCGTGCGCCGGCCCCACCTTGCACTCGGGCTTGCCCTGGCTGCAACCCTGCTGTCTGCTGCTCCGATCCTGCCCCTTCAGGCTCAGGGTGAGCCTCCGAAGGTGCTCGAGGGTTCGGCTGGAACCTTCAACCTCCAGGCCGTCAAGGATCTGCTGAGCCGAGGTGATGCGGCCGTTGCCCGCGGTGACCTGGCTGCCGCCCGCAAGGACTACGACCAGGCCAGGGAGGCCAGCCTGCGTCTGCTCGGCTTCTACCGGGATCTGAGTGGGTCCTTCCGCGGCCTCGATGCGCGCATTCCCCGGGAGATGGATCAGAAAGGCCGCGAGTCGCTGGAACTGCTGGCCCAGTCCAATCTTCGTCTGGCTGCCCTGCTTCGCCGCCAGAACCAGCCCGAGGTGGCCGTGCCCCTGCTGGTCGAGGTGGTCAAGGTGATGACCCCAGCCCGTGAGGAAGGGCGCCGTGCTTACCAGACTCTGGTGGAACTCGGCTTCGCCACCATCCCTTACACCGCCGTCAGCGACGCCCCGGCAACCCGGTAAGGCAGCTGGTCTCTCCGGCTTCTAGATTCCGTCCGGAGTGGATGGAATCTCGGTCATGGTGCAATCGGAGCAGGTGAAAGAAGCGATCTGCGCCAGTCTTCCCGATGCCGAGGTGGAGGTAGAGGACCTCACTGGTGGTGGCGACCATCTCCAGGTGAAAGTGGTGTCCTCCGCCTTTGCCGGTCTCTCGAGGATCAAGCAGCACCAGTTGGTTTACGCGGCCCTGCGCCGTGAGCTGGCCAGCGAGGCCATCCACGCCCTTGCCTTGCAGACCACAACCCCCGTTGGTGTGGGCTGATTTTCCCTTCCTTCCCCCTTCAATCGTTTTACCCCTCGCCTCCATGGACAGCGCCGTCAAGCAACGCATCGACAGCCTCTTGAGCAGCAGCCCGATCGTGGTGTTCATGAAGGGCTCGAAGCTGATGCCCCAGTGCGGGTTTTCCAACAACGTGGTTCAGATCCTCAATTCTCTGGGCATGCCGTTCGAAACGTTTGATGTTCTCTCCGATCCCGAGATTCGTCAGGGCATCAAGGAGTTCTCGGAATGGCCCACCATTCCCCAGGTGTATGTGAACGGCGAGTTCATCGGTGGCTCAGACATCCTGATTGAGATGTACAACTCCGGTGAGCTGCGCGAAACCCTCACTGTTGCCTTGGCCAGCTAGGAACCGAGAGGAAGGCCGACTTCAGTTCTTCCATCCAGGCGATGTCCAGCCGTTTTTCCTGATCAGTTACGGCTGGTTTCGACGTCAGTTGCGGCTGTTCTCGAACAGGGTGCTGACATTGCCGTCGGGGCCGATGAAGCTGGAGGGATCCATGATCCAACGCTCGATCACGTCTTCAAGGCGCCGTTGATCCAGAGGTTGCAGCACGGAGCCGCGGCGTAGGGCATGGAGGTAGCCATCGGCGTAAAGCCTGAGTTCCGAGGGGCTGTGGTAGCGGCTGGCCAGGTCCTGGCAGGCGTCACAGATTGACTGGAAGTGACGGATGGCGTCAGGATTCTGCAGCGAGGTCATGGGGCACAGGCTGTCTGGGCGGGCGTGGCATCGATGGGTATCGACTGCTCACTGCGTGTATCAGGTAGCCTAGGGACTCACCCGTGGCCGCGTGTGGAGCTCACACCCAAGCCTGATTCCATCGATCCAAGCCCCGTCAAGCTGACGCTTGAGCCACGTACCGGCGGGGCCTCCACGTTGAAGCGGGTTCTGGTCGTCGACCCCCATCCGACCCTGCGAACGGTTCTGGCCCAGCGCCTCCGTCAGGATGGATATCTGGCAGCAGCCGTGGCCACGGCTGCTGAAGCCCTCCAGCTCTGCGACGACCAGACTCCTGATCTGCTGGTGAGCGCCGAACTGCTCGAGGAGAGCACTGCTCTGCGCCTGGCGGCCCATCTGCGTTCCCCGGTGATGGTGCTCACGGCCCGCACCGGCGCTGATTCGTTGGTGGCGCTGCTCGATGCTGGCGCCGACGACGTCCTGCGTAAGCCCTTCGGTCTTGAGGAACTGGCGGCCCGCTGTCGCAGCCTGCTGCGTCGCAGCGGTACCGGCCTGCAGGAGCGGGTCTGCGTTGGTCCGCTGGAGGTGCACCTGCTGCTGCGCCAGGTGACCCTGCGCGATCAGCCAGTGGAGCTCAGCCCCCGTGAATTCGCCCTGCTCTGTGCCTTGCTGATGCCACCGGGGATGGTCCGCAGTCGCCAGGAACTGCTGCGCATGGCCTGGCCTCCGTTCAGTGGGGGTCCCCGCTCGGTCGACACCCAGGTGCTCACCCTGCGCCGCAAGCTTGAACTGGCTGGCCTTGGCGAGGGCGGTGGCATCGAAACGGTGCGCCAGCAGGGATACCGCTTCAGCCTGGAAACTCTTCCTGAAGCGCCTGAGGCTTCCCTCAGCCCGGCTGGTGGTGTCCGTCCCCAGAGCGCTAGCGCCAGCTGAAGAACCGGTTCTGCTCAGCTCAACCCTGGGACACTGGCTGTGGGCAAGGCCGCGAGCACGACCAGCTCCCCCAGAAGCATGGCCAGGGTGAGAGCCGCCAGGGCCCAGTAGGTCCATGGCGGGGTGAGACGGCCCACTGCTGATAGATCCAGGCCGGTGGTGCGTTGCACCTGCAGCAGGAATGCGGGGAAGCGATCCACCCGCTGCGGCAGCAGCAGTCGGCGGCCATCCTCTGCCCGAAGGTAGTAAACCCGCCCGCCCTGGCTCGTGCCCAGGCTGGTGAGACCCTCCACCTGCTTCCAGCGAAGCTGCCAGCCCCGTCGCAGCAGCCAGGCGCACCAGCGCGGATGCCCCACCGTGATGCCTTCCTGATCGAGCCTGACCCGCTCACTCAGCAAGGCGGACACCAGCACGAATCCGACCGGCAGAGCAGCGATCAGCCACGGACGCAGGGTTGGGGTGGCCAGAAGTGGCAGGGGCAGCACAAGCGCGAGATAAAGCCCAAGCAGGGTGAAGCGAATCAACGGGGTCACCGGGTAGGTCTGGGATTGATCCGGCGCCGCTCCTGGCGGGTTGGAGGCCATGGAACTCAGCCCAGGCCGAACAGTTCGGCTTCGCGGCCACGCCAGAAGTTGCCCAGTCGCATCAGGTCGTTGTGGGCATCCTGTACCCGGCGCAGATACTCATCGGCCCCAAGCGAATCCTTCTCTTCCTTGAGACGACTCAGACGCAATTGCAGCAGCAGCCAGGGCTTGGTGAGGGCGTCGTTCTGCTCCAGATAGCGGGCTAAATCCTCGTGGCTTGGGGTCGGGACGAAACCCATCGAGCATGACCATCAATGGCGATCACCCTATGGAGCGTGAGCGATGGGCGCGAGCGTGCCGGGGTCGGGTTTCCGGCTTGGCGGCTCAGGCGGGCAGGGCCCAGGGGTTGAGGCCCAGGTCGGCACCCACCCGATGGGCGCAGGCGAAGCCGCTGAAGGCAACCGCGTTCAGCCCCTGACCCGGGAAGCAGGAATCACCCACGAGGTACAGCCCGGGGATGCCGCTGCGGTTGAAGGGCATCGGCAGCAGCCCCGGCAGGCGCATGGTCGGCACCGGGCCATAGCTGCCCTGGTGACGGCCGAGGAAGCGCCGATGACTGCGGGGGGTGCCCACCTCCCGATGGACGATCGCTCCACTCAGGCCGGGCAGAATCTGCTCCAGCCGGTGGATCAGGCGATCGGCTGCGGCTTGCTTTGTCGTGCGGTAGTCGCTGGGGGAGAGCCCCTGCCAGGCCTCCAGGTTCGATGGGGTGAAGGCATGGACGATGTGCCTGCCCTCCGGCGCCAGGTCCGGATCGAGCAGGGTGGGAATCGAGACGAAAACCGTGCCCTGCTCCGCCTCCATGGCACTCCACTCCTCCAGCAGCAGGTGGTGACAGTTGCTGCCGGCAGGAATCGCCTCAGCCTTCACTCCCAGATGCAGTGAAAGGAACGAGGGCGAGGGCTTGTAGCGCCGCCGCCAGGTCTGCTCGGCGGCCGGCACCTGGGCCTCCGCCACCAGCCTGCCGAAGGTGTCCCAACGGGTGGCGTTGGAGATCACCCGGGTGGCACGGATCGTGTCGCCGCCCGCCAGCTCGACCCCCACAGCCTTTCCGCCTTCGATCAGCACCCGGGTCACCCGGGAGCGGTAGCGGATCGCGCCGCCGTGGCGCTCCAGGCCCCGCACCAGGTGGCGCGCGATTGAGCCCACACCGCCGCGGGGGTAGTTGATCCCGCCGGCATGACGGTCGGAGAAAACCATGCCGGCGTTGATCATCGGCGTCAGGTCCGCCGGCATCACCGACCAGCAGAAGCACTCCATGTCGATGAACTTCAGCAGCTCTGGATCCTTGATGTGCCGGCGCGCCACATCGCCCACATTCACCGGCAGCCAGCGGGCCAGGCCAAGGCAGGCCAGCGGTGCCCGCACAAACACCTTGGCCAGGTAGGCCGGATCCTCGAGCGAGAGCAGGGGCATCGCGTCGAGACAGCGAAAGACGCTCCAGCAGGTGTCGTAAAAGCGGCGGATGCCGCTGGCCTCATGGGGGAACAGAGCCGAAAGCCGGTTGATGAAGCTGTCGTAGTCACGATCGACCGCAACGTTCAGCCCGCCGGGAAGGTGGTACTCGAGCTGGGCTGGGTCGGGGATGGTCTCCTGGCGCTCGCCCACATCGGCCAGGGCGCGGGTCAGCAGGTTGGTGTGCCCCTTCTCGCCGAAGCCGAAGATCATCGAAGCGCCCACGTCGAAGGTGTAACCCTCACGCTTGAAGCTGCCGCCCGAACCGCCCGGGATCAGGTAGCGCTCCAGCACCAGCACCCGCGCCCCCTTGGCGGCAAGCTGGGTGGCCGTCACCAGGCCGCCGATGCCGGAGCCGATCACCACGGCATCCCAGTCCTGGGAGGGCGCCGGGCTGGTGGCTGCCGCACTGGCTGGGCTGGAGATGACGCTCACGGGGGTGGGCCTGCTGGCAGGTTTGACCCTAGGCAAAGGTCAGGGCAGCACCGCGGGCTGCAGGCCTGAACGGTGCCAGATCAGCCAGGGCACGGTCGCGGTAGGCGCCGTAGCGGGCCCGCTTCTCCCGGACCCGCACGCTCAGCTCCGGCATCAGGCCGAAGTTGGGGGGCATCGGCTGGAACTTCGCGCTGGGGGCTTCGGCGATGAAGTGGGTGAGGGCGCCGATCATGGTGGTGGGCGGCAGGGCTATCGGGCTCTGACCATGGGCGAGGCGGGCGGCGTTGGTGCCCGCCAGCCAGCCCCCGGCTACGGCGGCGGCATAACCCTCGGTGCCGGTGATCTGCCCCGCCGCCAGCAGGCTGGGCCGCGCCCGGAACTGCAGGGTGGGATCCAGCAGCTGTGGCGACTGCAGGAAGGTGTTGCGGTGCATCACACCGAAGCGCACGAACTCGGCGCTCTCCAGGCCTGGAATCAGACGCAGCACCCGTTTCTGCTCACTCCACCTGAGGTTGGTCTGGAAGCCCACCAGGTTCCAGAGACGGCCGCCTTTGTCTTCCTGGCGCAGCTGCACCACGGCATGGGCCCTCCTGGCGCGGCGCACGTCGCGGTCCTGGAGGTCGCCCCAGCGCGGATCCCAGAGGCCGATCGGTTTGAGCGGGCCGTAGCGCATGGTGTCTTCGCCGCGACGGGCCAGCTCCTCGATCGGCAGGCAGCCCTCGAAGAAGCTGGCGCTCTCCCGCTCGAAATCCTTGAGCTCGGCCTGCTCCGCCGCCAGCAGGGCCTCCCGGAACAGTTCGTACTGCTCCCGGTTCATGGGGCAGTTGATGTAGTCGGCGTCGCCCTTGTCGTAGCGGCTGGCGCGGAAGGCCACCTGCAGGTCGATGCTCTCGCCCGCCACGATCGGACTGGCGGCATCAAAGAAATGGCAGTCGTCGCGGCCGGTGAAGCGGCGTAGATCCTCAGCCAGGTCATCACTGGTGAGGGGTCCAGTGGCGAGAACGGTGATCTCCCCTGGCTCTGGCAGACGCAGCTGCTCCGCCCGCTCCACCTGGATCAGAGGATGAGTTTCAAGGGTGCGGGTGAGTGTGGCGCTGAACTGGCCGCGATCCACCGCCAGCGCGCCGCCGGCCGGAACCGCGTGGCCGTCGGCTGTGCTGATCACCAGTGAACCCAGCTGGCGCAGTTCCTCCTGCAGCAGACCGGCCGCCCGATCACTGGAGAGTGCACCGAAGCTGTTGCTGCAGACGAGCTCAGCGAATTCGGCGCTGTGGTGAGCGGGGGAGCGCCGCACTGGCCGCATCTCCACCAGCCGCACCGGGAGGCCTGCCTGGGCTATCTGCCAGGCCGCTTCAGTGCCGGCCAGGCCGGCACCGATCACCAGGACCATCAGGCGCGGGAACGCTTGAGCATCAGTTGCAACTGACCGACGGCCGCCCGGCCGATGTTGAACACAGCCCAGGCCACGGCGAGCAGGATAGGGGCGGTAACCAGCAGCAGCCGAGCGTCCATCGAAGAGAAATCATCGTTCTCCAATCTTACGGACACCCACCGCCTGCCCATACGGGCTCCCGAGCCGGTTGATCCAAATCGCAGCATTCAGCCAGCGCGGCCGGCATGGGCGGCGGCCAGCTCGCTGTAGCGCAGGGCGTGCTGGAGCTGCTCAGCAGCCTCGCCCTCACTGAGCGTGCGCTTCTCCTTGGCCGGGATGCCAGCCACCAGAGTGCGGGCCGGTACGTCCCGGGTCACCACCGCCCCCGCGGCCACCAGGGCGCCCTCCCCAACCCGCACCCCATTGAGAACGATGGCGCCGATGCCGATCAGGCAGCCATCCTCAAGGGTGGCGCCATGCACCACAGCCCGGTGGCCGATGGTCACCCCCGCGCCGATCAGTACCGGCTGGCCTGGATCCCCGTGCAGCACGGCCCCGTCCTGGACGTTGCTGTTGACCCCGATCTGGATGCTGCAGAGGTCGCCCCGGGCCACAGCCAGCGGCCAGATGCTCGCTCCGGCGCTGATGGCCACATCCCCGATCACCACCGCCGAGGGGGCCACCCAGGCTTCGGGGTGAACGCTGGGCTCGGGCCAGGGGGAGGAGGACATGGCAGCTCGCGGGCAACCGGGGGATCAGCACCCCCTGATGGCTCGACCATGCTCTCTTGGAGGAGGTGCCCCCTGGGTGATACGTTCCAAGGGTGCCCGCGAGGGCAGCCCACCAGGGCGGGTCGCTAGCTCAGCGGTAGAGCACTCGGCTTTTAACCGATTGGTCCTGAGTTCGAATCTCAGGCGACCCATATCCTCAATGATCCAGCTGGCAGACGCCACACCCCTGCCGGCTGAGGCAGGCACGATTGAGCTGATCCAGCGGCGGATCGGCAGGCTCGGAAGAGCTGATCATGGATTGATGTTTTCCAGCGCATCCAGTCCCTTTCGCAACAGCTTTTCTGACTGCTCGCGCAGCCGTTGCTGGTCTGTTTTTCTGACGCAATCCTTGGCCAGGTAGTTGATGCTGCGCGTGGCCGGATGATAGCCAACTGAGCGCAATCTGCAGAGCTCGCGCCCTGGCTTGCCGGCTTCACGCCGAAGCACTTCTCCCTCCAGGCATCGATAGCCACTTGCCCCATCACGCCGGCACAGGGCGAGGTTGCGGAAGACCACATCCTTGCCCTGGGCTTTCATGCGGCTGTTGGCAAAGCTTGTGAACGAGACAGGGTCGTAGCTGAAGGGTGCAGCCATGGCCAGGTCAGCCAGCAGCAGTTTGGCCAGTACCAGCGACGAAGCTGCGGTCCAGCAGAACCATCTGCGCAACGCAGCTGAGTTTCCCATGACTGAATGGCGTCTGAAACTCAACGGTACAGTCGGAAACTGCATTGATTTCATGCTGCATGGCTGAACCCTTGGCTCACTCGGCCTCCATGGATGACAGCTTCCCTCAGGCGCCCAACTGCAGCAACGAGGACTTGCGACGGATCCGTGATGCCCTGCGCTATCTGGGTAGGGATCTACACCGGCGTTCCTACGCTGTAGATGCGCAGAGGCGGCAGTTGCTCTGGGCCGAGATGGACGCCTGTCTGCTGCTGGCGGAGCGGATTGACGCCACGCTCTCCGAGACAGAACCCTGACCGAGTTGAAGGGGGAATCTCTATGGACGGTCGTTGTTTCTTGGGGCGAATGCCCGTTTGACACTGAAGATGATGCGCCGTGATCACCTGGTTGTAATGACGCCATCGACCGCTCTGATGCGGAAGGCCGCCTTTGTCACCACCCGCAAACGGCTGGAACAGCCTGATCTGTTCCAGCTGTTGCTCGATGATCACACCGGGCTGAGCTTCCTTCTGGGGCTACCCCACGCTGTGGAGTTCAGACGGAGCCGAAGGCCACCTGACAGGCTGCATTGAGCAGCTCTGCTTCGGCAGCATTGCTCGGTTCGCGGCCATCCAGAAGGCCCTGGTTGCAATCGGCCGAGAGCTGGTAAGTGCTGCCATCGGCAGTGACGGCGAAGCTGACTCCCTGGGAGCTGGAGGGCTGAACCGAGCCATAGAGCAGCTGGTAGTCGGTGTTGGGAACAACGATGTAAGTGGCGTTGCTGCTGACGGCATTGTCGACAGCATTGTTGATGAGGGCTGCAGTGGCCAGGGAGGCCACACCCCATGTTGCGGCTCTTGCCCCCCACCATCCCCAGGAGGGAGAGGACCAGCCGCCATACCAGCCGGCATTCCAAGGCCGGGCCACGCCCCAGCCCGGGCGAGCCCACCCGGGGTTGACATTCACATTGCCGATGTTGACGCGCCGATTCGTGTCCCAATTCACGTTTCGGTTGATATTCCTATTCACGTCCCGACTGATGTTCCGGTTCACGTCCCGATTCACGTCCCGGTTGATGGATCTGTTGCTGTCGAGATTTCCGCTGCGATTGAAGTCACGGTTGCCGCTTCGATTGAGGTCACGGCTGCCGCCGCGGTTGAGGTCACGGCTGATGTTGTTGGATCCGGAGGGCCGTTGCATGGATGGCCGCGCCGATGGTGACGACACGTTGTTGCTCCAGCCGCCACTTGGTCGGCTGTTGCCACGGTTCAGGCTGGCGCCGCCGCCGCCCATGCCTGTGCGCTCACGGCTGCCACCACCGCCAGCCCGGTGACCGCCGCCACCGCCACCCCGGTTGACAGCGCCACCACCACGGCTGCCACCACCACCGCCACGACTGCCACCTCCACCACGACTCCCGCCGCCGCCGCCACGGCCGCCGCCTCCTCCACGGGCCAGCAACTCAGAACTGATGGGTCCCTGAAGGCCTCCCGGGGAATTCTCCAGCGCCAGCGCTGAGCCTGCCGGGAAGGCGAGCACGCCGGAGAGCAACAGGCTGAAGCCAGCGATTCTTTTCATTTGCGCACCACATCGCAGCCATCGTCGTAGCAGCTGGCATCGACACGGCCGTCGCTGCCGAAGTGGACCATCACGTGGTCACGCCCCTTCATGACCTGGGCATGGTTCTGGAGAATGCTGTTGAGATAATTGGGGTTGACGGCACACAGATCCATGCCGTTGAAACACATTGTGTTGGTGGACAAGCGGGCTTCAGCCCGCTTGAGAGAGGTCCAGGCCTTGAGGTCCTTCGACCAGAGATCCATCCGTACGGGTTGATCGCGCACCCGGATCGTCATCACATCGTCGCCGATCTTGTGGCGGTAGAGGGTGGATTCGCCCTGATTGACCGCTTCGACGACGCAGGCTTTT
The DNA here is from genome assembly GCF_002252625.1 of Synechococcus sp. 1G10. Taxonomy (GTDB): domain Bacteria; phylum Cyanobacteriota; class Cyanobacteriia; order PCC-6307; family Cyanobiaceae; genus Regnicoccus_A. The sequence continues at coordinate 16,958 of NZ_NQKW01000009.1, read as the reverse complement.
GCGGGCTCGCCCTTGAGGCTGCACTGGGTTTTGAGGGTGTAGAGAACCTCGCTCTTCCCTTCACCGGCACTCAACACTGCCGTGGAGGTGACTGCCGCCATGGCAAGGCAGCCGCGCAACAGATGGTGACGTAATGACATGAAGCGCGATTGCCGTCGTGGTGACATCAGGGTAAAAGGCGGCACGGTGCCTCAATCGACCTTCCCTCAACGTACCAGTGGGTTCACCGCCTGGCCGCAGAAATAGCGCTGAAAACTTCATGAATAGATGAGTGCATCAACGGAAGCCATCGGTCAATCCCTGGCCCTCAACTATGGGGAGGCCGATGGATGCCCTGGCCTGCCACCAGATATCCGCTGAGGGCGAGGAGCAGAACGCTCAGGCAGAAGAAGGCCAGAGAGGCTCCATCCGTGATCGGCAGGGTGAGCATCGCCTTGAAGGCCGCAACGATCAGCGCCACTACCAGCACCTTCACCAGCTTCTCCTTGAGTTGGTCCAGGTCACGGATGTCCAGCAGTCCATTGCCGGCGTACTCGTCCCTCCTGGCGGCATCGATCGGAGAAATCAGCAGCTCATAGACCCCATAACCGAAGATCAACAGGGCAATGCCGATCAGGTAGAGGTCGATTCCGGAGACCACGCCCCCGAGCAGGTGCGCGACGAATCCCTTGCTGGTGCTGCCAGCGAGCAACTGCAGGATTGAGTTGCCGATTTCCATCGTGCCCAGGGTGAAGGTGACCACCGTGCTCGCCAGGCTCATGATCACGGGCAGGATCGCCACCAGCCGAAGCTTCCAGAGCAGTCGCTCGAACCGTTGCTCCCAGCGCTTGAGGGAACCCTTGCGGGACTGGCTCACGGATCGATGGCGATGGTCAGGAACAGAACTTACGGGCAACGGCTGCCTCGGTCTGTGCTGCCGGTCCCGATACGATCCGGCCATGCCCGAGTCCCAGCCCCACCCCCAATCCCGCACCCAGCTCACCCACCCGCTGCAGGAACCCCCTCAACCGGGCAGCACATCCCCCCGTCGCCGCGAGGAGCCCGGCGCCTCTGCTCAACGGAAGCGATACCTCGCCTCCCTTGATGCGACTGATCCAGAGAGCTGAGGCCTAAGGCCCGCTTCCTCAGCCTGGCGGCGGCGGCGCACTGAAGAATCCAAGCGAATTCAGCCACAGCCCCAGAAGCAGCAGCGGCAGCAACACCCCACCGGCGATCTGGAGTTTCACGGTGGTGGCGGACCGTTCCTTGGGTGCCATGGCAGCGGCTACGCCGGGGTGAGCCGTCATCCTGGAGCACCCGCTCAGCCTGGATGTCTGCTGCCGCCCCAGCTGAGCTGCCGCACCCGCCTCCCTTACCTCCGCTGCGCCTGGCAGTGGTGGGTCACGTGGAGTGGGTCAGCTTCGTGATGGTGGAGCGGCTGCCGTCTGCCGGTCAGATCCAGCACGCGCTCGAAACGCTGGAGCAGCCCGCCGGTGGAGGCGCTGTGGTGGCTGCCCAGTTCAGCCGACTCACGAATCAACCGGTGGCCTTCTACACCGCCCTGGGCCGAGATGCCCTCGGAGAGCGGGCGGCCGCCGAGCTGAGGGCCATGGGGCTGGAACTGCATGTGGCCTGGAGGGAGAGCCCCACCCGTCGGGCGATCACCTTCGTGGAGGCCAGCGGGGAGCGCACCATCACGGTGATTGGCGAGAGGCTCGCTCCAGTCGCCAGCGATCCCCTGCCCTGGGCCGAGCTGGCTGGCTGCGACGGGGTGTTCGTGACCGCCGCCGATGAAGCCGCCCTGCGGCTGGCCCGTCGGGCGCGGGTGCTTGCGGCTACACCCCGGGTCCGTTTGCCGGTTCTGCAGGCGGCCGCCGTCGAGCTCGACGCACTGATCGGCAGTGCCCGCGATCCCGGAGAGAGCTACCAGGACGGGGATCTCTGCCCCGCACCTCGCATCTATGTGGCCACCGAGGCCGAGCAAGGGGGATTCACTGTCCCTGGAGGTCGCTTCAGAGCGATCGAGCGACGCCATCCCCCGGTGGATGCTTACGGGGCTGGCGACTGCTTTGCTGCGGGTTTCACTGCGGGCCTGGCGGCCGGCTGGGAGCGGCCAGAAGCGCTGGCGCTGGCTGTCCGCTGCGGCGCCGCTGCCCTCGATGGCCGCGGCGCCTATGCCTCCCAGTGGGGCGAGTCCCGGCCCCTCTGAGCCAGGCTGGGTTCCGCTCCAGTCCCCGCACAACGCTTTCAGATGGACCCGACACTCGCTGGCACTCCCGACGGGGCGGACCTGCTCCGGATGGAGGCAATCAGCCGCAAGCAAGGAGGTGCTGTTGAGGCTGCCCAGCTGATCGGCAGCTGGCGTCTGCAGCGCACCTGGCCGCGGGGATCAGAGCGGCCGGCTGATCTGGTCAGTGGACTCCTGCGGGCCCTGGGCGCAAGGCTGGTGATCGAAGCCCCTGGCGGGGAGGGCGAGGAGCTGGTGATCCGCAACAGCGTGCAGCTGGGGGGACTTGGGCTCACATTTGCGGGCCAGGCCAGGCTCGAGGGCAAGCGGCCCCTGCTGCTGTTTCGTTTTGAGCGTCTGTGTCTGGCGCTGGGCCCCTGGCGGCCCCTCGATCGCCCACTCCCCCAGCCACTTCCGTTTGCACAGCAACGGGCCGGGGTGCTGCCCTTCTTCGCCCTGATCGGTGGCGGGGCCAAACAGGGCTGGTTGGCAGCCAGGGGCCGTGGCGGCGGTCTGGCGCTCTGGACCCTCGATCCCGCTGATGACAGAGCCCATGGGGCTGCCTAAGTTCAATTCAGAGCCCGGTCCTCCCGACCCTGAAACCCTTCCTGCAGGTTCTGTTCCTCACCTGGGTGCTGTTCCGTTGCCTCGACTGGTACGGCCGTTGGCATGGCTTTAGGGCCAGGAACCGACTCGCCAGTGAGTTCGCCCAGGAACTGCGGCGTCGCGGGCTGATCAGCACCCTGCGCTGAGGCAACTTTCTTGATCTCGGGTTGATGTCGTGCAGGTCAACATTGGCGAAGCTCTGTCACATCTGCCTGCTGCCTGAGGCGTGACCCGTCGGCCGCGGCCACGCTGGAGACAGCCGATGGAGCCCCTCATGCATACCCATGATCTCGAAAACCACGACAACCTCTATGCCCAGGAGGTGCCGATTCATGGCCGTGAACCGGAGCTGGAGGCCCATGACCATGCCTTCTGGGCGATTGCAGCCCTGATGGCCGCCATGGGCATTCTGGGTGGGGTCGCTGCCATGGGTCATGGTGGTCCATTGGGCTGACTTCCCATGACGATCGCCCCCCTTCCCGCGCTCATCACCCTGCTGGCTGTGATCACCTTTCAGGCCACCGCCATGCAGGTGGGTCGGGCGCGCATGCGCCATGGGGTGAAGCCACCGCTGATGAGCGGTCCGCCCGCCTTTGAGCGGGCCATGCGGGTGCAGCAGAACACCCTGGAGCAGATTGTGGTGTTCCTGCCAGCCTTCTGGCTGGCAGTGCTGTTCTCCAACGCCACCGCGGCCTCGGTGCTGGGGGCTGTCTGGGTGCTGGGTCGGGTGCTTTATGCGGTCGGCTATCTGCGGGCTCCGGAGCAGCGGGGATTGGGATTCGCCATCAGCTTCATCGCTACGACAGTGCTGCTGGTGATGGCCCTGGTGGGCAGCGTGATGCTCCTGCTCTGAGCCCCTGGCCTACGCTCCGCTGCCAGGTTGCTGAATCCTCCTGGCCCGCCCAACGTTTCCCCAGAGCACCCGCCTGCGGGGCCGCGATCTTCTAGCTGATCCCTGTCTCAACAAGGGCACGGCCTTCAGCCGCCAGGAACGCCAGACGTTCGGGCTCGATGGCCTTCTGCCCCACGCCGTGGAGAGCCTGGATATCCAGGTGGAGCGCCACTGGCAGGCATTCCTCACTCTGGGGAGCGACCTGGAGAAGTTCCGCTTCGCTGTGGCCCTGCGCCAGGCAAATCTCACCCTGTTCCATCGCTTCCTGGCCGATCACATCGAGGCGGTGATGCCGATCGTGTACACCCCCACCGTGGGAGCAGCGATCCAGCGTTTCAGCCTCGATTACCGCACCCCCTCCGGCGGGGTGTTCCTGGCGGCACCGGATCTGGAGCGGATCGATTCGGTGCTGAGCCAGGCGGCGCCAGGGCCGGTGGATCTGATCCTGATCACTGATTCTCAGGGAATCCTCGGCATCGGCGATCAGGGCATCGGCGGAATTGAGATCTGTCTTGGCAAGCTGGCTGTGTACACCCTCTGCGCCGGGCTTGATCCCTCCCGGGTGCTGCCCTTGGTGCTGGATGTGGGCACCGACCGCCTGCAGCTGCTGGACGACCCTCTCTACCCCGGTTGGCGCCACCCGCGCCTCGATGGCCCCGACTACGACCGCTTCCTGGCCCGCACCGTGGAGGCCCTGCAGCGCCAGTTCCCGGGAGCGCTGCTGCACTGGGAAGACTTCGGCACCGGCCATGCCCACCAGCTGCTGGAGGAGTACCGCGAGCGGGTGCCCAGCTTCAACGACGACATCCAGGGCACTCGCGGAGTGGCTTGCGCGGTGGTGCAGGCTGCCTCCCACGGCGCCGGCCTGCCTCTGGAAGACCACCGCATCGTGGTGTTCGGGGCGGGCACCGCGGGTTGCGGCATCGCCGAGGGTCTGGTGCGCCTGCTCACCAGGGCAGGCTTGAGCGAGCCAGAGGCGCGCCGCCGTATCTGGGCGATCGATCGGGAGGGCCTGGTGCTGACCGATCAGCCCGATCTTTCCCCCATGGCCCAGGCCCTGGCCAGGGATCCTTCCGAGCGCTCGTCGTTCAAGCACGAAGGGCAGGGCCGGATCGGCCTGCTGGAGGTGGTGCGGATTGTGCAACCCACCGTGCTGATCGGCACCTCCACCGTGGCGGGGGCCTTCAGCCGCGAGGTGGTGGAAACGATGGCTGCGGCGGTGGAGCGGCCGATCATCCTGCCCCTCTCCAATCCAACAAGTCTGGCGGAGGCCACTCCGGTCGATCTCTATGCCTGGACCGGCGGTAAGGCCCTGGTGGCCAGCGGTAGCCCGTTTGAGCCGGTGAGCTGGCAGGGCAGCCTTCGCCGCATCGGGCAGTGCAACAACTGCTTCCTTTTCCCCGGCCTGGGCTTCGCCAGCGTGGCGGTGGGAGCCACCCAGGTGAGCGAGGGAATGATCGATGCGGGGCTCGATGCCCTGGCCGACCGAATTCCGGCTTACCGGGATCCGGATGCTCCCTTGATGCCTGAGCTCACCCAGGTGCAGTCGGTGTCTCGGGCGGTGGCGGAAGCGGTGGCACTGGCGGCGGTGCACGAAGGCCTTGCCAGCCGAGCCGCGAGCGCCGAGGAGGCGATCGAGCGGCTCGATCAGGCCACCTGGGCGGCGGCCTACCGGGAGCTGGAAGCGATCTGAGGGCTTGGGGGCCGCGCCCCCGTGCCGGCTTCAGAGGTCGTCTTCGACGTTGGGCTTGATCGTGCAGTCGGCGAGGGGGTAGCTGACGCAGAGCAGGGCGAAGCCTTCGGCGATCTGCTCGTCATCGAGGAAGCTCTGGTCGGATTGATCAACGCTGCCGGAGAGGATCTTGCCGGCGCAGGTGCTGCAGGCACCGGCGCGGCAGGAGTAGGGCAGATCGATTGACTGCTCCTCGGCGGCATCGAGGATGTACTGATCGTCGGGGCAGCTGAACGACTTGCCGTCTTCCAGGGTGATGGTGAAGGAGGCCATGGCTGGGGATCAGCGCAGGATTGCCCACACTTGCTAGGCAACGGATGCCCGCTTTGGGGTAGCCCTCGTGACATTGGGCTGCCATCGCCACGGCAGACGGGTGCGAACCCGCCCCTGTGTGGTGGCTTGAACACAACGTTCAATGCTGACTTGCGCCCCTCCCGCGCTCTGTCCATCAATAGGAGGATGTGACGATCGTCGGAGTTGTCTGTGGTCAGGGTCTTGGTTCCTGCCGAAAGCCGGGGAGGGGAGCGGCGTGTCGCCGCCACACCGGAAACGGTGCGTCGCCTGGTAGCGAAGAACTCCGAGGTATTCATCGAATCGGGCGCTGGTCTGGAGGCCGGATTCAACGACGAGGTTTTCATCGAAGCTGGTGCCTCGATCGTGGTCAAGGGCTGCTCCGACACCTGGAGCGCTGCCGAAGTGGTGCTCTGCGTGCAACCGCCCCTTCAGGACCATGAAGGTGGCAGTGGCGGGCTTGAGCGGCTGGCTTCCGGCTCCCTGCTGGTGGGTCTGCTGGATCCCTACCTGAACCGGGCTCTGATCGAGCGCCTCAACAGCCGTGGGCTCTCGACCCTGGCCCTGGAGTTGCTGCCGCGCATCAGCCGCGCCCAGTCGATGGATGTGCTCTCCTCCCAGGCCAACATCGCCGGCTACAAGGCAGTGCTGCTGGCGGCCGCTGAACTGGATCGCTTCTTCCCGATGCTGATGACCGCCGCCGGCACGGTTCAGCCCGCCAAGGTGTTGGTGCTCGGGGCCGGTGTGGCCGGTCTGCAGGCCGTCGCCACCGCCCGCCGTCTCGGCGCGATGGTGAAGGTGAGCGATGTGCGGCCGGCCGCGAAGGAACAGGTGGAATCCCTGGGGGCGCGCTTCATCGATCCCCCCAGTCGTGAGGCCCCGGGTGAAACCGGCGGCTATGCCCGCGAGGCCGGCGCCGCCTTCCTGGAGGCACAGCGCCAGCAGCTCACCACACACCTGTGCGAAGCCGATGCGGTGATCACCACCGCCCAGGTGCCTGGGCGGCCCGCGCCACTGCTGATCACCGAGGAGATGCTCAAGGCGCTGCGCCCAGGATCGGTGGTGGTCGATCTGGCCGTGTCAACTGGAGGCAACTGCGCCGGCAGCCAGCCGGATCGCACCGTCGAGATCGGCGGGGTGCGCATCATCGGCTCCTCCAACCTGCCCGCTTCGGTTCCCCACCACGCCAGCGCCCTCTACGCGCGCAACCTGGCGGCTTTCCTTGAGCCCCTGTTCTCCGACGACGGCCTTCAACTCAACCCCGAGGATCCATTGCTTGACCCCTGCCTGATTTCCCATCAGGGCGCCTGCCGTAGGCCCGAACTGTGGCCCAGCCTCGAAGAGGTGACGGCATGAGCGTTCCTCTCAGCGGCACCTCCGCCCTCTGGGTGCTGGTGCTCGGCAGCCTGCTGGGGCTTGAACTGATCGGCAAGGTGCCTCCCACCTTGCACACCCCGTTGATGTCTGGAGCAAATGCCATCAGCGGCATCACCCTGCTAGCGGCCCTGGCTCTGATCGGTGAGGCCCCCACCCCGGCCCTGAAGCTGATCGGTGCGGTGGCCCTGGGTTTTGCCCTCTTCAATGTGGTGGGCGGCTTTCTCGTGACGGACCGGATGCTGGCGATGTTCCGCCGCAGGGAGGCGAACTGATGGTTGAACTTTCGATCGAACTGGGCTCGGTACTGCTGCTGGCCTTCGGGCTGAAGGGTCTGGCCAAGATCCGTACAGCCCGCACCGCCAACGGCCTGGCGGCCCTGGCTATTTGCCTGGCGGTGGTGGGATTGCTGCTGCAGCAGGGTCTGGGCGGCTGGCCCTGGATGCTGCTGGGGCTGGGCATCGGTGGAGGCCTCGGGGCCGTGCTTGCCCTGAGGGTGGCAATGACCTCCATGCCTGAAACGGTGGCACTTTTCAATGGCTGCGGCGGCATGTCGTCGCTGCTGGTGGCGATCGGTGCGGTGCAACTGCCCACGCCGCTGAACCTGGTGGGCCAGGTATCGGTGCTGGTGTCGGTCCTGGTGGGTGCGATCACCTTCAGCGGCTCGCTGGTGGCGATGGGCAAGCTGCAGGAGTGGCTGGGCACGCCCGGCTGGACCCTGAGGCCTCAGCGTCATGCGGTGAACATCCTGCTGGCAGTGGCCTGCCTGGTCTGCTGCGTGCTGGTGCTCAAGGGCATGGCGGTGGCCCTGATCCTCCTCACCGTGCTGTCGCTGCTCCTCGGCGTGGGTCTCACCCTTCCCGTTGGCGGCGCCGACATGCCGGTTGTGATCTCCCTGCTCAATTCCTATTCGGGGGTGGCTGCGGCTGCCGCTGGTTTCGTGGTGGGCAGTGAACTGCTGATCGTTGCGGGCGCCATGGTGGGAGCAGCCGGCTTGATTCTCACCCAGGTGATGTGCACGGCCATGAACCGCTCGCTCACATCTGTGCTGTTCGGCGGCGCCCTAGGCGCTGGCTCGAGCGAGCCCGGCGATGGCGCCGGCGGACGCGAGGAGTACACCAACGTCACGTCCTGCAGCCCGGAGGAATGTGCCCTCACCCTGGAGGCTGCTGAGCGCGTGATCTTCGTGCCCGGCTATGGACTGGCCGTAGCCCAGGCCCAGCACAGCCTTAAGGAGCTCGCCCGCCTGCTCGAGCAGCACGGTATCGAGGTGCGCTACGCCATCCACCCGGTGGCCGGCAGGATGCCCGGGCACATGAACGTGCTTCTCGCTGAGGCCGATGTGCCTTACGACCAGCTCGTCGAGATGGATGACATCAACCCCGACTTCCCGCGCACCGATGTGGTGATCGTCCTGGGGGCCAATGATGTGGTCAACCCGCGAGCCAAGAGCGACCCGGCCAGCCCTCTCTACGGCATGCCGGTGCTGGAGGTTGATCAGGCCCGCACTGTGTTTGTGGTCAAGCGCAGCCTCGGCTCCGGATACGCCGGCATCCGCAACGATCTCTTCGAGCTGCCCCAGACCTCGATGGTCTTCGGAGACGCCAAGCAGGTGCTGCAGAGCCTGCTCCAGGAGCTGCGTTCCCTGGGCGTGGGTAAGGTCGCCGTAGGCGCCGGCAACACCCGCTGAGCAAGAAGACCTCCGCGCTCCGCGGCATCCCTACTTCTTCAAGGCAGGCCGGCCGCTTGGGCCTGCCAGCTCCCTCTGATGGCCCTGTGGGTACGCCTTTGGCGGCGGCTCCACGGGGCTTTTTCGTGCAGGAGTGCTGCCAATGGCGCAGCCAGTTCCCTCAGGGCCATGGCCGCATCGATCAGCACGACCGCTGCCCAGACCAGCAGCATCAGCCACTCTCTGCGGGTGTCTTCGCTCAGCTGTGGCTGCCTGGCCTGTGCGGGTGTCGGCAGAACAGCTGTCGCCTGAACTTCTGAGTCCTGAACTGCTGAGTCCTCAACTGGTTGAGGAACCGCCGAAATCTCTGCTCCCGCTTCAATCACCACCCCTGTGGTGAGCAGGGCCTGGCTGGCTTTCCAGGACGTTGGTGGATGCCGCCGCCAGTAGGCCGCCTCTGCAGCGCCTCGACGACCACGGCTGGAGAAGGTGGGAATCATCGCCGCATCAAGACATGGATCCAAGGGCCTGGCCGCTGTTCCCATCGTCACAGCCCCGTTCTCTTAGGGTAGGTGTCTTCTGAGGACTGCTCCGATTTCCCGCCTGACCCACCCAGCTCCGGGAGAGGAGCAGATCAGCCCGACCATTTCAGGGGCCGATCCAGCCGCCTCCGGAAGCCCGGTCCAGGATTTCGCCTCCTTCGGGTTGTCCGAGCCACTGCTGAAGGCCATCGCGCTTAAGGGCTACACCTGTCCGTCGCCGATCCAGGTGCAGTCGATTCCGGCCGTGCTCAGCGGCCGTGATGTGATGGCCGCCGCCCAGACCGGCACCGGCAAGACAGCCGGTTTCACGTTGCCGATGCTGGAGCGCCTGCGCCACGGGCCCCATGCCCGCAACAATCAGGTGCGCGCCCTTGTGCTCACTCCCACTCGCGAGCTGGCGGCCCAGGTGGCGGAGAGCGTCCAGGCCTATGGCCGCTTCCTCGACCTGCGCGGCGATGTGGTGTTCGGTGGCGTCAAGGTCAACCCCCAGATGCAGCGGCTGCGCCGCGGCGCTGATGTGCTGGTGGCCACTCCCGGCCGCCTGATGGACCTCTACCAGCAGAACGCGATCCGCTTCGACCGGCTCGAGATCCTGGTGCTTGATGAAGCCGATCGCATGCTCGACATGGGCTTCATCCGCGACATCCAGAAAATCCTGGCCCTGCTGCCGCCCAAGCGCCAGAACCTGCTGTTCTCCGCCACCTTTAACCCCTCGATCCGCAAGCTGGCCCACGGCCTGCTCCACCAGCCCGTGCAGCTGCAGGCCACACCCGAGAACAGGGCGGCCCCCTTGGTGGAGCAGGTGATGCACCCCTGTGACATGGCGCGCAAGGGCGATCTGCTCTCCCACCTGATCCGCAGCAACAACTGGCAGCAGGTGTTGGTGTTTTCCCGCACCAAGCACGGCGCCAACCGCCTGGCGGAACGCCTGAGCCATGAGGGTGTGGCCGCCATGGCCATCCATGGCAACAAGAGCCAGGGTGCCCGCACCCGGGCCCTGGCCAGCTTCAAGAGCGGTGAGCTGCGGGTGCTGGTGGCCACCGACCTGGCCGCTCGCGGCCTCGACATCGAGCAACTGCCCCATGTGGTGAACCTGGATCTGCCCAACGTGGCCGAGGACTACGTGCACCGCATCGGACGCACCGGGCGGGCCGGCCAGAGCGGCCATGCCCTCTCCCTGGTGGCTGCCGAGGAACACGAACTGCTGCGGGCGATCGAGAAAGTGATCGGCAACGCTCTGCCCCGGGCGGAGATCCCCGGCTTCGAGCCCACCATCCTTTCAGCTCCCCCCCTCGACCTCAGTGGTGGTCGGGGTAAGGGTGGCCGCCGTGGCTCTGGCTCCCCAGCCCCCAGACGCAACAGTTCCCGCAGCGGTTCCCCCCGCAGCCAGCCCATTTCGCGCGAAAGCCGGCCCCGGGGTCGGGGCTGATCTGGGGGTCGACCTGGCTGGCCAATCACAGGCCACGATGCCGTAGGGAGACTTCGAATAGGTTAAACTTGTTTGTTCAGAATTGACCTGATATTCAAAGTGTCACAAGTATGCAGTTGAGCTGGATTCTCTAGATACTCTGCAGTAGTAGCGCAAACATTCAGACGTACAAGCCAGCGTCTATTCTTATACAAAAATGTCCACCTAAGTGCGGCATGCTTTGTTGAGTAAGTGAACATTCAAGACCAGATCAGTGAGCAGTGGCTCCACTGGCGTGATGGTGCGATCGAGTGGCTGGAGCTGCAGCAGAGCTGCCTGACGATCCAGCTGGCGTTCGAGGCCACGCTGCAGCGGGTGGTGGAACTGGATTGCTAGCTAGCAACTGATAGCGGGCCATGAATAGGTTCGCTAGGGCTGCCAACACATTCACCTTGCAGCGGTTCTTGAGCATGCCCCGCAGCCGGGTCTTCTGGAAGCCGAACTGGGGCTTGATCACGCGAAACGGATGCTCACCTTTCGAGCGGATGTGGGCCTTGGCTTTCTCGATCAGATCATCCAGCCTTCCTTCCGGGGTATCGGGTAGGGCGCGCCGCTTCCCCGGCCGCATCGCAACTCGGAAGCCGATGCCCTTGCCCTCCATCTCTGGGCGCTTCTCGATTCCCTGGTAGCCAGCGTCGGCATACACCACCGTCTCTTCGCCGTGAAGGAGGTCTGGTGCTGGCGTGAGGTCATGCACGTTGGCAGCCGTCGTCTCCACCGAGTGGATGAGGCCATTGTCCTTGTCCACACCGATGTGGACTTTCATGCCGTAGGCAAAGCCTTCCGCGAAGCGGTGATGCCACTGCTTGCCCTTGCAGGTCTGGTGCATCTCGGGATCCCTCTCACCCTTCTTGTTCTTGGTGGGGCTGGGCGCAGCGATCAAGGTGGCATCGATGATCGTGCCCTGCTTCATGGCCATGCCGTTGGCCTTGAGGTGGGCTTTCACCGCCTCAAAGATCTGCTTGCCGAGATCGTGCTTCTCCAGCAGGTGGCGGAAGCTGAGGATCGTGGTCTCGTCCGGGATCCTGTCGCTGATCAGTTCGATGTCAGCGAACCGCAGCATCATCGGTACTTCAATCAGCGCATCCTCCATGGCTGGATAACTGAGGTCGTACCACTGCTGCATCAGGTGAATCCGCAGCATGGTCTCCAATGGGTAAGGAGGACGGCCTCCTTTGGCGCTGGCCTTGGGGTAGTAAGACTCGATCAGCTCAATCAGCGGCTTCCAGGGAACAACCGCCTCCATCTGAGCAAGAAATCGCTCGCGTTTGGTGCGCTTCCTAGCCGTGGTTTGCTCGTAATCACCGTAGGCGAAGACTTCCGCGAAGCGGTGACCGAGCTGCTTGCCGCCCATGAACCGCGATGAGTGCTGTGATCACAGGGGAATTGTTGCGTGGATTAGCTGGGTTTTCAAGGGTTTCCTTCGCTACTCCAGGCATCGCTTAATTGCATCCCTCAAAGGATGCACCCACGAAGGGATGCCTGGAGCAAGATCCATCGATGAGGCGGAAAGATTGACAAAGACTTCTTCGAAGTTTGTGGAAGATCCGATGCGTTTGTCTTTCTCTAGATCCGCCTTGGTTAGGGCAAAAGGATTCCTCTCGGCAACAATGAGCAATTGAAGGTAGGCGCCACGTGCCTTCCAGAAGCCTGCTCCGATCTGTCTATTTACATCTTCAAACCAGGAATGTCTCGCCTGGGAGATCTGCTGACGATTATATTCGTCGCCGGAAACTACGGCAACAAAAAAGTCATCATTGCCGGTCAATTGGCTGGACGGACAGTGGAGGATAAGATCAAAACAAGGAGAGAATGGCTGGTCTTTCTCGTGAAACACCAATCCATTGATGTTATGTATCTCTTTGATGAGTCGGCGAAGAAAGTGCCGATAGCAAGGTGAGAGGCGGCTCTTGCTAAGGGCTTCAGCCACCATCTCTTGCAACTCACGAGTGGTGGTGAACTCTCTCCGTAGAACCCCCACATCCCAGTTTTGCACTTTCTGAAGAAAATCTTGCTGACGCGGCTCAATGTCTTCGTTATCGGTGCGGTCAATGAAGGCGTAGATAGGCTTGAACAGTTCACGGGCCCGATCATATTCCTCCTCAGTGGGTGAATGGCTGCTTTTTGCACCAGTCCAGCCGTAGCGGGACCCATAGATCCCCAAGAACGCATCGCAATCTGGGATAACATCGTTGAGGATAACCTCCCTCGGCGCACCCCCAGATGCCACCAGATCTTCAGCGAGAACGGGTTCCATGCCAAGAAAACGCACCGCCTGTTCGGCCGCGGTACGCCGGTCTGAATAATCACGCATTACAGAACTGATGAAGACTCGTGAACCGCCGACAGATCCATGCCCAGTCATTCACTGCACTCCGTTACTGTCTCAATCACCATAGTCCGATTGCCGATGATTTGGTCAGGCGTTACGTTGGTCAACACCGGCTAGGAGTATGGGCCAAATTGTTGATCTGAAGACGTCTCTCAGGTAGACCTTCTATAGCTGATCTTGCGCCAACGCCAACCGGCCCGATGCTTGATCCTCTCGCCAATCGCTTCCAAGCTTCGGACAACAACGGATCCTCGCTCTCGATAGTGTTGGAATCCATACCATCCTCATGCTGTAGGTCTTGGCCTCTGCATGATTCATTCTCTGTTCAGATTGCCAAGTCTTGTTTCTCATGACGGATCTGGTTATTCTATAAGCACTGGACACACTTTTCTTTATGGCTGCACGTCCCCACGCTTTTGTGGTTATGCCCTTTGGTCGCAAGCCAAGCGGCGATGGGGGACTGATCGACTTCAATCGTATCTATGCAGATCTGATTCAGCCCGCCCTCACAAAAGCTGGCCTGGAGCCTTTCCGCGCCGACCAGGAAGAGCGTGCTGGCGATATCCGAACCGATATGTTCCAGGAACTGCTGATCGCCGATCTGGTGGTGGCCGACCTCAGCATCGACAATCCCAACGTCTGGTATGAACTCGGAGTGCGCCATGCGCTGCGCGCTCGTGGAGTGGTGCTGATCTGCGGTGGCAGGGTCACCACGGCCTTTGATCTCTACACCGATCGCAAGTTGCGCTATGGCCTGCTTGATGGTCTTCCCGATCCCGCCACGCTGGCCAGCGACATCGAGGCCCTCAGCAGCATGGTGCAGGCCACCATGGAGAGCTGGCAGGGGCGAAGCATCAGTCCTGTGTACTCCCTGCTGCCCAATCTGCAGGAGCCCGACTGGAAAACCCTGCGCATCGGTGACGTGCGGGAGTTCTGGGAAAAGCATGAGGCCTGGCTGGATCGAATCGATCGCGCCCGCCGTGCCGGCCAGATCGGGGACATGCTCGTGCTCGCCGATGAAGCCCCTGTGGCAGCGTTCCGCGGCGAGGCCTGGATTGCGGCTGGCATCGCTCTGCGCAACGCCGAACGATTCCGCTTTGCCCTCGAGCAGCTCGAGAAGGGCCTGTCCATCGAGCCCACCGACCTCAAGGCGCTTCAGGAGGAGGGCATCTGCCTGCAGCGACTGGCGATCGCCGGGGAGCAGGGCTTCAGCCTCGATCGTGCTCGTGACCACTATAGGAAAACATTAGAGGCGCACCCGAAGGACGCGGAAACCCTGGCCCTTGCCGCCCGAGTGGACAAGGACGCCTGGGTGGAGGAATGGCGCCGGCCCGGCAACACGCCTGAGCAGAATCGGGATACCGCCTCCGAAGCGATCGAGCTGCTGACCCTGGCAATGGAGCAGTACAGCAAAGGGTTCCGCGCTGTTCCGGCTCACTACTACAGCGGCATTAACGCCCTCACGCTGATGTATCTCAACCGGCATCTCACGGATGATCCAAGCCGCGATCACACGATGGAGGTGATGGCGGGGGCAGTGCGCTTTGCTGCCGAGTGCGAAGAAGACGAGGGCGCACAGTACTGGGCGCTGACCACGCTTGCGGATCTGGAGGTTCTGGTGGGGAACCCCGAAACAGTGAAGGTTGCCTATCAAAAGGCGATCGCCCGCAACGACAAAGATCGTTTTGCGCTCGAATCCACCCGCTCCCAGCTCCAGCTTCTGCAGGAACTGGGCTTTCGGCCGGAACCGGTGAGTACCGCGATCGCTCTTCTGGATCGCGCCATCGAGACAACAACACCCCTTAGTGTTCGCTGGCAGCCCCGCCAGGCCATACTGTTCAGCGGCCACATCATGGACGCGCCCGATCGCACCCAGCCCAGGTTCCCTGCCGCCATGGAAGCGGCAGCCACCGAGAGGATCGGTGCTGCACTCGATGCCCTGGGCGCCGGAGCCGAGGACATCGCCTACTGCCAGGCTGCCGCCGGTGGTGATCTGATCTTTCTGGAGGCTGCCCAGCAGAGGCAAGTGCGCTGCCAGATTCTGCTGCCCTTCGATGAGGCAACATTTCTGCAGCGCTCCGTGCTTCCATCAGTGCATGGAGAAGCATGGCGTGATCGCTATTTCGCCATGAAGGACAGACTCACCCTGCCCATTCGCCTGATGCCAGACGAACTGGGACCAACACCAGCGCAGGCGAATGCTTATGAGCGCTGCAATCTCTGGCTCCTCAACTCCACTCTGGCTTGTGGGATTGCTCGTGTGCGGTTCATCGCTCTCTGGAACGGTGCCGGGGGCGATGGCCCTGGTGGTACAGCTCATCTGCATCAAGAAGTGCAACGCCGCACCGGAAGGGTGAGTTGGATCGATACACGCTCACTACCTTGCGCATAGGCCAGCTGATTGCACTACCGATTCACCCATCATGCCTGATATCCCCGCGGATCACCCCATCTTGGCTCGGATGAGCATGCCAGGGCCCAAGAAGATTCTCACCTGCGATGGTGGCGGAATTCGCGGGCTGATCAGCGTGGAGATCCTCGCCAGGCTGGAGGCGGATCTTCGCGCAAAGCTTGGGCAGCCCGATCTGCTACTGGGCGACTATTTCGACTTCATCTGTGGCACCAGCACGGGTGGCATCATCGCCGCTTGCCTGTCCTGTGGTATGTCGGTGAGCCAAGTTCGCGACTTCTACTTGAACAACGGCGCCAGCATGTTCCAACGGGCTGAGTGGTATATGAAATTGCACCAGAAATACGAAGCCGAACCCTTGGCCCTGCTGCTGCAGGAAGCCTTGAGCTGCCAACTCACCGGCGTTGGTTCCATCTTCAACGAGAGCGATCCCCCCGTTGAACTCGGTGATACCAGGCTGCGGGGGCTGCTGATGCTCATGCTGCGTAATCACAGCACGGACTCCCCCTGGCCGGTTTGCAACAACCCGCTAGCAAAATACAATCAGTTGGATCGCGAGGATTGCAACCTGCATCTGCCGCTGTGGCAGCTGGTACGCGCGAGCACAGCGGCGCCCACGTTCTTCCCGCCGGAAGTGGTTACCTTTGCGCCTCGCACCGACAGGGAATACCAGTTCGTGTTCGTGGACGGAGGCGTGACCACCTACAACAACCCGGCCTACCTGGCCTTCCAGATGGCCACCGCCAGCCCATATAAGATAAGTTGGGCAACAGGAGTCGATCAGTTGCTGATTGTTTCGGTGGGTACAGGCAATGCTCCTGCGGCCCGCCCGGATCTGCGCCCAGAGGAGCTCTGGCTACTCGACCATGCCAAGACGATTCCCTCCGCACTGATGAACGCCGCCACGGCGGGCTGGGACATGGTGTGCCGTGTTTTAGGCGAGTGCCGTTTCGGCGGCGAGGTGGACAGCGAGTTCGGCGCCATGATCGAGGCGCCACATACGCCGGCGGAAAAGAGTAACTGGAAAGGCGCCAAGCAGTTTGCCTATGTGCGCTATGACCCCCTCACCAGCCGGGGAGGGCTGGATGATCTGGGCCTCACGGATGTGAGTGACGAAGCTATGGCCCGTATGGATGACGTATCTCTGATTCCCGAGCTGCAGCGTGTGGGATCGGCTTACGGCGAGAAGTATGTGAGCCTCGATCACCTGGTTGGCTTTGCGTGATGGGCAGAACACGGCTGCCCTTCTGAAGCAGTAAGAATCACTCCTGGGTTAAGCGGATTGCTGGCTGGCTGAGGAATCAGGGGCACAATTCGCTAGCCGATGCAGGAGCACTCCCAGGGCTGACTGAAAGTCAATTCATCCCGTCTGCGCGGATTTGACACCAACCCAGCCGAGCATTTGGTTGATGTCATGCGCCACGGCCATCAGGCCA
>NZ_NQKW01000039.1 GCF_002252625.1 Synechococcus sp. 1G10 | reverse complement strand
GGAGGTTTCGGGCACAAGGAGGGAGCACTCCCACCGACCAAAACCCATGGGTGCGGCTCAGGCCAGAGCGCCTGTGACACACTTTGAATCAGCCCTGGTGCAGGTGGTGCAGCGTGCCGTCGCCGCCGATCTTCGTGAGGTAGTGGCCGGAGCGCCCACCAGTAGTGGGTGGCTGCTCAGTGCAGGGCTGCGGTAAATACCAGCCGGGAGCCAGTGAGTTCACAATGTTGCCTTACGAACGCGAGGCAGCGCTCCGGCACGGCGGGGAGGGTGCCCGGCTAAAGCCTTTGGTCCACCCGATGGCATGTTTGCCTCTGGTAGTCGGTATTACCCAAGCAGGTAGCAGCAGAACATCCTCCTGAGTCTGGTAATACTGAGTCAACCTTTTCCAAAAGATAGCCAGTCCAGCCTTGCTGGGCTGCATCATGATAAATTAATCTTCTTGATCGTCCTCTGGAATTTATCCAAAGATGCATGAAAACTGTGTAAATCCCTATCAAGACGATCATTGCATTGATTCAGTTAAGGAGTCTCGCCTATCTGCTGGAGTTGTATTGCCATATGTTTTTGAACTTTTGAGACCGAAAAGTGTCGTAGATATAGGGTGTGGAATGGGTAGCTGGTTGGCCGAGTGTAAGAAGCTAGGAATTGACACCGTTCTTGGCATCGATGGTTATGCTGACCAACAGAGCTTGGAAATTGATCAACATGAGTTTATTGCATTAGATCTCGAACAGAAGTTCACTGAAAGCGGCCTTTTCGATTTGGCTATTTCCCTTGAGGTGGCTGAACATCTGTCACAGGCTGCGTCTGCAGACTTTGTAGCGTCTCTAGTAGCTCTGGCTCCTGTAGTCCTATTTTCAGCGGCAATCCCTGGCCAGCCAGGCACGGGGCATATCAATTGCCAATGGCCATGCTACTGGGCAGGGCAGTTTTACGAGAGAGGTTATGTTTGTTTTGATATCCTCAGAAATCAGTTTTGGATGGATGATCACGTCTCTTGGTGGTATTCACAAAACATGTTTTTATACGTAGACATGACAGTGCTTGGGCTTCATCCAGAATTGTCTAATTACGATTATTTGTTCCGGCGATCACCACTGCCGTTGATACATCCGTTATGTTACAATATGGTTAGGAGCTTGATGCCCGAAGAGAAGTTTGAGAGCAAACCAAAAGTTTTAAGAATGAACAGAAAGATATTTTGCCGACTTCGCATGTTCAAGAAGTTTTTCTTTGGAAGATGAGCAAGCTTTCCCCATTAAGGTACGCAATTGTAATTCCGACATGCGGAAGAACTCATCAGCTGCAAATGTGCTTGGAGTCAGTTCAGTCTCAACTGAAAAAATACAAGGAATTTGAAGCTATTGTCATCAATAACAACTATGAAGAATCCCTCATTTTAGCTGTTAATAAGATCGCAAGGAACTTCCCTGTTGCGACGGTAGTGGAATGCTCCTTGCCAGGCCTATCGTCGGCACGTCATGCAGCACTGCGCGTGACTGAGGCAGACGTACTATGCTTTTTGGATGATGACGTTATTCTATCGGATGAATGGTGCGCTTCAACGATAAAAGCATTTCGGGATAAAGGAGCTGACTTGGCTGGAGGTCCGTCTATTCCAGTTTTTTCCAGTTCTGTTCCCTCATGGTTCTGGGACCTGCTCGCTCCAACGCCTTACGGAGGATGGAGCTGCACTTGGTTATCGTTGTTGGATATCGGCAGGGATGTTGATGGCATTCACCCAAATTGGATCTGGGGTCTTAATTTTGCTATCAGGCGTCAAGTACTGATAGACTGTGGTGGCTTTCACGTTGATCTTGTTCCTCCGCTATACAGGCGTTGGCAAGGTGACGGAGAAACAGGACTTACGATGAAAATTGCAAAGAAAGGATTCAAAGCTGTTTATCGCCAGAGTTCACTTCTCTTTCATCAATGCGGGTCTGATCGGCTGAATTCTGATTACTTTACTAAACGTGCTTGCTATCAGGGAATCTGTAACTCTTATGCCGAACTCAGAAGCAAGCTACGAGAAGAGACCCTAGTCACTCCAACCCGCAAGCCTAGTCTGATCAAGCAGGCTCTAAGGCGATCGATCATTTCCTTAAAAAAGCACTTGTATCCGAGCCCATCTGTGACTGATCTTGTGACTCCATGGGCGGCATCAGCAGCAGAATTTCGAGAGCTCTGGCAGCAGGCAGAACGAGATGGCTACCTCTTCCATCAGCGTGAAGCAGAGCAGGATCCTGTCCTCCGGGAATGGATACGCCGTGAAAACTACTTTGATGTAGACTTACGTGATTTTAACTCAGGTCATGAACAACCACCTGCGAAGGACAAGTAAAATGACTGTGATTCTACATGTAAACTTGCAATATTAACAATGCTTGAAGAAATAACCTTGCTTGGCCGATGCTTGGCCGTTATCCTGCGTAGCAGATACGAATCCGAGGGCATTCAGTTCTTCACCCCTGACGACTTTTCCCAGCAACTGGGCTACATGAATCGCCCCCAAGGCTATGTGATCCCCCCCCACGTGCATAACCCTGTTCCACGTGAAGTCCAGTACACAAAAGAGGTGTTATTCATCAAGACTGGCCGAGTGAGAGTTGATTTCTACAGCGACGATCAGATCTATATCGAAAGTCGGATTCTTGAGTCTGGCGACGTGATTCTTCTCGCTTATGGAGGCCACGGTTTTGAAATGCTCGAACCAACCGAGATGATCGAGGTAAAGCAGGGTCCCTATGCAGGTGGCCAAGATAAGACGCGCTTTGAGGGAATCTCAAGAGATGCAATTATTGTACCCTAATCACGAAGCTTTTTGCAGGAATTTGCCACGCTTCTGAACTAATGAAGTCGCTTTATCATTTTGATGGCTAGATCTTGCTTCCTAATGACCATTACTCCTCCCGACGCACAAATTGCCAAGCATACAATTTCAGCAGCGTGCAATGGCTTGAGTGAAACTATTCATCTTCTGCTATACTTTAACGGCTGCAATCCATCGCTGCAGGCAGAGGTGTTGGCGCATGCGCCCTCATCACACTTTATTTTTCACAAAACTAACTGGCCTATACTGAGCTCCTCTACGCCGGAGATACTCAGCCAGATAGGCAAAGCCATTGAATCGGATATATTCTATGAGTTTAGAGAGGGTTTTTATGAAACATGTGGAGAGGTTTGGAGCCGTGAGCTTAGAATCATGCGTAATTATGCCTACGTAGGGCTGCTTGATGCAGATTGCGAGATTCTTGACAAAACCCTACTGGCGGAGATGGCGCATAGCCTAGACAGGAATAAAGTCGCTGCTGTTGTGTCAACAAGCTTCGCCCCTACACAATACATTTATGAGCCATACTCTGGTGAATACTGCTATTTAATGGAGCGGTTTCAAACATGGTGCTGCCTCTATAGGTCCTCCGCATTAAGCCTGTATTCATCTTTCAGCTACTATGAGGATAGATCTGGGCCAGTAGTCAAGAAGTATGATCACTCTTCCTACCTGCAGCACGAACTCAAAAGCAAGGGCTATGTGGGGATTGCCCTGGAATCTAAAGACTGCTGGAGATACCTGCACTATGGGCAATTTGCAAAAAATAAATCATTGCATGGCTATCGTCTAGAGCTTTACCGGCTGATACGAATTGGAAGGCACAACGGATTTGCGCATGTTTTTTCGTTTCGGCTATTAACAAAAATGTTGCTTAGATTGAGTAATCTGCTGTACAAAGTCTTAGGGCTTCAGCGATTTGATGCTGAAAGAATGCGATACATTACCTTGGAGGAGGGCGCGCGATTAGGATATTGGTCGGAAAATCCGGGCGAATGAGACGGGCTAGGTCCATGGTCGCACAAGTATTTTCATAATCTCATGGGGGGCATTCAGCGCATGAGTAATGCTTTCGACTCGAGCAGCCGTTACTACGACCTTCTCTATCAGGAGAAGGACTCCGCTGCCGAAGCCGCTTATATAGACCAGCTGCTCCAATGTCATGGTATTATTGGCCAGAATCTGCTCGAATTCGGCTCCGGCACTGGACGTCATGGCCGTCAGTTGGCCTCGCGCGGTTACTGGGTGCATGGCCTCGAGCGCAGTGAATCCATGGTGGCGGCTGCCCAACAGGCCAATGGCTTCAGCTGCGAGATCGGTGATATTACTACCACCCAGCTGGATCGCCGCTTTGCTGCTGTACTGGCCCTTTTTCATGTCGTCAGCTATCAGACAACAAACAGCGAAGTACAGGCCGTGTTCGCTAATGCGGCATTTCATCTTAATCATGGTGGCCTGTTCCTGTTTGATGTCTGGTACTCCCCAGCTGTGGCTGCCCAAAGACCTGAGCTACGGGTTAAGCGTCTCCACACCGCCGATCTGGAGATCACCCGTATCGCCGAACCCATGATTCATTGCAATCAAAATAGGGTGGATGTCCACTACACCGTTCTCGCTCACCACACCGGCTCGGGCGAGTTCGAAACCTTCAAAGAAGTCCATCCCATGCGCCACTTCTCCCTGCCCGAGCTCGATCTGCTCGCCGAAGGCGCCGGCTTTGAGCGGCTGACTGCCGAGGAATGGCTCACCGGATCCCCACCATCGGAATCCGCCTGGGGCGTGTGCGTGGTGTTGCGCAAACGATGAGCGACTTTATCCCGGTGAATGAACCAGTTATTGGTGAGCGCGAGAAGGAACTCGTTCTCGAATGCCTGAACACCGGCTGGATTTCCTCAGAAGGGCCCTTTGTGAGCCAGTTCGAGGAGGCCTTCAGCCGCCGGGTGGGCCGCAAGCACGGGGTGGCATGTGCCAACGGAACGGCGGCACTTGAGCTGGCCGTGAACGCCTTGCGCCTTGGTCCTGGTGATGAGGTGATTCTGCCTACCTTCACAATCATCTCCTGCGCTGCGGTCATCGTGCGGGCCGGCGCGATCCCGGTGGTGGTTGATGCAGACCCCGACACCTGGAACATGGTGCCGGAGCTGGTGGCCGCAGCGATCACACCACGCACCGCCGCGATCATGGTGGTCCACATCTACGGCCTTCCCGTGGACATGGATCCGATCCTGGAGTTGGCCGATCGCCGCCAGCTGGCCGTGATAGAAGACGCTGCCGAACTGATCGGGGGCACCTACAAGGGCCGCCCCTGTGGATCCTTCGGCCACATCAGCACCTTCAGCTTCTACCCCAACAAACACATCACCACCGGCGAAGGTGGCATGGTCGTCACCGACGACCCTGCTCTTGCTGAGCGCTGCCGCTCCCTCCGCAATCTCTGCTTCCAGCCCAAGCAGCGCTTCGTCCACGAGGAGCTGGGCTGGAACTATCGCATGACCAATCTGCAAGCTGCGCTCGGCCTTGCCCAGTTGGAGCGGTTGGAGCAGACCCTCATCAGGAAACGTGAGATCGGCCTCGCCTATCAGCAGGCGTTCATGAATCTGGAATCCATTCAGCGACCCGTTGATACGACTTCTTATGCGGACAACCTGTATTGGGTCTATGGAATCCTGCTGAAAGATTCCCAAGCTTCAGCCAAAACACTTATGCAGAAGCTTGCACTGGCTGGAATTGGGACACGGCCATTTTTCTTTCCCATTCATCTTCAGCCCGTATTCTCAGGAATGACTCTGTTTCAAGATGTTGAAGCTCCTGTGGCGGAAGAGATCGCCCGCAGAGGACTTTACCTCCCTTCTGGATTAGCATTAAATGCTTTGCAGCAGAGCAGGGTTATTGAGGAGCTAATTGTTCATGGATGATGCGGAGTCGATTTTAGGGCCGTTATGCATCGGCGTGCCGTTTCCCAGTGTTCACCCTACAGCTGGTGGCGCCTATGAGTTTCAACACACTGTGTTCCAGGAGATCCTCAACCGGGTCGCAGCTCCTAGTAGTGAAAGTAAGGTGCGATGGATTCCGATCGCGGTGGATTCATCAATCCCACAGCGATGGGGCCTGGATCCTTCCTCGGCACTAGTTTTTCAGTCTCCGACTCTGCCCCTGCGTATACGCTCAGCGTTTCATCGCCGTCTCTACAACCTGAGGCACCCTTGGGACCTCCTTCCCCTGAGCAAAACATTGGTCGTTCGCGATCAGATTCAGGCCTTGCGTCGTCAAGTAGACGTTCTGTGGTACCTCAATTCTTCAAGCTTCACCGACCAATTACCCTATGTGATCACGGTTTGGGATCTGCAGCACCGCCTGCAGCCCTTTTTCCCAGAAGTATCTTGGGGGGATACGTGGGAAGCTAGAGAAAGGCATTTTGCGCATGTCACACGCAAGGCATTTCTTAATGTGACTGGTACACAACGCGGCTCCAAGGAACTACAGCAATTCTTCGGAGTAGACCCCAGTCGTATTTTAGTCAATCCATTTCCATGCCCAGAGTCCGTCACGTCTACACTTCAGGCTCAGAATGAGCTGCTCCATGAGCTTTTGCTTGAAAGGGAAAATTTCCTCCTTTATCCAGCTCAGTTCTGGTCTCATAAGAACCACATGGCTGCCCTTTTGGCTTTGAGCCAATTGCATTCCCAAGGCTATAAACTGAAGCTTGTATTTACTGGGTCAGGAAAGGGGTCGCAAGACGCTGTAATGAAGTTAGTGAGTGATTTGAAGCTGAATGATTCAGTTGTCTTCGCCGGGTTTGTTGAGAGGTCTCAGCTAGCATCTCTCTATTCAACTGCGCTAGCCCTCATTTACCCGAGCTTCTTTGGGCCCGATAACCTCCCACCCCTTGAAGCCATGAGCTACGGCCTCCCTGCAGTGGTAGCTGAAGTGCCTGGCTCCCATGATCAATATGGTGAAGCTGTGTTGTTTTTCGACCCAAACAAGCCCAATCAGCTCGTTGATGCTGTGCTTCAGGTGATCAACGATCAGTATCTTCGCTTACGGCTTGTTGATGCTGGGAAGCAGCTACTCGAAAGGCTAACGCCTTCCCTTTACGTGGATCGGATGCAGGAATTTCTGTTGGACGCATCTCTCTCCTTGCGTTGTTCTGGAATTATTGGATAATTGCGGCCACTGATCTGAGAGCATGAATTGCGAAGGAAGCGGAATTCTGCGGACCTTACGTTGGATTCGGCTATTTTAGAGCTTACCCATCGCCACTGCATGGCTCGGAGAAGAGATCTGGAACAAACGCGACACGCCTCCAATCTGATGATTCAGAGGTTTCTCTCTCTTGTAGGACGATCGACAGGGGCGGGGGCTGTCCAACGAACTGGCCCTTGTCGAAGGTATCCAGAATAACGTGGCAGCGTTTAACGGAGCAGCTCAAGGCTGAGGATGTGTAGCTCTGCCTGCAGAGGGTCCGCTCTGGCAATGACGTGATCAAGACCTTCTTACCCGCAGGTGTGACTGATGACTGATCTACTGCTCCAGGTGATGCACAAGCTCCGCTACGCGCTCTCAGGCACGCCTCGGGTGCACTGCAGTTGGTGGTATTTGCCCAAGGACGGCCTAACCAGCTCCCTCATCTCACCTTCCCCATTCATGACGTTGGCCGCGTCGTCGAACTCCTGTGCCTCCCCCAATCCATGTCGCCGCCAATTGATTCGTGATTCCCTCTAGGCATGCCTGAAGGAACTGACCCGTGATGACCTTCGACTGGCAGTGGCCTGCCGCAGGCTGGATCGATCGTGCTGAGATGCTGGCGATCCCGGCCATTGATGTGGCCGATCAGGCTCTGCTGGCACCTCAGCCGCAGGTGAGCGTGTTGATGCTGACGCGCAACCACGCTGCGTACCTGGAGCAGGCTGTGAGCAGCGTGCTCGATCAGCGCATTGAGGGGTTGGTGGAATTGCTCATCGGCGAATATTACTCATCCGATGAGACACTTGGTGTAGCGCTGGCTTTGCAGCAGCGGCATCCCGAGCTGATCCGGGTGATCCATGCCCACCGAAATGTGGGGATCCGGAGTAATTTCCTGCGCCTTGTGTGTCGCGCCCGCGCGCCACTGCTGGCCCTGCTGGAGGGTGATGATTACTGGACAGACCCTGACAAGCTGTCCTTGCAGTGTGCGCTGCTAGCTGATCATCCGGAGCATGTAGCCGCAGCCGCGAAAACGGACAATCGTACACAGTGGTTGCCATCTAAACCTGCTTACGGGCTCGTTGATCTTCTTCGGCGTTACGCGGTTCACACCTCCACCTTGGTGATTAGGGCTGAGCACCTCCAGATGTATCCCCGTTTTCCAGACAATGTGTGCTGGGATTCGATGCTGCTGGCCTATCTGATGGCGCGTGGTACATGTGGGTATCTGGATCGGTCCATGTCCTATTACCGTCGCCATCGCGGAGGTCTCTGGCACAATGCCAACCGGTTTCGGCGACTGCAGATGAGCTGGGAGTGTGTTGACGCCATCGATGCCTTTTTCTTTGGGCGTTTTAGCCAAGTACTGCTGGACCGAGAGCTCTGGTTTCTTGGTATGGATTTTGCCCTCCCTAGAACGGATCCCTGGGGACATTGGAGGCAGAGCATTAGGCTTCTGCCTCAGATCTTACCTCGCTTGTGGCGTCGATCACCAGTTCGAGCCAGCAGCTTTTTGATCACGATTCTTGCGCAGCCTGTCTTGTTTCTTTGTCTCTCTGTTCGTCATAAGCTTGCTCTCCGCCATAGGTTTAAAACCCTTTTGCCGTGGCCAGATACATCAGATTCGTAGGTTAGATGGAAAAAAAGTCGACAAAACTGCTCACTACAATCTATGATCTTGGTGCCAATGACGGCGCCAACCTTCCATATTATCTCTCTAGGGCTGAAAAGGTTGTAGCTGTAGAGGCCAATCCACAGCTTGTTGGTCACATTGAGGAGGTCTTTGCTCTTGAGATTGCATCTTCTCGTCTACGGCTGATCCACTGCGCCCTTTCTGACTCAGCCTCGGACGGGATTCCGTTCTACATCCATCGCCGTGATCACCATATATCTCAGGTTGACCCCCCACCCACAGAGCGCCTGCATGAGTATGAGATCACCCAACTGGAATCCAGATCAATCGTAGATATTGTGAACGACGAAGGTTTTCCTGATTTTATTAAAATCGACCTTGAGGGCTATGATGGCAGAGTGCTCCAACAGCTTTTTCAGGCAGGAATTTATCCCCCATCGTTATCCGCTGAGTGTCATACAACAATGCCATTCTCGCTCATTGAGCTGACCGGCCTTTACCGTTCCTATCAGCTTATGGATGCCAGGTATTTTTCTGTCTTACCAGTGCCCCGACTTGATCTATCAGTCACGGGGACACGTGACTTTAGCTTCCACGAAGGCACCGCCGGTCCCTTCGGATCAGACATCCCCGGCCCCTGGATGAACAGTCGCCAGTTTCTGATGAATCTTGCCATTGCTGGTCTGGGCTGGAGAGATCTCCATGCCCGCATGGATCCCCCGGATTGCCAGGCGAGGGTGTGGATGGAGCATCTACCAGTGCGCGCCCTTGTCGGGGGCATGTTAAGGAAAGCCCTGCGCCATGGTGCCAGCTCATTCGCGCTGACGACTGGATCTCGCGTGTGACACTCGTATTCGCGCTAAGGCGACCAAGCGCTTGGCTCAGATGGGCTGTTCAGGGATCTGAGCGATGACCAATGTCCTGGTCTTCCCTTCCGGCACAGGAATTGCTCAGGAGATATTCTTTGCTCTGCGCGATTGCAAGAACATCCATCTGTTAGGAGCCTCTTCGTTAGCGGGCGATCTGGGTTCGTATCTCTTCACTACTCACTATTCCCTCCCTTACGTAACCGAGCCTTCTTTTCTATCAGAACTCAGTGATCTCTGTCGGATGGCTCAGATTGATGTCATCTATCCAGCCCATGATGATGCCGTTCTCACCTTGGCACTGCAGCGAGAACTGATTCCCGCACAGGTGATTGCCCCATCTTCTCAATCGTGCCTCATCTGTCGATCGAAAACGAAGACGTATCAACTCCTTGAGAGGCGGCTGCCTGTGCCCAGGCTTTATTCTCTGCCACCGAAAAATCTTGATGCCTATCCACTGTTTGTCAAGCCTGACAAGGGGCAGGGTTCTAAGGATGCCTATAAAGTAGCCACACCCGAGGAGTTGATCTCTTCCCTGGATCGCATCGTAGATCCTGTGATCACAGAATACCTCCCCGGTAAGGAGTTCACGGTTGACTGTTTTTCTGATCGTAGCGATGGCCTTCTCTATTCTCAGGGAAGGGAGAGGGTACGCGTCCGATCAGGAATCGCGATGAATACCATGGCGGCTCATTCTCCTGCATTCGCAGCGATGGCAACCATCATTCATGAGGAGCTGCAGATGAATGGTCCCTGGTTTTTCCAGGTGAGGGCTCGAGAAGGAGGAGAGATGGTGTTGCTCGAGGTTGGGCCCCGAGTGGCGGGAGCTATGGCAATGAGTAGGGCCATGGGCGTCAATCTGCCCCTGCTCGGCCTTCACCAGGCCAGAGGAGAGCGGGTGACCATCCAGCCAGTCCTGGTTCATATGGCTATGGAGCGAAGCTATCGAAATCACTATAGGCATCAGCTGGATTACGGCGCCGTTTACATGGATCTTGACGATACTGTTGTCGTTCACGGAAAGGTGAACGTTCGCATCATTTCTTTTGTCTATCAGTGCCTAAATAATTGCATCCCTGTTATCTTGATCACACGGCACGCAGGAGTGCTTGAAGACACGTTGGAGCGTTACCGTCTGAGAGATCTCTTTGCTGATGTCATTCACATCGCTCCAGAGCAGCCGAAATCTCAGCACATTAATTTGAATCTGAATCCCATTTTTATTGATGATAGCTTTCTGGAACGAAGCCAGATCGCCACGGCCTTAGGCATTCCGGTCTTTGATCCCAGCATGATCGAGGTTTTGATGGAGCCTTAGGTTTTGCTCCTTTCTATGCAGCCTATGCAGATGCCTCAGCCTGAGATTAGTATTATCATGATTACCTACAATCATGGTCCTTATATCGGCAAGGCCATTGAATCGGTCATCGCGCAGTCAGTCTTCCAACAGACAGAGCTATTGATTGGAGACGATTGCTCCCAGGACGAAACTTTCAAGATCGCCTCCTCTTTCGCGGCTCAGTATCCAGACAACATTCACTTGTTCAGAAGCTCCCCAGAGCCGTTGGGTCCTCACAGGAACTTCGAAAGGCTATGCCGTGCTATGCGTGCACCGTTTGTAGCCTTCCTAGAGGGTGATGACTGGTGGATCGACCCTCACAAGCTTGAAACTCAACTTGCCTTGCTTAAGGCTCACAACGCTTGTTCGTTTTGTGGAGCATATACAGAGGTGGTTGACGAGCGGGATCTATCGATGCGCAGCAAATCCTCTCTTAAGCTCATCAAGCCTTCTCAAGAGGGTGATGAACTTGATTTTTCAGCTTTGATTCGTGGCTTTCATTTTCATATTTCTTCTGTTTTGATGAGATCAACGGCGCTGATGATGCCGGACTGGATTTACTCTCAATACTGCCTGGATCGCCCGCTTTACCTGCTGGCTGCCCAACACGGCAATGCTGTCGTGCTGCACAGGGTTGTATCCGTTTATCGGCAGCATGGAACAGGGGTCTGGGCCTCCCGGTCAGCTTGGGAGCGCGCCCAGCGCAGCTGGTCGCTTTTTCATACCTTTATGCAGGTTTTCCCTGCTCGTTATTGCATTCTTTTTCGCCGTACTCTTTCTGAGATATTATGGAGCTACCTGCCAGAGGTTCTTTATCAGAAGGAACCAGTGCCGCGAGCTCAAGCCAGGAAAATTATACACCTTTCCGTAGTGGAATCCCCTTACCAGCGGCTATTGTTGAAACCAAGACTGACACTCGCTGCACTCTATTACGCATATCTTCGCCTACCTCATGGCTCTGCCTCTTGATCGCTGGCTAGGTTATAGAGTTTCGCATGAGGGCCCGAATACTAGGTGCTGGGTTCTTGCTAACGGCTTCTCGCCAAGCAGTGGATGATACCAATTCGCTAATACTAGCATTGCGGTTATTTAGCCTGTTGAGTGATCCGGGTTAATTACTACAGCTTAATGACCCAATATGTGCGAGATGGCTGCTTTGTTTGGCCCAACAATAGAATTGTTAGATTGGAAATCACTCAATCTTTTGTGGCACCGGCCTGCCTCACAAGCTTTCATCTATCAGCAGTTTTCCATCCGCTCCTTGATGCTCAGTTGTCGTGAAGGTATGATAGCAAGCTCCACGCTAGTGTGCCGTCCCGGAAAAAACAGCTAGAATCAGGAGTGTTATCCGAGGTGCTCCGTGGCGCTTGGTCGTCCGATGCCACCGCTTGTCCTCAGCGATGACGAGGTTCAGCAACTACAGGGCATCGCCAGCTCTCGCTCGCTACCTCATTCGATCGTGCAGCGCGCGCAGATCGTGCTGGCCTGCGGTGCTGGCAAAACCAACACGGCCATCGCCAAGCGAATGGGGCTGACCGGGATGACGGTCGGCAAGTGGCGCAAGCGCTATCGAGAGCTAGGCCTGGAAGGGCTGCATGACGAGCTCCGTCCTGGACGGCCTCGCACCTATGAGGACGACACGGTGGCGGAGGTGATCAACCGGGCGCTGCAGACCAAGCCCACCGATGGCAGCACCCAGTGGAGTGCCCGCTCTCTGGCCGCCGCCACCGGCATCTCCAAAACCACGGTTCACCGCTGGCTACAGACTTTCTCGGTGCAGCCGCACAGGCAGAAGCATTTCAAGCTCTCCACCGACCCGTTCTTTGTGGAGAAGGTCCGCGACATCGTCGGTCTGTACCTGAACCCGCCTGACAAGGCGATGGTGCTCTGCGTTGACGAGAAGACGCAGATCCAGGCCCTGGACAGGACGCAGCCGCTGCTGCCCATGGGCCTGGGCTATGTGGAGGGCGTCACTCATGACTACATCCGCCACGGCACCACCACCCTGTTCGCCGCCTTGGATGTGGCCACCGGCGAGGTGCTCACCCAGTGCAGGCCGCGCCACCGGCACCAGGAGTTCCTGGGCTTCCTCAGGCAAATCGAGAAGTCTGTGCAAGAGGATCTGGACGTCCACCTGATCGTCGACAACTACTGCACCCACAAGCACGCCAAGGTACGCAGCTGGCTGGCGCAACGGCCCCGTTTCCATGTGCACTACACCCCCACCTACGCCTCCTGGCTGAACCAGGTGGAGCGCTGGCTTGGGATCATCACTCAGCGGGCCATCCGACGGGGCAGCTTCTCCAGCGTCAAAGAGCTTATCGCCAAGATCGAGCAGTTCGTAGAGGCCTACAACAAAACCAAGGCACCATTCAACTGGACCGCCACGGCGGATTCAATCCTGGAGAAGCTCCAGCGACTTTGCTCGCAAATCTCCGGGACGGCACACTAGGTGCCCACCATGCGCCGTTTCGACGGGATCAACCTGATCAGCGACCGGATCCCCGAGGTGACGACGATCCTGGCGTTCTGCCCCATCCTCGAGAAGCAACACCTGGGAGAGCAGATTTTTCCGGAATCAGGCAAGCTGCAGACAAAACCCTGTGTTGAGCTGATGGATGATGCCGCCCGCGAGCATTGGGAGAGAATCGCCGATGAGGTGTTCGATCGGGCATTGCCATCAGCCTTGTCACCCTCGCTTTATCCACGCGTACCCGTTCAGAGGGCGGTACGCACGAGCTCTGTAATCCACGCCTGACCGCATACCGCTGAGGGGCCAAGGACGCGGCGGCGTGAGCTGAACAGT
>NZ_NQKW01000038.1 GCF_002252625.1 Synechococcus sp. 1G10 | reverse complement strand
AGGTTCCCCCAGACCCACCGTTTCCGGATCGATTCCCGTCTCCTGGAGCTTCTGCAGTGCCAGCGCTCGTGCGGTATCGGCGCGTTGCTGCTTCTGGCGTCGGCGGGCCTGGGCTGCAGCAGCTTCTGCCTCCAGCTCAGCCTTGGCCTGCCGGATCTTCTCCAGCCGGCTTTCCCGGCGCTGCAGCTCCTGGGGCAGTTCACGGCCCCGCTTGCCCTTGCCGTAGCGGCCGTCCTCCTGGGCGTCGATGATCTCGGCCTTCCTCAGCAACGCCCGCATCTCCTGGCGGAGCTGCTGCTCGCTCTTCTCCATCCGCTCGTGGCTCATGGCCTTGTGGATGCTGGCGTTGGCTCCCACCTTTGTGCCATCCAGCGCCACTTCCCCCATCTGCACCAGGCCAGCCTTCTGGCAGAGCCTGAGCACCTGCACAAACAGATCCTCCACCCGCCCCAGGTGCCGGTGGCGGAACTCACTGATTCGGGTGTGGTCAGGCTGTTGGTTGCTGCTCAATACCCGGAACCGCAGATCCTCGTAGCAAGCCCGCTCGATCTTTCGTGACGACGGCAACCCAACGCAGTAGGGGTACAGAAGGAGTACCACCATCATCCTTGGGTCGTAGGCCTTCTCTCCCCGGGCGTCCTTCTGGCAGTAGAGCTGGAGGATCGGATCGAGATCCAGCTGATCGATCAGATCCAGCAGAAAGAACGCCAGATGGTCCTTGGGCAGCCAGTCGATCGGCGAGGGCGGCAGCAGCCAGGCCTGCTCAGGCAGCCAGGGGCGGAAGGTCTTGGGCTTGCTCATGCCCCATGATCTCGTCCAGAACCATTGCTGTCACTGAGTTCTGGGCAGATCTGCAGCCGTCTCTGGAGAAGGTGCGGGCTGATCTATGCGCAACAGCCTCCTAGGAGCCGGCGCCTTGCTTTCGCCACTCCTCAGCCACCTCAGGGAAGTGCTTTTCGATGCAGGCTTCGCACACCCCATGGGTGAAGGCCACCTCGGCGTGCTCTTTGATGAAAGCCTCCACGCTCGACCAGTAGCCGGCGTCATTGCGGATCGCCTTGCAATAGGAGCAGATCGGAATCAGCCCCTCGATCAGGTTGATCTTTTCCAGGGCCGTAGCCAGCCGGGCGGACACCCGCCGCAGCTCCAGCTGGGTCACGACCTGGCGGGCAAGCCCCTCCATGGCATGGATCTGGGCGGCGTTCAGCGCCCTCGGCTTGTGGTCGATCACGCAGAGGGTCCCCAGCGGCAGGCCTTCCGGCGTCAGCAACGGAACGCCCGCATAGAAGCGGATGTTCGGCTCAGAGGTCACCAGGGGATTGGCGGCGAAGCGCCCATCGAGGTGGGTGTCCTGGATCACCAGGATCTCCTCCTCAAGGATGGCGTGGGCGCAGAAGGAGACGTCCCGGCTGGTTTCCGTCGCCTCCAGGCCGAGCTTCGATTTGAACCACTGACGGTCAGAGTCGACCAAGCTGATAAGGGCGATGGGCACCTCGCAGATGTACGCCGCCAGTGCCGTCAGGTCGTCGTAGGCCCGCTCGGGCGGTGTGTCGAGGATGCGGTAGTCGCGAAGGACCTCAAGCCGCTCCTCCTCTCGCTCGCTCACTGATGCCTTCATGGGCATGAAACCGGAGGATCTTGACTTCCTTTGGCCTCATTGTCGGGGCCGCTCCCTCGGCTCAGGAGCAGCTTCACGATTCTTCACCCCTCCTGTGCCCCGAACGGGCATCGCCTCAGAGCCGCTGGTGCAGTTCAATCACGTTGCGGTCGGGATCCCGCAGGAAGAGGCCCCGGGCCTGGCCACCGAAGTCCACCGGCCCGGCACTCGGCTCCAGGCCCACACCCCGCAGCTCCTTGATCGCGGTGTCCAGGTCGTTGCAGAGCAGGGCGAAGTGGGTGATGCCCGCCGGTTTTTCCGGCCCGTCCATCAGAACGTTGGCCTCAGAGGCCTTGGGCGCATTGAGGATCAGATTGAT
This sequence comes from Synechococcus sp. 1G10, assembly GCF_002252625.1. Lineage (GTDB taxonomy): Bacteria > Cyanobacteriota > Cyanobacteriia > PCC-6307 > Cyanobiaceae > Regnicoccus_A. The sequence continues at coordinate 12,300 of NZ_NQKW01000038.1, read as the reverse complement.
TTCCACGCCGCTGGGGTGGCTGAGGATCGCGACCGGTTCCGGGCCGATCGGTCCGGCCACCAACCGGAAGCCAAGCCGGGCGTAAAAGGCCGCCGATCGCTCCATGTCGTGAACGCGGATACCTATGTGTGCCAGACCGCCGATGCCGGAGAGCGTCTGTGGCATGCCTTCGTCTGTTCGCAGTGGAGAGGGATCATCCTGCCGCCGCACTGCTCAGCCAGCACTGCACAGACCGATCGATCCCACCAAACTGAGGTCACAGAACCGATGGCCACCTCCTTGCCGATCAGCAACAGCAACCAGCCACGGCGTTATCGCCTGGTGGATCACCACGGCCAACCCCACCTCGAGCTCGATGAGCACTTCGAGTCGATCGAGGAGGCCTGGGCGTTCGCCACCCACTGGTGGCAGCAGCGACAGCCCAGTGGCGAACCGGCCACCCTCGTTGGCCTTGGCCTGGAGGTGAGCACCGAGAGCGGCGGCTGGCGCACCCTGCGCCATTCGCAGGGCTGAACCCTGCAAAGGTGAGCCCACAGGCCAGTCCGCAGCCCACGGAGGTGCTGGCGGGATCGATCGAGCGCGTCACCTTCCACAACGCCGAGAACGGCTTCTGCGTGCTGCGCATCAAGGCGCGCGGTCATCGCGACCTGGTGACGGTGGTGGGTCACGCCGCTGAGATCAGCGCCGGCGAATGGGTGACGGTGAGCGGCACCTGGGTGAACAGCCGCGAGCACGGCCAGCAGTTCAAGGCCTCCTTCCTCAGGGCCTCAGCCCCCACCACCGCCGAGGGGATCGAGAAGTACCTCGGCTCAGGAATGATCCGCGGCATCGGCCCGATCTACGCCAGCAAGCTCGTGGCGACCTTCGGCGATCAGGTGTTCGAGGTGATCGAGCAGGCCCCTGAGCGCCTGCGGGAGGTGCCCGGCATCGGCCCGGTGCGGGGGCAGCGGATCAGCCAGGCCTGGGCCGATCAGAAGGTGGTGCGCGAAATCATGGTCTTCCTGCACAGCCATGGCGTCGGCACCGCCCGGGCCGTGCGGATCTTCAAGACGTACGGCAACGACGCCGTGCAGGTGATGGCCGAGAACCCTTACCGCCTGGCCCGCGACATCCGTGGCATCGGCTTCCGCACCGCCGATGCGATCGCCGCGCGGCTTGGCATCGAGCCCACCGCAATGATCCGCCTGCGGGCCGGCGTCAATTACGCCCTGCTGGAGGCTAGCGGTGATGGCCACTGCGGTCTGCCCAGCGCCGAACTACTCAAGTCGGCCGGGGACTTGCTCAGCGTCGAGCGGCCCAGCGAGGCGGCAGCAGAAAGCGATTCGGCAGCGGAACCTGTGGCCACAAGCCGGGTGCCGCTGGAGCCAGGGTTGATCCAGAGCGCCCTGGATCTGGAGCTGGCCGAAGGTTCGGTGGTGGCCGACACCCTGGCCGGTGAGCCGGCGATCTTCCTGGCCAATCTGCACCGGGATGAGCGCCGCATCGCGGCGTCCCTCCAGGCGCTGGCGGTGGGCTGCCCGCCCTGGGGAACGATCGAGGCGGCAAAAGCCGTCCCCTGGGTGGAGCAACGCCTCGGCCTGGAGCTCGCTGCCAGCCAGAAGGGGGCGGTGGAGCAGGCCCTCTCCAGCAAGGTGCTGGTGATCACCGGCGGGCCGGGGGTGGGCAAGACCACCTTGATCAACGCCATCCTGCGCATCCTGGCGGCCAAGAAGCTGCGCATCCAGCTCTGCGCCCCCACCGGCCGTGCCGCCAAGCGAATGGGCGAAACCACCGGGCTTGAGGCCAAGACGATCCACCGGCTGCTGGAGTTCGACCCGGCGGCTTTCGGGTTCAAGCGCAGTACCGAGCTGCCGCTGGAGTGCGACCTGCTGGTGGTGGATGAGACCTCGATGGTGGACGTGCCGTTGATGGCCTCGCTGCTGGATGCCCTCCCAGCAGAGGCGGCCTTGCTGCTGGTGGGCGATGTCGATCAGCTGCCCTCGGTGGGTCCCGGCCAGGTGCTCGCCGATCTGATCAACAGTGGCGCCCTGCCGGTGGCCCGGCTCACGGAGGTGTTCCGCCAGGCGGCCTCCAGCCGCATCATCACCACTGCCCACGCCATCAATGCCGGCACCATCCCCGATCTGCGGCCGCCGCCGGCTGATGCCACCACCGACTTCTATTTCCTGCCCGCAGAGACTCCCGAGCAGGCGGTGGCCCTGATCCTCAAGGTGGTGGGCGAGCGCATCCCGGCACGCTTTGGCCTTGATCCGATCGCCCAGGTGCAGGTGCTCTGCCCGATGGCGCGCGGTGGCTGTGGCTCCCGCTCGCTCAACATCGAGTTGCAGCAGCTGCTCAACCCCAACCCCACCGAGCAGGTGGAGCGCTTTGGCTGGCGCTTTGCGCCGGCCGACAAGGTGATGCAGGTGGCCAACGACTACGAGAAGGAAGTGTTCAACGGCGATGTCGGCACGGTGGAAACGATCGATGCCGATGCCAGCGAACTGACGGTGCGTTACCCATCCGGGGAAGCCGGGGGCTTCGACGGCCGCGAGGTGACCTACGGCTGGGGTGAACTCGACAACCTGGTGCCGGCCTATGCCTGCACGATCCACAAGAGCCAGGGCAGCGAATATCCAGCGGTGGTGATCCCTTTGCTCACCCAGCACTACGCCATGCTGCAGCGCAATCTGGTGTACACGGGCATCACCCGCGGCAAGCAGCTGGTGGTGCTGGTGGGCCAGAAGAAGGCACTGGCAATGGCGGTGAAAAACCATCTGGGCCGCCGGCGATACACCAAGCTGGCGGAGTGGCTCGGCTGACCAGCTGCCATCCGGATAAACGAGCCCCTCAGACCCGGCACTTCCAGCTCACATCACAGATCAGCCATGGCGGCTGGCGTGTCGGGAGCGCAGTCGGCGCTGGGTTGGTGAGTATGAAGGTTTGGAATGGATCCAACTGACAAACCACGATCAGATCGAGAGCATCTTGAAACCAAGGGCAATCAAAACTGCTCCGCCAAGAATCTCGAGCCTTGAGCCAAAAGCTGATGGGAGACGCTTTGCAAGGTTGAGGCCAAGATAGGTCGAAACAAATGCTCCACCAGCAATGGCCAGCGAATAGGGAACGATCGGCTTGTCAGCCAATCCAAGGGTCACGCCAACGCCCAGTGAATCAATGCTGGTGGCAGATGAGATGAAAAGAATCTTCCAGAAACCATGTGTTCTTGGGTCTTCTGCTTCGCCATCTGGATCATGATGGTAGGCCTCCCAGCACATGTGTGCGCCAACGGAAACAAGAAGGAAGAAGGCCACCCAGTGGTCGTAGTCGACGATCAGGTCCTTCGCAACTTTGCCAAGCAAGAAGCCGAGGGCGGTTGCGGCACCTTCAGCAAACGCGGAACAAAAGGCGAACGAAAATGCACGTCTTGCTGAAAAGCGACGGAATCCCATCGCAAAAGCAGCAGAAAAAGAATCAATGCTCAGGATGGCAGCGAAGAGGATGATCTCAAATGCCATTTCTCATGCAAAGAATCTCCATGACCTTATACCCAGAGGCCCTCTCTCAGGGAAGACGGATTCTTTTGCCTGAGCGCTGGAGACCACCACTACTGTTGCGCTGAACCCTGAGATCGTGCACCAAGACGTCCTGCAATCAACACCAGCCGGTTCGTCCTCGATTCCCTCAACTCCACCAGAGCCGGGCGCAGGGCAAAGTTCTGTGTACTTGTATACAATACAACCCTTGTGCTCCTGAGGTCTGTGGTTGTCAAGCGCTGTAGCTCCAGCCGAGAGGGAAAGGTGCTGCTGTCCTGCTGGATTCCCGAGGACCTGCGCATGGAGCTCGACCGGGTCTGGGCCTCTCAGGGCTTGCGGCCCCATGGCCGGACCCAGCAGGGGATGGAAGAGATGATCGCCCTTTATCTGGCTGCCCAGCAGGAGCCCTGAGCCATGGGCGGCCACGACCATCACGGCCAGCGCCACCAGCACGGTCACCAGGCGCCTGGACGCGCCGCTGCTGCCTTCCGCTGGAGCATCGCTCTCAACAGCGGCCTCACCGCTCTGCAGTTGGTGGTCGGCATGGCCTTTGGCTCCGTAGCCCTGATCGGCGATGCCCTCCACAACCTGGGCGATGTGGTGGGCCTGGCGTTGGGCTGGGGCGCCGATCAGCTCAGTCACAAGCCTGCTAATGGGCGCTTTACCTACGGCTACGGGCGCAGCACGCAGATGGCATCGCTGGTCAACGGAATGTTGATCTTTGCCGCCGGTTCAGGGGTGGTGGCGATGGCCGTCGAGCGGCTGTTCAACCCCGTGCCCCTGATTACCGCTCCAGTGGCCTGGGCCGCAGCAGTAGGGGTTGCCATCAACTTTTTCTCAGCCCGGCTCTTCGGCGACGATCATCACCACGATCTGAACCAGCGGGCGGCGGTGCTGCACCTGATCACCGATGCGGCGGTATCGGTAGCTGTGCTGATCAATGCACTGCTGGTTGGCCTCACCGGCTGGCTGTGGCTCGACGCGCTCACTGCGATGGGAGTCGGTGCTGCCGTGATCTGGAGTGCTACGGGCCTGCTGCGTGAGGCCATCGCCCTCAACCTTGACGCAGCTCCCCGGGGCATCGATCTCGGAGCAGTGGAGGCGATGCTGCAACAGCTGCCTGGAGTGCAGAGCGTGGAGGAGCTGCATGTCTGGGGGCTGAGCACCTCCCGCAACGCACTGACCGCCCACCTGCGGCTGGAATCCAGTCAGCGTGAGGCGGATCCTTCCGCTCGCGATGCCCTGCTGACCATGGCCCGCGAGCGACTGGCAGAACTTGGGATCCGCAAATGCACCCTGCAGCTGGAAAGCGCAGCTGAACAACATCACTAGTCGCAGTTCAGTCACCAGAGCTGGAATGGCCAGTCGCCGAGCCTTTGATGCGGACCTACGTGTTTTTGGCCTAGGGCCCCCTCTGCCAGGGCAGCACCGGCCTTGGTCTAACGATCGTGGCGGCAATCGTGCGCCGCCATCACGGTCAGATCACCGTGACCTCAAGCGTTGGTTCCGGGAGTGTCTTCTCTGTGAAGCTCCCCATCGCTGGCTGAGGAGCGATTGCCGACTCCCCAGATGATGAGCAGCGTGATTGCATCATTTGCAGGTCAACACACCTGGCACCTGGCTGCCGTGGTGAGAGCTGCCGACCAAACGGGGCAACCACTCCCATAGCTGAACGGCCTGATCAGAGGAGCACTGCTATCGAAGACGGCTGCGGACAGGAGCCCTGATCGATGTCCAAGATATTGAGGGAACCCCAATATTGCATCTGATGGCTCTCGGTGATCATCAACTCTTGGCTGCTGCTGCGGACCGAGCTGCCTGATCAAGATGGCGGCGTTGCTGGCTTGCTTCCAGATCGGCGGCCCAGCAACAAACCAATCCCAGAGCCGGCGACGAACAGGGTGAGCACGCCGAGGACCGTGGAGTAATAAGGCTGCAGATTGACGGCACCGAAGTTGCCCGTGTGCAGCTTCATGAGCCAGAAGGCTTCGATCCCTCGGGCCGAGAGCGCGCCATAAAGGGAACCGGAGAGGGATGTGAGCAGGAGCGGCAACGCCGCCAGGGGCACGAGGCTGCGGTGCAGCCGGCGCAGCTGGTGATGGCGGCTCATTCGTTCTGAAGGGCCTTGTGAAGGGCTTGCTCATTGGCGCAAGGCATCCACATCGAACCCATCGCAAACGTGCCCTTGCACTTGAGTTCAGCGGCGCGCTTTTCAGCCTCCTGCTTGGTCTTGAACATGCCCTTCATGTGAGCCTCAGCGGGTGCGGTGGCCAGAAGCGGAGCGAAACCCACCGCTGCCAGAGCAGCCAGGAGGGCCCACCGGCCGGGCTGCTGGAGGGGGCTGGTGGGGGTCGGTGTCATCGGGTGCTCACGGGGATGCTCAGGACGGGAATCAGAGCTGGGTAAGGAAACGGTTGGGTCACTTCTCCTTGGAGATGGCTTTCTCGTAGACATCAAAGTTCTGGCAGGGCATCCATTCCTTGCCCATCGCAAAGGTGCCGCTGCACTTCAGTTCCTTGGCTCGCTGTTCCGCAGCGGCCTTGCTCGGGAACATGTCGTTGGCCTGGGCGCGGGCGGCGCCGGATGCCAGGGCAACGCCTGCCGAGAGGAAGAGAGCCAGAGCGATGGGATTCACGGAATTCCTGTGGTGGAAGAAAGGCCTCGACTGAACCTTAGAGTCTCCACACGGGTGGAGAGTCAAGTCCGTGGCAGCCGTCGGCATGAAGATCGGGGTCCTGGCCGGCCGCAGCGACGGGGGTTAACGCCTGTTCGCGGAGCAGAGCCTGCAGCGCCTGCAGTTCATCCGCCGGCTCAAGACCCTCGGGCTCAGCCTTGAGGAGATCCAGGGCTGCCTGGCCGTGCACGACGCTGGCGTCCTGACGGATGGGCCCGATCCGATGAAGCATTGACCCAAAGCCGCGTTCAGCTCCCCGCTGCGCCCCCATGCTGAGGACAGGCAGAAGCAAGGGAGAAAAGCTGATGGAGCACCCCCAAACCGCGCAAGGACAGACACCCTCTGTGACGCTCAGAATCGCAGTCGCTGCAGGGCTGGGAGCGTTCGTTCTGTCGCTGGGAGCTCCAGCGCGCTCAGTGCCGCCCCAGGTGGTGGCGCCAGCTGGAAGCGGGATGGGAATGGGGCTGAGCGGTCCGGGGCGCATGGGCACCCAGTCGATGGATCAGCACTTCATCGTGATGATGATTCCTCACCATGACGGGGCGATCGCCATGGCCGATCTCGCCCTCACCCGCGCGACACGACCCGAAATCAAGGCCCTGGCCCGCAGCATCAAGGCCAGCCAGACGCAGGAGAACACCCAGATGCGGGCCTGGTATCGGCAGTGGTTCGGCGGTGAGGTGCCGTCGTGGGGGGGAAGCTATGGCCGTGGGGTCTATTCCGGCTGGGGCGGCTGGATGGGCGGCAGGGGCGGGATGATGGGGGGGCCTGGCAGGGGCATGGGGATGATGGGTGCAGGGACTGATGTCGAGTGGCTGAAGAACGCACCTGATTTCGATCGGGCCTTCATTGAGCAGATGATTCCCCACCACCGCATGGGCGTGATGATGGCCTCAATGGCCCAGACCAACAGCCAGCATCCGCAGCTGCGGGCAATGCAGCAGGGCATGGTGACGGCCCAGAGCCGGGAGATCGAGCAGATGAGCCAGTGGTACCGAAGCTGGTACGCCACGTCCTGAACACCTCCCATGGACCCGTTCTTCATCCTCGACACGCCGAAATCCTTCGAGGAAGCCAGTGCCGCCCTCCAGGAGGCAGTGGTGGACCAGGGTTTTGGGGTGCTGGCGGTGCATGACCTGGGCAACACCCTGCGCAGCAAGGGCCTGCCGTTCACGGAGCAATGCCGCATCTTCGAGGTGTGCAACCCCCAGCAGGCCGCCGCAGTGCTCAGCACCACGATGGCGCTCAACATGGCTCTGCCCTGCCGGATCTCCGTCTACACCGAAGCCGGCCAGGTCCGCATCGGCATGATTCGCCCCGAGGCGATGCTCGCCAGCCTCTCGGCCGATCCATCCCTGAGGAAGGTGGCCCGTGCGGTGGAGGCCTCAACCACGGCAATCATCGAGGCCGCTGCGGCTTAGCTTCCCGTTTCACCAACCTTTCCGGCTGGCACTGATCGATCGGGAATGCCTGATCTGGCCATCTTTCGATGGGACAAGAAGGGTGGATCAGCTGGCTTGCGAGAACAGCAACGGTTTTCCATGAGCCGTGCATGGGAGTGAACCTCCCCATGCCCTGCAACCTGCCCTGGCCCTTGGCTTCTGCGTAGGCGCAGCCTTCTCGAAGAGCAGCAGAAGGGCGTTCGATACGGGGCGCCCTCCTCATTGGTCCCGATCCGGCCGCTGTTGGAGCAAGGCCTCAACGCTGGCCACCTTGTCTTCCAGCGTCTGGTCCCGATCGGTGCGTGTGCTGACCTTCACCGTCGTGAAGGTGCGTGGAGCGCCCATGGCATGCACGGCCGCATGGCAGGCCTCGATCGCTGTGAAAACAGGCACCCACTCACCTTCTATCCCGGTGCCGTTGGCGTGCAGCTGGATCTTGAGACCGGCGTCCAGCAGCACCCGTTCACAGGCAGCGATGTAGGGCGCCAGGTTGACGCAAACCCCAATCGGCACAACGCAGAGATCGACGATCACCTTCATTGCTTGAGAAGCTCGAGCAACCGCTCCACCCGACCTGCCGCCACCTGACTCAGACGGTCGTAGGCCGCTCGTTCCTGCTCATCGATCTGCACCTGACTGAGCAGCGAGCGATGGGCTTCCAGTTCAGGCCACTGCGCGATGACGGCAATCACCCTGGCACGTTGAGTAAGCGGCTGTGTGACGCATGTAGCGCCTCCCATCCCGCCCGGGTAATGCCTTGACCACAGTGGAAGACAGAGCCTCCGTGCAAGCGGCCATGACCATCCAGGAACAGATCCCGACCCATGAGCAACCGCTCGGGCAGGAGGAGACCCTCGAGCGGGAGGTCCGTGCCGTGCTGAGCGATAACCCGGCCGCCATCACCAAGGAGGTCCGCAGCCTCACCCTCCGCGCCCTGACCGAAGGAAAACTGGATCAAGGCGCTGTTCAGAAGGTGGTTCGCGCGGTGGTTGCCGGCGCCACCGGCGGCGCTCAGGGAGCCAGTGACGGGCAACTGGCTCTCAGGGAGGCCCTGCAAGGCCTTGATGAGGCCCTGGCTGCCGCAGCCCAGGCCACCCGTCTGACCCTGGAGGAGGCCGTCGGAAATGCCGGCGCCTTCTCCCGGCAGACGCTGCGGCGGCGACTGGATGATCTCTCCACCCTGGAATCTCTCTTCATCGAGACCGTCAGCCAGACGGCATCCAGCGCGGCTGGCTTCACCCGCACGACGCTCGTGGATGTGGCGGATCATGCGAGAGCGTCTGGATCGGCAGTCGGCTCAGCCGTGAAGGAGGGGGTGACGAGCCTGGGCCGGGCCCTCGCCGAAAGCGTGAGCGATCAGGTGGAGGTCACCACGTCGGTGCTGCAGAAGGAAGCGGCCCTGCTGGCGGGCCTCACCAGTGGGGTGTTGCAGGGGATCGCCGATCGTCTGAGCGGCTCGCACCCGCTTGAAGCGGCTGAGGAGAAGGGAGAGGAGCAGGGCAGTTCTGGAGCCCAGGAGCCTTCGGTGCGCAGCTGATCTCAGCAGGTGCACCGTGCTGCGCGGTGACTCAGCAGATCACAACCGGTCGAGCGGAATCGCCTCCCAGCCGGCTGGATTCCACGGGGCCATCAGCGCCTCAAGCCCCCGCAGTTCAGCGGCGTCCTCCGGCAGCAACCAGGCCTCTTCCCATCCATCCATGATCACCACCGGCATGCGGTCGTGGATCGGACGCAGCAGGGCGTTGGGGGTGGTGGTGAGGATGCAGCAGGTCTGGAGTTCGGTGCCATCAGGAGCGATCCAGTGGTCCCACAGGCCGCCCAGCCAGAAAGCGGCGCCGTCCTGGCGGCGTATCCAGTAGGGCTGCTTCTGGTGCCATTCGTAGAAGCCATCGGCCGGCAGCAGGCAGCGGTGATGGCGCCAGGGCCCACGAAAGAACGGCTTCTGGCTCACCGTTTCGCTGCGGGCATTGATCGGGCGGCTTTTGCCGTGGGTGTCCTTCAGCCAGCCGGGGACCAGGCCCCACTGCGCGAAGCTCACCTCAGGCCGGCCATGCTGCTGCCGCTGGATCAGCAGTGGTTCACCGGGCCGCACCTGCTGCCGCGGCTGGTAGTGCTTGAGCAAACCATCCGGCAGCGGACCCTTGAGCCTGGGGAGCAACTGATCGATTGTGCTGGTGAGCGAGTAGCGGCCACACATCAGCGATGCCTGCGGATCCAGTCGGAACTGCTCCCAATCTGCGTGACCTGACACCCGGCAGTGCAACGGCGATGCAGAGCGCCATTGCGCAGCCCCTGCACTAGAGCCCCAGCTGCAGGGCCGTCTCTGCCGCCGCGCGGAACACAAGGCCATGGCGCGCGACCAGAGCCTCCAAGGCGTCGTAGCCGCCGCCGATCACCGTGGCCACAGGGATGCGCCGCCTGAGGCATAGCTCCAGCACCATCCGGTCGCGCAACATCAGACCGGTGTCACTGAGGGAAAGCCGGCCCAGGCGGTCGTCGCGGTGGGGATCGACGCCGGCGTTGTAGATCACCAGATCAGGCTGCACCTGCTCCAGCAGTTCAGGGATCCCTCCCCCTACCGCTGCCAGATAGGCGTCATCGTCCAGGCCATCGGCCAAGGGCAGGTCGTGGTCACTGGTCTGCTTGTGCAGGGGAAAATTGCTGGCCGCGTGGGCCGACAGCGTGAACACGCGCGGGTCACCGGCAAAGATCGCAGCGGTGCCATCTCCCTGGTGCACGTCCAGGTCAATCACCATCAGCCGACGCACCGCTCCCTCGGCCAGCAGAACCCGCGCGGCCACGGCGACGTCATTGAAAATGCAGAACCCGCTTCCGTGATCCGGGAAGGCGTGGTGGGTACCGCCGGCCAGATGGCAGGCCAGTCCCTGCTGCAGAGCCAACCTGGCCGTGAGCAGGGTGCCGCCTACGGCCAGCCAGCTGCGCCGCACCAGGGGCTGGGTGGCGGGCAGGCCGATCCGCCGCTGCTCGGCCGGGTTGAGTCGATCGCGTGAGAACGCTTCGTGATATGGCCTGCTGTGAACCAGCTCGAGCTCCCGGCGGGAGATCGGCATGGGTTCATGCAGCTGTTCGGAACGGGCCAGATCGTGGCGAAGCAAATACTCGTGGAGCAGCCGGAACTTCGCCATCGGAAAGCGATGACTGCTCGGCAGTGGCACGGAGTAAGCCGGGTGATACACCAGTGCGGGAGGCATCAGCGGCGCATAAGCGCCAACACCACGCTCAACCCATCAGGCAACATGCCCTGGACCAACCCCCCTGACGTTGGATCACCATGGTTACTCAGCCGCATCGGCATCTTCTCTCTGCTCTCCTGCTTTCGAAGCGGCTTGCTCTTCTGGCTTGTTCGTTTTGACCCTAGAGCCATGCATTTGGGGTTCCCCGAATTTTCCTGATCTCGCCGCTGGTTGGCCTGCATCCGCCTTGCCCAGGCCCAGAAGCTGATGCTGGTGGCAAACGGCGACAGGCAGCGCGGCCTTCCACCTGGCGGCGACCGACTACCTCCAGCAGGCCTATGGCGCCATGGGCGGTCGGGTGGATGTGGTGTTCGCCAACGGGCGCATCGAGGTGAACAGGAGCCCAGCCACTGAGACAGCAACTCCTACAGCCGAGGCGATGGCTGTCTGAGTCGATTCCTGGGAGCCTTCGCTATCGCTGTGTTGAGATCGGCTCGTTTGCACGCACGCAGGAGTTGCTGCGCCAGGGACACACCTATCTGGACTCGAATGGTGATGGAGAGGCCTGCGAAAGTTTCCGATAAAGGGACGGACACCCGCACCTTTCTGCTCTTGTCGCCAAAGTCAAGGAGCTGGGTGATGCCTCCAAGTCTGATCTGGTGCGAGCCGCCGGCTACCTCAGCACCAAGAAGGATGGCAGTGAGCGGCTGAACTTCACGGCCTTCTACGAGGCATTGCTGGAAGCCAAGGGCGTCAGCCATCGGAGATGGCGGTGGCAACGGCAACCTGCTGGTGGGCAAGGCCTACACAGCTCTGCTCGAGCTCAAGCCTGGCGATGAGTTTGAGATCAAGCTGGGCAAGAAGCAGATCCGGCTGATCCCGGTTGCCGCCAGCGACGACGAGGATTGAGGGAAGCTTTCGCTTCTATTACTGGTGGCGTCAAGGCCTCCGGCGACGGCAACGGGACTCCCGCATAGAAGCGGATGTCGTGTTCCGAGATCACCAGGGGATTGGCGGCGAAGGGTGAGAGTCAACCAAGCTGACCAAGGCAATCGGCACGTCGCAGACATAGGCCGCCAGTGTCGTCAGATCGTCGAAGGACCGCTCGGGCGGTGTGTGGAGGATGCGGTAGACGCGAAGGGCTTCAAGCCGCTCTTGCTCTCGCTCGGTCAGCGGCGGCTTCACGTTTCCTCAACCCTCCCCATCCCCGAACAGGGCATCGCACCGTCCGCGCGGGGTTTATGAGGAGTAAATTGCATTGCTATGGAGCACCTGAACTGGGGATATGTCCAGTTAGGTCTGCTTGCCCTGGCTTTTGGCGGTCTGCAGGTCTGGTGGATCAGCAGCACTCTGAGGAAACGAGACCTCGCTAGACCCCCAGGGCCGACTGAAAGTCAGGCACAAGGGTCGTTGTGCGGCCAAGCTGGGCCTGGTTTTATCGGGACTGCTCTTGTCCTTTGGCCCATCTTGCTGCC
>NZ_NQKW01000037.1 GCF_002252625.1 Synechococcus sp. 1G10 | reverse complement strand
GGCAGCAAGATGGGCCAAAGGACAAGAGCAGTCCCGATAAAACCAGGCCCAGCTTGGCCGCACAACGACCCTTGTGCCTGACTTTCAGTCGGCCCTGGGTCTGAGGAGGGAAGCCAGGCAGGTTCTGCGCTAAAGAATGAACAGTTTCCTAATCGGGATCAGCACTCGGGATTTCTCCAGAAGTGTCGTCGCCAGGGCAGGGAGCGCTGTGAGAACCCAGACCACGTTTCCTTTCGGGAACAAGTCTCCAAAGTTGTCATCGGTCATGGCCTGTCTTCCCCATGACCAGTTTGGCAACGGCCTTTGGACTTGGCCATGGGTGTTTCGGACGCGAGGGCGTGCTCAGGGGTACTGGTACGTTTCCTGATAGGTGCCGCACTGCTGTCTCTTCTGCTTCTGCCTCTTCTTGAGCCCTGACTTTGGCATCCAGCATCTGCTCCATCTCCCGCTCGATCCGCTGCAGCCGGTAACCGCGCAGACGCCGTTGAAGGGTGCGTAGGTGGCATTCCCCGTAGCGCCCTGGGTTGTGTTGGATCAGCCGCTCCAGCAGAGTTTTGGCCCTGATCAAAGGCTCGGCTCCCAGCCACTGCTCAATGAGTGCCACATCCGGCTCGAACGGATCGGGCCTGGAGCGTTTGCCTGTTCGGGTCTTGGGCTTGGGGCGCCTCGGCTGGCTTCTGTGCCATAGGGTCTGCAGCCAGCCTTCTCCGCAAGCGGCGGCGTGCCGCGGGAGCTGCGCACCGACCGGCTCTCGGCTGCCTGATTTAGCACTTCCCCAAGGCTGCTGAACTCTTGCTGCACGCCCGGGAAGATGTGCTCGCCTTCCGTCACTTCCCCCCTCAACACTGGAAAAAGACTTGGAGCACCAACCTGCTCGAGCGCCTCAATGAGGAGATCAAACGCCGCACCCGGGTGGTCGGCATCTTCCCGAATGACGCCTCGATTGCCCACCTGGTGGGGGCTGTGCTGCTGGAGCAGGACGAGCGCCGACCATCCACTCGCTGGAGGAGCTGCCTGCTCAGCCTTGCCTCTTCCGGAAAGAATTGACCAGAGGGCCCTCCATGGTGCATGCTCAAATCACAGCTCGCTTAACGGAGGGGAATTCAGGGTAAATTGATTTTACGCGGATGTAGCTCAGTGGTAGAGCATCTCCTTGCCAAGGAGAGGGTCGAGAGTTCGAATCTCTTCATCCGCTTAATTTTTTCGATCTTGGTCCAGCATCAGAAGGTGTTGGCTGCCCACGTCCCTGAACCCAAGCTGACGGTAGAACCTCTGACCTCGTGTGGTCATCAGGTATACTCGTTCGACTTTTATCAGGGCTGGGGTCTCTAATAAGGCGTTCACTACGACACGGCCGATCCCCTGTCCCCGGTGACTGCTTGCCACAACCACGTCCCACAGCACCGCTCGGAACAGTCCGTCGCTAGTAGCCCTCCCGAATCCAACTAGTTCCTTCGCCCTACCCAGCTCGCCGGGTTGTCTTTTCCAGGCGGTGACCACTGCTTCGCTGTTGCTGAGCATCTTACGCAGCTGCTGGTGGCTGCGCCCCTGAGCCCAGAAGCTGTCTTCATCCAGCAGTCGTTTCAGTTTTCTGAGCGCTCCAAGCGTGGTACTTCCAGGTCCAAGCCCCAGCTGCAGGCCAAGGGCCCCCGGGCGATGTCGGATCAGTCGCAACCCGCCTGGATCACTGCGTCCCCGCCGGTCATCGTTCTCGGCAGGAGGTGGGCATGGCGATGTCAACAGGTTGTCGGTCCGTCGGAGTCGGACCTGCAGCCTATGGAAGTGTCCTTCAATGGAAAGGTTGGTCTCCCCTCCGGGCCCTGGCTGCGCTCTTGCATCAATCCCTGAAAAGCCTTGGCACAACTTCCATTTGCTTCACTGAGGGAGAGGGAGGCGGTGGTAAGCTGAATGATTCGGCTGGATTCCTCCATGCTCAAGCTGCTGCTTGGTGATCCCAATGCGCGCAAGCTGAAGCGCTACCAGCCGATTGTTTCGGATATCAATCTGCTGGAGGAGGAGATCGCCCCCCTCAGCGACGAGCAGTTGCGGGGCAAGACTGCCGAATTCCGTCAGCGGCTGGAGAAGGCCCCGTCCCCGGCCATCCAGCGCCAGCTGCTGGATGAGCTGCTGCCAGAGGCCTTTGCGGTGGTGCGTGAAGCCGGCAAGCGGGTGCTCGGCATGCGTCACTTTGATGTGCAGCTGATCGGTGGCATGGTGCTGCACGAGGGCCAGATCGCCGAGATGAAGACGGGCGAAGGCAAGACCCTCGTGGCCACCCTGCCGGCTTACCTCAACGCCCTCACCGGCGCCGGCGTTCACGTGGTGACCGTCAACGACTATCTGGCCCGTCGTGACGCCGAGTGGATGGGCCAGGTGCATCGCTTTCTGGGTCTCTCGGTGGGCCTGATCCAGCAGGACATGGCCCCGCCCGATCGGCGCCGAAATTACGCCTGTGACATCACCTACGCCACCAACAGTGAGCTCGGGTTCGACTACCTGCGCGACAACATGGCGAACGATATCGAGGAGGTGGTGCAGCGCCAGTTTCACTACTGCATCATTGACGAAGTCGACTCCATCCTCGTGGATGAGGCGCGCACGCCTCTGATCATTTCAGGCCAGGTGGAGCGCCCCCAGGAGAAGTACATGCGGGCGGCGGAGATTGCCGCAGCCCTGGAGCGGGCAGAAGGCATGGCCAAAGACGGCATTGATCCGGAGGGAGATTATGAGGTCGATGAGAAGCAACGCAATGTTACCCTCACCGACGAGGGCTATACCAAGGCGGAGCAACTTCTCGATGTGCTCGATTTGTTTGATCCTGCTGATCCCTGGGCTCACTACATCACCAATGCCCTCAAGGCCAAGGAGCTTTTCGTCAAAGATGTGAATTATATTGTGCGCGGCGGCGATGCCGTCATCGTCGATGAGTTCACTGGTCGGGTGATGCCAGGCCGCCGTTGGAGTGATGGCCAGCACCAGGCGATCGAGGCCAAGGAGAATCTGCCGATCCAGCCGGAAACCCAGACTCTGGCCAGCATCACATACCAGAATTTCTTCCTGCTCTACCCCCGCCTGGCCGGTATGACCGGCACAGCCAAGACCGAGGAAGTGGAGTTCGAGAAAACCTACAAACTCGAAGTCACGGTGGTGCCCACCAACCGGCCCCGTTCCCGCCAGGACATGGTGGATCAGGTCTATAAGAACGAAACCGCCAAATGGCGCGCCGTGGCGGCCGAAACCGCCGAGATTCACGGGGCTTCCAGGCCGGTGCTGGTGGGGACCACCAGCGTCGAGAAGTCGGAATTGCTCTCGGGCCTGCTGGCCGAGCAGGGCGTCCCCCACAATCTGCTCAACGCAAAGCCCGAGAATGTGGAGCGGGAGGCCGAGATCATTGCCCAGGCCGGCAGGGCCGGCGCCGTCACCATCGCCACAAACATGGCCGGCCGTGGCACCGACATCATTCTGGGCGGCAACTCTGATTACATGGCACGCCTCAAGTTGCGCGAGGTGCTGCTGCCGCGTTTGGTCCGTCCAGAGGATGGGCATCAGCCCCCCGTGCCGATGCAGCAACGCCAGCCCTCCGCGGCTGGCTTCGGCCCGGAATCGGCGGCAACCAACCCTCTGCTGCCCCCAAGTGAATCCCGTGCCATTGGTGCCCTCTACCCCTGTGCCCTCAGAGACGAGACGGACCATGAGCTTGGCGAACTTGCCCGGGAACTGGTCAAGGCCTGGGGCGATCGAGAGCTGACCGTTCTGGAGCTGGAGGATCGAATTGCCCAGGCGGCCGAGAAGGCGCCCGCCGAAGATCCCCAGATCCAGCAGTTGCGCCGCATGATTGCCCGTGTGCGCTGCGAGTACGACGCGGTGGTGAAGCAGGAAGAAGAGCAGGTGCGCCAGGCAGGCGGCTTGCATGTGATCGGCACCGAGCGCCATGAGTCACGCCGGGTCGACAACCAACTGCGTGGTCGCGCCGGCCGTCAGGGTGACCCCGGTAGCACCCGTTTCTTCCTCTCGCTGGAAGACAACCTACTGCGTATCTTCGGTGGCGAACGCGTGGCCGGATTGATGAATGCTTTCCGCGTGGAGGAAGACATGCCAATCGAATCCGGCATGCTGACCCGGTCCCTGGAAGGGGCCCAGAAGAAAGTGGAAACTTACTACTACGACATCCGCAAGCAGGTGTTCGAGTACGACGAGGTGATGAACAACCAACGCAAGGCCGTTTATGCCGAGAGGCGGCGCGTGCTTGAGGGGCGTGAACTCAAGCTGCAGGTGATCGGCTATGGCGAGCGCACCATGTCCGACATCGTCGAGGCCTATGTGAATCCCGATCTCCCCCCCGAAGAATGGGATCTGGCTCAGTTGGTGGACAAGGTGAAGGAATTTGTCTATTTGCTCGAGGATCTCACGCCCGAGCAGCTCGCCGGCCTCAACACAGATGAACTCAAGGCCTTCCTGCGCGAGCAACTCCGTAATGCCTACGACCTAAAGGAGAGCCAGATTGAGCAGTCGCGCCCTGGTCTGATGCGGGAGGCAGAGCGCTTCTTCATCCTTCAGCAGATTGATACCCTTTGGCGGGAGCATCTCCAGGCGATGGATGCCTTGCGCGAATCCGTGGGTTTGCGTGGCTACGGCCAGAAAGATCCCCTGATCGAATACAAGAACGAGGGCTACGACATGTTTTTGGACATGATGACCTCAATGCGTCGCAACGTGATCTACTCGATGTTCATGTTCCAGCCACGGTTGGAAAGCGCCGAGGCGGTGGCCACCACCGGCTGACGAGGACTCCGCACCGAGTGGCCAAGCTGTCTCAGTCGCTTCCACCGGGCCGTTCGCCCAGAAACTCCATAATCTCCCGGTCCTTGAGGCTCTGGGCCCGGCCTCCGCAGGCTTCCTGCAAGGGGCGGCCCGCCGCCACCTCCCGCAGGCAGCTCTGCAGATTCATGATCTGATTCTCGAGCACGTTGATGCGCTCCATCAGGTTGCGGATCACGTTGGCTTCGGCGTCGGGCAGCTGGGAATGGGCCAGGGGGTCAATGCGTACTCCAGATTGGTGAATCACACGGCCGGGGACGCCCACCACGGTGCTGTCGGGCCCCACGTCCCGCAGCACCACAGAGCCGGCGCCGATGCGGGTGTTGGTGCCCACCGTGATGGCTCCGAGCACATTGGCGCCGGCCCCTACCACCACGTTCTCCGCCAGGGTGGGGTGGCGCTTGCCGTGTACCTTGCCGGTTCCGCCCAGGGTCACCCCCTGGTAGAGCAGGCAGCGATCACCGATCTCGGCCGTTTCGCCGATCACCACTCCCATGCCGTGGTCGATGAACACCCCGTTGCCGATGGTGGCGCCGGGATGGATCTCAACGCCGGTGAACAGACGACCCAGCTGGGAGAGCAGGCGCGGCAGCAGCGGCACGTTCAGGTTCCAGAGGCGGTGGCTGAGGCGGTGCAGCACCAGGGCCTGGAAGCCGGGATAGCAGAGCAGGATCTCGAGGGTGCCGCGAGCGGCCGGGTCCCGCTCCCTGATGATCCGAAGATCTGCCAGAACAGGGTTCAGGATTCGCCGGATCACAGAACCCAAGGGCCAACGTCAGAGCAGTGCGTGCTTCATCCTGCCTGAGCGGCTTCGCTTTCGAGGCGGCTGTCGCGGGGGCCGATCAGGCCGATTTCCTTGCGCAGCAGGTCGATGGTGGCGGCCCCCAGATAGCTCTGGGCGCAATGGACCTGGGGCAGGCGCATCAGCTGGGCGCGGTTCTGGCGCAGGGTCTGCTCCACCAGGGGCAGGCTGGGGCGATCGCAGAGCACGTGGCTGGCGGCCCTCAGCAGGGCCAGCAGGCGGCTGCCCACATCGGGGTTGGCCGTCATCACCAGCAACTCATTGCCGCGCAGACTGTGCAGGATCACCTCAGCGGCCCGCAGGATGCCGGGGCTGATGCTCACCAGGCCCACGCAGCTGCCGGCCCGCAGCTCCTTGAGCAGGTCGAGCTCGTGGCGGAAGTCGTTGAGGTCGACGGCCACGGCTCTCACCCCGAAGCGCTGGGCCACCTCCTCCACGGTCTGGAGGAAGTAGCGGCTGGTGACCACCGTGCCGTTGCTGGAGCTCTCCAGCACAGCTTCGAGCTCTTCCATCGGCACCACTTCCACAGGTACCTCCAGGACAGGCTCCAGTTCCTCGGCGATCAGCATCGAGGCGCCGATGTCTTCGCGCGGGGTGGAGACCAGCACCCGGGCGCCACAGCGCAGGCGCCAGTCGATCTCGCGGGTGAGCAGTTCCCGGGCCTGCTGCAGGGTGCAGCCCGCGTTGAGCAGCCCGTCGACACACTGGCGCACCTCCCGGTCGATGTCGGGGCGCAGGCGGTTGCGCAGGCCCGGAGGCACTTTGAGCTCCCGGGGCTTCTGCTGGTCGCGCACGTAGATGCCCGAGCCCGCCATCGCCTCCACGACGCCGTCGTTCTCCAGCTGGCGGTAGACCTTGCTGATCGTGTTGCGGTGCAGGCCGGTCTGCATGGCCAGCTGCCGCGTACTCGGCAGACGATGGCCCGGCGGGTAGTGCCGGGCGGCGATCGCAAAGCAGATCTGGTTGTAGAGCTGGGTCGACGCCGGGATATCGCTTTCCTGCTGGATGTGGAATCGCACGCCGGAGGAAACCAGTACGGGTTGCGCCACCCTACGGAGCTTCTGCGCCGGTGACAATTCCCCCTGTGGCATACGAGCCTGTGCCGGTTGCTGCCGTCACACGGGCCGCCATCCCGCAGCGCCTCCCGTACCCATCTCCTGTCATGGCCGAGTGGATCAGGATCGAACCATCCCCCGAGGCACTCCACCCCTGCCCCCTGCGCTGCTGGTGGGAGCCTGCGGCGACGACCCCCCGGGGTGGGGTGCTGGTGCTGCCGGAGGTGTTCGGCATCAACAGCTGGCTGCGCAGCACGGCGGCGCGGCTGGCGCAGCAGGGCTATGCGGCGCTGGTGGTGCCGCTGATGGCCCGCACCGCCCCGGATCTCGACCTGGGCTACAGCGCCGCTGAGCTGGCGATCGGGCGCGCCCACAAGGACAGGGTCCGCACCGATCAGCTGCTGGGGGATCTCCAGGCGGCCGCCACATGGCTGCAGCAGCGGCTGCCTGGCAGCCCGGGACTGGGCTGCGTGGGCTTCTGCTTTGGCGGTCATGCGGCCCTGCTGGCCGCCAGCCTGCCGGCGGTCAGAGCCACCGCCGCCTTCTATGGCGCCGGGGTGGTCAGCGGCCGGCCGGGCGGTGGAGCCCCCACTCTGGAGGTGCTACCGAATGTGGCTGGTGCCCTGACTTTCTTCTGTGGACGGCTGGATCCACTGATTCCCCCTGCTGATGTGGAGGCGATCGCGGCGGCTCTGGCGGCAGCGGATCCCAGCGGTCAGCGCCTGCGTCTGGAGCTGGCCGAGGCCGGCCATGGCTACATGTGCGAGCAGCGCTCCGATTACAGCAGCGGCGAGGCGGCCGAGGGCTGGCGCCACATGCTGGAGCTCTTCGCCGGCGAGCTTGAGACGGGCTGAGGCCGGATCAGGCTTCGCTGGGTGCCGGTTCGGCGTTGCCGAGCTGCCGGACAGGGGAGGGGATGGTGCGCACGGCCTTGGCGGCCTGGGCGGCGGCATCCTTCTCCTTGGTGAGCGGCGTCTTGCGCGGGGTCAAGAACATGATCATGTTCCGGCCTTCCCGCTTGGGATCCTGCTGGATCTCGGCGCTCTCCTCGAGATCCTTGGCCATGCGGAACAGCAGCAGCTCGGCGAGGGCCGTGTGCTGGATCTCCCGGCCCCGAAAGATCACCGTGCACTTGACCTTGTCACCGTCCTTGAGGAAGCGCACCGCCTGACCGATGCGCACCTGGTAGTCGTGCGAATCAATCTTGTAGCGCATCTTGACCTCCTTGACTTCGGTCTGATGCGACTTCTTCTTGGCCTCCTTGGCCTTCTTTTCCTGCTCGAACTTGAACTTGCCGTAGTCCATGATCCGGCAGACCGGTGGGTCGGCCTTCTCGCTGACCAGCACCAGGTCGAGGTCGCGGTCCTTGGCCACATCCAGGGCCTCTTCCCTGGTGATCACCCCGAGCTGGCTGCCGTCGGCATCAACCACCCTGAGCTGGGGGTAGCTGATCCGGTCGTTGATGTTGGGGAGCTCCCGGACTGGGGCGCGGCGATCGAAACGGGGACGAGGTGGCATTCAGAGAGGCGAGGGACCGGCAGTGGTCTCGTGGAACTGGTGGAACCAGATGGTTACCCTAGGACGCGCTGCACCGCCCGCAATGCCTGCTGGAGCGGATCGTCGCCCTCCAGCCACATGGGCTGATGCTGACGGCGGAACCAGGTGCGTTGCCGTTTGGCGTACTGGAGCGTGCGCCGGGTGGTGAGGGAGATAGCGTCCGCTTCCTTCAGCTCTCCGGCCAGCAGCGAGCGGGCTTCGCCGTAGCCGATGGTGTCCAGCAGGGGCAGCTCGGCCCCGTAGCGGTGGATGAGTGCTTCGGTTTCCGCCACCAGTCCATCGCTGTAGAGCTGCTGGCTGCGTAAGCCGATGCGCTCGCGCAGATCAGGGGGATTCAGGCCCAGCTCCAGCAGCCGCCACGGCGGCGGGCAGGCGCTTGGCTGGCTGGCGTAGGGCCGGCCGGTGGCGTAAATCACCTCCAGTGCCCGTTGCGTTCGCACGGCGTCGGCGGGGGCGATCCGGCCGGCGGAGAGGGGATCGGCCTGGCTCAGGAGCTGGTGGCAGAAGGGCTGACCGAGCTCCTGCAGTTGGGCCCGCAGGGCGGGCTGG
The DNA here is from genome assembly GCF_002252625.1 of Synechococcus sp. 1G10. Taxonomy (GTDB): domain Bacteria; phylum Cyanobacteriota; class Cyanobacteriia; order PCC-6307; family Cyanobiaceae; genus Regnicoccus_A. Next base: position 5,979 of record NZ_NQKW01000037.1, on the reverse strand, counting down.
GGCGGCACCGCCGGAGGTTGGAGTCCCTGGGTGAGAGCCCGCAGGTAGAGGCCACTGCCGCCTACTAGGAAGGCCACGCCCCGGCGGCGGTGCTCGGCGGCGATGGCTTCCCTGGCGGCGCTGCAGAACTCCTTCAGGTTGATCGGCTGGTCGGGGTCCCGCAGGTCGAGCAGGAGATGGCGCACCCGGGCGCGCTGCTGGGCGTTCGGTTTGGCGGTGCCGATGCTCATGCCGCGATACAGCTGGCGGGAGTCGACCGAGAGCACGGCCAGATCCAGGGCTTCAGCGAGCTCGATCGCCAGGGCGGTCTTGCCGCTGGCGGTGGGTCCCATCAGGGCGATCAACAGGGGCGGCTGGGGCATGGAATCCTGGGGGGTGCACCCCTGGCTCGAATGGGCCGCCAGAGGCCCCTGAGGGCGGCTGTGAGCCTTCGGTGGTAAACTGCAGACCTCCGGCAAGGGTTCAGGCGTGTATTTCGCCCGTCAAGCCCACTTTCAATTGCCCGGCCGTTTATCTTCTCCCATGGACTTCGCCGTCCGCCAGGTGTGCCCCCCGGAATGAGCGACGCTTCCAAGATCCAACATGCCTACGGCGCCGAGCAGATCCAGGTGCTCGAGGGCCTCGAGCCGGTGCGCAAGCGCCCGGGCATGTACATCGGCACCACGGGGCCGAGGGGCCTGCATCACCTTGTCTATGAGGTGGTCGACAACTCCGTCGACGAGGCTCTCGCAGGCCACTGCGACGCCATCCTGGTGCGCCTCTGTGAGGACGGCTCCGCCGAGATCACCGACAACGGCCGCGGCATCCCGACCGACATCCATCCCCGCACCGGCAAGTCGGCCCTGGAAACAGTGCTGACCGTTCTGCACGCCGGCGGCAAGTTCGGCAGTGGCGGCTACAAGGTGTCCGGCGGCCTGCACGGGGTGGGCATCTCCGTGGTCAATGCCCTCAGTGAGTGGGTGGAGGTCACCGTGCGCCGCCAGGGCCAGGTGCACCGGCAGCGCTTCGAGCGCGGTGCGCCGATCGGCAGCCTGCGCTCCGAGGATGACTCCAGTGGTGCCACGGGCACGGCGGTGCGCTTCAAGCCCGACCTGGAAATCTTCAGCGGCGGGATCGAGTTCGATTACGCCACCCTCTCAGGCCGGTTGCGCGAGCTGGCGTATCTCAACGGCGGAGTCCGCATCGTCTTCCGCGACGAACGCGAGGCGGCCAAGGGCGCCGATGGCGCACCCCATGAGGAGGTCTACCACTACGAAGGCGGCATCCGCGAGTACGTCACTTACATGAATGCGGGCAAGGATCCGCTCCATCCCGACATCATCTATGTCAACGCATCCAAGGATGGCGTGCAGGTGGAAGCGGCTCTGCAGTGGTGCGTGGACGCTTACTCCGACAGCATTCTCGGTTTCGCCAACAACATCCGCACCGTCGACGGAGGCACCCACATCGAGGGCCTGAAAACGGTGCTCACCCGCACCCTCAACACCTTTGCCAAGAAGCGGGGCAAGCGCAAGGACGCTGATTCCAATCTCGCTGGTGAGAACATCCGCGAAGGCCTCACGGCCGTGCTTTCGGTGAAGGTGCCGGATCCCGAGTTCGAAGGTCAGACCAAGACCAAACTCGGCAACACCGAGGTGCGTGGCATCGTCGATTCAGTGGTTGGTGAGGCCCTCGGGGAATTCCTCGAATTCCATCCCCAGGTGATCGACCTGATCCTCGAGAAGGCCATCCAGGCCTTCAATGCGGCTGAAGCGGCCCGCCGCGCCCGGGAGTTGGTGCGACGCAAGTCGGTTCTGGAGAGTTCCACCCTGCCCGGCAAGCTGGCTGACTGCAGCTCCCGCGATCCCTCCGAATCGGAGATCTACATCGTGGAGGGTGATTCGGCTGGAGGCTCCGCCAAGCAGGGGCGTGATCGGCGCTTCCAGGCGATCCTGCCCTTGCGCGGCAAGATCCTCAACATCGAGAAAACCGACGACGCCAAGATCTATAAAAACACTGAGATTCAGGCCCTGATCACGGGCCTTGGACTGGGGATCAAGGGCGAGGAGTTCAACCTTTCGGCGCTTCGCTATCACCGCATCGTGATCATGACCGACGCGGATGTGGATGGCGCACATATCCGGACGCTATTGCTCACCTTCTTCTATCGCTATCAGAAAACGTTGCTGGAAGGCGGCTATATCTACATCGCCTGCCCGCCGCTCTACAAGGTGGAGCGCGGCAAGAATCACACCTATTGCTATAACGAGCAGGATCTCAGGAAAACTCTCGAGGGTTTCGGTGAGAAGGCGAATTACACGATCCAGCGCTTCAAGGGCCTCGGCGAGATGATGCCCAAGCAATTGTGGGAAACCACGATGGACCCCACCACCCGCACGATGAAACGGGTGGAAATTGAAGACGCCGCCGAGGCCGATCGCATCTTCACGATTCTGATGGGCGACAAAGTGGCCCCTCGCCGCGAATTCATCGAAACCCACAGCGCCGAACTCGATTTCGCCCAGCTCGACATCTGATGGACTGGCGCTGGATCTGGCTTCTCGGCTTCGCTCTGATCGCCCCGGCCGCCCTGCCTGCCGGGGGCGGCGAACGACGGACCCCCGAGTTGCGCCGTCGCCAGGGTCAGGAGCCCCTGTTGGCCGATGGGCTTTTGGCAGCCGACCTGTCCTTGCGTTGCTCTCCCCATCACCGGGCCCCCTGCCTGATCCGCCTGGAGCGGGGCGAACCGCTGCGGCTGCTGCGCAGCTGGAGTGAGCCGGACGGCCGTCGCTGGCTGCAGGTGCAGACCCAGACCAGCCTCCACGGTGCTGGTGCTGGTCCCTGCCGCGGCTGGCTTCCCGGGTGAGGGATGCCCTGCTGGTGGCGTGCGGGGCAGTGCCCGGCAGCTGGCTGCGGCTGAGGCTGGTGAACCATTTCGAACCTCTTCTGCCCCGCAGGCACTGGGCCACTTTTTTGGTGAACCTGTCCGCCTCGTTCGCCCTTGGGCTGCTGGTGGCCCTGGACCGCCGCTGCGGCCTGGCTGGTAACGGCTTGCCGCTGCTGCTGGCCACCGGCTTCCTGGGCAGCCTCAGCACCTTTTCCACCCTGATGGTGGAGGTGCTTCAGACCGTGCAGCGGGGCCACCGCCGTGAGGCGCTCGTGCTGGCGGTGGGATCGGTGCTGGCGGGGGCGCTGGCGCTGGATCTGGGACTGCGGCTGGGGGGCCGATGAGCGGCCCGGATCCGCTGCGGGGGCGTCGGCTGCGCTTCGAACTCCGGGAACTGGCGCTGGTGGGTGCCGGCGCTATCCCCGGTGCCCTGTTGCGCTGGCAGGCAGGAGTCCGACTGGCCCCAGGGCTGGGCGGTGGCATGGACGGCACGGCCGCTGCTCACCTGTTGGTGAATCTGGCCGGGTCGCTGCTGCTGGGAGTCCTGGCGGGCCCGATCCCCTGGCGCACTCCGCTGCTGCTCCTGCTGGGGATCGGTTTCTGCGGCTCGCTCACCACCTTCAGCTCCTGGATGCTGGACCTGGTGGAGTTGCAGCGGCGTGGGGATGGCTGGGCGGCCCTGGGTCAGGCCGCCCTCAGCCTTGTGCTGGGTCTGACTGCGGCGGCGCTGGGATACGGGCTGAGCCTCTGGCTCCTGCCGCGCCTGCGCCACTGGCACCGCCGCCGGCGGGGTGCCTCGCTCAGGCCGCCAGGGCCGCCTCGATCGCGGACGTGAGCTCGGCGGCGTCGGGGGCCACGGCGCTCTTGAACCGGCCCACCACGGTGCCGTCCTTGCCCACCAGGAATTTCTCGAAGTTCCACTCCACATCGCCGGCCGGCTCCACGGTGGTGAGCACGTCATAGGGAGCGGTCTTGGTGCCCTTGGCGTGCACCTTGTCGAACAGCTCGAAGCTGGCGCCGTAGGTGGTGGAGCAGAACTGCTGAATCTCGGCCAGCGTGCCGGGTTCCTGGGCACCGAAGTCGTTGCAGGGAAAACCCAGCACCTTGAGACCACCGGGTCCGTAGCTGTCCTGCAGCTTCTGCAGTCCGGCGTACTGGCGGGTGAAGCCGCAACGGCTGGCCACGTTCACGATCAGCAGCACGGAGCCGCTGTAGTCACCCAGAGTTTTCTCCGCGCCGCTGGCGCTGCGCACCACCACATCCGACACATTGACAGCCATGAAAAATCCTCAGTTGGCTGGACCCTAGGCGGGCGATGTCGCTGTGATGGGCCTTCGCCCATACACTCGGATTGCCGCGATCCTTCAGGCCGATGAGCGAGGGAACCAGCGGCAGTGGCGCCACCTCCGCAGGGGTGGTCAGCAATGGCCGGCTGCCCGTGGCCGAAGTGGTGGCGCGGCAGTTGGAGGCGCTGCTCACCGCTGGCAATTACGCCGGCGTCAAGCTGCTGCTGGAGCCGGTCCAGCCGGTCGACTGCGCCGAGGCGATCGGCGCCCTGCCGCAGACCTTGCAGGCCCTTGCGTTCCGCCTGCTAGCCAAGGACGAGGCAATCGAGGTTTATGAGTACCTCGATCCGCCGGTGCAGCAATTGCTGCTGGAGCGGCTTCGCTCCGGTGAGGTGCTGGAGCTGGTGGAGCAGATGTCGCCCGATGATCGGGTGCGGCTGTTCGATGAGTTGCCCGCCAAGGTGGTGCGCCGGCTGCTGGTGGAGCTGAGCCCGGCCGAGCGGCGCGTCACCGCCCAGTTGCTGGGCTATCAGCCCGAAACCGCCGGCCGTCTGATGACGACCGAATTCATCGATCTCAAGGAGTTCCACAGCGCCGCCCAGGCCCTCGACATCGTCCGTCGCCGCGCCCGCGACACCGAAACCGTCTACAGCCTCTACGTAACCGACGCCTCCCGCCATCTCACCGGCATCCTGTCGCTGCGCGATCTGGTCATGGCCGATCCGGAGGATCGCATCGGCGATGTGATGACAAAGGAGGTGGTCAACGTGACCACCACGGCCGATCAGGAGGAGGTGGCCCGCATCATCCAGCGCTACGACTTTCTGGCCGTGCCGGTGGTGGATCTGGAGCAGCGCCTGGTGGGGATCGTCACCGTCGACGACGTGATCGACGTGATCCAGCAGGAGGCCACCCGCGACCTCTACGCCGCCGGCGCCGTGCAAGCCGGTGATGAGGACGACTACTTCCAGAGCAACCTGTTCACAGTGGCTCGCCGCCGGGTGGTGTGGCTGCTGGTGCTGCTCGTTGCCAATACCGGAACCTCGGCGGTGATCGCTTCAGAGGAAGGGGTGCTCAAGGAGGTGGTGCGGCTGGCGGCCTTCATCCCGCTGCTGATCGGCACCGGCGGCAACGTGGGTGCCCAGAGCTCCACGGTGGTGATTCGCGGCCTGAGCACCCAGCGCATCCAGGCCCTGGGGGTGGGGCGCACGGTGGGGCGGGAGGCGCTCTCAGGATTGCTGCTTGGTCTGCTGCTGGTGATCGTGGTGGTGCCCTGGGCCTGGCAGGTGGGGGGCGGGATCCTGGTGGCCACAGCCGCCGGCATCAGCCTGGTCTGCATCACCACCCTGGCGGCCACTGCCGGCGCCTCGTTGCCGCTGCTGTTTGACCGGTTGGGCCTGGATCCGGCCCTGATGTCGGCGCCGTTCATCACCACCGCCACCGACGTGGCCGGGGTACTGATTTATCTGAAAACGGCGTCCTGGCTGCTCAACCACGTGGGACTGCCGGCCTGAGCGATCTGGGCCGCAGCGGGCGAACGGGCTGGGCCTGCGGAACCCAAGCCTTTCCTGAGAGGACCTTCACACTTCTTTAGGTTAGGCTTCACACATCGTCAGAAGTCCCTCGTCGTGGTCACCGCCCTCTCCACCCGTCCAGCCGCCCTCCAGGCGGCTCCCGAGGTCGAAGCACGCCAGGCCCCCATTGCAGTTCGCACTCTCCCGCCGGTCGATGGCGACCTGGTGCGCTCCTACCTGCGCGACATCGGCCGCGTGCCGCTGCTGACCCATGAGCAGGAGATCACCCTGGGTCGTCAGGTGCAGGACCTGA
>NZ_NQKW01000036.1 GCF_002252625.1 Synechococcus sp. 1G10 | reverse complement strand
TGTGCGATATGGCCCTTGGTGTAGCCGTGGCATGCCGGGCTGAGTTGGTTCCTGCTTTCTTGTTGCCGCCGATTTAACCGATTATTCGAGGTGCCCTATAGTCAATACCTATTCTGTATCAGTTGAGCTGGATCAATGTCCCACTCCTTCCCGGCGCATGCGCAGGCGCATCTGTTCGCCAGTTCGATCGAAAGTGTCAGCTTGCTGGGGACTGTGCACCATAGGCGATGGCGATGGAATCCCTTTGATTCTCTCAATGACATGACCTGGATTCCTGATCAGTGTGTCTGGAGGTCCGAGGTCGCCCTGTCGTCCCGCGGAGGGCGCCATGGTGATGGCCAGTATAGTTTCCGGCTCGTGCTAAATCATAACTCGCACAGGCCTGTGAAGGCACTGGCTGTGACGCAGGGTGGCTGGGACTGCACCATTGACGCCGAGGGAACTCGGTCTGACAACTTCACATTAGCTGTCAGCAACAGTGGCCCTGTGTGGATTATTTTCGACCCCCTTCGCATGCGCCTGAACTTGGAATCGGGTTCCACAGGCGTGACTCCTGTCATGGTCATCGGAAGTCTGGAGCTGAATGGTTTTCCTTGGGATGGCTCCTCGATTTTCGAGAAGTTCAATGAGCGAGGTGAGGATCGCCAATTCCGGGCTACAGAACCGGATTGCTGGACGATCGACGTGCCGCTGACAACCAAAGGCGGTATCGACTTTCGCCAGGATGGTGTGTATCAGTTCCTGATCTCCTGCAATGGAGATGAAGATCAGGGCTTCGGCGCCATGAATCCCATCGTGCCGGTGTCCACGCGCCTTGAACTCGTGAAAGGGACTGGTTTCGGGAGCAGTCAAGGCACGGCCATGCACTCGGCTCCCACAGTGAGGGTAACGGAAGATGGCCTGTTCACCCTGAAGGTAGAGCACAACCCTTCGGCTGGCTGGTCTGTTGAGATCATTCCCCTGCAGGGAGGTGCGGCCACATTCATAAACCGCTGCGACTCCATTCAGGTTCTGGGAACCATTTTCGCGGATCGTTCCTTCGACCCAACCGAGCATGAGCGCTGGATGCGGCCAACCAGCAATCCCGACATTCTTGAACTTGCCGTGTTCATGTCCAGCGGGATTCACGCCATCAACTTCGGAATCGGAGCAGAGTTGTTCCTCGACACGATGGGATTGGGTTGCTGGTTGGATCCAATCTCAGGCTGGTCTTCTGAGTTGCGTGGAGTGGGTTGGCACGGCAAACCCAGTGAGTCCAATATCTGCTTCGAGGTGTCGGAGGATTGTGAGGCGGTGATCCACTACGATCGCGGCTCCGATGTGTTTTCAATCACCAGTGTGAGCCGCCAGGTGGTGTTCCGACCATGTCTGGGAGTGCACGAAATGTCCCTGGTGGGAAGTTTTGATTCTCCCCTTGTAGCTTGGCAGACTGCTGCTCCAGAGAATCTGATGACCAGGCTGGCCCTTGATCGTTATGAGAAGTTTGTCGAACTGAAGCAGGATGTTGTTTACGAGTACAAATATGTGGCCAATCGTAGTCCCTGGCTCCTCGTTTTCGCCGATTATGAGCTTGATGGCTATGGTATGAGTTACACGCCAACTCCCAACCCATCCGTTTTCGATTGCCGATTGGAAGATCTCAAGCGGTATGGACATCTCACCAGTCATGGCAACCCACCGGCCATCACCTACCGAGCCACCTTCAATGGCCTTCACCGTTTCATTGTGGATCTCGCTACGGGTGCCCATGGGATTACTCATGTGAGTGGCTCAAGCCTTTGAGCCAGAGCATTGGGGTGCACTACAGCGATAATCGCCCTGATCGCCGCTCAAATGAGCTGCATTTGATCGATAGAGGTAGGATCTTTAGTGGATTGATGTGAAGCATAGATTTCTTAAGCAGCAGTCATACGGATTTAGGCCTCAGCTATGAGACGGTACCCAGAGAAAATGCTCAGTCGAGATTGGAGATAAGCCGATACGTGTTGCGCCCATGTTGGTAGCTGTATGTTGCCTCGTCAACCGATGATTTGATTAGGAAAAGTCCTAGTCCGCCAATCTTGCGATTTTCAATAGGTGTATCTGGTAGTGATGTTGGAACAGATTCAAGCTTAGGGTCAAAGGGAGCCGCATCATCGCTGACTTGTAGTTCAAAGCGGTTTTGGCCAGATTCCATATTCCGCCAGCAGGCTATCTGTATAATGGAAGGGCCTGGCTTAAGGTTGCTGATGCTGGAGTCTCGCATGATATTCGATAGCAATTCCTCGACAGCAAGCGTGATTCCATATGACTTTCGGGAATCTTTGACATGGTCTTGAACTTGCTCCTTGACAAACTGGAGCAAGATATCCCAATGCTCTGAAGTTGCAGATCTTTCAATTCTGCCAATTAGGTGTCTGCTTCCTTGGGTCTCCATTTAGGGGATATCGTCTACAGTTTCCACCAGCATCACGGCGTTACCTAGGCCAGTACGTGTGATGACCTCCTGAATATCGGCGCTTCCGCCAACGAAGATCAGACGTGAGCTGTGCGGCATCTTTTGCTTGGCATAGACAAGTGCTCGCAAGCCTGCACTGCTCATGAATGTGAGACTCATTGCGTGAATCCTCAGCTCTGCAAGCTCAGCCAAACCAATTTCTGTAAGTGTTTGGAGGAGCTGAGGTGCCGAAGTGGTATCAACTTCCCCTTCTAAGAAAAGCGAAACATGGGAAGTCAAGGTCTCGGTGGTGATGTTCAGTGTCATTTTTTGAGAAGCTCGTGTTGGGGCGAAGGGTTGCTGCGGCAATTGCCTTTATGCTGTCATGATAATCACGGATCGCTCGCCGACAAGCAGCCCATGCTTGTCTACTGTTGCTTCATGCTTGAGAACAGGGCCCGCAGGATCTCCGGTGTTAAAGGCCACGCACCAACGTAGGCCATTTGGAAGCTCCGGACAGCTGAACCAAGAGGTTGAGGGAGCCATGTTTGCAATCACATAAACAAGATCAACGTCTGAGTTCCCCGTTCCGATCCCATCTAGACAAAACATCCAGGCTAGCTGTCTGGACTCTTGGCTCCAATCAGGAGACCACGCCGAAGTTCCATGAAAGCTACTTGATGGCAGTCCTATTGTCGTTATGGTCGTATCAAACTTATTGACACGGAGGCAAGGATGGGATTTTCGAAAAGCAATCAGCGACGTAACGAAGTCGAACAGTTGATGATTGGCCTTTAGCTGCAACCAGTCTACCCAGCTGAGTGAAGAATCAAGGCAATAAGCGTTGTTATTGCCTTGTTGAGATCGTCCAAATTCATCACCCATCACAAACATCGGTACCCCACGTGAGGTAAGCAAAAGAGCAAATGCATTCATCATTTGCTTCTGGCGAAGAGCAAGTATTCCGGCATTATCAGTCCAGCCCTCAGCCCCACAATTCCAGCTGTGGTTATCATTCCCTCCATCTCGATTGTCTTCTCCATTGGAACTATTGTGCTTTTCGTTGAAGGACGTCAGATCGGCGAGTGTGAAGCCGTCATGGCAGGTGATGAAGTTGATTGAGGTGGCTGGAGTACGGCCGCTGGATTGGTAGAGATCGGGAGATCCTTGAACGCGCTGAGCAAGCTCCCCCACCTGCGCTGCATCGCCTTTGAGAAACTTCCTGAGGCAATCGCGGTATTTACCATTCCATTCCGACCATCGTCCGAAGGCTGGAAAACTTCCTACCTGATAGAGCCCGCCAGCATCCCATGCCTCGGCAATCAACTTACAGGCGGATAGGATCGGATCAAAAGCCAGGGACTCAAGCAGAGGCGGATTTGAGAGTGGATAGCCCAAGGGATCGCGTCCCAAAATGGAAGCCAAGTCAAACCTAAAGCCATCAATGTGATACTCAGATGCCCAGTATCTGAGACAGTCCAGGACAAGGGAGCGAACAATTGGATTGTTGCAGTTTAAAGTATTGCCAGTGCCGCTGAAATTAAAATAATATCCTTCTGGAGTCAGCATATAATAAGTCTTATTGTCTAATCCCTTGAAAGATAGTGTCGGCCCATTCTCATTCCCCTCGGCAGTATGGTTAAAAACAACGTCTAGTATGACCTCAATTCCATTGGAATGCAAGTTTTTGACTAACTGCTTAAGCTCGTCTACTTGCATTCCGTGTCTGCCAGTAGCCGCGTAGGCTGCTTTGGGTGCAAAGAATCCCAGGGTACTGTATCCCCAGTAATTATAGAGTTTCTCGCCAGTTTCAGGATGAATGCGCGAATTTTCAAACTCATCGAATTCGAAAATAGGCATCAGTTCAATTGCATTGATGCCCAAGCGCTTCAAGTATGGTATCTTTTCTGCCAAGCCAGCATAGGTGCCAGGGTGAGCGACCTTCGCACTCGCGGACTTTGTGAAGCCTCGTACATGAGCCTCATAAATCAACAAGTCTTCTGGCGGAAACTCCAAAGGAGAGTCGTCTTCCCAGTCAAAGTCGTCAAAAGAAACACGTGAACGATAGTGATAGATCTGAGCATTCCAGTCTGGTTCCTCTCCCCAAACATCACGCCCTGAAACCAGCTTGGTATAAGGATCCATCAAGATGCACTCCTTATTGAAGCGATGGCCCGCTTCAGGCTGAAACGGCCCATCAATGCGATATCCATATTCTAAGTCTTCATAATCAAGATCGAAGACGATCATACAAAAGACATCGCCAATGCGATAGCTCTTTGGGAACTCGATTTCTGCGAAGGGCTCAAGTACGCCGCGGCTGAATAGTACTAATGTGCAGCCTGTTCCAGCTGAGGTATAGGCGGAAAAGTTTAGGCCGTTTGGTACATGCGAAACTCCGAAAGGAAGGGGCTTGCCAGGCCTAACCTTATAGCCGTTGATGATGTTGGTGGGTAAGCCGTCAATGCGTTCAATCATGTTGAAGGTTCTGACTTAGATGGCAGGCTGCTGGCGGACTCATAGTTCGTGAAGTACTGATAAAATCCAGTAACTTTCATGGTGTCTGCGATTTCACTGCGAAGGCCCAGCAGCGCTAAGTCCACACCGTGACTCTTTGTCTGACGCTCCAAGGTGAGCATGGTACGAAGTCCCGCGCTCGACATGAAGGGAACCCCACTGAGCTCTAATGCTAAGGGTTCATCGATTTTAACTTCCTTTGCCAAAAAATCTCTCAGCAGACTCACTGTTTTGGAGTCAATCTGTCCAGTAATGGTAACAACTTGCCACCCATTAAGGCTACTTCGAGCAAGGTCGAGTGTCATGAGATTACAGAGTTGGGGTGAGAGTGACTTTGACCCGCAGACTGACGTTGCTTGAAGGCAGTGTTACAACTAGCTTTTCGGCATCATAATCAGTGTGTTCAATTCCGTCAATTTCGCAAGCCGTGATTGTGACGCTGCCATGGGGAAGCATGTCGGGGGAGACATGAAGTTGACGGTCTTGGAATCCGTTTGGCATAGGCTTGAAGTAAAGATCAAGTGGGCGCTTGCTGATCATTAGGTCGATATAGACAGTTGATAGAAAGCAGAGCTCAGTAGAGTGATAGGCGCTCATGGAGTGACTCCCTTTGAACCGCTCAGTTCCAAGTAGGTATGGCACGCCGTTAGCCAGAACATTGAAGTATACTGCCCCATCGTTGTGATCTAGAAAGAAAGCATTGTAAAAGGTGGCTGATTCGTCAGCATACTTCTTGTAGGCTTCATTGGATGAAAAATGGCCTTGAAGGATCAGATAGGCAAGAATACCCTGCTCTTGTTGCCACCAAGCCTTCCGATCATGCCAAGCATAGCGATAAAACTTATGGCCTGGCTTAAGAGTCCTCTCGACGACGTCATACCAGCCAAAGCGTTGTTTATCGTATCCAACATTCGGCATCAAACCCGCAATCTTCTCAGCCAACTCTTGGTATTCAGGCTTGGGAGTAACAGCTTGAAAGCGCATCAAGTTCCAAGCGATCTTGAGATTGTGACCAACTACTGCCCTGTTTTGCTGCCAGCCCCAAGTCTGGTCCTTGGACCAGTCATCATAAAACTTCTCTTGAACAAAAGGGCTTTCTTCGTAATCAGGGAAATGAGTAGTTATGGTGTCAAAAGTATCTTCAAGCATTTTAAGATATCGCTCACTTTTTGTTGCCAGCCACAGATTTATGAGGTAGGCAGGGGCGTGGTCTCCAACCGAGTTCCAATTCTTCTTGGCCTTGTTTCTCCCTAATGATTCTTCGTGAGCGCTAAGAGTAACTGCATGAATGTGTGAATAGTAGCCTCCTTTGTCAGAATCCTTGTAGTGCGTATCAAATAAGTCGATGGTTTTTTCGGCGTCAGCCAGAATCCTCGGATCCCCCGTGATTCTGTAAGTCTGGACAGGCCCTGCCAATGCATAGATCTGCTCGTAGGCAGGAATCGAGTCATAGTCATCGCCAAATTCGGAGACCAACAGCTTCTGCTCTTGTCCCTCAACGCCTACCTTGATACCATGATACCAATAAATCATATCGGTGTCGGAATCAACGAAGCGCATTTTTTCGCGCAGATACTCAGTGCCTTTGTCTGCTGCCTCAAGATATTCGTCTTTGCCGGTCAGCATATAAGCCGATGCCATGCCATAGATCATTCTGGATATTGTGTCAGTCTCTTGCAAGAAGTCACACTCTGCCTTGGCTCCAGACAAGTTAATCAAGGTGCGGTAATTCTTGTAGTCAATAGTTTTGCCGGGAAAGTCAAATTGCCACTTTAGGTAGCAGGTGGCAATCGAGTCAATCTGGTGAATCCACCAATCTTTTTCTTTGTACCTGAAATTGGTGACATCTTCAGATGCAAAGACAAGATAGTTGACCTCAAAACTGATTTCCTCCTCCGGGAAGAATGTGCCATACAGGAACACTAATTGACCCTTGACCAGTAGCTCATCAAGCTGGCCACTGCGGTCCATCCATCCTTCATGCAGATTCCTTGTTTGCTTGGCGTAGGTGTTGTCTGTTAGGGATGCAGTGTATGGCCTGCCGTCTGAAGTCACCAGTGTGATTACTCTTGAACCCGGGTCATAAGCTTCCACGTATCCAGAAACAAGATCGGAAAAGCTGAAGTCAAGCGTGTTCATGACGTTTTTCAAGCTATGTTGGGACTGTCGACCCTTTAGTGCGGTGTGATCTAAAATCTAAAGTGAGCGAGCAAAAACCGAGCTGAATGAGACCGTTAGGATTTGTTGGACTCACTAATATAATGCAAGAATCGAGTAGCCCTTCTGACTCCCTCCTTTATATTCATGCTCTTGTTGCAAAGCTTAACTCCAGATCTGTGCCAAACGTAGTGGTCTCATGGGTCTCCCTGAGTCGTGAGTAATGGCCGGCTGATGTGATGCCTTTGCCATCTTCGAAGCCCTGAACAATGGATGGCTTCATTCCATCGCCAACAACTCCATCAGCTGTTGCCTCTGTCAGGTCCTGCCTGGACCAGCGGCCGTAGGCGCTGCCTCCCCGAAGGAGTAGACGAGGCGGAGATTCGCCTGAAGGACGTGATTCACGTTGAGACACTGCTGGTTCAACTGGCATCGCTGGCGGAATATAATGGTCAGCTGCCAGCAGCCGCACTCGCTTATGGTGCCGATCCATCAGGTGTTCCAGGTGCGCCTTCAGTTGCTGCGTGATCTGGGCATCAGAAAGGTGAGATGATTCTCTTTACGACCCTATCGTGACGCCGTCGAAGCAGGGCCGCAGTACGGCCGCTCAGGCCGGCGGTGCTCCACCGCAAATACACCCCAGGCTCCAGTCCCTGCAGAGTGTTCTCCGCCAAACTCGCCTGCTCACGGTGACCACCAGCCTCAAACAGAATCGCCGTGCTGTGTTGGAGTTCGTGGTGGAGGAATGGAGCCGTTCACCACCATGGATGCCGGGTCCGAGCCTGAACCCACCCGCCCCGTAGGGCATAAGGCTCAGTGAGATGGCAGTCCAGGATGCTTCACTGAGAGGCAGCTAGCAAAGGGTGACTGGCCACCCATCGCGACAGGGTCTGCCTTGTGTCAAGCGAAGTCAGTCTTTTACCCTCAGTCAACGGATACCGGGAAACAGGCACTCCAGCTGGCTGTCTGCACGCAGTTCTGTTGTTCGGCAGTCGCCGGTCCTCCGCCTTTCACGAATCTCTCAGTAGCTGGGGCGAGTCTCACCTGCAATCCACTAGGATGATTCACGCTTTATCGTCTTTTGCTGGTGAATTCTTTTGGCCAGTCACACGCTGACTCTGGTGAACTCTTTCACCTTGCCGCTGAGATTGGCCGAGAACCCAAGTTGGATCAGCTGCTACTGATGATTCTGGAAAAGAGTCGCCCTTGGATTCAAGCCGAGGCTTGTTCAATCTTTCTTCCCGATCCCCTCTCTGGCGAGCTCGTTATTCATTCTGCTCAGGGCACAAGCTCTCCTCAGCTTGGTGAATTGAGGATTCCACATGGCTGTGGCCTTGTTGGCATAGCCATGTCAGAGAAGCACTTGGTGAGAGTTGATGATGTCCAGAATGATCCGCGCTTTTACTCTTCTGTTGACAAGAAGACTGGATGGGTGACACGAGCTTTGCTGGCGGCTCCCCTCCTGGATGGAGATCGTTGTATTGGTGTAATCGAGTTTCTCAATCCAATTGGCCGTAAGCACTTTAGTTGCCGCGACGAAGAGATGGTCGAATACTTTTCTTCACTTGTAGCAGCCTCATTGGTGCGAATCGAATTCAATGAAGTAGCAGTTAAGCGAGCTCAGCTGCAACGGGACCTTGACTTGGCTCGTGAGATGCAGGAGGGCTTATTATCGACTGACTTCCCAAAACCTGATGCAGATCATCCCTTTGATCTCTACGCTCAACTCAATCCTGCGTATGAGGTCAGCGGAGATCTATACGACTTCTTCTACCTCTCTGACGGCCGCCTCTGCTTTTTGGTTGGCGATGTAGCGGATAAAGGAGTTGCTGCCGGTCTTTTCATGGCAGTGACACGTACCCTGATTCGTGCTGTAGCGATTGATCGCTTCGATCCCGTTGAGATTCTTTCCTTGACCAATAAACAGCTATGTCCCAGCAATAAGGCCATGCTGTTTATCACCGTCGTACTTGCCTTGTATGATTCTTGTTCAGGAAGTGTCAACTATGCTCTTGCCGGTCACAATCCTCCTGTTCTTCTGAAATCTACCGGTGAGGCGGAATATCTTCCGCCTGGTGGCCAGCCCCTTGGTATCTTTGAGGACGCATACTTTGGCTCGAATCAGCTAACGCTTGCCAGAGGTGATATTTTCTTTATCTATTCTGATGGTGTTACTGAGGCCATGAATGCCAGCCACGGGAAGTTTGGTGAGGATCAACTTCTTGCGACCCTCGCCAACCGAGCAGGGCTATCAGCTCAAGAAATCACCGAACTAGTGACCGCCAATGTCAATGAGCACGTCAGAGGAGCGGAGCAGTCCGATGATATTACGTTAATGACGCTCAAGCGACTTTAGGCCGCGCTTCGCATGCCTTGCCTATCGACTATTCGTCACAGAATCCCTGGCTGATCTCAATGATCCTTCCATCGGGATCTCGAATCCACACAGTTCTCCAGCCTGGTATGTATTCATCGAAGTCTAGCGGCCCCAATGTGATGTCAACCTGTTCGATCGATGCCAGCTTTTCATCAACATCGTTGACCTTGAAGGCCAAATGTCGAAATCCTGGGAATGTATGTCCGTCGTTCTCGGCGACTGGGACCGGACTTTCTCGATCTGCCCAAAATAATTCTAGATAAAATGCTGAATCACTCATCTTTAGAAAGATGATCTCCTTCCCATCGGGCAGTCGAGCGATACGAGCTCGCCTGAATCCAAAGTTTCTGCAGTACCAAGCTTCAGTGATTGCCTGATCTTTGCAAGTAATCGCTAGTTGTGAGACGACTTGTAACATTGGTTGCTCTCAGGCGACAGTGCCATCGGGATACTGAGTCATTCCCGCAAAATGTATCTTAATTCGGTCTTCATCATCCAAGACCCAGCTATCTGCAAATCTCATCTTCGCCTCTCCTTCTGGAGCTTTGAGGGTAATCGCTTCTACAATCATGAGAGTCTTGGGGTTTTCTGTTTCTGCCCAAAATGCAA
Source organism: Synechococcus sp. 1G10 (assembly GCF_002252625.1). GTDB lineage: Bacteria > Cyanobacteriota > Cyanobacteriia > PCC-6307 > Cyanobiaceae > Regnicoccus_A. The sequence goes on along the minus strand of NZ_NQKW01000036.1, from coordinate 6,127 downwards.
TTTCGGTTTCAAGTCCTTCAATGCCCAAAATACCCTCAAAGTGCTTGAGTAATTGGTCTTTGCCTTGGAAATACTTTGGAGTCTTCTCGAAACTGGAAATCAAAAGAGCATCATCGGCGTACTGCATGAGCAAGCCTTGGATATCCTTTGCGAGAATCAGCTCGATATGTTTTCTGTACATATCACCAAGGGCTGTGTTGGGTACATTCTTCATGTTAGGCGGATTCCGTTGTCAGTGAATAAGGATGGCCCAAGGCCGTCTAGTGTGATGTGAACCTTAAATCAAAGCTTGCATGATCCTGGCTCATAGGTCATTTCATTCACAATGTATTCAGAGATAGCAAGGCCTGTAGATATCCTCTTTATCTTCCATGTCTGATCGGCATCCATCATCAATCGAGTGCTCTTGGCTTGTGGTGGGCTCCAAACACTGGCCTTCCAATTAACGACTACGTGAACCTCGCAACTGTCTTCGGACTGTGATGTGATATCGGCGACTTTAAGGGTATGCTGCTCATCAAAAAAGATGTCCACAACCTTTTGGTACCAGTTTGCATAGCCCTCGAAGCGTTCTACTGTTGCTTCAGGGAAAATGAGCTTCACGTCGTCCGCGAGTAGGCAGCGATAGCACTCCAAAGGGGCATGGATGTCGAGCAACTGATACCATGCCGATGCAAAGGACCAAATCTCGGGATGGGTGAACATGAATGTGATTGTCGAAGGGTTTTAGTCTAGTTGATGGATTAACTCTTTCCATTCACTTGGAATGGAGTGGGGCTGCAGTCGGGGGAGGGGGAGGTGGGGATGAAGGAACTTATTGTCCGCAGTGTACGCCAATCAATTCTGGGTGGACATCTCCTTCTAGTACAAGGTTAATCAGATAAGGTCTCTCTGAGTTAAGGAGTCGTTGAATGGCGGAAGACACTTGGGATGGCTTCCATACTCGCTCGGCTTCTACGCCCATTCCTTTGGCCAAGTCTTCAAAGGAAATCTCTGGTCGTGATAAATCAAAGCAAAGTGGATAACTGTGTTCGTTGATCCCTTGGGACATCCAGAACTGCTTGATATTCGCTTGGAGTAGCCGGTAGGATCGATTCTGGCAGACTATAAACTTGGCGGCAACAGAATGCCTGGCTGCGGTCCATAGGCATTGGATGGTATACATGCATCCACCGTCGCCAGATACTCCTATTACCTCACTCTCTGGCTTGGCGAGCTTTATTCCGATCGCTCCTGGGAATCCTGAGCCCAGTGATCCTCCTCTAGTCCAGAGTTTGCAGCCGAGCTTGTCGGCTGGTATGTATTTGGTGATCGGCGGTGAGTTGGTTAGAGCCTCATCAAAGATTATTGTATTTTCTGGGCAGAGCTCGCCAAGCTTTTGGAAGAAATAGCCTGATGCCATGTACTTGCGTCCAGAGTCGTATTCGGAATCTGGCACAGAAAGATCGACGCTATAGATTGATTCAACAGTGTCGGGCTGAGCTTTTCGCTTTTCGTGGTTGAAAGCACTGATGTCGTCAAAGCCAGCGACTTCTCCATACTTGTCGAGTGCAACGATTATCTGATTGATCACCCCCTTGGGATCTCCGACAATTCCATGATCAACTCGATGGTTTTTTGCAATATTGTCGGGATTGGCGTCAATATGAACGACTTTTGTGCCTGCACTGAAGATGTCTCCCAAGTGGGGAAATACCTCCGGCAGTAGATAGCAGCCTATCGCCAAGCAAAAGTCACAGTCAGTAGTGATCTTCAGGCTATAGTCGCCAAACATGTGCCCTGTGCTGCCGAAGTAGAGTTGGTGTGTCTCTGGAAAATTTACTTCACCACCATCCGCTTCATAGACGCGTGCACCTACTCTTTCCGCCAGGGTGACCAACTCGTCAGTGGCTTCGCTCCATGCCACCCCATCACCCACAAGGAAGATTGGATTCTTTGCCTTGGTGATTAAATCTATAATTGACTCGATTGTCGCTTGGTTGGCCTGTGAACAGAAAACGAGCGGCTTCTGAGCATAGACTTGTTCAGTAATCTCTTCATTCAGAATGTCCTGAGGTACGCAGAGATAGACTGGTCCACAGGGTGGTGTCGAGGCCACTTTGATCGCTCGGCGCACCATCCGAAGCAGGCTTGATGGGTGCATCACCATGGCCGACCACTTCGTAACCGGTTCTGCCATCGCGACCAGATCGGCCGCCATCTGTGAGTCCATGGCTTGATAGCGGATTCCCGCATCACCACCAATTACCACCAGTGGAGACTGCCCTCGCTTGGCTTGATAGAGGTTGCCTATGGCGTTCCCCAATCCTGGCGACGAATGAATCTGCACAAGAGCTGGTGAGCGGCTCGCTCTTGCATATCCATCAGCACATAACACGGCGATGGACTCCTGTAGCGTTAAAACATATTCAATGCTGGGTATCTCTGAAATAGCGTCTAGCATTCCTTGCTCAACAGTGCCTGGATTGCCGAACATGTGGCGGAAGCCACTGCATTCAAACTGCCGAAGAATTGCTTCGTGTCCTCGCATGAATATTCTCCTTACCAGCCATAGCGGGTCAGGCCTTCTTCAAGACACTTCACCATTACCTCGCCTACAAGTGTGGAATCTTGTGTGGATCGGCCAGTGAGGAATGGAAAATCAAGAATTGTAGAAATAGAGTGTCCAACCCCCCCATGGAACATCCCGTCAGGAGCTGTCGCGTCGCGCAGAATATATTCTAGTGGATAGAAAGGTGGCCCAAAATTTGCGGATGTATCCATTGGCTGATCATCATATCCATACATTTGAGCAAAACCTGTTCCGTCCTTGTAGTCGTACTCGCGGGCATGACCTGTGACATGCTTTCCGGAGATGATGCTCTTCCTGTCCGTCCAGTCTCTTGCAAAAGCCAGGCAGGTAACGCAATAACATTCAGCGGCAATGAGCTTGTTGCGGTTGACATATCCCAAGATGAGGTTGTGAAGCCGCTCATTGTTGACCATGTCAACCATGGGGCCGCTGCCGCCAGGGAGCAGAAGTGCTTCGTAGGGATCAACAAACTTCTTCCAAAACTCCTCGCGAAGCTCGTGGAACTTCAATAGTTCGTGGCCAAAATTCTGGCTGTTGAAGTAAGGCATAAAGGCCAGCTCGGCCTCCAGGCTGATTGGTGTACTCAGCAAGGCTGAGTCATTAATCTCTTTGGTTCGCCTGGCAAAATGTTCGCTGGTAACGCAGACACCGAGTGGAGGGTCTACGTAGGTTTCGTCCATGCTAGGTGGCAGCGCCGGCGGCTTTCTGCCTTTCGCAGTCATAAAATCACAAGTATAGCCGGCGTTGGCCAAAACATCGTAAGGTCCGACAAGCTCTTCTCCCCAGTAACCCCATTCAGACAGAACAACGAGTATCTTTTTGGCCATTAGTGAGGTCTATATTTGATGGATAAGTTTCCTGGCAAGCTTGATATTTGCAAGCTTGCAGTCTGCCTATTGTTCTGTGAATATAGGCTCCCTCCCTTCGGCCCTCTAGGGAATGAAACAAAAGTTAAAGTCCTGGTTGGTTTGCCGACAGTATGGTGACATCTGGATATCCTGAATATCGTCAATCTCAATAGCATAGATGAGAATTCAATTGTATTGAGAATCTCATTCTCGCTTCATGTTTGTCCCTGCTTCCTCGGTGGGAGGAGCCTCGCTGTACGGATTTCCAGGCTCACTTCACTCTGCCAGTGCTTCGGCCATCTCGGCCAGAAAGGCATGGACGTGGCTAACTGAGATGGCTCCCAGCCCAACGGCCGAGGCCACCCGCTTGGTCGATCCCGACTGAACATCGCCAACAGCGAAGACACCGGCTTGGCTTGTTTCAAGCATCATGGTGGGTCGGGATGATGTGCTGGCTGGATCTCTAGTCACATGGTCACCCGTCAGGATGAATCCCTTGTTATCCAGCTGCAGGCATCCGTTTAGCCAGCGGGTATTGGGGATCGCTCCAATCATCAGAAAAACGTGGCGAATCTGTTTCGTTTCGGTCTCACCAGTTCTGATATTATTCCAGGTTATCTGCTCAAGATGGCCATCCCCTTCTAGCTTGATGATTTCCGTGTAAGTATGTAGTGTAATTCGATCTGAGGAGAGAATCCTCTCGATCAAGTAGTCTGACATTGTTTCTTTCAGGCTGTCACGTCGGATGATCAGATGCACGTGCCGTGCCTGAGATGACAGGAAGACCGTTGCTTGACCTGCTGAGTTTCCACCTCCGACTACGACTACCTCTTCATCTGTGCAAAGATCTCCTTCCATTGCCGTTGCCGAGTAGTAAATGCCTGAGTTGTCAAAAGCACCATTATTCTCAACGTCCAGGGTTCGGTATGTTGCTCCTGTAGCAACCACTATGGCTTTGGCTTTCAGGCTTCGGCTCTCCTCATCTCGCTCACAGAACTGCAGCTCGTAGGGATATTTTGAGCAATTCAGTCCTGACGCGCGGATCGGCAGCGCAATTGTGGCCCCGAACTTCATCGCCTGGACTTGAGCTCTGCCAGCCAGCGCCTGGCCAGATATGCCCGTTGGGAAACCTAGGTAGTTCTCGATTTTTGAACTCGTGCTGGCTTGGCCTCCTGGAGCTTCTGACTCCAGCAGAATGGTAGATAGGCCTTCAGATGCCGCATACACTGCGGCGGACAATCCAGCTGGGCCGCCGCCCACGATTGCCACGTCATACACCCGGCTGCAATCGAAGTCTTCCACTAAGCCCAGTGCTTGGGCCAGAATGTAGTTGCTGGGCTTTGAAAGCATGCGGTCGTTTAAGTGGATAAGCACGACTGGTAGGTCCTCGACCGACAGACCATGACGATCGAGCGTTGACTGGAACTCCGGGGAGCTCGCTTCATCAAGAACAGATACTGGGTAGCCGTTGCGTCGAAGGAACCGTTCAATCCGTACACCGTCTGCACTGTCACCGATATCCAGCAAAGTCGCTCCGCCTTGCTCGTGCGAGATGAAGGCCGTTCGCCTTAGAATGAAGGCTCGTGTGATGATTTCACCAATATCTGGCTCGGCTGTGATTAGTTTTCGAAATGAGACCGGGCAGATGCGAACGACCTCCCCGTCCTCTCCCATCCTGCCACTAACAAGAATGTCTCGCTTGTTGAAAAGATCGAGTTCGCCTGTGAATTGATTCTCCTGGTGAACGGTGATCACGTTTGGCCCGCTTTGTCGGTTTTCGTAGATTTCAACTGATCCCTTCAAGACCACAAAGAAATCGACGCTATTCTGCCCTCTTTCGAATAGAACCTCCCCTTTCTTGTGATTCTCAAGCTGGCCAAACCGCTTGACCCGTACTATTTGTTCTGCAGATAGGCACGGAAAGATCTGATGTTCTCTTGCGTAGGGGTCTGTCGTGATCAGTGGATTCAGCTCAGCCTTTTTGTCGATTCCCATGCTGCCTTGATTGCTGCTGCCGGCTACTTCGTGAGGCTATCACCCGTGTGCCCAAAGTCTTGCCTTGCAGTTGATCCTTGATCCTTGGTCTGCCTTCCAATTTTCGATGTTCAACCTTTCCGTCAGGCCAGCGCAGCTCTTTGAGCTCTCACACTCCTGTCTATTAAGAGTCTGCGGAAAAACCGACTAAGCAGCCGCATTTTCTCAACTCCGAGCTGATTTCTCTGTGATTTCGTCAGATGGGGTCGTTTCAAGCGCTCAGACAGCCCGATTTCGCCGCATTTGGGCTGTTTTGGCGGCCCGACTGCCGCCGCTTGAGCACACCTTTGGGCAACTGGCGGCTCATGCTCCTGCCATGGTGGGCCTGAGCAAGTTGCCCAGTCGGATCAGGTTGTAGGCGATCACGTGCAGCCCAAACACGGCGCTCACGTTTTCCTGGCCGCGCTGCTTGAACTGGCGCAGCCCGCCGAACGCCTTGATCCAGCCAAATACCTTCTCGATGCCACGGCGGGCATTGATCGACTTGGCGTAGCCCACGTGGCGGGTGGTGCGGTCATCGATCGCTGAGCCACCGCTGCGGGCGGTGTTCTGCGCCACGTGGGGCGTCACGCCCAGCCGCCGCATCTCGGCCACGAACCCTTTCGTGTCGTAGTTCTTGTCGGCGCCGATGGTCTTCTGGTGAGCACCGGCGCGGTCTGCTGCCATCTCCTGG
>NZ_NQKW01000008.1 GCF_002252625.1 Synechococcus sp. 1G10 | reverse complement strand
CATCACTTTCCACACCAACGACGAGCTCGGCATCGATATTGATGGATCCAAAGTCATTCACGAGAACGGCAACGCGCAGCCCGTGATTGCCGTTGAGAATGCGATTCAATAAGGTCGTCTTACCGGATCCGAGAAATCCGGTGAGGATCGTCAGCGGGATGGCTGTCGTAGGGTCAAACATCACAAGTCCCACCTTTGGCCTGTTTCATCAACTCCTCAACGTTGATCTTAACCTCCGGCCAACTATGGGCCAGATCATTCTTAGCAAATGTCGGAGTGTGCTTTTCGGGATCGATCTCGATCTTACGGTAGATCTCATTCTGCTGCGCTTTACGCGTTAGCCAGGGTTTGGAGAATGTGGTGCCCTTCGGTAGCAGTTGACTGGGAGTCGTCAACCCCGCAAGCATCTGTTGCGCTGTGGGACTTGCGGGAACACAAAAACTAGGCAAGGCAGCGCCACGATTCCCTGCGGTTTCGTTGACTACATTCACCGCTCTCACATCTAGAGCGCCAATCACGAACAGGCCATCCCAGTGGGAGAAGCTGCCCGAGATCAGTTCTCCGTTCAGCTCAGGTTCACATTCGAGGCGTGTGATAGCTACTCGTTGCCCCAAAAGATTGACTGAATCTTCTTTACAATTTTATCTTTCACAATACTCTTGATGTCGATCTTGAAATCCTTGGGCCAATTCGGATTGGGCTCGCGATAGACATCCGGAGGATAATACTTCTTCGGATCGATCTCCAGTGCCCGCCGCGTCTCTGGATCTTCGATATCCGACAATCTGCGTCTCGGATTCGGGAAGTCCACGGTGGTCTTGTTCAGGCTGATGTCGAATAGTTCCATCGCCTCCTTGGCCGATGGTCGCGAGAAGTTTGCCGACTCGGGCAACGCCGCCTTGCGGGTCCAGATGGCCTTCTTGGTGACGTTGACGACGACGCCATCCGGGGCACCGAACTGGAAGAGGCCGTCCCAGTGTGTGCGCACGCCCGCCAGAATTTCAGGGATCAATTCCTCGTCGTAGCTCAGGTGTGTGGCCATCGCCAGGCGAGGCTGCACCTGCTTGAACAGATAGCCCGCTGCGTAGTGAACCGTATGCGCCACATCAATTGGGACAAGGCCCATGAGTGGCGGAATGCCGAACTTAAGGGCCTGTATGTTCATGGTGTCGGGTTGCAGCTCAGACACGAAGACGTCAACACCCTGGGAGTATCTCACTGTATTTTCATCAGGTCGGCCATCACCTGTGAAGACAAAGGAGAGGCCATTCCAGTCGAGGCGATAGGCCGAGGCCCCGTCTTTGCCGTGGACACGACGCCAGTGCCTGATGACAACGCCATCTTCTTCATAGCAGATGCCGTTATCATCGCGATAGTCAAACTCGTTGACATCGACCTCATAGCCATCCCCGATTGGGAAGAGGTTGAAGCTATCTGTGTGCCAGTGGGTCATCGCCTTCATCCCCTCGATCATGGCCTTGAGGCCATCCTTGGGCGTGCGGCCGGAGGGGCCCGTGACGCGGAGCGGCTTCCAGCGCCCCATCCAGGGGGAAAAAGCGTAGATGTAGGGAAGCTCGCCGTAGTGATCGACGTGCAGGTGGGTGATGAAAATGTCGTTCACCAGCTGGAGTGGGACCTGCATCGCGACGATGTTGCGCAGGCAGCCAGGGCCGAGATCGAAGAAGAAGCGCTTGCCGTTGCCCAGCTCGACCATGATCGACGTACCCGCCTGCCGATGGGTGGGCGGCACCGGCGCACTGCCCACAAACGTGATGCGCATCTCGTCGCTGCCTAGCTCTTCCACGCCAGGGAAGAAGGTGTTGGCGTTCGCCACCGACGGCGTGGGCCGGTAATAAGGCGGCAGCGTTATCCCCGTACTTGGCCCGCCACCGTAGGGATTCCTCGAACCAGAAGCGGAGCTGTTATCGATCGCCATTGATTGCTCTCTCTGATCAGTGATGGTGATTGGCTGCTGCTGCTGCCGCGAGTTCTGAAACTCAACATGCACTCAGTTTGCACGTTGCGATCGATTGAGCCTCGCAACATGACTGGGGCAGTGGCCTCAATTTCGTTGTGCTGGCGGTGTTTTTTGCAAATTTAGCGCAACTTTCGTTCACGATACCGGCCAGGTGCCCATTGTTACGCTTGGCGGACGTCACACCGTGGCACCAGATCAAAAGGTGATCCAAGCCTGGAGGACGGCGGATAGCTGGAGCGCGTGTTGTGTCGCGGCAGGCAAGCCCAAGAGCCAAATCCCACAGGGATTGGATCCCGGGAGATCAGAAGAAGAACTTGACCCCGGCTTCGATACCGTTTTGATCGATGTTGTAGGCATTTTCAGGGTTAGACCCATTGGTACCGCCCAGGTGCATGTAGCGCCAGGAGAGATTCAGCTGTGTGGAGTTCCCGATCGCATAGCCCGCGCCCACCTGGGTGTTCCAGGAGTAGTCATCGGCATTGTTCACACCGAAGCCGCCGAGGTCGCCGCGGGCGAACAGGCGCAGGCGGGGGGAGAGAAACACCATCGCCTGGGTGCCGATCAGCGGCTGCACCACGGTGCCGCCGAACTCACCGGTGCGCACGATCGTTCGCGATGGCCGCTCGAAGGTGGCCGTGCCGCCAGGCCTTGTCGCCGCGACACTCTGGTTCGGTCCCTGCACCGTGGCCGTCACGGAAGGCCCCTGCACGTCCAGGGTACGGGTCGGTGTCTCGCGCTCGAAGCCGAGGTTGAATCGCATATCCACAAGCCGCACACCCGCATAGGGAATGATCGCGAAACTTCCGGCCTTGGCGGTCGCCGTTTCTCGATCTCCGAAGCGGTAACGCAGGGCGAAGTCGTAAATGCCCTGAATGTTTCCCACGCTGGCTGCCACGCTGCTTTCGCTCGAGCTGGCCTTGAGGCTGGGACCACTGACGCCGACGCTGACGCCGCCGCGCGTGAACTCCCTGCCTGCAAAGGCCTTTTCAAACTCCCGGCCTGGGACTGTTCTCCCCTCTGCGCCCTTTAAAGACACATAGCTCAGGTCGGTGAGGAACCCGAAGCGGTTGTACTCGACGCTGCCGCGGATGGCGGCGATCCCGGTCAGGGGCCGCAACACCTGATCAAGGCTGAGATCGAGGTCTGCGGTGATGCCTGTGACCGTGGTACTGCCCGTGGTGCGCAGGGGGGCAAAGCCATAGAGCTCCACTGTGCCGGCCCAGGGGGAAACCGGTGCGGGAGCAGTTACTTCAGCAGCTGGCGCAGCTTCGCTTTGCGGGGCCTGCGGAACCTGCTGGGCGGAGGCGATCGGCGCGATCGCCAGCAGCGCCAGGATGCTGCCGGTCGCGCCAATCACCATGCCCATGGGAGCACGAGGAGCACTTTCAGGCATTTGGCTGCCTGGCTTAATGGGCAAAATCAAACAGAAATCCAATTCTATAATAGCAGTGTAGCATATGTTATTTTGCGCACGCGGTAGGCCATGGCCGTTGGCGCCGGGAGTGAATCAGTTCCTTGTAGGACAAAGGCTTGGCATGAACTGCCAACTCCACAGACGGAAGAACAACATCCCTCGTGCGCGTGAAAAGAGCCTATTGAAGCGGAAAGTTTACTCATCGCAATACGGCTGCAGGTGCAGCTTTGAGTGCTGCTGGTAGAAGTACAGCAACGGCCTTTTGAGCGGCGACGCATCCCGGTGTACCGCCAGCAGAAGAATATGCGCTTTCTCTTCGGTTGCAGAGAGATTCAACCGTACGTGTCTATATCCCCCCTCCATTAGGCCGCCGTAGGCCATTCATCCATCGGCGTACATCGTTGCGCCAGACTTGATTTTCTCTGTTACGAAACCGGTCAGGGCCTCCCCTGACGCGCCCTGGAGGCCCCTGCACAAGTGGGTTAGACGTTACGGAATCATTCCGCAATCGAACAGCTTGTTGGCGATCGGTGCCGCCACTTTATTGATGAATGCCTGACGCAGCAGCGGATCCTGGCGCATCTTCTGGACGGAGGCCTTCGCTATGTCGCTCGGTGGCGCGGCGTGAGCGGCGGCCAGTTGCTCGCAGGAGGAGGTCTGATACTTCTGGATGACCAATGCGGCGGCTCTGTCGAGCATTGGATACGGCTGGGCTTTGACGGCGTCGATAGCTCCGGACAGAAGCACGGCGGTGAACGCGAGTGGCAGGGTACGTTTGTTCATAGGTTTTTCCTGTTGTGAAAGCGAACTGCGATAGCAATGGAGTGGATCGCCTCCCGCCACGTGTTGTAACTCCACAGGGCTTTTGACCCTGAGAAGAGGGTGAACAGGAGGCAGGAGGCAGCTGAGAGCTTCTATCAGCTTGAATTATCCATCCTAGCCGCTGAATGTGTTCTGAGATCCTATCCCTACAGCCCTCTTGGCGGTTTCAAGGGTTGGCCCTGCGGAAGGCGTCCATGCCTGCCTGCAGTGAGGGGGTGGAAGCCCCACTAATGAAGTCGAGCTTGAAGGTCTGGTTGGTGCTGAGATACTCCGCATAGGATGAACGCAGGAAGGGCCGGAGGCTTTCGTTCTTCTGGATGTAGATGCCGAAGAAGGGCACGGCCACACCCGTGAAATACTTGCTGATCGTCCCCTGACTGGGAAGGGTGAAATCCGTCGCGGTCTTGATGGCCTCTTCGATCCCCGGATCGATCTGGCTGAAGTCCACGTGGGCCTGCCCCTCCACCATGACCCAGTACCGCTGGGGAACGGTGACCCAGGTGAAACTATCGGCCTGCTCCAGGGCGGCGGGGGTGGCGGGATCGTAACTGCCTGAAGCGATCACGATCGGAATGGCTATCTTGCCGAGACCTATGGGGCCGAAGATGGCTCGATTCACCGGATTGGCGGCCAGTACGGCCTTGACGCGTGGATCCCGCATCTGATAATCCTGGCGAGGCAGCTCCAGGGCACGACAGGAGAGCAGTATGGAGGCATTCGGATTGAACTCACGGGCGCACTCTTTCTGTAGATGCTCGAAATCGATGGTGGCTCCCGCAATGGCCAGCGCGGTGTAGCCACCGAAGGAGTGTCCGGCGATGCCGACATTATTGAGGTCGAGTTTGCCGTTGAATTCCTTCTGATTCCGGCGCTCCAATTCATCGATCACATAGCTGATGTCCTTGGGCCGATTGATGAATTCTTTGCCATCGAAGATATCCTTGTGAAGGCCTCTCAGCATCTCCTTCAGCCAGATCGTGTCGCTGCCGGGATGCTGGGGAACGGCCACCAAAAAGCCATGGCTTGCCAGAAGCTGAGACCCTGCCGCGAAGTCTTCCGGGCGGGAGGCCAGTCCATGGGAGATGACGAGGACCGGAATCACCTTCTCATCCTTGCCTTCCGGTCGGTAGACATCTACGTAAAATTTTCGCTGGCGGCTCTGATCCACCAGGTTCCATACCTCCTTCTTCACCGCATGGGGGCCTGGCTTGTCTGGAGCCGGCAAGGTGGTGTAGTCGATGCGAGGCTCACTGGCCGCTTCCTTTGCGGTGAGCTCACGCAGTAACTCGCTGAGGGTCTCGGTGGCCTTGATGACGCGCTTGGCCCCTCTGGCTGCTCCCTGTAGCTTCTCTCCGTGTATCTGCATGTTGGTGGGCAACTTCTCCAGCACATTCAGCAGGGTCAGGCCCTCGGTAGAGAAGGCGGCCCCAACCAGGGCTGATCGAATCGCATACTTGCCGTTTCCGGCCCGCATGAGGGTGATCCCGTTGCCCAGCCGCTCCAGAACCTGTTCCCCCATTGCACTGTTGAAGAAGCGCGAAACGGTGAGCGGATCGATCTCCGCCTTCTTGACCAGCGCCTTTCGTAGATTGTCCTCTTGTTGCTGGGATGTGAGCTGTAAAAAATAGGCCAAATCATCAGGTATCTGACCGCTTTCAGCAAACGTTTTCAGAGAACTGATCTTCAGCGAGCGGATCAGGGGGCCATAGGAGAACGACAACGTCTCGCCAGCACGAACTGGAGCGGCAACCATCAGGGCGCTGACCAGGGCCGCGGACAGGCTGGCGGCTATACGCTTGTGCATCATTGAATTCTGATCTTTTTTTATCCTACCAATAGAGGGCCATAACCATGCAGGTGGCTGGATGGCGCGTCAGGAGCCTCGCTCCCTCTGAGCACTTGACGGCACAGTGATTCCCGCTTGCATCTCAGGCAGAGACGCCATGAAATGCTCACCCCCTGATGGAGCGACACTTCTCACGCGAGTCTCAGCGGGGATGGTGGTAGTAGATCGCTCGGTAGCCCTACTCGCTCGAACCAGTATTGTCTACCATGACGATGGACCTCACGACTGGGGAAGCAGGCTTCAAGGCCGCGTAGGGGGATTGGCACCCAGGGCAGCAGGTCCCGGCTGAGTTTTTAGACCGTCTGCTGAATCCACTTCAGGCTGATGCGCACAAATCCCATCACAGAAATCTATCTGAGCGCGTAAACAGCCCAGGCTGATGGCGCATCCCTGAGAGCATGCCACCAGCACTGCGATCGTGGTCACCAGCAGGAGGCGATCAGTCCGCTCCGCTTGACGCAGACCACTGGATTCCAGCTGGAAAGGACCGGACTTCTGATCACGGAACAGATGCTCGCACCAGAACCGCCGGGCGAAGCTCCAGAACAGGTCGAGCTGCAGCGGGGCGTTCGCCATCAGGTTCCAGGGCTCCACAGTGGCCAGGCCGGTGGGATGGGACAGTAGAAGGTTGGCACGCTGACTGCACTCAGCCCAGAGCTACACGCCATGGAAACCTTGGCAGCTGCCAAGCAGCCGCCGCATCACGTACTGCCAGCGGGGTTTGCTTCAAATCAGCACAGCAACTCCGCGCTGGGGAAGGCACAATCCGCCAGCAGGGTGGGGACGCCAAACACCGGCAGCAGCTGATCGGCGCGATCGAGCAGCGCCAGGATGCCGCCGGTTGCCCCGATCACCAAGGCCATGGAAGCTCGAGAATCTCTGTCAGAAACTGGATTCTCTGAATTGCTGGGTCCAGTTGGCAAATGATTAAATTGGTCGCCAAGGAGCAAAGTCGCGATCTGAAAGGGCCTCCATGGGGGGCGGCCTGAGTGCTGCAGGGATGAAGGCCTTAGTCGATAAGCTGGTGGTGATCACCAAGTAGTACCACCGCAAATCGCTCCTGCGCGCCCTCAACTGGAAGCCCATTCCCTGATGGTGATGGCGGTGCTGGTACCGCTATGGGCGGCCCCTGTAATATGGGAAATTACGGCGTTCCGGCTAACCTGAGCCAGCCTGAAGGTCGCTCTCTCGTTGACGATCTCCACCCGCGCTAGCGGCGCCCTGTTGCTGACCTGTCTGTCCACCCTTCTGGCCGCACCGTCCCAGGCTGGATCCCCGTGGCTGAACTTCTCCCTCAGAGAGCCCACCGCAACGGCCCCTACCAACATCCTGAACTGGTTCATGAAGAGCCAGGAAGCTAAGAAAAGCGTGGAGTTCATCAACTCCTCCAAAGAAAAATTCATCCTGAGTGCGATTTATACCCCCAGTCAGATTGTGTTCATCTGCCCCACGTTACTGAGCCGTGATGTCAGCTATGAAGTGGAATTCCGCCTCAACCAAAAGACCCTGACCATCAGCAAACAGGTCAGCAATGACCTCAATACCTCCAGCGGCAGTTGCGTCTTCAACCCCGCTCCATGAGCACAAGGCTCAGCCGCTGGCTCTTCGGGGTTCTGGGGACTCTCGCCCTGGTGATGGTCCTGCTACAACCGCTGAGCCATGCCGCTCCGCTGCTCGCAGCGGGCGACTCCACCGCCACGGTCTCCCCATCCCCGGTGGCTACGGCCGGCAGCTACGAGGTGGCCAACGTGAACATCCTTGGCATCCCCGCCATCAGCGTCGCCTCGCCGGTGGTCACGTCCGGCCGGGCTGGCCCCAATGCCCTCCGCCGGGCGTCGGTGATTGAGGGGAATCTCTCGCTCCTCTATTTACCGCAGGTGCTGTGCGGCAGCGCCCAGGCTCTTGGCGAGGAGCTGCTCGAAAGCCTGGTGCTGCACGGCTCCGACCGGGCCTGCAGGGGTGCTGGCTGGGGCCTTGGCGGCCGCCCGGACGACCTGAAGATCGAGGTCGTTCGCGACGCCGACGGACTCAATGTGCTCGAGGCTCGGTTGCCGAATCACCCCGAACCCCTGCCGCTGCTGACGGTCACCGCGGCTGATTCCCGCTTTAACGGCATGAGCACCGACGCCCTTGCCAAGCGATGGAGAGGCCTGCTGGAAAGGCGTCTGCGCCATGCGCGCCTGATGCTGCAGGCCAACGCCCTGCAACAGCGGCTGGCGATCACCGTCATGGTCGAGTTGGTGGTGGGGGCGGTTCTGGCCCTGAGCCTGTGGCTTCTTTCACTGAGCCGCAGGCTTGTCACCCGCTGGCAGCTGATCGAGGACACAAACCTCAGCCTGCGGCAGAAGCTGGCCCTGCAACTGAGCAAGGGCGCCAGCAGCCTGATGTTCCTCATCGTGCTTGCCCTGGGCACTGTGATGGTGGGCCTGGCGGTGATGGTGGTGCCGGGACAGATCCCCCTGGGACTGGCGCTGCTTCTGCAGCCGTTAAGCGCCCTGGTCAAAGTGTTGTTGGTGGGCCTGCTGGCGGTGCTGCTGCGGCTGCTCGCCGACTTTCTCCTGCACCAGTGGTCGACCAGCCTGCGGGTGCCGCTCGATGAGCGCGCCCGGCGGGAGCAGCGCTACCGCAGCCTGTTGCTGGTGTCCCATCGGCTGATCGACCTGGGTTGCATCGCCCTGGTGGTGGTGCTGATCCTGATCGGCATCCCCGGGGTGCAGGACGCCTCCGCTTCCGCCCTGGTGACCGGAGGGGCCCTGCTGGGTGGCCTGGCCTTCGTGTTCCAGAACCTGCTGCGGGATTTCGTCGCCGGCCTGCTGGTGCTGATCGAAGACCGCTACGCCATCGGTGACTTCGTGGAGATCGCTGGGCTGGGTGGAACAGTGGTGGATGTGGGTGTCCTGAGCACCTTGCTGCGCACAATGGATGACCGGGTGGTCGTGATCCAGAACGCCAGCGTGGATGTGGTCAGGGCGATCAACCACACCAAGTTCCGCTCCGGCGTGGATGTGCGACTGGTCCTGGCCCAACCCCTGAGCGACGTTGACAGGGCCCTGGCGGTCATCGAGGCGGCAGCGGCAGACTTCGCCGCTGATCCTGACTGGGCCGGCAAACTACTGAAGGCCCCCTGGTGCCGTGGGGTGGTTGAGATCACGCCCCTGGGGGTCGACGTATCGGTGTTGCTGACCACCAGCGCCGGCGACCAATGGCTCTGCGGCCGCGAACTGCGCCGGCGACTGCTGAGGGCCCTCGCCGAGGCCCAGCTGCCCCTGGCTAGGAGCTGGCCGGCAACTCCACCGTGAAGCAGCTTCCCTCACCGGGCTCACTGGTGACCTGAATGCCACCGCCGTGGGAGGCGCAGATGCGCGAGGCGATCGCCAGCCCCAGGCCGGAGCCTGCGCGATGCCGACGAGGACGGCCAGCAGCAACTGCTCCGCCGCCAACTGCAGGTGGCGCTGGAGGCCAGCCCCCGGGCCGAGGTGGAGGGCGACACCGTGCTCGAGCGGCTCAACGAGCAGTTCACCGGCCAGGAGGCGGAAGCGGTGTTCGACACCTTCATCAGCTGGACCCGCAGTTGCGGCCTGTTTCGCTACAGCCGCGAGCAGGACCTCTTCCGGCTGGCGGCGAACGAACCCCAAGGGGGCTGAGCCCCCATCGATCAGACCGGCTCGAGCGTCCAGGCGCCCCAGCCATCGAGCCTCAGCAGCAGCTGGTGGAAGGCCCCCAGGCTGGGATGGTGAACTTCACCTGCGGGTGTGTGGCCGACAAGATCCGCAGCGGTGCTAGCAAGGAACAGGCCAAAACCATCTACACCCCCCTGGCTACGAGCAAATTCGTTCTGGACGCTTCGGAGCCCAAGCTTTGACCTTCAACCTTCAACTTCAACCCCCTGAGGAGCAGCGCGAGCCGATCGGCCGGGCAGGGCTGTCGAGTCTGCTGGCGATCGCCTCGCTGGAGGGGCCCCCCAGCCCGATCGCCCTGCGCACGATCACCGCGATCCGAGACCACCTGATCCAGCAGCCGATCCCCCTCGATCAGCTCGAGCCCCTGAGTCCCGAGCAGCTGGCGGCGGCGGTGCCAGAGACCGAATGGCGCGAGCGCATCTTGAGGGGCATGACAGTGCTGGCGCTCATGGAGCAGGAGCCCAGTCACGCCCAGCTGGAGCGGCTGCAGGCCACGGCCCAGGCCCTGGGTCTCGATGACGCACCGGTGCAGGCCTTCCGCCATGTGCTCGAGCGCCAGTTCAACATGGTGCTGCTGGACATGGCCCGCCGGGGCTTCCAAAAGGGGGTAGCGATCAGCTACCTGCGCGATGAGGGCCTGGGTGGTGCCCTGAAATTAGCTCGGGCGATCCTGCAGAAGGAAGATCCTGCCCTGGCCGAGCGCTACCGCCAGCTGGCCCACTACCCCGAGGGCAGCCTCGCCCTGGCCTACAGCGACTTCATCGCCCACAACGGCTTCAACCTGCCGGGCGAAGTGGGGGGGGCTCCGCCGCCATTGGTGCGCCACGACTGCTGCCACGTGCTCGGTGGCTACGGCACCAGCGCGGCAGAGGAATGCGGCGTGCTGGCGTTCCAGGCGGGTTTCGGGCGCAGCGATCCCTTCTTCACGATCCTGTTCGCCCTGGCCCAGTTCCAGCTGGGCATCGCCACCAACCTCGTTACTGGGCCCTCCACGGAGCCGGCCGATCCGGAAGCGATCTTCCGGGGGCTGGAGCACGGAAGAACGGTGACCCGTGACCTGATCAGCGACTGGGACCCTTGGGAGGATTTCGATAAACCACTGGAGACAGTGAGGGCGATCTACGGCATCCGGCGCCGGGGAGATGCCGATGGCTCAGGCCGAACAGCTTTGGAAACGGGCTGATCAGCTCGCCACGTGGAGGCCACCGTGGTGCTGATGCACCTCCACAGCGGCGCGGTCACCATCGGCCCGGTGAGGAGTCTTCCCCTCTGGCTGGAGCACCTCCCCCCTGAACTCGATGCATTCGTGCGGCTTCAAGATCAGGGAGTGAGCTTCGAGGAGGCCTACGAGCAGTGCATGGCTGAACAGGGGCAGGAGTTCGTCTACGCCTGCGACGCCGCCAAGCGGGTCAAGCCCTTGGTCACCCACGACAACTTGGCCGAGTTCACCGCCCTCTCCCAGAAAGGCTTTGCCCGCGAGCCCCGGGAGCTGCTGGTGCTGGCCAAGTGGCCCGACCACGTCAGCGGCTTCCTGGTGTCATGCGAACCGTTTCGTCGACCTGGGTGAGGCGGACCCACGGCCAACCCGCTCACTCCTCCTCGTCGGCCGCACCCACTGGGATCAGCCGGATCTGCTTCTTACCCACCTTGATCTCGAACTCATCGCCGGGCTTGAGATCGAGCAGGCCGGTGTAGGCCTTGCCCACCAGCAGATTGCCGTTGCCCTGAACCGTGGCCACGTAACTCAAGCTCCGGCCGGCCTTCCCTTTGCCGTTGCCACCGCCATCTCCAAGGCTGACGCCCTTGGCTTCCAGCAATGCCTCATAGAAGGCCGTGAAGTTCAGCCGCTCACTGCCGTTCTTCTTGCTGCTCACGTAGCCGGCGGCTCGCACCAGATCGGACTTGGAGGCATCACCAAGCTCCTTGACTTTGGCGAGCAGTTCAGATCCGGTGAGGGCCATGTTGCTGAGGCGTTGTTTTCTGGACCTTAACTACCAGCCAGATCTTTGCAAGAGCTAAGAGGTGCGGCTGTACGTCTTTTCATCGAAGGCTCTCGCAGCGGATAGGAAATATCTTCGCCCTCAGTGCAGCTCCTCACCCAACGCCAACACCGCGTCATGGATCTCAGCAAACTCCACTGCTGCCAGCGCTCGATCAGCACTGTCTGGCGCCGTGGCTTTGAGGCGGCGGGCAGCGGCCTCCAGTTCAAGGCACAGCTCGGAGCGGCGGGCGGCGCGGTGATCGAGGGCTTCGGTCAAGGCGAATCCTCAGGGCTTAACTGCCTTCGCTCCATTGCACTGTGCGCTCTTCTGAATTGCGGAATCGCCTTTCTTGCGGCAGCTATACTGGATTGACTTATCGGCCTTCTGCACCTTCTGCCAATAGAAGCCTCCGGGGCTAGGAGCGCCTTCAACGAGCACCTTCGCAGAGGCAGGCAGCGTCACTGAGGCCACTCCGATGAGCGCGATCAAAGCCAAGGCAGCGGTACGCATGGTCGATTGAAGGACGGTCAGTGAAGGCTATTTCCTCTGGATCTGAATGGCACTGGGCTTCACCTGATGCCATCAGCAGCCACCCTCTCGCCGGCACCGCCGGAAATCCCAAGGCATCTGTTGCAGCGGCGGGTTGCCCCAGATCCCCCTTCTACCCAGTCGGGCCTGTCCCTCGGCTGCCAGGTACCTCTCTCGGTCACATCGGGATAGGTACTGCCGATAGACGGCGGCCTCGCCCTGCTCGACCATCTGCAGGTTAACGCTGATAGGGCCTCTGATCACCTCGGCAACGGTGCGGCCAAACCGATCCACCGTCTGGGGCCTCAGCGTCACGCTGGAGCCCAAACGCAGGCGGCTTTGCAGGTAGCTGCGGGCATTGGCGCCATCGGGAGCTTGCGCCATCTCTGGGGCGTCGATGCAGGCCAGCCGGATCGTGATCCGCTTGGCACCTTGCTGCACGCGGATCGTGTCGCCATCACCGATCGAGAGCACCGTGGCGGAGGTCGGCCCTTGGGCCTGCGCCATGGCCTCAGAGAAGCCGTTGCCCCACCAGGCGATGAGGGCAACGGCGCCGATCAGGGTCCACCTGATCACACCCTGAGCAGAGGCTCGATCTCCATCAGGAGAGCAGGCAGTTGCTCGCTCAAGGTGATCCACACCTCCTCGAGATCCACACGGTCATAGGCATGGATCAGCACGTCCCGCATCCCGGCCATCTCCCGCCAGGGAATCTGCGGATGTTGCTGGCGGCAGTTGTCGCTCAAACGCTTTGTCGCTTCTCCGATGATCTCAAGATTGCGCACCACCGCGTCCTGTAGAAGGTCGCTGGCCAGAAACGTCTCGCGATCGGGGATGGGGAATCCTTGAACACGCCGGATCGCGGTCAGGATGTCGCCCAGGGCATCACGATCCCTAGGCTCCATCACAGGGGAATCGCATCCCGCTCAGCAGAGGCCAGGGCGGTTGGCTTGAGATTGCGTCGGCGAATCAAATCCACGCGGCAGTGCAACGTGTCTTCCAAAGCCAGCTTCAGGGCGATGCGCTCCAGCAGGCCGGTACGGGGGGGCAGATCCACCAGGAGGTCCACATCACTATCGGGTCCGGCCTGATCACGGGCCACGGACCCGAACGCCGCCAGATTGGTGGCGCCGTGCTCAGTGGCGATCTCCCGGATCCTTGGAGCCTGAGCCAGCAGTTCGTCGAGGCGCATAGCAGCCCAGAAGCCAAGGGCAGCCTAAGAGAAGCGGCTCTGCTCGGCTTGCTTCCCCGGTCATGCTCACCGCTGGACTCGTCCCCAATGGGAAGGGCGCCCCGTGTCGGGCGCCCTTTGGCCGGTTGCAGGGTCTCGGCTCGCGCTGCCCTGGTCGTGGCCTCTGATTCATTGATAGATCCGCCTGGCTTGCTTGTCAGTACGGCGAACCGATCCACCGCAGCGCCGCCGGCTCCAGAGTGGGTTCAGCTGCCCTGAGCAAGGAGAGGCCATGACCACGACCCTGGAGAGACCAACCGCTTTGAAATGCGCCTGCCCGGGCTGCAACTGCACGGTGCAACCAGAGACACCCTTCCGCAGTGGCACCTCATTGTTCTGCAGCGACGCCTGCGCCAAGGGGCACCCCAATGGTGAGCCCTGCCACGCCGGCTGTGGCTGCGAATGCCATGGCTGAACCTGCTCCGCCCTCTGCGGGTCCGATTCCCCTGAAGCTGCCGCTCAACTGAGCCACTCCGCCAGCTTGGTATATCGCCTGCGGCCCAGATGGTTCTTCACCGCCATTGCCAGCGCTTTCTTCTGGCCCACCAGCACCACCAGCTGCTTGCCGCGGGTAATGCCGGTGTACACCAGATTGCGCTGCAGCATGGCGTAGTGCTGAGTGAGCAAAGGGATCACCACGGCGGGGTATTCGCTGCCCTGGCTCTTGTGGATCGTGCAGGCGTAGGCGGGCACCAGGTTGTCGAGCTCTCCCCAGCCGTAGGTCACCTCGCGGCCGTCAAAACGCACCGTGAGTTCGCTGGCATCGGCATCGATCGTTTCCACTGTGCCCACATCGCCGTTGAACACCTCCTTCTCATAGTCGTTGGCCACCTGCATCACCTTGTCGGCCGGCGCAAACCGCCAGCCAAAGCGCTCCACCTGCTCGGCGGGGTCGGGGTTCAGCAGGTTCTGCAGCTCGATGTTGAGCGACCTTGAGCCGCAGCCACCGCGGGCCATCGGGCAGAGCACCTGCACCTGGGCGATCGGATCAAGGCCAAAGCGGGCCGGGATGCGTTCGCCCACCACCTTGAGGATCAAGGCCACCGCCTGCTCGGGGGTCTCGGCGGGCAGGAAATAAAAGTCGGTTGTGGCCTCATTCGGCGGCGGCCGCAGATCGGGGATGGTGCCGGCATTGATGGCGTGGGCGGTGGTGATGATGCGGCTGGAGGCCGCCTGGCGGAACACCTCCGTGAGCCGGGCCACCGGCAGGGCGCCACTGTTGATCAGATCGGCGAGCACCTGGCCGGGACCCACCGAGGGCAACTGATCCACATCGCCCACCAGCAGCAAGGCCGCCTCGGTTGGGAGGGCGTCCAGCAGGGAGGCCATCAGGGGCACATCCACCATCGAGGTTTCATCCACCACCAGCAGATCGCACTCCAGCGGCAGCTCGGCATTGCGCTTGAAGCCGAAGGCCGCCGGATCGAACTCCAGCAACCGGTGGATGGTTTTGGCCTCAAGCCCGGTGGTTTCGCCCATCCGCTTGGCGGCACGGCCGGTGGGGGCGCAGAGCAGGATCCGCAGCCGCTTGGCCGCCAGGATGCGAAGGATGGCGTTGATCAAGGTGGTCTTACCCACCCCCGGCCCACCGGTGATCACCAGCACCTTGGCCGCCAGGGCCTGCTCCACCGCCAGCTTCTGGCTGGCGGCCAGCTCGAGGGCGAGGCGTTGCTCCACCCAGGGGATGGCTTTCGCCGCCTCGATGCGTCCCCAGGGCGGCTGGCCCTGGCCCAGCGCCTGAAGGGAAGCCGCAATACGGCGCTCATCGCGGTGCAAATTTGAAAGGAAGATCGCCGGCTCACCGGCCAGGGTGTCGGCCACCACCGAACCTTCAGCCAGCTCCAGATCCAGGGCGCTCTGGATCAACCCTGGCTCCAGCGGCACCCGGCTTGTGGCCACGGGTTCCGATGCCGATTCGCTTTCCGCTGCCGCCTCGCTGGGTCGCTCGACGCTGAGCAAGTCCCCGGCCAGCTTGAGCAGCTCGGCGCTGGGCAACCCGCAGTGGCCAGCACCGCTGGCCTCCAGCAGGGCGTAATTGACGCCGGCCCGCAGGCGGATCATCGCCTCAGGCTTGATGCCAAGCCGCGCGGCGATCGCATCGGCGGTGCGGAAGCCGATGCCGCGGATGTCGCGCGCCAGTCGGTAGGGGTTCTCCGCCATCACCTGCACAGCGTCATTGCCGTACGTCCTGAAGATCCGCACGGCCCGGGCGGTGCCGACGCCATGGCTGTGCAGAAACACCATGATTTCGCGCACCACCTTCTGATCGGCCCAGGCCTGGCTGATCCGCTGCCCCCGCACCGGGCCGATGCCGGGCACCTCTCGTAGGCGCTCGGGGGCCTGCTCGATCACCTCGAATACCTGATCGCCGAAGGTCGCCACGAGCTTGCTGGCGTAGATCGGGCCGATGCCGCGGATCATTCCCGAGCCCAGGTACTTCTCTATGCCCTCGGCGGTTGTAGGCGCCGAGGCCTTGAGGAAGGAGGCCTTGAACTGCTGGCCGTGCTCGCGGCTGTTCACCCAGGTGCCGCTCACCGTCACCCACTCGCCGGCGCTGATCTCAGCGGCATGGCCCACCACCGTCACCAGGTCGCGGTGGCCGCGGGCCTTGATGCGCAGCACGCAGAAGCCGTTCTCGGCGTTATGGAAGGTGACGCGCTCGATCGATCCCGCCAGCACCTCGGTGGGCTGCGGACTGGCCTGGGCCTGATCGGTCGGAGACGGGCGTGCCAGGGGAAGAGTGGCCTGTTCGCTCACCTTTGCAGAAAGCAAGCGAGGGGAGGAGGAGGGATCAGGGCCCGATCAGGCCTGCGGACTTCGAATGGTGCGCAAGTGGCCGCTCTCGGTGCTCACCTCCATTCCGAGGCCAATCGGGCTCTCACCTGGGGGCCGTCGTCACCGCCGCCGGTCCGGTTCCACCACCGCCTGGCGAAGGCCCACGCCTCTTCCGACGATTCGTAGTGCTCATCGAGCTCCGGGTGGGGCTGACCTTGTTGATCCACCAACCGGTAGCGGCGTGGCTGGGGGTGGTGCTCATCAAAAAGGTGGCGGTCATCGGTCCTCGCTTCACTCTGGTGACGCTGAATCGGTTCGGTCGGTGCTGGCGATCACCATTGGGAACTGCAGGACTGCCAGCCCTTCTGTCGTAGTTCGCTCCAGAGCTTGAGAGCTTTCTTGCGGCTCAGCTCCTTGCGCTTCTTCAGCAGCCGCCAAGCCGGTGGCTGCATTCATGATGATAGTCACGCGAATCGTGATTGCGGCGATCGAAACCTCAATCCTGGTCGGAATCGACTGGGCTCGATTCAGTCATCGAGTCCTTCACAGTGCTGGATGGCCTGTCGGCCGGAGCGGACCAATGTCTTGCAAGTGTGATCAGGTCAGAGGGAATCATCACGACTGTCGTGGTGTTGTTCTCGGCTCCGATCTCAGTGAGCATCTGCATGCGCCTCAACTCAAGAGCCAAAGGGCTCTGCAGGATGGTCTTCGAGGCTTCCGAGAGCTTGATGGATGCCTCCTGTTCCGCAGCCGCCTTGATCAGACGAGCGCGCTTTTCGCGCAGTGCTTCCGCTTCCTTGGCCATGGCTCGTTGCATGCCCAGCGGTATCTCGACATCCTTGATCTCCACACGCTCAATCTCAATACCCCATGGTTCTGTGATTTCGTCGACGATCTCCTGAACCTTGAGGTTTATTTTGTCTCGGCTCTGCAACACGTCATCCAACATATTCTGACCCACCACATTACGGAGTGTGGTCAGGGCAACCTGATAAACAGCGATCTCATAGTTCTCGACGCGGATCACTGCCATGTCGCCATTGAGAATCCGGTAATACAGAACGGCGTTGACCTTGATGGTCACGCTATCTGCCGTGACGGTTTCCTGGGGCTCAATGCTGACGGTTTTGGTTCGTACATCAAGTTGTACTTTCTGATCCACAAAGGGAACGATCCAGTACATACCTGGCCCCATCACGCCCTTGAGGCGTCCTAGGCGGAAGATGACGCCGCGCTGGTATTCGCGATCTAGTTTGATTCCCTTGCTGCCAAGAAGGAGAAGTAGAACAAGAAGCAAGCCTGTCAAGGATCCCATCCTGGCCTCCCCTGATCGTATGGATTCTGATAATCCTAGATGTTGACCGCCCAAAGGTGATGAACCGATGTGCCGTCACCTCCGTTCCTGGTCGTTTAGGGTCGATTCGGAGGCGTTGCGGCTACCACATCAGGTTGAACCCCCAGAGGTTCAAATGTTTCGGCAGTATCTTCAGCGTCCTGGCGAGCTGAAAATTCATCGCGATTGTCAAGCCATCGCTGAGCCAGCCCCCCTGGCGCTGCAGGTCCTCGTCCAGCTGGTGCAGCGGCGGGTGTGAGGTGCTCCCCGTGGTCCAGCAGTCCCTGGTGCAGCTGGCAGGTGAGCAGCGGGATGCAGTTCACCCCGGCGTGATGGCGATCGCCCGGGTGGCGTCGATGCTGCCGCCATCCACCGCCAGCACCACTCAGGGTTGGGCCGGCCGGTCGAGATCAGAGGTCGGCTCTGTGGGTGTGCCGGATGCACCCGCATGGTGGGTCGGCCCCCATGCACCAGCTGATGTCCCTGATTCACCCATTCAAACAGCCCTCCCTCGAGATTCACGGCCCTGCGAAAGCCCCGCTGCCGAAGCTGGTCCACGACGGCCGCGCTGCGCAACCCCACCGAGCAGCAGACCACGATCGGATGCTCCAGGCTTGCTTCGCCCAGCGGGCCGAGGGCCGGGATCTCTCCCCCATCCGCTTGTTGCACCGCGCCTGGGAGGCAGCTGACGTTGAATTCAGCAGCCGTGCGAACGTCGGGAATCAACCAGTCGCCAGGCCGCTGAATCGCCAGTGTTCGTTGTAAATCGTCAGAGCGAATGCAGAGAGCAGAGGGATAACGCAACCGGATCCACTGCTTGAGCCAAAACCACACGAAGCCATTCGTCACCCAACGGTTCGGGCGTCAGGCTGTGGATGATCACTACGAAATGGTGTTGAACAGGAATTGCAGCACTGCGAATCCTGCCAGACAGGTAGCGGCTAGCAACGGGATGGTGTGCAGCACGACTGGAGCCTCCCGACTCTTCGATCTGCTGACAATGCTTGCTCATCGGTGCTAATGGCAGGCCTCATGTGGAGAACAACAAACACACTTGGAGATGAAGTTGTGTTGCTGATGGTGTGATGGACGCCTCCGGCCAGCTTCAAGCCACGAACCGCCGGTACAGCCAGCGCACGAAGCCACCAACCACCGGCACGGGCTCAAAGGTGGGGCCAACGAAATCGAAATAGTCGCGATGCTCGACGATCATTCCGTCGGTACCGATGCGCAGGCGGGTGGTGCCGGGATAGACGAACTCGATCCCCTTGATCTTCAGGCCCATCGTCCACTCCACAAAGGCCGTCTCACCGCTGAGCGCAACGGCCCCGGGCTCAAGGAAAACATCATCACAGCGGCGCATCAGTCCCTCCTGGGCAGCGATGTAGGCCTCGATGCCTTGCTTCTCCTGGGTTGGGTCCTGGAAATGGACCGACTCGTCGTAGACGGCCCGCCACTGCTCCGCGCTGGGCCCCGGAGCCCCATAGGGCTTGGTGAACAGGGCCTTGAGCGTCTCCTCGGTGAGCGGCGGCGTGAGAACTGCGTTCATGGCGGCTCGGTGGACCGACGGGCATGGAATCGGCCAAGGCTGGCAGCTTCCGGGTCAGGGTGCGCAGCAGACCCCTTGGCGGCGATCCCGCCAAGCCCAGAGCCCGTAGGCACCGGCATGGAAACAGGATCAGCCGATTCCCAAGATGCTGCGGGTGAAGGCCTCGCCGCCTCGGGCGTATTCGGTGATCAGCAGGGCGATGAAGCCGAGCATGGCCAGGCGGCCGTTGAGCTTCTCAGCGCGCTCATGAAAACCCCAGCCGCGATCGGCACTCACCACTTCCATGCGCGGTTCGGTGGCGAAGGCATTGAGGCGACCGCCGTCCTCGGTGGTGACCGTGGCACCACGGATGGTGGCGCGATCGAGGGCGCTTGGAGTCGTTGGGGTGTCTTGGTCCATGGGAGTCCTTGAGGGGATAAAGAAACTGTAACAGCCATTACTAGAAAGAATGTTTTCCAATCGATCGGGTCGGCATTAACTCTTGTAGCAAGTTACATAATCCTCGTGGCTCTCGCTAAAATATCAAAGACCTGACGCAGGAAGCGCACTCGGACCAGCCACAATGACTGCTTCAAGCTGCAGATCTGGGGGGGATGGATCTTTTTTACCAGGCTGTTCCCTGGGAATGGAGCCGTAGACTGTATTGGCTAACTAGGGTCTGTTGCGGCTAATTGGGGGCGTTTGCAGGCCACCGCTGCCTACGCTCGTGGCCGATGAGCGGTGCTCCATGGCCAGCCAGTGGCAGAACTTCCTACGCAACCTGGGTGAGTGGCGCGGCAGTTTCACCACCATCACTGCCGATGGCACGCTGAGCGAGAGCTCCCCGTCGGTGCTGACCCTCAAGAGTGATGACAGCGACCAGCTGGTGCGCTTTGGGCTATGCCGCTGGCCCGCCGGCGTCGCGATCGCTCCTGGTGGCGGGCCGGCAGACGGGGCCGGCGAACCCAGCTATGTCACTGAGCAGGACTACCGCAGCCTCGGTCGCCAAGCAGTGTTTTTTGATTCGGGGGCATTCAACAAGGGGTCGCTGCAGGTGGCCCCGAACACTGTCTTTGGCGGCGAGTTCGGCTTCATCGGGCTGAACCGGCGCCACCGGCTGGTGCAGCTCTACAACGAAGCTGGCACATTCGACCAACTCGTTCTGATCCGTGAGTTCCGCGCCGGCAGCGGAGCTGAGGAGTGTGCGCCCACAAGCGCCAATCAACTGCTTGGCACCTGGGAAGGCAAGGCGGCCACAATCAGCGCTGACTGGCTCGAGCCTGACATCGCCGACTGCCAGCTGGTGCTGGGTGCCGCTGAGCTCGAGGGTCTGAGGCTGCTGCCCGACGGCGGCTTCTGTCGCCTGCCGGAGCAAGTCAGCCACCGCGAGGCTTTCGTATTGGAGGGCGGCTGGCTGCCGGTCCCTGGTCGGATGGAGCGCCTGATTCGCCGCTACGACGCCAGCGGTGCCTGGCTGTCGGCTAGCCATAAGGTGTTGACACGCCGCTGACGATTTCGACGCGGTCCTCATCCTTGCGGGGGTGCCGATGGCAGGAGCCAACAAAAAGCCCCCGCCAAGGCGGAGGCTTCAGTTGCTATTCAGTTGAGGCAGGTGGTTGGCCGCAGGGACTCACCGGCTGCATCAGCCGATCGCAGGGGCAATCAGCGCCACAGGCGTGGCTTCAGCAGATGCCAGGTCGAGCGGGAAGTTATGGGCGTTGCGCTCGTGCATCACTTCCATACCCAGCCCAGCGCGGTTCAGCACATCAGCCCAGGTGTTGATCACGCGGCCTTGGCCATCGAGGATCGACTGGTTGAAGTTGAAACCGTTCAGGTTGAAGGCCATCGTGCTCACGCCAAGGGCGGTGAACCAGATGCCGATCACGGGCCAGGCAGCCAGGAAGAAGTGCAGGCTGCGGCTGTTGTTGAAGGACGCGTATTGGAAGATCAGGCGACCGAAGTAACCGTGGGCAGCCACGATGTTGTAGGTCTCTTCCTCCTGACCGAACTTGTAGCCGTAGTTCTGGCTCTCGCTCTCGGTGGTTTCACGCACCAGTGAGCTGGTCACCAGCGAACCGTGCATGGCGGAGAACAGGGAGCCACCGAACACACCAGCCACACCCAGCATGTGGAAGGGGTGCATCAGAATGTTGTGCTCTGCCTGGAACACCAGCATGTAGTTGAAAGTGCCGGAGATGCCTAGGGGCATGCCGTCAGAGAAGGAACCCTGACCGAAGGGGTAGATCAGGAACACAGCCGAGGCAGCTGCCACAGGGGCGCTGTAGGCCACACAGATCCAGGGGCGCATGCCGAGGCGGTAGGACAGTTCCCACTCGCGGCCCATGTAGCAGAAAATGCCGATCAGGAAGTGGAAGACCACCAGCTGGTAGGGACCGCCGTTGTAGAGCCACTCGTCGAGGCTGGCGGCTTCCCAGATCGGGTAGAAGTGCAGGCCGATGGCGTTGCTGGAAGGAACAACGGCGCCGGAGATGATGTTGTTGCCGTAAAGCAGTGAGCCGGCAACGGGCTCACGGATGCCGTCGATGTCGACGGGAGGTGCAGCGATGAAGGCCACGATGAAGCAGATCGTGGCAGCCAGCAGGGTGGGGATCATCAGCACACCGAACCAGCCCACGTAGAGGCGGTTGTTGGTGGAGGTGACCCACTCGCAGAACTGGCTCCAGGCAGACGCGCCTTGGCGCTGCTGAAGGGTGGTGGTCATGAGGACGGTGGGGGTGTAGCTCCGAAGAGCTGGAAATTAGGTCCGGCGAACCGGCTTCCTCACAGTACAGCAATCTTTCGAATCGTTACAAGCAGATTGGCCGCAGGATCGATCAGCTCTTTGGCTAATGGTCATGAGCTGGGCTTATGGATCATGTCGTGGCAAGGGTTATGAGCGTTCCTGTGGCGCTGAACTCCTGCTGAGAGGCTCAGAATTGACTTTCTCAGCAGGGCGTTTTCTTTCTCATAAACCCCTTGAAAGCTCCTGATCGACCATGCGGCTGGTCAGCTGTGGCGGCTCAGAAGAACAGGTTCAGGAGGGGGAGATCAGTTTTATCCCCGTCATCGCTGGCCCTCCATGCCCACGCGTGCTGGCGGCGAGCAAAACCACGGAGTAATGGCGGGCCACATCGGCGGTGTGCTCAGCGCGATCAAGCAGGGCATGAGCCACTGATCAGCCCCATCCGGTGTCGGGTGCCGATCTAATCGAAGGCCCAGTAATGCCGCGCAGGCCTAAATAACCTGGGACGGGTCCCGGTAGAGCGATATGGCCAGCTGCCGTCCGGGGATCTGGGGTGAGCAAGGTAGGTGGGGCAGAAACCACTCGACCCATTCCTGAAGAAAACGAAGTGTTGACAGTGCCAGCATGCCAAAAACTGGGTCAATCAAACTTCTCTTCGTGGGATCAAGCTGGAACATGAAGCCAGCAACCTAGGCAGGAATCAGCAACACAGTGCGAGTGACATCAACCAGATCAACGGGAGCTTGGTGAAAGATCACTGGGGCGGCTGACCACAAAGGTGACCATGGCGCTTAAGCCAACCACAAGTGCGATGACGGCAGTGATGGCTGCGGTGTAATCGGTGCTCATGACGTTCAACCGAGTCCGATTTGGGCGAGGATGCCCTGACCGGTGAGCAGCTCGGTTCCAACCCCAATCACGAAGCCGAGCATGGACAGGCGGCCATTCCAGGTTTCAGCAAAGGCGACAAAACCAAAGCGGGGGGTGGAATCAGCCATGACTGTTTCGAGGTGTTGCGTGAATTGTAACAGGTTGTAACGAGGGATGGCACCGGACTGCCCTCACGGCGGAGAAAGGATTCAGCCGATGGCCTGTTTCTGCTGAGCGAGACCCTGTTCTGGCACCAGCCCCAGCTGCAGGGCGCTGAGGTCCCAGAGCTGCCTAGCCAGGGTGCCTGAGCAGGCCTCGGCACTTGGTTCGCTGACCTCAGAACGCAGCCGCCCTGGGCCCTGCACACGTTTGCTCGCTCAGCGCAGGCACGGGCGCACCAGAAGGCCATCCTTCGGCGAAGGGCTGGGAATGACCCTGAGCGTCAGGTCCTGATCCGGCTCCAGCGCCAAGCTCAGCCGCTTGAGCAGCCCCACCGCTAGCAGGCGGATCTCCAGCTCGGCCAGCGCCTTGCCCAGACAGACCCGCTCACCACCTCCATAGGGCAGCAAGGTGACTGTGCTGTTGCCTGCCAGATGCCGCTGCGGCCGGAACACCTCCAGATCCTCGTTGCCGCTTCCATAGCGATGGCTGGCAGTGATGCTGACCTGCACCACCCGATCGGCCGGCACCAGTACATCCGCCAGGGCAATCGGCTCCCGGGTACGGCGGAAGAAGCCCCCCACCGGCGGGGTGAGCCGCATCACTTCTTTCACCACCGCATCGAGACGCGGGGCACGGTTGGCATCAAAGGCGGTCACGGCCTCCCCCTGCGCTGGAGGCCAAGGCAAGCCGTCGAGCTCCTGTTGCAACCAGGCCAGCTCGGCTGGATGTTGCAGAAGGCTCAGCAGCAGACAGCTCAGGGAAGAGGCGGTGGTTTCGTAGCCGGCGAACAACAGCAGCAGCAGCTGCTCCGCCACGTCGTCATCGCCCAGGGGAAGGCCGGCTTCATCAAGGCCACCGGCCAGCAGATCAAGCCCGCCGGCGGCCAGGGGCGCTCCGGCGGCAGCGGCGCTCTGCGCCTTTTCGAGCACGGCGCCCAGGCGTCGCAGCAGCCGTTGGCGGGCCTGAAGAGCTCGGGCGTAGGGGCTGCCAGGCAGGGCGTAGGGGAGGGAAAAGAGGCCCTGGCACCAGGTTTCGAAATCCACGAACAGGGCCTCACGATCGACGGAATCGAGCCCCAGCACCGTGCTGGCGATCACGCTGAAGGCGAAGCGCCTCAGCTTGGGCACCAGGGCCACGGGCGATGCACCACCGAGCAGCTCCCCGCTGAGCTCATCGACCAGCGCCACGATCGCCGGGCTGTAACGCTTCAGGGCAGAGGCAGCGAACAGCTGGCCCACCACACGACGACGGGCCTTGTGATCTACGCCGTTGCGGTTGGCCAGCGACAGGGGCCCCAGCAGCTTCCGCACACTGTCCGGCCACCAGCCAGCGACGGCATCGCCCTGAGCGAACAGGTCGTTGATCGCCTTCTCCCCCCGGATGAACACGGTGCGCTGCCCCAGAAGGGTGGTGCCGTACACATCGCCGTAGCGCTCGAAGCGGGAGCGGGCGAAATCCGGATCCCGCAGGAAGGAGAGGGTTTCGAGCACGCCGCTCACAGCTGGCGTGATCGGCAAGGGCCGAAGGGTGGCGGGATCGAGCGGCAACCAACGTCGTCCAGGGTGATCTCCAGGCTGTCGGATCGCCGCCGGCACCGCGCCACGATGGAAGTTCCATGACCACCCAGATCCCCGTGTCCACCACCGAGACCACCACAGGTTCTGCTGGCGCCGGGGCAAGGCCGATGGCAGCCGCTGCGCTGCTTGAGCGGCTGGCGGAGGTGGAGGGGATGGGTCGGGGCCGCCGCCGGCTGGTGCTGCTGTTCCCACAGCTGGGGGATTTCGACAGCATTGAATACGCCCAGGCCCTGGTGGCTGCTTGGCCGCAGCTGGAGGCCGCCGGCATCGCCGTGCTGGCGATCGGCATCGGTGATGAGGCGAGTCGCCAACGGTTCTGCACTTTCACCGGCTTTCCGATCGAACGACTTCTGGTGGATCCGGATCCACACCTGCATCGGGCCCTGGGGCTCTATGAGGGCCTCGGGCAGATCGGAGGCCCCTGGCCGAACCTGCTGCTGATGTGCGCCGGCATCGGCTCCCCCGGCACCCTGGCCGAGGTGCTGCGGGGCTACACGGGCGATCGCAGCGCGCCCCAGCGCATCGCCGACGACGAGACCATCCAGGCGGGCCCCCTGCCGCCGATTCAGGGTTCCTTCTTTGCCAAGGCGGGCGGGACTGGATTCCAGCGGCCCTTCGAGCTAGCCACGGTGCGGCTGCGCAACATGAGCGAAGTGCTGGGCCACTGGCGCACCTACGTGCCCCGCGACGACTTCCTCACCCAGCGGGGCGGCACCTTCCTGCTGGAGGCCGACGACACGCTTCTGTACAGCTACCGGGACCGCGGCATTCTCGGCTTCTCGGAAACCATGGCCAGGCCGCTGGGCTTCCTGGATCCCTTTCTGGGCTGATCGCCCGCTTCAGCAGAAGGCAACCGAGGGACATCATCGCCATTCCCTTGGGGGTTGGTGGGAGGCCAGGGCCGGTTCTGGGTAGGGTGCCGCCGTATTTGAGCAACTGCCTTTCGTGTGGAAAGTGTCGGTCACCGGGCGGTTGTGGATCATCTCCACGCATGTGGTGATCTCCCTGACTTGGGCCGTGTCGGCGGGCCTGTTGGTGTTGGTTCAGTTCGGCCAGACCGAGCGGGCCTTCCCCACGCAGGTGGTGGTCGCTGAACTGAGCAAGTTCTTGGACGACGTCGTGATCATTCCTTGTGCCTCGCTGAGCCTCCTGAGCGGTCTTGTGCTTTGTGCCATCACACCGTGGGGGTATTTCAAGCACTGGTGGGTGGTGATCAAGGGCCTGGTCACGGTGTCATTGATCTTTTTTGGCACAGTGGCCTTGGGTCCCTGGCTCGACAGCAACGCGGCTTTGGTCGCAGGGCTCAACATGCCTGAGATACCTGCGGATTCGATCTACTGGACAACCTGGTTCCAGGGGCTGGTGGGGGGTGGCGTTCAGGTTCTGCTGCAGTTGGCCGTTGTGTTCATCTCTTTTCTCAAGCCCTGGGGGCGCACTCCTTGGAAACAGCCCATCAACGTTAAGAGCTGAACAGCGCGAGCCTTGGGGCCTATGCAACTGAGTCTTTTGGTGTCTTGATGAACGGAATGATCTTGGCCTGCCGCTGATGCTGGCAGGGGTTCAACAACTCCACTGCTCGGCTTCTCTGCGTTCGCCCAGAAACCATTTCAAGGCTATCTGCTTTACGACAACAAATCTTTGAACTTTGAATATCAGGGCTAGATTTATAAGCTCAATCAAAATATTTGGAGAACTTAATGTCGAACTTGTTATCGATCAGTAATCATCGCCGTATTTGACGTCAGAGCTTGCATTCATCAATTCCACCGTAGTTTGATAACCGTTAGCGACTGTCACTTCATGCTGAGCTGCAATGTCTTGAAGTGCTTCAAAGTCATATTTTGGAGCAGTGATCCAACTGAATCCCTTACCAAAAGTGTTGTCTGGATTCACGACATACCAGTGACAGGCAGTGTCGGGAACTGACACAGAGCACTTTGTCCAATCGTTGTCCCATTGAGGAACCTGGACAAACATGACCGCCGCAAAGAGAAAGCCGAAGAGTGCCCTGAACATACAAGCTTATAAAATCTTTACAATCCTACCATGAGTCCGGTCCTGCTGCCGCTCAATCAATCGGATGGCGCCTGGTCCTTCTCAAAATCCGTTCCAAAGATCTGCGGAAACCCTTGGCGCTCAGGGGTCTGGCGAGGCCTCGTGTCCTCAGAGTGCTGCTGATCCACCAGACCTGCAGACCACCGAAAGCAAGGGCCAGCAGCCCTAATTGGATGTATCCCCAGTTCAGGTGCTCCATCACAACGAAATTTACTCCTCACAAAGCCCGAGCGGACGGAGTGATGCCCTGTTCGGGGATGGGGAGGGGTGAGGAAACGTGAAGCCGCTCCTGAGCCGGAGGAGTGGCCCCGACAATGGGGCCAAGGGACGCCTGGATCCTTCGGTTTGATGCCCATGAAGGCGCCACGGAGCGAGCGAGAGGAAGAGCGGCTTGAAGCCCTTCGCGATTACCGCATCCTCGACACACCGCCCGAGCGGGCCTACGACGATCTGACGGCACTGGCGGCCTACGTCTGCGACGTTCCCATCGCCCTGATCAGCCTGGTCGACTCTGACCGTCAGTGGTTCAAATCGAAGTTCGGCCTGGAGGCCACGGGAACCAGCCGGGACGTCTCCTTCTGTGCCCACGCCATTCTCGAAGACAAGATCCTGGTGGTTGAGGACACCCACCTCGATTCACGCTTCGCCGCCAATCCCCTGGTGACCTCTGAGCCCAACATCCGCTTCTATGCGGGCGTTCCATTGCTATCGCCAGAGGCCTTGCCCCTGGGCACCCTTTGCGTGATCGACCATGAACCGAGGGAACTGAGCGCCGCCCAGATCAAGGCCCTGGAGGGGATCGCCCGCCAGGTCGTGAGCCAGCTGGAGCTGCGGCGGGTGTCCGCCCGGCTGGCTCTGGCCCTGGAGAAGATCAACCTGATCGAAGAGCTCATCCCGATCTGTTCGTATTGCAAGGCGATCCGCAACGACGCCGGCTACTGGTCAAGCGTGGAGACCTTCATCAAACAGCACTCCGATGTGGCCTTCACCCATGGGGTGTGCGAAGCATGCATCGAAAAGCACTTTCCTGAGGTGGCCGAGGCGATGCGAAAGCAAGACGCAGCCAGTCTTTGATGAGCTGGTTTTCCTGCAACGTGCCCTGCGCCAGCGGACCGCACGCTCCGGGAAGCTCAGCATCACGCCCACAGCGCCTGAGGCCTTGAGCCCACCCCTGGCAGCCTTCTCACAGTTCAGTGCCGCGATCTGCTCAGGCTCGAATACCAGTGCCGTCATGGTGGCGGTCAGGCGGTCAGGCGGTCAGGCGGTCAGGCGGTCAGGCGGTCAGGCGTTCGAGGCGGTCAGCGTCGGCGAGGTTGGGCATGGTGATCTTGCAGGTTCCCCGTAAGTGTTCCCAGAGGCGGCCGGCCATTTGCCGACCCATTAGCCAAGCCCCTGGTGGTAATCGGTCGGCCTGCGGGCTGTCCATTTCTATGACGAGCCGTTCAATTTGCCTCTCAGGTAACATCTCCCCGAATAACCATTATGATTCCAACGGTTACAGCAGCATCCAGATCTTACATAGATATGACCCTATCGGATTGTTGCCATATGCGAGTCAGATGGATTATTAATAGTATCGCGAAAAGGGGCAACTTATGGCTTTCACAGGCACTATCGTCACCGAGCTTCTGAAATGACCACTTCAAAGAAGGGGACACTCAACGAAGTCGGCATGGCAGGTGAGTTCCATGTCCTTGCTCAGCTACTCCAGCGTGGGTACAGTGGACATCCAACCCTCGGCAACACCAAAGGGATGGACATCCTTGTTGTTGATCAGGAGTCGGGCTACATGCTCAAGGTGGAGGTAAAGACCGCATCCGATGCCATGCGGGCGCGCACCAGGCGCCCCTGGTGGTGTTGGACCCTCACTAACAGAGCAGAGCAGATCGGCGCTCACAATCTCGTCTATTGCTTCGTTCACCTAGGCACAATCGGCACCCTGCCTCGCTTCTTCCTGGTGCCAAGCGAGGTGGTTGCCGAGGATTGCTCCAGGGAGCATTCTGATTGGATTTCAGCCGGCCCAGAGGAAAAGCGGACGATTCGAACGGACACTACTATCCGCAATTTCTGGTTCTACGACGACGACAACGACTACGAGAACAACTGGGAACTTTTAAAGCAGAAGCTGGAGAACCCACCAGCATGAACGCACCAGACTGGCTGCTGAATCAGGTGGTGCAGGCCAAGTACGACCTTTGGGTGACACGCAAGGCAGCCGCTCTCCATAAGCGCGATAAGAAGCGTGGTGGCGAGGCCTCTCGGGCTGAGTATGCCCAAGCCATCCACGAAGCCGTTGTCGCCTCCAACGGGCTCGATCACTGGACCGGCGAAAAACTCGTCTGGGGCCTGATCGGCACTTACGACAATACGGAATCGAAGAAACGCCGTGGTGCCTATAAGCGGGAGTTCAGACTGCTACCCACTATTGACCACCGTATCGCCAATGCCGCGCCAGACTTCGTGATCTGCGGGTGGGGGGTGAACGATTCCAAGCACGATATGACCCCTTCTGAGATGTACCGGCTCTGCCAGTCGTTCATCGAGCACAACCGTGACAATCCTAATGTCATTGGAGAGGGTTGATGAAATGAGCACATCTGAGGACGCTATACGGCTCTTGCAGTCGGACCTGTCGCACACCACCAAGGCGGTGCGGCTGCGGAGGCTGTACGAGAACGCGACCGACCCAGGCGAGAAGGAGAAGATCGGTCAGTGCAGGGAGGCACTGATGGTGACTTGCCCCTTCGATGAGCTGGGGCAGATGCGCGAGGCTTGGGAAGGGAGCGGATGCTGATGGATAGTCCATTGAGCATTGAGGAGCTGCGGGCCCTACGCTCTGGCATGCCCGACGCTGCGTTGATCGAAAGGAAGCTTGCGTGCGCGGATACAACCACGATCTGATGATGGGCGAGAACCCCGACCCGCCACCACTTGACCCGGTGCCGCCAACGGGTGTGAAGGGGCCGGACTCTTGAAGAACTGCAGCCGCACCCTTGGCACCATTGACAGCACCGACCTTTACCACCTCCTCGCTGATGGAGTGCCGAGCAGCCCAGGCTCAATTCGACACGAGCTTATTCTCTACCAAGACAAGAACTTAATGGCAGCATGGGCGCCGTTCGATCACATCAACATAAGCGCCAGGATTGCCCTTGTCGGTATCACTCCTGGCTGGACACAAACCGTTGCCGCTTACTCCGTTGCCAGACAGGCACTCGCGGAAGGCCTGGGCTACAGCACAGCCTGTAAACAAGCCCACTCGCAGGCAGCATTTGCTGGGTCAATGCGGACAAACCTAGTCAAGATGCTTGATCAGCTCGGTGTGAACAAGGCGTTCAATATCCAGACCACCGCAGACATTCTCGGGAAGCCTGATCCCCGCTTTCACTCAACATCTGCGCTGCGCTACCCTGTGTTTTGCCTCAAGAAGGGGGAGTGGAAGAACTATGGCGGGCATCAGCCAGACGCACTTAGCATTGGCTACTTTCGGAACATCCTCGTCACGCTATTGGCCGAGGAACTTGCCTCGCTGCCTGCTGGTGTTTTGATCGTGCCCCTTGGTGTTGCTGTTGAGAAATTCGTCAACTACGCCCTGCGTGACAGGCAACTAGGGGCCACTGTCCTACAAGGCTTTCCCCATCCATCGGGCAGCAACGTTGGCAGGGCAGACCAGTTCAAGGCCAACAAGGAAGCGCTAACCCGTGCGGTTGATGATTGGAAACGATCGTCCATGAAGACGCGTCCAGTCCCGAGGCTCTCAGCCCCCAAACTTCTTATCCAGCCACTGCGTGACCACATAGACACCGATAAACATCGGCAGATAGGCAATCCACATGTTGGAAAGGTCCAGCTCTGAGTTGTTGATCAGAACAAGCCCAGAATAGCTAATCAGGCCATAGATCAATGCTCTCCGCAGTGGTCCAACAAGTTTCTTCAAGTGAGAGGCAACAGCGGCTTCGATCTATTGTATCTGCAGTAGAAATATTGACCGCCTTCTCGGGGAGTGGGCTGTGTGGCCACCTTTGTTGAGGCCTGACAGGGGTGGGATCAGCCCTGCGGATGGCGAATGGTGCGCCAGTTGCCGCTTTCGGTGCTCACCTCCAGGCCAAGGCCGACCTGAGCGTCAGGATCGCCAGCGGGTAGCTGCTGGTGCCACCAGCGGGTGGCGAACGCCCAGGCCTCCTCGATCGAATCGAAGTGCTCATCAAGCTCACAGTGCGGCTGGCCCTGTTGATCCACCAGGCGGTAGCGCCTTGGCTGGCGGTTGCTCATCGGGGAAGAGGTGGCCATCGGTTCTGGTCTCAGGTTGATGGACATGGATCGGTTTTGGGGGTGGTGCTGATCACCACTGAGGGCTGCAGGGCACCCAGCCCGCCTTGCGCTTCTGTTCCCAGAGCTGCAGGGCTTCTGTCCGGCTCAACTCCTTTCGTCGTTTCAGCAGTGGGATCGCCTGATCGGGGAGCAGCTCTCCGCTGGTGATTTCCAGCCGCTGGTAGTCCCGCTCCCAGCGGCAGGGCCGGAAGCGCAACACCTGGCGACCATGGATCAGCCAGCCCTCCTTGGGGGACAGCGGTGGCCGCCTGCTGGCCCCAGCACTCACGCCCCTTCCGGTGCCCAGCCCCGCTGGCGCGTCATGTCGTCGGTCCAACCCTGGCAGCGACTGATGAGGTGCTCCCCCTGGGCCAGCAGGCCCTGGTGCAGCTGGCAGGTGAGCAGGGGGATGCAGTTCACCCCGGCGTGGTGCCGGAACCAGTGGCAGGTGAGACAAACCTTGCGGCTGCGGCTGGGGCGGAGCACGTCCTGATCCAGGTAGGGCCATTCCTCGATCTCCTCCTGCTGATCGCCGGAGGTCCGAGAACGGGGCGGCAGGCGGGAGACCATGACAGCA
Source organism: Synechococcus sp. 1G10 (assembly GCF_002252625.1). GTDB lineage: Bacteria > Cyanobacteriota > Cyanobacteriia > PCC-6307 > Cyanobiaceae > Regnicoccus_A. Next base: position 139,143 of record NZ_NQKW01000008.1, on the reverse strand, counting down.
TGAGATGCATACACATGTACTAGCACTTATCAAGGTCGTGGCGCTGCTGCTCTCGGCGCCCGTTCAGCTGGCGCCGGGGTCACGCAGTGTCCGACGCCTGGCCTCGTCATGGTCCTCTCCTCTCACTCTTTCTCCTCAGGAGAACCGGTCGCTCTTGCCGATGCCTTCCGGGTTCGGCTGATAATGAATTACCCCTGACTTGCTGAACACCGATCAGGGCTCTGCACGGATGACAGCGCGAGCGGCAAAGACATCGGGTGAATCCCACACGATGTCTTAGGAACCCGGCATCAACCCCGGGGAAGATGTCGGGCCTGCAGGTTCCGCCTGTGCGTCGAAAGACCTGATAGCACGGTCGATCGCGGAGCCAGGAGGCGTGGGATTGAACTTGGCTGGACCGCCACTCAGCCTGTCCAGCACACCCAGGATGTTGGTGGAACCGAGAGGCTGCCCCCCTCCGACCCCGGGCTTGACATAGTTGTCATAGACCTCACCCTCCCTGGGGGTAGTCCCGAAGGTCTGGCCATACCCCTTCTCCTGGGCAAATCCAGGATTGCTGGCCAATACGTTGATCAAGCTCGCGCAAAGGCTTGCGACTACAAGCTGGGCGTGAATGGACTGTGGGGATGGTCGGGCCATTGCCAGAAGTCAGATGCCGAATGTCAGGCAGCGCCAAGATGGTAATGAGCTGTTCCACGTAGCAGCTGATCAAGACAGAAGCCTCTGCCGACTTGTACGCCAAACATGGGCAATCTCAGAAGACACGCTGCGATGGCCTGATGCCGTCTCCTCTTCTTGGCCGATCCCGCGCCTTGAAGCTGGCTCGGGTAACAAGCACCACCTGACCCTCGGGAACAGCAGACGAACGCGGCAGCAGCAGCAGGGGCGGGGAGACGTTACGGCCTGGCCACGGCGAGCAGAACCCGGAAGCTGCACGGGCCTGCTCGGTTCGGCAAGGGCTGACGCGAGGCGCTTCGCGCCCCCTGCCTTCCCTGCGCGGGCCGTGCGGCGGAATCGGGTTCCTCGCCGTATTGGCCATGGCCTCACTGCAAGCCCCCGCCTGCGAAATCCGCCGCGTGATCGTCCACTTCTATCCCGATGGGATCAAGGGTGGCGCCCATCCCTTTGAGCTTCAGCACATCGGGAAGCGCGGCAAGCCTGTCAAAAAGATGCGCTTCGTGCCGGCCCAGCGGGCTCATGAAATCGCCCGCAAGCTGCAGGGCACCAAGGGCTGCACCGTCTCAGTGATCTGAGCCCCAGGGGGGGCAGCCTCACCGGGGCCTTCGGGTCCCTTTTCCTGACTGCTCTTTGCGACACCGACGGGGGCGGCGGCGGCCCTCCTCAGCGTGCGCGGCGGGGCAAGGGCTGCGCAAGGCGCTGACGCGCCCCTTGCCCTCCCCGCGCAGGGCTGAGGGGTCCTTCGCCTGGTTTGGCCATGGCACCCATCACGATCTATGCGTCCTCAATGAGCGGCATCACCTGGAGGGCCGTCACCGCCAAGGCGGTGAGCGAGAACCTGCTGATGATCGAGATCAGCAAAGCCGGCAAGAACGGGCTGCTGCTGGAAGAGTCCCGGCCCTGGGATGCCACCTGCAAGCTGTGGCGCTGCCCAAGGCCTTCCCGCATCCCGAAGTATCTCTGGGCGCTGCTGGAGCAGAAGCTGCGCCAGATCGAGCCCATGGCCGTCGCACCGAGCGGAGTGCAGCAGCGAAAGGTCCCTGCTGAGAAGGCCAGCCCAGGCCAGGGCCTGCGGCGCTCCTTCCCAGGCGCAAGCGAGGCGATCGGCAACGGCCGCATGGGCTTCCCGGCTTTCCTTGCCATGGAGCTGATCGAAGCCCATCACCTGGAGCTCTATCGCCGAAAGATCGGCTTCCGGGCCTGATCACAGCCCACCGAGGCGGCTGGCGAAAGCTGGCTGCCCTTTTTCGCTGCTGGCCTGTTCCGTTGATCGCCGGCAAGGAGGGCAGCAGCGCAACGCAGGCAAAGGCTCTGGGGGCATGGCATCAGGTCGGGACGGGGGGCATCACGGGTGGCGGTGAAACGCGATCGAGCCTGCATCCGGCAGCCAGCAGTCGCTCACTGCACTTGCGGGCTGGCGGTCGCTTGCGGCGTCAAGGGCGATGGCGAGCGGCTCACCGCAGAGCGGAAGCGCCGCCCTTGACCCCGCAGCTGGCCGGTGCGTGGGAAGCGCGTTCTTCTCCACCACAGCCGTGATCACCACCTCCTCCCGTCCCGTCATCCAGCAAGCCCTGGCCCACAGCCTGGCCGTCGTGCTGCTCTGCTGCTCCCTCGGCTTCAGCACCGGCTTCTGGCTCGGCACAGTCCTTCAGCAGTGGCTACAGCCAGCACTGGCCAAGAAGGCCAAGGATCCCCAGCGGGCCGCAAACCAGGAGGCCTGGGAGGCGGAAGTCGCCTCCGGCCGTTGGAGCGAGCCCAAGCCGGTGGTGGGGCGCTTCATCGGCTCCCACTGGGATGTGGAGTGGCTCGATGAAGAATGCGGGGCCGATCCGCAGCAGGAGCTGCCGCTTCGCTGGGCCGTGTGAGCTCGGCGCTGGCGCCGCCCCCCGCTCAGTGGCCCTGCGGGGCCCTTCAACCGTCAGGTGGCCGCCGCCGGACCCAGGCGTTGGCAGCAGTCACAGCCGCAGGCCCGCGCTGCTCCATCGCTCCAGCACCACCCGCTTGCGCCTGCTCGGGATTCCGCTGCGCCTCGTGGCCGCCGCAGGGACCAACAGCCAGGGCCGCTGCGGCAGTCCAGCAGCCGGGCCTCCTGCCGCTGCGCTCCGCCTCTCGCGCCTGCTCGGGGTCGATCAAGGAGATTCCCGGCGAGTCCCCTACCACGCCCATCACGTTGTCGCAGGACAGGCCACGCCTGATGACCTCACCAGCCCAGGCCACTTGAACACCTTCCTATATGCAGATTTAACCTGATGTTGCTATAGCCAAGGGAAGACTGAACCGATCAGGAGCACCATGACGGCCTTCAAGGTGATGAACTGGAATGTGGAGAACCTTTTCCTTCCTGACCCGTCAAAGCCAGGGGCTCAGCAGGATTTCCAGGACAAACTCGCCAAGCTCGCAGCCGAGATCGACAAGGAGCAGCCTGACGTGCTGGCTCTCCAGGAGATCGGTCCAAACGGCGCCCTGGCGGCTCTGCAGCAGGCCCTCACCCATTCGATGCCCCATGCAGCGGAGGGAAACCCGGAAGCTGGCGGAGAACCGAGCCGTGCCATCCGAGTGGCGATCCTCTCCACCCGCCCTCTGAGCGCCATCCGGTCCATCAGCCCCTTTCCAGATCTGATCCGGCCGGTACAGCAGAAGGATCCGGCCTTTGACAAGCCGGGCACCGCCGCCGATGAATCACTGCTGGCCACCATGGGCCGCAGCGCCCTTGAGGTGGTGGTGGAGGTTGACGGTACGAAGGTGGCCGTGATCACCGCCCACTTCAAGTCGAAGCTGATCAGCTATCCCCGAGAGAAGGGCAACTTCAACCCAAAGGACGAGGACGAGCGCTACCGCTATGCGGCCTACGCGCTCTACCGCCGCACCGGGGAGGCATTGACGATCCGCGACCGGCTCAATGCGATCCTCCGCTCTGGTGCAGGTGAACCTGATCCCGATGATGGGCTGGGGCGTGAGAAGGCCGTGGTGTTCTGCGGGGACCTCAACGACCAGCCCGATGCCGCTACCACCCAGATCATCCAGGGGCCGACGGGCTCTGAGCTGGAGACCGCTGCGTTCCGCACTGGCGACAAGGGGGACGGCTATCGGATGTGGAATCTGGCCCCGCGACTCAACTTCACTACAGATGGCAAGCCACCCGCAGAGCCTCCCTACAGCCGGGTGTTCAAGGGCCGTGGCGAATTGATCGACCACATCTTTGCCAGCCACCGCCTTGTGAACCCCGAGAACATCCCAGAAGTCCGCACCGTTCTGGCGACGGACCGTTTGCCATCGGTCAGTGAGATCCCAACCGCGCGAAAGTCCGACCCGGCATCCGACCACGCAGCCGTGGTGGCGACTTTCGCCATCTGATCAAGCAACTGCAGACCTGGCAGGAGCTGGGGCCTGACCCCTTGGAAATAAGCCAGAGATCCAGAGCCTTTGGAATGGGTCTTTTCATGAGTTTGCCCGGGTGTTCTCAAGTTGTTTTTGGCTTCTTGGCCGGTATGAGCAAACAAGGGCTGTTCATCGGATGATCGGAGAAATGAATTTCCAGAATTTGCGACATTTGAGAAGCGCTGTCCGCGCGATTCTCGTTATCGGGGGTATTACCCCCCATTTTTTGGGTGTTGTTGTTCGATTGCTTGATCGATTCGCAGGGGTTTAGTTTGGTTGTACTTGGTTGTACTTGGTTGTACTTGATTGGCCCAAGTTGAAGCGCGTTGGTTAGTTAACCCTTCCTCCCGTCCTGGGTGATCGATCACAGCTAAATGAGCCTCTGGCATCGGCACGAACCCAGGCCCGTCCGTTTCAACCTGGAGTCGTAGCAGGTGAACAATAGTTACGGCCGACAAATGGCATATATGGGATACTTGACAACTATAAAAGCGTGACGGGATAGATTAGGGCTGCGCACGGTGTACTATGATCGTTAGGCAGAATGAAGCAAAGAATTGTCCCCTCTTCTGCCCCTCGCAGCCAACCTAGTCCGTTTATCCCTTCTATTGCATCTTCGAAATGCCCGCTTCCACAAGTTTAGCGCTAGCACCTACCAAATTCTGCCGCAAATCCTGACTAAAAGTAACTTTTGCTTCTTGCTCGAATTGCGTTGCTATCACCACTAGATCGATTCCGCTGAGAATTTCGACAAACCACTTCGGGCGCGGGCCGCCCCACCAAGGGATTAATGGGTCCGGGCCCGGCCACAATAACCTAAAGTCATTACCGCACCAATCATCAACAAATCTATCGAGATACCCTGAGACAATGATTATGCCTTGCTGTTCGCCTTCGCGCCGCGTGGCATCGGCAATCTCCTGCATCAACTCGGCGCGGCTAATCACCGTTTTTGCTACGGAAATCAAGAACGCGAAGCGCGGCGGCAATGGTTGCGGATTAAGTGCGACTTCCTCGCCGAAGTTTTGTCCGCCGCCAATGGCATCCCAAATTTCAGGGTGCCTTGCGAGAATGCTGGCGAAAATGGCTCTCCAAGGCTCAGGGCTCGGACCAAAAACTGACTCTACTGTCCGCCATGGAACTGGATGACCCAAGAACCTCCGCCAAGGCTCTGGGTGCGGACCGAAAACATTGATTCGTTCCAATGCGACACGGATTACCGGGTCCCATGGTCCAGGCGGCAAGGGATGTTCGTCATCCTCACGCCCCGTTCTTCCGACAATCATTTCGCGGACAAAGGCTAGCAAGTGTTCCTGGCGTATACATAATGATGATTCGTTGGTTTCTTCAGTGTTCATTTCTTTCGCTCGTTTTGCAGGTTTTGTTGTTTGGGTTTGGGTTGAAGTGTTTCTTAGTCCTACATGGTTAAGCGATCTGCGCAAGCTGCGGCTGGGCATCTTCATGCCTCATAAGCTGCCGTCTTGAGCCCTCCCTCTTTTCTGATGTTCAATGTCTAACCACGGCTTTCAATACAAGAGCTCTGGCTTCACATAACATTGAAAAGTCCGACGAAAACCATTGCTCTGAGTGAATCGGGGTGGTGCCATGCCTCTGAGGTTAAAGATGGCCCTGGTCCTCCCTCTGCCAGGAAAGTTGACGTCTCTTCATCTCGACCACTTTTCCCTCCAGGGGGCTTGATGGAGCAGTTCAATGCGTCGTTACAGCGAGGCCGTCAAGGCTGATGTGAAGAGGCGGATGGCTTCGCGCAGGAGCTGATGGCCAACCTGATCGAGGAAGAGGCTCTGGCCCTAGTGGACTACAGCGTGCTGCCGAACTGTGGGCTGCTGCCATCGCGGCGGCGGCGCACCCAGGTTCCCTTCTCGATCAGCCGACTGTCTTGAGCGTTCGCTCGCTGCAGGCTGACCAGGGTTCCGTAGCCGGCCCGGTGCCTGGCAGCCGCTCGCGAGCGCGCAGACGAGCGCGTTGCCGCACTCACCACCGTGGCGGTTGTGCGGCGACTCCAGAAGGCGAGGTACGGCGGCATCGCTGAGCTCAACTCAGCTCAGCTGCGTGCGCCGGTCGGCTTGCGGGCGTAGCTGGCCAGGTACAGCTCACTGGCGCTCATGTTCTGCAGGTTGGTGGCTTGGCCGTTGCCATCGAATTCGGCGATCACAGTGGTGGGGCCGATGCCACCGCGCTGCTGGAACAGGAAGCCGAGCACCGGATGGGTGCGCAGGCTCTCGACATGCTCTGCGGCCTGGAGGTTGCCGTTGTCGCTGAGCAGGGCATTGCCCTTGGAGTCGATCGGCTCCAGCACGTCGCGGCCATGGCCGTCCTTGGTCAGGCGGAACTCACTGCCCACCTGCTGCTTGAAGATCTCAAAGAAGGAGCCGCGGTTGTCACCACCGGGGCGCCCCTCGGCGTCAACGAACAGGCGCTCCAGCAGGCGGTCCTTGCGCAGTTGCTGCACTTCCGCCAGGGCGTCGTCGCGTTCCTTGGCGACGGCCTTCACTTTGCGGGCCGCAGCGGCCTCCAGCTGGCGTTCGCGGGTTGCGATCTCGCGCTCCAGCTGTACCTTCTGGCGTTCGGCCTCCTGCAGACGCTCGTACTCGTCGGGGTTGATCTTGGAGAACTGGGAGAGCTGACGCTTGAGGGTGCGCAGATCCCGCTCCAGCTGGTTGGTCTTGCGGCGCTCGGCCTTGAGGGCATCAGGTTCTGCTGCCGGTTCATCGCCCGTGGTGGCAGGTTCCTCGATTGGATCGAGGGGCTCATCCTCAAGTGGATCGAGCTCAGAGTCATCAACGGGATCGAGCTCCTCGCCCTCAGACGGCGTCGGCTCCTGATTGGGCCACTGCTGCTGCTGCGCGTAGGTGACGTAGGAGTGCGATGTGGCCTGGGGCTGGAGCTGGAGCTGGGGCTCTCTGGTGCGCTTGGTCATGGATCCACCCATCACGGCTGTGGTTGAGGTGAGCACCCCATCCGGGCTGCGCTCACGCTTGCTATTACCAGCGCCTCAAAGCGTCAGCGGTAGGGCAGTGGCCAGCAGCAATGCAGCCGGCGCAGGCGTCTCGGCGTCCAGGTCGATTTCATCGGGGAAAGTGACGGCCCTGCGCTCCGGCAGGTAGATCCAGGCTCCGGCCGGCAGCACCGTCGATGGCGTGACGCTGGGCACCAGCAACTCCTGGCCGGGGTCCAGCGGTGACGAGGGCCGGATCGCCGGCACGTTCACCACCATGGCCAGCGGAAGCTGATCACCGCTCGGGTACTCGGCGAGCGGCGGGTTGTACTTGCGGATCGTGCGGTTGGTGGTGTCGTACAGCTCGGCGATTGTGCGGATCGTGTCGCCCTCCACCACCGTGTGGCCATCGGCCCGGAGCAGCTCCGGGTTGTGCTTGCGCAGGGTTTCGACGGTGGTGCCGTAGGTGCCGGCCAACAGGGTGAGCGTGTCCCCCGGGGCTGTCTCGATCGTCTGCAGCTCCTGCAGGTCCTGGTTCACGCGCCGCAGTGTCGGCACTGTTGTCCCAAACCTGTAGGCGATCGAATTGAGCGTGTCGCCCGCTTCCAGCACGTAGACGCGGTGAGGCTTGATCACAAAGATCAGCTTCTCGCCCAGCTCGGGCTGCACCAGGGCGCCGATGCCACCGGGGCCGAAGACGGCACCAATCATCAGCAGGCTGGCCGCCGCAAAAACAGCCCGAGGCGCATGGGGCAGCACACCAGGCGTCTCGAGCAGCGAGAGATCACCGAGCCAGCAGGCGCCATCAGCGGGCGCTTGCACGGTGGAGGTCGGCGAATGGGTGATGGCTGGCGGCACAAACGGCGGCTGGTACTCGCCCCGCAGGCCCGGCGTCTGCCAGTCCAGCTCGGCATCCAGCCAGTCCCAAGGATCCGGCGCCGGGTGGGGCAACACCGCGGCGCGGCAGAGGTAGCCCTCGCAGAGGATGTCGCCGGTGTCGACTCCGGGGCCGTTGTCGCGGCTGGAGATCAGTTTGGTCTGCTGGATGAAGCACTCAAAGACGTGGCGGGCCAGCGTCAGTGGCTCCCTGGCACCGGGGTGATCCACCTGGCGCAGCAGCAGCCGCACATTGGCAACGAACTGCAGTGGTGAGCTGGTGGGGGTGGGTGCCATGGTCAGCCGCGGGCGAGCTGGCCCTGGAAGGGCGTGGGCTGCGGCGCTTGCCAGTTGCGCAGGCGAGGCAGGATCAGCAGCAGAGATTCGACATGCGCCCGCCGCAGGGCGCCGGGACTGAGAGATCCATTGGCGGCGGTCGGTTCGGCGTATTCCGTCGAAACCTCCTCCATGAGCAGCTCGGTGGCGTACTCGATCACATCGAGTTTCCGCTTGGGCAGTTGGTTGGGGTCTGCCACCGGCAGGGCAGCACCCTTACGGGTGGTCTTGATCACGAACGGCTCGGCTCGCGCTTGACCACCTGCCAGGGCGGCATCGATCGCGGCGATCGCATCGAGGCTGTCCTTCGCCGCTGGAATGGCATCGGGATAGCTGCGCTCCAGGGCAGCCATCTCGTCGTTGATGGCGCGGATGCTGGCCGGCGACACAGAGATCAGCAGCGCCCGGCGGATCGCTTCCAAATCAGAAGGCCGCCAGGCATAGGGGTTGGGGGTTTCGCTCACGTTGCCTCCGGAGCAGAAGCGGCAAAGCTGTCGGTGCTGCTGCTGCCGATCGGTGTCACCAGGCCTGGCGATGCCGCCAGGGCCAGCTGGTGGCGCAGCTCATCGGTGCTGATCACACCGCGCTCGTGGAGGGTGAGCCACTCGCCAACAGATGGCAGCGGCCTGGGCGGAGGGGTGAGCGGCGTCACGATCAGAGACACGCCAGCGCCCTGCTGCAGGACGTCACCGGTGGCGCGGCACCAGTGCTCCAGCAGGGTGGAGAACACCGAGGTCTTCTGGGTGGCGAGTGACTGGAGCAGGGCGTAGGCCTGGCCAGCGGTGAGGCTTACCTCCTGCTCGCTCTTGCCTGGTCCACGATTCTGGGTCGGCACCAGCGCATCGCGGCGCATGGTTTCATCCAGAAATGCCAGGTAGGCGCGGTGCTCGGCAAGGGAGCGGGCGCGGATCTCCTTCCAGTTGAAGTCCGCCCCCTCCGGCAGGTCCATGAAGGTGGAGGTGGAGAGCACCAGCTGCTCAGGGGCGCGGGGTTCGCCGTCCTCGCTGCGCTGGAAGCCGTACTGATCGACCAGGCCGCTGCGCACACCAACCGGCAGGGCGCAGCGACTGAGCAGGTCCTCGTACTCGCTCTTGAGCCGGTAGTGGGTGAGGTACTGGTTGGCCAGCCCCAGGTGCGGCAGATCCCCTTCCCCGAAAGCAGCGCCATCGGCGGCGTACCAGACGCAGGGCATGGTGTGCTGTCCCTCCAGCAGCACGGCCGGCCCGAGTGCCTCGGCCTGATAGCCAGAGGGAGCGGAGCTACATGACACGGCCCGGTAAGCCTGAAAGCGCAGCCCATCGGCGGCCAGCTCCGCCACCCGATAGGTCCAGTTGGAGAGGTCATAGGCCGGCGTGTTGTTCGGCGTGAGGTAATGAACCGGCACCCCCCCAAAGTGGTCGGGTCTGATCGGGTTGTGAACGTCCACGCGCCAGGCAACCCGCACCGGCAGGCCGTTGGGATTGGGGAGTTGCCAGTCGAGGAAGTCAGCGCGAGGCACCAGGGCCAGGCGGGGCAGCGAAAGCCGATCACCACGGCGCAGCGCATCAAGCCTGTGCCCTTCTGAGGGCCAGCGGTGTTCCGGCGGCAGCACCAGGATCAGGCAGCCGCCATCGCGCAACACCAACAGATCGGCGATGAACAGGAAGACGCCAAGGTCGGTGCCGCGTCCATCGACATCACCGATCACCGCCTGAAGGGAGTGCGGCAGCGCCTGCCAGTGCAGGAAGGAGAGCATCCCGGCGTAGGTGCGCAGCGCGTCGCGGTAGAAGCCCGTCGGCCGGGCGTTCTCGATCCGGTTGCGGTACGAGGAATCCGGCTCCTTGACGCCAGGGGGGAGATAGACCGAGCGGCGGCTGGTGCCGTCGGGGGCATCAAGCAGGTTCCAGCAGTCGAAAGCCAGCTGCAGCCGGTCCCGCAGGCCGCGCAGGGTGTCGTGCTCGCGCCAGGGTTGCAAAAGCGGAGTGCGCTTGGCAGAAGCACGGGCCTGCTGCTCAGCCGGGGAGAGCGGCAGCCACTTGTTGCGGGTTCGGGTGCGACTTCTGGAGGCCAAGAACTTGGTGCTGCTGTGGCCTATTGCCATTGATGATTCCGGGACCTCACCAGCACGGGCCTGACCCAACTATTGCCTGACCCGTTCCCTCGTGGAGCGGTGTATTTCTCGTGACCTGTCGGTCCGTGCGGTGGGGCAACCAGCCGGGGAGTCCCGTGACCTCATAGGAGTCCGACGTTCCCGTCCCGTCAATGGCCTGTCCGTCTGCCTGGCTGGTTGCACCTCCTCCAACTCTCAGCAGTGATGACCACAGCGACAGCAACTGGTACCGAGACCAGCTCCAGCCCTGATGTGGTGGTCGGCATCGACACCCACAAACTCACGCACATGGCGGTGGCCCTGGGCGCCAATGGCGGCTGGCTGGGCAGCCTCAAGCTCGATGCCAAACGCAGTGGCTACCAGGAGCTGATCCGCTGGGCCGCAGCATTCGGCTCCAACCCGGTATTCGCCGTAGAGGAAACCGGTTGCTACGGCGCCGGGCTCTGCCGCGCCCTGCAGGCCGCAGGGATGGCAGTGGTGGAAGTGAACCGGCCGGATCGCTCCACGCGGCGGCGCATCGGTAAGGATGACACCATCGATGCGGAGGCCGCAGCACGGGCCTGTATCGCAGGAACGGCCAGCGTCATCCCCAAAGCCGGTGACGCTTTGGTGGAGATGATCCGCATGCTCAAGGTGGCCAAGGATTCGGCCACCGCGAACCGCACTGCTGCTCTCAATCAGCTGCACGCCATCGTGGTGACGGCGCCGGCGGCGCTGCGGGAACGGCTGCAGCGGCTCAAGAGAAAGGAGCTGGTCGAAAGCTGCGCAGGCCTGCGTTCTGGCGAGATCACCACCCCTCTGGCGGCCGCCAAGATGACCCTGCGAACCCTGGCGCGCCGCATCCAGCAGCTGGATGAGGAGCTCAAGGAAACCGTCACGCAGCTGGATCGACTGACCATGCAGCTGTGCCCCGAGCTGCGGAACACCTACGGCGTGGGTGTGGACATCAGTGCCACACTCGTTGTGGCGGTTGGCGACAACCAGGAACGGATGAAATCCGAGGCGTCATTCGCCGCGCTCTGTGGCGTCAATCCGCTGCCGGCCAGTTCAGGCAAGGTGGTGCGGCACCGGCTGAACCGCAGCGGCAACCGCCAGGCCAACTGCGCCCTGCACCGCATCGTGATCTGCCGGCTGCAGCGGCATCAGCAGACCAGGGAGTACGTCGAACGGCGCACGGCAGAAGGACGCTCGATGAAGGAGATCATCCGCTGCCTCAAGCGGTTCGTCGCCCGCGAGGTGTTCGGCATCCTGCGCGGCGGGCCTGCCGTTCGCACGGCAGCGACCTGATCAGCAGCCGGATTGGGACAATCATCCAGGCTCCCGGCGGAGCCGTTGCCTGCCGCCCCTCGGCAGGCGGCGGCTCCGGCGGAACCAGAGCAGGCCGGCGGTTCAGCTGTCGACGGGGATCAGGACGTCGAGCAGCTCGGTCCGCAGCGGCTGACCAGCTTGCTCTGGCACGACCAGGACCACGGCGGTGGCCTCGATCAAATCGCTGTCGTCAGCCATGGCCTCGCCGACGGCCTCCCAGCTCTCCAGCGCCGCATCCAGCCAGCGGGTCTTTGTTTCCAGGAAGGCGATCGCGTCGTCGGGGCTCCAGCGGGCCTCGCTGCCGCGACAGGGATAGCGCTGCAGGAGCTCCAGGATCCCGATCTCCTGCAGCTCAGGGGTGCTGGTGGGATCGCGCACCAGAACGGTGTCGGCATCGGTGGAGTTGTCGATCAGCTTCTGGATGTCGCTGCGGTCGTCGTCATCCTCCAGCTCCTGCCAGTCGAGGAGATTCAGCGCCCTCTCCTGAACGGCCTGCACGTCGACCACAGGAACCAGCCGAGCTGCGCTGCCTTGGCTGGGATCGTCGGCCAGGTGCAGCAAGCCATCCGCCGCTCTGCAGATCTGCTGCAGCGACAGCGATGAACCCAGAGCGGCCATCACACACTCCGCCAGCTCATCCATAGAGAGATCAGTACCGTCTTCCGCCTCACGGACTTGGTCGATGGCCTCCCAGAGCAGCAGCTCAGTGGAGGTGGTGACGTGTTCCACGGCGTGGCCAGCGCTGGTTCACGGCCATCGTGGCCGAGCTGGTCAGATCCGGCTTCTCCTGACCCATCAGCCGAGGGGCACCCAGGGCTTGACAGTCCATAGGAGTGTCAGGAGGGGTTGCCCCAATGCCGGCCACCAACGACATGAAGTTGCGCTACCCACATTTCAGCCGCCTACTGCGAGGCATCCAGGAAATCCACACGATCAAGGAAATCCTGTGTAACCGAGAAACGAGCACAACCATGAGATGTGTAGACAATATGGACAACTGAGGCTCCTTGGGTGTGCGCAGCCCGGCAGACATTGTGGAACTTTATGAACAAGTGGTTCTCGGACTCGAGAACCACGGCCATTCTTATGGAAATAATTCTGAAAGCCTTTGATGTACTTGGGCCCTTGCTATGCACCCGATGCCCTTGAGCCGTGGATCTCGGAAGTGGGGATTGAGCATTCGTAGACGACGAATCCTAAACATATTTTATGCTGCGATATCTAGACTCACTCTGCTCGTTCGTCGGCTCGAACAGCCAGAAATGACGACACCATATCACATGGTTGACACAATTGACGCTGGTAGTCTTCACATTTCCATGACCATTTTTCGCACTGCTTATGTAATGCAAGGGACTCCACTGGGTTGAGAATCAGATTAATCTGAAATGGCTCAGCCTCGACGACAATTGCCAATGCATACACACCCTTGTGCTGGTGTGCAGTGTTATACTCGTTATTGGTAAGTCGGAATGGCTCCGAAAATGACTTTACACTCTTTACTTCAACATAAAGACGCTCTCCATTGTCAAGCAGCAGCTCAAGATCATAGCCAAGATTGGCGCGACTCATATCAGTAACGCTTTTAACTCCAACTAATGACTGCAGATATTCTTCCGCATTTTGCTCCGCAGTTCTCCATCTCTGAATTCTAGGCTTTGACTTCATCCCGTTCGGAAGGTCCTCAGTTACAGGGTTGCTAGCCCCTGTCATGCTCGATTGGTGAGATGCCAATCCTGAAGATAAAAGAGGATTACGCATTATGCTAGAAGACTCAGGCTGTATGCACTCAATATCTAACTTACTCATAAAAAAAGTGACGTCTGCTGAATCATTGTTGTTTGTCAAATAGTCCATGAATCCCCTTTCGAGCGATTTACTACTTCCCAGCTCACCGGCAGTAACAATTCCAGCACTTGTCGGCCAAAGAACCAAGCCTTTTAAGAAGGAAGCTCGATCCGAAGTCAGATCATAGCGATATTGCTTGATAAGTCGACTTACTAGCTGCTCATATCCGAGCTCACTTAGGCAGGATTTGTTTATTCTCTGTATTACCTCCTCAAGAGATAGAACTGGTATATTGATCTGTTCGAAAAAACTAATAAGTTCAGGATACGAGCCAATATGCTCGCGACTCACAGCCTTCAAATCAGCCCGGCATACAAGTTCATAGTCATCATAATTTAACCATTTAGGACGTAGTCTATACACCGATAGGTAAGGATGCTTGTTGCTCTCGGATGAGAGAAGTCTTTGAGCTAAAGCTTTAATGATGCAGTGCTCGGCAGATCTAGGATACTTCTGGCTATCCGCTAGTGGCTGGAAAAAGCCAGGTATTTCACGTTGACATTCCAAAATCTGATGGATGAGATCTGCAAGAAGCTCTACAGCGTCATTAAACGACTCGCGCGACCTATCGTCCATATCAAGACGCTTACGCGATGGATCTGTGCTATAATCTCCGTTAATTTTGAGGAGCGCACCTGTAAAGTCTTCGCTGGGAGTAAATGAGTGAAACACAGATTCACTAAAGTCAGCTGAAACTATCTTATTGGATGACATCCGGGCTGCAATCTTAGTAAATGTACTGGACGGTGAGCTAAAGACATACCAGGTATCGCTTTTCTCTCCTTCAGTAATTGTTAAGCTCAATCCCGTATTATCTTTCTGTTGGCCCTGGGAAATACTAATATTCCTAGCGAGATCGCCATTCTGTATAGAGAAGTGCCTTAGATGATTAAGAAAGAGTAAGCTGCCAGCGTCAAAGTTGGAAAGTTCATTTTGCGAAAGGCGCTTATTTAGGCTGGTAAAGATAAATACTGTTGCGTAGCCAAAGCTATGCTTAATGTCTTCAACATAAGTATCTAATTCTTGCCTTGACCTGCTTTCAATCTCATGCGGAATTCGAATAAGAGGTACGTCAATCTCAATTCCAAGTTCTGAAATGGTACGCTCTTTATTAAAGCAGAATTCATGCTCACCGCTGTAGACAAAGATTGTATTTGCCAAATTAACAACTGACTTAAAACCAATTCCTCGATAGCCGATTGTCAAGCCGCCTCGGTACTTGTTGGATGCTCCGCTTCGGCACAGAGCTTCTACATCTGTGGCCGAAAAGATCCGCCCTGTATTCCCGACAGCAAAACCGCCGGGTGCTTCGTGAATACCAAAGCTACTTGCCTCTGCATCATCGGCATTCTGAATTAACTCGATGAGTGATCGTGTTTTGTAACTCTCTGCTAGATACGTTTCAAGTTTTGCGAGATCTCTAAATAGCATAGGGGCTGAACGACCTTCAGCAAGAAACCTTTCGCTTAGATCTTTAATAAGTGTGCCCATATGCTGATCAGTACGCGGCAACGAAAGCTCTAGTCTATCCCTGAAGTAACCCCCGGACAACTCTTGGCCATGCTGGGCAGGCCAGGTTCAAACCGAATGCCCCAATCTGTCCAAAAAAGGCCCCCACCTCACCCCTGCATATGGTCCTTGTGAGTTTGCTGAAAAACTCGGCTAGCTCTGCGAAAACAAGCCAACCACATGACCGTTGATGCGAGGCCAACAGGAGCGCAGCGGCTCCCTGTTCTCCTACGTCTCGATCGAGGAGCGGATACCGACCATCCATCCGCTGAGGCGGATTCGCAAGCTGGCGGACCAGGCTCTCCATCGGCTCAATCCCACCTTCTGCAGGCTATACGCCTCAGAAGGTCGACCATCGGTTCCACCGGAGCAACAGCTGCTGGCCTCGGTGGTGGGCGTTCTATGGGATCCGCTCCGAGAGGCTGCTGCTGGAGCAGCTCCACTACAACCTGCTGTTCCGCTGGTTTGTGGGCCTCAGCCCCGACGATCCGATCTGGCATCCCACCACCTATGGCCTCCGGCCGACTGCGTCTACACCAAGAACCGCAAGCGCCTCCTCAACGAGGACGTCATGGGGAAGTTCCTGGAGAAGCTGATGGGAGCTCCCGAGGTCAAACCGCTGCTCAGCGATGACCACTTCTCCGTGGACGGCACGCTGCTGCAAGCCTGGGCGTCATACGCCTCCTTGAAGCGGGTCGATTGTCAGGAGGATCCTCCGCCTCCGCCCACAGGTCCTGGTGAGGGATTCGGTGCACCCAAGGAGGGAAAGAAGCGGGCCAAGGGTGACTTTCGCGTCATCTAGCTCAGCAATGAGACCCACCGCTCAAGCATGGATCCCGACGCCCTGCTGGAGCGGAAATCCAAAGCCCATCCATCGCAGCTGAGCTACCGAGGCCATGTGCTCATGGAGAACCGCCATGACCTGATCGTCGATTGCAGCGCCACCAAGGCCACGGGCACCGGTGAGCGGGATGCCCGCCCAGGAGATGGCAGCAGATAGTGCCGGTGCTCACCAGAAGACCATTGGCGCCGACAAGAACTACGACACGAAAGGGTTCGTGGCCGAGATGCGGCGGCTGGGCGTGACGCCACACGTGGCGCAGAACAACGCCCGCAGCGGTGGGTCAGCGATGCCCGCCGCGGCATCGAGAAGGTATTTGGCTGGATCAAGGCGTTCGGCGGGCTGCGCCAGTTAAAACTGCGCGGCCAGGAAAACGTGAGCGCCGTGTACTCCTTTCGGAGAAGCCTTCGGCTACGGGCTGCACGTGATCGCCTACAACCTGATCCGACTGGACGACTTGCTCAGGCCCACCATGGCAAGGGCATGAGCCGCCAGTTGCCCAAAGGTGTGCTCAAACGGCGGCAGTCGGGCCGCCAAAACAGCCCAAGTGCAGCGAAATCGGGTTGCCTGAGCGCTCGAAATGTCCCCAGCTGACGAAATCACAGAGAAATCAGCTCGGAGAAGGGAAAACGCGGCTACTTAGTCAGTTTTTTGGCAAGCTCTTATGGCGAACTGGCCTTGCGCGGAAACTCGAAAGATCCTTTGCCCCAATGGGAATCTGTTCTAACTTGTAACCTGTGCTAGAGTAAGTCTCGTTGCTAACTCAGTCGATCAATGTCAAGAGTTCTGCTCTCGGATGCGATCAAGGGCGGTAATTGGTATCATTGTGTAGCCGCAAGCTACCAGGAAGAAATCTCATTCCGTCTACGTGTGCTTGGCTTTTCGAGGTCTAGCATAGATGAACTGCAGCAGATACCGAAATCTGATTACAACAAAGAGATGATAAAACTTGATGGTATTCCATGGGTAATGTACATAGAGATCGTCAGCCTAGTCAAGAAACCTATTGATCCAGAAAGCTTTCGCAAAGCTCTGCGTTTAATCGACTCTGATGGATTTTCATTTAAGCCAGTCAGTTCGGGGCTGGACAACTATTCACCATTTGAAGAATTCTATAGCCGTGACTTAGCTCCAAAGATGAAGCGCAGAGGCGCTATATTGATGGATCTCCCTGACGAGGAGGCAGCTTATGCGATCGGTATTGTTAATGATGGTCTCATAGAAGAGACGTAGAAAGCTTGCGTCAAAGTTAAATCCCATGAATTTATGATCACGCCCCACTCAGTCACGCGACTGCACACTTGGAGCTTAGGGCAGCTCTGATTAACCTATGTCTCGGCGATTCTGCTTTGGAGGCTCATTGCGCTGCAGCGTTGCAATTTTCAGGGTCCACGGTTGCCCAGAGGCTCCTATGATGCATAAGATTGAGCAAGATGTTACCGTTTTAAGATTAGTGAGTCTTCCTGATTCTGATCTGAAGAGTCGATCTGAAGTTTCAGGTATCCGGCTGCAGTGCGATCACCGTGATCGAGCAGGCCTCCTTGATCTCCCGCCAGCGCTCTTCTGTTACACCCAACCGCTCTGGCACTGCATCGGGCGGTAGTCCTTCCCGCAGCAACTTCTGCCCGCTGGCATAGAGGTCACGCCATGACGGCGGCACCTTGATCGCAAAGCCATGGTCCCGCAGGTAGTGGGTGATCTCGCCATTGGCATAGGTGCGGGCGTAGGGACGAAACGATCGCCCACCCGTGCCATCGAAGCGTGCCGCCGCCTTGAGCAGACCGATCACCGCAAGCTGGCGCAGGTCATCAAAAGGATGGGTAGTGCGGCGGGCGAAGTTGCCGGCGATCTTGTCGGCCAGGTCCACGTGAGCCAGGGCGAGCCGATGCACTGCCGCATGAGGGTGCTCGGGCCGCTGCCGCCTGGACTTGCATGGCGTCTGGGGAGGCGGCTGGTAGGGGAAAGCAAAGACGAGCTGCAGATGAACGCACGGAGGCCGGCGACGGCGGCGCCGAAGGGGGCGAGGCGAGGGGACAACAACATCGGTGGCGGACGCGAGCAGCGGCAGAAGGAGCTGAGCCACGGCGTCACCGGGAAAGAAGCATCGGCAGCGGATCGCGCTTGATGCCCAGGCCGCGCCAGTAGCGCGTCTCCAGCCACAAGGCCCCATGACCAAAGGCATCGACCAGATCCTTGGTGCCCTTGGGGAAGCGCGGCAGCTCCTCCACCAGCGGCGCAGCTCGGTGATGGAAACGCACCTGGCCTGCTTCCAGCAGCGGGGCGACGGCATGAGCACGTGACTCCTTGCTGCCGCGGGCGGGGATCGGCAGCAGGCCCGGCACCTTGCGCTTGAGGGTCTGCTGCACGGCCGGACCGTTGGCCGCGTCCTCGATCAGCACCGCGTGAGGGCGAAGCCCCTGGGCGTCGAGGGCCGCGAGGGTGGAGAGCAGGAAGCGAATTGTCTGAGGCAGATCGAAGTGATGGCGGGCCGCCCAGATCACCTCCAGCTCCAGCTGGGGGGCCAGAGGCCGGGCCTCTGGCCCCAGCTGTTGTGGCCCCGCCGAATCGGGCAGCAGCAGGCCCATCAGCACGAAGCCGCAATGATCGTTCTGCTCCTCCCCTTTGAAGGACAGATCGCATGAGAGCACCAAGGGCGAGAAGCGGCGGAGCTGCTCGCGGGGGAACGGCGGCTTGATCCAGGCCCGCTGGAAGATGGCGCCCTGCATCGGCGAGGGGCGCTGCTGAAACAGAGCGTTCCACCAGAACGAACCGACCCGGGTGCGGATCTTGAGCAGCTCAGAGAGCGGGAAGCGTTCGCGGCAGAGAGCCTCGCCGGGTAAGCGCCAGTCGGGCTCGACGGTGCAGGAGGCCGGGAAGCTCTGCCGATCAGCCCTGTGCTCAGCAATCGCCGGGAGGTTGAGCACATGCCACTCCTGCGGGGCATCGCCGCTTTCCTGGGCCATCAGCCAGCCGATCACGTCCTCGTGATCCCAGCGGGTGAGCACGATCACCTGAGCCGAAAGATTGCGCTGCAGGGCGCCAGCGCCCGCGTCAATGAACTGGGGCTCAGCTCTGGTGAACCAGACGGCCTTGAGCCATTCCTCGATGCGAGAGCGCACCCGGACCGAGCCCGCATCGGCTGGGCCCTTGTAGGGGTCATCGATCACACCGAGGCTGTAACCCTTGCCCGTGAACGGGCCATCCACACCAGCCGCGATGCAGCCGCCGCGCTGGGTGGTGAGCCAGTTGCCGACCGCTGCTGAATCCTTCGAGAGCAGGTTGCCGGTGACGCGGTAGAAGTGCCGCGCCTCACGGGAGTGGGCATAGGCCAGCTCGCCCGAGTAGCTGGCGATGGCCGCGAACAGATGCGGGTGGCGGTAGATGAAGTAGGCGGGGAAGAGCTTGGAAACCAAGAGCGATTTCCCCAGCCGCGGCGGGCAGGTGACGATCAGCCGCGAGAGCTCGCCATCGGCGATCGCCTGCAGCAGAGCGATCAGCACCACTGCCCAGCGGTGAAAGCCGTAGCGGGGGTAGGCCTGGGCGATGAACTCCCGGAAGCTCAGTGGCTCCGTGCTGGCGGAGGCCAGGGAGGGACCAGAAACACCGAGCAGGCCGCCATCACGCCAGCAGTCCAGGTGGTGCGGGGAATGAAGCAGCCCGCCATCGAACAGCAGCCCGGCTGGGGCGAGAGCACGGGCTGGGGCCTGGACGGTCTGCAGCAAGCCTCTGGTCATGAGCTGGCATCGCTGGGCGGCTTGACCGGAGCACGCAGCATCCCGGCGATCTCGGCGATCACCCGATGGGCCCCCACGGCGGCGGAGAACTGCTCGGCGTCCGCTGCCCGGCGGGCGCAATCCATCAGGGCGTAGATCTGCTCGGCCTGGTGACGCTTCCGGTCGGAGATCAGCTCCTCAACCATGCGTTCGCGCGCGAGATTGAGATACCTGTTGATCGTCTGGCTGTTATTCACCCCCCAGCTTTCACGACCTTTTTCGTAGATCAACACCAGCGGAATCCGCTGGGCGATCCACAACTGCGCCTCGGCGATGCGACGTTCGACCTCAAGCCTTGAGGGCCTGGGCGGCTGATGGGAGGCGATGCCTCTGGGCCGGCGGGGAGGATTGGCGTGCCCGATCGGCCTGGCGGGATCGGTCGGTTCATACAGCGGTTGGCCGTTTTCATCCTCTGCACTGGCAGCAGAGCGCAGTTCCTCGATCGGATCTGGCGTCGGTGGAGCGGACCGGGGCGGCATGGGGCTCAGATCGGCAGGGCCGCTGCTTTCGGGGGGCGGATGGTCCAGAAGGGCTTGCCGCGCTTCTCCGTTGCGCTGCCCTGCTGAATCGCCGCATCGCGGGCGGCCTTGAGCTGCTGCTCGATCTGGTGCACCGCGGGAGGGAACTCGTAGTTCAGGCGACCGGCGTTGTGGCAGAAGGCCCAGTCGTTGTGGGAGAAGGAGGGATCCAGCTCACCGGCGTCCATCGCCACGCTGAGCGCCGCCAGCAGGGGTTCGAGCTGCTGCTCCAGTTGCTTCTGCTGGGCCTTGAGCGCGGTGAGGGCATCCAGCACGGCGTCGATCGCCTCTGGGGCTGGAGCAGAGGCAGAAGCATCGGCAGGGGCGGTGGTCATGACAGCCAACACAGCGACAAGCAAGCCAGGAAAGTACAGCCTGGCGATCAGGTCAGTGTATGGGCTCTGCACTGAGAGCCGCAATCACAGCGGCTGTTAATTCCTATCAGCGTCTGCTGGCGGATCAGAAGGGTCTGCGGGCCAGGCAGTAGCGACTCCAGGCGGCGGCCCAGGCCGCCAGGCACTGCTCACGGCTGTAGAAGGTGCTCGGAGCTGCCTCGCCAGGCTTGCTCCAGAGCGTCTGGCCCAGGTCGTAGTGGTTTCCCTGGGTGGCCTCGAGCACCATGTAGCCCCCCAGCTGGGCGGCGGTGGAGTAGGGCCGGCCATGGGCCGAGAGGGTCTTGAGGTCGTAGAGCACCCGCACCTCGCGGCCCCAGCGGTCACTGAGAGCCGGTGAGGCATAGGCCCCATCGAAGCCGCCGGCCAGGTTGCGGGTGAGGCAGCAGCTGAGCCGTTCGCTGGCGATCACCTGCACCTCGTCCCAGAGAGGCAGCTGCAGCAGCGGCAGAATCCAGTCCCGGTAGCGGTGATGCCCTGGCAGCTCCTCCACTGCCAGCAGGGCATCGGCCTGGCCACAGCCCTCCAGGAAGCGGGCCTGGCTGTAGCGCTCCAGAGCGGTGTGCACGGTGATGCCGCGTGGTTCCCAGACCGGCCGCTTGGCCTCGATCGCTTTGCGGGCCGTGGCGCTGAGGCCATGGGCCAGCACGCCGGTGATCGACACCGGAAACAGGTGCTCCCCCAGCCAGTAGCGGTGGGCGGCCTCCTCCCGCCACAGGCCGGGGATGGGATCAAGCCAGGTGCTCTTCAGCATGGCCGTTGCGCCAGCAACGCGCTGTGACAGAGCTCGTCACGCCCGAGATCCCGCTCGCCACCAGCGATCTCGAGCAGCCCCCGCTTTAGTAACCATCTATCTATCAATAAAGGCATTAGCAAGCAGCAGTGAGTCAGGGAGAGGGGGTGAATAGGGGGGTGTGAGTAGGAGGGTGTCTCTCCCCCCAGCAAAACCGTCACGCTGTTACAGCCGCCGAGAACAACTGCGCTGCAAGCGCTCTGGCCATAACAGCAGGGTGTTTCCGGGGGTTGTCGCAGTGACATTCGCGCTCAGAGAACCGCCAGGGGGATGGCCACCGCGCGTGTGACCATGCCGGCGCCGCAGAAGCGAACCGGCCCGCGGCGCTGGGCACCGCTGAGGCGCAGCAGCAGCACCGACCAGCCATTGGCCCATGCCGTTTCCCGCAGGATTGCTGCGATCGGCTGGGCCGTGTTGCTCACCAGCAGCTGGTCCTGCTCCAGCCGGAGACCCTGGCGAGCCAGGGTCTGGGACGCAAGCTCGGCGCTGATCTCCAGGTCGTGGGCCTGGTGGGCAGCCAGCTCCACCAGCTCGCCGATGGTGCGGGTCACGGTGCGATCGGCGCACTCCACCCTGGCGGGGTACTGCAGGATCATCTGCAGGCAGCGCTGCTCATCGGCCAGCTCGGTGCTCTGGCTGTAGCTCTCCCATTCATGGGAGGCAATGCAGAGCTCGGCCTCGGCTTCTGTGGGAGCCACATCGCTGAGCAGCGACCAGGCGCCCGCCAGCAGCGTGCCGTACTGATCGCCGAGGCGCTGGGAATCGAAGTGCCGCGCCGCCGCCCGAGTGAAGACCCCGGCGGCCTGGCGGATCATCGGGATCAGGCGGGCGGTGCGGGCGATCAGGCGCCGGCCCAACTCAGGGGTGATGTGTCGCTCGAGGTCCCGATCCAGCCCAGCCCAGTGGGCCTCGCGTTCGGCCTTGGGTAGATCGGCTGGATTGCGCAGGGTGAGCTGGGCAAAGCGGCTGTGGTCCGCGCCCTGCTTGAGGGCGGTGGCGATCGAGCTGAGCAGGAACATCGAGCGCACCCGATAGCGGCTCACTTCACCGCTGGGTGAACCCTTGAGCAGGGCGGCACCGCTCTCGCTGCTGGCCACCCGCGCCAGCGCCAGGATGCCCTGCATGCGCTGCTGGTCCGGCCGCTCGTTGCTCTCAGCCTCATCGAACACCACCGGCACCGCATCGGAGCCGATCGATTGGCGCAGCCCCGCTTCTGTGGTGGAGCCACTCACCAGCAGGGCGAAGTCACCCAGCAGCGGGGTGACGTAGCGATCGAGGATCGCGCTCTTGCCTGAGCCGGCACCTGCGGTGAGCCAGATGTGGGGCCGCCAGCGGAGGGACCCGCAGATCGGGCCCAGCACCACCCACCCCACCAGCAGGGTGCCGGAGGCGGGCACATCCCAGCGGAAGCGATTGGCGATGCTCACGATCACCGTCGCTTCCTGCACCGACAGCGAAGCTACATCGCCAGGCCCATCGAGGCGCGGCATGCGCTGGTAGACGAACCGCGAGAGGAAGGGGGCCGTGATCGGCTGATCGCCGTCCGGGGTGACCAGGCGATCACCGAGATGCAGCAGCGGCCTGCCGTCGTCCCACCAGGCCCCGCGGCCGCGGATGCGCTCCGGGCAGAACAGGCCGGCGGCGATCGAGCGCTCGTAGAGGTCGCTGGCCACCGCCGCCCAGTTCACCCCCGTACGGCTGGGGTAGAGGGTTTCCCAGTGGCGCAGCGGCGCCAGGGCCACCAGGTGGGTGGCGGTGTGGGCGGAGCGGGCCAGGCGCAGCACCTGCCCGCTGCGGCCGGAGCGGTAGTAGCTGGCCTCACCGTCGTAGCCGAGACACTGAAATGGAGCCATGGAGCCTGCGGAGGGCTGGGTGCCAGCGCCCGGAGCCGGTGGGAAAGTCCGCGCCAACGTCTGCAGGTGTTCGGCTGCTTGCTCGGGGCTCCAGTCGGCATCGGCCAGATCCCAACCCGGGGTGAGTTCGTCCGGCGGTTCCACCAGCTGTAGGCGGCAGCCCTGCTCGGCGAGCAGCGCGGCCAGCCGCGCCATCGCCTTGCGGCCCGGGGCATCGGCATCAGGCCAGAGCGTCACCGATTGCCCCACCAGCGGACTCCAGTCCGTCTTGGCGATGGCGTTGGTGCCGTTGGCCCAGCTGATCACCACCTGCTCCGGGAAGAGCAGCGCTGCGGCATCGGCTGTGCGCTCGCCCTCCACCACCAGCACAGGAGCGTCGGGCCGTTGGCTCAGGCCAGGCAGGCCATAGAGCGGACGGGGCGCAGGCCATTCGCAGGAGAAGGCGTCGCGGCGGCTGGGCCGGTGCCAGCCGCCATCCAGCCAGACGCGATGCAGGAAGGCCTTGCGGCCGCTGCGGCCGCCACAGAGGCGCTGGATCCAGAACAACTGAGCGCCGGCCGGATTGCGGTAACACCACTGGGCGATGGCGCCCGCATCCAGCGCAGGCGGCGGCGCATCGGCTGGCGGTAGCTCGGGTTGCCGCCAGGGCCGGCCGCCGTGGCCGGGAAGCCCGGTGGCTGCAGCTGGTGCGGCTGCTGGCTTGCCGCAGGAGCCGTTGGCAGAGGCAGCGGGCTGGGGCCGGTGCCGTCCATCCCCATCCCCATCCCCTGCCAGGCCCAGATAGCGCTCCACCTCCTGGCAGGCCTGGCGAAAGCTCCAGTGGCGCACCCGCATCAGCAGATCCATCCCGGAACCGCCGCCGCCCATGTGATCCTTGCCGCCGCACTGGTTGCAGAACCAGGAACCACTGTCGTCTTTGTCGTCAAAGCGGTAGCGGTCCCTTCCGCCGCAGATGGGGCAGGGCTGATGGCGGTTGCACAGCTGCTCGGGCCGCAGCCCGGCCAGTGCCTCAAGGATTTCGCTCCAGCGGCCCATAGCCGCGGTGATCACATCGGTTGCCATGGGTGTCGCCTCAGATCAACGCTGGGCGGCGACCGTGGCCAGGAGAGTCGCACCCCCCTGCTCCGCGGCGATGGTGGCATCGATCACCTGCCGCAGCGCCGCCGAGCGACTGAGGGCGCCGTGGCGGCGACGCTGGTCAAGCCAAGCCAACTGCTCCTCGGTGATCGAGAAGCTCAGCGGTGAAGCAAACAAGGCCATGTGGACTAGGAATTCTGAGCACAGCCTAAGCACACAGGGCAAGGCTTGGTAAGTTGAACATTGTCAGCCTGCGCTGATCAGCGCCAAGCATCCAGTCCTCTCCATGGCCCAGATCGTCCTGCGTGACTACCAGCTCCAGCTCCTGGCCGAGATTCGCACCGCCCTGAAGCGGCACAAGCGGGTCTGCGCCGTGATGCCCACAGGCGCCGGCAAGGGCCAGACCATCGGCGCGATCGTGCAGGGCGCGGCCGGCAAGGGGCGCCGAGTGCTGGTGCTGGCCCACCGGGCCGAGCTGATCGAGCAGCTCAGCGCCACGGTGCGGGCCTGGGGTCTGGAGCCCGACCTGATCGTCCCCGATCACCAGCTCCAAGGGCAGCAGGTGGCCGTGGGCTCGGTGCAGACCGTGGTGCGGCGCCTGGCTCAGCTGCCGGCGCCGGATCTGATCATTCAGGACGAGGCCCACCACCTGGTGGCCGGCAACAGTTGGGGCCGGATCATCAACGCCTGGCCAGGCGCCCACTTGATCGGCAAGACCGCCACTCCCGAGCGCCTCGACGGCAAGGGGCTGGGCGTTGAGGCGGGCGGCTTCTTTGAGGCACTGGTGCTGGGCCCCTCAGCGGCCTGGCTGGTGGAGCAGGGCTGGCTGGCCCGCCCCAGAGTCTTCTCCTGGCCAGGGGCGCGCAACAGCAAACTTCGCCGCCGGATGGGCGACTTCGACCTTGAGCAGGCAGCCCAGACCTTCGGTGATCGGGCTGCCGTCGGCGATGCGGTGTCGCACTACCGCCGCCGGCTGCACCCGGCCACGGCGATCTGCTTCTGCTGCACGATCCAGCACGCCGAGCAACTGGCCGGTGCGTTCCGCGCTGAGGGAATTCGCGCCGCTGCGGTCAGTGGCAGCACTCCAGCAGAGGACCGCAGGCGCCTGATCGCAGGACTTGGCACCGGCGAGGTGGAGGTGCTCACCAGCTGCATGATCATTTCCGAGGGCACCGACATCCCCTCGGTGGGCGGGGCGATCCTGATGCGCCCCACCGCCAGCCTGAGCCTCTACCTGCAGATGGTGGGCCGGGCCCTGCGGCCCGCAGCTGGAAAGCAAGAAGCAGTGATCCTCGATCACGTCGGTAATGCCCATCGCCACGGCCTGCCCACCGACGAGCGGGAGTGGAATCTGGCTGGCCGCCGCAAGCGGGAGGGCGTCTCGATTCCGATCAAGGACTGCCCACTCTGTTTCTGCAGTTGCCCCAGCGCAGCCCAGCAGTGCCCCGACTGCGGCCACCTGTTCCTCAGCGAAGAGCGCGATGAACAGCGTCGCGGGCTCCAGCAGATCGAGGGCGAGCTGGTCGAAATCGTCGCCGGTGCCCACCGGCCCAAGCCCCGCCAGCAGCAGCGGCCACGCCGCCGATCGCCCTCGGCCGGCTGCCGCACCTTTGAGCAGTTGCAGCAGCGGGAGCAGGAGCGGGGCTACAAACCAGGCTGGGCCAAGCATGTCTGGGCGGCCCGGCAGCGTGGCCTTCAGGTCTGAATGGAGGTTTCATCAGTCCCAATCAGCTGGGCATCAAGCCCCAGCTGTTGGGCAGCCAGCACAAACGGCGCATCCAGGCTGCAGAGGGTGGCGCCCCGTCCGGAGGCGATCGCCAGGTGCAGCGCATCGGCCGCCCGCAGGGCCGTGGTCCAGCCGCGCAGACAGGCATTGGCATTACGGAAGTCCTGCGGTTCCACTTCCAGCATCAGAAAACCTGGGGCCAGGCTGCGTTCAAAGCCCAGCAGCACCGCCTCGGCCTCTGGCGGGCTCAGGGCCTTGGTGCGCACCTTGAGCCCGAGAGCGGAATGGAGCTCGGTGGCACTCCAAGGGCTGATCGCCAGTGGTGCTGTGGCCTGCTCGAGAAAGGCCGCTGCGGTATCGGAGTGGGCCTCCGGTGTCAGAGCCGCCAGCAGCACGCAGGTATCCACGTAAAGCATCAGGAGCCGACGTCATCCCTCAGCGCGCGCATGGTCTCCACGCCGCTGGTGACCTGCTGGGGCAGGGAGTCCCGCAGAGCCTGCAGCTGGGGCAGGAGATCGCGCACGGCATGCCTGGGAACCAGCTCAGCGATGGCCTTGCCGCGGCGGGTGATCACCACCGGCTGGCCGCTCTCCACCACGTCGAGCAGGCTCGAAAGCTGGGCCTTGGCTTCCGCCACCGTGACCTGCCTCATGCCGTTGTCCATCTAGATGACCAACTCTATGCGGGATCGTTGGTCGAGGCCCAGGCAACACGGCAACAGGGGGCATGGCCCCCTCCCCCAACGAATACGAGATCCAGCAGCGCATCCGCCTGGCCTGCGGCCGGGGGTCGGTGCGGCTCTGGCGCAACAACACCGGTGCCCTGGTCGACCAACAAGGCCGGCTGGTGCGCTTTGGGCTCTGTAAGGGCAGTAGCGACCTGATCGGCCTGCGAATGCTGGAGGTCACACCCGAGATGGTGGGCCAGCGGATCGCCCAGTTCGTCGCCCTTGAGATCAAGACGCCCCACGGTGTCGTCAGCGCTGAGCAGCGGGCCTTTCTGCAGCTGGTGGAGCGGCTTGGGGGTGTGTCGGCCGTCTGCCGCTCCATCGAGGAAGCCGAGCAGTCGCTCGCCGTGACCAGATCGATGCGGCTGAGCCACTGATGGATCCGGCAGAACTGCAGCGGCGGCTCAGGCGGCTGGCCCAGCTCCACCCCGGCGAGCATCCCTACACATTGGCTTTGAGATTGCAGGCGGAAACAAGTAAAGCGATCACTGGGCAACAGGCCAAGCGCATCCTCAACAGGCTTGGTACTGACCGGTCCTGACATGCCAAGACATGACAGGCTATGGCTGCGCGTGCCAAGTTTGTCTTAGCTTCTCGCTAAGAACTCGGAGTTCAGAACGTGGCGATCACCTACGCGGAGCTGCTTGAGCACCAGGAGGAGAACCGCGCTGCATTCGGACGAATGCTGCTGAACTGGCGCAGACGCAACGGCTGGACCCAGTACACCGCCTGCAGCTGGGCGGAAGAGGTTGGCTTCGAGACGATCTCCTACGGCAACCTCTCGGTGATCGAGCAGGGCAAGGCCGGCGAGCTGCGCCAGAAGGCCTTCTGGCAACTGGGGGAACTCAACCGCCGGATCGCCAATGAGGAGTGGGGCTCGCTCAAGGATCAGGCGATCAAGGAGAAGC
Source organism: Synechococcus sp. 1G10 (assembly GCF_002252625.1). Classification (GTDB taxonomy): domain Bacteria; phylum Cyanobacteriota; class Cyanobacteriia; order PCC-6307; family Cyanobiaceae; genus Regnicoccus_A. Next base: position 111,557 of record NZ_NQKW01000008.1, on the reverse strand, counting down.
TGAAGGGCGCGGTTGCCATCGGGGACAGCGACTGCCCGGTCTGGACACCACTGGAATTCTGGGCCTGCTATTGCGGCCTGCGCGAGGTGCCGGATGCGTTCCGCACCACTCCAGCCCCCACCATCGGCCAGCGCAAGGCCACCGAGCTGTCGGCCAAGTGGCGCAACCAGCTGCGGCGGGTCGTCGATGAGTGCGAGCTCGAGCCCAGCGAGGCCATCACCGCCCTGGCGGCAGAAGCCAGCGATGAGCACCGCAAGCGCTTCTACGCCGTCCTCACCGGTTTTGGCGACTACAAGCCAGAGGAGCTGGCCCCCCTCTGGATCGAGGCCGACCTGTATCAGCCCAAGCGCTGGCTTGATCAGTGGGAGACTGCCAACCGCCAGCCGCGCAAACCCGGCAACGGCAAGGGCAAGAAGCCCGTCACAGCCTGATGGCTAGGAATTAACAGCCGCTACTGATGCGGCTTCTAGTAGAAAGCTCTAAGATCCGGATCAGCGGGCAACCGCCCGATCTGATCCCCCATGGTCACACCATCCAGGCCCGCGGAGGGCCTGTGCCATCAACCCCCTGAGCAACAGCTCACCCACGCTCTGGCCTGCTTCCAGGCCGAAGTGCCCGCCATCCCCTGCCCCGACCTGGGCGCCGTCGCGGAGGCTGCCCGCCCTGCTTTCCGCCAGGGCATCGGCTGGTCCGCCCAACTGGACGAGCAGCAGGGTCGCTCCAGGCTGCAGGTCACGGTGAGGCACGCCGCTGGCGCTGAGCTCAGCAGTGAGGCCTGGGCCGACGAAACCGGCGATCTGGCCGGAATGACCGGCTTGATGCTGGCCATGCTGCTGGGCATTCCTGTATCCCCACAGGCTCAGGCTGCAAAGCCCTGTGACATTGCAGAACTATGTGAAGTCGACAAGTCTGACGGATCGCTGACGGCTGTGGCTCGGCCGGAGCCCGATGGCGAGGCACAAGCTTCAGGCCAGCAGGTCGAGGCCCGGGCCGGCAGCAGCGCCAACCCCGATGAAGGTGGCGACCCAGCACTGCTTCCCCTCACTGCTGAGGAGATCAGCGGCTACCACCGCCGCGTGCTGGATCTGCCCCAGGCCTCCCGCCGTGAGCTGACCAATGCCTTCCGCGAGCACTTCCAGGTGCCCCGCAGCGCTCGCTCGATCGGTGATCGCATCACCCAGCACAGGCATGGCGACTTCATCGAGCGCTTCCTCGAGGAATGCCAGGGCATGGAGCCGGATGTCGTTCCCACGCCGTCTGCCCCATGAGCCCGAGCCATCGCCCCAGGCCGCCCCGTCGCTACGGCGAGCAGCCCCGCTCAGTGGCCGGCCGCCACTTCATCCAGACCCAGGTGCGCACCGATGTCTATCTGCGGATCCGCGAGCTGATGGAGGCCCGCAACCTCTCCGCCAGCGGAGCGGTGCACCACCTGCTGCGGGAGCGCTTTGGCCTGCCGCCGCTTCCTCCCTTCGATCAACCGACCGTTTCACCCGATTCACACCATGGCTAAGGACCTGTTCCGCACGCCCCTCGCCGCCGTGCGCTGGGCCCATCTGATCACCCCAAGGCATCAGCTCGACAAGAGCAAACCGCTGGCCTGGACCTGCGACCTGCTGCTGCCCAACGCCGACGAGAGGGCGCAATCCTTCCTGCTGGCGATGGAGGATCAGTTCATCGCCTTGCACGGCAGCCGCAAACGCCGTGCGGAGAAGGGCTTCCCCTGGAAGGCCGACAAGGACAAGCCCAGCGAGCTCACCGTGGTGCGCTTCAAGATCCCGCAGTTCCAGCGGCGCGATGGCTCCCTCTCCGAGGGGCCCCGCATCGTCGATGCGAAAAAGCAGTCCTGGGATGGGGCCGCCATCGGCAACGGCTCCAAGGTGATCATCGCCTTCGACATCTACGACTGGGACGGCGAGAACGGCTGCGGCATGACCTTCCAGCCGCGGGCCATCCAGGTGGTCGAGTTCGTGCCCTACGAGCAGGTGGATCCCACCGACGGCTTCGACGAGCTCGACGGCTACTCCGCGGTCAACACATCCACCGGCTCCGGCACCAGTGACTGGGCCGCCGATGACGACGAGGAGGCACCGTTCTGATGACCCACCTCCACAGTGTCCGCGGCGGTGTTGGCGGCGGACGCCTCCAGGGGGGCAAACCCCAGCTGCCGGCCTTCTGCCGCACCCGCCGGCCCACCACCACCGTCTATGTGAGCAGCCTGCGAGACCTGTACCGGCTGGTGCTGCTGGTCCTGGTTTTCCAGCTGAGCACCCTGCTGCTGGTGATCGCTGGGCCAGTCCCGCCGCGGCTCACGCCGGCACCAACAACCTCTCGCACCTTCATCACCTCCGCAGCTGACATGGCCACCGGCGGATCCACCCCTGTCACACCGAGTCAGGTCCCATGAGCAGCAACGAATCCCCCCTGGTGCCCTTCGAGTTCGAGGGCCTTCAGGTCCGGGTCATCACCGATGAGAAGGGCCAACCCTGGTTCGTCGCCGCCGATGTCTGCAGCGTGCTGGGCATCGGCAATCCACGTCAGGCCATGAGCCGCTTGGATGACGACGAGAAGGGTGTCATTTCAACTGACACCCCTGGCGGCGAGCAGGTCATGACCACCGTCAACGAGCCGGGTCTCTACAATCTGGTGATAGGCAGCCGCAAGCCGGAGGCCAGGCGTTTCAAGCGCTGGGTCACCCACGAGGTGCTGCCCACCATCCGCCGTACCGGCCGCTATGCCATCCCCGGTGCTCTGGCCGCCCTGCCAGCAGCGCAGCAGGACAGCGTCAGCGCCCTGCTGCTGATCGGTCAGGCCGTGGCCCAGGTCCCCGGCGTGAAACCCGGCATCGCCATGGCTGCCACGCTCACCTGCATCCAGGAGAACACCGGGCTGGCGACCGAAACCCTGCGGCGGGCGCTGCCGGCAGCGGAGCAGCCGATCTGCTCCCTCAATCCCACTGGGCTCGGGCAGTTGCTGGGCATGAAGGCCAAGGACACGAACCAACACCTCGCCGCCTGCGGGCTGCAGGTCCGCAACCAGCGTGGGGAGTGGGAGCTCACCGATGCCGGCCGGCACTGGGGAGAAGCACTGCCGTATTGCCGCCAGGGGCACAGCGGCTATCAGATCCTCTGGAACCCCGCCGTTGTTGACGTGGTGCGGGAGCTGGGCTGATGGAGAGTCAGACCACACCACCCACATCTGGGCGCCAGAGGGTCTGGGTCACGACGGCAGAAGCCTGCGCAGCGCTGGGCATGAGCCGCGAAACCCTCCGCCAGCTGCGGTTGCGGGGGGTGCTCACACCCGGCAAGCACTACCGCCGCTGGGGATGCACCCAGGGCCGGGGCCCGCTGCAGTGGCACCTTGAAAACGTGGAGGCCACGATCACCGGTTGGAGCCGGCGGCATCTCCAGCGCTGAACCACTCAAACTGGATGTAGAGTCGTGTATCTACAACAGGCCGACTGCGGCCGAGCTGGCTCCTTTGGCGCAGTCCCAGCCCAGTGACCATTCTGTTGATGCCGGCCGGCACTTCCAGCAAGCGATCCGCCGCTGGGGCAACAGCCTGGCGGTGCGGCTCCCCGCCGATTGCCTGCGTCAGGCCGGCCTGCAGGAGGGTGATCAGATCGAGATCGTCGTCGGGGCCGACGGCCGACTGAGCCTGGAGCCTTTGCAGCGGCTGGATCGCTCTGCTCTTGCCGCCGATCTGCGCCAACTGCAGGCCACCATGCCCCTCACCCCATCGGTGATCGAGGAGTGCCGCGCCGGTGAGCGCTGGTGATGGCGGGCCATCAATGATTTACCTCGACACCAGCGTGGTGGTGGCCCTGCTGACCCCGGAAGAACGCAGCCCCCTGGCGCTGAACTGGTTTGAGCAGTGCCGCGAACCATTGATCAGCAGCGACTGGCTGATCACCGAGACCCACAGCGCCCTGGGCATCAAGCAGCGCCAGCATGGCCTCAGCCAGGAGGCTCGAGCGGCCGCAGGAGAGCAGTTCGAGCGACTGCTGCAGGGCGGCGTTGAGCTGCGTTCGCTGGACCGCGGTCGCTTTCGCCAGGCGGCCGAGCTGCTGCAGGATCCAGGGCTCGGCCTGCGGGCCGGTGATGCCCTGCATCTGGCCGTGGCCCTCCACAGCCGCTGCTCCCACCTGGCCAGCTTCGACGGACGGATGCAGCAAGCCGCCGCTGTCCTGGGCCTGAGTCCAGCACTGGCTTAGGGCGGTGGCCAGCAAGCGCACCCTCAACGCCAAGAACCTGGAAGCCCTGGGTGCTGCAGCGCTGGCTGAGCTGTTGATCGAGGTGAGCGGTGGCAACGCCGTGATCCAGCGGCGGCTGCGCCTTGCCCTGGCCGCTGCCGAGGGGGTCGATGGCGCCGTTCAGGAAGTGCGCAAACGCCTGACCGCGATCGACCGGGCCAGCACCTTTGTGGATTCGGCCAGACGCAAAGCCCTCGTGGCTGATCTGGAGGCGCAGCTCCAGGCGATCATCGGTCCGATCGCGGCCGGTGATCCCAGGCAGGCATGCGATCTCCTACTGCGTTTCCTTGAACTCTCCGAGGGTGTGCTGGCGCGCTGCACAGACACCACCGGGGCGGTGATCGGGGTATTCGAGCGGGGCGCCGAGCAGCTGGGCCCGCTGGCCCAGGCCGCCCAGCTGGAGCCGGAAACACTGGCGCAAGATGCCGCTGAGCTGCTGGCCGAGAACACTTATGAGCAGTTCGATGCGTTGGTGCCAGCGCTGAAAGACGCCCTGGGCGACTGGGGCCTGAAGCTGCTGGGGAGCTACTGCCGCCAGCATGGCGCCCACGACGGCAACACCCACCTTCTCCAGATCGCCGTGGCCCGCGGTGATGTGGATGGCTACCTGGCCCAGTTCACTGCGGAGGATCTGCGCTGGCGCGACATCGCCGCCACCGTGGCCCAACACCTTCTGACTTCCGGGCGGGCGGAGCAGGCCCTGGAGATCCTCGATGAAGCGACAGAAGACGCCGCAGGTTTTGAGGATTCGCAGTGGCACGACAGCCGCATCGCCGTGCTCGAGGCCCTGAATCGCCAGGTGGAAGCCCAGGAGATGCGCTGGCAGTGGTTCAGCAGGACCCTCTCGATCCCGCACCTGCGCGACTACCTCAAGCGCCTTGAAGACTTTGAGGATGTGGAAGCGGAAGAGCGGGCCCTGCAGGTGGCCGAGCAGCATCCGATCAGCCTGCTAGGCCTGCACTTCCTGGTGGAATGGCCGGCACTGGCCCTCGCCGCACGCCATGTGCTGGCCCATGAGGACGAGTGGGAGGGGGATGCCTACGCGATTCACAGCGCCGCCGCGGAACGCCTGAGTAAGGACTATCCACTCGCCGCCACGCTGCTGTTGCGGCCGATGGTGTTCTTTGCGTTGTGGATGGGGCGAGCCAAGCGCTACCGCTACGCCGCCGAGCAGCTGCGCAGCTGTGAACAGCTGGCTGCCCGCATCGACGACTGGCAGGTGCATCCCGATCACTCGGCCTACGTGGAACGCCTGTACGACATCTATGGGGCGAAGTGGGGGTTCTGGAAGCTGGTGGAGCGATGAATGATCTGATCGGTTCTGAATCGCGACCAATCAAGGAATACAAGTATGTGGCGATGTTGGCTTCAAGGCTTGCCAGCAATGCCCGAAGCCTCAGCCGGCTTTGAGCTGCTCCATCCGCTGGGCTGCCCGCTCAAATGCTGCGTCCACTTCATCGTCTCCGATCCAGCGGCTGTAAGCGGCGAGGTGTGTTTCAAGGCTATGGCCCATGGCAGCCGCCACAAACTTGGTGGGCAGCATTGAGCAGAGGGTGTGGGCGCGGTGCGCGTAAGCATGGCGGCAGGAATAGAGCACCAGCTTTTCTCCTTCGGCCTCATACCGCTGCCGAAGTTCAGTCCAAAGTCCTCGGCGGCGCATGTAGAGGCCCATGGCATCGGCTCCGAGTCCGGGTTTCATGGGCGGCAATCGATCAGCTTGGTAGTTGGCTTCAAGGTTCCACTCAGCTGCCCATGGATCGCAGGGCAAGAGCCTGAGCGGCCTGGGTTCGGTCCTGCCACGACTGGAGATCTTCGAGTAGGTGCACCACAGTCGCCCACCACGAAGTTCAAGGTGCTGCAGTTCTTCCGGTCTGAGCCCATAGGCGGAGAGCAGTTGAAAGGCATAGCGCCACTTCGAATCGGGGATCGTCTCCACAAGGGCCAGGATCTCCCCAACGGCAAGAGGCGTCGTGACGGCAGCAGCCTCCCGTTTACGCCCCACATAGGGGCTGAGATCCAGCGGCGGTGCCCACTCAGCCGGCAGGCGGCCCGTATCGACTCCCCAACGGAGGATCGCGGCGGTCTGCTGCACCTGGAGTTGCCGACCGCGACAACCAGGCTGGCTGGCCCAAGGAGCCGTGATGGCCTCCAGCAACTGCACAGGCGTCTCGGCTCGATCAACCGCAGCCAGGATCACCTTCATGCGCCGGGCGTAGATGTTGGTCCACGTCGTTGGCTTGATCTCGCCACTGCCCAGCTTGCGCTCGCGGAACGCCTCGATCAAGGCGGGCCAGCTGATGGGCCCAGCGTTGCTGATGCCGGCTTCCGGCTCCCCTGCCACGGCTTCGATGGCGACCTCAACTGGCTGGCCAGCGACAAGGCCGCGATAGATGGCGAGGGCGGCTTCTCGGATCGCATCAACATTCTCTGGTGCCCAGTCGATCGGCAGCGGCACCTGCCTGCGGCGGCCATCGCCCAGGGCCTCGGAGATATTGACCCGGGCCTTACCCCGCTTCTCATTGACCGTGATTCCGGAGCGGCAGCCCTCCTGGGAGAGGCTGTGGGAGAGACCAGCCCTCAGGACCGTTACCCAGACACTCGGGCGGGGCATGGGAGAGATTCTGGGAGAGATTCCGCCCCACAGGTTGGCATGCAGCGGCATGGACTGCCAAGAGTTGGCAGGGTGGAAAGCAGTGCTGGCAATGCTTTTTGGGCAAGATCCGAGACTGCTCCTGGCTTCTCACAGAAAGGCAAAAGCGAGCTTTGGGAGCACTAGGTCGCAGGTTCGAATCCTGTCGCCCCGATTAGTCACCGTAAGGGTTCTCGGCGAAACCGGGGGCCCTTGTTTTTTGACATGCAAGAGAAAGTGCAAGAGAAACTCGCCTCCTGTTGGCCTTTCAAGGGTTTTAGGCCGCTCAGCGGAGCCCGTCGGTGGTCGCTGGGCACGTAAGCCGGTGATTGATCTGCCTGAAGCAGCCCGGGACTTTCTCTTGCATCTCTTGCAGTTGGCCGCTCAAAAAGAAGGCGCCTCAAGAGCAGAAGGACTGAGACCACCCGGCGGCGGGGATGCAGGGTGTCACGCGGCGCAAGGGCAGGCAAGTCGGCTGCGCCGACCCTTGCGCTCGCGTGAATCTGATCTCCCCTCGCCGCCGCCGGGATGGGCTTGCTCAGGTCACGCCTGCCCAGCAGCTTTCCCGCGGCTGCGGTGCCGCCACTCATCCGGCCGGTAGGTGATAGATCAGGAGCGCCGGTGGCCTTGGGATACCTCGCGCGGCTGCGCGGCTGTCCATCAGGCCTGAGCCCCAGGCCGGCCGCAAAGATGGCCAGCTGGCTGTCACCCATTCGAGGTCCGTGAGCATGAGCCAGAACCCCTCAGATCCAAGTCATCGCAGTGTCTCTGCAGTGTCTAAAGTGCATTTGTACTGGTAGAATGTGGGTCGCGCCAAAGGCCCCGAGCCCATCGCCTGCGGCAACCTCATCCCCTGATCTCGCCATCACCGCCGCACTCTCACAAGCGGCATGATGCCCCGATCAGTTGTCACCTGCGGCAACTGATTCCATGGCTTTTTGTACTTCATCCGGGCCCGCAAGGAGCCCCGGTAGCTCCCTTGTGATCGCGGCTGGCGGCGGCCGTGATCTGGCCTGGCCCCATCAGCGGGTCGCCGCTGAGCTGCTGGCCCGCAGTGGCGGCCGGCTGGTTCATCTGCTGCTCCATGGCGGAGCACGAGGAGCTGATGCCGCCATTGCCCGTGCCGCCCATCAGCTGGGTTGGTCGGCGCTGGTCATGCCAGCCGAGTGGCAGCGCCATGGCCGGGCTGCCGGTCCGATCCGCAATCGGGAGCTCATCGAGCTGGCCGTTGCCCGGGCCGTGGCCCACACCTCACCTGGTGTCTCCACCTCGGTGCTGGTGGTGGCCTTCCCCGGCGGGCCCGGCACGGCCTCGCTGGTGAGAGAAGCCCGCCGCATGGCCTCCCGCTCCCCGGTGCCGATCGCCGTGGTCGAGGTCAGCCCATCCGCCGCTCGCTGGGCCAAGCCCGCTTCTGCCTCTTGCCCCTGAAGCCTTCCGCGCCTGTTGGCGCTTCGTTCCCCATCCCCTTTTCACTGTCATGCCTGTTCTCACCCCCATAGCCGTCGCTCCTGGCATTGCCCCAGCTGTGGCTGCTCCAGAAGCCGCCGGTCCCGCCACCTCCATCCGCCGCTCCGGCTCCCTCTGGCAGCTGGGCATCGAGGCCCGGGAGCTCACCACCGTCATCAGCCAGCTGGCCGAGCAGCTGGAGGCCGATGAGCCCGAGCAACGCAGCCGCGCCCTCGCTGAGTTGGAGGCCGCCCTTCTCGCAGACGAGGGCAACAAGCAGGCCCTGGCGGCCAAGGCCGATGCCACCTGCTGGGTGATCGAGCACCTGCGCGGCCAGGCCGCCTACCGGCAGCAGCAGGCCAAGCGGCTTACCGATCTCGCCCGCTCCGATGCCGGTCGGGCCGAGTCCCTTGAGGACTCCCTCGTTCTGGTGCTCACCCGGCTGCAGCCGGGGGCCACCCGCTTCTCCTTCCCCAACCACGAGCTGAGCAGCCGCAAATCCCAGGCCGTTGAGATCGACGACGAGCAGGCCCTGGCACAGGAGTGGCTGGTGACGAAGACCACCAGCCAACCGGATAAGGCCGCCATCAAGGAAGCACTGAAGGCCGGCCACCAGATCGCCGGCGTCCAACTGGTGTCGCGCCGCAGCTGGCGCATCCACTGAGCGGGGAGCCAGAGGCCACCTCGATACGGGTCCGCTGCAGAGGCGGGCCCATGTCATCCATTGCGAGCCATCACCACTCAGTCCGTCGCCACCTCACACCACGACAGCTATGGATCTCTCCCCCTACGTCAGCGCCAGCTCCACCACCACACCCACCAGCCCCAGGCCCAGTGGTCACATCTGGTCCACCCGCCTGGCCAGCTGGGTGGTGCCGATCACCCGCCAACCAGGCCGCCGGCCCTCCCCGGATCACATCCACTGCAGCGAACCGCCCTGCTGGGTGCTGATCGAACCGCCGCAGAAAACCGCCGCCCACTGATCCCGAACCCTGTTCCCACTCACCCCCTCGATGCCATGACCTGCACGTTCTCCGCCGAGCAGATTCAGTCCCTCTCCGCCCCCCTCGATCGCGCCAAGGTTCGCCAGCGCGAACAGGGCCGCACCAAGGTCAGCTACCTGGAGGGCTGGCAGGTGATGTCGTACTGACATGCTTTGTTGCTAGGGCGTTGCCTAGAGGCGCCACTGGCGCTCGGTCAGGCACATCGCGAAGCAAAGCAGCGCAAGCGGCAGGAGGCGGCCACCATGCCATAGCCCGGAATGCCGAGAGTAGTGATACCTACCTACTGTTACTTGTAGTGAGCAAGGATAGCCGAGGGGGTGGCACTTATAGGTTCTTCCTGAGGGTTTGTTACATGCGGGGCCCCGGCTCCTCGCTTTTTCGCTAGTGCCAGACTTTTCCCGGTTAAACTGGCCCAGTTTAACTTCTGGGTGTTAAACTGGGGAGAAGCGAATCTCCGAGGATGCTTGCCATGACTGGCCAGCTGCAGATCCCGGTCAACCCGCTGCTGAATGGTCGAGTGGATGCAGTGGCGCCGCCTGACTGCATCCAGCAGGCAGTGGTGAAACGACCGATCCGCCGCAGAAATGCGCAAGATTTCCGGCACGAGTCTGCCGTCGAAATCGTGAAGGAGCTGGAGCGCGACGGGATGGAGCTGTTTGGGTTCACCCGTGGGCAGTTCAGCTTGTCCGATCTGATTGAGGCGCTACTGGAGAAGATCGGACCGGCAAGAATGGAGATCAGCACATGGACCGCTGCCCATGCCGACGTAGAGCGGATGATGCTGCTGATGCAATCAGGGAAGGTGACCGCCTGCCGGTGGTTGGTGGATCAGACTTTTGTGAGGCGAGTGCCGGAACTGGCCGCCAGGATACGGGAGACGTTTGGAGATGACAGCATCAGGGTGACCAGGACGCACGCCAAGTTCGTGACGCTGCGCAGCGAAGAATGGGCCGTAGCGCTGCGGAGCAGCATGAACCTGAACCAGAACCCACGGCTGGAGAGCTTCCAGGTTGGACATGATCCTGAGCTGTGCGACTTCCTGAGCGCTGCCCTGGATGACGTCTGGAGGAGGCAGGACAAGAGCCTCTCCCTGGCGTCAACCAGCGACCAGCTGAAGTGTTATAGCGATCATGGATGAAATCAGCGAAATCACTGTCACTACGCCAGCCGAGCCGCCGCCGGTGGAGGCGGTGATCGAGTGGCTGCTGACTGGAGCAAGTGAACGGCAGGTAAAGGAGGCGCTGGCCCAGACCTACCCGGACGCCAACTGCGGGGCAGTGATGACAACCGTGCAGCAATATCTAGCGCAAGCTGGACAACCTAACGCCAACTCAGTGCGCGGCTGGGCGCTGCTGAGTTACAGGAGATTGTACCAGGAGATGCTGCGAGTAGGTGACTATAACGGCTGCCGGCAGGTGGTGAAAGAGATTTGCGCACTGGTGAAGACTTAACCATGCCGTGGATCAGCCAGAAACTGTTTGCAGAGAAGGTGGGATGCACCGCTGCGAACGTGACAACCGGCATCCGGCGAGGGCGGATTGCGCCGGAGTGGGTGAAACGCCAGGATCGCAGCGTATTGATCAACACCGAAGCCATACCCGACTGGCAGTCAACAACCAAAGGAAAGAAGACCGGAAGCAAGCAGCCAATGCGGCCACCATTGCCACAGCCAACAGCACCGGCAACACCCGGCCCATGGCCGCCACCGCCACCGGCAACCACTCAGCGGCAGCCGGATGAACCGCTTGATGCGGTGCCATCCCTGCTGTGGGGCCAGGTGCCAAAAGACGGGGATGCAGAGAAGCTGGCGGCTGAGCTGGATCAGGCGCAAGCGCAGGCGGATGACAGCAGCGCCAGGCAGCCACGAGCTGAATCAGAGCGCCGGTCAGCGGAGCTACGTGCGCGACTGCTGGAGATCGACCTGGCACGGGAGGAGATGGAGCTGATGGATGCGCGGGCGATCAAGAAAGCATGGTTCGAGGCAGGACGGCAGATCCTGCAGCGGCTGATGGGACTGCCGGTGCGGCTGGCGTCAGACCTGGCAGCGATGGATGACGCCGCAGAGATCGCGATCCTGCTGGAGCGCGAGATGACAACTGCATTGGAGAGGCTGGCCGGTGACATGCCCTGCTGAGGATGCAATAGGTGCCCTGATCGCAGGGCTGACGCCTGACCCGCTGCTGCCAGTGGACAAGTGGGCGGATCAGTTCCGCGTGCTGAGCACTCGGGCGAGTTCAGAGCCGGGGCCGTGGCGCACAAGCCGGACACCGTATCTGGCGGAGGTGATGCGGAGTCTCAGCCGCTCCGAGCCGGTGCAGGAGGTGTGTGTGGTGGCCGGGGCACAGCTGGGGAAGACGGAATGCGGGATCAACTGGATCGGCGCAACGATCGACACCTCGCCGGGGCCGATGCTGTGCGTGCAGCCAACGGTTGACCTGGCGAAGCGGTTCAGCCGGCAGCGGGTGACACCATTGATCGAAGAAGCGCCGCGACTGAAGGCGAAGATCCGCCCGGCGCGGGAACGGGACAGCGGCAACACCGTGCTGAGCAAGGAATATCCGGGCGGCATCATGATGATCACCGGCGCAAACAGCGCAGCGGGGTTGCGATCAATGCCGATCCGCGACCTGTTCATGGATGAGATTGATGCCTACCCGGGCGACGTGGATGGGGAAGGCGACCCGGTGGACCTGGCGATGGCGAGAACCAGGACGTTCACGCGGAAGAAAGTGCTGCTCACCAGTACACCAACGCTGGCGTCAAGATCACGCATCTGGTCGATCTGGGAACAATCCGATCAGCGGGTGTTCCAGGTGGCTTGTCCTGATTGCGGGCACCGGCAAGTGCTCGAATGGAGCCGGATCCACTACGACCCGAAGGACTTGAGAGCAGGTGCAACGCTTGCCTGTGAAGGATGCGGCGTGCTGATCGAGGAACGGCACAAGCCACGAATGCTGGCGGGCGGCCAGTGGAAAGCATTGAATCCCGGCGCCAAGATTCACGGCTACCACATCAACAGCCTTTACAGCCCACTGGGATGGTTCAGCTGGGCGGATGCTGCGGAGCTGTATGAGAAGGCGAAGGATGATGAGCAGCGGTTACGGGTGTTCACCAACACCGTGCTGGCGCTGCCGTGGCAGGAAAACGGCGAGGCGCCGGATTGGGAAGCGCTCTACCGCAGGCGAGATACCTATCAGCGGGGCAAAGTACCTGCCGGTGGCGTCGTCGTCACCGCTGGCGTTGACATCCAACGGGATCGGATTGAGCTGGAGATTGTGGCATGGGGTCAGAACCTGGAGAGCTGGAGCGTGGATTATGTGGTGTTGCCGGGTGATACTGCTGTGATTCAGATTGACCCGGTAGTGCCGTGTGTTTGGCGTGATCTGGCGGCGGAGTTGGGGCGATCGTTACCGACTGCTGTGGGAGCTTCGCTGAAGATCAGCAAGGTTGCGGTTGACTCTGGCGACCAAAGCCAGACGGTTTACAGCTGGGTGCGTAGCCAGCACGATTCAAGAATCATGGCAACAAAAGGCCGCGACAACCTGACCAGCATCCTGGGAATACCGACACCGCAGGATGTAACGATCCGGGGCAAGAAAGTGCTCCGTGGTATCCGGCTGTGGCCTCTGGGTGTGTCCGTAGGGAAGCAAGAGCTCTACGGCTGGCTGCGGCAGCCGCCGCCGCTGAACCCTGGCGACCCGTTCGCACGTGGATTTTGCCACTTCCCTGAGTACCCGGAGGAGCACTTCCAGGGGCTGACGGCGGAGGAGCTGCGCCAATCCCTGCACCGTGGGTTCCCTGTCTACCGATGGGAGAAGGTCCGACCGCGCAACGAGCAGCTCGACTGCCGGATCATGGCAAGGGGTGCCGCGGCAGCGCTGGGAATCGATCGGTGGCCGGAGGAGGAATGGAGGGCCAGGCAAACAGCACTGGAAGGTACGGCAGTGCCAGCCACCGAGCACGTGGTCGCGGTGGCGGAGCCCGATCCCCAGGAGCCTGAGGCACCCAGCAACGCTGGCCCGGAATTACATCACGCCCCCGAGCAGCGGCCAGTTACTCGGGGGCGATCGAAGAGTTCAGGCTGGCTGCAGGGGGGCAGCGGCAGGCGCGGCAGGGGCTGGCTGGGGCGGTAGGGCAAATCCTTGGCAGGCAGCTTGAATGGCGGCTCAGTGCCAGCATCGTCCTCTGGATTTAGTCCCTCAAGATCGATGCCAACCGCAGCGGCTACCAGAAACTGATCCGCTGGGCTTATGGATTCGGCAGCTGCCCGGGGTTTGCCGTAGAAGGCACCGGTTGCTACGGCGCCGGTCTCTGCCGCGCCCTGCAGACAGCAGGGTTGGCAGTGGTGGAGGTGAACAGGCCAGATCGCTCTACCCGGCGTCGCATTGGCAAGGACGATACGATCGATGCGGAGGCCGCAGCACGGGCCTGTATCGCCGGAACGGCCAGCGTCATCCCCAAGGCGGGCGACGCTTTGGTGGAGATGATTCGCATGCTCAAGGTGGCCAAGGATTCGGCCACCGCGAACCGCACTGCTGCTCTCAATCAGCTGCACGCCATCGTGGTGACGGCGCCGGCAGCGTTGCGGGAACGGCTGCAGCGGCTCAAGAGAAAGGAGCTGGTCGAAAGCTGCGCAGGCCTGCGTTCTGGCGAGATCACCACCCCTCTGGCGGCCGCCAAGATGACCCTGCGCACCCTGGCGCGCCGCATCCAGCAGCTGGATCAGGAGCTCAAGGACACCGTGGCGCAGCTGGATCAACTGACCATGCAGCTCTGCCCCGAGTTGCGCAACACCTACTGAGTGGGTGTCGACATCTCCGCCACCCTGGTCGTGGCGGTGGGCGACAACCAGGAACGGATGAAATCCGAGGCCTCGTTCGCCGCCCTCTGTGGTGTCAATCCGCTACCGGCCAGCTCGGGCAAAGTGGTGCGGCACCGGCTGAATCGCAGCGGCAATCGTCAGGCCAACTGCGCCCTGCACCGCATCGTCATCTGCCGGCTGCAGCGGCATCAGCAGACCAAGGAGTACGTCGAGCGCCGCACCGCAGAGGGCCGCTCGATGAAGGAGATCATCCGCTGCCTCAAGCGGTTCGTCGCCCGCGAGGTGTTCGGCATCCTGCGTGGTGGTCCCGCCGTTCGCACGGCAGCGGTCTGATCAGCAGCGGGCTTACTGCAGTCGCCCAGGCTCCCGGCGGAGCCGTTTCCTGCCCTCCATGGCAGGCGGCGGATCCGCCGGAACCAGAGCCGGTCGGCGGATCAACTGTCAACGGGGATCAGCACGTCGAGTAGCTCGGTCCGCAGCGGCTGACCAGCTTGCTCTGGCACGACCAGAACGACGGCCTTGGCCTCGATCAGATCGCTTTCGTCAGCCATGGCCTCGCCACCAGCATCCCAGCTCTCCAGCGCCGCATCCAGCCAGCGGGTCTTTGTTTCCAGGAAGGCGATCGCGTCGTCGGGGCTCCAGCGGGCCTCGCTGCCGCGACAGGGATAGCGCTGCAGAAGCTCCAGGATCCCGATCTCCTGCAGCTCAGGGGTGCTGGTGGGATCGCGCACCAGCACGGTGTGGGCATCGGTGGCGTTGTCGATCAGCTTCTGGATGTCGCTGCGATCGTCGTCATCTTCCAGCACCTGCCAGTCCAGGAGATTCAGCGCCCTCTCCTGAACGGCCTGCACGTCGACCACAGGAACCTGCCGAGCGGCGCTCCCTTGGCTGGGATCGTCGGCCAGGTGCAGCAAGCCATCCGCCGCTCTGCAGATCTGCTGCAGCGACAGCGATGAACCCAGAGCGGCCATCACACTCTCCGCCAGCTCATCCATAGAGAGATCAGTACCGTCTTCTGCCTAACGGACTTGGTCGATGGCCTCCCAGAGCAGCAGCTCAGTGGAGGTGGTGACGTGTTCCACGGCGTGGCCAGCGCTGGTTCACGGCCATCGTGGCCGAGCTGGTCAGATCCGGCTTCTCCTGACCCATCAGCCGAGGGGCACCCAGGGCTTGACAGTCCATAGGAGTGTCACACGGGGAGGCCCCAATGCCGGCCTCCAACGACTTGAAGTGGCGCTACCCGTATTGCAGCCATCTACTGCAGGGCAGCCAGGACATCCGCACGATCAATGAACGACTGGGCCACCAGGACGTGAGCACGACCATGATCTATACCCATGTTCTCAATCGTGTGCAGCTTGGGGTACGCAGCCCGGCGGACATTGTGTAGAGTTGTGAACAAGTGGTTCTCGGGTCCGAGAACCACGGCCAAGCTTTTGGAGATAAATGTGATAGCCTTTGATGAAACGGGGTTCTTGCTAGGCGCCCGATGCCCTTGAGCCGTGGTTCTCGGAAAGGGGTGAGCATTTCGCGGTGGTTCACTGAAGCCATCCAGTAACAAGTTAGGCCTTCAACACTTACCGGAGAGGAGAACACCGGTGGCATACAAAGTTGAATTTGTCGAAAAAATCGATAAGAATACAATGAAGAAGAACACTGACGGGAGTAATAGCAATACCCTTGATCCAAGGCGCGTTGATAATCTTACTACCCTCTGCTGCTGGTGCTATAAGATCACAAAAGAGCCTCGTGATCCTTGGTCTGGTCTTTGGGCAATCGATGTACCAAAGACAATTGACGTTAAGAATCCAGATGAACTGAAAGGATGTACTGAGTGCAATAAATATGAGCGCGTACCAGGCCAAGGTGCCGATTCTGACAAATGGATCATACTACCAACTCCGAAAACGACACCGCCTGACACTCAAAATGAGATCACAGTCTGCTTTGTGGCACCGTGTGGAGAAAACACCACAGGAGCGAATTTCAGTGCAGAGCTTCTTCCAAGCGGTGGCCATTGGACGAAGCACGGCGAGAGCCATGTGGTCGTTTCACCCCTAGCGTCCTTGCCCAGTCGGCCTGGGAAGCTCCAGTCGCCTAGCGAGGTAATGCTTGCTATCGTTGCTCACTACGAAGGCATGAAGCTTGCGAGCCTCCTGAACGAGGTACGCCAAACGGCTGAAAGCGTCCCATACAGCCTCGATCAGAGATTCGTCGACCTGGTGAGGCAGCCGGAGGCGTCAGGCGGGATGGGTGAGGGTGGTCTGGCCGAGCTGGCGTAAGCTATTCAGCTTTGCCTGGTCTAGGCGTTGGTCAAAGCTGATACTCGGCACCATGTCTCAGGAGCCGTGGCCCGGCCTAACGAACAAGGATAGATCGTGCGTAGCCACGATCTTATCCGGTGTTGGATAAGCCCTTTGACGCTTTTGAGCAGTCGCCTACGATAGATACGTCTCGCCGGAATCCAGGTCTTGTTCGGATTTTACAATCTGGATCATGGCAGGCCGTCGGTAGCGGGACCATCGTCCCGACTTGAGATCATGGATGTCAGACGCGAGTCACATCTGCACGTGCAGAGGATTTTCTTGTGGCTTCTCAAGGTTGCCTTAGAAATGGCAATATATCGAGGTCCAGAAGGATGGCCCTTGCAAATGCAACATGAAGATAAAATCCTAGACCTCTGAGAGAGGAGGCACTAGATTTCCATATTCTGGATCTGAACGATGCCACAGGAGCATGGCTTCTTCTCCGGCGAGCCCAGCACTCGGTGGATGACGGAGATTGGGTCTGATAGGAAAATGCAACTGCTTGAAGACTTTGCATTTACAGACCCTGCTGGTTTTGCCTGGGAGGTTCCATCTGGCTACAAAGTTGATGGAGCATCAATTCCCAAGGCTTTATGGTCTCTTGTGGGATCGCCATATACAGGCGACTACAGGCGTGCAAGCATTGTGCACGACAAGGCCTGCAATGATGCGGTGGGAGACATAGCGTTACGCAGAGCCGCTGATCGTATGTTTTATCATGCCTGCAGAGCTGGAGGTTGCAGCCCAGAGGAGGCAAACACTCTTTATCTTGGTGTCCGGATTGGTGCACTCGGAGATGTAGTGCCACTATGGTCTCTCGGTATCGAAAAATCATTCACACCTAAGCCGCGAACATCAATTCCTCCAAGCGAGAAACGCATAGAGGCCGACTTTCGTGTAGCGTCTGAGTTGCTTCTCAGGCAGGGAGTTACAGATGATCCATTCGAGCTTGAGCGGCGAGTTGATTCAGCAATCAATGCCGTAAGCGGACAATAGACTGCACGCCCACTAAAAGGCCCTAAGTTAGATTCCAGGTTTGCGTTCCACTTCCTGTCGCCTTTATTCTTACTAGCCTCATTCCCACAGTAAAGCCAGATGTTGAAGCTGTGCCCCAACACCAATCAAATGCTTGCAATGGCAAATTAGTGTAGTATTCTCCGCGCCAGTGGCGACCATCATCTGCCTCAGCGTAGTATGTATGGTATATGTTGTTCGTCTCCAACACCAAGGCTGACTGGCCTGGAGATAGACGGTACCAACCTCGTTTTGCCCAATCTCCCCCATCAGGGCAGCCTGGCTTGTAGTAGCCGACGACAAGCCAGAGTGCGGAAGATGATTGATTGTTGAATTTCACGTACATGATCGTGGTCTCTTACTCGTCACTCTGAAGACGTACTGAAATTGGCGCCTTTTCAGAAGTATCACCAGATGAAGATGGGGGTAGCACTTCTGTAGGCCTTCTGTCAGCAGGAACAACGTTGGTTTTTCTCGTGCCTTTGTTCGTTTTTTGAAAGAACTCTGCTCGCTCCTCTGCTTCAGCGTTTGTGCCCATAGCGGAATGTCGAAAGCTAACTGTTGGCGCGAATTCCAGGTTTTTTGAGTCAACCTCTGACGCATCTACATCATTTTTCATACAGCAATGTGCATACTCTCTCTTATGAATGTAGTCTTGCCTCTTAGGTCCGAGAAGCGCCTGTTCATAAAGCTACATCGGATACGCTGAACTGCTCATTCAAGCGATGCAGAACTATCCACACTGAGCTCCGGGCAGAGGTGCTGCTGCTGGGACGCCAGGTCGTCACGGTAGCTAGTACCAGCGGCCAGGTACCAGCGATATAAGCCATCAAGCCGGGCTGATCCAGCGGGAGGACAGTCGGCGACCCGGGATGCGGCGGCCTTGCCCCCGCTCACCCCACTCACGAGTGCGGTGGCCAGCAATAGACGCTGGGCTGTGGAGTGCCAACGCATCGTTCCTCTGCTGCCTCGTCAATTCCCTTTTCGTCGCTGAGCCACGGAATAGATGACCGCCTCGGCCACACGAGCCAAGAACTCCGGATGGTGGTTTCTGCTCTTGGGAATCGTCAGGAGCACCAGATGTGGTGGTCTGGCTGAGCAAGAGATTATCCATTGGCCTGATCCATGAAAGCCCGCCCCCCCAGCCTCCCCCTTCATGCCTGTTGACACCAGCAAGTACAGCGGCTAGTACTGATGTACTTGCTGCTCTGCCATGAGCCCTGTTTCCTCCCCATACGCAACCTTTCGCGCCGAGGATTGGATGCTTGTCGACTACGGAGTCCTCACGCGGTCACAGGAGTCCTCGACATCTGCGCATCCGTCATTTCCATCCACTCCCGCTTCCTTCAGCAATCACAGGGATTGGGGCATGAAGAGCAAGCCAGTGAGCGGGTCATCCTGAGGCGCCGCCATGGTTGATCCCCTACCCCGCCGTCTTCAGCACGGCGACATCGTGGCGGTGGCGTCCAGTCGCTGGTGGCCAGAGATGGTGGCTTGGCTCGACTTGATCCACTGGAGCACCAACCCGATCTGGGCGTCGGTGATCGACGTCGATACGGGCCAGCAGCACTCCATCCAGATCCAGCACGTCATTGGCAGGATGGACGCTTACGACCCAGCCCCAAGGGCCATGCCTGAAGCATTGCTTGGGCAGGACAAGCCAGAGGACCCGCCTGAGATTGGGGTTGTGCTTGCGAGCTGATGGCTGCTACGGCCCGGTGGGCTTCATGCACTCGCAGCGGAACTCATCCATCCCAGAGGTCGTTCACGGTTTAGGGATACCGCTTCTCTTACAGGAATTCTCGTGCCTCGACCTTCTGCTTGATTCCGCGCAGCAACTGACGGATCCAGTCGGTGTCGATGTCGCCAACGCCGCATGCCCGGGAGATTGAGTTGGTGTGGGGGCACTGGTTGAACCGGAGCATCGCCGCTCCTGCCATGCGTCTGGCCGAGGAGCTCGGTGAGTGCATCAGCGCCAGGGGTTGGGTGCTGCTCACCGGCGGGCGCGCGGTGGAAGTGATGGCGGCGGCCAGCCGCGGCGCGGCTCGGGTGGAGGTGCACCTGGTGGTGGGGGTATTGCCCGATGTAGGGAACGGTGAGGAGCGGAAGGGCACCGCGGACCTGGATCTGGCCCTGTTCACCGGCATGGGCAAGGCCCGCAACGTGATCAACGTGCTCAGCGCCGATGTGGTGGTGGTCTGCGGGGGCGAGGGCCCCGGCACAGCCTCAGAAGCCGCCCATGCGCTCAATGCGGGCCAACCGCTGATCCTGCTGGCGGTGCCGCCGCTGTGGCACGACTTCTTCTGCTCCCTCGCCGAGGGGGTGGAGAGCGCGAGCGACGTGCAGGAGTGCTGCCGGTTGATCGAGGCCCGGCCCCACGAGGCATGAGCCGACCATCACCTCGAGTCCCCCTGACCCCAAAGGAGGGCTGGTTGAGCGACGGGCGCCAGGTGCTGCGCTTTCGCCCGACCCGCTGGGAGCGCACCTACCAGCGGCTGGAGATCACCACCGGCGAGTTGCTCCCCGATCAGGAGATCCCCTTGCTGAAATCACGCCGGGAGCTGAGCCGGGCTGAGCTCATAACCGATGGCCACTTCATTGCCGATCAGCAGCAGCCACCAGCCACGGCGCTATCGCTTGGTGGATCACCACGGCCAACCCCACTTTGAGCTCGATGAGCACTTCGAGTCGATCGAGGAGGCCTGGGCGTTCGCCACCCACTGGTGGCAGCAGCAGCAACCCGCTGGCGAACCGGCCACCCTGGTTGGCCTTGGCCTGGAGGTGAGCACCGAGAGCGGCAGCTGGCGCACCCTTCGCCACCCGCAAGGCTGAAGGCTGCAAAGGTGAGCCCACAGGCCACTTCCGCCCTGACACGCCCGTCTCCCACCGATTCTGCCCAGGCCAGTCCGCAACCCACCGAGGTGCTGGCGGGATCGATCGAGCGCGTCACCTTCCACAACGCCGAGAACGGCTTCTGCGTGCTGCGCATCAAGGCCCGCGGCCATCGCGACCTGGTGACGGTGGTGGGCCATGCCGCTGAGATCAGCGCCGGCGAGTGGGTGACGGTGAGCGGCACCTGGGTGAACAACCGCGAGCACGGCCAGCAGTTCAAGGCCTCCTTCCTCAAGGCCTCGGCGCCTACAACCGCCGAGGGCATCGAGAAGTACCTGGGCTCGGGAATGATCCGGGGCATCGGCCCGATCTATGCCAGCAAGCTTGTGGCGGTGTTCGGCGATCAGGTGTTCGAGGTGATCGAGCAGGCGCCCGAGCGCCTACGAGAGGTGCCGGGTATCGGCCCGGTGCGGGGGCAGCGGATCAGCCAGGCATGGGGCCGATCAGAAGGTGGTGCGCGAAATCATGGTGTTTCTGCACAGCCATGGCGTCGGCACCGCCCGGGCCGTGCGGATCTTCAAGACGTACGGCAACGACGCCGTGCAGGTGATGGCCGAGAACCCTTACCGCCTGGCCCGAGACATCCGCGGCATCGGCTTCCGCACCGCCGATGCGATCGCCGCGCGGTTGGGCATCAAGCCTGAGGCGATGATCCGCCTGCGGGCCGGCGTCAATTACGCCCTGCTGGAGGCCAGCGGTGATGGCCACTGCGGCCTGCCCAGCGCCGAACTGCTCGAGCTGGGCGGGGAGCGGCCCAGCGGGGCGGACACAACACTTAGCAAGCTGGAATCCCCCAGCTGGGGGATGCCCATCGAATGCCGGTGCGGTGAGAGTGTTTATCAGTGTCGTTACCTGATTTTAAGCTGCAATGCGAATCAGCAAGGTATTGCCTAGAAAAACAGCAGATGGCTTGAAATCTGCTGTGACCGATCACAAAACATCTATCGCTGATTTTTCATCAAGGGGTGATGCAAAAGCACTTTGGGAAGAGTTACGTGTCGACGAGGCAATTCATAAGGAACCGTCAAGCCGACGCTTCCTTGGCTCAGCGCGGATAGATCCTACGGAAGCGAAGAGATTAATCGAAACCGTAGGTGCAAACTTTTGCCGGCTAAGCCCATTTTCTTCCTGCACATGCTCAAAAGAATATGACGTGGTCGATCCGGAGGGATATTGGTGCCGTCTAACTACCCTCGCCCTTACTGAGTTTGCCTATCAGTCTGATGACATCCGTGGCTTTTGGACAGCGCTTCAGGAGCACATGGGTCTGCCAGTCTCGCAGCTAAGTCTTCAAACCTTTCAAGAGATTCTTCGCCGAGGTTTCAGGTATCTCGACTTGGTGAAAGCCAAAGGCGTTGTCGAGGATAGAAACCTATATGTTAGCACGCTTAACCTGCAAAATGGTGTACCGGTAAAGCATCAGCAGTGTTTCGCCACCTTGCTAGGCGAACTCCGTGATGAGTATGGCTGGTGGGAAATAGCCCATGCCAGTCCGGAGGCGGTGGCTCAACTGCTCCTCAACCATTGCACCCGCCATCATCGTGGCTGGCTCACGATCAAGCGCTTCCTAGAGATGAGTTGCCCCAAGGACGATCAACCGGTGCATCCTCTCTCGGGAGAACTCACTAGCAGCCTGGCTACGATCGCCACCGAACTTGATCGTCGAGGCCTCGATGCCCGTGTCCTAGCCAACAACGCCGAGCGGGAAAGGGTTCTGGCAGGGTTCGATTTGCCTCATGCTTTCTTCCTTCGCGACTGGGCCTCTCTTGTTCCGTTGCTGCGCTTTAACCCAAAACCCGTTCATGGTCGGCGCATCAGGCTTATGCGCAGCCAGCCCCCAAAGCTTCGTATGGACCCGAATGACTGGGAAGAACTTACACTGGTGTTGCCTCCACAGCAGGTGAATGCCCCCGAGTGGAAGGCTTTGTCGAGCGGCTATGGCGTACTGGAGCCAGCTGGAGCGGAGTTCGACATCGATATCTTGCAGGGTGTGCTTGATATACCCATGGAAGTCAGCTACCTAGTGAAAGAGGCCCCTGCTCAATGTAACTGGGACTTCCGTCTTGGCTCTCAGGACGGCTCTGTTGCCTACAGCTGGTCATGCCAGGGGCCGGATCCGGATCGACCCGTGCTGATCTTTGATCCGCTCAGCGGTGAGAGATTAGACCCGGGTGCCGAACTCGGTGATGCGCAGGAAGTGGTTCTGTTTACGCCAAGGCAGTTCACACTTCTGCCTAGCGATGATATCCAAGTGATCGAGAGAGTGAGCTCATGCAGCCTCCGGGGCTGGCACGGGTTCCATGTTGAAAAAGTCTCAGCAGAAGCCTGCCTCCGATTATGCTCTAGCGACATTAAGTTCCAGCTGGAGTGGTGCCACCAGGACAAGCTCTCCCCTGAACTGCGCGGAGCTCGCCTCCTCGGCAGGCAGCAGGTTTTTACCATTGCACCCAAGTTGTGGATTCCACCGCTCGAAGAATCGGCCACGCTTCGCTTACGCATTGAGGATCTCGACAATCGGAGCTGGCTCACCAGGGACGACGAAGTCCACATCATTCCGAGAGCGGACGCTTGGCAAGCAATTGATCTCGATGCGTTTCTGACCCACTCGGGGCGCTACTCCATTGTGATTTTGGTCGAGGAAGATCACGAAACACTCCCTCGCCGTTGGCAGCAGCAGTTGCGGCTGGAACTGGATGACACGGCAAACGATCTAGTTGGCTTGTCCCAGCTGACAATCCAAAAGCTCATCAATCCCCCAATCATTGAACCTGTGATTCAAGCGTTCAACACCTCGTCCACTCCGGAGCGTGTTGATGATCCTGCCAACTTTTGGTTGTCCGTGTGGAAGGTAAGTGGGCTGTGGCCCTTTGAACAAATGCGCGTTGAGATTCGCAACGGAGAATCCAGTCATTCTTTCCTGCAAGCAGCAACGGCACGCGGCGAGGTAGTTGTTGAGACAAGTATTCTCCGCTATAGTCTTGAACCTTCTGACTGGTATCAGCTCAGCTTGCAACGCATTGGCGATGCGGCGGCGGTTCCCTTGGCTGTTCTTGGCGAGCCTGAAGCTGAGAGTATCACTTGGGATTGCAAGAGCGGAGAGCTTGGCGGCTTGCGATCAGGAGTAGTCTACGAGCTTCATGCTTGGAATCTTCTCACCCCAGAAAGGCCCTCCCAGCGGATTGCGATCCTTGCTGAGTCCCCACTCATGCTGCTTGAGTTGGAGAAGCTGCTTCCTGATCCAGAAGGGATCTTCGTCTTGGAGCTGTTCCTTGGGCAACAGCGCCTTCGTCAGCTGGGTTGGTGGTCGGGTTTGCGTGATCAGCATGATCTGGTACCCATCGGTGCAGATTCTGCCCTGCTTGAACAGTTGCTGCATGGAGCACCAGTGGAAGACTTCCCACAAGTCGCCAAAGACATCACCCCCACCTTGCCTAGAGATCGTCTGCAAGAGGCCATCTCGAATCTGAAGAACAACAAGACGCTGCAGCCCTGGATCGATTCAAGTCGTCTTGCCCTACAACTCATGTACTGGGCACAGCCGAGCGATACAGCTGGGTCTCCATCAGCTGAGCTGAAACCACCCGGCCACCGAGGAGCTGAAGGCCGCAGGGGATCCCGACAGAGAGGACCACGAAGAGGTCTCACGTATTCGCTGAGGTTTACTCCACCCGTAACTCAACTCGTGAACAAAATCAAACTTCATAAAGACTTTGAGGCTGTCATGACAAAGCTGAGGCAGGCTGAGGGGATACCAGCTGATGTCATTCGAGTCCAGAGGATTGATCATCAACTCTGGATTGAGCTTGATCAGGCGAGCCATAAGGAGGATCTCGACGGCCTGATTGTGGCGGCATCTGAGATGCTCTCCTGGGGTATCGATCTGGAGAAGATAGCGTAATGGCTTTGCAAGAAGAGTTGATTGATATCCTCTCTCGCCATAGGGCCGAAGCCGATCGGTATCGCCCTCGTCCTGTGCCTCTGCGCAGCCTATGTCTGTTGCTGCAATTGGAACGAGGCCCAGGTAGAAAGCCCCCGCAGGAGGAAGAGATTCACGATGCACTAAAAGAGCTGGTGGCTCGCGGTGAAGTAACCAATGGGCCGCGCCAGTGTTTCAGCGCTGCCCGTCCAGCCGTGGTGTTTGACGGTGAAGGCTTTGGCGAAGCCCGCTTTCTTGGAGATCGCGCCTATCTCGCAGCTGTGCATCGACAGTTGGAGACCGATCAAGAGGTAAGTGAGCCGCGCATTCGTAGCCGGCTTCCACCTGTCCGAGCCAGGGAGCGGCTAGATAACATCGGGGTTCCACTTCAGTCCTGGAGTGAACTCATTGAGGTGCTTCCGCAACCAGAACTGCCGACAGATTTGGCACTGCGTGACGGCCACTGGGACCACGATCCCTTCCACTTGTTCGATCGCATCGCCCAGTACGTTCCCACGATCGGAGCGACCCAAGTCAAACGCTGGATTGATCTGCACCCGAGGGAGAAACCGCGCTCAGCTTTACTACAGCTACCTGACCGCACTTTGCTATGGCAGGTTCAAATGAAGTATTTCTGCCTTGGACAAGAGACTGCGCTGCTTGCGATGTTTGAACTTGATCGATTGGCCTGCTGCCCCTTGTCAGTGCCATGGCATGAGTCCAGCGGCACCCTTGATCTGCAGAAGGTAGTGCTACCTGCTGCCCATGCACGCCTACTGTGGGCGCTTTCGGATCACCATCCAGAGCTCTGGCGCACACGCGTGGTTCGTCCACGCAACCGTGCACTGGTACGTGCAATCCTCAACAGTCTTGGTCTCATAGCTTGAGCAGAACGTGACAACAACTATGACTGCAGGTCTGGACGCGGTGCAGGCCGCCACAGAACCCAGGGAGAGCCTGATTCGCTACTTGCTCACCGCCTACCCCCTTCGCGACCCCCACCTGCGCTACGGGTTTGAAAAACTTCTACGGGAGCCAGGAGCTGTAGCGCAGGATCCCTATCTCGAGGGCACTCAGCCCTATCAGAATGGCGCAACCCTCCTGCAGCTCGTTGAGCAAGGTGTACTCCATCCCGGTCTGCTCAAACTTTTTGATCCCAATCGGCCTCTCTATACCCACCAAGAGCGAGCGATTCGCTCGGCTGTGCAGGATGGAGAGAATATCGTTGTGGCCACAGGTACGGGGTCAGGCAAGACCGAATGCTTTGCCATCCCGATGTTGGATCACCTTCTTCGAACACCACGACGAGGTGTTCAGGCACTGATCCTTTATCCGATGAATGCCCTGGTCAACGATCAGGTCAAGCGGCTGCGGCTGCTTCTCTCCCGCCAGAGCAGCGACCATGAGCTGATCCGCTTCGGCTTCTACACGAGTCGCACGGAGACGAAGGAGACCGATGGCGTTGCCTCGTTGAGGGCTGAGCTTGTTGCTAGCGATCGTGAAGAGCTACTGGAGCTACTGCCAACCCATGAGAGGGAGGCTTTGGCCCGTCGCCCATCCAGCGATCTTGTCGAAGCTGCGATGCAGCGCATCCTCAAAATTCAGCTGGTCTCGCGTGAGCAGATCTGGGCAAACCCCCCTCAGATTCTCGTCACCAACTACTCGATGCTTGAGCATATGCTCGTGCGGCCGACTGAGCGCACGCAGATCTTCGAGCGCTCTCCTGACTTCCGCTTGCTGGTGGTCGATGAGGCACACACCTACAACGGCTCTACCGGCACAGAAGTATCGATGCTGATCCGCCGCTTCAAGGTTGCGGTAGGCCTGAGTGAAAGCGGCGTGATGCAGGGCATAGCTACTAGCGCCACCTTGGGTGACCCCAGCCAAGCTGATACGCCCGTGAGGGTTAAAGACTTTGCTAGTCAGCTCTTTGACGAACCCTTTCAACAGGTGATCTGGGGCGATCGTATGAGTGTGGAGGAACGCCTACGTCCGCCGAGCACACTTCCTGATGGTCTGGATGAACGCGAGCTTTATGAGGTAGTCGCAGATCTCGAGCTTCCTGCCCTTGATGCGCCAGTCGAAGTCTGGTGTGAAGTGCTGAAAGCCTTCGTAACAGAGACAGATTTGGGTGCTGCCAAAAGCAAGGCAGGTGGAGATCTCAACCGGTTTCTCTGGGAGGCTTTTGTCAGTCATCCTCTGATGCACCGGCTCATCGCATGCCTTGCCATGGGCCCAAGGCCTTGGCGTCATCTAGCCGAAAGCCCAGAGCTTTGGCCGGTGCCCACATGTCTCGATGGTGCGGTGGTACCAGAAGAGGTGCCAAGGCTCGAAAAGGCATTGTCCAACCTTGTACAGATCGGTACTCTCGCCCGCATATCAACAAATCAACATCCCCTAGTCCCGGTCCGGCTTCACTTGCTGTTTCGCAGCATTGAAGGCCTACATGCCTGCGTTGATCCCAATTGCTTCGGGGCCATTAAGGACCCGAATCAAACGGAATTGAGTCCGCGCTGGGGGCGGCTCTACCTAAATAGCAAGGAGGCCTGTGAATCTTGCGATGGCCCGGTCATTGAGCTGTCCAGTTGCCGAAAGTGTGGAGAAGCTTTTGGACTAACCCTCGCCAAGGCACAGCTCCTCCAGACGCTTCCCCGCTCTCTCGAAACACTTGAGATCAAATCTGATCTGCGAGTGCTAGTCACGGTGCTCCCCGAGTCGATCACTAGTGATGAGGACAGTGGGGAGGAGGTCACTGATGCGGCAGCCGATGCCGAATCAGGCGATGTGGTGCTCAACGGTGGATGCCAGCCAACACCCGTCATCCTGACGGGGGCAACTCCGCCTGAAACTGGCTGGACGCTAAGGATCGGGCAGAAGGGGCAGGTTGAAGCAGCCTGGCCTCTCCAGTGGATTCGGCCTAAGAATGCCAACCAGCAGGAAGGCGGCATGGTGTCATGTTGCCCGGCCTGTGGTGCCAGCCGAGGACAGAGCAGTCCTCTGAGTCGCTTTGTCTCCTTTACCGATGCACCTTTGGAGGTGATGCTGGACACACTCTTTGAATTGCTGCCTGAGTCAGGCCCAGCCTCAGCAAAAAGCAGCCGCCGAAAGATGCTGACCTTTTCCGATGGACGGCAGGACGCCGCATTTTTTGCCTCTGACTTTCAGCGCACCCATACAGAGAACCTGTATAGACAAGTGGTGTGGCAATCTTTCCAGGAGGTTTGTGAGAAGGGAGGCGCATCGATCAGTGAGGTTGAAGAGGAGATCGTTCGCAAGTTTCTACGAATCTCAATTCCCCATCCAGATCGTAATGAGGAGCTTCACCACCGTAGCTATGTCACCTATGACGATGAGCATGAGAGCAGGAGACTCAGTCCAGATCGCTGTAGCAAGCTGGCGAGGCAAAGGGCCCGGGAAGTCCTGCTTAGGGAGTTTGGCTTGCCATCAGCAAGGCGCTTTTCGATGGAGTCACTTGGAATGCTTGCCTGCCACCTCTATGGATTCCGTGACACACTCGTTGAGAATGTTGTCAAGGCCTTTGATCTGAAAGGCGAGCAGGCCGAGGCGATAGCCCGCATCTTCCTGTTTACTTTCACAGATTTGATACGATTGCTTGGTGCCGTTGACATTGAAGGCTCGTCGCGATATTTTCCCGAAACAGGCGGTCAGCCAGCCCGAAGGATCCCCGCTACGTTGGACGCCGAGGGCCGCCCGCTTCTCTATCTGAAATTCAAAAGAGAATCGAAAGCAAGCGAGCCGAACGCAATGACATTGGCTCCACGGCCAACAGCAAAGGGCGGATGGCACAGTACTCAGAACAGATTGCTTACCTATGCCTCCCGCTTCTTTGGAAAGCTTCCCTCAGAGCAGGCCATGTTTGCTCTGCATGAGGCACTGGTAGAAGAGAAAATCTTCAGTCGGCGCGGGGAGCGTTTGCAGTTGAACTGGGATCTTCTCAGGCTTACCAACCAAGAAGACGGCTGGTTTCGCTGTCCCAACTGCCGGCATATCTTTCATATACCAGGCTTGGACGCCATTAACCGCAGCAAAAGCGCCAATGCATTCTCCTGCCCCTCCTACAAGTGTCAGGGCAACCTGTTGGAGCTCCAGCGTGATGCACTGCCGTCCAATCACTACAAACTGCTCATTCAGCGTACCCCGCTGCCACTGCGTTCGATGGAGCACACGGCCCAACTTGAGACTGATGAACTTTCTGACCGTGAAAACCGTTTCCGCCGCGGTCTGATTAACCTGCTCAGCTCTTCAACCACTCTTGAAATGGGAGTTGACATTGGCGAACTCCAAGTCGTGGCGATGCGAAATTTCCCTCCATTTGTAAGCAACTATCAGCAGCGTGCTGGTCGAGCAGGCCGTCGCACTGATGGTGTTGCTGTCACCTTGATGTATGGCCAACGACGGCCCCACGATCGATATTACTTTGACAATCCAGGCAGATTGATTGATGGCAGCAATCAGGTTCCCAGTCTAGACCCTCGAAACTTCGACATTCAGCAACGCCACATCCGCGCTGAACTCCTAGCTCGATTCCTACATACCAGCCTCCAGCGAGGAGCTGAGAAGGTAGATGTCATGGAGTTTATTGGTCTGCCGGAAAATCTTACTGTTTCTGAGATTGGAGTTCAGCCATCACTGTTGCTTGAGTTTCACGAGTGGCTGCAGATGCCCGAGGCCCTCAAGATGATCCGCTTCTGGCTTGACAGGCTCGGGGCGAGTGCAAGTGAGCAGAAACTGATCAATGCCTTTCGTGATGTTCTAGAGAACTTCTGCAAAGATCAGCAAGAGGCTTGGAATGATCTTGCGAAACTTCGGATGGACTTGATCAAGGAGCTGATGGAATTACTTAGCTCAAGCGATAAGGAGAGTGCAAGAAGGCAGAACGGAATGGTCAGCCGCAAGGGTGCCTTAGAGGCACAACTCCGGAAGGTGGGGGAGCGCCAACTTCATGAGCAACTGGCTACTTCCAGCATCCTGCCGATCTACGGGTTCCCTGTAGATGTTGTCCAGCTCCTCACCCAGGGCAGCTCAGATACTTATCGAGGGAAGGGGCGTCATCGTCTGCAGAGAGATCGCCGCTTGGCTCTGGGTGAATATTCACCAGGGCAGGACATTGTCGTGGATGATCGAGTCCACCGCAGCGTTGGCGTAGTCCGGGCAGGAGATATAGAAACCAATTGGTATTGGATCTGTTACGCTTGCAACTACTTCACTGCCGCCAGTACTTCTGAGGCAATTGAGGAGCGGCTAGAGCTGGATGGAGAGCGTTGTTGCCCTGTGTGTCGGGTCATGCTGACCAAGGGTTCAAGGAAGCCCAAGGCGTTCAAGGTGCCACGCGCATTCACCACCGACTGGAATGCACCGCCTTCTGTAACCCCTCACCGTAAGCCTGTTCGCCAATCCACCTCTCAGGTCTTTCTAGCCCAAGCCAACCAGGATGCCGAGCCACGGAATACTGATTTCATCGAGATCGTTACAAGCAAAGCTGGTGAGTTCTTTCTTTCCAACCAGGGGCCCAACAAGGCTCTCGGAGGATTCCAGCTTTGCACGCGCTGTGGCTTGGATCTATCCCAGCAGATCCTTCAGCGAAGGGAGGAGGCCAAGAAGAAGCGAAAGTCGGGAGCGGTAGCTGGAAACTCCACACGAATTAGCCACACAAATCCAATTACCCAGAGTCCATGTGAAGGCCGCTATGAGGAGGTGCATCTAGCCCATCGCTTCCGCAGTGATCTGGTAAGAATTCGCTTCGCAAGGCGAACCAATGCTCCAGGTCTGTACGCAACCGTCCGCCACCTCGAAGGTGGTGATGGGATTCACTCTCAACCAGATTCTGAAAGTGATGGCTCGCCTGATGAGCTAACCGGTGGGGTGGGCTTCTGGCGTTCGCTGACCTATGCCGTACTGGCAGCGGCCGCCCAGGTCATTGATGTGCCAAGGAGTGAACTCGATGGACTCTTCCGTCCTGTTGAAAATCAGGATGGAGTAACAGAACTCATCATTTATGACAACGTACCCTCCGGAGCTGGGCATAGTCAACGAATAGGTGATCGCTTCGAGGAGGTGTTAATGAGAACAATGGAGCTTGTGAGCTCTTGCAGCTGTGCGAGCAGTTGCTACGACTGCTTGCGGACCTACACCAATCAACTGTTTCACGACCAGCTAGACAGGCGAAGTGTGCAAACCTTCTTACAGCCAATAGTCGCACAGCTCTTCCCTGATGAACGGCAGATCAGTTTTGCACCGCACGCCAGCCGCATCAATCCAGACCGAATCTCAGCTGTTCTCAATCGTGCAGCTCAGTTTGCAGAACATCAGACCTTGCTTGCCCTCCAGAATATTCAGACACCCTTTTCGTTTTCGTTCTTGACCAAGACAATTGACCGGTGTAGAGATGGTAACCCACCTACATTGATACTGCGCAACCTGCCACCCTCGGGTGGCGACGAGGTTACGCGCGTGCTGCGAAAACGACTTTCACAGTGGATCGATCAAGGCCTGCTCGAATTGTTTTGCTTTGACCTGAATGTTCCTGACACGGTGGTCTTAGGATCAGATGGACCACATCGCGCTGCCATTCAACTCGTCCATCCTAAGAAGGGCGAAGTGATCGATTGTCTAGAAACTCGCAGCCCTGAAGGCGTGAATATTGTTCTCAGCAGGCTCCTTGAATGGCGCAGCAATGCTCGGATGGTGGGTATTGATGAGCTTGCAGATGAGGATACCCGGATTGTCTTCCCTGGCCCCAGATCAGAAGAGCTTAAACCCTATGTCACGGCCGCACAGTTGGCTGACTTCATCGGACTACCATCCCTATTGAAAGGACGGAGATTAGTACATGCTGAGTACACCGATCGCTATCTTGACAACCAGGATACTGGGTCCGGCGAGCTGCTTGTAGGACTTCTTAATGGCCCCTGGCTTAACAAAGACACGACAATCCTGGTACACACTGCTGAAACGGAGGAAGAACATCGTTATGGAGTCACGTCCCGTCGAACTAGGCTCAATACAGCGCTTCAGTCGTTTCCACTCTCTCTCTCTGCTCATCTCGATTGGCGGCACTACGCACGTCGACGTTATGAGCCACGACTGAAGCATGCTCGTGAACTATCACTGAAGGTCGCTGGGGGCGAATCATTCCGAGTACTATTCGATCGGGGGCTTGACTTTGCTCGACGCCATAACGAAGGTTACAAGGTACGGGACGAGTCCTATGTGGTTATCACAAGGGATCGGTTGGGGTGATAGCAGTGGACTTTCCCCGGTTCAGTAAACAGGTCGCTAATTGTCACGCCATGACCACCGGACTGTCCATGAATGACCAAACCCACCAAGACCCGGCGCCGGTTCACGGCGCAGCAGAAACAGGAGTATGTCACCTTCTGCCTTCAGGAGGGCCTTCCCTGCTCTGCTGTTGCCCGGCGGCTTGACCTTCCCTCCAGCAGCCTGGCCAGCTGGGTTCGCCAGGCCCGGGTCGAACGTGTTGACAGTGGCCCGAGGGACCAGGGCCTGCTGACCACTGAGGGGAGCGTGCTGAGCTCAGTCGGCTCCGCCAGGAGAGCCGAGAGCTCAGGTGGGAGAAGGATTTTTTCAGGCTGGCGGCAGCGCACTTTGCAAAGGAGCAGCTGTCTGCCCGGTGTCAACTACGTAGGCGGGCAGCTACCTAATCGTCGCCGAACAAGCTGCCGCCGAGAGGTTTCGCCTGATCAACCACCTGGAAGGCCGCTGCTCCGTCTCCTGGCTGTGACGGCAGATTGGCGTGGCCTGCAGCGGTTACTACGCCTGGCGACAGCGGCACAAGGCGCCGGGACAGCGGGCGACCCAGAACGCCGATATCACAGCTGAGATGCAGGAGGTGTTCCAGCTGCACCGAGGCTTCTACGGCTCCCCGCGCGTACACCAGTAAACCAGGAGCTGGCTGCTGCCGGCTGCAAGGTCGGGCGTATGGCGCCACCGTGTGGCCAGGCTCAAGCTGCAGGCTTCCGCGCTGCGGTTGCAGCCTTCCCAGCTGCACAGAGGCATTTATTGCCACATCGGAGCACAGATCCCCATCCGTCTCCCTGTCATTAGGTCGCTGGATGCCGTAGCCGTAAGTGAGGCCATTCAGCAGGCCAGCCTCAGGATCCCCCTGTTCGCCGACAATCACGTTGAGCGCCGGACAAGGGGCTTGACGCGGGACATCCCCCTATCGGGGGATGCACAACTGGCGGTGGAGCGGAGATCGTGAAGAAAGCAAGGGGGTAATGGGGCACCACGACCCACTCATGCGCCGATAAACGATGGGACCACCAAATCGTTGGCGCGACGCCTGATCACCCCGGCCCGCCCTCGAGAGCATCGGGGCTTCCACCCATACCAACCTTATGACCGTGCCAACTGACAGCCGCTACTCAGAGCTCTGGGCGCTCCAGCGCCAAACCGTCGCCTACCCAGCAGGGATGCTGCTCGTTCCCAGGCCGAACCCTGGTCGTGCCTTCTCCCCCGGCGGCTACGGCCGCTTCTCCGCCAACGCCTGCTTCACCGCTGGCGGCGTGATGGTCGTCGGACAAGACTTCGGCAACGAGGTCATGCACAACGACGCCCTGGCTCAGGGTGCCGAGCCCAGCAGCAACCCCACCTGGCAGGGCATCCTGCCCCTGCTTCAGGTGGCAGGCATCAGACCTCCCATTGCTTCTTCAACAACTTCTCCCTGGGTCTTCGCATTGGCAACTCGAAACCGACAGGTCCGTCGCCAGGGCAGATATGCCCCATCTTCACCAGGCACTGCGGGCAGGTGCTACTGGAGCAGATCCGCACCCAGCGCCCCCGTCTCATCGTGCTGATGGGCGTCGAGATTCCACGCTTCATGGCGCCCATGTCGCCCGAACTGGAGTGCATCGTCAGCGCCAGGAAATTCGCTGAGGTCGATGCAGCTGGTCCACTTCAGCGGGGCGTGACGTTTCCTGGGGTTGATGGGTTGCGCTCAACGGTGATGGTGCTGACCCACCCGAGCCTTCGCCATCTGAACATCGACCGCAGGAGGTATGCAGGGCAGCAAGGGCATTCTGCTGAGCTGGCTCTGCTGCGCGACGCCACAGCCTGAGCCACCACCACCATCGCCAGATCATCGACCCATGACCCGTACTTTCGTCTCATCCCTCATCGGCGCCCTGCTGCTGTCCGCCGCAGCGCCAGCTATGGCTCGCGGGTGGCATCACTCCCCCTATCACTCCCGCTGCTACGCGTGCTCCCATCGCAGTAGTTCAGCCCGCACTGCCTTCAAGCATCAGACCGGCTGTCCCCACGGGTGCCCTGGCTACGTCATTGATCACATCGTCCCGATCAAGCGTGGTGGCTCGGATGCACCGAGCAACATGCAGTGGCAGACGAAGGAAGCGGCTAAAGCAAAGGACGCCGGGAGTAATCCACCAGCTGGCAGAGCCTGCCCAGAACCAGACAGCGCCACCTGCGGAGGTTGAGCAGATAGATGCCGCGCAGACGTTTCAAAATTGGGAACCCGACGGTGATGCGTTCAATGCGAGTTGTAGACACACTCGGTCCCGACGCTTCCAAGGCTCGTAAGTACAGCAACCAATTCACACCACTCTCTACTACAACCTCCACCCAATTCTCAATCATGACCCTCACCCGTTACCACGACCCCACTGAGGTTGAGCTAATCAACCCCTACGACACTGAGCCAGGCGAGCTTGAAGTCATCATCCACCGCTACTTGAGTGGTGAGACCCCCGGCCATCTCGCTGAGGTGTACGGCGTACGCGCCGCCGTCATGGCAAGCCGCATTGCTCGGGCTGGCTTTTTACGTGCCAACACCGGTAAGCACAACACTATGCAGGATGTGCTCGACAGTGCTGGCCGCTTCAAGGTGTCCTCTTGACTTGAGAGACCTATCTGTACCTGTTCAGGATGAGGCGCTACAGCGACACCCATTGCAAGGTTGGCATTTCATTCGATCCTGCTACCAGAGCCGCCAGATCACAAGGGGAGTACGGAGATGAGCAACTGCGGATCTCTTTAGCCAGCCGCCGCGATGCATTCCTCCTGGAGCAAGCGGGCCTCGATGGCACCCGTGACAGTAAAGAATGCCCAGCCGACATGACCCGCTGGATTGGTCCCAGCGAGATCCGCACCATACCCACCGAGGACATGGTGCTGGTCATCAAGTGGCTGCACAACGAGATGCAGAAGCTGGGCCCTTGGGAGTTTTCCGCACGCTACAACCGTATGTGGCCGTCTCAGCTTGTCATCTGCCAGCAGAAAGCCGTTATGGCCACCACGCCATAAACCGCCTCATCCACCCAATCCACCCAACCATTCACCATGCCGCTCTCAGACTCACAGCTCATTGCTCTCAACTCCAGGGTGTTCGCCTCATACCAGGTCGCCAAGCTCAACAACACACAGCGCACCATTGACCTCATGTTCCATCGGCTGATGGCCCATGGGCCTCTGACCGTCATGGCGCTGTCAGCAGGTCTCAACCACCGAACCAACAAGGTGTCACTTCAGGGAAAGCCACAGGCCACCATCGACAGGTCATTCGTCAGGTATGCCGTCAACCAGCTCAAGCTGTTCCGGGCCATCTGACACCAGCTGGCAGCGCCTGCCCAGAACCAGACAGCGCCCCCTGTGGAGTTTGAGCGGGTGGATGCCGTGCAGAAGGTTCAAGAGTGGGCACCCGATGGTGATGCCTTCAACTGGGTGCGGTTGCGGCCCGGATGCAGACTCATCCAAGGCTCGTAAGCCCAGCCCAGCCACCAATTCACTCCCAATCCCATCCAATCCAATCCACGATGAACATCGACTCTCTCGATGAATGCCCCCGTACCCCTGGATTCCACCGGGAGAAGGCCGAGCTTGCCTGGTACGCCATGCGCCCCAGCCCCGCCGTCGCCTTCAAGGCCGCGACCCACGGCGTCATCAAATACGCAGGTACGATCCACGACTACTTTCACTGCTGCGAGCAGCGCGGGCAGTTCAAGAAGGACTGGCGCCAAAGCTACCGGAACCCATCCGGTCGACCAACGCTTACGCCTCCTGGGAGAAAGTTACTGACCTCCAGCAACGGTGGAGTAGTGAGTGAGTGAGTGAGTGAAGCAATTACACCTGCAATAGCGTCGGCAGCTTTGGCCGTGCTCAGGAGCTGCTGCGGCAAGGCCACATCTATCTGGACCGCAATGGGGATGGGGGGGTGGCCTGTGAATCGCTTCTCTGATCAGCCTGACCTGTGGGATGGGAGTGGTTAATGATGAACGAGCTAGACCTACGGCTGGCCCGTCTGACGGTGTTGCGCCAGCGCCTGCCTGGACTGGTGCGGGGGATTCAGGAATCTTGGATCACACCCGAGCGGAAGGCTGAGCTGGCAGCCGACTACGAGCAGACTCTTGGTGATGTGCTGGCCCTGGCTGAAGAAGTGGAACCGCGGTGATCGAACGTCCAGGCCAGCCTCATGAACCACGAGCAGAAGCCTTGCTCAGCGCTTCTGAAGCCGAGGCATCCCCCCAGAGGCTGAAGGCCGGGCCGGTGTTCAGAGCAGCTTCCAGTGAAAGGATCCCCAGGGCCACGCCCAGCACGGCGGCATGGGTGCGGTCGCGGGCCTGGAGCTTGCTGATCACATTGCCGACGTGGGTCTTCACCGTTTCCGCGGAGACGTACAGCCGCTCGCCGATGTTTCGGTTCGAGAGCCCGAGCATCACCCCGGTGAGTACCTCGACCTCCCGCTCGGTGAGGCTCTCGAGCTGGGGAGCATCCTCCCTGCGATGGCTTTGCTGCCGCAGGACAGCGGCGGCTTCCTTCGGGTAGTAGACGCCGCCGCCGGCGACGATCCGGAACACGGGTGTGAAGTCTTCTGTCTCGAAGCAGATCGCATCGCAACCGGCCTCCAGCGCCTCGCCGATCACGGCGGTGGACTCCCGGTTGGTGATGAGGATGGTGCGGGTGTCTGGGTGGAACCGTTCGGCCCGCCGCACCAGCGACACACCTGCCCCCTCATGCAGGCTCTCACTCACGAGCAGGAAGTGGGGCCGGTGCTGCAGCACGTGATGGAAGCCCTCCTCCTCGGTGGTGGAAGCCCCCACCACGTGCTCAGTGATCGGGTTGATGCAGATGAAGGCGCCCAGCCACCTGGTGTTGCCGAGGCAGGCCACGATGGTCTTCCCCTCAAGGAGCTTGCCGTACTCATCCAGCAGCGTCGGGATGTTCTGCAGGAGAGGGGTCAGATCCATCCTTGGACCAGGATTTCGCGGATCCTAGGAAAGGAAGCGGCGGAGCGATGAAACCATCCTTGTTCCCACCAAGCTGGCAAGGGCCACAGAAGGTGATTCACTCCCG
Organism: Synechococcus sp. 1G10; assembly: GCF_002252625.1. GTDB lineage: Bacteria > Cyanobacteriota > Cyanobacteriia > PCC-6307 > Cyanobiaceae > Regnicoccus_A. The sequence continues at coordinate 74,934 of NZ_NQKW01000008.1, read as the reverse complement.
TTCAGGCCTCCCTAGATATTCAGCCTTGGCATGCAGAAGCGCCATGCAACCTGGTTACAGGTGTTGATAAAGCACTAACGTGTTGGACAGCAACAGTGTTACCACTGATCGGACACGACCTCATAGGGGTATCAATTCGTCCGTCAGAATACCGGTCCCGGATCAGCTTCCATGTCTTCAGACTGCTGGATGTCTAAATCAGCAATCAATGGGTCACTCCGCCGGCAAGACTCAATATCCCCCGAATGGGGGATGTGGCGCAACCGCTTGGCGGAGATGCTTAAGGGGACAACGGCAGTACTGCCTTCACACTTCAGGAGCAACTAATCTGTAGAGACAAGACTCGAATATCTAACGTTCCAATCACCATTCACACTACCGTGAGCATCAACGCCCCTTACAAGATCTCTTCACCTCGCGAGTACCTGACTGATCACGCTTGGAAGGAAGAAGAAGAGTTGTTGTACTACGCCAGGCGCGAATCCTTCATACAGGCAGTCAAGTACTCAACCTGCGGGAAGATGCCATACGGCACCCACAGCCACTTCATCGGCCGTGCGCAGTCAAACGACTGTTGGAAGCCGGCCGGCTGCGCCAACGCTGCTCGCGCCATTGCCAGGCGAGGACATCAGATCCAAGCTGCCAAGAACTTCCACGGGCTTTGGCTGCAAGTTCAGATGGCGCTCACTTCTGGTCCAAATCAGCATATGAGTGCAGCGAGCGCAGCGAAGTCAGTCTGCGTGTTCGACATCGCCCTCTGGATTGGGTCCTACCTGGGGCTTCAGCCTGAGTATGTCTACCTCCATGCAGGCACCCTTGCCGGTGCTGAGAGGCTGCTAGGACGTTCGCTGAAAGGGTGTTCCCATCTACGAATGTCAGAATTGCCGGAGGAGTGGTGGTCCCTACGCCCGTACCACGCAGAGACGGCATTATGCGCCTACAAGTCCTGATAACCATTAGATCTATTCGCAGACTCTAACCATGCAGGATTACAAGGAGGGACTCAATTCGGAGCAGCTGGCAGCGGTCACTTCCTCGTCGCCAAACATCGTGGTTGTCGCTGGAGCTGGTACAGGGAAGACAAAAACGATGGTGGCACGGATTTGCCACCTGTTGGAATGTGGATCAGCACCGGAGCGCATTCTTGCCATTACATTCACGCGCAAGGCAGCCGCAGAACTTGTAGGACGAATCGCCCTTTATGCCGGCAGTGATATTGGCAAGAGGGTCAACGCGTCTACATTTCACTCTTGGTGCTCACGCATCATTGCGAATGATGCCAATGGCTCATACACAATCATTGACCCCGAAGATCAGAAAGACATGATGAGCATGATCCGCGGGAGGAGACCCAAAGATTTTCCTAAGGCCCCTGAAATGCGCTCTATCTATTCCTTCTGCCGAAACTCATCCAAGAAGCTTAGTGATTATATTGATCAGTATCTACCTAAGCACAAGCAGTTGTATGAGCAGATCAAGCAAGTCTTTATTGAGTATCAGGCTGCAAAACGTCGACAAAACCTTCTGGATCTCGATGACGTCTTGGATGTTGTTGCTAAAAATCTAGAAAGCCTAGACGTGGCCAAGGCCATTGGAGCTTCTTATGATTCTATCTTGGTTGACGAGATGCAAGATACAAACCCGCTCCAGTGGAGACTCCTCCAACCTTTGATTGGCCACGTCAATCTCTTCTGTGTAGGCGACGATGCTCAAGCGATCTATGCCTTCCGTGGATCAGACTATCGCTTTATCCACGACTTTACTGAGTTGGTTCCCAATTCCGAGAAGCTTGCCCTGACCCAGAACTATCGTTCTCCCAATGAGTTCTTAGGTATTTCAAACTGGCTTCTTCGCGACAGCTCCATCAACTACGGCAAAGAGCTATGGTCTGAACTCCGCGGAGGGAAGCCGATCATGCGTGTCTTCTCAGATCCGTTTGAAGAAGCTGAGTACATCGCAGAAAAAATTAAGGAGGATCATGGTAGGGGCATACCTTATCGGTGTAATCTTATTCTCTTCCGCTCATCAATCTGGCGAAAAGCCCTTGATTCTGCTTTGATTAAAAGAAAGATACCTGTAGCCTACTATGGCGGCTTCTCATTCCTCCAAGCTCGGCATGTTCGTGACATTGTGTCTACACTTCGGATTCTCCATAACCCGATAGACGAGATTGCCTGGTTGCGATACCTCCAGATCTTCTCAGGAATTGGTGTTGAGAGTGCATCTGAAATGGTGAATATGCTAGGCGCGTCTACAGCTCTTTCTGAGCGGATCAACCTTTTGATGGCTTCGGAATCTAAGTTCAGACGACCAGGATCTGCAATTAAGAAGATATCTCAGCAAATCTCTAGTAATATCGCCAGCCTTATTGGTTACATCGCAGATGTTCTCTCGGATGAGTTTGCACAGCTGTATCGAGACGAATGGGGAAGCCGAAAGTCTGACATTCCAATCCTGCAGACCCTTGCAGAGCGCGAAGAGAGTATTTCGACATTCCTTGAGAGTTATGCTTTAAATCCATTCACTGAAGGATTTAGGAGAGATAACGATCCCAATACCGATCACGTCATCGTATCGACAATACATTCGGCCAAGGGCCTTGAATCTGATATTGTCTATGTCCCCGCCCTACAAGCAGGCCATTACCCACCTTCTTATTCGAAATCAGAAGAAGAGTATGAAGAGGAACGGCGATGCCTCTACGTGGCTTTGACGCGAGCGAAGGTAGAACTTAATCTCTCAAAAGCACTGATCGCTACATATCAGCGGATTCCCAATGGATCTGCCTATTTTCTTCAGGGCATGCCAGAAAGCCTTGTTGACCTCGAGGTAAAGCACACTGAATCGGTAAAAGCTCCTTCTCTCTCAATCAATATTGATGCGAGTTCATATGGAATAGAATTCTAGCTCAACTAAACCGCTTTGGCAGTCGCCGTCATAGCACAAGCCTGTGGCATCAGACATACTTCCGATCGCAATTAATACTCTGTATTTATTCCATTGACTCGCCTGAAATAATGACAACTCCGTATTCCAATGATCTTGAGATAACTGCATCATGGCATTGTCGGCGTCTGATATAAGCCGCTATCAATCACTATTGGAATACAAGTTGAGGTGGGGCGCAGCAAGTCTGGATAGAGACGAACAACTCTTCCTCTGTGGGAGTCGCGGAATTCTGGACCAGGGCCGAGAGGCAAACACATTGGCGAGTCAGCACACCACTGAGAGGTTTCCGCTACAACGCTGCTCACCACACCCTGAAGTTTGTCAATACCACCGAGGAACGTCTGCGCTGCCACACCATCCCATACCGCACCGCACCGCACCGCGTCAAATGCGTGCTGCGCCGTCCCATCGGATACGCGCTCACTATCGGTTGGGGGTCATAGCAGCGACGGCACAGCGGCCATCCATTCCTGACATGACTTGCACCATGGCAGCCATAGTGTCCCAGGATCACTGCCTGCTCCCTGCAGCATTGCGCGGATTAAAGCCAGCCGGTTTGCTTCATGGATGATGAGCTTGCCGGCCTAGCGGAACCTGACTCCGCCATTGACGTTGAAGACCGAATCATCCATCACAACCGGTAGGTTCGTTGCTTCCAGTCCACCCGGCTCAGCCATTCCTTCAACGCCATAGCCTGCTCGGCATTGCTCATGTAGGAGCCTCGCGTCCAGTCCTGCCGCCCGCTATGCGTAGAGGAGCAGACTGGAGAAGCGCCTCGACGCTTGCAACCTTTTCCTCCAGCGTTTGGTCCCTATCGGTACGGATGTTGACCTTCACGGTGGTGAAGATGCGGGGGGCGCCCATGGTGTGCACGGCCGTATGGCAAGCCTCGATGGCTTGGAAGACGGGCGCCCACTCGCCCTCGATCGCGGTGCCGTTGGGGTGCAGCTGGATCTTGAGGCCGGCGTCCAGCAGCACCCGCTCGTAGGCAGCGATGTAGGGGGCCAGGTTGACGCCGACCCCGATCGGTACAACACAGAGATCGACGATCACCTTCATCGACATGCCTCCGGAGGCTTCATTGAGAGGCACTCATCCTCCTGGCCCCTCCTCCGTTCAGGGTTGAGCCGGTGTCCGGCTTCTCCTGCAGAGCCCTGCCCGCTTCGTTGGCCAGGCCTAGCGTTTGGGCCATCCCGCCGGGTGGGCCATGGCCGGGTGAACCGCTGCGCGGTGGGGATCTACCCCGCCCAGCAGCTGCTCGAGTGGGCCAGGCAACTGGATCTGGATCTGGATGTCGATGCAGCCGACGCCAGGGAGCCCTGCCTTTACTTGATCCCCGACTACGACACGGTTGAGGAGGCCGAGGAGATCCTCGAAGAGGTGTACGAGGCGATCTTTGAGGCGGAGCTGGATGTCTGGCACCGTGACACCGGCACCTGGCCTGCGGAACGCACCTATGCCGTGTTCCGCAAGTGGTTTGAGGTGCGTTTCTACCGCCTGATCCAGGACCTGGTGGGCGAGGAACTCACCGCCACCGAGGTGGATGAGGAGTTTCTCGGCAGCATGCGCACGGCGCTGGAGGGGCTAGAGCACAGCCCCTGAGTGGGGTCGGGAGGCAAGGGCGATGGCCCCGGCTGCGGTGGCTGCCCCCGAAGACCGCGCCATGGTGATAACGCCCGGGGGGGGATTTGTTCCAATCATGAGGCTCCATGGATCCTTTTGCCGAGATCAAGGAGACCGTCGCCACCTATTCGGCAAGGAGCGTGGAACAGCGCACTCACTGGTACTCCCCGGCTGCAGCGGCCTATGCCGCCACCCGGCCCCGGTACCCGCAGCAACTGGTGGAGGAGGTGGTGGCTCGATCTGGCTTGACGGCTGCATCCACGCTTCTTGAAGTGGGCTGTGGACCGGGTACGGCCACGGTGTCGTTCGCAGAGCTGGGTTGCCGGATCGTGGCCCTTGAGCCCAATCCGGAGTTCTGCCTGCTGGCTCAGGAGGCCTGTCTGCGGTTCCCGAAAGTGGAGCTGGTGGCGACTTCTCTGGAGGAGTGGGAACCTCGCCAGGAGCGGTTCGATGCCGTGGTGGCGGCCACCTCGTTTCACTGGATCCTGCCGGAGATCGCCTATCCGAAAGCGGCCGGTGCTTTGCGGGAGAACGGCTGGTTGATCCTGCTGTGGAACAAGGAACTGCAGCCATCGAGCCAGACGCATGAGGCCTTGCGAGCGATCTACCGCCGCCATGCCCCTGAGCTGGAGCGCCCCTATGAAGATGCCGACGCTGTGGCAGGGATTCTCGCGGCCTTGGGTCAACTCTTGCTGGAGTCGCCGTTGTTTCACGGCGCCCGGCAGGGTCAATGGCTGGTGGAAAGCCTCCTGACGATCGACGACTACCTCACCCTTCTGACCACCTACTCGCCGTTCCTGGCCCTCAATCCGGCGGTACGGGAAGCTCTCCTGGCTGAGTTGAGACCGGCGCTGGAGAAGTTGCACGGGGAGTCGGTGCCACTGACCCACACCTCGGCGTACGTCATGGCGCAACGGATGTCGACTGGACCGGAGATCGAAGATCAATCTGCAACGCCTTGAAGTGGGCACCCTTGCGGATTCCCCTCCGGCCAGACCGCAACCTGGCCATGGCTCATGGAGTTCTCGTGGCGGCACTGCTGTGGAGTGGGTCGCTGGCGGATAGGGGCCAGGCGGCAGGCGATCGCGCCACGGTTCTCTAGATCGGTGACGGCGACACGATCCGCGTGCAGCAGGGCCAGCAGCGGATCACGGTGCGGCTGGCCTGCATCGATGCGCCCGAGATGGCCCAGGCCCCCCATGGCGCCCAGGCCCGCAGCTACCTGCAGAGCCGCCTGCGGCTGGGCTCCAGCGTGACCATCAGGCCCCAGACAGTGGATCGCTACGGCCGCACCGTGGCCGAGGTGATCAGTGGCGTGAACATCAACCTGGCCCTGGTGGAAGACGGCATGGCCTTTGCCTACCGGAAGTGGCTGGGCCAGTGCGATGCCAAGGAGTACCTGGATGCCGAGTTCCGGGCCTCCCGCAGCCGCTACGGCGTGTGGCAGGTGCCCGGCGGCATCACCCGCCCCTGGGACTTCCGCCGTGGCCGAACAGCAGGGCGATCAGCGAGCGCAACTGGATCGATTCCTGGTGGCCGGAAGTATCGCTGCAAGGAGATCGGCTCTTATCAGCAAGCTCAGGTGCTGTTGCGCCAGGGACACACCTATCTGGACTCCAATGGTGATGGCGAGGCCTGCGAAAGCCTTCGATGAAGGGACGGGCACCCGCACCTTCTTGCTCTGGCAGCGATCTGGCTGGTCGTTAGGGTCCAGCCAACAACGCCTGCGCAACATGGCTCTCACTGGATCTGAACTGCTCGCCAAAGTCAAGGAGCTTGGTGATGCCTCCAAGTCCGATCTGGTGCGAGCCGCCGGCTACCTCAGCACCAAGAAGGACGGCAGCGAGCGGTTGAACTTCACGGCCTTCTATGAGGCGCTGCTGGAGGCCAAGGGCGTCAGCCTCGGAGATGGCGGTGGCAGCGGCAAAGGGAAGGCCGGCCGCAGCTTGAGCTACGTGGCGACAGTGCAGGGCAACGGAAACCTGTTGGTGGGCATGGCCTACACCGGCCTGCTCGATCTCAAGCCTGGCGATGAGTTCGAGATCAAGCTGGGTCGCAAGCAGATCCGGCTGATTCCAGTGGGTGCGGCCGACGAAGAGGAGTGAGCCGGGTGGCAGCGAGGCCTCACCCAGGTCGATGAAACGGCTCGCATGACACCAGGAAGCCGGTGACATGGTCGGGCCACTGGGCCAGCGCCAACAATTCCCGGGGCTCGCGGGCAAACCCCTTCTGGGAGAGGGCGGTGAACTCGGCCAGGTTGTCATGGGAGACCAGGGGCTTGCCCCGCTTGGCTGCTTCGCAGGCGTCGACGAACTCCTGCCCCTGTTCAGCCAGGCACTGGACGTAGGCCTCATCAAAGCTCACTCCTTGATCCTGCAACCGCACGAATTCATCGAGCTCGGGGGGGAGGTGCTCCAGCCAGAGGGGAAGACTCCTCACCGGCCCGATGGTGACGGCACCGCTGTGGAGGTGCATCAGCACCACGGTGGCCTCCAGGGTCCAACTGGGCTGGGCCAGCAGCTTGTCGGCGGCGATCACCATCGATTCCCGGTAGTCCTCGACCAGGGTCTGGTGGACATCGCTCAGGTTCTCCATGGGTCAAGGGGACTGCACAACAAAGCCCGGTGACGAGGCCACCGGGCTCTGAAGCAGTTTGGTTGGTTGGGGCGGAGCTGCTGACGCTGGCACCTGGGGCCAGTTGACAAGTGGGACCTCCCGTTGGGTCCGGGGCACCTGAGGCAGAGCCATTAACGGTGCAATGGACGGCGACAACGTCACACGCCGGGGAGGTCAGTGATCCGTCGAGAGTGTTGGAGCAGGGACCGGATCGTCAGCTCGCTCCTGACACCTGACCCGGGGGAGTGTCATCCATCGAAGGGCCTCCGAAACCTATGCATCAACGATCGGATGGCCTGCTGGCCAGGGCAATAGGGGTTTATGCCTGAGACAGCCAGCCCCGGATCCGGGCCAGCCGGCCTGCTTCCTGGACCGCCTCGACGCAGCGCTTGGCCCTGCGCTTCAAGTCGTCTTGGCCCTGGGCCCGCAGCAGGTAGGCCTCCATCGTCTCGGGCGTTTCGATTACCGCCAGCTGCCCGTAGATGCGATCACCGATGGAGGGATCGTTCAGCAGGCGGCTTACCAGGCTCAGCTCCCAGAGTTGCGCTCCGCAGCCGCCGGGTTGGAACAGCTGCTGGTGCAGCACGTTCAGGCAGCTCGCCTTGAGCGCGTCTAGTTGACCGGGCCTGAGGCGGCGACTATTAGGCAGGTCTTCTGCGGGGCCAGCGGGGATGGCTGCGCGACGACCGATGGGCTCGCCTCCCTGCTCGACGCTCCAGCTCAGACCGGTGCCGGGCAGCCCCACCGTGGTGCGGGCGCCGCCAGAGCGAGCCACCGGGATGTTGAAGGAGGCCCCACGGCCACCGACAGAGATCGAGCTGAGGCCAGATTTGGCGAAGTTGAAGCGCAGCGGGCCCAGACGGGTGCTGCGGCGGAAGCGGAAGGACATGGGGTTCGGATTCTGCTTCCGAAGGGAAATTCTCTAGATGTGTGCATGTTGGCCCCACCGGTACACACGCCTTGGCACACTGCCCGCTAGAGGTGTCTCTCCTGTCATGCCGATCACAGCCCATGCCCATGAGGGCTGCTGGATCGGTCGGCCGGAAGTCGAGGCTTCATGACAGCACGACTGGAGGATCTCAAGCCCGACGCCCAGGTCACGGGCCTGGTGGGCCGCGAGGCGGTGCGGATCGTCAACACCCAGATGATGGGCGAGGCGTGTCAGGTCTTCTATCGCGACGGCCAGGGCAACCTCCACTCCCAGATCGTCTTCCGCGACAAGGAGGCCGATCTTGAGCTGGTCTCCAGCGGCCGCCGTTGGAGCTTTGAGGGCGATGGCGACAAGTTCCGGCTGGTGAGCGAGGCCGAGCGGATCCGCATGGCCTGGCTCTTCGACCCCTATCTAGCGGTGAGCAGCAGCACGATCGACCCGCTGCCCCACCAGATCAGTGCGGTGTACGAGCACATGCTGCCCAGGCAGCCGATGCGCTACCTGCTGGCCGATGACCCGGGCGCCGGCAAGACGATCATGGCCGGGCTCCTGATCAAGGAGCTGCTGATCCGGGGCGAGCTTGAGCGCTGCCTGATCGTGGCGCCGGGCTCACTCACCGAGCAATGGCAGGACGAGCTCAAGGAGAAGTTCGATCTGCAGTTCGAGCTACTAACCCGTGACCTGATCAACGCCACTGGGCTTGGCAATCCGTTTGCCGAGAAGCCGCTGCTGATCGCCCGGATGGACATGCTCTCCCGAGACGAGGAGCTGCAGAGCCGGCTGGAGCAGGCACCGGAGTGGGATCTGCTGGTGTGCGACGAGTCGCACCGCATGAGCGCCCACTACTTCGGCAGCGAGCTCAAGACCACCAAGCGCTATGCGATGGGCCGGCGGGTGGGGAACCATGCCCGCAACCTGCTGCTGATGACGGCCACGCCGCACAACGGCAAGGAGGAGGACTTCCAGCTGTTCATGGCCCTGCTGGATGAGGATCGCTTCGCGGGACAGGAGAAAGACGCGGTGCACCGCAGCGATCCGACGGATCTGATGCGGCGGCTGGTGAAGGAAGATCTCTACACCTTTGAAGGCAAGAAGCTGTTTCCTGAGCGGCGCAGCTACACGGCTCAGTACGAGCTCAGCCCGAGCGAAAAGGTGCTCTACGAGCGCGTCACGGAGTACGTGCGCGACGAGATGAACCGAGCCGAGCGCAATGCCAACGCCGAAGGTGGCGGCAAGCGCCGCGTGAACGTGGGCTTTGCGTTGATGACCCTGCAGCGACGGCTGGCGAGCTCACCGTTTGCGATCCACCGCTCGATCGAGCGCAGGCGTGAGCGGCTGGAGGCTCGGCTCAAGGAGGAGCGTCTGCTGCTGCAGGGCCGGCAGGCGGGTGAGCAGCTGCAGCTGGATCGCAAGCTGGGCAACCTCGATCTCGACGACATCGAGAACCTCTACGAAGAGGACACGGCCGCCGAGATCGAGGAAACCGAGAACGCCTTCATCGACAACGCCACCTCGGCCCAGACCCTGGCGGAGCTGGAGCTCGAGATCCAGACCCTCAAGGAGCTGGAAGTGCTCAGCAAGAAGGTGGTCAACTCAGGCACTGATGCCAAGTGGCAGCAGCTCGACCGGATCCTCGATGACCCGTTGATGGTGGATGAGAACGGCGGGCGGCGAAAGCTGGTGTTGTTCACCGAGTTCAAGGACACCCTGACCGATCTGGCGCGCAAGATCCGCAACCGCCTCGGCCGCGACGAAGCGGTGGTGGAGATCCATGGCGGCGTGCCGCGGGACCGCAGACGGCAGGTGGTGCACGCCTTCATGAATGACCCCCAGGTGGTGGTGCTGCTGGCCAACGACGCCGCCGGCGAGGGCGTGAACCTGCAGCGGGCGCACCTGATGGTGAACTACGACCTGCCCTGGAACCCCAACCGGCTGGAGCAGCGCTTTGGGCGCATCCACCGGATCGGCCAGCAGGAGGTCTGCCACCTCTGGAATCTGCTGGCCCAGGACACCCGCGAAGGGGAGGTCTACATCCAGCTGCTGGAGAAGCTCGACAACGCCCGCAAGGCTCTGGGCGACAAGGTGTTCGACGTGCTCGGGCAGCTGTTCACCGGCCGTTCGTTGCGGGAGCTGCTGATGGATGCGGTGCTCTACAACGCCGATCCCGCCGTGAAGGCGCGGATGCAGGAGATCGATGAAGCGGTGAACTCCGACCACCTGCTGGAGTTGCTGGAGCGCCGCGCCCTGGTCAAGCAGGGCATGGACACCAGCAAGGTGCGGGACCTGCGGCAGCAGATGGAGCGGGCGATGGCGCGTCGCATTCACCCCCACTACGTGCACGACTTTTTCCTGGAGGCCTTCCGGCGGCTGGGCGGCAAAGCCTTTCCACGGGAGGAAGGCCGCTATGAGATCACCCATGTGTCGCCGCAGCTGCTGGATCGCGACCAGCAGATTGGCGTGGGTGTGCCGGTGCAGCAGCGCTACGAGCGCATCTGCTTTGAGAAGGAGCACGTGGGCCAAAGCCCAAGGGCTGAGCTGGTGAGCCCGGGCCACCCCTTGCTGGAAGCCTGCCTCTCATTGATCTGGGAGCGCTACGGCGAGGTGCTGGGCCAGGGGGCGGTGCTGATCGACGACAACGATCCCGGCGCTGAGCTGCGGCTGATGTTCTGCCTGGAGCACGGGCTGCAGGACGGCCGCAAGGACCGCCATGGGCAGCAGCAGCTGATCTCCAACCGGCTGCAGTTCCTGGAGATCTCCCGCACCGGCGGTGTGAAAACCGCCGGCTCAGCGCCTTACCTGGATTACCGGCCGCTGCGGGAGGGTGAGCAGGAGCTGATCCAACCTCTGCTGGCCGATGACTGGCTGAACCAGGACTGGGACCAGCTGGTGCTGGCCCAGGCGATGCAGACGCTGGTGCCGGAGCACCTTGAGGAGATCAGGCGTGAGCGGCTGGAGCGCATCGAGAAGGCAAGGCAGGAGATCCAGGCCCGGCTGCAGCGGCAGATCAATCACTGGATCCGCCAGTACGAGGAGCTCAAGCACAAAGATTCCGCTGGCAAGAAAACCCGTCTGCCGGCCCAGGTCGCCAAGGAGCGGGCGGAGCTGCTGGTGAACCGGCTGGGCAAACGCATGGCGGCCCTGGATGCGGAAGCCCAGATCAGCGCCCGAGTGCCGTTGATCAAGGGTGGAGCCTTGATCGTGCCGGCGGGCCTGCTGCGTCAGATCCGGGGAGAAACCCCCAATGCCAGCGTCGATGCAGAAGCCAAGAAGCGGGTGGATCTGCTGGCGATGGCAGCGGTGTTTGCCGCTGAGCGGGCTCTCGGCCGCATCCCGATCGACAGGAGTGAGCAGCGCGGCATCGGCTACGACATCGAGTCGGCGGGCCCCGACGGCAGCTTGGTGTTCATCGAGGTGAAGGGCCGGGTGGAGGGGGCCGACTCGGTGACCGTCACCACCACAGAGCTCAAGTGCGGCAACAACAGGCCGGAGAGCTTCCGGCTGGCGATCAGCACCATCTCCGGTGATCGCGCCTCACCACCGCGGTACGTGAGCGGGGTCGACTGGGGCCGCCCCGGCTTTGGTTCCACGGGCCAGAACTTCTCCCTGGCTCAACTGCTCTCCGTTGCCGTGGGGCCCCATTGAGCATGGACCGCACCCCCACCCCTAGGCTTGCAAGCACTGCTTGCACTGCTAGCGGAGGAACCGCCGTGGCCACCCTCACCATCCGCAATCTCGACGACGCCACCAAGGCACAGCTGCGGCTCCAGGCGGCCCGCCATGGCCGCTCCATGGAGGAGGAGGTGCGCACGATCCTCCGTGATGCCGTCTCCGGCGGCAGCACCAGCACCGCATCCACTAGAGGCCTCGGCAGCCGCATCCACGACCATTTCGCTCACCTAGGGGGTGTGGAGCTGGCAGTTCCCGAGCGCACCTCCCTGCCCCAACCCGCTGGCTTCGGTGGAGGGGAGGCAGCGACGTGATCGTGCTCGACACCAACGTGATCTCGGAACTGATGCGGCCGCAACCGGAGCCCCGGGTGCTGGCCTGGGCCGACGGCCTGGATCCAGACGCGGTGGCGATCACGACCATGAACGAGGCCGAGATCCTGCATGGCATCGCCCGCCTGGGCGATGGACGCCGCAAGCAGGCCCTGCGGCAGAGCTGGGAGGGTCTGATCACCGAGCTGTTTGCCGGGCGGGTGTGGGGCTTCAGCAGCGAAGCGGCTCACTGGTACGGCGAGCTGCTGAGCCGCCGTGAGCGCCTGGGCCGGCCCATGGCCACCGCCGATGCCGTCGTGGCCGCCACCACGCTGGCCCAGGGCGCCCAGCTGGCCACGCGCGATGACGCCGACTTCGCCGATGTCGGCCTGGAGCTGATCAACCCTTGGAACGCCCGATGACCAGCGACCACCCCATGCATCACCGCAAGAAGCTTGTCGAAGTCGCCATCCCGCTGGAGGTGAACCCTGCTGCCCTGAGCGCACCTCTGGAGGGCTTGCCTGGGATTAAGCCTTGGCTGCCTTGCACGACCGCGAGCCCCATGACTTGGGGCGGTCAGAACTGGCTGGGACCAGTGGACCGGGTGCCTTCATGACGGAACAACGAGCCCTGGGCAACCTGCTCCTGGAGTGGGAATTGCCGATCAAGCGCTGCATGAATGCTCGATTACTTGCTGTTGATGAAAACAGATTGCTACTGGCGAACGATGAGCCAGGCTGCTATCTGCTCGATGTTGAGCAGCAAACTTGCATAGCTCAACCCTGGAAGAGACCCGACTGGGCCAGCAGGCACGATGTTTCACCCTACCCCTATTCACTATCTGTCTCGCGATCAACGGAGCATTCGCGCCGGGTCGCCGCCGCAGGTGGCGGCGCCTTCTTTGTTCACTGGGACCTGGATAACGGCCAAGAGAAGATTGTTGAAACAGAGTCAGCCGTGCAGTCTGTCTCTGTCAGCCATGACGGATCCTTGATCGCCTGTGGGTTGGGACAGTACCCACTTGGCCCATCAGACGTTCAAGCACAGGTCGAACTACGGAACCCGTTCAATGGATCGTTGGTGAAACAAAGAACGCTGCTCGGCGTTGCCACTTCTGCCGTGCAGTGGCTGGATGGCAATGAGGATCGCGTCTATCATCCCGACGCCAATCCAGGCAATGGTGAAGTGATTGTGGCAACAACCTGCATGCGAAGCCAAGATCGAGGCCACTTATGGCTTCTCGATGCCGCCAACTTATCAATCTTGGAGGTGCTTGATCTCGACTATGGACCCTTGCATGAAACGCTGAGGGTTTGGCCGGATGAGGGCTGGATAGAGACAGGAAGAAGTAAGAAGAAGGCGATCGATGCCTTTGATCTTCATGGCGGGGAAGAGTACGACACCGACGATCTAGGCGGCACCCTCTGCACCAGTGCACGGCTACAGAAGGCTGAACTGCCAGCTGGAAGAGTCGCCGTGCTTGTTCCAGGGGACTCGGGTGCTGTGGTCTTGAAACTGCACGAGTGCCTTCGATGACAGCAAAGACCATGACCTGCGACCACCCCGTCAAACGCCGCAAGAAGCTGATCGAGGTGGCCATCCCTCTGGAGGCGATTAATTGCGAATCTGTGCGTGAAAGCTATATCTACAAGGGCAATCCATCATCAGTTCACAAGTGGTGGGCCCAACGCCCTTTCGCCGCTTCAAGGGCCGTTCTTTTTGCTCAACTTGTAGACGACCCTTCAAATCGAGTCGAAGATTTTGCAACGGAACAACTGCAAGATGCAGAACGCAATAGGCTCTTTGAAATCATCCAAAGATTAGTCGTTTGGGAAAACATCCATGACGATAATCTTTATACGGAGGCGTCAAAGGAAATTCGCGGCTCATTTGCCCGCTTCTGTCAAGATAACCCTGGCTTGGGCCTCGATGCAGCGAGCCTGCCGACATTTCTAGATCCTTTCTCAGGAGGAGGCACAATACCAGTAGAAGCTCAAAGACTTGGATTTAAAGTACAAGCAAGAGACCTGAATCCGATACCTGTCCTAATTTCAAAGGCTCTGATCGATCTTCCGCACCGGCTGGCTAGCATTTCTCCAGTAGGTGAATACAATCAGTTCAGCGACTCCTTGACTCAAAAGGGTGATCTTTCAGCGCTTCAAAAGGATATCCTTTATTATCGGGATAGAGTAATGGAGGAGCTTAAGGAGACCAGAGATGCTCTGTATCCAGAGTTGATAATTGAAGAATCAATGCTTCCAACTGGGAACGAAAGCTGGGCACATTATCAGTTTGTCCCTGGGCAGGTAGTGCGTCCTTTCGCTTTTTTGTGGGCCAGAACAGTGCCTTCGCCAAATCCTGGTTACTCACATAAACAGATACCGCTATTGTCGACATTCACACTTTCTTCCAAGAAAGATAAAGAGGCATGGATTGATATAGTTATTGCCAATGGCGACTTGAATTATGATATCGTTTTGGGGAGGCCGGTTGACACCCAGGGATGCAAGACCGGACTGAAGTTAAAGAGAGGCGGCAACTTTAGATGCCCACTTTCGGGAGATATTGTCACCGATAAGTATGTCAAAGATCAAGGAATGAAGGGACTGATTGGCTTGCAGCTTTTAGCGATTGTTGTTCAAAATGGGCGAAATAGATGTTATCTAAAGCCGTCTCGGCAATGCCAAGAAATTGCATTCTCAGTGGGCAGAGCCTGGGACATAGAAACGGCCATTCCGAACGACAAACGGTCAATGTTTACTCCGCTTTACGGCTTGAATACATTTGGCTCTCTCTATACTGATAGGCAGCTCAAGGGGCTAAAAAGCATAGCTGATAAAATCATTAAAATTAAAGATACGATAAAAAGAGACGCCAAAAAGAAGCTTAAGCTCAGATGTGACGCTGATGAGATTTCGAGTGAGTACGCAGGGCTGATAACGACTTACCTGGCCTTCGCATTATCAAAATGCGCTGATTATAACTGTTCACTTGTTACATGGTACACAAGGGAGGATAGGCCAAGTCATCTATTTACAATGCAAACTATACCCATGGTATGGGACTTTGTTGAGCTGAACATCTTCTCTGAGATAGGAGGATCTTTTGCAAAGTCTGTTGAGATTGTCGCTAGTTCACTTTCTGGACTTCCTGTTAACGTAGAGCCTGGTGAAGCATTTCAGCAATCGGCTCAGGCGTTGGCCACGGAATCTTCTTCTAATCAATTTATCATTTCAACAGATCCTCCGTACTATGACAATATAGGCTACTCTGACCTATCGGAATTCTTTTATGTGTGGATTAGGTACATACTAAGGGACTCATATCCCGATCTCTTGGCAACTATTACCACGCCAAAGCACGAAGAGCTGGTCGCTAATCCCTATAGACAGATTGGCAAAATGGAGGCTGAAAAGTTTTTTCTTGATGGAATGGCCAAGGCTTTATCAGGTGCGGCAGAGATTTCACATCCATGGGCGCCTATCACTATTTATTATGCTTTCAAGCAGTCGGAGGTTAAAAAAGGCGAGGGAGCAGCAATTACTGGATGGCAGATCTTTCTTGATGCCCTTGTGAAAAGTGGATTGAAGATACTCGGCACTTGGCCGCTACACACTGAGCGCAAATCAAGATCTATTGGCCAGAATGTAAATGCCCTTGCTTCAAGCATCGTGCTCGTATGCGAGAGAAGAAGCAACGATGCCCTGTCCCTTTCTCGATCTGAATTCAGGCGAGAGCTGAGGTCAGCCCTGCCCGAGGCTATAAAAAGGCTGGAGTCGGCCAATATAGCCCCAGTAGATGTTCGCCAGGCGGTAATAGGCCCCGGCATGTCTATTTATAGTCAGTGCAGAAGCGTTTTGAATGCTGATGATAGTCTAATGAGCACTCGCGAGGCTTTGCAGGAGATCCAGAGCGTACTGGATGAATGCCTAACAAAAGAGGATGGTCTGCTTGATAGCGATACGAAGTTTGCTCTCACATTTTTTGAGAGTTTTGGATATGACGAGAGGCCCTATGGGGACGCCGAGGGTTTAGCCCTCGCTCTTAACGTATCAGTAGAAGGAGTTTCAAAGTCTGGAATATTAAATGCGTCGGCGGGAAAGGTTCAGCTACTGCGTCGAAGTCAGCTTCCTGCTTCATGGGATCCCTCAGGTGATGCCAGATTGTGTATTTGGGAGGCAACTCAATACCTTATCAAGCGTTTGGATGAGGGAGAAGCAGCAGCATCTGCTCTCATCAACCAATTGGATGCTGTTCGTGGTCATGGAGATCTCGCCTCCAGTTGCCGTTCCCTGGCTTATCGCCTCTATAACCACTGCGAGAAGACCAAGCAGGCAGAGGAAGCTCGTGCCTACAACGGCCTCGTGATCGCCTGGCCCGAACTCGAAAAGCTGGCGGCCGTCGCGGCCAGTCCTGTTCAGCCCTCCCTGCTCTAACCCCCACCCCGTTCCATGGCCCTCTCCAACAGTGAGCGCGTCGGCAAGGCGCTGAATGAACTCCGCGATGGGCTGCTCCCCTACATCAGCCGCGAGCTTTACGACAAGCTCGGTCCCAGCTGGCAGGAACGCCTTGATCCCGGCGCCAACCTCAAGGACGTTTCCGTGCTCCTCGGTCTGTTCATGGAGCATTGGAGTGGGGTCTTCAAGCAGCTGCTGAGCCAGGAGGATCGGGCCTATGTGAGTGAGCTCAAGGTGGCCCGCAACAAGTGGGCCCATTCCGAACCGATCACCTCAGACGACACCGACCGCTACCTCGACACCGCCGTTCGTCTCTGCCGCAGCATCAACGCCGTGCAGCAGGCGGAAGCCATCCGCGACCTGCGCTCAGAGCTCCAGCAAGTGGTGTTCACTGAGCGCGCCCGCAACAAGATCCGTTACAAGACCACCACCGAAAACCAGGTCAAAGCCGGCCTGCTGCCCTGGCGGGAAGTGATCACCCCGCACCCCGATGTGATCACCGGTCGCTACCAGCAGGCCGAGTTCGCCGCCGACCTCGACCAGGTGCGCCAGGGCAAGGGAAGTTCGGAATACACCGATCCGGCGGAGTTCTTCCGCCGCACCTACATCACCGGTGGGCTCAAGGATCTGCTGCGCATCGCCTTGCGTCGCCTCAACGGCCAGGACGCTGACCCTGTGATCGAGCTGCAGACCAACTTCGGTGGCGGCAAGACCCACTCAATGCTGGCGCTCTATCACCTCTGCTCCGGCACCCCCCTCAACCTCCTCTCCGGCCTCGAGGAGGTCTGCGCCGAGGTGGGAATCAAAAGCGTCCCCAAGGCCAACACCGCCGTGCTGGTGGGCACGGCCTTCAGCGCAGCAGAGCCCACCACAAAAGCCGACGGCACCGTGGTGAACACCCTCTGGGGCGAGCTGGCCTATCAGCTGGGTGGACCTGAGGGCTACGCCATCTTGGCCAACAGCGACCGCGAGCGCGTCTCCCCCGGTGCCCGCGACCTCGCCGAGCTCTTCCGCCAGAGCGCCCCCTGCCTCGTGCTGATCGACGAGTGGGTGGCCTATGCCCGCAACCTGTTCGGCAAGGCCGATCTGCCTGCAGGCACCTACGACTCCCAGATCTCCTTCGCGCAGGCACTCACCGAAGCCGCCAAGCAGGTGCCCAATGCCCTGCTGCTGATCTCCGTGCCCCAGAGCACCAACGAGATCGGGGGCTCTAATGGCGAAAAGGCCCTGGAGGGTTTACGCAATGTGCTGCAGCGCATTGCGACGGAATGGCGCCCTGCCAGTCCAAACGAAGGTTTCGAGATCGTGCGTCGGCGCTTGTTTGAGCCGATCCCCACCGATCAGGCCGGGGCCCACCGCGATGCCGTGGTGCGCTCCTTCAAGGAGATGTACGCGCTCAACAAGAACGAGTTTCCCGCCGAAACCCGCGAGGCCGACTACGGAGACAAGTTGACGGCCTCCTACCCCATTCACCCCGAACTCTTCCAGCGCCTCTACGACGACTGGAGCACATTGCCCAACTTCCAGCGCACCCGTGGCGTGCTGCGCCTGCTTGCCAAGACCATCGAAGATCTTTGGGAAGGCGGCAGCAAGGATGTGATGATCATGCCGTCCTCGATGCCGCTGGATGACATCAAGGTCAAGAACGAGCTGCTGCGCTATCTGCCAAACGAGTGGGAGCCGATCATTTCCCAGGACGTCGACGGCGAAGGCTCAATCCCCGTTCGTATCGATGCCGCCAACAGCAACCTGGGCCGACTCAGCGCCTGCAAGCGGGTGGCCCGCAGCATCTACATGGGCACCGCCCCTGGCTCCGGTGCGGCCAAGCCCGGCATTGGCGACCAGCGCATCAAGCTCGCCTGCGCCATGCCCGGTGAAGCCCCGGCCGTGTTTGGCGACGCCCTTAGGCGCCTCGGTGACCAGGCCCGCTTCCTCAACCAGGACGGCGACCGCTACTGGCTCGATACCAAGCCCAACCTCAACCGCACCGCCGACGAGCACAAGCAGAGCTTCCTCAACGACCGCGCCAGCCTGCTGGTGGAGCTCAACCAGAAGCTCGATCGCGAGGGCAAGACCCGCGGTGCGTTTGCCGGGCTGCACCTCGCCCCGCCCAATAGCGCGGCCGTGCCCGATGAACCGGCTACCCGCCTGGTGGTGGTGCCCTCCCAGTACCCCCACAAAAAGGGTGGAGACAGTGCTGCCCTCACCTGGGCGCGGGAGGTGCTCGCCTCGCGTGGCTCCAGTCCGCGCCAGTACCCCAACACCCTGGTGTTCCTCGCGGCCGATGAGCGGGCTTTGGAGGATCTTGTGGACGCTTACGCCTCCCAGAAGGCGTGGCAGCGCATCACCGACAACCGTGAGGAGCTCGATCTCACGCTCAGCCAGGTGAACCTGGCCGCCAAGCGCATCAAGGACGCCACCGATGCGATTGACGTTCGCATTCCGGAGACGTGGTGTCATCTGCTGCTCCCCCACCAGGCCCAGCCCGGCAACCAGGGCCCGTCGTGGGATGAGTTCCGCCTCACCGGCGGTGAACCACGCCTCGCTGATCGGGTCTCAAAAAAGTGCACGGAAGAGGAGGCCATCTACGTGGAGATCGGTGCCAGCCGCCTCCGCCGCAACCTCGACAACTACCTCTGGCCGAACCGTGATTCGGTCAGCGTGCAGGAGCTGGTGGATTGGTGCCACAAGTACCTCTACCTGCCTCGGGTCAGCAGCGACGCCGTGCTCCTCAACGGCCTCACCAATGCCCAGGCCGCCCTGCAGGGCGATGCCACCTTCCACCTGGCCGACGGCTTCGACGAGGCCAGCGGCCGCTACCTCGGCCTCAAGCCCCAGGGCCAGTTCCAGAGCGCCGCCACCATGCGCATGATGATCGTCAAAGACGAGGTGGCCAAGAAGCAGCTGGCAGAAGATGCTGCTGCAGCACCACCTCCCGCCAGCACTGGTTCTGCAACTGGTACCGGTGAGCCACCCGCGCCAGGGGCCAGCTCCTACGCGCCCGAGAAACCGGGCCCGGGATTGAGCTTCGGCCCTGGCCGTGACATCACAGAAGCCACCCCGGCGACGCCCCAGCAGCGCACCACCTTCACCGGCTCCCTCAAGCTCGATCCCGTGCGGGCCGGGCTGCAGATGGGCCAGTTCCTGGAGGAGGTGATGAGCCACCTGCAGGCCCTGCCCGGGGCTGAGGTGAAACTGTCCGTGGAGGTGCACGTCAAGGCACCCAACGGCATCGACGACCAGACCTCCCGCATCGTGCTGGAGAACGCCACGGCCTTGAAGATCGACAACCCGCAGATCTACTGACGATCCCAAATCCCAGATCGAATTATTCATGCCAAACTCAACAGGGATATTTGCCATGGACCGCGGCGACATCCGAGTACTACCGCATGTAAGCCTACCTACCCGTTGCGATGCTTCACTTGCGCTTACCTGGAAGTTCAACCAACTAGTCGTATGGGCATCATGAAAGTCTACGCTTACAAGGTTTCTCTACGAAACGACTGGACTCATCCTATAAATCAGGCATTTAGGGTGGCAAGCGAAAAGCCATTGGAGACGAGACTCATTCAACTATCTTCGTCAAGGATTAGACTTGAGGATGCCATCTTCTCCGGGGGGCAAGTATTCGCAAACTTTGCTCTCTTTCGATCAGGTTCCGGCCCGGCAATAGTGTCAGAATCGACTCACTTGTCTGAGGTAGATATACGAGATGATCAGTTCTTTGGCGAAGACACGGCTTGCCTCTACGACCCTTTATCCGGCTACATTCTTGTCCAGTACAATCACCACGGCCCCAAGGCGTCTGCAATTCAAGAGTATCTTTCCTTTGCTAATGACGGACTAGTTCACTCTTATTTGTTTACACCTAAATTGTCCCCAAGCAGCGAGCAGCAGATACAAAGCCTGGCCGTAGTCAGCAGGGTTGAGGTGTCATTTGCTATCCCTAATTTGACAAGTCATCCTGGCGCGAGCGGTCTTTCTTTTGGGAGTGCTGTGGATATTGCAAGCGCCAATGGAGCAGAAACCCTTTCATTGGTTATTGGCAACAGGCGCGGACTGACACTCTCTGCAGCTAAGGACTTGGCACTTAGCTTGTATAGAGCATTTTCTTGCGGCGAGGGAATTAAGAGACTTGCACTTAAGGCCCAAGTAGATGACGATTCTCCGCGAGAAACTATCGACTTGATTGCTGAGCGCCTCTGCGGCGAGGAGGATGTGCCCCTAGGGGTAGGCAGGAGATATTCTGTGCAAGATAGATGGAGTACAATGGCAAGACTTCTCCGGTCCTGGAGAGATACAGGGTTCCTAACATAGCCAACGCAATGATTCTTTCCACTTTTTTTGAGAAGTTTATTCCTTGGCTTGTGGCCGTTCCCCTTGCTGTCTTTGCCTACATGCATCCCTTCCTTATCTCTGAGACTCGGGTTGGCGATTTTGTAAACAGCTCCCTAACTGTTTCAGCTCTTCTCATGGGCTTTCTCGCTACTAGCAAAAGCATCCTTATATCTTACAGAGGTTCACGAATATTTATCCAGCTAAAGCATACTGGACACATCGACTTAATGGTAAGGTACATTATGTGTGCGATATTTGCGTCTCTGTTCTGGTTGTTAGTGGGTTTTGCCATGTATTTTGACAGGACGCGATTAATCCTGTCTGCGTGGTGCTTCTTTGCATCCTTCTCGCTCGCCTCATTCATCCGTGTCATTTGGCTTCAGGGCAAGCTAATTAAGCTCTAGGCAGGTGGGCCTCTAGCGTGCATGAAAATTCAATCGCTTCCAGGGACCACGTCTTGCGTAGTGCGATCTCCTTCCTTGCTGATCAGCCCTCGATCATTGGACTGGATCACGCAAAACTTCATCCGCATCCCGGCGAGATCAGCCGCCAAAGTCTCCCCCAGCCTATGGGGTCTGGCGCTGATCAGCTCAGCACAGTCAAGTCCCCGCTCGACGGGTCCTATATCTGCAATCCGTGTGCTGAGGCGTCTGGACAGCTGAAGAAGCGCGCGCAGGAGTCCTCAGTGTGCACAGCCGCGCAAGGGCGTTGCACGTTCACCGAATCGCGCCTGTCTGTTATCATCAGCGGGCTGTCGATTCACAGCCACCAGCCAGCCACTGAGGCCATTTCAGCCTTCGTGTGCCTGGCTCTAGGGCTCCCCCTGTGCCTGCGCCTCCGGACAGATCAGATCCGCCGCCTGCCGCGCCTCGCTGAGCACCTGGAACAGCACCTTGGGCGTTTCCTTGAGCAGCTCGACCCAGTGCCCGAGATAGGTGGCATGGCTCTCGATCTCGCTGCCGATCTCCAGCCGATCCCCCAACAGCACCGCCCCCAGCTCAGCGACCAGCTCCTCACGGGCATAGCGCGCCTTCCCAAAGACACCGCCGAGATCCCGCTTCAGGCGCCATTCATGGCCGGTGGAGTGGACGGCTTCATGGGCCCAGGTGGCGCAGAACGCTGCTGGTGAGTGGAAGCTGGCGCGATCGGGCAGTTGTGACTGTGAGGCCTGGATCTCGTGGCGATTCGGGGGAGGGAGCAGGGCGGTGAGCCACCAACACCACCGCCTCTCACACTGAAGGATCAGGAGGCGATCCTCAACCTCTCCGAGTTGTTACCGTCTTGGTAACGAGGTAGTTCTATACACCATGTAACTTCACCTCTACCCAGCTTGGCTTAGAGCATGAACTCCGGGTCAACTGCAATTCTCGACACTACGATGTCAAGTGCAAAAATGTTGAACAGTGAGTATCTGGCAGTCCACAATCTCCGTTCCACTTGGTCAGTTAGTTGAGAGAACTGACTTCAGAGTCCACAGGACAAACCGACTTCAGTCGGCCACTAACTGGCTCAAGATCTCCGTTCAGGATGTGTGCTGATCAGTCTTAAGGCTGGCGGCTGCAATCTTTTCCTCGATGATGTCGATCTGCTCTAGACAGCGAGAGCTATGATAGGGCGTGTCGCTGACCGGGAGCATTTTCTTGTAGAAACTTAGTTCATCTTCAAGAACGTGCAAGGGAAGCGAACTAGTTCTTGGCTTTGTGGTTAGAGCCCTGGATCCGTCTTTCAAGGTTACCTCTTCCCATTCGATTCCAGCATTCCTGATTGCATCGGCATTGATCATGATTCGGGAGTTCTTGGTTTTGATTACCAGCTTGTCAATCCATTCTGGTTGGTCATAGGCGTCGATGTTGATCGTCATAGGTTTCCCAGCTCGGGCACGTGCAAACATCCAGCCCTCCTCCTTAAAAGGGCGCCCCCTCTTCGATTCACGTGGATGGTTCATGATCGCGATCCGCTCGTTCATGGAGGTCCTGGCGGGCTCGCTGGCCTGTTGGTCCCACAGCAATCTGTACCGCGCAATTCCTTCGTCCTCACCAGGCATGGGGATGTTCCGCACGGTCCACCGCGCCGCCCCGTAGATCCAGCGTTCCGATCGACCAAGGGTCCAGGGGTGGCCAGCAGACGCCAGATCCGAGATGCAGAGGCATCCCATGTCAGTCAGCTCAGCTTCTGAACACCAGTTCGTCGGACTCATGGAGATGCCGGAGCCGGGCGTTCCAGCGACCCCCAGCAGCCCCCTAGCGGAATCAATCTCCAAGTGAGTCATAAAACCGACTAGAAGCGACATCCTCAGGCTACCCACGCCTTCTCCATGGGCCACGGACGCCTTTGACAGCGGACCATGGCACGAGCATCAGCGGCTCGAGTTGGCCCGTAACCCTGCAGTTCATCGCAGCGCAGACAGCTATCGCCTTGTTCTGCCGAGGGTTCACAACAAGGTGGATTGCCTGGTGCTGCGCCCAATAAATGGAAGGCTCGACTGAATATTCGTCCATTTAATCGATCTATGTCCTCGTCATTTTCGACTTAGTGTTGTCCCGTGGGATTCATCCTGCTCATTCGATTCCTGACTGCCTTCACGATGTCGTTCTCTCTCACTACTGCGGAAGCCGCTGATCTGCTGCGTGTTTCAGATGTCACTCTTCGCCGTCTTCGGAAAAGTGGAGTCCTCAAAGCCGGAGTGCATTTCCGTGTCCAGGGTCTTGGCACAGTTCGGCCGCCACTTCTCTGGGATAAAGACGCTGTTGATGCCGAACTTGTAAAGCGAACTCGCAGGGCAATGGATATACCTTGCTGAGTTTCTAAGAGTGCATCAATTCGTCTAGGAGTGCACAATGCCTATTCCCGACCCCTTACTCAATAGTTCTCCTATTGCTGGGTCGGGCGTCAGCGCGAAGCTGTGGCCTCAGCATCTCGCCAAGCTCCGCCAGTCCGCCCTCAGCGACCAGCAGATCGCTGCCACCGGCTACTGGACCGACGGGGCGGGCCATCTCCAAATTCCCTACCTGTCCCCCGACGGAAAGCCTCAGACCTGCCGCAACGGGCGTCCTTTCTTGCGGTTCCGCCTCACCGACGCGGAGATTGCCGCCAACCCCGAGGGGGGCAAGTACAGATCCCCCAAGGGCAACGGCTGCCGCATCTTTCATTCCCGCCTCGCGATCGACGTCGGCGGTTACGAGGATCGGCTGGCGAACATCCATGTTCCGCTGCGAATCACCGAAGGAGAGTTCAAGACTGATTCCGCCACCGTCCACGACACCAAGCGGCTCACTATCGGGATCGGGGGCGTTAATTCCTGGCAGGACCGCTACGACGGCGGCGTGGAATCCCGGCCGATCGTTGAGCTTCAGGAAATCCCCCTAAAGGGCCGCGAGGTACGGCTCTGTTTCGACAGCGACGTTCACAAGCCACAAGTCCGTTCCGCCCTGGAAAAGCTCGCAACCTGGCTTCGAGACCAAGGGGCCCACGTCCTCATCGAGCGCTTGCCCAACGCCATGGCCCTGGACCCCGAGGGGGATCCAGTGCGGTTGGGGCTCGATGATCTGATCTATCGCCACGGTGCAGCGTTCTTCCTGGCGATTGCCGCTGCAGCGGAGCCCGCCTGGGTCATCAAAGGCAAGGGCGACAAGGCCGAGGAGGTGTTCCACCTGCCGTCCGAACCCATGGGGCCAGAGGCCACCTTCCGCCGCGCGCTCTGGCTCTATGGGCTGATCGGCTGCGAATGGCGCGTTGACCCCGAGAGCCGCGATGGCTGGTGGATGTGGACCGGCACCCATTGGCGCCGCGTCAACGGCAACGACCACCTACAAGAGCAGATCGAGGTGTTCTTCGCTCGGCAGGGCTGGAGGGAGGCCCTCACTATCGGCTCCGTCTGCTCCCTGCTGGCCGCCTTCCGCCGCCAGTTGGGAATCCTGAAGCCAGCCGCCATGGATGGCCTGGTTCCATGCCAGAACGGCGTCCTGCGCCTGTCTGATGGCGCACTGCTGCCCCACGACCCCGGCTGCCGAAACACATGGGCGCTCGGCATCCCGTGGCAGCCGCTGGCGGATCCCACGCGGATTGAATCCTTTCTGGCGGAGGCGCTGAACGATCCAGCCGACGTGGTTGTGATCCGCGCCGCGATTCGCCGCATGGTCGCCGGGCCCAGATGGAAGGGGTTCGTCGAGCTGACAGGCCCGCCTGATTCCGCCAAGTCGGTGATCGGCAACCTGTTCACCGCCCTCACCGGAGAAGGCGGTACGGCCTCGATCGAGCTGGCCACCCTTGAAGACCGCACCCAACGCTTCGAGACTCTCAAGCTGCGCGGCAAGCGGCTGGCGATCATCTCAGAAGCGCAGGACTATCACGGAAAACTGGAGCGGATCAAGGCGCTCACCGGCGGCGACCTGATCCGCGCCGAGCGGAAAGGATCCAACGAACACGTCGATTTCTATTTCAACGGGCTTGTCCTGGCGATCGGTAACGCCTCGATCCGGTCAACCGACGCCAGTGCTGCCGTGCTCAACCGGCGCCGTTCCGTCCTTACCCCTCGGGCCGTCCCGCCAGGGCGGCAGCGACCCATGCTGGACCGCACTGAGGATGGCGGCTGGACCGGTGAGCTGGCGCCACATCTCCCCAGCCTCCTGCGATGGGCTCTGGCAATGCCAGAGGCAGAGGCAGCCGCAGCCCTGGGCCGCTCGGCCCCCAGTCCCAGCCGGATCGAGGCCGAGCTGTCGATTCTCCTGGATTCAGACAACCTCGCCGCCTGGGCTGATGAGGCGCTGATCTTCGATCCAGCCGTCTTCACCAGAACAGGAGCCAGCGACGACTCCAGGCTTGAGTTCCTCTTCCCCAACTACCGACTCGCGCTGAAAGGGGACGAGGCCCAGCCCTTGAGCGCAAAGAACTTCAAGACCAGATTGGTCGGGCTGCTGCGCGACGCGCTGGACCTGCCGCTGCCCTCTGGTCTGACCAGCAGCGGGGCCTACAGGGTCCGGGGACTGGGTTCCGTGGTCCCCTGCGTCCGGTTCCGCACCGCGTTCGACGGCGACGCCCCTGGCGTGATCCGGTACGCCATGCAGCTGCGAATGTGTCCCAAGGAACCTGAATCGCCGGAGACTCCAGTAGGGAACGGATCGGCGGAATCGGGAACGGCAGCGGAACGGCAAGAACCCAGTGGGGACACGGATGGAATGGATGGAACGGAGAAATCTCACTCCGCGCGTAAGGGAGAAGCAGTAGAAGAAAACCCTCTTATAGGGGGGAGTGGGCCGCTATCCGTTCCATCCGTTCCACCCGCTCCTGGACAGGGATTTGGCCGTTCCGCTGCCGTTCCCACCCGTTCCCGATCCGTTCCCGGTCGGTCTGCGGAGGCCGCCGCCGAGGCTGATGGAGCTGATCGAGCCGAAACTGCCGAGTCCGTCAGTCGCCGGCCGGCGACGAACCGCCAGTGGGTTGAGGCCGCCCTCAAGTCGTTGAACCTTTCGCCGGACCCTGAAGCCGCTGGCCCGGTCTGGGGCTGGATCGCCGAGCACGGCGGCGAGGTTGGCCGCACCACGGTGCGCGAGACGTTGGACAGGTTGCAGGAGGAGGTTCAGATGGACCTTCTCACCGCTCATGGTCCACCACCACCACCTCACGCCACCGACGACGCCCCACCCGACCGACCGCTGGCCATCGGTGATCCGGTGTTGGTGCTGATCGGTGAACCGCCTGCATGGGCCAACGGCTACCGCATCGCACTGCTTGAGGGGGATCACCATCGCGTCGTACGCACCAACGACCCGGCTGACTGGCGAATCCTGCCGAGGAAGAAGGTTCGCCCTGTCTCCACCACCAGCCAGCAGTAGCCTACTTTGCCCGTTCCCGCTCTTGCCCAGTGGCGAGACGAGAGATAGATCACATGCAGTGGCAGCAGCACTGCTGGCCGATCCGCCGGCGGTTTTAGACCACGCTCGAGCGGGTGAGTGATCTGAGCTTTGACTGCTGGTTAATGACAACAAGTATTTTCGATCAATTAAGACTGCCTCTGCACTCTCAATTCTCTTGTAATCGCCTTGCTGGATGGAGGTGATTCCCAATCAAGCCCCTGCATCAATAACCATAACTTTTGTTCCGTCGGGCTGTATCTCAACCACGCCGAAGCGCTCCCACATGTCGGCCATGGCCTGAGGTCTGGTCCGGACGTGCACGATGGCCTCGCCGTCGCTGGTGCCCTGGTGCAGCTCTACCGCGTCTGCGCCATCAAGGTGCCGCACAACCATGAGGGGGGGCTGCCCCTGTTGCTGGGGCTGATGGAGCTGTACCGCCAGGCCGAGGGCCAATAGCCAGTCATTGAACTGCCGCCGGGTTGCTGGGTCGTGCCGAACAGCGGCCATGAACGCCTGCATCCTGGAGGCGATCTCCTGGGCCATGGCCTGGCCATCGGGGCGGGCCTTGAGCTGCTGAAGCTGGAGCCGGGCCGCATGGAGCCGGTCGGAGGTGGCCGCCGCTGCCGCCTGGGCATCCTGCACCGTCTTGCCCAGCAGTGTTGCGGTGGAGTGATCGAGCTTGCCGGAAGTGAGCAGCTTGGCCAGGTTGGCCTCAGAGTTCGCGGCTGCCTGCTGCTGCTGGGCTAGATGCTGCTCGAGGGCGAGTACCTTTTGCTCTTCTTGCTGGCGCTGCTGAGAGTCGGCTGGTCTGTGGAAAAACTCAGCCCAACGCCAGTGCATGAACAGCTCCAGTAGCTGGCTTTCGTCGTAGCGATGGTTCCTGATCTGGCAGTTGCCCGTCCCCTTGCCTTTACACACCAGATAGCGATGCATCCTGCCGGATGGCTTGGTCTGGGTCATCAGGCTGTAGAGCTGGCCGCAAGGGCAGCGCAACAGCCCTTGGAAGAGGTTGTGGCGCTTATCGGTTTTGGTCGGCTGCCGTGAGTGGTAGCTATCCCGCCCGCGCATGAGATGCTGACAGCGCTCGAACTCCTGCTGACTAATCGCTGGAGGGAAGAATCCGGCTTGCACCTTGGTTGGCACCCGCTTGCGGCGCCCGTCTGGCAGTTCTTGCAGCTCGCACCATTGGCGCTCACCAATCAGGCGCCGATCCCGCAGCACCTGGCCAATACCTCCTGGTGACCAGAGCCCGCCGCGTGAATTGCGGTGCCCCTCGGCGTTGAGGGTCTGGGCCGACTTGACCTGCCCCAGTCCTGCCAGGCAGAGATCCACGATCCGCCGGTAGGTTAGCCACCGGCTGTTGAAGGAGAAGGTCTGGATCTGTTCGTCGAAGTCGAGCCACTGGGGGCGGCAGTGGGGCAGCACATGCTCACCCGCAAGGCTGCGCTCGATTCTGCGATCTGAAGCCGCCTTGACCCGTTGGCTGAGCTTGCGGCTGTAGTCGTGCGCCGCGTCACGCCTCACCAGTAGCTGGAGTCGAACACCGATGTCGGAGTCGTATTTAGCACGATCAACAACAACGTCATCGCGCACGATGCCGAGGGCCAGGCCGAGATCCCACAGCTCGTGCAGTAGCTGCTCTGAGTGACTTGCGGCCTCCCTTGAGAAGCGGTCGAGATCCTCAACCACCAGCACGGAGCCAGGAATGATCTCACCCTGCTCAGCAGCGTTGATAAATGCCCCCAGAGCCCCCTGGCTGCGGTGGCCACCCCGGTAGGCGGAGAGACCCCGATCGATAAGGGGATCTGGGTTGGGGGTGAGCCCGTGCCGGTGGCAGAAGGGCAGGAAGCCACTGGCCTGGCGATCAATGCCGGTTCGGCCATCGGCTGCCTGCTCTGGTGATGAGACGCGCAGATAACTGAAGGCGATGGGCATGGCCCTTGGGGATCTGAATCGACCGTATCTCAGTAACGCATGATTCTTTGGCTGGTGATCGCAGAAGCCAACCGGATCTTCGGGTTCGACGGCTGGCAGCGCGAGACGGTTGCGCTGCGGTGCGTCTCCCAGGCGGAACGGCGCATCGGCCGTGAGCCGAGCAAGCCATCCGATCCACCGCAACGCGACGGCTGGGGCGTCACCTACACCGCCCGGGTGCGGGTGGTCGTCGGCGGAATCGTGCGGGAAGGCAGCGGCGCCGGTCACGGCATCGACGTCGACCTGGGCCAGGCCCATGAATCCGCTCTCAAGGAAGCGGAAACCGATGCCATGAAACGGGCGTTGATGACCTTCGGGAACCCGTTCGGGCTTGCGCTCTACGACAAGCAGCAACGGGAAGTGACCCGCTCGGTAGGGCAGAGCACTGATCAGAGTCCTGCCAGCAATGGCACGCGGTCGATCCACCGCAGACCCTCGCCTACCGCCCCAATCGCTAGCGACGACCCAGGACTTATGCCCCTAGACACGGCCACCACCCGCCAGATCCTCGCCACCCTGCGCGGTTTACCCAGGCCTGTGCTGGATGGCTTCACCAAGGCCTTCCGCAAGCGGTTCCAGGTGCCGGAGGACGCCACATCCATCGCCGATCGGATTTGCCAGAGGCGGCATCACGACTGGATCGAGACGTATTTGGTTCAGCAGCAGACTGTCGCCTGAGATCCAGTCATCCGGCAGCTCATCCGACTTGAGCTGCTTACCATTCAAGAGACCGGCCGCCCTGAGAGCCATGACCACGCAAACAGATCTGGGCTGGGCTGGGCAGGCTGCAGCGCTGTGGAAAGGGATCCTCAGCACTTGAGCGGCGCATGGGTATTCCGAGGCACCCGGATTCCAGTGGCGGCTCTGTTTGAAAACCTAAGCTTGCAAATAAGTCACTCGCTCAGGTATGAGGACTGGGCAACAGCGCTACGCAATGAATCAAGCTATTCATCAACCTACGACCTCGCAGGAATTCTTAGTGTCGATGCATCAGCCAACCCGATTCACTGCCAGATTGCTGATTGTGGCAGCGTTTACACTTATCGGAGCAAGTAGCTCAGCAACTGAGCATCCTTTGCGCCTCCTAGCCCTGCCATCTCCCATCCTTGCCCAGAGTACGGAGGGAGTGGATTCCGAACAACCACAGGGCCATACCAGTGGGGTGACCTCCGTGGTCTGGAGCCCTGACAGCCGCCGCATCATTTCGGGATCAGATGACCGTACTCTGCGCTTCTGGGATGCCACCACTGGAAGGCCCATCGGCCAGCCTCTTCAGGGCCACAGTGGTTCCATCCGTGCTGTGGCCATCAGCCCTGACGGCCAGAGAATTGTCTCCGGATCCTTTGACAAAACAGTGCATCTCTGGGATGCAACCACCGGGAAGCCCATCGGCTCACCCTTGGAGGGTCACAAAGACTGGGTGTATGCCGTGGCGTTCAGTCCTGATGGCCGTTGGGTCGTCTCTGGCTCAGGCGATTTCAACTTACGCATCTGGGATGCGACAACGGGAAAGCCCATAGGGTCACCGCTTGAGGGACATTCAGCTGGGGTGTCCTCTGTGGCCTGGAGCCCTGACGGTCTGCGTATTGCATCTGGTTCCTACGATGCAACTGTTCGCTTATGGGATGCACGCACCGGGAAGCCCATCGGCCCACCATTTGGAGGCCATACCAATACGGTGACTTCAGTTGCCTGGAGCCCAGATGGACGTCGGATCTTTTCCGGCTCCTACGACACCACGGTTCTCTCCTGGGATGCAGTCACCGGGAAGTCCGCCAGCCCTTTGTTCCATGGACATACCGGTGGTGTTCTCTCCCTTTCCTTGAGCGCTGACGGGAAGCGCATGGTCACTGGCTCCGAAGACAAGACCGTGCGCCTCTGGGACGTCTCCACCGGAAGGTCGTTGGGCGAACCCTTGAAAGAGCATGAATTTAATGTCAACGCCGTGAGCTTCAGCCCCGATGGTCGTCGCATCGTCTCAGGGTCAGAGGACAACAAGATCTGCATCTGGGATGGTGCCACAGGCCAGCTTGTCTTTGTGTGCCACTGAGGCCACACCGCCCAGCTGTGCTGTGCCTCAAGCCGGGCGATGAGTTCAAGATCAAACTGGGCAAGAAACAGATCCGGCTGGTTCCGCTTTGGGGGCAGCGACGAGGAGGGATGGGGCACTGCCGCCTCAATCGTTCTCAGCCGGGGTAGTGGAAGAAAGCGACTCCTTGGCTGAATTCGTCGAACTGTTCCCAGGGGTGAGCCTCGAGCAGTCACGGCTGGTCCTGGAGCACGCCGCTCGGAGCAGGAGGGCTACGAGCTTCTGATTACCACCGATACGAACCTGCGATATCAGCAGAACCTGAGCGGGCGCAGCATCGCGACCCTGGTGCTGACAACAACCAGCTGGCCGCGGATTCGAAAGAGGCGGCTACGAGGAACTGTTCATTCCCTGAACACCTCAACGCTGCAGCAGCCAGCGCAGCAGCGACAGGCCGATGATCAGCCCGACGCCGGTGTTCCACAGCAATGAGGACCGCTGGGATAGGCGTTGGAGCCAGCGCGGCATTCGATC
Source organism: Synechococcus sp. 1G10 (assembly GCF_002252625.1). Taxonomy (GTDB): domain Bacteria; phylum Cyanobacteriota; class Cyanobacteriia; order PCC-6307; family Cyanobiaceae; genus Regnicoccus_A. The sequence continues at coordinate 43,651 of NZ_NQKW01000008.1, read as the reverse complement.
GGCCCAGCGCTCCAGCGCCAGCACCGCCAGCAGCAGAAGGACCACGGGGAGTCCGATGGCCAGCACAAGCTCACGCAACATTCCATCGCTCGCCTTTACAGGCACCGTATCCAGCTAGATCCAGAGCGGCAGCCGGTTGGCGGCCCTGACCTGAGGCTGCGAATCCGCCGCTAGTTCCTACGATTGGCCTATGCCTTTTTCCCGCATCAGCCACGATCCTGCAGTGATGGGGGGCAAGCCCTGCATCCGCGGGCTGCGAATCACGGTGGGCACGATCGTGGGGCTGATGGCCACTGGCAGCAGCCGCGAGCGAATCCTGCAGGCCTACCAGCAGCTTGAGCCTGCGGACATCGATGAGGCCCTGGCTTACGCCGCCTGGCGCATGGAAGAGAGGGAAGAGGCGCTGGTCCTGAGCTGATGGCCAGGCTGCTGGTCGACATGAACCTGTCGATCGAGTGGATCCCGCTGCTGACTGCCGCCGGCCATGAAGCTGTGCACTGGTCAGAAGTGGGCGATCCACGGGCGCCAGATACCGACCTGATGCAGTGGGCCACTGCCTATGGCTATGCGGTGTTCACCCATGACCTGGATTTCGGAACGATGCTGGCGTTGAGCGGTGCCAGGGGGCCAAGCGTCCTGCAGGTGCGTGGGCTGAACGTGCTGCCGGAAGCCATTGGTTCGCTGGTCCTCAGCCTGCTCAGCACCTATGCATCCGAGATCGAGCAAGGAGCCTTGCTGGTGGCCGATGAACGGCGCCAGCGGGTGAGAATCCTGCCGCTGGCCCGAGCATGCTGAATCAGGTCTGCCCCAGCTCCTGCATCCGCTTCCAGAAGGCACTCTTGCGGGCATGGCCTGAGCGGATGCCGGCCAGGTAGGTCTCATGGCTGGGGATGTCGCCCCAGGCCTCGATGCGTTTGCTGAGCAGAGCGCAGGTCTGCAGGTGGCGGGCCGCATGGCCGTAGCGGCTGGAGCGGGCCTCAGCGAGGGTGAATTCCACCATGCAGCGCAGAGCCAGCGTGGCCGCCAGGGGGTAGTCCTTGCTCAGCATTTCGGCAGACACACCCATCACCCCGTACTGGGCGCCTTCCAGTTCGCTGCGCCGATTCACCACCAGCTCAGCGGTCTGCATCAGGGCCGAGGGCCAGCTGAGCAGGAAACAGAGGCTCTGGGTGAGGCTCGGAAAAGCCAGTGCATGGGCGATCGCCCGCTGCTCGGCCTCCACGTCCTCAAAGGCTGGCAGCTGATCGAGGTAGGCACGCAGCAGGGTGCCGTCGAGGCAGCGCTCAAAGCAGTTCCAGCGAGCCGCCTGGGCCTCTTCAATGCGACCCAGGGCCTGCAGTGCTGCGATATGGGTGTGCTCCCACGTCATCTCCGGCCAGCGCGAGCGATCGGGGATGGCCCTGATGAGGAAGCCCAGGGCCTCCTCGGCGCGACCTGCGGCCAGCAGGCGCCCTGCGATGTCGGCGGCGATGCGGGGAAATCGTTGCTGCTCCGGGGTGTACTGGTCGATGAAGCCATCCACATCGCCGCTGACTTCCGCCACGGCCCGCAGGCCGAGTTTCACGGTCCACTGGCGTGAGCTCTCGGCCAGCTCATGGGCAAAAGTGGGCCCGCCGGAGCCGTAGGACACCTGCTGCCACTCCTCCTTGGAAGGAACCGGCACCGGCTGCTCACCCAGCTGCTCAAAGCGCTGCTTGAGCGCCGCAAGACCCACCGGGCCGAGAGTCTCGGCCAGCTGCTGGATCACGTCGTCGTACACCCCATAGCCGTTGTGGCAGAAGGCCTCGAACACCTGCTCCGCCAGAGCCAGGGGCTCAGGCTTGGCGGCCGTGGCGATCGGGCCCAGCTGGCGGATGGCCTCACGGAAGATGTCACCGATCATTCCGCTGCTGTCATCGCAGCGGCCGAGCACGTTGTCCCCCAGCTCCAGGAACTGCCACAGCAGCGCCAGTGCGGCAGCGGGATCGCCCTGAGCGATCGGTCCGGTGATGGCGTTGAGCTGTGCCGTGAGGTCCTTGCGGATCAGCTGGCGCTGCTCGTGCTCCAGGAAACGTCTGGAGCGGCCGATCGTGGCCAGCCGCTGCCGCACTTGGGCGGCAGCGTCCTGGGGACTGGAGGTGGTGGCAACCGCCAGCTTGAGCTGCCGCTTGATCGCCGGGTCACTGGCGGCCAGCTCCAGCAGCAACTCGGTGAGGCGCTCTGGCCCAAGGGCCTGCAAGGCCTTGGCATCAAGGGCAGAGGTGCGAGGCATCAGGGGAGTGCCGCTGGGATGGTCTGGGCCTGCAGCGCAGACTCTGCCCTGGATCGTCGCAGTGGAGCCGCCAAATCCAGCGGTGATGCATTCCACGGGGCCATTGCACAGAGTCACCAGCAGAGACCAGCGTCTCAGTGCTGATGACAGAGAAGAACCGGATTGAGGTATTTCTGATGCAGCACTTAGTCGTCGCCTGAGGACCAGCACCCAATCGGTCAGCCGCTGGCCTTGTGCCTGGCACCGGGTGTTGATCCCATCGAGTCCTGCCGCTCTCTTGGCGCCACGGTGGAGCCAAGATCTCAGAGCGAGAGCTCTGGCGAGGGCGGCAGCAGCGGGGACGCTGAGAACCGCACAACCGAAGGCAGCGGCAGGGAGAACTGATCGGGTGATGCCCTTCTACCTGTTCCAAACATTGCTCCACAAGCAGGAGGGCTGGGTGGATGCCCATGTGCTGTTCCAGCTGCTCGTCTGAACCCAGCAGCCCGGTCAGCTTTGCTGTGGTCAGCTCAACAAAGCACCTGTTCAGGTCATTCCGTCCACGCGGAAGTAGCCAAGGATCATCTCGGGGTTACGGATGGCAATCTGGACATGAGTTCGGTCCTTGAATCCGGCCCCGGGATAAACGAGCCCCCCTTCTTCAAAAACTCCGTAGACAGTGTCGTAGGCATCCATGCCTTCATCCATGCGGATCTCATGCACCATTTGAATCACAGCGCAGTCCAATTGCCGCATCATGAAAATCCCCTTCTGCAGCACTGAATTTTTGGGAAGCGCCGTGCCTGCTGCTTCCGAAATACCTTTGGTGGCCTCGTAGGCGAGGGCGAGTTCATTCATCACCCCGTAATCGGTCAGATTCAGGCAATGCCCGGGGTACGCAAAGGAGCCAACCACTGACGGATTGTTTCTGCGTTCCTTGGCCCAATCCTTGGCCCTCTCAGGACTGTCGACCCAAAAGTAGATGCCAGGTCCAAGCCAGTCATAGTCGTTCTCGCTGGGCTGGAGGGTTGACTCCCCCCTCAGGACGGATTCAGCGACTTCCTTATCGCAGCCGTGATACAGAACCAGAGGACCCAGGCTGTTGTTAGGCCGTCTGGGCATCCTGGCTGCGGTAGGGGCGGGTGAGCTGGCCGTCAGCGTCGATTAGGCCAGCGTTCATCAGGAATTGGCGCGCGAGGCTGGGATCACGCAGCTTTTCCAGCAGCGTATCGATCTGCTCGCGGGTCAACTGCCCTGAGCTTTGGCTTGTCGAGCTCTTGATGGTGGTTGACGGTGCCATGCGGGTGGGGGATGCGATGGCGGTGCTTGACGGTAACTGCTTGGCGGGGGGCGGTTGGTGGGCCTTGCCACATTCATCATGAAGGCCCGGGGACCGGCTCGCCAACATTGCGAGTGGAACAGATCGAGCCTCCCCCGGCAGGACCTGGGGCCGCCTCGATCCGCTCGCGCAGCCTGACGGCCACAGCCAGCACAGCCTCAGTACTGGCGAACTCCTTGGGCACCAGCAGCCAGAGGCTCTCCACGAGCGGCTCCCACGGCCACACCGCCGTCAGCGCAGCCTGCCGCCAGGGGCTGCTCTGCAGCAGGGACGGGGGAACCGGCAGCAGCCCATCACCCCGTTGCAACTCCGCCATCCAATCGGTGGCAGCTACGGCATCGAGCGAGGTGATGGGGGCCAGCTGCTGCTCCTGCAGGGCGTGATGAAGCCCCGGTGCGGCCGCCAATGGCGGGGCCAGGAACCGGAATGTCCGGGGCGATGGCGCGGCGGCTGAATCGAGGCCGTTCAATCGGCAGGCGAGGAGCAATACCCAGGAGCCAAGGGGCAGCCAGGCCATCCCCTCCAGCGGAGCGGGGCAGACGCTCGCCAGCAGCACCGCCTCCAGTTCGCCAGCACGCAGCAGCTCACACCACTGGTTCAGGCTCCGCCACAGCAGCGGAGTGGGCCCCATGGGGGCGAGTCCGTCAAGCAGGTGCTGATGGAAGAGACCAGTGGTCACACGCAGGCCGGTGGCAGGGCGCAGGGGAGGTGGAATCGGAGCAGGCAGCGGATCTCGCGCTGGTCGTCGGGTGGCGGAATGCTCCTGCGACCACGGCCATAAACGGCCTTTGGTACTGACCGCCACCAGCACGGCATGCAGCGCTACCGAATCGTGATGGTTGCAGCAGGAAGGACACCGCCACTTGCTGCCCAATGGAGCTGGGGATGTGTCCCTCGATCCAACGCCCATGACTCGCTTATCTCCATCGACGACGGCCGAGCAGCGCCGCAACAACTCCGACTCGTCGGCTCGTCCGCTGCGCTGTCACCTGCTGATCGGCCCGCCGGCCAGCGGCAAATCCACCCTCGCCCGCCAACTGGCCACGCTGCTGAGCGGGCCCGGGGAGCTGCCGCCCTGTTACATCAGCAGCCGCGACATTCGCGCCGAAATCTTTGGCGATCGCGGTGTCTTTGGCCCTTGGGATGACATCGCCGCGGTGATGCACCAACGCATTCAGGAGGCTGTTCGCTCAGGTGCTCCAGTGATTGTCGAGGCCACTTTCTCGCGCCGCGCCTGGCGGCTGGCGATCACCCAGAAGCTGGAGCTGCCGGTCCCGGTGGAGTGGATCGGCTGGTGGCTGCGCACACCGCATGAGCTCTGCCAGCAATGGAACCGGCGCCGTGATCACAGCGTCCCTGAGCAGGTGATCGACAACCATGTCGCGCTGCTGGAGGAGGCCCCCTTCTCACCCAGCCGCTCGGAGGGATTCGCGGCGGTGGTCTGCGTTGAACCCCACCACCATGGGCAGCTGGAACCGCACCTGCATGTGGTGCTGGGGACGTTGGAGCGGCGGATCAGCGCCGCCCGCAACCGGGACGCTCGGCTGATTCCCCATGGCTACTCACGCCTGCTGGAGTGCGAGCGGCTGCTCCATCTGATCCAGCTGCTCAGCCGCCAGCCGGAACTGACCGCGACCAACGCCCTGCCGGCGGCGGACGCACCGGCAGGCCTGGCCGAGCGTGCGGCAGCCCAGCTCCGCCAGCAGCACGGGCCTTGCTATGCGGATGTCGGAGCGATCGCAGCCGACCTGGACTGGTTACGGCAACAGGGGTTCACCACCGCCTGGCACGTCAACTCTGAGCAGGGTGAGGCCGCGCTGATGCGGGCGGTCGAGCCGCCGCCCTGGCCGGCGTCGCAACCGCTCAGCGCGGGTGGCTGGTCAGCACTGGGCGATCGCGAGGCTTTTTGCCGTGCGCTCACCCTGCTGCGCCACATCCTTCATCACCCGTTTGATCGGCAGGAGGGGGTGGCGATCGACCACCACCTCGCTGCTCGGCTCAAGGCCCTCAGCGGCGGCCGTCATTGCTGGACACCCCGCCAGTTGCACCAGAGCATCACAGCGATCCTCACGCCCTATGGCTTTCGCGATGCGGCAGGCAGTGGCCGCCATGGCTATGCCCTCGGTGCCTCGCTGCTGCCCATGCCGCTGCAGGTGGAAATCCATGGGCTGCTGCAGGCCAATGCCGATCGGCTCGGTGATCCGAGCGGGCAGGCGATCGCCCGGGAGCTGGGCAGGCGGTTGCAACGCAGTGGCATCGTCATCGAGGCGGTGCCGCCGGTGCGGGCTTACTTCAACCGTTCCTTGCTGGCGGGAGATCAGCGCAGAAGCGGCACCCTGCTCAACACCGAGCAGGCCGAGCAGCTGCGCGGAGCCATTCAGCAGCACCAGCGGGTGGTGTTCACCACCTTGGCCGCCTCCCATGCCGGTCTGGCGAAATCCGTGGATGGCCCTTGCAGCTGATCTTCCACACCAGCGCCTGGTACCTGCTGTTTGAGCACGACCACATCGGGCAGACGGAGGGGTTGCTGGCTTGCCGGCGAATCGATCAGCTGGGGCTGCGCCGGATCGAAATCGGCAGTTGCCGCAGCCAGCCGTCCCATGCGGCGGCGCTGCGGCGCGGCGAAACCTTGCAGCACTACTGCGGCAGCCTTGAGTTCGGTGGTTCCCTCCAGGCGCAGCAAGCGGTCTGCGGATCGCCATCGGAGCAGCGCAGCAAGGCGATAGGCACCTTGCAGCTGAGCTGTGATGCCGCCGCCTTTGCCCTGCTCCGTGAGGAGGTGCGCCGCTTCCCGGCGGCGGCGGTGCGCCTGTCGCGGCCCCTGCCCGGTGATGGAGTGATCAGCCCGCCGGGCGATCAGCCGGCTCTGGTGCCATGCAGCCACTCCAGCCACCCCTACCCAGTGGAGATCGAGCTGCCGCTTTGGACCCTCGAGGGTGACCAGGACCTGCGCCGCTGGCTCTACGCCCTGGGCGGTGGGGTGCGAATCGAAGCGCCTCTGACTTTGCAGCGAGAGCACCGGCACTGGCTGCAGTGCGCCCTGGCGGCCTACCCCAGGAGAAGGGAGATCAAGAAACGGCAGCAGCCGCTGCGGCGGCGGGCTGCAGGAGCTTCTGGCCGGAAGGGAACGGTGCTGGAGGCGGGCGAGACTTGAGGGCAGGGCCGCCCTGCGGCTGTGTCTTCCATCCCAGCCCCGAGCACTACATCCCTCTCGGCCAGAGCACCCCGCTGCTGGGCCTGCCGTTGTCGCCTGCTGCCTCCTGCTGCGCGTAGAAGGGGTGCTGGGCCACACCAGGGGCGCCGAGGGCCACCGCGCTCCAGTCCGTCAGGAAGTCAGGCCCCAGCACAGGCCCCATAAGAACCGGACCCGGGGGCACTGCCGGGCAGAAATACAGCCGATCGGGGATCGTCTGCCAGCTGCTGAGTGAACCGATCGTGCTCCAGCCCGCCATTGCCGGCGTGCTCGGTGGCACCAGCACCCAGCAATCCATGCCACCGCTGTTGATCGCCGCACCGAGTTGATAGAAGGTCCCAGGCCCACCCGGGTTGCTCACCCGGCCCAGACGGCGCGGGTCCGAGTACTGGTTGCTGCCGAACCAGAAGAGCTGTGGCAGCGGCAGCCGTTCCTGCTTGGTGCCGTAGGCGAACATCTGACCCGGCCCGAAGCCGGACGGGATCAGACCAACACCCGTCACCAACATCTGCTCCAATCCACTCGGCGCCACCGGGTATGTGACAGCCGCCTGCAGCACATTGTTGTTGTAGCAGTAGAAGTTGCGGCTCTCAAACATGCCCGCCAAAGCCTGTGAGCGCAGCAGAGCCACATTCCAGCCGCTACTTGCTGAGCCACGGAACAGCATCAACGTGTGATTCTGCGCGTAGGTATCACCATTGGTCGTGGCGATGTTGCAACAGAAGAACTCAGATCCCGGCGTCGTGTCCATCAGCACGATCAGCCGGCCGTCGGCATTGAACAACGGGCTTCCGCTCGGCCCGTAGTACGACATGCCCGCACTTACGCTCGCCAGCATTGAGCTGAACTGCCCGTAACCACCGAACGTCCCATCGTCGGTGTAGGCACTCTCGAGCGCCAGGGTGAAACTCGCCGTCGATGATGAAGCACTGGAGCCCTGGTTCCTGCTGGTGTTGTAAAACCGCAGCAGGTACGGATTCAGCGGATGACCGAGCCGCCAGATGTAGCCAAAGTTCGTGGTGCCGGTCGCTGAACTGTGATCCTTGACGAGCTGCAGAGGAACACCGGCATTGCCGGGGTTTGCGTTCACCGCTGCCGCAAATGCCGTGAATGCCTCCGTAAGCCGCAGGCCCACCGATCCGGCCGCCTTGCTCACCCAGTCGTAGGGCGTCCAGTTCGCCGCCGAAACAGTCAGCATCAGGCGCCTCCGTCCTTGACTTTCACCGCCAGGCGGGCTGGCCCCAGCTGCAGCCACTGGGTACCATCGCCGCCGATGAAGTACCCGAAGCTCCCGAAGGTGCGGTTGTAGAGCGCCAGATCAGCCGGCAGCACCACCGGGTCGAACCACTGCACCGGCGGCTGCGGCTGAGGTGCCTGTGACGCTATGCCCGGTGTGATCGGGTTCCACTGCACCGGCTGAGTAAGCATCAGCGGCGTGGCCGAGGAGAAGTAATCAAGCCGGATCGAGGTGGAGAGCACCGCGCCGGGCCGGTTCGCAATCCAGGCCACCGCACCCAGCGCTCCGGCCATGTCCGTGAACGACAGATGCCACTGGCCTGAATACACATCCTTGGCGATCAGCACCACAACCGCCTGGCGGTTGGTGAACGTGTGCTGCGTGATGGAGAAGGCGAAATACTCCTGGCCTACCGCCAGGCTGCTCGCCACCACAGCTCCCAGCGGCAGCGGCTGCGGCAGCAGCGTGATCAATGAGCTGGTCGTGCCAACCCCGCCCGTGAGGGCGCCATAGCCGCCCAGCGCCGCGCCTGGCGTGTACCCGCTCACCAGGCCGCAGTGCGTGGTGAGCGCGCCCGTCGTCAGGTTCGCCACCCACTGGCTCATCAGCTCCACCGGCTGCCCGGCGTCGAGCACCGCCAGCCGGGCCTTGATCACCCAACCCGTGAAGCCAAGCACCTCCCCAGGGGCCTTCACGATGCTTAGCTGCTGCAGCGGGTTCTGCGCATTGGCTGCCGCCATCCAGGTGCGCAGCAGGCCATCCGCAGCGGCGAACACCTGCAGCACCACAAGCCCGCCGGTGTCACCACGGCGGCTCAGGTCAACCAGCGTCGCCACCATCAGGCGACCCCGCTTGTCACGGTGTCGTACTCCACCAGGGCCAGCACGCCGACGGTGGCCGAGTGGGGCACCGCCAGCTCGGTGCGCACACGCGCCCAGACGCGCTGCTGCACCGGGTTGTCGGCATTGGAGTAGGTGGAGCCAGGCGCTGGTTCCAGCACCGTTGTGGTCCCGTCGAACTTCAAATCCAGCAGCACCCCAGCCGAGCGCGGCGGGTCATCGGTGATCGGCCGCAGCGCATCCGCTGCTCGCGCTGCCACCGACGCATAGAACGTCACCCAGGCCGCGATCGAGCAGCTCACCGAAAGGAAGCGGCCATCCACTCCCAGGTTGAGGAAGGTCAGGTCCAGCGCCGATGGCGCGCTCACCATCGCTGTGGTGCGCTCCTCGAGCACACGCCGCGGCGTGTCGATCCGAGGAATCCAGCTGGGCATCAGGGCAAGACCGCCACTTTGCGGATGGCCCGCACCTGCTGCTGGAACGTCTTGGAGTTCGGCTCCGGCGGCCCGTAGAACCAGTCCTGGATCACATGAGTGGTGGCCCCGTCCTGCGTCGAGCTGCCGTAGTTGATCGCCTCGAACGCCTCAGCATTGCCCGCCTGGAACGCCGTGACCGCAGTGGCGGGCGGCACCGATCCCGAGTAGTTGGCCGTGGTCGGCGGCACTGCGTAGGCATTCGCACCGAATCCAGGCGTGTTGCCCTCGCTGTTGTCCGGCTTGAAGCGCCGGAACAGGATCTCCAGCTCGAACTGCGCCGGGATATACCAGTCGCTGTAGCCACCGATTGACAGGGCACGCGCCCACTGGTTGGCCGGATGGGCCGCATCCTTGGCTGCCTCGGAGTTGGCGTAGCCATCGAAAGTGCTGCTGGTGCCGGCGGTCGCGGTGTTCGTCGTCTTGCAGGCCCGCAGGACGTGGCCCGTTGCCTTCGGGGCGATCACCAGGGCGTGTGTGGCCACACCATTCGCGCTCTGAGAGATCAGGCCGCCATAGAAGCCGCCCTGGAAGGCCGCACCGATCGCAGGCAGGTTGCCCACTGGGATGCCCGTAGGCCCGCTACCCAGCAAGTACACATCACCCGTCGCCTGGTCGAGGTACATGTCGCCGACGATCGAGCCGGGAATGTTGGTCGGTGGTGGGCCGCTGCCCACGAACCAGCCCGTGCCGCGAGTACCGGCAGGCCCTGCGACACCGGTCGGACCGATCGGTCCCTGGATGCCCTGCGGTCCCGTCGCGCCCGTGGCGCCAGCCGGTCCCGTGCCGCCCGCAGGCCCTGTGGGGCCAGCAGAGCCAGCCGGGCCAGCCGGGCCGGCCGGGCCGGAGATCGAGCCCGCATCCACCCATTGCGTGGTCTCGGTGTCCCAGACAAAGAGGACGTTGGTGCGATCGGGCGGCACCGTCGCCACCACATAGGCATCGCCGTCGAGCTGCCCGCTGCTTGGCAACTGGGCCTGAGTGGCCACATTGCCCTTGAGGTTGATGCCCGTGCCCGCCGCACCCTGCGGGCCAGTGGGGCCGGTCGGGCCAGCGGGACCCGTAGCACCAGCCGGGCCGGTGCTGCCCGCCGGTCCCTGGGCTCCAACGGCACCGACTGAGCCCTGCGGCCCGGCCGCACCCGTCGCTCCTGCTGGCCCTGACGCGCCTGCAGGCCCAGCCGGACCCTGCGGGCCTTGGGGGCCGCGAATGTTGCCGGTGCTGGTCCAGGACATGGGCCGCCGCGCTCTCGGGGGTCTCAAGCACCTATTGCCACTGATGATTCCGGGACCCCACCAGCACGGGCCGCCGCTCAGTCCTGCTCAGCGTTGATCGGCACCCACTGCGTTCCCGTCCAGCGGCGCACCAGCACCGGTAGCCACTCACCCTGAAAGAAGAACCGGGCTGGCTTCTCGACCCAGGCGCTGCCCGTCCACACCCGCAGCAGGCCGCCAGAGAGCGGCGTCGGCGCCGGCTGCGGATCACCGAAGAACTCCAGCGTGGCATTCAGACCGCCAGGCCCCGAGTCCCAGCGGTCGCCGCCAGCTCGGTACGGCGGATCATCCCGATCACGGATGCTCCTGGCCACGCTCAGCCCCCGATCATGCGGCAGACGCCCTTGCTCACGCCCGTGGTGGTGGTGGTGCAGAGCTGAATCAACTGCAGGCAGGCCTGCTCGTGAAGATCAGGCAGAGCCAGCGCCGCCCAGTCGAAGATCTCAGCCTTGTTCGCCACAACCGTGAACAATCCAGCCCGATACCGCGTGCAGGTCACCCCGAAGGCGCCAGCCGTGCCCGTCGTCACGGAGAGCGTCACGCTGTTGACCGCCTTGATCCCTTTCTTACCTGCCGCCGGCAGGATCTGATACAGGCCCGACGCCCGGCTGGTGGCCGCCAGCGCGATCACCACGTTGCCCGTGGTGTCGTCATCGAACGTGCAGTTCACCGTGGCGTTCGCAGCCGCGGCGCCGGTGTCCGTGTACCACTCCAGCCACCACTGGAGCTGGCTGAAGTCCGTCAGGCCGATCCGCTCCGCCGGGATGCCCGTCAGGTTCAGCGGCAGGTTGGTCGTCTGCGCCGTCGCCACCGTGCCCGAGAGGCCGCCCGGGTGGCAGAGGCGATCGTGGATCTCCAGCGTGGAGGTCGAAAGGCTCGTGGCCACATCGACCCAGGCCAGGTAATTCGTGCTCGGCGTATTGAACGGCAGGTACGGCAGGCCACCTGCCGTGGTGTTGAGGCAGATCGCCTGCGTCGTCGGTGTCGCCCCTGGACCCGGAAATCCAGTCGCTTTCCACAACGAATAGAAGCGCCCCGCCACCGCGTTGGCGATCGAGGCCTTATCGAACAGCACATGGCGCGACTGGCCCAGCGCCGCAATCAGTTGGTCCCGAGTCGTGATTGCCATCAGTTGGTGTCCACCCAGAGGTCATTGATCGCATGGCTCGGCGGCGGGGCTGGCCCCACCGTCAGCCGTGAGGCATTGAGCTTCTGGTCCAGTTCCGTCTGCAGGTCCGCCTGCGTGCTCAGCGTTCCCGCGATCCCACCCCACACCGACGGTCCAGCAGGCCCCGTCGCACCGGTGGCTCCCGTCGGCCCGGTCGGTCCCGTTGCTCCCGCCGGTCCAGCAGGCCCCTGGCTGCCGGCAGTGCCAGACGCACCGTCAGCCCCCTTGATGTTGGTCGTGAGCTCCCAGGTCTCAGGCATGGCTCAGACCACCAGCTCGTACACCTGCCCGCTGATGCGGTCCAGGTAGAGGTCGCCCAGGGCCGGCGGTGGTTGCAGCAGCTCCGTCAGGGGTGGGCCATCGCCCGAATACCAGCGAGTGGCACGGCCGCCGGCCTCGCTGTTCATTGCCGCCAGCGCAGGCTCCCCATCCACCGGGCTCGGCAGGAAGCCCAGGCCGCCGGTGGGGTGCAGCCGCAGTTGCCACTGCTGCGCCACCGAGCCGTTGTAGGGGTTGCCCTGCAGGCCAGCACCCGGCACCAGGGGCTCCACGCCAGCCAGGCCCCCGGCTCCAGAGCCAGCAGGCACCGAGTAGGGCGGCACCGGGCAGCCGATCAGGGCCACCTGCAGGCTGGCGATCGAAATGCCGATGGTGACGGTGACGGTCAGATCCTCACGGCTCAGGTACACATGCCGCGGTCTCGGCACATCACGGGCCATGGCGTCCCAGCCGATCGTCTCGGTGCTGCCATCACCCCAGCTCACCGCAATCGGCTGTGGTGCCTTCACCAACGGGTCGATGTGCAGCTCGATCGCCGCACTCGTGATCGGCTCATCCCACAGCCGATCAGCCGGATTCCAGTACAGCTCCAGCTGATCAGCGGGCACAGGCCCCAGCCGGTAGCCCATTCGCAACCAGCGCGGCACCTCATGGGGCACCACCCACACCTCGCGGTCCGGGCATCCCCTCGGCGGGAGCACGCGCATGCGCTCATCAGGGGCGCTGGGCAGCGGGTAGGGCATAGAAGGGCTCTGCCTCCTCTGGATTGGCGCTACCTCCCTTTGCCAGGAAGCCAGGGTGGAAGGGTCAGCCGAGCAGATCAGCGGGGATCGACAGATCCGGCTCAGGGACGAGGCCAGGTTCAGCAGCCGCAGGCGGCTGCTCGGGCGGAGCCGTCACCGACTCCTCCCAGAGCCTGGTGGCCTCATCAACCAGCACCGCTTTGGTCTGGCTGCCATCCAGCAACACGCCGTAGTTCTCCTCGCAGCTCTGAACGATCTGCGTCTTGGTCATCGACGCGAAATCAGGCCCGGCCACCTCAGCATCAAGGCTGGGGGCGGGCTCCGGCTCCAGTCCGACCGGCTCAGACCCGACAGGTACCGGCCTTGCCGGTTCCGGCTCGGCCGTTTCGGGCACTGCTGGTTTTGGCTCGGTGCCCTGATCCGGAATGGTTCCGGGCACCGTCACCACTTCACCGCCCAGATCACCCAGCACGTCCTCCGCCGGAGGGACGACAGGAGTCATTTGTGCCTGACCCTCATCGATCGTCACCGGCGGATGCACCTTCCAGCCATCCGCCGCCCAGCGGTCGGCATGGACGGGAAAGACGAACTGGTCCTCCTTGCCCGATTTGGAGATGCGCAGCATCCCCTCGGGCGGCAGTTCCAGCACGGGATCAGCAGTCGTCGGTTCCACAGGCACGGTTGGATCGGTGGGGTTGAGCGGATCGGTGGGCAGCTCGGGTGGCTGCTCAGGTGTCGGTGCGGTCGGCACGGTGGGATCCGTGCCCTCCACGTCCGGTTGCGATGGAGCCGTGGGGTGCCCAGGTTTGGTCGGCTTGGTCACCGGCTTGCCCGGCACACCGCCGGGCGCCTTGACCTCGGAATCGTCCATGGCCGCCCTCAGTAGTTGAGGCTGACGTGGGCGCCATTCGGGGTGGAAGGCGTCAACGTGGCTCGGGCATAGAAGAAGGCCGGCAGCTCAACGTTGACGGCATCAGCCGGTGCCACCGCCAGGCTGCCGCCCGCGATTGGTGCCTCCACCTGTCCGCCGGCGGCGGGGATCGCCACGGTGGCCGCCGTCACCCAGGTGCCGACAGTGCCGTCCTTGAGCAGCGGCGCCAGTTGCAGCACCACCGTCACCGCCCCGGCAGCACCGGGATGGCTGGCCAGCAGCGTGAAGTCATCCGCCGCATCGAGCGGCGTGGTCAGCCTGACCACCTCCGCACTGACACGCGTGCGCTCAAAGGGATCGGTGGCGTTGTAATTGACCCACCCCACCAGCGTGGTGGCGGCGTCGATCAGCTTGTTGCCCTGGTGGGCCATGGTCGTGTCCTCTCAGTGATGAATGGGGAGGGTTAATCAGGCCACAGCAGGGCCGACGTTGTAGAGGCGACCGATCGCCTTGTCGTGGCACACCGCAAAACCCACGTACCAATCGACGCGGGTGCGGAACACCGGGGCGTCCTGCACTTCACCGAAGTCCCGCACGGAGATCCCGTAACGGCCCTCGAACGGGCCCTGGATGCCGGTCATCAGCTCATCGCCGAACGCCACGCAGTAGATCGAGGTGGTGTTACCGGCCTCACCAAAACCCAGCACCTCGTGGCCCTGGGCGTCCTGATCCAGCACCAGGATCTCGGTGTCCTCGAACCAATGGCGGCCGTCGATCACCTGATACAGGTCGCCGCCCGCCTCACGGCAGACATGGCTGATCTGGCGCCGGCCCGCCTTGCTGGTGATGATCACCTTCTCGCCGCCGAGGGCGTTGACCGCATCGACCAGCGCCTCCAGCTTGGTGAGCTTCACGGTGCCGGAGATGTTGTCCACGGTCTGCATCTGGCCGGGGATCAGCCGCTTGCTGAGACCGTTGAACGCCCGCGGATCGAAGCTGGCGTCACCGTTGATGATCGCCGCCTCCAGGGTGAGCCGCATCGAGCGCACCTTCTGCTCGGTCTGGCTGGCGCGGGCCTCAGGGCCGTTGAGATCGACGATCGAGCGGTCCACATCGAGATCGCCACCGAACAGGTGGACGAACTCGCTCTCCTGCGCCACGGCGCCGTAATCGCGCCGGTAGCCCTCATTGACGGCCCGGAAGCCGACACGGGGCATCTTCTTCTCCTTGGCGAACTGCAGAGCCCCGCCCGAAAGGTTGCGGAAGGGCAGACGACGAAGCAGCTGACCTTCCACGAAGGTCTTGGACACCGCGAGCCGATCGACTCGGGTTTCATGCTTCATCGCCTCGATCAACGTGAGGCCCATGGTCACTCCCGGGGCCTGACCCCAGCAACGTCACCACCTATTGCCATTGATGATTCCGTCGTGCTGGGAAGCGGTCGCTGGCGGCCGTCTTGTCAGCAGGGAGGGCGCTGGGGTCACCTATCGTCAAAACACGTCAGCAAAATGGCGTTTTCTTAACTGGTGCCCAGCGACGTGTCAGCTTCCCGCGGCTTCCTGCAACCGCTGCCTCCTGCCGTCGAGCTGGAAACAGTGGCGGTCCTGCGGGCTCTGGCCGCCGCCAACCGCGCCTTGGCGGAGCTCAAGGGCCGGGCGGCGACGATCCCCAACCAAGGCATCCTGATCGACACCCTCGCCCTGCAGGAGGCCAAGGCCAGTTCCGAAATCGAGAACATCGTCACCACCCAGGATGAGTTGTTCCAGTTGGGCCTGTTCCCGGACGGTCTGGAATCGGGTGCGGCCAAGGAGGTCGCCCGCTACCGGGACGCCCTCAAGCTCGGGCTGACGCAGCTGCTGGACACGGGCGGGTTGATTCGCAACGCCACGCTCATCGACATGTACCGCTTCCTGAAGGCACGCAGCGATGGCTTTCGCTCAACGCCAGGCACTGCCCTGATGAACGACAGGACCGGGGAGGTGATCTACGTGCCTCCACAGGACCGCAACGAGATCATCGCCGCGATGTCAGCACTGGAGGCGTTCATCAACGACGATGAGATCTGCCGGCTCGATCCGCTGATCAAGATGGCACTCATCCATCATCAGTTCGAGAGAATCCATCCCTTTGCCGACGGAAACGGCCGAATCGGGCGCATCCTGAACGTTCTCTACCTGACCAGAACAGGGTTGCTGGACATCCCGATTCTCTATCTCAGCCGCCATATCAACCAGCACAAAGCTGAGTACTACCGGCTGCTCCAATCTGTGCGAGAAGAGGGCGGCTGGGAGGCCTGGGTGCTCTACATGCTTGAGGCCGTCGAGAAGACCTCCAGAACGACCCTTGCGCTGGTGGAAGGGATCCGGGAGCAGATGGCAGATGTGAAGCAGCGCATGCGCACCCATCTCCCGAAGCTCTACTCCCAGGATCTGCTGAACAATCTCTTCCGCCACCCCTACACCAGGATTCAATTCGTCCGGGATGACCTGAACGTGACCCGGCAGACAGCCGCCGACTACTTGGAGCAGATGGTGGAGAAAGGTTTCCTGGAGAAACACAAGTCTGGTCGGAGCAACTATTACATCAACACGGCCTTGGTGGCCTTGTTCCTGCAGGTCTCAGAAGGCCCCTGAAGCCCCATCGGTTCGGCTTGGATCAATTGTTCAGGCTTGGCTCGGCCTTCTTCATTGTCCGCAGCGGGGCAAGGGTCAAGACATGCCGTCCCGTTATTGCACTGGGCGGATCGCCCCTGACGGGGCTCAGCCGCCCGTGCCGTGGTGGCCGGCCCTTGCCCTCGCTGCGCTCACTCAGGCGTCCTTCGCTGGCGCCCCATGGCACCGCACATCCTGATGATCCAGCGCACCACGCTGCCCTGCAGTGATCACGCCTATTGCTCCATCAAGTCCCAGCTCGTTCACGATGAGGCGCTGCCGGCGGAGCTGCTGGCCTGGTTCTGCCACTGCCCGCTCGATGCCATCACCGCCTGGCGGGTCGGCCCGATCTGGCTCGCCCATGGCGGGGAGTGGGCGGAGCGCCAGGAGCTGGAGAGCTTCCGCTTGCCCCATCTCGGTGGCACGGTGATCCACGGCAAGGCCGTCGGTGTCATGCCCGATCACCACAGCGGCGGCTGGCGTGCTCTCACAGAAGGTGAGGCGGATCGGGCGCTGATGGTGCTCTGGCGGTTCATGGGCGGGATCACGCAGTCCTCTGCACCCACCGATCACAGCTTCACGGTCACCCTCAGCCATCACCAGCTGGTGGCCTATCGAGCGGCGGATGAGGCCGGCAAGCTCGAGTTTCGCCGCAAGGTGGTCAGGGAGCGCCGTGAATTGAGGGTGGCCATGGGCCTGGCGGCCTGAGGCCAGATCACTCGGGCCTCACCGGGCCGCTGTGGCGGCCCACTTTTTTTGCTCACAGGCCCAGGCAAGAGCAACAGACGCCGTACCAGCAGAACCGCCTGATCGGGGGCGACAAGGAATGGGCTACGCACAGGCCACTGCATGTCGGGGGGCGCCTCAAGGGCTGCGCAAGGCCGGACCTGCTGCGCCGCTGCGCGGCTATGTGGCGCCGCTTTCGCGCCGCGCAGGCGTGGTGCCGTCCCCTTGACCCACCCCCCGCCTGCTTCCGTGTCCTGCGCTGCGCCTCCGATGGCCACCACGCACCGCTCCACTCGCGCCCGCTTCTCCGCTTGCAGCTCCGAGGCCCTCGAGGATCTGCTCTGGATCGCAGAAGGCGAATCAGCTCCCTGCCGCCGCGTCGCAGGGCTGGTGGCTGATCTGCTCTTCCAGCGGCAATTGGCCACTCCCGCCAGTTGTCCGGTCTGGATTCGGCCCGAGGAGCTTCCCTTCTGAGCCGCGCCCGGGCGTTGCTTGCGGGGCATTGGCCTCACTTTTTTTCTGGCTCCGCCGGGCCTGGCAAAGGGAAGCATCCACCCCGCCGGCGCCCTGCGTCCTGCTGCCTGGCCAAGCAGATGAGCCCCGAGCGGTTCCAGGACCGTTTTGAAGCCTTCATCGGCGAGGAGCAGCAGGTGTCCGGCGTCTGGTTGCTCTTTGGCGCGATCACTGAGACAGAAGACGCCGCAGTAATCCTCGATGAGACGGCGCCCTGGGCACTGCGCTTCTCCCAGAAGCCACCAACGCCACCGCCGCCGGTTGGTGGCCTCGACCCGCGTGGCAGCGAGGAGGCCGGAATGGTCGGTCCCAAGCTCGCAGCACCGGTCAAACCGGGTGATTCCTACCTGCTCGTGAACGACCGCGACGAGGACCTGGAGGCGTTTGATCACACCGGCACGTTCCTGTGGAAGGTGCCGTGTCTGGCCCGGGGTCAGGGTGCTGACAACGACTGGAAACACAACAGCACCGACACCCCACCAGTGCTGTATCGGCTCGGCCAGCTCTATCCCGACTACGAGCAGAACCCCAACCCGCCCTGCAGCGATACCGCCATGTCCTACGGCTGGTACAGCTTCGACGTGGTCGAGCTGGAGAACCAGGAGGTAAAGGTCGGCCGCGCCGGGATCATGCTCCACGGCGGTGGTTCCGGTTGCGGTTGGCCTGGCGCCTGGGCCGCCAACCAGCAACTGCTACCGACGCTCGGCTGCATCCGCCTCCACAACGTTGATCTGCGCGACAAGGTGCTGCCCCTCTACCGGAAGGGGACCGTCTATGTCGGCGTCTTCCAGGAGACCTGAGCCAGTGGAGGAGCGGCCCTTCAACCGCGAGCGGTTCCTACTGCGCCTGGTCGCTGTGGTGCTTATCGCTGAGGTCTCGCTCTACTCCTTTGGCGCGGGTGTCTGCGCCTGGCGCAGCGCTCAGCGACTGGTGCCCCAGGGAGGGCTGTGTACCCGCTTTGACAGTGCCGTCCACACCGCGTTCGGCGTCGCCCTCAACACCTTGCTTGCGCTGCTCGGCGGGAAGGCCTTGAGCGACAGCAACAGACCGCCAAGCCAATAGGCCACAGCAGGTCCTCGATCGATCGAGCTGGGAGTGATCGGACGTTCCATCTCGGCAGGGTCCGTCGTGGTGGTCGGGCTCGGTTGGTCGGGGTGGGCTGTCCTGCTGCTTGGCCTTGCTCAGCTTGGCCTCTTCCTTCGTCGAGGCCTTGGGTCGCGCGTCCTTCGCGATCAGGTCATGGCCCATACCCAATCCAAAGCCGATGCCCTTTTCCACCAGTTCCGTCCTCTCGCCGATTCCATCGCCCGCCGCTTCGCTTTCAAGTCCCAGCCACTGATCGAGTTTGAGGATGCCCGGCAGGTGGCCCACATGCAGCTCTGGCTTTCCTGCTACCAGATCAACGAAGCCATCACAGCCCCCGCCTATCACAGCCGCTGCATCAAGGGCGCGCTGCTCCATCACCTCCGCGATCACGGCCGCCTGGTCCGCGTCTCAAGGCGGGAGCACGAGAAGGGCACCCACCCCTGGCGGCACCACAGCCTTGATGTCACACCTGCAGGCGCCTTCACCAGCGGTCTCGATCTGCTCGAATCTCCCGAGTCAGATCACCAGCAGGAAGAGCCAGGCACCGCAGAAATAGAAGCGCTGCTCGATCGGCTGCCCGCCAATCAGGCAGCGGTGATCCGGCTGCACATCCTCGTAGGGCACTCCTTCCGCCAGGTGGCGGCCGAGCTGGGCATCAGCGCAATGAGCGCCCTGCGCCAGGAGAAGGCCGGCCTGGCCACCCTCCGCTGTGAGCTGGCCTGAGGGGCCCAGAGGGCCAAGGCCAGCGGGCCAGCTGCGGCTGGCCCAGCAGCCATCACAGCGGCAAATTTGGGGAGCAGGTCTTCCAAATTCGGGGAGCTGCCAACCAAATTCGGGGAGCAGTTCAGGGAGCCCCGCGCCTGGGGGTGCGCCGCGCAGGCCATCCCATGGTTCCCGGCGGGGCAAGGGCTGCGCAAGCGGCTCGTGCCTCGCCGCCCTGGCCCGCGCCGGGAGGGTCCATGGGGTCCTGCGCCTGGCTTCCCGTGCCCCGCAACACCTGTCGTTCCGATGAGCTGCTCGATCTGCTCCGCAGCTGCGGTTCTGATCTCGATGCCCTGCCCCTGAACACCTTCCACCTGCTGAGGGTGCTGATCACCCATGTCAGGGAGCAGGATCACCGCATCAGCGAGCTGGAGCCCCGCTGCAAGGAGCTGGAGCGCAAGCTGGCCCAGCTCCAGGAAGCCACCGGCCAGCCGGAGTGGCAAGGCAACGAGTTCATCGAACTCCCGGCATCGCTGTTCGAGGAGGCCTTCGCCGATGGCGAGGAGCCCGAGAAGAGCAGCTGAGTCCGCTGGGGTCGCTGCTCAGGGCGGCCCCTTACTGAGGGGGCCGTGCCGGGTTGCCGCAGTCTCCGCCGGGGGCAAGGGCTGCGCGAGTCGGCCAGGCCGCTGCGCGGTGGCCGCCCCTTGCCTTCCCGGCGGACTGGCGGGCGTCCCGTCACCGCGCCACCGAGGTGCCATCGGCCATGTCCTGCTATCTCGATGCGATCGCCCGCAAAGATCCCGTTGGCCTGATCGAGCAGTGCCACCTGCACCTGCTGCAGATCCTGCGCTCTCAGCGATGCAGCCCGATCCAGCGGTCCTGGATCAGTGATCAGCCCTATGGCGAGGAGGAGATCACCCTGCTGGAAGAAGAGCTGATCCCCGCGATGGAGGAGTTCCTCTCCCGCATCAAGGAGATCGATGATTTCCTCCTCGCGCAACAGGAATTTCTAGGGAGGTGCCAGCTGGAAGCCGATCGTGATCGCGCCCATGCCACAGAGGCAGCCGCCGCCTGAGGCGATCAGGGGCTGGTGCCCGCCAGCCCTTTCGGGGCTCTGTCCCTCGGGGCCCTGCCCCTCACCAGGCTTTGCCCTTACGCAGGTAACTCTCCAGTTCCGCCTTGCGGATCACCCGCGACTCGCGGTTGTTGCTGATCTGCACCAGGCCACCGGTCATGGCCGCCGTGGCTCGCCAGGGCCCGGGTTCAGCAGGCTCCGCCGGCGCTTCTCCCAGCAGAGCTGCCAGTGCCTCTCGTGCTCCAGCCATCGAACCTCTTGCCTATCCACAGCTCTTGCCAGAGCGGATCAACAGACGGCACTGGCTACGTGGTTCACCACCACCAAAAGGCTTGACCGGTAAAGCCGTCTGCGCCTGATTTGGAACAGATTGGGGCCATTGCAGAGGTGGGTGTGCTGACTGACGGCCGTTCACTAGCTCTGATCTGTGGACTGGGGCTGCTGGCGCAGGCATCGCCTGCCCGCACAGACGAGGTGATCGGCCGACCTGGCGACGGCGGGGTCATCACGGTGCGGCCAGCCACGCAGCAAGACAGCCGCCAGGGTCTTGGGCGATTCGTGGGCATCTCTGGTGCCAACAGCGGGGCCCGCACGCTCTCGCTCAACCGCATCGTCATACCGCCCGGTGCCAAAGCCAGGGCTCATCGCCACCGCAACTACGAGACGGCGATCTATCTGCTGCAGGGAACGGTGGAGACCCGATATGGCGCCGGTCTGCGCCAGCGGGTGGTTAACCGCGCCGGCGATTTCATCTTCATTCCAGCCGATCTACCCCATCAACCGGTGAATCTCAGCGCCACGGAGCCAGCGATCGCGATCGTCACCCGCTCCGACCCAAACGAGCAGGAAAGCGTGGAGCTGCTCGACGATGCCGGTCAGCCCCTGCCAGCTGACCACCAGCACGGTCCCGCCCATCCCTGAGCAGATCGGCTGCCAACAGGTGGGAGTGCGCTGCCCATGAAAGAACCTCCATCTGCAGCAGCGCCACAGCCTGCTTGAGCCGGCGATCGAAGCAGGCAAAGGTCAGCGGTTGTTCACTGTTGATCTGCAGTTCATGGGCTGCTGCCAGCTGCACGCTGTCGTAGGCACGCAAGGCAAAGACATCAGCAAACCGCCCGGCTGTCTCGACGAGGCTCTGGCTGACCTCGACGATCGTGCAGAGCGGCCAGCTCTGGATCAGTTGCACGCCGGCCTGCTCGAGCATCACGGCATCGCCGGGGACCTCTCGCCCACGGCGGCCCATGCCCGCCATGACTTCTGCCCAGGTGATCCGGCACACCGCAATGGCCTCGGCTTCAATGCTGGCTTGCAACATCTGATCGGAGCCAGGCTCGCTGATCAGCAGCTTGATCAGCGCACTGGTGTCGCAGAACAGGATCACCATCTCAATCCCGGCCTTCCAGCACGGTCTCACTCACGAGCTTCCCGCCATCGTTCAACTTCACCGGCGGAGGAAAGACCGGCTTCTGGCCGTTCCAGGTGATGACGCCGGCATCGATCGCTTTCTGCAGCGGATGCGGCGAGGAGGATGGATCTGGCTGCTTCACGGCGGTGATTTGAGGTGGGTCTTGAGATCCCGCACCGACACCTGCTTTGCGACCACATCAGCCATGGGCACTGCTGCTTTTGTGACTACTTTAGAAAGTTGGCTAGAAATGCGGCGCTCAGGCTTTCTCACTGACTCAAGTGCGCCGCTGGAGGCGATCGTCGCCTGCGTGATTGATCTGGTTCAGTCTTCGTTGTCGCCTGACATGCAAAGTTCCATCGCTTATCCCGCTGCGGCCCAATCCACCAGGGCCAGACCTTCGATGCGGGCGAATTCACGCACGTTGTGGCTCACCAGGGTGGCGCCAAGGGCCAGGGCATGGCAGGCGATCCAGAGATCGTTGCCGCCGATGGGTGTGGCCTGCCGCTTGAGGGTGTTGGCCTGAACGGCGTAATGGCGGCAGATGGCAGGGCCATCGGGGTAGAGCACCGGCATCTGCCGGGCCAGGGCATCGAGCTGCTGGAGGGTGGCCTCGCGGCGCTGGCTGCCCTCGGCACCGCGCAGCAGTTCGGCCCAGGTGATGAACGACATCGCCAGGCTGTCGTCACCGGCGAGTTGATCGATGCGCTCGGCCACCTGCGGCGGCCGGTTCTTGATCAGGTAGATGAGGATGTTGGTGTCGAGCAGGTAGATCAAAGGGTCTCCCGGTCCTGCACCGGGCTCGGACTGGCCTGCAGCGCCTGCAGGCTGGCCACGAAGCTGGGCTCAAAGCCCGCGAGGGTGTCAAGCAGGGCCTGGCCACGCTGGGGCGGACAGGGATGAATGATCAGATCACCGCTGGGGCTGCGGGTGATCTGCACCCGGTCGGTGGCAAGTCGGAACTCGGCGGGGATGCGCACGGCCTGGCTGTTGCCATTCATGAACACCTTGCTGGGAAGCACGTCCATGGCGTTCTGACTTGTACGTACGGGTATGTGAGTACATCGTAGTCGAAAGACCGTGGCCTTCTCACGCTCGCGAGCAGCATGGCCCGCGGTCCCACACCTCAGAACAACGAGCGCCCGCCTCCCGGAAGGGGCATGGGAACAGTTGCACGGGCTTCCTCATGGTCGCCCCACGGGCAAGGGCTGACGCAAGCGGCTTGGCGACAGGCGCCGTCGCCGCCCTTGCCTACGCGGGGCACCACTCGGGCGTCCCGCGCTTTGCCTTTCATGGCCGCGTCCAAGTCCCGTTCCCGCAAAAGCATCGCTGGCCCCACGGCCGAGGAAAAGATCGTTGCCGCCTTGATCGAGCTGATGGAGGCCGGCTCGGCCCCCTGGCGGCGGCCATGGGATGGCACTGGCGGTGGCCACCACGTCAACTTGATCTCGGGTCATCGCTACCGCGGCGCCAATCCGATCCTGCTCACGCTCGGAATGCACATCCGAGGTTCTGCTCTGCCGTTCTGGTGCGGCTTTGCCGAGGCCAAGATGCTCGGGATCTTCCCCCGCAAGGGCAGCAAGGCGGTTCACATCTTGCGGCCGCAGCTGCACAGCCGCGAGGAGCCAGGCGAAGGCGGTGAAGTCAACGTGCGTAGCTGGGCCAGCTACCGGCCGGTGGCGGTCTTCAATGCCGCCGATCTCGAGGGCGAGGTCCTTCCCGGCCTGATCGAAGCACGCAAAGCGGCAGAAGGCGTGGAGCCCAGGCCGGAGCCCGAGCGCCTGGAAGCGGCGGAAGCCGTGGTGGCTGCCTGGCCGGTGCCGGTCAGCTTCGGGGGGGATCGGGCCTGCTATCTGCCCGGCATCGATCGGATCCAGCTGCCCGATCGCGCCAGCTTCCACTCACCCGGTCCATTCTGCGCCACCTGGGCCCATGAGCAGATCCACTCCACAGGCCACGAATCCCGCCTGAAGCGGGATCTGGGCGGTGCCTTCGGGAAGCCGCGCTATGCCCGTGAGGAGCTGGTCGCTGAGCTTGGGGCGGTGCTGCTGGGTGATCGGTTGGAGATCGGCAGCGAGATGCCACTACTCCGGTGGAAGAAGCGAACAACCATCATCCAAAGACGTGATCTGAACAGCCTGTGGCCGAAATCCTTCTGCTGTCTGTCCCGGTATTCGGCCATGTCAAGCCGATGCTGGCCCTTGCCCGGGAGCTTGTCAGCCGTGGTCATCGGGTGCGCTGGCTGGCTGGAGCGGCTTTCCGGGACCGCGTCGAGGGTACGGGTGCTGAATTTTGTGGTTTCCAGCAGGGCTTTGATTACTCCCGCCCTGATCTTGTGCCCGAAAACCTGCAGGCTGTTCGTGATCGACTGCGCGGTCTTGCGAAGTTGCGCTTTGATCTCGGCACGTTCTTTATCAGCCCCTCCGAGGGCTTCTGCAGGGATCTGATCCGCCTGCACGAGGAGTCTCCCGCAGATCTTTTGGTGTGCGACAGCTTTCTGATGGCGGGTGCCTGGTGGTCGGAATGCACCGGGCGTCCCTGGGTTCAGTTGTGTTGCACCGTCCTGACGTTGCCCAGTCGCGCGCTGGCACCGTTTGGGCTTTCATTGCCTCCGGATGATTCCTGGCTGGGCCGGATCCGCAACCGACTGCTGCAGGGTCTGGTACGCAACGTGCTGTTCCGATCGCTGCGCCGCAGCGCTGATCAAGCCAGAGCAGCTCTGTCTTTGCCACCGATGCGGCCCTGGCTGTTTGATGTTGTCTCACCGCACCTCGTTCTCAGCGGGACGGTGCAGAGCTTTGAGTATCCAAGGCCAGACTGTCCACGCCAGGTGGTCTTTGTCGGACCTCTGCTGGAGAACAAAGATGAAGCGTTCGCACCTCCGGCGTGGTGGGGTGAACTCGATAACACCACGGTGGTTCACGTCAGTCAGGGCACCATCAGCAATGACCCAACTCAGCTCCTGCGCCCCACGCTTGAGGCACTTGCGGATGAGCCTGTGCTGGTTGTGGCCTGCACGGGCCGCCTTGATGGGGGGCTTGATGCCCTCGGTCCCCTGCCGCCCAATGCCAGGGCGGCTGGGTACATCCCCTATGGAATCCTGCTGCCGAAAGTCTCCGTGGTTGTGACCAACGGTGGGTTTCAGGGTGTGCAGGCGGCACTGCGCCACGGGATTCCGATGGTCACCGCTGGTAAGAGCGAGGACAAGCCTGAGGTCTGTGCGCGATTGCAGCTGACCGGTGCGTCGATTGATCTGGCGACTGCAACTCCGGAACCGTCGGCCATTAGGTCTGCAGTCAGACGAGTTTTGGAGGAGCCATCGTTTCGTATCTCGGCCGCAGCTCTCGCCCAAGAAGCTGCTGAAGCCGGTGGAGCCCATGGAGCGGTGGATGCGATCGAAGTTGTTCTGGGCTCCGCCAGGTAGTGAGTGGTCCAGCTGAAATTCAGGAGCTCCAGCAGCACTTGCTGGTTTGGTGGGAAATCCATGGCCGCCTTGAACGGGTCCAGAAGCCGTGGATGTTCACCGGAGATGGGAGGTAGCCAGAGACTGGTGAGCACTTACATCCCTATCCAATTCACGTGGCCGAGGTGAAGCTTGAGTTGGATGGCTTTTATTGGACAGCCCGGACCCCTGACATCGTTAACTCCGGACGGGGGGAACAGGGTTCTGTCTCAATGTAGACCTCATGGGGAGTTCTGCCTCCCAGGGCGCTGTAAGGAACCCAGGCCCTCCATCTGTAGTCAGCCGAAGGGTTCTCCTCGATCCGCTCCTCAGGCCCCCCGAGAAAGGCCTCCAGATGCTCCCGCCGGCGTGCGCGGACCAGCAGCCGACCACCAGATGGGTCGCTCCTGTCGGCCACGATCGATACGAATCCCTCTGGCAGGAAGACCCACATCAGCCAGCCCCCAGACTATTGAACGCTGATCTCAGGGTGGCAAGTCAGAGCCGTTTTGGCTTATTGGCGGGCCTGGTGGGGAGGGGATTCGGAAACTTTTTTGAGAGAGGGGAGGAGAAACCCTCCGGTCCGGCCGCCCGATCAGGATCAGGCTGAATGACCCGGAATTCAGGCGCAGGGAGTCACGTTGAAAATGGCTCCAGCTCCCCAGGGCGACGCAGCATCTTGTTGACCTCATCGAGATGCATTTCTTCAAGGACAATCATTTCGCGAGCATACTCTTCCAGCAGAACTGATCGATTCTCAGCAAGAGCAAGTAATTCATAGTAGGCCTTCAGGGCCATCGATTCATGCTCAAGGCTTTCGCGAAGAATGTCGCCAATGTCGTGCTTCTGGGTTTCCAGCAGGGTGCCAATGCGCAGCGAGGGATGTCCACCAAGCAAGGTGACCATTCCTCCGGCCTTGTGCGCATGCATCAAACCCTCCGTGGCATTTCCCTTCAACCACGACACAATCGGTATCCTGTTGTAGCCGTACACCATCAGCGAGTAGTGGGTGTACTTCACCACCCCTGCCAGCTCCAACTCCAGGATCCGGTTGAGGGCCTCCACCATGGCTTGCTTCTCCGGAATCTCGATCGTTTCCATAACCCACACCTGTGCTTGGAATGGACGAACGCCCCGACCGTAGGAGGGGCTTATGGGCCTTCGCTCAAAATCAATCCTAGGAGCGTGTTACGCATAGCGCCCACCGGAAACGTCAGCAATGTTGACGGCCTAGGCCGAATTGGGGTATCTCAAAGAGGAATCACTGCAGCACGGGCAAGAAGAGGCAGGATCTGCCTCTTCTTGGCTTTTGAGCCGGTGCGGCCCCATGCCCTTCCGCTTCCGCCGCTCCGCCCGCCTCGGCCCACTGCGTTTCAATTTCGCCAAGGGGGGCCTGAGCTCGATCTCGTTGGGCGGCCGGGGTGCCTCGTTCAACATCCCGGTGGCTCGCAGTGGTGCCCCCCGCACCACCGTGGGGCTGCCCGGAACGGGCCTCAGCTGGAGCGTGGAGCACGCCCATGATCGCCCCGCCGCCATCCCCGCCGGAACGGGCGAGGGCCTGCCCAACACCCGCCGGCTGCGGCCCGGCCAGCTCGATGCCCTCAAGCAGTCGCTGCTGGCTGTGCTGCGCCAGAAGCTGTTCGCTCCAGGCTCGACAGGTGATCGGTTCTGGGACTACGGGCTGGTGAGCCGTCTGCTCGCCGATGGCCCGCTCGGTGCGCGCACCACGGGTCTGCTGGCACTGATCGAAACACCGGAAGCGATGGAGGCCTACGTGCTGCGGTCCCAGGGCCAGGACGATCTCAAGCGCCGGGCCCATCGCTGCATCGAGGCGGTCCAGGAAGCAGGCCGGCTGGCCAGTGCTCGGGGGTGCCTGCCTCAGGCATAAACCCCTAATGGGGTATCCGGATGACGGCATTATGATTGTCCCGTGATTTCTTCGCCGGTGGCTGGGGTGCACCACCCCGTAAATCTCGTGGAAATGCGCTCGTGGTTCCCTGACGACGCGGCGTGCCTGGACTATCTTGACTGGCCTTCGGCTCCTGCAGGCTGCAGTGCGCGCGGGGCCGACGTCGATGCCGGAACTGAACAAGGTCCCGAACCCACACCCCGTCGCGATGCACCCACCGGTAGGGCCGAAGTGGCCCGAAAGCCATGCAGCAGGCTCACTTGTCCGCCCATGGCGAGCCGAAGACCCGTCTGATCTACTGCCGTCATCCGGATAGCCCTTAACCCCTATTGCCCCTGCCCTCTGGCCGTCCGATCGTTGGTACATCGGTTTCGGAGGCCCAACGATGGATGACACTCCCCCTGGTCAGGCGTCAGGAGCGCGCTGACGATCCGGTCCCTGCTCCAACACTCTCGACGGATCACTGACCTCCCCGGCGTGTCGCAACGTCGCCATCCATTGCACCGTTAACGGCCTCGCCTCAGGTGCCCAGGACCGGCAAGGCCCAGGCCGATCAAAGAAGACGATCGCCTAGAACCAGATGCCGCGCCCCTCATGGCGACGGGCGGGGTTCTGCCCTAGGGGTTGGCGCCGGTGTGGGCCTGAGCAGGTAGGGCAGGGCCGACTCATAAAAGAACAGGTCGACCCCGGTCCACCCCCGCTGGCGCACCAGCTCAAGCTCCTGCTGCAACAGTTGCGGATCCTTCGGCGCGCTTTTCAGACCCGCCAGCAGACCGATGCGCATCGGCACCCGCTGGGCGGCCTGCTGGAGGCTGGGCCGCTCCAACTCCCCCTGCAAGGCCCCCAGGTCCCGCCGGTACATCTGCACCACCACCTCATCTACCAGACCCGCACTCACCCAGCTCGGCCAGTCCGCCAGATAGGCCTCGAGCGAGAACGGCATCGGGTTAGTCGACACCGAGAGGGCCACCCCCGGGCAGGCCTTGGCCATTCCCTGCCGGATCTCCGCCAGCAGCGTCGTCACCAGGCCCGCCCGCCAACGCAACCAGGTCGGATCGTCGGCAGTCGGCAAGGGCTGGAGACGGCCAGCCGGGGTGGCCCGCCACAGGGCCAGGGTGGCCGGGTCGTAGCCGAAACGGGCCGGATAGCCCAGATGGTCGTCGAACTGGAGGGCATCGAGCGGCAACCGCCTGCAGGCATCCACCGCCAGTGCCACAAGGGCCCGGCGCACCTCCGGCAAGGCTGGGTTCAACCAGACCCGATCAAGGCCTGGACTCTCGCTCCAACGCACTTGGCCATTCAGGTCTTGCAGCAGCAGCCCTTGGCGCCCAACCAGCCAGGGGGCGTCGACCGGCGCCATCAGCCCGAATTCCATCCAGCCCAGGGTCTGTATGCCTTTTTCGCGCAGGTCCCTCAGCAGCTGAGTCGGGGCGAGGGGATCGCTCAGGCGTGGATCGACGGCCAGCTGTAGAGGATTGCTGGTGGTTGTCACCGGCCAATAGGCGTAACCCCCGGTGTAAATGGGCACGGCGACCCGAGTCACGCCTTGGCGTGCGAATAGCTCCACAGCCCGAGCGGCGGCCTCCGGATCGAACATCACGGCGCTGTCCACGGTCGTGAGCCAGACGCCAAGTGAATCCGCAGGTCCCTCTCTGCGGCGCTCAAGGGGCGACTGGGGTGGCGGGGATGCGATGGGCTGTGCGGCGGCGGAACCGACGATTGCTTCGGTGCCCCCGAAAACGAACGCCAAGGCGGCCAACAGCGGCCATGGGCTCAGGAGCCCAGCGGTGCGCCTTCCTAGGCTCACGGCACCCAACAGGCATCGCCCGTTCGACCTCTGCAAGCGATCGCCATTGACCCCGGGAGCAAAAGCCTAGGGGTGGCCCTGGCACTGGCTCTCCAGTTGACGACACTGCTCCCTTCCGCCGCTAGAGCGACCCCGCCGCGCAACTTGGCGACCTGCCAGATCAAGGGTCAACGCCACGCCGATGTGATCGTGTTTGGCGATGAACCTGCCGGGCTGATGACGGCCCTGGAGGTACGGCGTCAGCTCCTGCGCCTGGGGGGTAAATCCATGCCGAAGGTGCTGGTGGTGAGCGATGCCGACATAAGCGCTGGCCTGGGGGGCACTATCGCCCGGTCCGGCCTGGCCTACCTGGATCGCAACCAGGTGCCCCGCGACATGCGCGCACTGCTGGGGCCGTTCGCCGCTTCGTCTGAGCTTTACGGACGCATGTTGAGGCTCATGGGCGTACGAGTGGTGGCCGTGGATCCCCGCCGGGCCTCCCGAACGTTCCGCCGGGCCCTGGCAGCTGCCGGCATACCTGTGCTGCCACGGGCCAAGTTCTGGGGGGTCCAGCGGCAGGGACCTCGGCTGTGCACGCTGCGCACGAGCCGCTACGGCAGCCTTGGGGCCGATCTGTTCATCGACGCCAGCCTAAGTGCGCAGGTAGCTCACCGAAGTGATGTGGCGTTTCTTGAGGGTCTTGGGCCACGAACGCTGCGCGACGACAGCCTTGCCCTGGGCTGGATCTTCGAGGTAGAAGGTCTTTCCCTCAATGACCTCCAGCGCCAGGAGGAGCGACTGAGCCGCCGTCTGCTCGATCCAAGTGATCTTCAGGCTCAAGGCTGGTTGCACTGGTGGCCCGACTACTCCCAGCATCCCCGGCGCCTGCTGGCCGACCTGCTCGACGAAGGGGGGCGCTTCTCGCTCGCCTACCCCAGCACCAGCGACTCCGCTGACGTGCGCAGCCCCGCCCTGACCGTGGCCTTCCATGGTCTGTCTGGTTGGCGGCCTGTACCTGCGGGAGGGAGAGTGCTGTTGGATCAGGCCAACATTGCCCTGCTGCCGGGTCGTCTGAGCTTCAACGCGCTGCTGTTTCCCAACGACGCCGTACAAAACCGTCAGGTGTTGGCGGGCGGCAATCGTCCGCTTCCCTGGATGCGGCCCCCAGCTACAGCTGTAACGCGGTTCTTTCGCAGCCTTGGGGCCACAAAGGTGGTCTGGATGCCGGAGTTGTACGTGCGCTCCGCCGACCAGATTGCGCTTCCCGCTCAATCCCTAGGTGTTGGACAGATGGCCGTCGGCGGGGTAGATCGCTCAGAGGCCCTAGGGACCTTCACTTATCCCCTCGACTTTCGCGGCGATGCGTCCAGGCTGCTGCCAAAGGCCAGGCCCACGTTCAATTTCGGCTACCGCCACACCTTGCCCCGGGAAATCGACAACCTCGCGGTGCTGGGGCCAGCCGCTGGCTATGCCGGACCCGGCGAAGGGATTGGCCGCATCGTGGAGTTCAACGTCTCGGTGGGCCAAGGACTGGCCATCGCCACCGCTCTTGCACTGGTTCGCCATCAACCTTTGGCGGCGCTTGACCCCCGGGAGGTAGCCAGGCTCATGCCGGGAGGCGTTGTGCCCTACGGCAGGCCCTCAGGGGCCACGGCCCTGCAACTGCTGCTTGATCAGATGAGCTACAGGCTGCAGCTGTTATGGACGGGCCACAGGCTCTGAGGTCGGCGCTTGGTGTCGATCCCTTTTCGACGTCACTCGCGCCCGCTGATTTGAGGCCAAGCAAAGCCGTATAGGCCCTGCCCAATTCTGAGAGGGTCAAAAACCGAAAGGGCGCTAAGGCCCCTCCGGCGTGATTCATGCCTGATGAGCGCGAGGCCAGGGGGGGCTAAAAGAAGGACGCGACGATGATGGGCCTGGCGCTGGAGAGAATCCAGCACAACCTGCGCATCCGTGCTTCCGACACCTCGACGGTCATCCACCGGGTCCTTCCACCACCAGAAGGCACTACGGCGACGGGCAACCGTGGCCTTCTGCGGCGGGCTCGGTGTCGCTCTGACGGCGATGCTGCCCCTGGGCCCCACCGCCCCTTGCCCAGTCGGTGATCACCATCCCCCTGCCGGAGCCCCAGGGCCAGACCCTGCTGATGCAGAGCGTCGATCGCGCCGACTACGGACCGCTGGCCGAGCAGTTCCTCACCCAGGCCAATCCCGCCTACTGCGGCGTGGCCAGCATGGTGATGGTGCTCAACAGCCTGGCGGTGCCGGCCCCGCCAGCGGCGGGCTTTGGCCGCTACCGCTTTTGGACCCAGGAGAACGTCTTCGAATCAGCCGCCACCAGGGCATTGCTCAGTCCCGAGCAGGTCGCCCGCAGTGGCATGACCCTGCAGGACCTGCGAGCGCTGCTGGCCAGCCATGGGCTGCAGGCACGTGCCATCCATGGAGTGGTGGTTGTGCGCAGGACCTGAGGGCCCCCTGCGTCAGGAAAGAAGTCCGCTCGGTGGGGAAGCTCTCATATGGCCTGGTTCAGTTTTTGGGGTCCACGTCAGAAGCATCTGCACACCCTGAAAAGTTTCCAGCGGTGCAGGGTCCACGCTTATCAATCAAAGATCACTTATGTCATGGAGTCTCTTCTTTTTCACCTGCTCCATTCGGAACTTCATATTCCTGGAATGATCCATCGGCATTCCTTAAGAGCAATTTTCTTGTCGCCCTGGTCAGTTTCTTATATCTTTTGAGCATTAATATTAATTGATCTTCGCTCAGGTCTTCAAGTCCAATGATGTCTTTACGCGCTCCCTTGGTTGTACGAATGAGTTCGTCAAGTTTGATCTGAATTGCATCTGTGTCTCTGCCTTGAGTATTTTGAATCAAAAAACCCATCAAGAAGGTGATAATGGTTGTTCCGGTATTGATCACCAATTGCCACGTATCGCTGTAGCCAAACAGCGGTCCAGTAATACCCCAAATAATAATAATTAATAATGCTATTGTAAACGTCGATGGTTGTCCAGCTGATTCGGCGGTTTTTCTAGCAATCAACCCATACCAACTTCTTGGGGTGTTGACGTTTTGCTCTTTCTTTCTCCTGCCTTTAATTTTCATGGTGATCTTTTGGTATCGCCTATGGATGTTACCTCTTTACCATCAGACACATCTGCTGTTCTTCGACCGGGGGTTCATCGGAAATTCGGTTGAACTGCTCTTCGTGTCAGGAGTCTGTCGATACTACTTTCGTTTTCTGAACTACTCAACGTCAATCTCTGGATTCACTGAGTGAGGTGGACTGGCTTTTCTGGACAGGTCCCATCGTTAGCCTTTGAGGCGGGGTACTGCCCCTGAAAGGGGCTCCCATCGATGAGCAAGCGCCGTACCCACAGCCCCGAGTTCAAGGCCAGGGTCACCATGGAGGCGATCAGTGGCCGCAAGACGATCAAGGAGATCGCCGAAGATCACGCCATCCACCCCATCCAGGTGAGCCAGTTGAAGCGGCAGCTGCTCGATGGCGCCAGAGAGCTGTTCACACGCGGCAACATGAGCCAGGACCCAATAAAGTCCAAACCCCTCAAAAGCCCTGTCTTACCTGGGCCTCGGAAACCCCTGTGGCACGGAAGTGGCACCATCGAAGCAAAACCCTGTGCCACTTTTATTTGCTTCGCTGAAGCGGGAAATCGGCAAAAGGACGCCATGCCCCCTTCTCCCCTCGGGAATTTCCAGTGGAATTGAGGTCAGAAGCAGAGGTACCGAGAGGAACAGCGGCGCGAGAAGGGAGCCTGCCCACCTCCCGGGTGGAGCTGATCGTCAGGTTCGTAATAGACGAGGAAGTCTGGTGGTCATGGCCTGACCCTTACCGACTTGTCCAATGAACCGGGGGAACCTCAAGGATCACTCACGAAGCCAGACGCGAGCATCTGCTGGCATCGTGAGAGAAGCGCCGTTTTGAATCCTGTGAGAACCTGATGGCCATGACCAGTGAACCCATCCGCTTCACCGATGGGGCCGGTTACGACCGTTTCATGGGGGTCTGGAGCCGCCTCGCCGGCCAAGAATTTCTGGGCTGGATCGCGCCGCAGCCCGGTCTGCGCTGGCTGGATGTGGGCTGTGGCAATGGCGCCTTCACGCAACTGATCGTTGAACAGAGCGCACCGATCTCGCTCGTCGGCATCGACCCGTCGGAAGCGCAACTCGCCTTCGCCCGGCAGCATCCTCTGCTGACGAGCGTCGAGTTTGTGAACGCCGACGCCATGGCCCTGCCGTTCCAGGACGCTGCGTTCGATCTCGCGGTCATGCCGTTGGTGATCTTTTTCGTGCCTCAACCGGCGCAAGGTGTGGCAGAAATGGCGCGTGTCGTTGCCCCGGGTGGCACCGTGGCCGCCTACGCCTGGGACATGGAGGGCGGGGGCTTCCCCTATCGAGACGTGACGGAAGCACTGAGCTCCGTCGGCCGCGCCACCCCAATGCCCCCCAGTCCGGAGGCCTCGCGCTTTGAGGTGCTGCGGGATCTCTGGATCACCGCCGGCTTGAGGGACATCCAGACGAGAGCGATCGCTGTGGAACGCACCTTCGGCGACTTCGATGACTTCTGGAATACCTTCCTTGGCGGCCCGAGCGCTGGTCAGGCCCTCACGGCCATGAACGAGGAGGAACGCTCCGGCTTCCGCGATTTGTTGCGGGCCCGCCTGCAGCCGGCCGGCAGCGGCCCGATCACCCTTTCAGCGCGGGCCCATGCCATCCGGGGCACGGTGCCAGGCCCTTGATGCACGTGCTGTTCGATCGCCATGGGCTCGGTCAAACCCCTGCAGCGGCAACGGTGCCGATAGAGGCGAGCAAGGGAATGCTGCGTGAGCTGGTGCTGGCCATCGGACTCCCCGTGGCCGCACGCTGGCGAAGAGATGATGCTGGCGTCTTGATCTAGGGACTCACGCCCCACCTCTGCCGTGGGGTTTATCAATGGCGATGTCTAATCGATGCGCCGTTGCAAGACGGAGCGGTCTGGGGAAGCTGCTCAGCTGGTGATTGAGGAGACATTGATCACACGCTAAGACAGCACCCACTGCTGCGCTGGTGGCGAAACGCTGCAGTGGTGGTGGTAACTAACCGGCGCAGCTAGCGCCGGACGCTCCGCCCCCCATCAACCAAACTTCTTCAGAGCCCGGTGGCCTTGTCGCCGGGCTTCGTGTCGGCGAAATCAGCTGAGCGCAGGAACGTGCTCCGCACAGGGGAATGAGAGTGATCCCTCAAAGCTAAGGGGGCCAGCGTCGAGACGCTGTTGCAGCAGGGGCAGAAGCCAGCGCCTCGCCCTGCCGGGGAGAGATACGCTATGTAAGCAAGCACTCACTCGTCAAGGGCCGTGGCCTCCGTCGACCTGCGCTCCCAATCCGCCGTCGCGCTGAAAACGGCACCCACCAATGGGGATGTGACTTACACGGCACCCGCCCCTCGTCGCAAGTGGGGTCACGCCAGGTTGCTGGCGATTCCACTGGGAGTGGTTGCCGCGACGGCCGGGATCGGCGGCTGGGTGATCGACCACTGGGGCGTGGTCGAAACCGACGATGCCCAGCTTCAGGGCACCCTCACCCCGATCTCCAGCCGTGTTCCCGGCAACATCACCATGGTGGCGGTGAAGGACAACCAGACCGTGCGGCTCGGCCAGTTGTTGTTCACCCTCGACGACCGCAATGACCGCGCAGCCCTGTTTAAGGCCGAGGCCGACCTGGCTCAGGCCCAGCGGCAGGCGGCGGCAATGGCCGACCAAGCCGGCGTCACCGCCGGCACCGCGGCGGCCAGCGGCAACCTGGCCATCGCCGACCAGCAGTCAGCCCGGGCCCAGCTGGAGCTGAGCCGCGTTGCTCTGAGCCGGCTCGAGTTCCTGCTGCGCCAGGGCGGCGTGTCCAAGCAGGACGTGGACCAGGCCCGCGCCACTTACCGCCAGGCAGAAGCTCAGGCCACCCGCAGCCTGGCCACCCGCCAGCAGGCCCAGGCCAGCATCACCCAGGTGGGGGCTGACCGGCTCAAGGCCGAGGCCGCCGCTGCCCAGGTGCGCCAGTCCGCCGTGAGCGTGGCCGCCGCACGCCTGCAGCTCTCCTACGACCGCATCGTCTCGCCGCAGGCCGGCCGGATCGGCTCCAAGCAGGCCGAACCGGGCATGCATGTGGTACCGAGCCAGCCGGTGATGACCCTGGTGGGCAGCCGCCCCTGGGTGGAGGCCAACTTCAAGGAAACCCAGCTCAATGCCCTGCAGACCGGCCAGCCGGTAGAAGTGCGACTCGACGCTTTCCCCGGCAAGGTATTCCATGGCCACATCCAGAGCATCGCGCCGGCCTCCGGAGCCCGCTTCGCCCTGCTGCCTCCGGACAATGCCACCGGCAACTTCACCAAGGTGGTGCAGAGGGTGACGGCCCGCATCGCCCTCGATCCGCTGCCCACCAGCGGATCGGACGGGCGCATCGGCCAAGCCCTAGTGCCGGGTCTGTCAGCCACCGTGCGGGTGCGCCAGCCGTGACCGCCACCGCCGGCTCCCTGGTGGAGCCGGCCCCCGCCAAGGGGTTGACCCCACGCCAGTGGGCCGTGGTGGTCACCGCCTCGCTGGGCGCCATGCTCGAAATCATCGACACCAGCATCACCAACGTGGCGCTGGTGGACATCCAGGCCAACCTGGGCGCCACCCTGGCGGAGGTGGGCTGGGTGGTGACCGGCTACGCCATGGCCACGGTGGTGATGATTCCACTGAGCAGCTGGCTGAGCAACGTGTTCGGCCAGCGCGGCTACTTCATCTTCTGCCTGGTGGGCTTCACGGCCGCCTCGGTGCTCTGCGGCCTGGCGCCCAACCTGCCTGTGCTCGTGCTGGCGCGCATCCTGCAGGGGCTGCTCGGCGGCGGCCTGCTGCCCAAGGCTCAGGCCATCATCTTCCGGGCCGTGCCCACCCACCTGCAGGGGATGACCCAGGGCCTTTTCGGCATCGTGGTGCTGGTGGGCCCGGCGATCGGGCCCACCCTTGGCGGCTACCTCACCGACAGCCTGGGCTGGCGCTGGATCTTCTTCATCAACCTGCCATTCGGCATCCTGGCGGCACTGCTGGCCCTCACCTTCCTTGAGCCTGATCGGCCTGAGGATCGGCTTCGCGGCGGCGGCATCGACACCGTGGGGATCCTGCTGCTGGCGGTGGGGCTGGGCAGCATGCAGATGGTGCTGGAGCAGGGCAACCAATACGACTGGTTCAACGACCACGGCATCGTGCAACTGACCGTGCTGGGGGTGGTGAGCCTGCCGATGTTCGTGGTCTGGGAGCTGTGGCGCCGTCGCCCTGCCGTTGACCTGCGGGTGCTGCGCCACCGCTCCCTGGCGGCTGGGAGCCTGTTCTCCCTCGTGCTCGGCCTGGGCCTCTACGGCACCATCTTCATCGTGCCGATCTTCGCCCAGAGCGTGCTGGGCTACACCGCCACCCAGACCGGCCTGTTGATGCTCCCGGGCGCCCTGGCGTCTGCGTTGTTCATGGGAGTGCTGAGCCGGGTGGTGACCCGGATCGATCCCCGGCTTCTGATCGCCACCGGCGCCTTGCTGATGGTGGGCACCATGTTCTGGATGAGCGGCATCGGTCCCGGCACGGGTGAGGAGTCGCTCTGGTGGCCCCTTATCTGGCGCGGCGTCACCACGGTGATGATGTTCCTGCCACTGAGCCTGGCCACGCTCGGCCCGCTACCTAGGGAGGACGTGGGGGCGGGAAGCGGCTTCTACAACCTCACCCGCCAGCTGGGCGGCACCTTCGGCATCGCCCTGCTCACCCTGGTGCTCGACCACCAGCGGGAAGTGCACCGGGCGCAGCTGGTGGAGCATCTGAACATCACCAACCCGCTGGTGCAGCAGCGGCTGTATCAGCTCCAGATGCTACTGCACTCTCCTTATCCCGATCAGGGTCCGTGGAACGATTCAGCTCTTCGGATTCTCAGCGATCAGGTGAACCGTCAGGCATCGCTGCTGGCCTTCGGTGATGTGTTCAGGACCGTGGGAGTGCTGTTTCTGCTGGTGCTGCCCCTGGTGCTGCTGCTGGGCAAGCCGCGGCCGTACGCCCGGGCCTGAGGTCGGCCAGCAGCAGCCCATGGGCCCTGCCGGCCCGTTCCACCAGACCCTCGAGGCTGTTCTGCACCAGCCCCTGCAGCATCAGCCCCTGATTGATGGCTACGAGCAGACCGGCACGTTCGAGCGGTTCGATGGCGGACACCAGGGCAGCCTCACGCTGGGCAGCCTCGATGAGCCACGCCAGGCGCTGCCTGAAGCGATTCATGAAAGCCTTGCCCTCCTCCCTGGCCGGGCTTGTCTGAGGTCGCTGGAGCTCGGCGAAGAACATCCGCAGCAGTCCAGGATGGTTCTGAAGAAACCCCACGTGGGACTGCAGCAGCAGCGTCACCGCTTCAAGAGGATCGTCTGTGGCGGTTCCAACAGCATCGAAGCGCTGGTCCAGTTCAGTGGTGGCCCATTGCACCGCCTCGGCCCAGAGGGCGTCGCGGCTGGGGAAATGGCGGAACAGGGCAGCATGGCTGACCCCCATCCGCTGGGCGATGGCGGCGGTGCTGATGTCGTCAGGCGCGACGCTGCAGGCCAGCTCCAACAGGGCCCGCACCGCATGAGCGCGACGCTCGGCCGCTGGAATGGAGGGAGCCCTGCCCACGCGCCACCAGTGAGTACTCACTCACTTTAGGTGGTGCGCCCAAGCACTTGCCTAACCGCCGCGTCTCCATGGTCGCCCCGCCCCGACCCCAACACACATCGGCACCTGCTCTGAACTCTGCTATTGCCGCTCCAGGTAGTCCATGGCCCACACCACCGGGGTGATGCCGCTGGGATTTTCCGCTCGTAGGCCGTGCTGCGCAGGGGCTGAGGGTCTGGTGGATCCGCAGCAGGTACCAGGTGGTGCCATCGAGGCCTCGTCCTGATCGGCGTCCTCGATCGAATCGTGTAGCAGGCCGGCGATCGCCTGCTCCTCATCGCCGCCGTCCTCCTACACCAGGCCGCTTACGGCGATGAGATGGGAGATGTAGGGCACGGGTTTGCCCTTGCGCCGCTGGCGGCTATGCAACTGGGCGGCCCAGCCCAGGGCATCGATGTAGCGCGGGCTGTGGAGATGGGGCTGTGTGGTCATCAGCGATCAGCGGCCGGCGGGGGCAGCCGCTCCAACAGCAGTTCCAGCTTGCGGTCCTGCTCGCGCAGCACTCCCAGGAAGCCGGCAGCGGTCAGAGCCAGCGCGGCAAGCCAGGCCAGGGAAGTCCACAGCACGGCTTTCAGGACCCCGGTGACTCCCACCGCTGCAGGCGCGACATCGGCTTGGAGGACCGTCACGGCGGGTGATGTGTCAACGGTGTCCAAATTGAGGACCAGCCGCAGCACTGCTTCCGGCGTCACCGGAACGATGGCGGAGCTCAGTGCTGGCGATTGCGAGGTCTCCAGCAGCTCCTGGCGGCAGCGATGCAGTCCACCAGCTGCCCAGAACATCCCCCAGGCTCTGTTGTTCCGCTGCAGCACCACCCACCGCTCGGGTCTGGCATCAAGTCGCGCCAGCTGAGCGGCCTTGGCCAGCGACCAGCTGCGGCCAGCCGCAACCGAGGGATGGGCCTCCAGAAGCAACTTTCCTTGCGGGTCACGGGTGAAACCAGTCACCACCTGCAGCGCAAAGACATCCAAGATCTGGCATGGCACCGCACGCTGGTCTTCTCTCCACTCCGGTGCCATGAACAGCAGTGCACCGCCGTGGCGGCGCAGGCAGTCGTTGACGAGCTTGTTTTCGTGCACTCTGCCCCTGTGCCAGGGGCAGCAACGCTAGGGAAAGTTGTGCCTCAAGCCAACAGCGCCTGAGGCCTTGATGCCACCCGTAACAGAGGTGAATGCTCCCTCAATCCTCATCGTCGCTGCCGCCAACGGGGATCAGCCGGATCTGCTTCTTGCCCAGCTTGATCTCGAACTCATCACCAGGCTTGAGGCCAAGCTGGCCTGTGTACGCCATGCCCACCATGAGGTTGCCGTTGAACTGCACCTTGGTGATGTAGCTCAAGCTGCGGCCGGCCTTCCCTTTGCCGTTGCCACCGCCATCTCCAAGGCTGACGCCCTTGGCTTCCAGCAACGCCTCATAGAACGCCGTGAAGTTCAGCCGCTCGCTTCCGTCCTTCTTGGTGCTGAGGTAGCCGGCGGCTCGCACCAGATCCGACTTGGAGGCATCACCAAGCTCTTTGACCTTGGCGAGCAGGTCAGATCCAGTAAGAGCCATGTTGCGCAGGCGTTGTTGGCCGGACCTTAACGACCAGCCAGATCGCTGCCAGAGCAAGAAGGTGCGGGTGCCCGTCCCTTCATCGGAGGCTTTCGCAGGCCTCGCCATCACCATTGGAGTCCAGATAGGTGTGTCCCTGACGCAACAGCACCTGGGCTTGCTGATAAGAGCCGATCTCCTTGCAGCGATACTTCCGGCCACCAGGAATCGACTCTGTCGTTCTTGCTGATCGCCCTTCTGATCGGCTGCGGCGGAAGTCCCAGGGGCGGGTGATGCCGCCGGGCACCTGCCACACGCCATAGCGGCTGCGGGAGGCCCGGAACTCGGCATCCAGGTACTCCTTGGCATCGCACTGGCCCAGGTATTTCCGGTAGGCAAAGGCCATGCCGTCTTCCACCAGTGCCAGGTTGATGTTCACGCCACTGAAAACCTCAGCCACGGTGCGGCCGTAGCGATCCACTGTCTGGGTCCTGAGGGTCACGCTGGAGCCCAGCCGCAGCCGGCTCTGCAGGTAGCTGCGGGCCTTGGCGCCATGGGGGGCCTGGGCCATCTCGGGCGCATCAATGCAGGCCAGCCGCACCGTGATCCGCTGCTGGCCCTGCTGCACGCGGATGGTGTCGCCATCGCCGATCGAGAGCACCTCTGCCTGCCCAGTCTGGGCCGATCCGGCAGACGGCAAGGCGGCAACCAGTGCCAGCAGCAGGGTCAGCCAGCAGGATGCCATTGCTGGAGTCCGCATCGCTGCCATTTCGATGCGCTGGGTGCATGAATTTGCCGCCTGCCAGTTCAGAGGGCAGCCTTGGGATTGGGCCAGAAGGGCGTACCGCAGAACCATGGGCTTCCGCTTCCGCCGCTCCGCCCGCCTCGGCCCACTGCGTTTCAATTTCGCCAAGGGGGGCCTGAGCTCGATCTCGTTGGGCGGCCGGGGTGCCTCGTTCAACATCCCGGTGGCTCGCAGTGGTGCCCCCCGCACCACCGTGGGGCTACCCGGAACGGGCCTCAGCTGGAGCGTGGAGCACGCCCAGGATCGCCCCGCCGCCATCCCCGCCGGAACGGGCGAGGGCCTGCCCAACACCCGCCGGCTGCGGCCCGGCCAGCTCGATGCCCTCAAGCAGTCGCTGCTGGCTGTGCTGCGCCAGAAGCTGTTCGCTCCAGGCTCGACAGGTGATCAGCTCTGGGACTACGGGCTGGTGAGCCGTCTGCTCGCCGATGGCCCGCTCGGTGCGCGCACCACGGGTCTGCTGGCACTGATCGAAACACCGGAAGCGATGGAGGCCTACGTGCTGCGGTCCCAGGGCCAGGACGATGCCAAGCGCCGCGCCAAGCGCTGCATCACGGCCGTGCAGGAGGCCGCACGCCTGGCAGCTGGGCGGGGCTGGCTCGCCTGACCATGCAGCGACAGGTGCCCGCAGGGCCGGTTCCCCGTATCCGGCCGCACCTGCCGGAACGCCTCAGCGGGCCAAGGATGGAGCCGGAAAGAAGGAGATACCCCGCATGCGTGAGGTCGTGTTCCGCCTGGAGGCTGAACGTCCCGGCCACCTGGTGGAAGCCCAGGCCGAAACCCTGCCCATCCACATCACCGCCCCGACCCTCGAGGAGCTGCAGCACGAGGCCCGCGAGGCCCTGATCGAACACCTGGGGCCGGCCCATTGCACGGTTCGGGTGCGAATGCGCCGCGGCCCCAGTGCTGCCGTCAGCAGCATCCGTCCGGTGGTCCGCCCTGCAGCCCTTTGCTGTTGAGCCCCCCCTTTATGAAGGGCTGTTGCCCCCGATGAAGAGCGCGATCGCTGCGGTGCTGTTCTCTATTGAGCTGCTGTCTGCTCGAACGCATAGCCATCCATCGCGATCACGTGATCGGTGATGCCGCGGTGGATGGCATGTGCCTGTGCTCCAGCCCCGGCGGCACCGAGGGCGGTGAACAACGGCAGCAGATGCTCGTCGCGCGGCTGGGCCCGCAACGCATCGCTTTGGCGCTGCCGGTAGTCCAGCAGGGCCGCGGTGTTCCCACTGAGCAGCTGCCCATTGATCCAGTCCGAGAAGCGCTGGGCGTAGCTGCTGTCGATGGAGGCGCCCATCTCGGCCTGCTGCCAGTCGCGGAGGTTGTGGGTGATGTTGCCCGTCGCCACGATCAGCCAGCCCTGCTTGGCCAGGGGCGCCAGAGCCTGGCCCACGCGGAAGGCGTGATCAGGACCGCCGTGATGCTGAATCGACAGGGGAACGATGGGCACGTCGGCCTGCGGGAACAAAACCCGCAACGGCACCCAGGCGCCGTGGTCGAGGCCACGCTGCGCATCGGTGCGCAACGGCAGTCCGGCGGCCTCCAGCGCAGCCACAACCTCTTGCGCTCCCTGAGGTGAACCCTGAGCCGGGTACTGGATGGCATAGAGCGCCGGATCGAATCCCCCGAAGTCGTGGATGGTCTCAAGCTGGCTGGCTGTGCCAACCGTGGCGATCTCCGTTTCCCAGTGGGGGCTGATCACCAGCACAGCGCTAGGCCGCGCCAACTCATCGGCCAGGGCCGTAAGTGCCGCTCCAGCCGCACCGGGCCGGATGGCGAACATCGGCGAGCCATGGGCCACGAACAGAACGGAAGGGGCTGGTGAGGGAGTCATGGGTGACAACAGGTTCCTGGTGTGGCCAGGAGAGGGCAAACGGTGCGGTGCAGCAGATCTGATCAGCCCCAGAACTTCCACCACGGGCCCTGGCTCTGGGGTGTGGAGGCGCTCAGTTGGAGATGGCTGCCATCGCAGAAGGGCTGCTTGGCGGAATCACAGCAGCTGCACAAATAAACGGTCTGCTCCTCTTCGAGATTGAGGATGCGTGGGGAATGGCTGCTGCCCTGGTGGCTGCCGTCGCAGAAGGCTCCGTTCTTGCTCAGGCCGCAGCTGCAGAGGGCATGGGTGCCGGCCGGCAGGGTGAGCGGGGAGGGGTGCGTGGCGGTGGTCATGACGGACATCGGGAGTGGGGATGCAACGAGGGGATCGCTGCGCCCATTCACCTTGTAATGAATCCACGGGCAGGACAATCCCTCATTATCGGGATAAACTGTCCCGTATATGGGTCAGTTTGATCTCAACGGCGCCCTGGTGCTGGTGCGCGTGGTGCAGGCGGGCAGCTTCCGCGCCGCCGCCGAGCGGCTCGGCATGCCCAAGACCACCGTGAGTCGCAAGGTCTCCGAGCTGGAGGCCCAGCTGGGGGTGCAGCTGCTGCAGCGCACCACCCGCAAGCTGTCGCTCACCGACGCGGGCTTGGCCTTCGTGGAGGAGGCAGAAGCGGCGATCGCCCGGCTGGAAGCGGCGCAGGAGGCCGTGACGGAATTACAGCGGGAACCCAGGGGCCGGTTGCGGATCACCACCGCGGTGTCGATCGGCGAACTCTTTCTGGCGCCGGTGCTCAGCCAGTTTCTTGAGGCCTATCCGGCGGTGGAGGTGGTGTTGCTTCTCAGCGACCGCCTGGTGGATCTGGTGGCGGAGCGCTTTGACGTCGCGATCCGCGCCGGGCAGCTGCGGGATTCGAGCCTGATCACCCGGCGGATCGGCAGCGCTTCCGACCGCGTTGTCGCCAGCCCCGCCTATTTGGCCTGCCACGGCACCCCGCAGCGCCCCTCGGATCTGTCGTCCCATGCCTGTCTGCGCTTCTCGCGCGCTGGGATGGAGGTGCGCAGCAGCTGGCCGTTTGGCGCCGGGGCCCGCAGCAGCGAGGTCACGGTCAGCGGCCGGTTGGTCAGCGACGACTTTGTGGTGCTGCGCACGGCGGCCGAACAGGGCCTGGGCATCGCCCGCCTGCCTGGCCTGCTGGCCCATGAGGCGATCCAGGCCGGACGGTTGGTGCCGCTTCTGGACGATCAGGCAACCCCACCCACGCCAGTGCAGCTGCTGCTCCCCGGCGGAACCCGCCTGCCGGCCCGCACGCGGGCCTTCATCGAGTTCGTGCAGCCGCGGCTGACGCAGGCACTGGCGGGGGCAGGGCTAGTTGCTGGATCCAAGCTCAGCTCAGGCCCCCCAGACGGATAAAGGCCCCCACCACCACGAAGGCGATGGCCAAGGCGGTGATGCCACGGATGTGCCATGCCAGGCCGCCCAGGGTCTCGTCGGTGAGGTTGGGGATGAGCCGCAACCGGGCGTGCAGGGCCAGGGCGGCAGTGCCGGCCAGCAGCGACAGCTTGACGCCCACCAGCATCCCGATCGGGTTGGCTGGGCTGAAGAGCCCCTGGAACCCCGGCAGATAGATCCAGCCCATCCACAGCCCCGTCAGCACCCAGGGCTGATTCAAAGTCTTAACTCGAGCTTGGTGCTGGCTTTCTCGTCGCCATCGCCAGTAGCGCCGCGATGTCGTGAGTTACGGCTTGCATGCCGGCTCTGATCGACTGAAATCCAGCCAGTCGGAGCAGGTTGAGCGCTGCCGTCCGCAGCGTCGCCATCGCTCCGGCCCCGTTGCCGCGGTAGCGATGGGCGTC
>NZ_NQKW01000035.1 GCF_002252625.1 Synechococcus sp. 1G10 | reverse complement strand
AAAGCCACGCTGCCCCATTGATTTGGTATTTTCAACGCATCTATTGTATCTGCATGGCAGCATTCTGGCAAGTCAATCTTATTTTTCGAGGTGCCCTATATCGACTGTGATGACCCATGCCGTGATTATCGGTCTGGGTGAGCGAACAAAGGCGTCGGCTCAGGGCTCTTTCGCCGGCAGGGGCAATGGCAGACCGGACAGCCGGCCGACCAGGGCCAAATCTTGCCTCCACTCCTCGAATAGTTCGCGCTGGTACATCGACGCAGTTTGAAAACAGGGCTTAGAGCAGGTGTACTCCAGCGCACGGGAGGCCAGTATCGACCTGTCAAGGTGATTTGGAGGCATTGCCTGCCTCGGATGTGAAACGGTCCGGTTCCCTTGGAGAGGTGTAAATCTCGTGGCTTGTGCCTGGTTTGAGTTGGCTATTCAGGCAGCTGCTGTCCGCCTACAAGCGGGACGACTGACACCTTGCATCAACAAGTGCTAACTATTTTGCCGGATGCCTGCCAAAACTGGTTTCTGCTCCTGCATGACAGGGGAATCTGTTTGCGTTCAGGACAGTCATGTTGCTGGAGTATCTGCAAAGCCATAAGACTTACCAGGACTGGCAGCCGGAGGTGCTTTGCCGCTGGGCTCCACGCCTGGAGGAGGCTTAGACCTCAGCGGGGGGGGGCTCCTCGTTGCCCAAGGTGTAAACAGGAATCTCTCCCATCCCCTTCACCGGCACCGGGCCGAGCGGGCGCACGGGCAACTCCCCCCTGACCAGCTCGGCGGTGGCCGCATCGAAGACCACCGGCACCTGCAGCGGGCGCGTCTGGCCCTCCAG
Organism: Synechococcus sp. 1G10; assembly: GCF_002252625.1. Taxonomy (GTDB): domain Bacteria; phylum Cyanobacteriota; class Cyanobacteriia; order PCC-6307; family Cyanobiaceae; genus Regnicoccus_A. The sequence continues at coordinate 16,880 of NZ_NQKW01000035.1, read as the reverse complement.
CCGACTGGCGAGATTGACTGTGTCGCCGATCACGGTGAACTCCAGGCGCTGGGGACTGCCGATCTGCCCCACCATCGCTGGGCCACTGGCCAGGCCGATGCCGCTTTTGAGTGGCTCGATCCCTTCGGCCCGCCAGGCCACGTTGAGCTCTTCGAGGGCAACATGCATGGCCCGAGCGCAGTGCAGGGCGGCCAGGGCCTCCTGCCGCTCACCCCGTCCCAGGGGCGAGCCGAACACCGCCATCACCGCATCGCCGATGAACTTGTCGATCGTGCCGCCGTGGTCGGTGATCACCGCCACCATGGCGCCGAGATAGCGGTTGAGCTGGCGCACATGCAGTTCGGTGTGCCCCTCCTTGCCGCGCTTCTGGGTGAGCTGGGTGAACCCGACCAGGTCGGAGAACAGCACCGTCACCGGCCTGAGGCGCCCGCGCAGCATGCCCTCCGCCGCCGCCGGATCGGCCAGGATCTCCGCCACCACGCTGGGAGCCACATAGCGCTCGAAGGTGCGCCGCAGCCGGCGCCGCTCCGACTCCTCCCGCTGATAGGCCTCACCGCCATAGAGCAGGCCCAGCAGCACCAGACCTCCGGCGGGCCCCAGCAGGGGCAGCCAGCGATGGCCGTGCAAGAAGGTGAACCAGCCCGCCAGGACCAGGGCCAGCAGGCCCACGCCCACCCAGCCGAGTCGCCAGCTCAGGCGTTGGCCCCGCAGGGCCACCGCGCTCACCAGCAGCAGTGGGAGCATGGCCAGCAGAGCCCGCCACAGCGCAGCGGTGGGCCAGGGGGCCAACCCATCACCCCCCAGAGAGTTGGCGGTGGCGGTGGCCAGGATTTCCAGGCCTGAGAGACGGCCGAACGGCGTAGGGTTGCCGGCCTCGCCCTGGGACACCACAGGCCCGATCAGCACCACGGAGCCGCGGACGGCGGGGCGCAGGGGATGGCCCCGCCAACGGCCGGGGTCCAGCACCTCCCAGGCCGGGATGCGCGGAAAGGTGCCCTCCGGCCCGTAGACGTTGAGAGCCATGACGGCGTCGTGCTGGCGGCTGCTGCGCCCCGCCAGGCGCAGGGTGGTGGCCGAGAGCGAGGGGAAGGGCTCCACCCCATTGGCCGGCAGCAGACGGCGGCCATAGGCCTCGGGGTGACGCGGCGGCTCACCGGGTTCAGCCGGCAGGGTGTTGCCGAGCCCGAGGCGCTCCGGCCCGCCCAGGGCCTCCAGAACCGCCTCCGGACGGATCAGGGTCAGGCCGGAGGACCCCGTACGCGCATCCTCGGGCTCCAGCATTTCGGCCGCCAGGGCCACGCGGCCGGGATAGCGGCGCAGTTGCGCCGTCAGGTCCCGGTCGTCGGCGGGACCCCGGCCGCTGGGGCCAGCGAAGACCACATTGACGGCCACAACACTGGCTCCGGCCTCGATCAGGCGGGAGGCCAGCAGGCCGTAGGCCGCCCGGGGCCAGGGCAGGGTGCCCGTGCCCACCGCCCAGGCGGGCGGGCGTTCCTGCGGCTGACTCTGGTACCAGTCGCCCTGCTGAAGGGTGGCATCGTCGATCGGCACCACCAGTACATGAGCCGGCGGCCGGCGCTGGCCACGCAGCACTAGCATCTGGTCTTCCAGACCCCGCTCCCAGTCACGCCAGCGGCCGAGTGGCCAGCCGCTGATCACCCCCGCCAGCACGGCTACCCCGAGGGAAGCGGCAGCCAGGCTGCGGGTCCGGGTCATGGCGGGGATCCCCTATCAGAAGAAACGCGGAATACCGAAGAAGGGAATCGAAGGAGCCGACGGCGCCGACGGCAATGATGGAATCGTCACCGAGGGCAGGTTGGAGCGCAGGTAGCTCTCCAACGATCCGAAGGCCGGCAAGGGAGTGGTGAAGCCCTCGAACAGGGGGCCGCCCAGGATGGTGCTGTAGTCGCCGCTGCTGAGCTTGAGCAGGGTGAGCACCACACCGGCCGGGGAAAGCTGCACTTTCTCGCCGGCATTCACAGTGGTTGAGCCGCCAGGGGCCGGCTCCCCGTCACTGAGAGGCTCCACCTCCACCGAGCCCTCCAGCACCGAAAGCTCGGAGCCGCCGCTCTCATCAACCGAAAGCAGGTAGTTGGTGCCCCGCACGCTCAGGCGCGAGGAGCGGGTGCAGCCGGCCTGCTTGCCGGAGACCAGCACCTGACCCTTGCTGAGCAGGAAGCAGTCCTGGCCCAGGCGCAGCAGGGAAAAACGGTTGAGGCGGCCAGCGGCACCGGAGGGGAAGGCCAGCTGGCCGCGACTGTTCTGGGTGCTGACCTGCTGGGGTGTGAACGCCTTGTCGTTCACCTTGGCCTGACGGGTGTCGATGAACAGCTCCTTGCCATCGAGGATCTCCCGCACCGTGGCCGCTTCGGCGGCCAGCAACGGCGTGGGCAGCAACGGCACCACCAGGCTGGCGAAAGCCAACAGCCGCAGCAGCGGTTGCCTCCAGGGAATTCCGACACCAACGGAAGCAGACGACGGCGACATGGGCGATTCCGCAGAGGGACGATCAGGCAGAGCGGGACTCAGTCATGGGCATTCTGCTGGCTCCCTTGGCGCTGGACCACGCAGTCCCAGCAGGGCCAGCACCTCGAGCGGCTCAGGCCAGCCCTTGAGTTGGTGGGCTCCCAGGGGCTCCACCTCCAGCTCCCCGGGCAGCAGGGCCAGCAGCTCGGCGCTGATCAGGATCGGATGCTGGGGATAGTGGCGGGTGAGGCCCTCCAGGCGGCTGGCCACGTTCACGCTGGCGCCCACCACGGTGTACTCCAGCCGCTGGCTGGAGCCGAGATTACCGGCGATCACCTCACCCACGTGCAGGCCGATGCCGTGGCGCAGGGGGGGGCGATTGTCCAAGGCCAGCTGCTGATTGAGGTCACTCAGACCACGGTGCATCGCCAGGGCGGCGCGTACTGCTGCCCTGGCCTCGATCTGATCGCCACGGCTGCGTGGCACACCGAACTCCGCCATCACCGCATCGCCGATGAACTTGTCAAGCAAGCCCTGCTCCGCCAGCACCGCCTCCGCCATGACCTCGAAGTAACGGTTGAGCAGGGCGAACAACTCCGCCGGCTCCAGAGCCGCACTCAGGGGAGTGAAGTCGACCAGATCACTGAACAGCAGCACGCAGCGGCACCGCTGGCCCCCGGCCTGGTTCCAGATCGGTGCGGGGTTGCGCAGGATGTCGTTGAGCAGGGTCGGGGAGATCCGGCGAGCCAGCACCTGGTGGAGGTAGGCCCGCTCATGGAGCTCCTGACGGGCCTGGCCAGCCACGCGCAGGCCGCCACCAAGCAGGGGGGCCAGCAGCAGGGCACCCAGTGGCAGGTTGAGCTGGGCCCACAGCCAGAGCCCATAGGCCAGGCCAAGGCCCGTGGCCATCAGCGCGACGGCTGTGGCTGCCGTGCCCAGGGCCGCCGCCGGCCGTCCCAGGAGCACCACAGCGCCAGCACCCCAGAGCAGCAGCAGCAAACCTTCGGCCGCCCATGGAAGCGAACGCAGCCCATCGCCCTCCAGCACATTGCCCACGGCCGTGGCCAGCACTTCGCTGCCACTCATGGGCCCATAGGGCGTTTCCTGCTGATCCCCCAGCTCCGCCGCCGTGGCGCCGATCACCACCGTGCGTCCCGTCCAGATCCCCGCCGGGGCCTGCTGAATCCGCCAGGCCGGCAGCGCTGGCAGGGTGCCCGCCGGGCCGCGGTAGTTGAGGCCAAGCGGTTCCTCATCCAGGGCATCCGGCCGCACCAGAAAGGCCATGGGCAGCGGCTTGGGGGGCGCAAATCCCGCAAGCTGCTCACGCCACCAGAGCCGACCCGGAACCGCTTCCGCCACCCCATCGTCCGCGTACAACAGGGTAGTGAGGCCGGGTGAACCCAGGTCCAGCACTGGACGTCGCAGTTTGGTCTGCTCCAAACCCTGCCCCTGCTCCAGGGTGTAACCGGTGGCGAGATGGACCCGCTCCCTCCAGGGGGTCAGCAGCGCCAGAGCAGTCGCATCATCGGCCGGGCCGTAGCGGCTGGGCTGGCTGTACTCGATATTGACCAGCACCCGTCTGGCGCCACCCCGCAGGGCGGTGGCGGCCAGCTCCGCCTGGAGCGCGCGGGGCCAGGGCCAGGGGGCCATCCGTCGCCAAAGCGGAGAGGCCTGGCGTTCATCGGACCCCAGCAGATCCGCCAGGCGCAGGGACTCGGAGTCGATCGCCAGGATCAGGGGATCCCGCGGCGCTGGCCGGGGACCCCGCCAGCGAAAGAACGTGCCACGGGCCAGGCGCTCGAATCGGGCCAGAGCCGCCCCCTGTGGGGTGTCGCGGCAGGCAGGGAGCGCCACGACCAGGGGCAGGACCAGCGCCAGCCACCAGACACGGGCACGCTTCACGGAAGGCGATCCAGCTCCCGCTCCAAGGCCGGCAGGGTTTCCATCGGTGAGTTGAAACCTTGGAGCAAGGTGCTGGCACGGCGTCGCTGGTTTGCCTCGGCCCGGCTTAACTGCCGCGGCCCACTCCAGGCGCCCCTCTCATGAATCACCTCCTCACCGCTGCTGAGGGTGAAGCGCTGACCGTCAACGGCTTCCACCTGAACCGACCCTTCCCAGCTGAAAATCCGCAGCCGCTCTGGGCTGGCTTCAAGGAACACCGTGGTGCCTGAGATTGAGGCGGTACCGACCCGTGTCCTGATCCGCAGGGGCGCCCCTCCAGTGCGGCCGGGCAGCAACCAACCGATGATCTGGCCGCGTCTGAGTTCCACGTCGCGGCGGCCGATCAAGGCGAGAGAATCGCCCCCCAACCGGAATCGACGGCCATCGGGGAACGCCACCTGAATCCTCCCGGGCTTGCGGGTGCGCAACACCGTGGAGGGCACCAGGCTCTGGCCGGTGCGGGCGTCGGACTCCTTCTCCCGAGGCGGGATGACGTAGGCCGGCCTGGAGGGCACCTCCACCACCTTCGGCCTGGAAGAGACAGCCCCGCTGGTCTGGGCCGGCAGGACCCCAGCGAGCAGGACCACGCCAGTGAAGGCCAGTGGGAGCAGAGGGTTGAGGCTGGCTATGGCACCAGAGCGCAGATGCTCCCAGCCTGCCCCCTCAATCTTCGCAGCGCCACACCTGATCGGCGGGGGTCCAGTCGCTCAGCTCGGAGGGCTGGAACCAGAGACCGATCTCGAAGACGGCGGTTTCGGGAGCGTCAGAGCCGTGGATCACATTGCGGCCGATGTTCACCGCCAGATCGCCCCGGATCGTGCCGGGCTCGGCCTCCAGTGGCTTGGTGGCACCGATCAGCTTGCGGGCGCTGGCGATCACCCCCTCGCCCTCCCACACCATCGCCACCACCGGGCCACTGGTGATGAACTCCACCAGGCCGGCGAAGAAGGGGCGCTCGCGGTGCACGCCGTAGTGGCTCTCGGCCAGCTCACGACTGGGCACCAGCTGCTTGAGGCCCACCAGCTTGAACCCCTTGCGCTCGAAGCGGCCCAGGATCTCCCCCACCAGCCCCCTCTGCACCCCATCGGGCTTGATGGCGAGGAAGGTGCGTTCGGTGGCCATGGCAAGGGAAAACGGATGATCGAGCCATCGTCTGCGCTGGGCCTGCCGCTTGGCAAGCCAACCCACTGTGTTCCCTGCGCCATACGATCAGGATCTGTCTGGACCCCCCGCCAGAACTCAACCCCGAGCAGGGCCGGGCGCTGGGGCTCTGAACGCCTGGTGAGCCTGACTAAAGTTACCGGGAGGGTTGAATCACTCCCTCCCCCGCGCGCATGCCTGCCGATACTGTCGCCATCGCTCCTGTGGACCAAGCCTGGAGCGTGGCCGACAGCAGCCGGCTCTACGGCCTCGACGGCTGGGGAGACCCTTACTTTTCAGTCAATACCCGGGGCCACGTGATGGTGCAGCCCCGGGGAGAGCGGGGTGGCTGCCTGGATCTGGTGGATCTGGTGCAGGGCCTCCAGGGGCGCGACCTCAGTCTGCCGCTGCTGATCCGCTTCGACGACATCCTCGAAGACCGGCTCGAGCGGCTCCATGCCGCCTTCGAGCGGGCGATCGCCCAGTACGGCTACACCGGCCGTTATCAGGGGGTGTTCCCGGTGAAGTGCAACCAGCAGCGCCACGTGGTCGAGCAGCTGGTGGAGAGCGGCCGCCAGTGGCATTTCGGCCTGGAGGCCGGCAGCAAGGCGGAGCTGCTGATCGCGCTCTCCCTGGTGGAGGACCCCGAGGCCCTGCTGATCTGTAACGGGTACAAGGACCAGCGATACATCGAGACGGCAATCCTGGCCCGACGGCTGGGCCGCCAGCCGGTGGTGGTGATTGAGCAGCCCGATGAGGTGGAGAGGATCATCCGTGCCAGCCGGGATCTGGGGGCCGCTCCTCTGATCGGCGTACGCGCCAAGCTGGCCAGCCGCAGCACCGGCCGCTGGGGCAGCTCGGTAGGCGAGCGCGCAAAGTTCGGCCTTTCAGTGCCGGATCTGCTCGCCACGGTGGAGGCCCTGCGCCAGGCTGATCTGCTCAGCGAGCTGCGCCTGCTCCACTTCCATGTGGGCAGCCAGATCAACGACATCGCCGTGCTCAAGGACGCCCTGCAGGAGGCGGGCCAGATCTACGTGCAGCTGGCCGAGCTCGGGGCGCCAATGGGCTATCTCGATGTGGGCGGCGGCCTCGGCATCGACTACGACGGCAGCCGCACCGCCACCGCCGCCTCCACCAACTACTCCCTGCAGAACTACGCCAACGACGTGGTGGCGACGGTGCGGGAGTGCTGCGAACCCCGCTCAGTGCCGCTGCCCACCCTGGTGAGCGAGAGCGGCCGTGCCATCTCCAGCCACTTCAGCGTGCTCATCTTCGATGTGCTCGGCACCGGGGGCGTTCAGGGTGAGGAGCCGGCGCCGCAGGGGGAGGAACCGCTGATCGTGCGCAACCTGCGCGACACCCTGGCCTCGATCCAGGCCACCGTCCTCGACGCCCCTGGTCACATCGACCACCTGCAGGAGGGCTGGAACGACGCCATCAAGTTCAAGCAGGACGCTCTCTCCGCCTTCCGGCTGGGCTACCTCAGCCTCACCGAACGGGGAGCGGCCGAGCAGCTTTACTGGGCCTGCTGCCAGGCGATCGCCGCCCAGCTGGAGAACCGGAGCGCGACCACCCCCATCCCCGACGACCTGAAGGCGCTCCAGGCTGCCCTGGCGGGCACCTACTACGCGAACCTCTCGATCTTCCGCTCCGCTCCTGACACCTGGGCGATCGATCAGCTCTTCCCGGTGATGCCCATCCACCGGCTCGATGAGCGCCCCAGCCGCCTGGGCAGCTTCGCCGACCTCACCTGCGACTCCGATGGCAAGCTGGCCCGCTTCATCGGCCCCGGCCAGGCCAAGCCACTGCTGGAACTGCATGAGCTGCGCTCGGGTGAGCCCTACTGGATCGGCCTGTTTCTCGGTGGCGCCTACCAAGAGGTAATGGGAAACCTGCACAATCTGTTCGGCAGCACCAATGCGGTCCACATCCGTCTGGGTGCCAACGGCCGCTACCGGGTCGACCATGTGGTGAGGGGCAACACCAATGCCGAGGTGCTGGAGGCGATGGAACACGATCCGGCACTGCTGCTTGAGCGCCTGCGGGTGGCCAGCGAAGCGGCGATCGGGCGGGGCGACCTGCCCCTGAGCGACGCCCGGCGGCTGATGGCCCACCTTCAAGGAAGCCTGCGCCAGAGCACCTATCTCGACTGCCAGCCTGGAGACGCTCCGGGACCTGGCCTCTCCCCGTCAACGATGGGCTGATGGCACCACGCTGGCAGAGACGGCTGGCCTGGTCCAGACTCCTGGCTCGCTCGGAAAACTCCGGGAGGAATCTCCAAAGGCTCGCCGGCCGGCTGACTCCCTATGGAGTCGCCGCCCTGCTGCTGTTCGGCATTCAGCGGAGTCGGATTGCCGAATCGCTAGATCTTTTGCTCTACGACCTCATCACGACCAGACAGCCGCTTCCCTCCGCCCGGAATGAGCCGATCACCCTGATCGGGATCAGCGAATCGGATCTGGCCGCCTATGGCTGGCCCATCGATGATCGACTGCTCTGCCGCACCATCGATGGGCTGCTGGCCAGCGGAGCGAGTGCGGTGGGGCTGGATCTCTATCGGGATCAGGGAGTCGGACCTGAGCGCCGCTGCCTGACGGATCGGTTCCGGAGGAATTCCAGGCTGATTTCGATCTTCAACCAAGCCGAAGGAATTGGGGCGATCCCCGGCACGCCACCCAGCCGCATGGCCTTCAACGATCTGATTCTTGACATTGACGGTGTTATCCGCCGCGATCTCATCCACGTGGGCAATCAGGATGAGAAAACAGTTTCTTTCCCGCTACGACTAGTGGAGGTGGGCACAGGCGATGACAGCCTGCGCCGAAGACTGAATACTGGGAAGGATCCAGGGCCCTGGCTGGAAAAACGGTCGGGGGGTTACGAGGATCTCGATGCGTCCGGATACCAGCAGATGCTTCCATTTCGCCAACCAGGCACCTTTGCGACCTATAGCCTTGCCGACGCCCTCCATGGTCACGTGCCTACCAGCAAAATTGATAGTCACATCGTGATCATCGGCAGTGTTGCCCCGAGTCTTCGGGATCTCTTTGAGATTCCGCACACCCGCTTCACTTCAGGGGATACCCCCCTATTGATGCCCGGCGCAGAGATCAATGCACTCCGCACGGCCGCCCTCTTGAACCAGCAGCGAGGCAATCCCCAACTTCTAATTCTGACTGCAACCGGCTGGCAGCGATCGGTGATCGATGTAGTCGCCATCCTGATCGGAATCCTGGTGGGTGAGGCCTTCGTCGCACTGCGACGCAGCATCATCTGCGTCTCGATTCTCGCGTTGCTGTTTGGTGCACTTGGGGTGCTCCTACAGGTTCAGGGGATATGGATCGGGATCACACTACCGCTCACAGGATTGGTGCTGATGGCTGGCAGCGCCTGGTTACGCCGGGGAGTGGTGAGTCAGCAGAACAGGGTTCAGATGGAGCGACTACTCGGCCAGTCCACCTCGCCGGCCATTGCCAAACAATTGTGGGAGCACCGTACCGAACTACTGTCGAATGGCCGTTTCGAAGGGCGACAGCTTTATGTCACGGTGATCTTCGCCGACACCCAGCATTTCACGACCATCGCTGAAACCAAATCTCCGGCGGATCTGCTCTCCTGGTTCAACAGGGGGATGGCCTGTTGCGTTCCCGCGATCACGCGTCACTCCGGGATGGTGAACAAATTCACGGGCGACGGATTCTTTGCTGTGTTCGGCGCCCCGCTGGGCGATGGACCGGAGATCGACGCGATCGCGGCCATCCAAGCTGTTCTGGAGATTCAATCCGGCCTGGAACTCCTGAACGAGAACCTGGCTCGTGAGGGTGAGCCAGCCATGCGACTACGCCTCGGCGTCCATTCGGGGTACGTCCTGGCCGGTTCGATGGGCAGCAGCGAGCGACTGGAGTACGCCATCATCGGCGACACCGTGAACTGCGCCTCCAGACTGGAGAGCCTGGACAAGGAGGTTCACGAGAATGTCTGCCGTGTGCTGGTTTCTGCCGCAACCCGCGCATGGCTCCCTGAAACCTGGCCATTGGCCTGGAAAGAATGGGGCCGGGTCACGATCCGAGGCAGGGCCGAACCACTGGAAACCTGGGAACTGATCGGTGAACTCAAAAACAGCGCACCGGAAGGCGTTCAGGCCAAACCTGACTGAGCTGCTTCTTCAAGTCGAAGGCCACCAACACGTCCTGGGTGGAGATCTGGCCTCCGCAAGACTGTCGGAAGCGGGTGAGAAGATCCTGAACTCGTCGATCATCCTGAACGCCGTCAGTGATCAGGAGACTGACGGCTGGTGGGGCGCCTGCTTCGGCAGGGATATAAAGCTCGTCGGGAGCCACTGAGGTGGCCGTGCCGCCGCTGACGGTCCCGCAGTCATAAGACGACTCCCAGACAGTCGGCACCTTGGAGGGCGGACGCATGAAGAGCATCACGGCTGCATCGGAGGCCGGCAAGGATTGCTTGACCGGTGTGGAGGCGGTGTCGCCTTCGTGATGGGGACGGAACTCAAGGAGTACGGATCTTGGCGAAGCGGAAGGCCCCATGAGCAGACCGAGCACGCCACTGGAAGCAGGCGCGAAGACGCTGCTGGCAGGAACGAGATGGGCCAGGAAACGAGCACTGCATTCACCCCGGGTTGCCCCACCCACCCGTCGCCCTGGGAAGGAGTTCCGCAGATTCAGATCGGTCTGGGCATGGGCGAACGAACACTGGAAGGCCAGTGCCAGCGCTGCCGACAGGAATAAGCTTTTCAAGACCTCACATCACTGATTTCCTCCATGATGAAGCTGAAGTCCTGTGTTTGGACGACATCTTAAGAAACCAGAACTTCTCCTGGGCCAGCAATCAACGTCGTTACCACGGTGTGCCAAGCAGCTGAATTCCTGCCCAGTAATAGGGATGCTGAAGCCCACGTTGGAGCCAGTCTTGCTGAGCCGCAACGCCAAGGTTGGAAAGCAAGGGATTTCCATCCACACCAATCAGTTGATTGTCGATCAACCTGACCTGGCCATTCATGAAAGCAGACCGAGTGGCCTGCAAGGCCTCCGACTTCGGTAGGCCTGCATCGAGGAACCGGTAGAGCTGAATGAAGAAAGCAGATGTCGCCACATCATCGACGTACCAGAGGGTTCCCAGAGCGCTCTCCGCACCCGCCTGCAGGGCAAGACCAGCGAATCCCAGCTCACTGCTCGGGTCACCGAGAGCCGTCCTGCAAGCACTCAGGCTGAAGAGCTTGAGTGGTGAACCCTGACGTCGCTGACGTAGGGAGGAGAACCTCTCCAGGCTCATCGGCTCGGTACCGGAATACAGCTTCGACTGACTCACACCACCTGGCAGAAACTCAGCGTGGGTCGCCAAATGCACCATGGTGACCTCGGGAGCTCCAGCTCGTTCGAGCAGCACCTGAGGGGTGAAGGAGCGATTGAGGTACTTTTCGGCTGTGCTGCCGCTGGTGACCTGATTGAGCTCCTGAGGGACCAGGGGCAAAGGGGCCAGATTGCTGAACTCAGAGGCCCCCAGCGCCAGCATCCGCTTTGGTTTCATGACGGAGGGATCGACTCGTGGGAGCAATCCGATCGATGGTGTCAGGGATAAGGCGTAGCGGATTCCGAAGTAGGTCGACCCGTCGTGAAGCGCCGCATAAGGAACCCCCTGAAGACCGGCGTCTGCGGAGATCAGGATGGTGGTGATACCTCGTGCTCTCAGGTCAGCCTCAACTGGTCTGATCAGCAGGTCGTACAGCTGTCGTGATGCCGAGCGTGGGTTAGTCACCTCCAGCGACTCCTGGCGAGCCAACTGGCGATAGAGCACCTGCAGAAGAGAGGCAACAGCAGTCCTGGAGATCTGCACACGCTTGCCAACGATCTCTCCCTGGGGAGGGATCAGAGTGATGTCGAGGAAGCCCTGACGAGTGGTATCAGGGCTGGCCGCCTGTGCGGCAGGGGCCCCAGTGAAGCTGACCCTCAGCACGGCTGGGGTGTAGGTCGATCGCTCGAATCCGCCCACAGGTGCGGGGGCTGGAGCCGACGAAGCGGCCTGGGATGGCGCGACAGTGACAACCCCAAATGGGAGCGCCAGGAGCGACATGGAAAGAAGCGACAAGCTGGTGCGTGCGAAGCTCATGACTTTTCCCGGCAGGCAGGGGATGTCTGATCGCGGCGTGTGGCGCACATCATCTTGCGCAGCATCGCCTGGACATTCTCAACACGGGTGCCATCGGGATCGATGGTTTCATCCTCGAGGCCCAGCTTGTTCGCCGTATCTTGCTGAGCCGCCGTTTCTCCCTCAACAAAACTGGCAGTGGCCTGCTGGAGGCTTAGGGTGATGAAGGACAAGTCCGAAATATTCAGGGCCAGATCAGGACCATCCACTAGGTCCGGGCCTTCGAAGGGGGGGGATACAGAGGATCTGGTGTCGGTGATCACGATGCTGGGTGTGAGCGTATTGTCGGGATCCGATGAGCTCTTCGGGAGGACCGCCACGTCGTTGCGACGTGAGGAGGCTCGAACCAGGGGGTCTTGGGGAGATATCGGAGCAATGTCCACCAAAGTTCTCTCCAGTTCCTTCTTTGGCTGGGAGGGCCTGATGCTGGCCAAGGTCTCCGCATTGTCGTTAACCAGGTAATTTCCTGCATCCCTGCCGCTGAGCCCGAGACCGCTGGCGGTCACCAACTTGTTTGTGCCCGGGTCGGAATTGTTAAATCTAGCAATTCCTCCAATATAGTTGACCTCATCTCCGGCAACCACACGGTCGAGATTCAGACTACGGCTGGCAATGGTGGCATCCGCAGTCCCGTCGAAGTCCTTGTTGCGGACCGTGATCGTACCGGTAAGCTGCCGCGCATTGATGAATCCGCTCAGACCACTAGGCTGAAGTAGGAAGTAATTGCTGAGATTGGCTGTGCCCGTAAGCCGACTGCTACTCACCACAGGGATTGGCGATGATGACACATTCTTGGTGATGAACGAACCGGCTTCGATTAGACCCACATCCTGACTGCCCACGACACCCTGCAGTCGCCCCCCCCGGAGCACAGCGGCCGTGGTTCCATCATAGATTTTGCTCTCCACGTTGGTACCGATAACCGACAACGGCTTCGGGGTGATGACACCTCTGTCGCCCACGTAAGGTGTAGTAGCCGACGGAATCACATAGCCATAGACCGGAGCCGTTCGCCCTGGAGAGACTGGCGCGAGGATCTGCAGATTACTGGCGAACAGCTGCACACGCTTTCCCGTGCCAACATCCGGGATACTGAGTCCGGTGCCGGCTGTCAGGTAAAAGGCATTGTTGATATCAGCCGAACCCACGAAGTCCCCATCGATCAAGTCGCCAGGGGCGCCCAAAAATCCTAGAGTGGATATTAGAGCATTCGCAGTTCCATCATAGACCTTGCGGACTTCTCCGAGAACAGGGTTTAACTCGGGAACAACTTCGTAGACCAATCCATTTCCCGGGTAAGAAACGGGGCATTCATTGAAGCAGACGCCATATTCCTTAAAGTCAAACGGGAGGCCCCCAAGCTCAGAGTTGCGAGGCTCAATTGATTCGATCAGCCACCGACTACCCGGTTGGACATTCAACGCATCGGAGCCTGCTCGATTGACAAATGCATCCGTAAGAATATCAATGGTTGTAGTGAAGCCTTCAAGGCCAGGTCGGCTTATCTCTGTCGCGGTCAAGGAAGCTAAAGGGCCAAGTTCAAGACCGCCAGTCTCGATAAACATAGATTTCGCGAAAATCTCTGTATCAATACTGATTGATCGGCCTGCAAAGAATAGCAGAGGGGATTCAACAGACTGCAGCACAGTACCTCGATCCACAATGATGCTACTGTCTGTTTGCACAAGGATGCCATCCGCTTTAACGGCTGAAGATCGGAGCAACACATTACCCCCCTGCGCGTCAAGCAAAAGTTCGTTAGAGACTGTTAGAAGGCCACTGCTAATATTCAAGTCCCCATTTACAATACTCAAGCTCCCATTCACCGATAGCCCAAGGGGGGGGCTTGTTAGAGTATTAGGATCGGTTGTAAACCCTCGGAAGACAGGGGATCCATAAAATGCATTACTATCGTCAACGATTTGGTCAGAGGTTGTTTTAACAACATCAAAAATATTTACATTACCTCCCGAAAACTGCAGGCCAGTAGCGGTGCTGAGATTCAGATTCTGGACGTTCTGAAAACCTCCCGAACCGCTAATTGATATGCCCCCAGGAGACAGCCAAAAGAGATTACCAGGACTGCGAAGCTCTATAGGCTTGTCAATGAAACTTCCCAAAGGATCGATCACGCCCAAGATAACATTTTTATAGACAGAGAAATCAGGAGATATAAATACAGTATTGTCAATATTTACTCGTTCAATGCCCCCCCTCGTGTCAAACTTGGAAAAGCGATGAAAGAGATTGTCGCCTACACCCCTTCCTTCGGTGACATTACAGACTCCCGACGAACAGCCACCTTCGTCCCCGTTCAAGTTGTTGACCAAAGTACCTAAGCTACTAGCGCCATCAGCACTACCAATCCCTCTAACTTCCCCTGCCTCTACTGGGGCAGCTGCTAGGACGACTGCGCAGAAGGGCACTGCCACAGCTCGCAGTAGGGCGCCTAATGAGAACTGCTTGGCGCACGTGGAGGCCTGGAATAATATGGTCAACTTACTACAATTCACAATGAAAATGGAGTGCGTGGGCGAGAAAATAAGGTGGCATTAATTTTATTCACTTTTACCACTTTGCGACATGTCTAATTGACTCTAATCATCAATTCAACATAATGCACTTAACAATTGCAATCTGCAGCATTGGCTACCGATTGCAATTCACTCTCTACCCTTCTTGCGGTATTCGACTTGACACACATGAGAAGATATCGCGCAATTCGTAGAGTAAAGCGTTGCTTGATCTCCTTCTTGCCCAGTTGGTGGCCCCGCCGGTTCAGAACAGTCCTGTGCGCCTTCCCGGGCCGGACGCTGGCCAGGAGCGCCCCGGGGCAACGCAGGAACGTCAGGCACCATCGATTGAGGTTGAACCTCCTCCTGCCGGCCCCATCCCCGCTACTCCGGCTCCGCCCAACGACCAGCCCCCTGCACCGCAGGCCACCAACTTCCCCACGATCCTGGGTCTGACCAGATATTCAACAAGAGAACTGGACACCATCCTTGCCCCCTGCCGTGGTATCACCGATCCGACTCAGCAGTTGGAAACCTGCGCCGCCACCCTCACGGCCCGATTGGTCAAAGATGGTTACGTCAACACCCGGGTGTACGCGCAGACAACTCCATCGCCTGGCTTTCTGAACGTCGTGGAAGGACGGGTCGTCGAACTGCGCGTCAACGGCAAGGACCTGAGGCTGAACCGGAGGGTGGCCCACCTGATCAGTCCCCTGAAGGGAGCGGTGCTCCACCTGCCTGGAGTGGAACGGGATCTGCGGCTGCTCAACCGTGTCCCAGGGATCACCAGCGTTCGCGGCAGTCTCTCCAGGCTTGGCAGTGATGTCTCCCAGGCAGTGCTCACCCTCAACGTCGAACCTGGAACCGTGCCCTGGCGTGGCGAAGTCTCCCTGCGCAACGACGGGTCGAACGGGTCCGGAGAGGCGCGTGCGACCGGCACCCTGGTGAAAGGAGATCTGGCTACGGAGGGGGACACCTTCCTGGTCTACGGCGAGGTGAATACCGACGACACCCCCTCCCTGGGCGCCCTGATCACATCGATCAGCTACACCTACCCGCTTGGGGATCAGTGGAATCTGACCGGGGCCTTCGGTTACAGCAGACGAAATCTTATCGAGTTGCCATCACCTGCCGACGAATTTTCAAGCACCCAGTTCCAGGGACTGGGCCAACTTGAATGGGTGTTCAAGGAAACACTGCGCCAGCGCTGGAGCCTCACGGCAGGGGGAAGCTGGAACCGAAGCAACACCTTCTTCGCAGGCAAGGGGCTGGATCCCACGTTCTTTCCCGAAGCCGTTCGGGCTCCCCAGTCGGGATATCTGCGGCTTGGGTTGACCGGTACAAGCATCGGCGAACGCTTTGGCTTGGGTGGCAACGCCTATCTGCTCCAGGGAATCGGCGCCGCCACACCAGCTGTACAGAGGAGCGAACTCGACCAGGTGGGAATTCGGCCAGGCGAAGCGTCTGCCCTGGGCGCCATCCTCACGGCAGCCTGGGGCTTCGCACCAGGCTGGCAACTCAACCTCAGGGCAGGTGGACAGATCGCCCTTAATCCCCTCACCTCACCGATGCAGTTCACACTCGGCTCGGATGTGGGGCTGCGGGGCTTACCCGGCCAGTTGATCAGCGGCGACAGCGGCCTGCTGGGAACCGGGGAGGTCGTCTGGACCTTCTGGCGCAAGGATCAACAAGCCCTGCAGCTGGTGCCCTTTATCGGTGCCGGTGCCATCCGCACGGACCTCCCCTCCGTCACCTTCGATGACACCGTTGGCGCGGGCGGTGTGCTTGCTCGATGGATCCAGGGCGATCGTTGGATTCTTGAGCTGGGCTGGGTCAGTCAGTTCGAGACCGACAACAACGGTGGTGAGTGGAACGATTGGTTACTCGGTGATGGGCTCTACGGAAAAGCCACCTATCGATTCTGACGGCGTGCTGTAACCCAACCGACAGCTCAGCCCTCCAGTGAGCAGCTCACAAGCACCTGATGGAGTTCCGAAGCGCTCATCTTGTTGTGAGCACCAAAAAATTGATTCGCAATCTCCTGCTGGTGGACCGATGCACTGCTCTCGATGGAGCCGAAAACCTCGCCAAGACGCTGCTTCAACAACGTGACTGCTGAAGAATCCGTATGATGCGGGAAACGTGAATCCACAATGATCTGGAGAGGAGTATTTTTAATGAAGGTTGGATAAGCCAGTGCAGATCTGACTTGAGGATGCAGACCGTAGGGATGGACTCCCGCTGCTTCGTAGAGTTCCAGTCTGATCCCATGGGGCATCACGGCAGGCAGCGGTCGGGCCAGTAGCCAGCTGACATGGGCTTTGAGGATCGTTGAAAACCCATGGTAATCCTTGCATCCTCCTCGGTAAGATCAAGGAACTGAGCCAGTACACCAGCCACCGTGTGCCCCCACCCAAGGGAGCCACCCCGATCAATGTTCTGGACCCATGAGGAGGCGCTTGGGATGTGGGGAGACGAACCGCAGTTGAAGGTGGTGAGGGAGCGGATGAAACTGCTGCTCGACATTCATTACGACGAACTGGCGCCGGTGCTGAGGCAGGCCAGGGCTGACTGAAAGTCAATTCATCCCGTCTGCGCGGATTTGACACCAACCCAGCCGAGCATTTGGTTGATGTCATGCGCCACGGCCATCAGGCC
>NZ_NQKW01000034.1 GCF_002252625.1 Synechococcus sp. 1G10 | reverse complement strand
GCCTCCCAGGGAACCGTGGCCTCCATCTCATCCAAGAAGCGCTGACGACGCGTCCTCTTTTTGGCAAAGATCTGCTCGTAGTCCGTAAAGCCCAGCTGGAGAGGGGCCGCCATCCGTTCCAGTCTCAATCTTAGATCTGGACTGATTTTAGCGGGTTTTTCAGATGATCCTTAGATTCGAAAAACTGACAGATTAGTGGCCTGTACTGGTAGAGCAGTTTTGCCCGATCCTAAGAAATATTCCACAAGTGACAAAATCCTGGCACCCCAAACAATTAAACTCTCCCCTTTTCTATAAGATACAATGGGTGAGATGCTCCCTAAGAAATAAAGTTGATGCATACAAGGGTTTCAGCTGTCTCAAGACGAAAGCTACCGCGATTGGGGAAGAGCCAACACCAGAAGCTGCCAAGATCAGAAAGTTAGCAAGCAGATGAAAGTCATCAGGGAAATCGCCACTGACAATCCGATGACTATCAAAAAGTTTGGCGATGGCAGCAAAGAGGTCGTGGGTCGGACCTGGTTCAGTAACAATAGGCAAACTGCGAAACACTCGGCTGAGTTGCTCATAATAGCAACGAGGATTCGTCGGATAATCGCTCTTTGCCAAGTCCGCGACATCTCCGGCTCTTAGGCGAAGAACGACCACATCATGAGGCAGGCTTCACGAACAGAAAGAGGTCCTGCACCGGGAATCATCAATGAGGCAACTGAATGCCGGCCGACACCTCAATGCAATCGCTGCAGGCATCGCCCTGAAGTGTCGTTCAACCAGGATAGAAGTTCTCCTGGGTAAAACACCATGCCTCCATAGGCTATGTCCGGAGTTTCCAGAATAAGAATAGTCAGAATAACAGATGTAGCCCACCTTGACTATCATTGCATGTGACGGAATGTGGCCATGAGCTACAATTTTAGTCAGGGCTTCAAGTGTATCCCAGCCAAAGCGAGCACCTTGTTGCATGCTTGCTGGGAGAACAAAAATTAACCAGAAAAACAGCCTGCAAGTGCGATAGCAACAAGTAGTTGCTGAATGTTGCTCCCCAAGCGACCAATTAGATAGTCAACATAAATGACCGACGTCTGACGGCTTGCGCGAAGCTGGATGCGAAGGAAGATGCCTTTGAAAGAGCTTATAAAGACCAAGACAAGATATCGTGACAGCCAGAATGCAAGATACCTTAACTGCATGAAGCTCTTGAGGATGTGACTCGAGTTAAACCAATGATGCCAAACCATCGATTGCTGAAGGCACATATGTCATGAGCTTCTGCCGCCAATTGGAAGAAGTGTATGATGAAGAGAATGAAGCAGATCATCCCATTGTGGGTGCGCCAGACTGATCCAGGGAGGTAGCGGAGCGTGCCAGAATGGCTGATAAATTACAATATTGGGATTATAGAGTGCAGGAACATATGAAAATGAACTTTTTGACAGCACAAGCACGTCGGCCGTGATCATGTCGGTCCATGCATCATGCATAGACGCATCCAGCTTCAAGTGCACTCCAAGAGCCTCAAGACTTGAAAAGGGCTCGGCACTCTTGGATTGGGAATGAACTGTGATCTTGATAGAGCTACCAAGCGTTGATATTAGAGAGCGAATAATTGCTTCATAGACGTGGTTAGGAATAAAGCGGTCCGGATGAAGGTCTGGAGTGATGTCACCCCTGCGCATATGGATAACAACGTTGCGACCAGCGTAGGAAACTTTTCGAACTGGGCAGGCATTCCGCAGATGAGCCAGGAAGTCTGGGGAGAAGATTGATTCAACAGATAGGGAAGATGTCGTTGGCAAAAGGTTGAGGCCCATGAGCCTGTCAAGCTTCGACAACAGACCATCCCATGACGAACTCGCAGAAAGTTTCTCATGTGCAGTCAACTGTTCCCGGTAGTAAGCAGGTAGGAGACACCAGCTCCCTCGCCGCTGCGGAGGGACAATACCAAGAAGACAGCTCAGTGACTTGTGCTGAGCATAGTGAGCCTCACCGACTGCCCCGCCCCAGTCAAGACCGCGATGGAAGCAAAATGCATGCGCCATCAGGGCGTCGTGGATCTGTGATCCACTCTGATCAGGCCTTGCACAAGAGCGCAGAGGAGATCTTTTGTGGCAATCTCCTATGTAAAGGCGACAGAGAAGATAGAAAAGTCTGAAGCGGTACGGCATCAGCCCAGACAAACTTGCCCGAGAAGAGACGGGCGGCACGTCGAGAGGCTGATGACGGGTGGTTGCAGAAGGATCTGGGATCATTGAATAAGATTGGACCTGCTCGACAGAGATCCTCGGAAGCCGAAGGACATCAAGCCCATTGGCCTCGGCGAGCGAACTATGTCCCGATCCCTGCCGCTAGGATTGGATGAGAATTGAATTTGTGAATGAGAAGGTATTTCAAAAACTTGAGAGATGAAGTCCGGCGAGGAATGCTCAATCAGGTTCCAGTCACCTCACTAGCTGATGATGCTTGCACGAGAAAGGAGGAAATCAGGGGATACAATGAAAGCATCTTACTTACTGGCTTGAAAGACGGTCTTGTATCAGTGTCTCAGCTCCAACGCATGGGCGGACCGGCGACTGACTATGGTCTTAGGGTCTATGCAAATAATGGGAACTGCATTGAGATTGCCGGCACAGATTATCAAACCTCGGCCACCTCCTCAACAGCTGAAATTCACAGGATTCGGCAAAAGATGCACAATCAGCCAGTAAACGGAAGGATTGGCGTTTTCTTCGATCGATGGATTGGCAACTATTATCATTGGATGCTTTATTGTCTTCCCAAAATAGTGCTTCTACACAAGTTTATGGGTGTAGACAAGTTCTTTCTTCCCTCCGGCTTGTACGAACTGCCTCGATTTGCTTGGGAGTCAGTTGAACTACTGGGTTTCAGCAATAGTGCACTGTTACCGATCTCGTGTGGTTTCCATGGGGCTTCAGAGCTCTGTGTGGTGCATGGAGCCAGTCCTTCTCCCTTGGCGTGGAAGTTCACCCGAAGCCAGTTTAGGCACCTGATGGTGGGCTGCAATCCGTCAAAAACTAGGTCTCTATTTCTTAAACGCAAGGCAAATGTGCATGCTCAGCGACAATTAGTAAATGAAAATGAAGTAGAGCAAATGTGCATAAATAAGGGAATCCGGATCGTTGATCCAGGGCAGGCCTCAGTATTGGATCAGATCAGGCTTTTTAATGAAGCAAAGCTGGTGATTGCATTGCACGGGGCAGCACTCACCAACATCATGTGGATGGAACCTGGCGGCAAAGTGATCGAGATTGCGACAGATAATCAGCCCCACTATCTGTCGCTGGCCGAGCACTTTGACCATGAGTGGATCAGCCTAAAGGCGAAAAGGGTTGATGAAGGTGCAAATGACCACAATGGCCGATTCACTGTGGACACAAAGATGCTTGGAGAGCTGATTGATTCTCTCACATGAGATCATGGTGCTGTCGCCAAGACAGAGTTACAGCTTTTGGGCTTCGAATACCATCGTTTCAAGCTGATAGAAGCTGGAGGGTCTTTGACCTGCATGCTCAAGGTTTTGCAAGGCACCATCCTCACTTTTCCCTAGGCCGCATTTCTTGATCTCTGAGAAGCCTGCATTGCTCAGAGAGGCGCGAAGAGTTTCCTCATCATAGATAAACTGATGGTCAAAGTCGCGAAAGAAGTTATTCACGACGAACCCTGCGCATGGATAAGGAGCATATTGTATAAAATTTTCAGTAGACCACTCAATATATTCAGCTTCAAAAGTAGAGCTGCAGTTTCGATAGAGATCAATAAGGAACTGAAGGTCAGGTGTTGCAATTCTGATCCTTGAATTCTTCTTCATAACTCTATAGCATTCTCGCAGCATGTAAGCCCCTTCTTCATAGGGAATATGTTCAATCATGTGCTCGGAATAGACATGGTGGTATATGTTGTCATCAAAGGGAAATAGCTTGGCTGCGTCCAAATGCATGACACCAGGCCGTGATGGGTGAAAGTCTGAGTTCAGCCAGCCACTCATGAAGTTATTGCCGCAGCCTATGTGGAGCTTGGCAATTTCCGCCGTTGTCAAGTACTGGCTTGCAATCTGATTGTCAACTCCACGCATCTTTCGCAGAGTAGATCGGTGGCTATGGAGCAGCTCCTTGGCGAAGCTCAGAAGCTGAGCTTTTTTCAACAGTGCCTTGGCAGTGTGCCTCATTTTGACCTCTCCTAAGGTGTGATCTCTCTGTGGTTGATAGAAAGAGAAAAGTGGCAGGGTGAGACAATAGGTATCGATTGCTCATACAGTTTCTCAGCGATGGGTGCGATCCAGGCTGCTCGATCGAGAGGCAGAACCCATCTGGTTGGTGTCGTGATTGATCAACTGCGGACGTGCTGCAAGGAGCTGGAGAGCTTGTAGCAAGGCACGCACCTCCCCCACCAGCTTCACCGGAATCCACCAGGGATGGCGCAGGTGGAAGCGGGTGAGCACTTCCCGGACCGGCTTGCGCAGCAGGTACCAGATCCTGTCCCAGCCGCGGCCGCAGCGCATGGCGTAGTAGCAGTCCCCCACACCGTAGCGGGGGGAGGGGCTGGTGAGGTGGGAGCCGCGGGAGCGGGTGCCGCCGCTGGGGGCCGCCAGGTGGTGGATGGAGGCCTCGGGGGAGAAGCGGATGCGACCACCCGCGGCCACCAGGCGCTTGGCGAACTCCGTCTCGAAGCGCGAGGCCACCGGCGGTGGGAAACGCTCATCGAAGCCGCCCATGGCCAGGGCTCGCTCCCGCTTCAGGCTGAGGTTGCCGGCCATCACGTTCTCGATCCAGGCCAGCTCGGTGCCGTTGAAGGCGAAGTCGAGATCACGCCAGAGGGTACTGCCCCTCGGGCGGTGGGGATGCCATTCGGGTCGCTGCCCCGGCTGAAGCACCTGGCCCACCACGGCCCAGGCCTCGGGATGCTCGCGATGGGCCTGGAGATGGCCGTTCAGCAGGCCCGGCGCGGGAATGATGTCGTCGTCGAGGTAGAGCACCAACGTTCCGCGGGCCTCAAGCAGGCCACAGTTCATGGCGCCGGTGAGGTGGGGCGTGGGCAGCCGCAGCCAGCGCAGACGGCCGCTCTCCGCCAGTTCGCTCAGCCTGGCGTCGGTGGCCGGCTCATGCTTAGGCGTCTGATCGATCAGCAGCAGCTCACAGCGATCGGAGCCTTGCCCGTGGACCGCCTCCATCAGTGATAGCAGGGCATTCAGCGTGTCCAACAGCACCACCTCGCGGTTGTAGGTGGGGATCACGATGCTGAGGGCAGAAGCAGTCACAGCCGATCAGTGGGGCAGGGCACTGTCCAGGGTGTTCGCCCAGCGCTCGGCCACAGCGGGGGCGGCGTGGGCCTCAAGGATGCCGCAGGTGGCGTAGGCCCGCTCGAAGGCGGCGGCACGGCACACAAGCTGGCGGAGAGCCGCTTCGATTGCCGATGCTGAGGCCACGTCCGCCGCCAGTCCCACCGGGAAACGATCAAGCATGTCCTCGAGGCAGCTGCCTGGTGGAGCCAGCACGAGGATGGGCTTGCGGTGACCCAGGTACTCGAAAAATTTCGAGGGCAGGTTGTCGGGATGGCGCGGCCCAGCAACCACCAGCAGGGCCGAGGCGGAGGCGGCCTGCTGGTGCGACGCGGCGTAGGCGCAGGCGGGATGCACATGCAGCCGCGCGCGCAACACCGGGCTGTCCGACAGCTGGCGGCTGGCCTCGGGGTAGAGGTAGCCGAACAGATCGATCCGCACGGGCGGCAGATCGGGGTCCACCGCAAGGCCCTGCAGAGCTGCCAACAGGGGCTCCACTGGCCGCCAGGGGCCGAGGTTTCCGAGATGCACCAGACGGAAGGGCTGCGGGGAATCAGCCGAGGATGGAGCAGGCGACGGCGGGAAGGCGGGGGGCGGCACGGGGTGGCAATCGCTGATCCAGGTGCTGCGATCCGCCGCCACCAGGCCCGCCTCGATGTAGCGCCGGCGGGTGAACGGGGAAGCGAAGATCGCGAAGACCGCCGCCTGCAGCACGGCCTCCTGGCGCTGCGGATCAGCAGGCTTGAAACCCTCCAGGCTGCGGGAGCCGTGGGGATCGTCGTAGATGGCGATCAGGGGTGTGTCGGTGCGAGCAGCGCAGCGGGCGGCCTGCTCCAGCACGCCAAAGTCGGGACACACCCCCGCCACCGCCGCGAAGGACTGCCGGCGCAGCAGGGCCTCCGCCCGCTGGCCCATGGACCCCAGCAGCGCAGCCTGCGGATCGGCCTTGCGGAGCCTCTCCAGCAGGCGGCAGCCGGCCTGCAGCACGCCATAAATCCCCCGCAAGGGATTGCCTGCAGGAAGCCGATGGCGCCGAACCGACCAGCGCCGCGACCAGGCCACTGCTCGAACGTATTGACAGGTTTCCTCAGGCGCCTGGACCGGTTCGCGGAACACAGAATCGAGGGCGGGGTCTGGGCCGAGGACATGCAGCTCCCAGCCCAGGGCGCGCAGGTGAGGAATTAGCTTGGCGTAGCGAGTTGCCTGCACACCGGAGGCACCGGGAGGCTGAATGCTGAGCAGTAGCAGGCGACGAAGGGCTTGCATAAACAACGAATCAGAAAGGCACCAATATGGCTAGAAATTAATGAGGAGAATGCGGCTGAATTTAGGACAAGGAGGAAAGATGCTCAGCCAGTGAGTGGATGGTCTTGTTTGCCTCACCCACCTCCTTACGTGCCCAAGCCTGAAAACTACCGGACTCAATGGACTGGGCACCCTGGAGAACATGGCCGCCGACCCGCGGGATCCTGGATGTGCCATCAGACAGCAGGATCTCCTGGGAAACGTGATCCATGCATTTCTGGTACATATGGTCAAGCCCACGCCAGCGGAAGTGGAGCAGGCTCAACCGTGACACCAGCGGCGGCAGCTGATCGGAAGTGTGCACATAGCACTGGCCTGAACCCACCCAAGAGAGGTGCTGGGGGCTGGCGAAACACTTTCTCAGGTCAAAGTTGGCATGAGCATTTCGGAATGTTCGGATGTCCAGTGCCGGACGGGCAGGCCGTTCGAGTGTGCAGGATTGAAACTCCCTGGCAAACTTGAAGCCATCCCGGTGGGTCCGCTTCAGTCTCTTGAGCTCCGAGAGGATACACCGCTTGGATGGCTTGTCTTCAAAGATCACAAATTCATCAATATCCAGCGGGAAAACAAAATCAGCTTCATTAGCATAGACTTTGATAGCGTGGTTAATATTGCAGGTGCGCCTATCATCCCAGCCAAGATCAGACGGCCATACTCCCAGGGGCGCTTGAAGGATGACTACCTGCCCCGAATACCGATCAAGGACCTCCACTGTTGCAGGGCTTGGCCTGTCAGCTATAACAACAAGATTATGGAAGCCGAAAAGATAGCCATGCCACCGCAACCAGTCTTCAACAATATCGGAGTCATCCTTTACTTGGCAGAATACCTTGACAGCCACATCCTCAAGCGTCGGACCTCCCTCAGAGCGAGCAAACCAAGAGGCAAGGTACTGAATGGGGCATTCCAGCCTGGCCCGCCAAAGTGGATAGTCGTTCAGCCGCCAATATTGCAAGCGGCTGGTGAGTAACTTGGGGATGCCTAGAAGTTTCTTGAAGTACATAGGTTTTTTCCGCCTGTCTACTTCCTGTGCACGCCAATGGGCGGACCATCCACAAATTCCCCCGGAAAGCGCCTCTCTGCTGCGGCAATAAGGTGGAAGTCGGCCGAATAAGACCATTTCCACGGGCCGGAGAGATAGAGTGCCTGTCGGGTGAGCATGAAGTTCAGGGTGTCCACGTGACCCTCGCAGAATCCTTGCCCTGGAAACTGCTTCCTGCCACCATGAATAATCGGGCAGATCACATAGCCAGTGGCCGTGGAGCGAAAGCCAGAACACATCATCTCCACAGCATGGGGTTCCAGTAGATTGTCGTCGTCGAGAAACAGGAAATATTCGCCGCGGGCGGCGAGTATCCCCAAGTTGCGCTGGTGGTTTCCGTAGAGCCCTACATGGGGTGAAGGCCTATAAGAGAGCCGCGGATCGCCGAAAGATGCCACGATCTGCTCCACCACCGGATCGTGTCCATCGGCCACTACCAGCACTTCCCAGTTGCTGAGCGTCTGCCGGAACACCGATGCCAGCGCCTCCCGCAGCATCCGGTGGCGCTTATAGGTGGGAATCACCACCGACACCACGCCAGGCCGCGAACGACACCGTCCCACCTTCCACCACAGCAGCTGCACGGGAACGTTGTAGAGGCTGAAGCGAATGCGTGACCACGTGCCCGGATGGCCTTGGAGCAGACGGGTGAGCTTGGCGAGGACACTCATTTTCGGGGTTCCACTGAGAACCATCATCTCTGGAGACTCGTTGCTGAGAAACCCTGAACAAGCCGGCCCTGAGACCGCACCCCAAGGTGCTCCAGCTGCTCACCGCGGTCTTGGCACAGCCTCACAGGCAGGAAGGCCATGGAAGATTCAGAAGATCTCTTGCATTGGAACTATTGACGAAGGCGAAGGAATCGCGTCAGCTGGCGCACCAGGATTCTTGCCTTACCGACAACAACTCGAAAAAAGAAATCGGGGATACTAGGTTTTGCAAGTGAATCTGCTGCAACCATGTTGGTCGCATGGATGTCCTTCCAGCCGAAACCCTCAAATGCCAGTCTTCGCATGAAGTTCTCCGTCGTCATCCATTTTCCATCGATATCATCTCCATAAGGCCCTGCAGAATGATATGGGAAAGAGTAGGGTACCTGATCGCGCGTAGTTGACTGAAATATAAGTCGCCGCGCATACTGCTTGGCCACAGAACCACCATCAACTAATTTGAAAGCACTGTAGCCTCCACAAGAAACTAACAAGGCAAAGATCTCGGCTGAATGCGCTTCAGCTGAAATAAATGGCGGAGTTACTCCTTCATTAAACAATGAACGCAGTATCTTCGCGTCGCAGCCTTCGATGTCAATCTTGATATAATGGGGATCACCGTATTTCCGTACTAGGTCAATGATAGGCAGGGCAGGAAGAACGACTTCGTCAAAACAATCAGCATCACGAGGGCACGGTGGCGCCACTTGACTTAAGACGTGATTACTTTTGTGAATATAAAAATTTATGCCCCCAGAGACATTTGTATCTGTAACAACACAGTTCACAACCACAAGTCTATCATTGCGTATTTCACATGAGAACCGTGAGGTCATTTGCTCGCAAAGACCAGGATTTGCTTCAACAGCAACGACGAGATCAGCCTTAATAAGATAATAAGGAATATCGTCGCCATTATTGGCGCCAATATCATAAATAACTTTCATAGCCTACGAGTCAGCTCAGGATCCAACGGCGATGGTTAGCCGAAAAACTCAATCCCATGGTCTGCGTCTTGGAACGGCTCTAAATGTGGTTACATCGTGATTCAAGCGCGTCTACATAGTGCAATTGAGTCAATCGTAGATCATCTTGTTTGAGCCAGGGTGATTGGCTGCACTACCCTGGCCCAGCGAACAGCCAACACGCGGCCTCTCCCATTCTGAGGTTGGGCGAAAATCATCCTCTGCGGGCAACAAAGCCGATCGAGCCGGCACGATAGAGGGCATCGATCTGCAGCGCCTTTCGAGGCCATCGCGCTTTGCGCGGCGCCAGCTGGGGAACGTCCACCTGGAGGCGATGCAGGCCCGCCAGCGCCTTGCGGATCACCTTTGGATAGCGGCCCATCCGCGCCAGGGATTCCAGGGTATCGATCGCGGCCCAGAGGCGCAGCGTTTCCAGTTCGGGCTGGCTGCTGAACAGCGCCAGTAGCCCCCATGCCGTGTGGTGAAAGTAGGAGGCATGGAACGGCTCCCCCTGGGACACCGTTCCCAGATAAAGACCTCCGGGCCTGAGCACCCGCGTGATCTCCCTGAGCGCCACGAAAGGATCGCGGAGATGCTCCAGCACCGCATAGGACAGCACCGCGTCAAACGACTGGTCCTGGAACGGAAGGCAGTGGGCATCCACCAGAAGGTCCGCGGCCCGGGAATCCACGTCCACGCCGAGGTAGCGGAACCCGAGCGACTCGATGGGCAGTTGCTGATCCCGCGGCCCGCAGCCGAGATCGAGCACGGTGGCACCGGGCTGGAGCCGCTGCTTCATCTCGGAAAGAAAGGCACTGGAATCACGCAGCGCCGTTGGGCCTGCGTAGGTGAGCGGCGGCGGCTCCGTGGGTAGCGCCTCCAGCAGCTGGTCGGGGGCTGCCGGAGCCTGTCGGCGATGGGTGAGCGTCAGCTCCCGGGGGGTCTGGGGCTGAAGATCGCGGGGATCCTGCGATGCCCAGGAGCAGACGCTGCAGCGCCAGCCCCGGGGCTGGGCGATCAGCCCGGAGCTGCAATCGGGGCAGCGGAGGATCGCTTCGATCCAGGGATGAGGCATCGCGCCGGAAGCCGTCATCAGCTCTCGAGACTCCCCGCCGGGAGACTCTGCCCGATCCGGGCGTGCAGAGCCTCGCCGCACACCCTCCAGCTGAAGTGGCTGGCCTGCCTGGCGTGGGCGGCGGAGCCAAGCCGCCGCAGTTCGTCGGGATCCTCGGCCAGCTGGCGCAGGGCCTTGGCGAGCTCTGCCGGGCTGTCGGTAGCGATCACCACACCGGCCTCGCCATCAGCCAGCAGAAACGGCACCCCCCCCACGCGGGTGCCCACCACGGCGCGGCCGGCCGCCATCGCCTCCAGAGCCACCGTGGGCAGCGGATCGCTGCGGGAGGGGATCACCACCACATCGGCCCAGCGGTAGTGGCTGCCCAGCTCAAGCCGGGGCACCAGGGGGAGCACCTCCGGCCGGCCGGGGCCCTCGGGGATGGCATTGCACAACCGCTCGAACTCCGCCCGCCAGGCGGGGGCCACCAGCCCGATCAGGCGCAGCTCACCCGCCCAGCCTGCCCCCACCAGCTCCTGCCAGGCGATGAGCAACACATCAACCCCCTTCACCAGCTCGATGCGGCCCACGTAGAGCACCCGCAGGGCGCGGCCCTCGGGCGTGGGCGGGGGCAGGGCCTGGGAGAGACCGATGTCGGCCGGATCGATGCCGTTGGGGATCAGGGCCAGGTGCTCGGGCGCCGCTCCGCCGCGCTCGGCCCACTCCTGCATGGTGGGCGAGAGGGCCACCACCAGATCGGCCTGGCGGTAGGCCAGTGGGGTGGTGCGCCGGTAAAGCCAGGTGAGGCCGGGCTCGTAGGTGCCGGCCGGCCGCTCGAAGATGTCGCCATGGCACACCATCGCCAGGCGGGCGCCGCTCAGCCAGCGGAAGGGCACGCCGGTGAGGGCCGCCACCGGGTGGCTGTGGCAGAGCACCAAATCCACCGGGCTGCGCCGCTGCAGCCGCAGCAGCGCCAGCAGGGCCCCAAGATCGAAGCCCAGCTCGGCCGGAAGGTGGCAGAAGCGGCGCAGCCATCGGAAGCTCGGCGCGCGCACCTGAAGCCAGCGGTCCCAGCTGTCCTCGTCGTCGGGCGGCCGGGGGCGATCGCTCACCAGCGTCACCCGCGCCCACTGCGAGAGCAGCCGGGCCTGGCGCAGGGCCACCCCCGCCACGGTGCTAGCGCTCCCCATGCCGATGCACACCAGCACGAGGTGAGGCCGGGGGGCGGGGTCGGCCGGCACCTGCCTCTGCCTCTGCCGCAGCCCCAGGCTCTGGAGCAGCCGCACCCAGCTCAGGAGCCGCCAGGGGGCGCGGGTCACGGCCCGACGCAGATATGGGCGGCAGCGGGGGTCACCCCGGCGGCGCAGGGCCTCGCCGATGAAGTGCTCGCCGTCGCCGCGGCGACGCAGGGCGTCCAGCCAGGCCCAGGGCCGGCGGTCGGGACGGATGCGCTGCGCCCGGGCCAGCACCGCCGCTTCGTCGCCCCCGCGGCAACGGGCTATGTAGGCGTCGCGGCAACAGCGGGCCAGGCGCCGCTGCTCGCGCCAGTGCCGGGAGGAGAGGCCTGTTTCGGCCAGGCGCACACGGGTGAGGACCTCCGGCACGATCGCGTAGCTGCCAAGGGGGGCCAGGCGGTACCAGAGATCCCAGTCCTGGGCGAAGTAGAACTGCGGACGGTAGCCGCCGGCGCGCTCGTAGGCCTCGCGGCGGAACAGCACCGAGCCGTGGTGGGGCACATCGCCGGCCAGACCTTCCTCCGGCGGCAGGACATCGAGGCGCACCGGCTCCTCGCCCTCCGGCGCGCCGCGGGCAACCCACAGAGGCTCCCAGACCGGGCCGTGGATGCCCACGTGGGAGCTCACCAGCACGCAGTCCGGGTGGCGGCACAGCACCGCCAGCTGGCGCCGCAGCCGCTCGGGCTCCATGCGGTCGCCCACATCAATGCGGGCGATGGCCGGCCCGCGGGCGGCGGCGCAGCCGGCGATCAGGGCGCGGGTGAGGCCACCGTGGGGCAGCTCCAGCACCCGCAGGCGTGGGTCGTGGGCGGCAAGATCCAGCAGCCAGCGCCAGCGCTCAGCGGGCATGGGGCCATCGCACACCAGCACGCATTCGAAGACGACGGCCTCCTGGGCCAGCACGCTCGCGAGGGTGTCGAGCAGCCGATCGGCATCGCCGTGGGTGGAAAACACCACACTCACCTCGATGGTGCCCAAGGTCATGTTCGGATGCCGAGCTGCGCTGTGGATCCACCTGCCAGCCACGCATGGAACCTGTGGCAGGTGGTATCAACATCCATGGCGCCTCGAGAACCAGGCTGAAGATATTTCCAGAGGGGCTGCATACCCAGCTTCGTTGCGCCTTGCTCTACTCGTTCCAGCCTTGTCTCCTCCACAGATGCGTGGTCTGATCAAGTTGCATTCCAGAAGAAGGTTGTAGAGCATTTCGATTGTAAAGGTACTCCTGTGTAGATGCATCGAAAGTTCAAGCGGCCACAAAAAACCGCTTGACAAGAATCCGAAAGTCTGAACTTAAACGGGGCCCCACCATGTAGAGTAGGCGAGAATCCCAGTTCTAGACAGTCAGATAAGGCTTCAAAAACGCGCCGGACGCCATTTGGGCTTGGCAGCTCTGCGATGAGACAAAAGTGCAGTATATAGCCTTAATCACCAAGATGCAAAGATAGTCTACCCAGAAAACGATCTAATTCCAACTCCAGCTTGTCCAGAGAGAGGGCTGGCAGGTCTGATTGAGTCGCTGCACTCTCCTGATAGAGATAATATTGACCGCCAAGAACATGCACTAAGTGACGATAGCAGGGCTGGAGCTGGCCAGTGGGGGAGATCTCAAACAGCCAGGTCGCCTCTGAAAAGATTAGGTTGGCAAACCCTGCACCATGCAACCCAGCAACCACGCGGGCACCAACGAAGAGAGAAATCTGGTCGTCGAGGGGGAGCTCCTCAAGCCGAACAATTCGAAATCCTCGCCTCGAGAACACCTCAGCCAGAGCCTGAGGGTTTTGTATCGGGCGCCTGGATTCACTGCGATCAACGAATATCATGCGCTCAACAGGAGACAGGCCGAAAGCAGGTGAGGAGCAAATCCTCTGCTTAAGCCATTTTATGAGAGCAGGAGAGGGGACTTCAGGATAGAGAAACCCCTTATGCCATGAAGTCAGGTAGTAGCGGCGAACAACAGTATGGGTCCAGGAGTGCTCTTGATAAGTGCCCACCGGATACCCCATCAACTCCAGGCTGCGAATTTGCCAGGATGCCAATCCTGGAGGCACAAAAAGGGCTGGTCGTTCACCGCCACTTGCCAGGATCGCTTCGTAGCCAGCCAAGGTAGGCAAGCAGTCAGTGAGCCAGTGAAAAAAGTTGAAGGCATAAGGTCCTCCCAACGAAAATGCAGAAGGAACCCTCCGGGGCCAATTAGCAAAGCAGGTGACGACTGCCGACCATACGTCGACAGACTGAAGCTGGCAGTCGATTGCATTATCAGTGCCGCCAATATGTTCAGAAATCAATCTGAAGCGACGATCGAGTAGAGTGCACCGGTGCCCTACAAGGTGAACATCAGAGAGTGACAGGACATCAATCTGTGGCCAGGTCAATTGACCAGCCTGGCAACCGCAGCCAGCCAACTGGGGATCTACACATGACAACGTAGCCGGCACAACAAGACATTCGGTTCTTACTCTCCTTAAAGCGGGCAAAGAGCCGCGCTCAAGAAACAGAAGAGATTTCAGAGCTCTTGTGACTCGGAGCTTCAATGTAATCCATACCCGTGCTCCAAAAGATGTGAGGAAGAATCGCAGGTTCACGAGCCTAGGTTGATCGAGAGGCACGGCATGGTTTCACTCCTGAATTAAATAACACTTGCACCAACAGCGCGTCTCCTCAGGACAAGGTGGAAGAGGGCCGTGCAGAACGTTCATTATCAGCATGGGGTGCTATCGTAGACTGTGATTCCATGAAGCAAGTTGAGCCGAGAAGAGATGGTTATCAGACCTGTGATCCAGCTTTGCGCACCACTACCTGACAGCACGTCAATTGGCCTGATGCAAGATCTGACAAAGATTCGCCAGCCCGAACCCTAGCTTTTGGAGTGAGACAAGCAGTCAGCCATGATCAGTTCTGCCTTGCATGGCGGCGGGATTCATTAGGCCTCCCACTGCCCAAAATACCGCGTAGAAGCGCGGCAATGCGAACAGAGAAACCAGGGCCCATGATTCGCCTGAGCCCTGCGTAGAAGTGCAAGGCCAGCCCGTTCTCCGTTGCAGTGAACCGCGCCAGACGCAGGAGTTGACCGGCAGTCTTGGTTTCGCCAAGGCCGTCGAGATCGCGGGCGCGCATGAACACCCAGCGGGAAAACCGCTGCATTTCCGGGCACTCCGGACTCACCCCCGCCAGCACGGCACAGGCATAGAGGCGGGGCAGGAACAGGGCTTCGTGGCGCAGGTAGGCGGCAGGGGAGCCTTCCGACACGCGATCGGGCGAGGAGTAGTGGCGCTGCATCGACACGGTGCTGCCGCAGTGGATCAGCCGGGGACGCAGGGCACCCATGCGCGCCTCCAAGTCCCAGTCCTCCGGGCGGTACTCCAGCCACGGGCCGGCAGCGTCCGAGATCCAGCGGCGGAAGAGAGGGGTATGGGTGTGCCACCAGCGCTCCACCAGCAGGGCGGGAAACAGGGCGTCAAGCCGTTCGCCGGTTCGCCGGCTGGCCGTGGCGAATACGGTTCCATCTCCGTGGCAAGCCATGGAGATGCCGTAGGCGATGGCGCACTCCGGATGGGCCTCCAGTGCGGCCACCTGGTCGACAAATTTGTTAGGCAGCAGCCAGTCGTCGCTGTCGAGATATTGGATGTAGGCCCCCGTTGCCGCCTGGCGGCCCCGCTCCCGTGCCGCCGCGGCGCCGAGATTGCGCTGATTCAGCACCCGGATCTCGCCGGGGTGGGCGGCCTGCATCTCTGCCAGCACTTTGGGTGTGTCATCGGTGGAGCCGTCATTGACCACAAGGATCTCGATCGGTCGGTAGGTCTGCGCCAGCACGCTCTCGACCGCCTGGCGCACCATCCCCGGGCGGTTGAACACCGGGATGATCGTGGAGACGAGGGCGTGTTCAGCCATGACGCACCCAAACCAGGATGCACGGCCGTAGACCGGGGCTCATCCTTCGCCGAACGCACCTATCCATCGGCGAGGGCATACCCGCTGGGACGGTGCGCGTGAGCATGTAACTCAGGATCGTCCCAAGCATCTCCTTGATGTGGTGCGTATTCAGACAAAATCACAGTGAGATCAATTTGGCCAGCGCAGCTGGAACGGGCATTAAGTGGAGCATCAAACTGTATATCGCTGTTCTAGACGATCACAGCTGATCATCATCTGTGTCAGCAGGCACTGGGGCAACAGTCAAAATGATTTGCAATATCGCTGCAGGAAGGAGTCAAGCGCAGCTTCAATTCAGGAGAGCATCAATTGAGGCAAGGCTCTGTTAGCCAGTGAGCCCTCCAAGTAGAAGGTGTAGTGACAACCAAGAGCATAACCCAACTCATTGAAATATGGGAGCATCGATCCTGTTGGATAAATCCCGAAAAGCCAAGGCGCCTCACTAAATACAAGGTTGGCGACCCCCCCCCTATCAGGAAACGTACCAGTACCCCTGAGCACGCCCTCGCGTCCGAAACACCCATGGCCAAGTCCAAAGGCCGTTGCCAAACTGGTCATGGGGAAGACAGGCCATGACCGATGACAACTTTGGAGACTTGTTCCCGAAAGGAAACGTGGTCTGGGTTCTCACAGCGCTCCCTGCCCTGGCGACGACACTTCTGGAGAAATCCCGAGTGCTGATCCCGATTAGGAAACTGTTCATTCTTTAGCGCAGAATCTGCCTGGCTTCCCTCCTCAGACCCATTGCAGTGGATGCATGCCAGGAACTTCTTCCCCCTCTCGCCGCCGCCGTGCGCGCCTAAGAGTGGTTAATCCACGTTCAGCAGGAATCGACATCGGCAGTCGGTTTCATATTGTAGCGGTACCTGCAGAGCTTGACGATGACCCAGTGCGGAAGTTCACAAGCTTCACTAATGATTTGAAATCTATGGCTGAGTGGTTGCTCGCCATCGACATCAAGACGGTAGCCATGGAATCGACTGGGATCTACTGGGATCCACTCTACGAAATGCTAGTGGAATATGGCATTGAAGTTTATCTGGTCAATGCTCGGCACGCCAAGAATGTTCCTGGACGGAAGACTGATATCAGTGATGCTCAATGGTTGCAGCAACTTCACAGCTATGGTCTTGTTCGCGCAAGCTTTCAACCCGATCCCTGTATCGCCAAGCTCAGGGCCTACTTCCGGCAAAGGGATGTTTTGGTACGTTATCGCTCCTCGCATCAGCAACACATGCAGAAAGCTCTCATGCAAATGAATCTACAGCTGCATCATGTTGTGAAAGACATCACTGGCCTGACTGCTCTCAGGATCATTGATGCCATCCTTTCAGGAGAACGAGATGCAGAGAAGTTGGCTGCACTGCGTGATCGCCGCTGCAAGGAGTCAGAGGCAACGATAGCTGACGCTCTCAATGGCAACTACCAAGAAGAACACCTCTTTGAGCTTAAGGTTGCAGTCGAGATGTTTGATGCTTATTCAGTAAAGATTCAAGAATGTGAATTAGCTGGTCAAGTCGTTCTGAATGACCTGGCCGAGGATGACTATGTTGAGCCTGAGAAGCAGGCAAGCGACTGGCGAATCAGGGGCAATGGTTTCTCGTTTAATCCTCAGGCCCTGATTACAGCGTTAGCAGGCCAAGACCTATTAAGCCTGCATGGTTTAGGGCCTGCAACGGTGATCACCTTGATTCAGTGAGTGTGGACTTGACATGACCCGCTGGCCAAGCGCCAAGCATTTTGTCTCCTGGCTTGGCCTGAGCCCGCAAAATAAGATTTCTGGTGGCCGGGTACTTTCCTCACGGACTCGACAGGGAGCAACTAGGGCCGGCAGCGCTTTTTGGATGGCAGCAGTGCCAATCAGCAGAACCAGCACTGCCTTGGGTGCATTCCAGCGGCGGCTATCTGCTCGGGTTGGGAAAGGCAAAGCATTGATAGCTACAGCGCGCAAGATTGCCATTCTTTACTACAATATGCTGCGCTATGGCATGGTATTTCAAGAGCCGGGAGCTTTGGCTTACCAGCAGGCATCACAAGAGCGACACGTGCGTGGGCTGGAGCGGCGTGTAAAAGCGCTTGGTTACCAGCTGGTCGCAACCGGATGATTGGCCGAGATCCCCTGATGGCCATGGGTGTTTCTTAGAAAGTTGACACCCCTCTCACGCGTACATCCGGGGGCTTGAGGGCATGATCAATGCGTGGATGTATGCGTTCAGGGGGCAGGACAGCTCGCAGCGAACATCGCTACGGCTGAACCCTTGACGTCGGCGTGATTCCCGATTGCATCTCAGGCAGAGACT
>NZ_NQKW01000033.1 GCF_002252625.1 Synechococcus sp. 1G10 | reverse complement strand
CAGTCTCTGCCTGAGATGCAATCGGGAATCACGCCGACGTCAAGGGTTCAGCCGTAGCGATGTTCGCTGCGAGCTGTCCTGCCCCCTGAACGCATACGGGATTTGTACGGCTGACGGGCTTAACGAGCGCGGCCTCGGCGCCCACATGCTCTATCTCAATGCAACCGACTTCGGTCCCCGTGACACCGGCAAACCAGACATCCAGGCCGGACTGTGGGCGCAGTTTCTGCTTGACAATGCAGCCACCGTCAAGGAAGCGCTCACGCTGCTAGACGCAGTCCAGGTTGTGATGGTCGAGACGTAAGGACATAAGGCCAACGTCTACCTTGGGATCGAGGACGCCAGCGGTGATTCTGCGATCATCGAGTTCGTCCAGGGCAAGAAGGTCGTGCATCATGGGCGCCAGTAGCGGATCATGACCAATGATCCGACCTACGAGGAACAGCTCGTGCTTCTGAAAAGGCAGGATTTTTCGAAGCCGAGCAGCACCATGCCATTGCCCGGCAACGTCAACCCTGCCGACCGCTTCCAACGTGCTGCCTACTACTCCGCGATGTTGCCCAAGCCGACCAGTGAACGCGAAGCCGTGGCGGCCATCCTGGCGATTGCGCGCAATGTCTCGGTTCCGTTCGGTGCTCCCTACAAGGGTTTCGTCATCTACAACACCGAGTACCGCACTGCAACGAATCTCACCGACAAACGCTATTTCTTTGAGTTGACGACAGCCCCTAACGTGATCTGGGCCGACCTCGCAAAATTCAAACTGACGCCTGGCTCTCCCGTGATGATCATCAGCCCTGACAATATTGCACTGTCGGGTGATGTCACCAGTAAGTTCCAGCCGGCTGCCAAAGTCCCGTTCTGAGGGCCTGTCGATCTTCAGGCAGGATGCCATGATCCAATACGCAACAATCCCCATTGTTCCTCTTCAGTGGGGCGTTGGAAGTTGGCGACAGGCGTCAAGTCTAAGCATAAGACCTATGGATACTTCGGAGATAATCTCGATATCCCATCCCGCAGTGATACTTGTCAACTCAAATGCGCCCATGCTGTTGCGGGCAGACCCAGAGCAAGGTCACTGAAGTCCTATTTGCCAAGGCTCGACCAACGTCGCGATGCCTTCGGCTGTGACTCCACAGCAGGCAGTTCATGCTCAGGCGGGCCAGCCGATGACGTAGGGGGTGGCCTCATTCCTTGAGCGGGCTTCACGCTCCTTCACGGTCTCTTGGCTCAACTCTGCATACCATCGGGTGATCAGCTGGAGAGCCATGGCCATCACCGTTCTGCGCACAGGCTCCCAGGGCCCCGAAGTTGTCGATCTGCAATACCTTCTGCACTTCCGTAGCCCAGTATCCGTCGCTTTACTGGGCGGTTTTGATGGCGATTTCGGCCCGAAGACCGAGCAGGCCGTTCGTGACTTTCAGGCCAATCGAGGCATCACCGTGGACGGTGTCGTGGGTGCGCAGACCTGGGTGACGCTGGTGCCCAAGCCTCCGGGTCCGCCTACCTGGCCTCGGCTGCCGGGCGAATTCCTGCGTCAGGGTGATCGGGGGGCCGACGTGCTCCGCCTCCAGCAGGGCCTTAATCGCCAAGGTTTCGACGCCGGTCCGGAGGAAGGCATCTTCGGTCCACGCACGAAGGCGGCTGTGATTCGTAGCCAGAGCTACGGCGTGCCGGCCTCCAATCAGGAGGGAGTGCTCGGCCCGCTCACCTGGGGATCCAGCATCGCCGACTGAACCGACTCCACATGTTGGGCCAGGCGTCGGATCTGGGCTGCTGCGCCGCAGCAGTGGGCTCGAATAGCAGCTCCCTTGCCTGCGCCACCATGCGGGCCTATCCCCAGACTGACTGCTACTGCTACTGCTACTGCTACTGCTACTGCTACTGCTACTGCTACTGCTACTGCTACTGCTACTGCTACTGCTACTGCTGCTACTGCGACTGAGGCTCCAACCATGCCGGAAGACCTTCGGATTTTGTTGTTCTGCAAGACATTTTTCTGTAGTTGCAATCTTCACTTGATCAAATACTTAGCGATATGTACGTCAAGTTGATGGCGAGCTAGTGAAAATGTGTTGTCGTCCATTGTTTATGCATGTTTTGCTGCACCTGCCCAAAGGGCGTAGTGTCTAACGCGTCAGTTTACCCCTGATCGCTCAGTGCTGAGGGCTGGAAGAAAGTGACAGCGTGTGCTGAGACGTTCATGAATTCGTGAGCAGACGGCTGCGGCAGATTGAACTGGTGGTTGATTGGACGCCGTGACTGATCCTGCGCTGAATCGGCGACTGGAGCAGCGCTTGCTCTGCGGCGTTGTTGGTGGGCTCGACGCCTTGGATCTCCAGAAACGTCAAGAGGGCAACGCTGCCGGAAGTTGTTATTGAGTTTCTCTCGATTGTGCTGTTCTGGACTCACCAGGATGTGGTTGTGCTCTGGCGCGATGCTGTTGTCTTTCTCTGGAAGAAGCTGGGATCCAGCCGTCAGAACGGGCGTATAGCTCACTTGATTCTGCAGTTGCCCATGGACTGTTGTCAGGTCAAAGCACCAGGAGGCCTGTTCATCGCTGAAGCCATTTTGCTCCAGGGGAGATGGTGAAATACTTTTGCGAAGATGTGATTGTGGCAAAGGAATGGGAAACTGCCTAAAGCGCAACTTTGATGGCGCTGCACTCTGCCTACTCAATGATTACAGTGCTTCAACGATCCCAGTTTGTGCAAGGACAACCGCTGGGTGCATCGCGCCAAGATGGATTGAGAGAAGGCCTCTCTTCGCAGCCAGCATGCCACTGTGAAGTTCATGATCTTCACGCTGATCAAGCGGGTGATCGCCATTTGTAAGGAGATATCTGCTTTTGCCGACTTCTGATAATAGGGAGCCACTGTCTTCTTGAAATGAGCATCTGATGTGCCTCCTCCGCTCCAATCATCTCAGCAATCCCGAGCAGGTGTTCGTTATCCTCAGCTTCGAGGATGAACTCCAGCTGCTTGTGCTTGTGGGCTACAGCTGCTACGGCTTCAAGCCGCAAGCGAAGTACTGTGATTTATATAGAGGTACTTCCTCCCAGTATGATGGGTGCATCACTCTTCGTGGTGGCCAGTTCTCCTGGCTGAGTGAGATCTGAGGCATCCCAGAGGCTTGCATCTCTGCCCTCAGTCCAGCAGGCGTACCGGATCCCCCACGCTCATTTCGCCGGGTTCGCTGACGCTCAAGCGAATGCCGGCCACCACGTTGTTGTGGCGCGCTGTGGCCCGCAGAATCTCCAGGTTGTCCGGTAGGTCGCCCTGGCTGAGGGTGGTCACGACGCAGCGCGGGCAGCCATCGCTCACCTGCAGGCGCAGGGTCTCTCCCACCATCAGGCTGCGCCCGATCCACGACTCCTCCACGAAGCCGCTGACACCCGGCTCCGGGCGGATCAGCAGGTTGGGGCGGAAACGCTCCACAGCGAAATCGAGCTCGGGCTCCAGCTGTCGCAGCCGCTCCAGGCTTGCGGTGCTGATGGCATGGATTGGGCAGGAATCGAAAAAGGTGCCGCTTGGAAGCACCAGTTCATTGACCACATCCTGAAAGGCCCGCTCCTGCACCGGTGGCCAGTACTGATCGAGGCTCGCCCCCTCTGGGGCCTGATCCAGAAGGCTCACCTGCCGTCCCAGGCGTTGGGAGAGCCAGCTGTTCACGTCTGGATCGCTGCTGAGCACTCTGGCGCGCTCTGCTCCCACTTCCCCCTCAGCGGGAGCCGTGATCGTCACACCTGTTTGGCCCGAGGCTGGATCGGCCGATTCCAGGCAGCGGGCCATGAAGCCAAGCAGGTTCTGCCAGAGCCGTGGATTCTTGGCGCTGGCCACCCGGCTGGTGGCATGGTCCCAGAGGGCGTAGGCCCGGTCGCCGAGGAGGCCTGACGGCCCCACTTTCGCTACCTGGAGAGATTCGCCCAGCATCGATTTCACCGGGTAGCGCCACAGCGCCTCAACCCGTCCCACCACCTCTCCGGCCGCTTGCTCCGCCATCGTCGCCGCTGTGTCTGCGTGCATCAGCATTCCAGCCGTCGCCAGTGGCGGGCGGGGTTCAGGGCACACCTTTTGCGTTGCGTCCGCTTCGGCGGATCACTCCTCCAGGGCCACCAGGTCGCGCAGTTGTCCGGGATCGAGGCCTCCGAGCCACTCCTCGCCGCTGCCGACGATGTCTTCCGCCAGACGGGCCTTCTCGCGGATCATGCGGTCGATCTTCTCCTCCACCGAGCCGCTGGTGATGAACTTGTGCACCATCACCCGGTTGGTCTGGCCGATGCGGTAGGCGCGGTCGGTGGCCTGGTTCTCCACCGCCGGATTCCACCAGCGGTCGATGTGGAACACGTGGCTGGCCCGGGTGAGGTTGAGGCCCACGCCGCCTGCCTTGAGCGAGAGCAGGAACAGCTGCGGGCCGCGCGGGTCGTCCTGGAAGCGATCCACCATCGCCTGACGCTCCCCCTTGCTGGTGCTGCCATAAAGAAAGGGCACCTCCTGGTGGAAGCGCTGCTGCAGGTGGGCCTGAAGCAGGTGGCCCCATTCGGCGAACTGAGTGAACAGAAGTGCGCGGTCGCCGGCCGCGATGACCTCCTCCACGATTTCCTCGAGTCGCTGCAACTTGGCCGAACGGGCGCTGAAGCCGGCTCCCACCTCGCCTTCCTTCAGCATCAGGGCCGGATGGTTGCAGACCTGCTTGAGCTTGGTGAGCAGCCCCAGCACCTGACCGTGCTTCTGGCCAAGCGGTGCCCGCGCGATCGCATCGAGCGTCTCCTCCACGGTGCGGCGGTAGAGCTTGACCTGCTCGGGAGAGAGTCCCACCCACTCGCTCAGTTCCACCTTCTCGGGCAGGTCGGAGATGATCGAGCGGTCGGTCTTGAGGCGCCGCAGGATGAACGGTCCCACCCGGGCCTTGAGGTCGCGTACCGAGGCCATGTCGCCGTAGCGCTCGATCGGCAGTCGGTAGCGCTGGCGGAAGAATTCCTCCTCCCCCAGCACCTTGGGGTTGAGAAAGTCCATCAGCGCCCAGAGCTCGCTCACTCGGTTCTCCACCGGGGTGCCGGTGAGGGCGATGCGGAAGCGGCTCTGTTTGAGCGGGCGCGCCAGTTCACGGGCAGCCTGCGACTGTCGTGCCGATGAATTCTTGATGGCCTGAGCCTCATCGATCACCAGCCCCTGCCAGTCGAGGCTGCTCAGCAACTCGCAGTCGCGCTGCAACAGGCCGTAACTGGTGAGCACCAGATCCACACCCTCCAGCTTGGTCTTGAGGGCGGCGGGGGTGGAGGGACGCCGGGGGCCGTAGTGCTCAAGCACGTTCAGTTCCGGGGTGAAGGCCTTGGCTTCCCGCAGCCAGTTGGTGAGCACCGAGGTGGGGGCCACCAGCAGCACGGGCCGCTTCAGTTCCTGCTCCGCCTTGAGGTGCTGCAGGAATGCCAGCAGCTGGATCGTCTTGCCCAGGCCCATGTCGTCGGCCAGGCAGGCCCCCTGATCGAAGCGGTGCAGGAAGGCCAGCCAGCCAAGGCCACGTTCCTGGTATGGCCTCAGCTGGCCGGCGAAGCCTTCGGGAGCCGGCAGGGGATCAGGGGCCTTCTGCTGGTGGTACTGCTCCAGCACTGCCTTCAGCCTCGGGCGGGCCGTGAAGCGATGCACCGGCAGCCGCTGCAGGGTCTCCCCCTCGTTGCCGGTCAGGCGCAGAGCGTCATCGAGGCTGAGGACCGGATCAAGGGCGCAGAACTTCTGGGCGTTGCGCAGATCACCTGGCCGCAGCTCGATCCAGGCCCCCTTGTGCTGCACGAGCGGGCTGCGCTTGCCCTCCAGCCGCTCCAGGTCACGCAGGGTGAGCGTGACGCCGCCGATCATCAGCTCCCAGCTTGACTGCAGGCTTTCACCGAGGCTGAAACCGCGGGAGCGCTCCGGCAGATCGGCCTCGATCGAGAGGCCGAGCCGGCTGGCCAGACCACCGCTGAGGCTGGGGGGCAGCACCACGCCGACACCCACGTCGCGCAGTTTCACAGCGGCAGTGCGCACCAGCACGAAGGCTTCGGCCGGGGTGAGCTCCATCCGCTCCGGTGTGGCCGTGTCGAGACCCCGCTCGATCGGCTCGAACACCTGCAGGGCACGGCCCAGGCCCTCCAGCAGCAGTTCACCGGGCTGCTGGAGTTCGGTCTCACCCAGCTGCAGGCAGCCGGCCCCGGCGGCCCAGACCCCGGCGGCAGGCAGCAGCAGGCTGGGGTCGGCCTCGGCCTGCAGGCTGAAGCGCAGGGGCCAGAGATCCTCTCCCTCGCCGGGGGTGTCGAGTTCAAGGCAGGCACGGGCCGGCTCCACCCGCCCGGCCACCGCTTCGCGCCAGTGGTGGGTGGCCACCTGCAGGCGCTCGCAGTCGTCGTTGCCCAGGTCGAGGCGGCCATCCCCGGGACCGAGGGCCCGCTGCCAGGCCGCAAGCAGCGGATCCAGCCCTGCCTCGGTGGGGATGAAGCCCGCACGCATGCGGGCATCCACCAGGTGGGTGAGGATCGAGGCCAGCCGCCGCCGGCCGGACCCCGGCCGCCAGCACGCCATCGCCACACCGGCGTCCCCCTGGCCCGGCTCCAGGGCCGCCACCGCCACTTGGGGCAGACGCGAAGCCAGATCCTCCAGCCGGCGCCGGTCGTCTTCGCGGTTGATCAGGGGCAGCCAGCGGGCGCGGCCTTCCTCCACCTGGGGCAGCAGCCGGCCCCGGGCCAGCAAACTCAGGGACCAGCGCTGCAGGTGGCTCCACCAGCGCAGGTCATCGGCCAGGTCGGGATGGTCCCCCGAGAGGGGCAGGCGCCCCAGCCAGAGGGTGGCGGCGCCGGGCTCCAGCCACCAGCCCTCCACTCGCCAGGGCCACCACTCCACCGATTTCGGCAGCGGCTCGCCTGCCTGCAGGGGCAGGCCGCTCCAGCTGCTGCTGTCGGTTTTCTTTTTGCCCCTGGCTGTCTGCCGGCGGCTGGGCAGGCAGAGGGTGGCTCCGGCCGGACGGAAATCCTCAGTCCAGAGGTCCGCTTCTTCCAGCCAGGCGCCCAGGTCGTCCTGATCGAGGCTGAGGGGGTGCAGGGGCGGCTCGCTGCCTGGGGCCTGGGGTTCCGCCACCCGCCAGGTGTCGGCCCAGAGCAGCAGGCCCGGGCGGTAGCCGCCTCCAAGGGCGGGCACGGCGGCGGTGTCGGCCGACAGCCAAGTGGCGTGCAGCAGGCTCATGGCCGCTGGGCTCGCTCAGACCAGGTGTGGCGTCGCATCGTGAACACCGGCAGCAACCACGGACATTGACCACGGACATCGCCTCGGCTCGCGTGAGCGTGGCGACTCCCAGGGCACTCTGCCGGATGACGCGCCCCCAGGCCCCAACTCACGGCCGCAGAGGCGGCAGCCAGCGCTGCAGGGCCTGGAGCAACAGGGCGCTGCCTGCCAGGGGCAGCCAGAGAGGCAGCCAGGCCAGGAGCAGCTCCAGCGCCAGCCCCGGCAGCAGACGCAGCCCTCCCTGGTCCAGGAGCTCCGCCAAGGCCGGCAGCTCGGGGCTTGTGCCCAGGCTGCGGATGCCGCAGACCGCCCCCACCAGACCCGCCTGCAGGTGGCTGTCGTCGGGATCCACACGCTGCAGGTGAAAGGCCAGCAGGCCGTAGAAGAAGCCACACCCCCCCGCCCGCAGGGCCGGCCCCAGCCCCAGGACCAGCGCCAGGGCCAGGGCGGTGGCGCCAGCCAGCAGGGCCCAGGCGATCGAGCGCAGGCGCAGCTGGGCGCGGTGGTCGGTTGGGGCTGTCAGGGCGGGCACGGGGACAGCGCGGATCGGGAAGGGCCTGTGCTGGGCGATCATGCCCTCTCCAGGGTTGATTTGCCGCGTCCGGCCATGGCTGCCACCTCATCCAGCCGCTCCGAGCGGCGCTCAGGCCCCCACAGCGGTGCTGAGATCCGCGAGGCCTTCCTGGCCTTCTACGAAGCCCGGGGGCATCGACGCATGGCCAGCGCCTCGCTGGTGCCCGACGACCCCACGGTGCTGCTCACCATCGCCGGCATGCTGCCCTTCAAACCGGTGTTCCTGGGGCAGGCCGAGCGCCCGGCGCCGCGGGCCACCAGCAGCCAGAAGTGCATCCGCACCAACGACATCGAGAACGTGGGCCGCACGGCCCGGCATCACACGTTCTTCGAGATGCTGGGCAACTTCTCCTTCGGCGACTACTTCAAGACCGAGGCGATGACCTGGGCCTGGGAGCTCGTGACCACGGTTTTCGGCCTCGATCCGAAGCACCTTGTGGTGAGCGTCTTTCGCGACGACGAGGAGGCTGCGGCGATCTGGCGCGACACGGTGGGAGTCGATCCTCGGCGCATCGTGCGCCTGGGGGAGGCCGATAACTTCTGGGTGTCAGGCCCCACCGGCCCCTGCGGCCCCTGCTCCGAGATCTACTACGACTTCCGCCCCGAGCTGGGCGATGAGCCTCTCGATCTGGAGGACGACAGTCGTTTCATCGAGTTCTACAACCTGGTGTTCATGCAGTTCAATCGCGACGCCGAGGGCAACCTCACGCCGCTGGAGAACCAGAACATCGACACCGGCATGGGCCTCGAGCGCATGGCCCAGATCCTGCAGGGGGCGGCGAACAACTACGAAACCGACCTCATCTACCCCCTGATCGAAACCGCCGCCACCCTGGCTGGTGTCAACTACCGCCAGCTCGACGCCCGCGGCCAGACCTCCCTGAAGGTGATCGGCGACCACAGCCGCGCCATCACCCAGCTGATCGCCGATGGGGTGACCGCCTCCAATCTGGGCCGGGGTTACATCCTGCGGCGCCTGCTGAGGCGGGTGGTGCGCCATGGCCGCCTGCTGGGGATCACCACACCCTTCCTCACGGCGATGGGGGAGGCGGCGATCGCCTTGATGGTGGATGCCTATCCCCAGCTGGTGGAGCGGCGCGACGCAATCATGGCCGAGC
The DNA here is from genome assembly GCF_002252625.1 of Synechococcus sp. 1G10. Classification (GTDB taxonomy): domain Bacteria; phylum Cyanobacteriota; class Cyanobacteriia; order PCC-6307; family Cyanobiaceae; genus Regnicoccus_A. Next base: position 9,666 of record NZ_NQKW01000033.1, on the reverse strand, counting down.
TGGCCCGGGAGGAGGCGAGGTTCCTCGAAACCCTCGAGCGCGGCGAGAAGCTGCTCGCGGATGTGCTCTCCGCAGGGCCGAGCCAGATCAGCGGTGATCAGGCCTTCGAGCTTTACGACACCTACGGCTTCCCCCTGGAGCTCACTGAGGAGATCGCCGAGGAGCACGGGCTGGCGGTCGACCTGGCCGGTTTCGAGGCCGCGATGGAGGCCCAGCGCCAACGGGCCAAAGCCGCGGCGGTCCGCCTTGATCTCACCCTGCAGGGGGCGATCGAGGCCATGGCCGAGCAGTTGCCCGCCACTGATTTCCGCGGTTACGAGGCCCTGGAGCATCCCAGCCAGGTGATGGCCCTGGTGGTGAACGGGGAGCCGGCCCAGGGAGCCCGGGCGGGGGATGCCGTGCAGATCGTGCTGGATTCCACCCCGTTCTACGGCGAATCCGGAGGCCAGATCGGCGATCGTGGCGTGCTGGCCGGTGGCGTGCCTGGGGCTGGCCCCGAAGCAGGTGTGATCGTGCGGATCGAAGCGGTCAGCCACCAGCGCAAGCTGATCGTTCACCACGGCCGGATCGAGCGGGGCGAGCTGGCCCTGGGCGACACGCTCACCGCCCTGGTGGACCGCGCCTGCCGCCGCAGGGTCCAGGCCCATCACACTGCCACCCATCTGCTGCAGGCGGCCCTGAAGCAACTGGTGGATCGCTCGATCGCCCAGGCCGGTTCCCTGGTGGATTTCGAGCGGCTGCGCTTCGACTTTCACTGCCCCCACGCCATCAGTCCCGAGGATCTGGAGCGGATCGAGGAACTGATCAACGGCTGGATCAGCGACGCCCACGCTCTGGAGGTGCACGAGATGGAGCTGGAGCGGGCCCGCTCGGCTGGAGCTGTGGCCATGTTCGGCGAAAAGTATGGGGATACGGTGCGGGTGGTGGACGTCCCTGGGGTGTCGATGGAGCTCTGTGGTGGCACCCATGTGGCCAACACCGCGGAGATCGGTCTGTTCCGGATCGTGAGCGAGAGCGGAGTGGCCGCCGGCATCCGTCGCATCGAGGCGGTGGCCGGTCCGGCGGTTCTCGACTACCTCAAGGAACGCGACACCGTGGTGCGAGCCCTTGGAGATCGCTTCAAAGTGCAGCCCGGGGAGATCCTCGAGCGGGTGAGCAGCCTCCAGGACGAGCTGAGGGCCTGTGCCAGGTCGCTGGCGGCGGCCCGCTCCGAGCTGGCTCTGGCCAGGGCCTCGGCTCTGGCCGCCGGTGCCTTGGAGGTGGGGAGGTTCCGTGTGCTGGTGGCACGGCTGGATGGGGTGGAGGGTGCCGCCCTGCAGACCGCCGCCCAGCAACTCCAGGACGGACTGGGCTCGGCCGGGGCGGTGGTGTTGGGCGGGCTGCCGGCCTCTGAGGATCCAGACAAGCTGGTGTTGGTGGCAGCCTTTGGCGCCGAGGTGATCGCTGCCGGGCCGAAAGCCGGCAGCTTCATCGCCGCGGTGGCGAAGCGTTGCGGCGGCGGCGGCGGCGGTCGTCCCCAGCTGGCCCAGGCGGGCGGGCGCGATGCCGCCGCCCTCGACCCGGCTCTGGAGCAGGCCCGCGTTGACCTGATCAGCCAGCTCTCGTGAGCGGCCTCACAGGGCGACTGCTCATGTAGCGACTGCGACAGACCCACCGCCTGGCTGGGGAGTGGTATCAGGGCCATGCGGCTTTCCACGCCCCGCTGGAGCCTGATCGCATGATTGATTCTCCCGGCAGCACATCAGACATCGTTCAGGGGCTGCTTGAGGATCTCCATCGGCGCTATTCACGGCTGGAGGATGGCGCTCCTGCTGATTACATCCCGGAACTGGCCAAGGCTGATCCCTCGGACTTCGGTATCTCCATGACCACTGTGGATGGTCGTGTCTATGAGGTGGGGGATACCCGCAAACCATTCACAATCCAGTCGATCTCCAAGCCGTTTGCCTATGGACTGGCCCTGAAGTTGTTCTCCGACGAGCACATGGCCTCCAAGGTGGGGGTGGAGCCCTCCGGAGATGCCTTCAACGCCATCAGCCTTGACCAGAAGTCGGGCCGTCCGCGCAATCCGATGATCAACGCGGGGGCGATCGCCACCACAGCACAGATCTGGAACCACGACCCGGATCAGGCCGAAGCCCTTATGCTCGACTACTTCAGTGAACTGGCCGGGCGTCGCCTCAGCATCGATCAGGCGGTGTTTCAGTCGGAACGGGCCACCGGCCATCGCAATCGGGCCATCGGCCACCTGCTGCGCAATTTCGAAATCATCGAGGATGATCCTGAGGAGTCCCTTGACCTCTATTTCAAACAGTGCGCGATCACCGTCACCTGCCACGATCTGGCGGTGATGGCAGCCACTCTGGCGTGTCAGGGTCTCAATCCCTTCACCGGCTCCCGCCCGCTCACGCCCGAGATCACGGTGCGCATGCTGGCCCTGATGGCCACCTGTGGCACCTACGACTTTGCCGGTCAGTGGCTCTACGACGTGGGCATGCCGGCCAAGAGCGGCGTGGGTGGGGGTGTGCTGGCTGTGGTGCCCGGCAGGCTCGGCATCGCCACCTATTCACCGCCGCTCGATGTACTCGGCAACAGCGTGCGCGGCATTGCGGTCTGCAACGAGCTCGCCGACGGGCTTGGTCTCAGTCTCTTCAATCAGTATCCCCAGACCAGTTCCACGATCCGGCGGTCCTACAAAGGGTCCCAGCGCCAGTCACGGCGATGGCGTGCATCGAATCAGGCCAGGTTGCTGCAGGAGGGGCGTGACGCGATCCGGATCGTGCATGCCCAGGGAGTGCTCGATTTCGCAGCGATCGAGAGGCTGCTCTCCGAGCTCAGGGGGATCATGTCCGATGTCTGGATCCTGGTGCTGGATGTGGCCCACGTCACGGAACTTCCGGAGGAATCCAGAGGGTTGTTCCTCAATGAGCTCACGGCCCTGCGGCGCCGGGGAGTGGTCGTGCTGATGGCCCGGGCCCGCCATCTCAACCTTCCCCGCACGCTCAGTGTGGTCGGGGTAGAGGAGGAGATGCCCCAGTTCGAGCAGCTGGATCAGGCCCTGGAGTGGGCCGAAGATCTGCTGCTGGATTCAAGCAAAGGAGAGGGTCAGAACCCTCCCTTCAGTTCGGAGATCGATCGGACACTGGGTTTTCTGGGCATGTTGCACCCTGCCCACCGCCAGACCCTGGCCGATCTGATGCAGTGCCGCAGCTTTGCCAAGGGCGACCATGTGATCAGGAAGGGCGATTCAGGCCATGAGCTTTTTCTGGTGCGGGAGGGACGCTTCACCATCACCGTCGAACTGTGCGGCAGTGACGGGCAGATCTATGAATCTCGCCTGGCCACCTTTGAGCAGGGAATGTGCTTCGGGGAAATCGCCTTTCTCTCCGGTACGCCCCGCACAGCCGACGTGACAGCTGATCTCGACGGCAGCTGCTGGGTGCTGGAGCGCCACGATTTCGATAACCTGCGCCAGTGGGAACCTGATGCCGTCACTGAATTATTGCTGGCTCTCACCCGTGATCTGGGCACCAAGCTCGCTCTCACCAGCTATCAGCTCACTTTGATGGAACACCTTTGAAAGCCCTGTGCCCATGACCCCCAGAGCGATCAACTGGCTGCGGCGCTACGGGGTGTTCGTGGCATGGGCCGGCGCCTGTGCCCTCGGCTTTGGGCTCTTCCCCGATCTCTACGAGCGCTGGCAGCTGGATCTCTCCTCCCGCAGCCAGGAGCTGCGTGGTCCGCGCAAGCCCCCGACCGGGGTGGTGATCGTGGGCATTGACGACTACAGCCTCGTGCAGGGGCAGAACGCCGACCTCAGCCAGGACAAGGAGCTACGCCGCCTGGCGAACTGGCCGTGGCCGCGGGCGATCTACGACCGGGTGCTGGATCGCCTCTTCTCCGCCGGCGCCCGGGCGGTGGGTTTCGACCTTCTCTTTGATACCCCCAGCAGCCACGGCCCCGAGGACGATGCGGCCCTGGCGACGGCCCTCCGCCGCCACAGCGGCCTGGTGGTGCTCGGTGCCCAGGTGTTCGAGAGCCGCGGCCGGGTGGGTGGCCTCACCCTCAGCTCCGCCATGCCCTTCCTCAGCGAGGCTGCGGGGCCCAGCAGCTCCGGGCTGCTCAATGGCCTTCAGGATCCCGATGGCTACATCCGCCTGCGACCCAGCACCTATGCCGAGCAGCTGCGGACGTCGGGGATGCTGGATGTACCGGCTGGACTCTCCAGCCAGCTGATCGCCAAGGGCCGGCTGGCGGAGATCCCGCCACCGCCGATCCTCTCCAACTGGCGGCCCCTGGTCGATCCCTACGGCCCGCCCCGCACAATCCCCACGATTCCGATCTGGGAGGTGCTGGAGTCAGGCAGCTTCGCCCGCCTCAAGGAGCAGGGCACCTTCCGCAATCAGGTGGTGTTGATCGGCCCCACCGCCAGCGTGCTCCAGGACATCCACCGGACAGCCTTCGCGGGTGCAGAGGGCATGCCTGGCGTCGAGATTCACGCCGCCGAGATCGCCAACCGGCTGGAGGGCCGGGCCCTCTACATCCCCCCCCTCGCCTGGTATCTGGCCCCCTTGCTTGGCCTCGGGATACTGGCCATAGGACTGGCAAGCACCAGAACTGAGAAGCCGCAGCTGCGCCTCGGATACCTGACGCTGCTGGCCGGTGGCATGGTGTACGTCGGACTGATCCTGCTGAGCACCACCGGGGCCGGTATCGGCCTGCTCGGACTGTCCGCGTTCACCTTCGCCACCGGTCTGGTCAGTGCCGGCGATGCCACGGTGCGGCTGCAGTGGAACAGGCTGCGCCTGCGCCGGATGTTGGAGCGCTACCTCTCGCCGGCGGTGGCGGCTCAGATCGCCAGCCAGCCGGAGGAGGCCGATGAGCTGCTGGGAGGCAAGGTATCGGATGTGGTGGTGTTCATCTGCGATGTACGTGGCTTCACCCAGCGCAGCACCCAGATGAGCCAGGAGGGCAAAGCCAGCGAGTTGGTTCTGCAACTCAATGAGTATTTTGCTGTTGTCGTTGATACCCTTCAGCGCAAAGGAGCGATCATCGACAAGTACATGGGTGATGCGGTTCTGGCGATCTTCGGAGTCCCACTGAACCGAGGGATGGAGGTGGAGGTGCAGTCGGCGCTGGAGGCGATTCTGGAGCTTCAGGACAAGATGGTGGCCCTGAACCAACGCTGGGCCGATCAGGGCAAGGAGCCCTGGGAGCAGGTGATGATCCTGAGTGCGGGGCCTGTGATCAGCGGCAACATCGGCTGCGCTTCGCGGATGGACTACACCGTGATCGGTGACACGGTGAACATGGCCAGCCGATTGGAGGGCGTGGCCAAGCAGTCGGGACGCGACATCATTCTCAGTCGTGTGGTGGGGGAGCATGCCGCCCCGGAATGGGCCCTGGATCGGGTGGGTGAATTCGAGATCCGCGGCCAGGACGTCCAGGAAGTGTTCACCATGAAGCCAAGGGATTTCTATCAGCAGAAACAGGGCTAGCCTTTGACGGATCGGTCACGTCCAGGGTTCATGAACCATCGCCTTGTTGCAACCTTTGCAGGCCTCCTTCAAGTTGGCCTGCTGCAAGCCGTGCTGATGGCGCCCGCCGGCCCGACGCAGGCTGCGGCGTTCGAGCAGGCCACCATCAAGCGGGTGGTGGATGGTCGTGAGGTCTACATCGATGGGAAGGCCGCCAGTGTGAATCAAGTCGCCCGCTCCGGGCAGCAGGTGCGCACTGGCAAGAGCCGGGCTGAGTTGCTCTTCGATCAACGCGCCACAGGCTTTCTGGGCCGCTCCAGTGTCATCACGCTCGGCAACGCCTGCTTCCGCCTGAACAAGGGAGCCGTGCTGGTGAGCGGTCCCCAGAAAGCTTGCCTCGGCACCAAGGTGCTCGGGGTGAAGGGAACCACCTTCGTGCTCACCCGCGCCGAGGACGGCCTGTTCGATTTCGTGGTGCTGGAAGGCCAGGGCTACGTGGGTCCTGAGGACGGCTACGAGGAGAAGCAGGAGCCCTCGTCTTCCGGCTCTGGGGGGGCAGTAGCCGGCGATCCCTCAGGCAACACCACCTACGTCTGCGCCTGTGAGGTGGCTCGTTTCTCCCCAGATGGCGAGTTCGTTAGCCAGGGCAAGCTCAGCCGCAGCCAGTACGCGGCCCTGTTGAGCGGGCACACCACAGGCCAGAGCGACCTTCCCAAAAGCGCTGCGATCAAAGACGCCTTCTCCAAGTGCTACAGCGCCAGCTGATCGCTGGTCAGAGGGTGAGCGTCTCAAAGAGCTGTTTCATGCGCTTGAGCAGCTGATTTTCCTGTTGGTTCACCTTCTCCCGCTCCATCCCCTCCAGCTCGCCCCGGCGCTGGCTCACCAGATGGGCCAGCCGGTCCATCAGCGGTGGATTCTGCTGCAGCAAGGGCCCCAGGCTTGGGCGTGACACCTCAAGCAGCACGCATTCCTCAAGGGCCCGAACGGTGGCACTGCGGTTGGTGTCGGTAAGCATCGACATTTCTCCGAAGACATCGCCAGGTTTGAGGCAGGCCACCTGGAATGGCTCCGCGTCATCCTGGTTCTTGACCACCTCCACCAGCCCCTGCACCACCTGGAAGAGTGAATCGCCGCGGTTACCCTCACGAACTACCAATTCCCCCGGTGCGAATCGTAGACAGCGGGTGGAGGTGGCCAGTTGCAGCATCTCCTCCTCGCTCAGGTCGCCGAACAGGGGGTTGCGGCTGAGAAGGCTACGCCGCTCCTGCAGGCTGCGCTGCTCGGGATGTCCGGAGTCGAGGATGGTGCGTTTCGGCCGCAGCTCCCGCACCGGATAGGGCACGCTCTGGCCGGCCCGCTCCAGGGTGAACCAGATCTGCTCAAGCAGTTCGCTGCGCAGGTCGAGCAGATCTCCAAGGTTTCCCGGCTGCTGGAAGGCCACGAGGTCGTAGGTGATTGCACTGTCGGCAAAAGCCTCCACCCGCACCGCAGGTGCGGGCTGATTGAGCACTCGGGGATGTTTATCCAGAACATCCAGCAGCAGCTGTCTGGCCCTCGAGGGGGGCAGGGAGTAATCGAGCCCGAGCTGGAAGCGGTTACCCATGGCCCCAAAGGCCACGTAATTGCGTACCACCACTTGGGTGATCTTGGTGTTCGGCACCACCACCAGGGCGCCCGTGAGGTCGCGCAGACAGGTGTCACGCCAGTTGATCGACACCACCACCCCCAGAGTCCCATCGCCCAGGTCGAGGAAATCTCCCACTGAGAAGACATCGTCGAACTGAAGTTCGAGGCCGGCGAAGAGGTCCTTGAGGGGCTCCTGGGCGGCAAGGCCCAGCATGGCGGTGAGCACGGCTGAGGTGGTAACCAGGCTGACGAGATTGAATTTGGCCTGCTCCTGCACCACGATCACTGTGGCCACCGTGCCACCGCCCAGCATCAACAACTGCAGCAGGATCTGGGCCGGTTGTTTCCTCAGACCCAGCGCAGCTGGCAGCTCCAGGAATCCCCAGAGGGCCATGCGGATGCCCAGATAGCTGAACATCAATTCGTCGAGGGTGGAGATCCAGGCCTGGTATTGGGCAGGCAGGACGAGCAGCGGCAGGGTGCGCACCAACGCCCAGCTCAGGATCGCCAGGGTCGCCAGCTGGAGTGGCAGCTTCGGCAGGCGCAGCCGCCTGACGAGGAGCCGCAGAGGCAGCAGCAATACCATCAAGACGATGGCGGTGAGCCACACCTCCAGCACGGGCATTCTTGGGTTCAGCAGTCAAACGACGCCAGCGAGCCGGGCTATGGCCTGGCTCGCTGGCAAGCAGGATAATGGTGACGGGCGGAACCGTTCTGAATCAAACCAGCCACCCCCAGGCTTGGACCGTTCTCCATCCCCTCTGCCATCGAGAGCCCATGGTCCGTCCCGTTTGCCCCCTGGGGGCGCTGCCCCTGGCCCTGATCCTGCTCCAATGGGCTCCGCAGGTGGCAGCCCAGCAGGTGCAGTTGCGCTGCGATGGCACCCTGCTTGAAGCCCGCAGCAATGCCGAGCAAAAGCTCACAATCGACGTGATCAAACTATCCCTGGCCCTCTCAACGGAGGCAGCCACGGCGGACGGGGCCCTGGGCGAGCTGCAGCGGCGCCTGGCCGCAGTGCGCCAGGCCCTTCAGCGCTTGCAGGTGAAGGAGCTGGTGGTGAGTTCGCCCTCCAGCTGGCAGAGGCCGGCAAGCCCGAAACGGCCGGCGGCGGTGGAGGCCAGCCTTCAGGTGAGCGGGGAGCTGGCCCCGCCCCGACTGCAGGCCCTGGTCCGGGAGGTGGGGGCGCTGCCCGGAGTGCTGCTCAGCCCGGTGTCGGCTCAGGCGGATCAGACCAGTGATACCAGCGTGCGCCGCCAGCTGCTGAGGCTCGCTTATCAGGATGCGCTGCTCCAGGCCAGAGAGCTGGCCGAGACCATGGGCCTGGGGATACCAACGCCCCTGGAGGTGCAGATCGATGGTGGGTTCCAGCCGGTCCAGGCCAGGGGGATGGCGGCTGACGCCGTCCCGGCTTTTGATGCCGGTGAACTGCCGGCGCCCACGGCTCGGCTCGGCATGGTGGTGCGCTTCTGTGCCCGCTGATGGCCGCTCCAGGATCAAGGGTGACCATGCACCCCATCGCCATGGACCGTGAGGCGGCATGCTGAATGGATCTATGACCACGGTGATGTCATCAGACGGCGCCCAGGCCATCTCAGGCTTCGGGTTGTTTGCCTTGCTGGCCATGGGCCACTTCGTCGCCGACTTCGGCCTTCAGAGTGATCGAATGGCGGTGGAGAAGTGCCCAGGGAAGGATCACACGCTCCCCTGGCCCTGGTGGCTGCTCGCCCATACCGGCATCCATGCCTTCGTCGTGACCTGGCTCACTGGTGTGGTCTGGCTCGGTCTGGCCGAGTGGGCTATTCACGCCCTGATCGATTACGGCAAGTGTCGCCACCGCTATGGACTTGGGATCGATCAGTTACTGCACCTGGCCTGCAAAGTGATCTGGGTGCTGATTCTGGTTAACCTCGCTCCTGTGGGCTCCGGCGGGCTGCTGCAGGCCTTCCCTCGCTGAGCGGGGAGATCAGCCAGTGGAGCCGGGTGGATGGCTGGAGCGGCCTTGGCCAATCGCCAGCAACCGATCCATCGCCTTGCTCAGGCAGTAATTGAGGGGTTGAATCTCTGTCGCCAGTCGTCTCAGTTGATCGGTGTCCCCCCGCTCGCTGGCGGCGATACCATCGAGCAGCAGGCCGATTACCTCATTGCTGCGCATGCAGCGCTGGCTCACCAGCGCCAGCATCTCCATGGCCAGGTCGACATCGAAGAGCAGGGTCTTGAGAAACTTGTCGCCGCTCACCTCCACCAGTTCGGCGGGGCCCTCCACCACCCGCACATCGGCGGAGTGCTGACCTGAGCCGAACAGCCCCATCTCCCCCAGCAATTCCTCGGCCTCGATCACGGCGAGGGTGTGGGGCTCTGCTTCGATCAGCCGGATCTGGATCGCCACCTTGCCTTTGGTGAGCAGCATCAGGCTGTCGGCCGGTTCCCCCTGCCGCATCACCAGCTCCCCCACGGCGGCCTGCCTCACAGGGCCGACTGAAAGTCAGGCACAAGGGAGCTGGTGCGGCCATGCTGGTGCCGGTTTTATCGGGACTGCTCCCGTCCATTGGCCCAGCCTTCTGCC
>NZ_NQKW01000007.1 GCF_002252625.1 Synechococcus sp. 1G10 | reverse complement strand
GGCAGAAGCGGTGTCGAGCACAAGGAGGAGGCGATACCACCGAGCCAACCCCATGCTGGCAGCTCAGGCCAGAGCGCCTGTGACACACTTTGAATCAGCCCTGGGGGGGGTTGCCCGTTTCTGCCGGAGCGTTGGCGCCAGTGTTGCGGGTGGGAGTGGTGGATGGGGCGCCTCCGTGCAGCTACCGGGACGCTGGTGCCTGGCGGGGGCTGGCAATCGATCTATGGAACCGGATTGCCACGCGCGAGCGTCTTGCTTACGTGGTCACGGAGATGCCCACGGTCCAGGAGATGTTGGAGGGCACCCGCGACGGCAGGCTGGATCTGGCGGTGGGCTGCCTCAACGTGTCGCCTGATCGGCTGGAGCGTTACCGCTTCAGTCTTCCCTTCCAGGAGGATGGGCTGGCGGTGATGGTGGTGCAGAGTCGGCTTGATCTAGGTCGCTCATTCCTGGCAGCGCTGCTGACGCCCGCTCTGCTGCAGCTGCTGGGGGGCTACCTGCTGGCGATCGCGCTTCTGGCGCTGCTGACCTGGAACGTGGAGCGCTACCCCCAGCAGCCCCAGACCCTCAGTCAAGGGCGCGTTCGCCGCTTCAGCAAAGTGTTCCAGGTGCTGGCGACCGGACCTGGCAGCAATACGCTCGTTGTCACCACCCGGGGGAACAGCATCGTGCTGGCGGCCTTACATGGTGAGGATCGTCTCAGCCTCCCTGCTGGTTGGCTATCTCACCGTGAATGTGGCACAGGAGGTGCAGGGCACGGCCAGCGGAGGGATCCGTTCTGAGTCAGATCTGCGCGGTCTGCGGGTGGGAGTGCGCAGCGGCACGGTGAGCGAAGCGTTGCTGCAGGAACTCAACGCCGCCAACACGGGCCCGAAGGTATCGATCCTGCCCGTTACCAGCATTCGTTCGGGGGTTGATCTTCTGGTCTCCAGGCGAGTCGATGCGTTGCTGGGCGACAACCTGCAGCTGAGCTAACTGTTGATCAATTCTCCGTTGAAAGGCTTCCTGCCCAGCCTGGCCCTGCAGGGCATTCGGCCTGAATCCCAGGCGTTTGTCTTTGCCCCTGGATTGCCTGAGGGCACTGCTCAACGGATTGATCTGGCGATCAGCGAACTCAAGCGCAGTGGCGTGGTGAGCTCCCTGCGACAACAAGCCACGACTGTTGTCAGCACCCCAACCCGCTGAACCGATCAGCTCCGTCCAAAAGACTTGCTCAGCCCGATCTGGACCAGCAAGCTCTGCCGAGCCCTGCTACGGCGTGTTCCACACGAAGCGCGATGACGCCGCGTAGTTCCACACGAACACCACCAGAATGCCGGCCAGTTGAGCCCAGAAGGTGTTGCGGGACACCAGGTTGTAAAACGTTGAGGCCACGCCCACATTGGCCAGCACCGGCAGGGAGGCCACCAGCAGGAACTTGAGCAGGCCCTTCAGCAGCGCTGTTCCCTGTTGGCGTTGGAAGCGGAAGGTCAGTGCGTTGTTGATCAGGTAATTGGAGCTGGCAGCCACCACCACCGCAATCGGCAGTGCTTGCCTGAAGACCAGCCCTGCGCCGCCCATCAGCGCCTGCACCACCAGCATCTGAACCGCTATTCCGCTCAGGCCCACCAGGGCGAAGCTGATGGCTCGGCGGGGAATCGAGCGCAGCAGCAGGGTGTGCAGAATTGACACTCCCAGATCCCAGACGATCGCCAGGTCAAGCTTGGAATCACCAGCCACCCGGGCCTGGAAGCGCAGGGGAATTTCACTCACCCGCAGTGAACCGCGGCTGATCGAGAGCAGTTCGTAGAGAAACTTGAATCCATTCACATCCACCCGACGCACATAGCGCAGGGCGGCCTCGGGCCGCAGGGCAAAGAAGCCGCTCATGTAATCCGTGAGCCGGCTGTAGCCGGGAAGGCTGAAGCGGGCAATGGTGTTGGCCCAGGTGGAGTTGCGGGTCCGCTTCTCACTCAGGCCATGAATGGCCGCCTCGGTGTGGAAGCGGCTGCCCACCACCAGATCGCTGCCGCTGCTCACCAGAGCCTCAACAGCGGCTTCCACCGCAGCCGGCTCGTGCTGGCCGTCGCAGTCCATGACCACGATCACATCGCCGGTGGCATCGAGAATGCCCTCCTTGATGGCGCTGGCCAGGCCGGCGCGCCCCACCCGGCGGATCAGGCGCACACCGGCCTGGCCATGGGCCAGCTGTTTGACCAGATCCGCTGTGCCGTCAGCCGAGTCGTCGTCCACGAAGAGCACTTCAAGATCGAAGCGTTGCTTCAGTGGCAGCAGTTCCTCCAGGATCCTGGCGACGTTCTGCCGTTCGTTGTAAGTCGGCAGAACGATCGACAGGCGTTCCGGGGTGTCCATTGGCCCTGAACCCTGGCTTGTGGAGGGGGAGTTGCTCAGAGCGCCTTGGCCTTGGCGACCACGTTCTCCACGGTGAAGCCGAACTGCTCCAGGCAGACCGGCCCAGGAGCGGAGGCGCCGAAGCGGTCGATCGAAACGGTGTCACCGTCTAGGCCGACGTACTTGTGCCAGCCGAAGGAGCCGGAGGCTTCCACCAACAGGCGTTTGCGCACCGCGGAGGGCAGCACCGACTCGCGGTAGCCGGCGTCCTGCTCCTCGAACAGCTCCACGCAGGGCATGGAGACCACACGCACGTTGTGGCCCTCGCCGCGCAACTCCTTGGCTGCTTTGACGCAGAGATCCAGTTCGGTGCCGGAGCCGATCAGGATCAGCTCGGGGCTGCCGTTGCTGTCTTCAAGGATGTAACCGCCCTTGGCCACATGCTCGGGAGCCGAGTTGGGCTGGTTCACCATCGCCTGGCGGCTGAGGGCCAGCACCGTGGGCCGCTTGCGGTTGGTCACGGCCACCTGGTAGGCGCCACTGGTTTCGTTGCCGTCGCCTGGGCGGATCACCAGCAGGTTGGGGATCGAGCGCAGCGAAGCAAGGGTCTCGACCGGCTGGTGGGTAGGTCCGTCTTCGCCGAGGCCGATCGAATCGTGGGTGAGCACGTAGATCACGCCCAGCTCACTCAGGGCCGAGAGGCGCATGGCGCCCACCATGTAGCCGGCAAACACCAGGAAGGTGCCTCCGTAGGGAATCAGGCCGCTGTCGTGGTAAGCGATGCCGTTGAGAATCGCCGCCATGGCGTGCTCGCGCACACCGAAATGCAGGTAGCGGTTGGCTTCGCTGCCCTTCTGGAAACTCTGCTCCCCCTTGATGTCGGTGAGGTTGGAGTGGGTGAGGTCGGCGGAGCCGCCGATCAGCTCGGGCAGATCGGGACCGATCGCATTGAGAACGTTGTATGAATACTGGCGGGTGGCCAGTCCCTTGTCGTCGGGGGTGAAGCGGGGGAGCTTGGCGTCCCAGCTCTGGGGCAGTTCGCCGCGCAGCATGCGCTCGAATTCAGCGGCTTCGGCGGGGTGCTGGCTGCGGTAGGCCGCCAGGGTGTTGTCCCACTCGGCTTCCAGTACTGCGCCGCGTTCGCGGGCCTTGCGCCACTGCTCATAGGCCTCCTCAGGCACCTCGAACGGGCCATGGCTCCACCCCAGCGACTTGCGGGTGAGATCGGCTTCCTCAGCTCCCAGGGCTGCGCCGTGCACCCCGGCGGTGTCGGCCTTGTTGGGGGAGCCGTAGCCGATGGTGGTGGTGACCTTGATCAGGCTGGGCTTGTCGGTGACCGCCTTGGCCGCTGCGATCGCGAGGCTGATCGCCTCGATGTTGGTGTTGCCTTCGGCCACGTGCTGCACGTGCCAGCCGTAGGCCTCGTAGCGCTTGAGCACATCCTCGGTGAAGGACACCTTGGTGCTGCCGTCGATCGTGATGTGGTTGTCGTCGTAGAGGGCAATCAGCTTGCCCAGGCCGAGGTGACCGGCCAGGGAGGCGGCTTCACCGGAGATACCCTCCTGGTGGCAACCGTCGCCCATGATCACGTAGGTGTGGTGATCGACGAGGGTGGTTCCCGGGCGGTTGAATTTCGCGGCCAGATGGGCCTCGGCGATCGCCAGCCCAACTGCATTGGAGATCCCCTGACCCAGAGGCCCGGTGGTGACCTCAACCCCGGGGGTTTCGAAGGTTTCTGGGTGGCCGGGAGTCTTGGAGCCCCACTGGCGGAACTGCTTGATGTCTTCGAGCGAAACGCTGTCGTAACCACTCAGGTGCAGCAGCGCATACAGCAGCATGCAGCCGTGGCCGGCCGAGAGCACGAAGCGGTCGCGGTTGAACCACTTCGGGTTGGCCGGATTGTGGCGCAGGTGCTTATCCCACAGGGCATAGGCCATCGGTGCCGCGCCCATCGGCAGGCCGGGGTGCCCGGAGTTGGACTTGTTGATCGCGTCGATCGCCAGGAAGCGAATGCTGTTGACGCAGAGGTTGTCGACGGACAGGGTGTCCACTGTGGGGGCGGCGACCATGGTTGGGGGGAGGAGTGGGGGAGTGAGGCGTTCCGGGCGGCCCAGAGCTGGCAGTGCCAGCTCTTCAGCGCATCCGACGGAAAGCGAGGCAGACGTTGTGACCGCCAAACCCGAACGAATTCGAGAGAACGACGTTCAGTTTCTGTTCCCGCGCCTGATTGGGCACGACATCCAGATCACAGGCCGGATCCGGATTTTGGTAATTGATGGTAGGTGGTACGAGGTTGTGGCCTATCGCCAGGACGGCGGCCACGGCCTCGATCCCACCGCTGCCGCCGAGCAGGTGACCGGTCATCGACTTGGTCGAACTGACGGGAATCCGGTATGCGTGCTCGCCCAGGGCTGCCTTGATCGCCGCGGTCTCGTTGCTGTCGTTGGCCTGGGTGCTGGTGCCGTGGGCATTGACGTAGTCGACCTGCTCGGGCTCCAGCCGTGCGTCGGCCATGGCCAGCCGCATCGCTTCGGCGCCACCGAGGCCCCCTGGAGTGGGGGAGGTGATGTGGTGAGCGTCACAAGTCATGCCGTAGCCAACCACCTCGGCCAGGATCTCGACCCCGCGGGCGCGGGCATTCTCCAGGCTTTCGAGCACCAGGATTCCTGAGCCCTCACCGATCACGAAGCCGTTGCGTTCGGCGTCGAAGGGGCGGCTGGCGGTGGCGGGATCGTCGTTGCGGAAGGAGAGAGCCTTGGCACTGGCGAAGCCCGCCACCCCCAGGGGAGTGATTGCCGATTCAGCTCCGCCGCACACCATGGCGTCGGCAAGGCCCAGCTGGATCAGGCGGAAGGCATCGCCGATGGCATTGGATCCAGCGGCGCAGGCCGTGGATACAGCACTGCTGGGACCCTTGGCCCCGAGCGCGATGGCGGTCAGCCCGGCCGCCATGTTCGGAATCATCATCGGCACGCAGAACGGGCTGACCCGGTCCGGTCCCCGGTCGGCGAGCACATGGGCCTGGCTTTCCATCATCAGCAATCCGCCCACACCGGAGCCGATCGCCACACCGATGCGGTGCTGCGTGCTCTCGTCGATCAGGAGTTGCGCCTGGTCAACCGCCTGCTTGGAGGCCACGACACCGAACTGACAGAAACGGTCCCAGCGCTTGGTCTCCTTACGATCCAGCACAGCGCTGGGATCGAAGTTCTTCACCTCGGCCGCGAATCGGCAGGCATGCCGTGAGGCATCGAACAGAGTGATCGGTGCCACCCCGTTAGAGCCGAGCCGCAACCCATCCCAGTAATGGGAGACGTCGTTGCCGATCGGTGTGACCGCGCCGAGGCCCGTGACCACGACACGGCGGAGACCCTCCACCATCGACACCCTCAGGCCTGCTTGTCCAGGATGTACTTGACGGCGTCACCGACGGTGGTGATGCCTTCCGCCGACTCGTCAGGGATCTCAATGTCGAAGGCCTCTTCCAGGGCCATGACCAGTTCCACCGTGTCGAGCGAGTCCGCGCCCAGATCATTCTGGAAATTCGACTCCGGCTTGACTTCAGCGGCATCGACGCTGAGCTGCTCGGCAACGATCGAACGGACTTTCTCGAAGATCGCTTCCTGTGACATGGCCGGTGTGAGGGAGGCCGCATCCTACGGGTCGCCCTGAACGGCTCCCTGGTCCGTATGAAAAAGGGTGACGGCCTGAGGCCACTGACGGTGGGCTTCCAGACGGTTTGAGTACTTTGACCGGACGCCGTTCGCTCTCTGGCCGGGCATGTCCCATTCAGTCAAGATCTACGACACCTGCATCGGCTGCACCCAGTGCGTCCGTGCCTGCCCTCTCGACGTTCTCGAGATGGTTCCCTGGGACGGCTGCAAAGCTGGCCAGATCGCCTCATCGCCTCGCACCGAAGACTGCGTGGGTTGCAAGCGCTGTGAAACCGCCTGCCCCACTGATTTCCTGAGCATCCGCGTCTATCTCGGGGATGAAACCAGCCGGAGCATGGGCCTGGCCTACTGAGGCCTGCACTCGCTCTGAGCACGTCCGCCCGGCTTGTCCGGGCTTTTTCATGGCCGCCGGCATCGCTCACTCCTTCCGCCGCAATGCCGGCGGGCTAGGCGCGCGGGCGGTGATCCTTTAGAAACAGCCGAAGTCCGGCCCCTCAGCCATGTGCGGCATCGTTGCGGTCATCGGCTCCCGTGAGGCGGCTCCCCTGCTGCTGGAGGGTCTGCGCCAGCTCGAATACCGCGGCTACGACTCCGCGGGCATCGCCACCGTCCAGGCGCCGGAGCCCGGCAGTGGCAATCTGTCCGGGCGGCTCACCCTGCTGCGGGCCGAGGGCAAGCTCGTCAACCTCACGGGCCGCTATGAGGCCCAGGGGGCCCTGGGTCATTGCGGCATCGGCCATACCCGCTGGGCCACCCATGGCAAGCCGGAGGAGCGCAACGCCCACCCCCATCTCGATGGCAGCGGCAGTCTTGCCGTGGTTCAGAATGGCATCATCGAGAACCACCGGCTGCTCAGGGAGTCGTTGCAGGCGGAAGGAGTTCACTTCCGCTCCGACACCGACACCGAAGTGATCCCTCACCTGGTGGCCCTGAAGCTCGGGGAGCTTCAGGGCTCGGGCAGCCAGGCTTCGCCCCAGCTGCTGCTCCAGGCGGTGCAGCAGGTGCTGCCCCAGCTGCACGGGGCCTATGCCCTGGCGGTGGTCTGGGCCGATGCGCCCGGAGCGGTGGTGGTGGCCCGCCGCCAGGCGCCGCTGGTGATCGGTCTGGGGGAGGGGGAATTCCTCTGCGCCAGTGACACTCCCGCCCTGGCGGGCTTCACCCGCACCATCCTTCCCCTCGAAGACGGCGAAACGGCCCTGCTCACCCCGCTGGGCATCGAGCTCTACGGGCCGGCGACCGAGCGGGTGCAGCGTGCCCCCAGCCTGCTGCAGGGCACCGAGCACGTGGCGGACAAGCGCAGCTTCCGCCACTTCATGCATAAGGAGATCCACGAGCAGCCCGAGACGGCGGCGCTCTGGGTGGCCCGCCATCTGCCCACCGAGTCGCCGGGGGTGCCAGGCACCCCGTCGCTGGTGGCCCTGCCGCTTCAGGATCAGCTCTTCGACGGGGTGGAGCGGATCCAGATCCTGGCCTGCGGCACCAGTCGCCATGCGGCCCAGGTGGGGGCCTATCTGCTGGAGCAGCTCGCGGGACTGCCCACTGCGGTGCACTACGCCAGTGAATTCCGCTACGCGCCACCGCCGCTGGCGCCCCATACGCTCACCATCGGCGTGACCCAGTCGGGTGAGACCGCCGACACCCTGGCGGCGCTGCAGATGGAGCAGAAACGCCGGGAGCTGATCGCTGATCCGGCTTTCGCTCCCAGGCTGCTGGGCATCACCAACCGGCCGGAGAGCTCCCTGGGCCGGCTGGTGCCCCACCTGCTCGATATCGGCGCCGGCATCGAGGTGGGCGTGGCCGCCACCAAGACCTTCCTCGGTCAGCTGCTCGCCTTTTACGGCCTCGCCCTCTCATTCGCCGAGCGTCGCTCCAGCCGCTCCCCGGCCCGGCTGCTCGAGCTGGTGGCCGGGCTGCGGGCCCTGCCCGCCCAGCTGCAGACCCTGCTGGAAGAGCAGGATCTGCTCTGCGCCGAGCTGGCCCACCAGTTCGCCGACACCCAGGATGTGATCTTTCTGGGCCGTGGCATCAACTTCCCGATCGCCCTCGAAGGGGCCCTGAAGCTCAAGGAGATCAGTTACATCCATGCCGAGGGCTATCCGGCCGGTGAGATGAAGCACGGCCCCATCGCCCTGCTCGACGCGCGGGTGCCGGTGGTGTCGATCGCGGTGCCCGGCACTGTTTTCGACAAGGTGCTCTCCAACGCCCAGGAGGCGAAGGCGCGCGATGCCCGGCTGATCGGCGTGGCCCCACGCGGCCCCGACACGGAGATCTTTGATGTGTTGTTGCCGGTGCCTGAGGTGGATGAGCTGCTCAGCCCCCTGTTGACGGTGATTCCGATGCAGTTGCTGAGCTATCACATCGCCGCCCACCGCGGCCTTGATGTGGATCAGCCTCGCAATCTGGCCAAGAGCGTCACCGTGGAGTGAATCCCTACCCGCTCGCTGCTTTTCTTCCCATGCGCCTGCTCGTTGTGCTGCTGGCCCTGCTGGCGCTGTTGGCCTTTTTCGCCGCAAGCGAGTTCGCCCTGATTCACCTGCGGCCCAGCCGGGTCAAGGTGCTCGCCGCCGACGGTCACGGCGGCGCCCTCTCGGCAGAGCGGTTGCAGCAGCGCCTGCGCCGGGTGCTGGTCGCCACCCAGCTGGGGGCGGCCCTGGCCATGGTGGCCCTCGGCTGGGGTGGCCGTGGTCTGGCGGTGCGGCTCGATCCTGGTGCCGAGCGCCTCTGGGTCGATGTGCTGGTGTTTCTGGCCCTGGTGGGCCTGGCCACGGTGATCGGTGGCGTGGCTCCCAAGGCCTGGGTGATGCACCGGCCGGAGAGCTCGGCCCTGCAGCTCGCACCCTTGCTGGAGTGGGTGATCCGCACCCTCTGGCCCCTGGTGATTCTGGTGGAGCGTTTCGCTAATGGCCTGCTGCGCCTGCTTGGGCTGCCCCGCAACTGGGATGAGCTGGTGCCCGCCCTCTCCGCCGGCGAGCTGGAAACCCTGATCGAATCCAACAGCGTCACCGGTCTGCTTCCGGATGAGCGCAGCATCCTCGAAGGAGTGTTCTCGCTGCGGGACACCCAGGTGCGTGAGGTGATGGTGCCCCGTTCCGGCATGGTCACCCTGCCCCTGGAGGTGACCTTCGCCGAGCTGATGGAGGTTGTGCACGCCACCGCCCACGCCCGTTTCCCCGTCATCGGTCAGTCGCTTGATGACGTGCGCGGTGTGCTGGACCTGCGCCGCCTGGCCGAACCGATTGCCAAGGGCCTCCTGCAGGGCGACACGCCCCTGGCTCCCTACATCACCCCGGTGGCGCGGGTGCAGGAAACGGTGTCGCTGGCGGTGCTTCTGCCGCTGATCCGCAGCGGCCAGCCCCTGCTGGTGGTGGTGGATGAACATGGCGGCACCGAGGGCCTGGTCACCGTGGCCGACCTCACCAGCGAGATCGTCGGCGATGAGGACGATCTGATCACCATCCGCCAGAACCTGCAGCGGCTGCAGGACGACACCTGGCTGGTGGCCGGTGATCTGGAGATCTTCGAGCTCAACCGCCAGCTCAACCTCTCCCTGCCGGAGGCCGACGGCCACCACACCCTGGCGGGCTTCATGCTGGAGCGGCTGCAGCACATCCCGACCCCCGGCGAGAGCCTGCGCTGGAAGGGGCACCAGTTCGAGATCAGCGCCATGGACGGCCCCCGCATCGAGCGGGTTCAGATCACCCGTCGCGGCACCGATTGAGACGACTCCTCACCAGCTCTGGTGCCGACGGAGCTGATGATCATTGATAATGCCTGCACTGGAGCGGCTGGAGATCACGTTGGCGGGTGTGCTGGTGCGGCGATGAGCAGCGATCCCATCACCCCGGTCAAGGTGGGGGTCATCGGCATCGGCAACATGGGATGGCACCACGCCAGGGTCCTGAGCCTGCTGCGGGACGCAGAGCTGGTGGGGGTGGCCGATCCCGATCAACGTCGCGGTCAGCTGGCTGTTGAGCAGTTCGGCTGCCGTTGGTTCGAGAACTTCGACGACCTGCTCCCCGAGGTCGAGGCGGTCTGCATCGCCGTTCCCACCCTGCTTCACCACCGGGTGGGCATGGCCTGCCTCCAGGCCGGCTTGCATGTGCTGATCGAGAAGCCGATCGCCGCCAGCCAGGAGGAGGCCAGCGAATTGATTCAGGCTGCGGAACTGGCGGGGCGCCAGCTTCAGGTGGGCCATATCGAACGCTTCAACCCCGCCTTTCGCGAACTGCTCAAGGTGGTGGCGAACGAGGAAGTGGTGGTGCTGGAGGCACGCCGTCACAGCCCCCATGCCGACCGAGCCAACGATGTGTCGGTGGTGCTCGATCTCATGATCCACGACATCGACCTCGTGCTTGAGCTTGCTGGCTCCCAGGTGGTGCGGCTGGCGGCGGCGGGCGGGCGCAGTTCCGACGGCCCGATCGATTACGTCAATGCCACCCTCGGTTTCAGCAATGGGGTGGTGGCGAGCCTCACGGCCAGCAAAATGGCCCACCGCAAGATCCGCAGCCTCAGCGCCCATTGCCGCGCCAGCCTGGTGGAAACCGATTTCCTCAATCGCCGGCTGCACATCCACCGCCGCGCCCACGAGTGGGTCTCTGCCGACCACGGCGAATTGCTTTATCGCAATGATGGCTTCATCGAGGAGGTGAGCACCACCTCGATCGAGCCGCTCTATGCCGAGCTGGAACACTTCCTGCTCTGCCTGCGCGGCCGCGAGGTGCCAGCCGTCGATGGCCAGCAGGCCTCCAGGGCCCTGATGCTGGCCAACCTGATCGAGCTGGCGGTGGATCAGCCCTCGCTCTGCATGGCCCTCGACGCACCCATCTGAGCGTCCGTCTCCCCGTCCCTATCCCCAGTCTCGATTTCGGTGAGATCGCGCAGGGCCAGGATCTGCCAGCGGCGGCAACGGGCCGGTGAGGAGGTGTAAAAAAGATCCCAGGCCGCTGACTTCTGCTTGGCGTAATCCTCTCCGCCCAGCTCCGGGTGGGTCTGTTGCCAGCCCACCCGCACCGCGTGGCCGATCACCACGTCGAGGGCCAGGTAGTCGTCGAAGCGCACCTGGGGGTTGGCGCCAACGAACACCACCAGCGAGAGCAGGGTCTCGGTGCAGAGCTGGCGGTATTCAGGAGCTTCGATCTTGCTCAGCAGGTGGTCCACCAGGGCCGCGAAGTTGCGCTCACCCGGGGTCTTCTCCGAGAGCAGGGGCTCGCTCTCAAGGCGGTTGCGTCGCTCCAGCTTGTCGCCGATCACCAGCCCGCGGCAATGGTGGAGCAGATCCCAGATGCCGGCGTAGAAGTCGCGCGGGACCCTTTGCAAGGCCCCCAGGCGCTGGCGGTGCTGCATCCAGCCACAGCCGCTGCCCAGGGGCAGGTCGTCGAGGGGATCGGGCACCTCCCAGCGCACCCGCCCGCTCAGGTGGAGCTGCTCCTTGCGGCGCAGGGCCTCGCGGGCATGGTCCACATCCGCCAGCACCGTGCGCAGGCGCCGTCGGATGGCGTGGGGCGGCAAATCGCAGAGTGCTTCGAAGGCGTCGTCGGCGGTGAGATCCAGCTCGGCCGCCAGCTCGCCGGTGAGCAGGAGCAGCAGCTGCCCCAGCTGGATCGTCAGGCTGCCGCTGAGCAGTGCCTGCTCGGAGCGGGCCAGCCCGTCGAGGGCCAGCAGCAGCTCCTGCTGCAGCATCCACTCACGGCCGTCTTCACCGCTGAAGCGGCGGATCATGGCCCCGATCATGGCGCTCCCCTGGGGCTGGCTGATCAGCGACTCGTGGGTGTAGTTGCGGCCGACCACCACCTGCTTCTGACGCACCAGGATGTCGGTGAGGGCATCCTCCAGCTGGGGATGCACCAGCTGCATCAGTCCGGCGCAGCGTCGCACCACGTTCCAGTCACCCTCGGCCAGGCCCCGGCGGTAGATCTCCTCCACCAGCGCCTGCAGCTTCAGCGGTCCGGCGCTGGATGGGCCCTGCAGGATCGCGCTGCGCCCCAGCCGCTGCACCAGTTGCTCCAGCACTTCCGCCTGCTCGGGCAGGGAGGTGCTGCGCCAGAGCAGATCCGCCAGTCCGGGGATGGCGATGTCCTCCAGTTCCTGTTCCTGCTGGATCGTGAGCGGCTTCTGGCTGGTGCTGTGGCGCAGCACTGGGGCGGCCGGCTGGCTGCGCCTCGCCAGGGGCTGCTCCTGGGGTGGCGGCAGCTCCTCCCAGCAGACCTGATCGATCAGTCCTTCGAGACGATCGAGCTGCACCGGTACGCCTTCCACCAGACCGCTGCGCAGGGCTTCACCCATGCGGATCAAGGTGGCGGGATCACGCTGGAAGGGACTGGCCGCCAGGGGGATCAACAGCAGGGGCAGTCCATCGCCGCGCCACTGCCGCTGGAGCAACCGAAGCTCACTGGTCACGGTGTCAACCAGCTGCTCCGGGTCGTCCGCCAGATAGAAGGTGCCCTCCTCCAGCACCGAGGGCAGGAAGGCCATCATCTCGTCGCAGCTGCCGTTCTGGCCACTTCCAGCGGGGCTGCGATACAGCAGGGCCGTCGCCATGGTTTCCATGCGCACCGGCGGATAGCCACTGAGGCCAAGCCTGGCGTTCGCCCCCACCGAGGCCATGCGTCGGCCCAGTTCCCTGGAGCTGGCCACCCGCACCGAACCCTGAGGGCGCGTCACCGGCAGGCCGGCTTGCTCCAGCGCCGCGGCAATGGTGTCGTTCTCAGGCACCAGGGCCACCAGCACCCGCTCAGCGCCGAGGGGGGCCGGCAGGCGGCGGTGGCTGGGATCGATGTCCTCCGGACTCAACAGACCGTTGAGCAGCAGGTCCCCCAGCCAGGTGAGGCTCTGGGTCCAGAGCAGAGGCACGTTCTCATTGGCGATCCGTTCCTGGGTCCCGGGATGGTGTCGTTCCGCCTCAATCGCTTCGGCAGGCACCAGGTAGAGCTCGGGCAGTTCGGGCACGCCATCGACTTCCACACTCACCGCCTCGAGGCGTCGCCGCCAGTGCCAGGCCTCGCTCCAGCGCTCCTCGCAGCAGGCCGTGACCAGCTCATAGGCGAAGAACAGGGGCCACTCGCACTCGATGCCCTCGAACTGGGCCAGTTCCTCCGGTTCGTAGTGGAGCCGTTCGTGGTCCTCCACCAGGGTCTGGTGGCCGTCGCGGCGAAAGCGCTTGTAGCCGTAGGCGCCGCCGAGATCACGGCGGATCTTGCTGCGCGTGCGCTCCACCAGCTCCGGGTCCTCCACCGCCCAGGCGGGGTAGCCGATCACGGAGAGGCAGGCGCTGTCCACCTCCTTGCTGGCCGACTCCCGCGGCAGCAGGGCCTGCAGGGCACGCCGCAGCCGCACAATCGCCGGATGGGGGATGTGCAGGCAGAAGCTGCCGTCGCCATGGGGGCCGTAGAGATCGAGGCCCTCCAGGGCCTCCAGGGCCGCCTTGACCAGACCGATCGAGCTGGCGTTGCGCTCCGGTTCGCCGTGGTTGCCCTTGTCGCCCCTCTCCCAGATGCCGTAGTCGGCGATCCGGTAGGCCCGGGCCACGTAATACACCAGGTTCTGCAGGAAATCCCGCTCATGGCTGCTCTGCACCACCACCAGCCCGGCCCGGGTCAGCTGGGCCAGTTGCAGCAGATAGAGGGCCGTGGCGTCGAGCTGCAGATGCCCCCAGCCGTCGTCGGGCACCACCGGGTTGCCCGTGCCGGTGTCGAACTTGGCATGGATGGCGTCGAGCCGGTCGAGGCTGCGCTTGAAGCGCTCCACCTTCGGTGCTTGGCGCATCATGGCGCTGAGCAGGCCGCGCATCAGTTGCAGCACCCGCTGGTTCAGCTCATGGCTGCGGATGCAGGGTCCCTTCAGGCGGCGGTGGGCCTGGGCCAGCCCCCAGACGCACTGAATCGAGTAGACGCAATCCCGCACCCAGGCATCGCCGTAGTTGCCGTGCACGGTGTTGGCGGTGCTCGCCGGCAGCAGTCCACTGATCGGATGCTGACGGGCCAGCACCACCCGCTCGATCTGGCTGTCGAGGTGGCGAAGCAGCTCGTGGGCGTCTTCGTCGCTGAGCTGGCGGGCGCCCAGCTGCTCCTGCAGGGGCGGCTCCAGGCCCCCATCGCGGGTCCACTCGCTCGTCATGGTCGGCCTGGTTGCGAGGTTGATGGAGGGATCTGCCCTGCAGATGGGTACTCTCCCTAAATTCTCCCCTGTGATCCGAAGGGACCTGGCCGTGATGGTGACGGAAACTCAGGTTCCCGGGGGCCTGCGCTCGAAGGTGCTGGGACTGCCGGTCGATGTCTGCGCAGATGTGGCTGATGCCGCGCTGAGGCTGCATGGCCGCGGCGGCGGTCAGATCGTCACCCTCAACGCCGAGATGACGATGGCAGCGCTTGAGGATCCTGCCCTGGGGGATGTGATTCGAGCCGCCGAGCTGGTCATCCCCGATGGGGCGGGGGTGGTCTGGGCCCTGGGGCGGCAGGGGCACCGGGTGAGACGTAGCCCGGGCATCGAGCTGGCCGATCGGCTGCTGGTGGAGGCTGCCGAGCGGGGATGGCGGGTGGCCCTGGTGGGGGCATCGCCCACGGTGATGGAGCGCCTGCGGGAGCGCCTGCTGCTGCGGCTGCCGGACCTCGATCTGATCGCCGCGGTACACGGCTATCAAGCCGATGCGGCCTGGCCGGGGCTGGAAGCCACGTTGATAGCCAGCCAGCCGGATCTGGTGCTGGTGGCGCTGGGGGTCCCTCGCCAGGAAACCTGGATCCAGCGGCTGCATCAGGGCCAGAAGGGCCTCTGGATGGGGGTGGGCGGCAGTTTCGATGTCTGGGCCGGGACCAAAAAAAGGGCCCCCGCCTGGATGGGAGCCCTGCAGATCGAATGGTTGTACCGGTTGATCCAGGAACCGAGCCGTTGGCGGCGGATGCTGGCGCTGCCGGCTTTTGCCTGGGCTGTGCTGCGGGGCGGTTGAGGCGCTGCCCAGGAGGTGTGGTTGGTGTGCCTGCCCGGTGCGATGGCTCAGCGGAAGCCGACGGAGGCCTGCCAGACGAAAGCCAGCAGCAGGAAGAAAAGGGGGATGATCGGCAGGATGTCGACCAGTGGGCCGAAGGCCTGATAGGCCTCGGGAAGTTCGGCCAGGGTGGTGGCGGAGATCAGCGCGGAGAAGACCATCCCTGAACGGCGAAAACGTGATATGGGCTGGACGCTACCACGTGTGAGCGGCCCCGGAGCCGGGCTCCCAGGGAGTGAAATCCTCTGCAAAGCAGCCCTCGCGGATCGCCGTCGCCATGGCTGTGCTGAAGCGAATCAGCTGGGTGAGGTTGTGCAGGCTGAGCAGGATCCGGCCGAGCAGTTCGTTGCTGCGGAACAGGTGATGCAGATAAGCCCGGCTGTGAACGGTGCAGGCCGGGCAGGCGCAGCTGGCATCGAGCGGGGTGTGGTCGTGGCGGAAACGGGCGTTGCGCAGATTCCAGCGTTCGCCCTCCACCAGGGCGGTGCCGTGGCGGCCCAGGCGGGTGGGCAGCACGCAGTCGAACAGGTCGATGCCCTGGGCCACGGCGATCGCCATCTCCCGCAGGCTGCCCACACCCATCAGATAGCGGGGACGATCGCTGGGCAGCAGCGGCGCCACCTGGCGCACGATCCGGTGCATGGCCTCCACCGGTTCGCCCACGCTCACGCCGCCGATGGCGATACCGGGCAGGCCCATGGCACTCACCGTCCGTGCCGCCTGCTCGCGCAGATGGGGGAAGGTGCCCCCCTGGACAATGCCGAACAGCGCCTGGTCGCTGCGGTCATGGGTGGCGATGCAACGCTCCAGCCAGGCGTGGGTGCGGCGGCAGGCCTCGCCCACGTCATTTTCGCTGGCGGGATAGGGCGGACATTGATCGAAGGCCATGGCCACATCGGCCCCGAGCGCCATCTGGATCTGCATCGAACGCTCCGGTGTGAGGCTGATGCGGGCGCCGTCTCGGGGCGAGCGGAACACCACTCCCTCGTCACTTATCAGATTTATGTTGCCGAGGCTGAACACCTGGAACCCACCCGAATCGGTGAGCAGGGGCCCATCCCAGCCCATGAAGCGGTGCAGCCCGCCTGCTTCGGCCACGATCCCCTCACCGGGCTGGAGGTGCAGGTGATACGTGTTGGCGAGAACCATCTGGGCGCCGGTGGCCGCCAGCTGGGCCGGGGTCACCCCCTTCACGGTGCCCAGGGTGCCCACCGGCATGAAGCGTGGCGTTTCAACCTGGCCGTGGGGCGTGTGAAAGACGCCGCAGCGGGCCTGGGTACAGGGGCACTGGGCCGTGATCTCGAACCGGAAGGGGTCGGCCGCTGCGGCGGAGCGGGTCACGGCGGCTGGAACGGTTCGGCGTTGAACTTAGTTCGTTCGCCCTGGAGTGGGCGATGAGGCCCCTGGCGGCGCCTCCCTGGCTACGCGATCTGGCCGGGGCCTGGATCTTTTACACGGTGCTGCCCGCCTGGCCACGGCTGCAGCCACGCTTTGAGCGGATTGCCCGCTTCGCCCCGTGGATCGGTCTACTGCAGGGCCTGCTGCAGGGCCTGCTCTGGTGCCTGGCGGAACCCTGGCTCCCGGGAGGGGCCCGCGTAGCTCTGGTTCTGGCCTTTGGCCTCTGGCTGACGGGCGGCATCCACGCCGATGGGGTGATGGACACGGCCGATGGCCTGGCGGCCGGCGACCGGGCCCTGGAGGCGATGGACGACAGCCGGGTCGGGGCCAGTGGGGTGCTTGGCCTGGTTCAGGTGCTGTTGCTGCGGGCGGCCGCGCTGCTCACCCTGGCGGAGTTGAACCTCGGTCCCCTGGTGGCTCTCGGCCTGGTCTGGGCCGGGGTGTGGGGCCGCATCGCCCCGTTGTTTGCCATGCACCTCTTCCCCTACCTGCGGCCCGCCGGCACGGCCGCGTTTCATCAGCGGCACTGGCTCGGCCTCGGCCGGGAGCTCAGGCCAGCGCTGGTGTTGCTGGTGCCGCTCACCCTGGTTGCGGCGTCGATGGGTTGGCCCTGGCAGGGCTTGCTGGGCCTGCTGCCGGCGTGGCTGGTGCCGCTGGGGCTGGGCCGCCGCCTGGGGGGTCACAGCGGTGACAGCTACGGCGCCTGCGTGGAATGGGTGGAGAGCCTGACCCTGCTGCTGCTGGCCCTGGCTGCCCTCCTCGCTGGGGCGGGCTAGGCGCTGGCGCTGGGAGGGAGCTCCAGCAGGAAGGCGTTGCCGGCGTCGGGGAGATCACTGGCAGCAAGGTTGGGGGGGCAGAGCAGACTCAGTTCGCCGCCCATGCTGCGGGCCAGATCCCTGGCCAGGGCCAGCCCCAGTCCCGTGCCAGGAAGGGCCTGGCCCCGCTCCCCCCGGATCCCCCGTCCGAAGATCGCCTCCCGCTCGTCCGGTGAGATCGCCCCTCCGCCATCCCAGACCGTGAGCCTGGGGCTTCCGCCAGATGTCATGGCGGTGTGCAGTCCCACGCTGGTGCCTTCGGGGCTGTAGCGGAAGGCGTTCTCCAGCAGGTTGGCCAGAATTTCGGCCACGGCGGAGCTGTCGCCGCGCCAGTCCGGCAACGAGCTGGGGCCCTGCCAGGGGCGGCCCTGCAGGGCTGCGGTGGCGGCTGCGCGCTGCAGCAGGGGCTCGATCCGCTCCTGCAGGGGTGCGGCGTTGCCGCTCTGGAGGGACGGCGGCAGCAGCAGGGGGCCTGAACTCTGGGGGCCGGCCTGGAGCGCCGCTGGATCCGTGAGCCCGTCGATCGCTTCGATGTAGCGGTGAAGCTGCTGCCCTTCCACCAGCAGGTTCTCCACCAGGGCGCGGTTCTCGGGATCGCCCTCGAGGCGTCGTTTGAGCAGCTGGGCAAAGGTGCGCAGGGCGGCCAGGGGGTTGCGCATCTGGTGCACCAGCAGGCGCAACTGCTGCTGCTGCCGCTCCAGCTGCTCGCTCAGCCGTTGGTGCTCCAGATCCAGCAGCAGGGCCTCGGTGAGGACCTGGGCCGCCGCCTGCAGCCGTGGATGGAGGTTGGCCGGCCAGGCACTCCCAGCCAGTTCCACCCGCAGGGCGCCCAGCAGGGTGCTCTGGTGGCGCAGGGGCAGCCAGCGGCGCTGCTCACTGGGCAGCAGCAGGCTCTCGTCTTCCTCTACGGGGGGAAGGGCCATGCGTTGTGGAGGCCAGTGGCCTGCCGGCATCAGGGCCGGCTTGCCGTCAGCGCGGGGAATGGCCAGATAGACCACCAGAGAGCGGATGTCGCTGCGGTCGGAGAACTGCTCGAGCTGCAAGCGCAGCAAGGTCAGGAAACGCGGCGACACCTGCATCGTGGCCTGGCCGGGAAAGCCTGCAAAAAAAAGTTCCGGGAACCGTGGTTGAAATCTGGGATTTTGCCTTAAGATTTACGTATCGACCACTACTTCGCGGTCCGCGAGCGGACCTCCAGGTGCAGGGGCGAACGCATCGGTTGCACTTTTCTGCAAACGAGGCTACAGCAGAGAGAGACCCGTCCCTCCGCTGTTCGGAGGCATTCCCTGGGATGCCTCCGAGTTGCTTCCTGTCTGGCGATTCCCTGAGCAGCTGCCAGCAGCCGCCCCAGGAATTCCGCTCCCGGTAGCCAGATGTCTGGACGTGCCTGCGCTTCCCCAGGGAGCGCTCAGCAGGTTTGTCTCGTCCTGCGAGACCGCCCCATCCTCTCCGTCCCTCTCCATCTCCCCCTAGGGAGTTGTTTCATGTCCAAGAAGCGCAAGCGGATCAGTCGCCGTCGTCTCGCCGGTCAGCGCGTGCTCGCCCACGTGCCCACCCACAACCTTGAGACCGGAGAGCACAAGCCGGTCACCGCTGCCCGCCGCTACATCGCCGAAACCGGCCTTGAAGCGCCCGCACTGCTCAACGTCCGCCGCAACGAGCACACCACCGATCGTTTCTTCTGGGGTGAGAAGGGCCTGTTCAGCGCCCAGTACGCCGAGGAGAACCACTTTCTGTTCCCCTCCCTGCGCCTGATCGTCGATCAGGTCGGTGAGGACAACCTCTTCGCCGGCCTTGAGTCCACTGGCTCCGACGACTGGGAAGAGATGGAAGAGTACGAATACGCCTTCGTCTGAGGTCTGCTACTGGGGCACCGCCCGATCAACCCCTGTGGATCCATGGATCCACAGGGGTTTGTTTATGGGCGTGGCTGGGGCCAGTGTCTTTGCAGGAAGGAGCGCAGAGCTGGGAACAGGGCCGGGTCAATGCTGTGGCCTCCTTGGAAGCCCAGTAACTCACTCTCACCGCCGGCGCTTCGCCAGAGACGCTGCAGCTCTTCGCTGGCGCCATAGGGCACCACCGGGTCCGCCCGGCCGTGGGTGAGCAGGATCGGCGGTAAGGGGGATTGGGGGCTCCAGCCGGGGTGGGGATAGCCACTGCAGCCGATCACCCCGGCCACCGGCAGTTCGCCAGCCACATCCAGGGCCATGGCAGCCCCCTGGGAGAAGCCGAGAACAATGGTCTGCTCCAGGGGGAGGCTTTCCGCCAGGTCCTCCAGCCGCTGACGCAACAGCAGCCGGGCCTCTGCCAGGCCTGGCCACTCCGGCTGCTGCAGGTCATACCACTGGCGCCCGACTCCGTAGGGGTGGGGTTCGGGCGCGCGCAGGCTGATCACCCCCGTGTCGCGGCTGGCGAGTTCTTCCCCCAGATCCAGCAGGTCGTCGGCATCGGCGCCCCAGCCATGCAGCAGCACCAGCCGTTGCTCGGCGGCGGCGGGTCCGCGGATCAGAAGGTCATCCGTCATGGCACTGGGGTGCTGGCGCACTCGGGTGGGGGTGCCGGCGTCAGGGCCGGAGCTGGGGCCATGGTGCTGCGCGGTTGGTGCTGTTGGGGTGCTGCTGCTGCGTAAGTTGTGGCCAGCACGCCGTCACGACCGTCCATGGCCCCCACCGCGCTGCTGAGTGTGTCGGATAAGCAGGGTTTGGTGGAACTCGCCACGGCCCTGCACCAACGCCATGGCTACAGCCTGCTCTCCAGTGGCGGCACCGCGTCCACCCTGGCTGCCGCCGGCCTGCCGGTGACACGGGTGGCCGACCACACCGGGTCACCGGAAATTCTCGGCGGCCGGGTCAAGACCCTGCATCCGCGAATACACGGCGGCATCCTGGCCCGCCGGGAGGACCCAGCCCACCGAGCTGAGCTGGAGTCCCAGGCGATCACACCCATCGATGTGGTGGTGGTGAACCTCTATCCCTTCCGCGAAACGGTGGCCGACCCTGCCGTCTCCTGGGAGACGGCGGTGGAAACGATCGACATCGGTGGCCCGGCCATGGTGCGTGCCGCCGCCAAGAACCATGCTGACGTGGCGGTGCTCACTGACCCCGGCCAGTACGGCGACTTCCTTTCGGCCCTGGACGAGGGGCGTCTTGATGCCTCCCTGCGCCGCCAGCTCGCCCTTGAGGCCTTCCGTCACACCGCCAGTTACGACAGCGCCATCAGCGGCTGGCTGGCGGAGAAACTGGAGCCTGCGGCGGCGGAGCAGGAGCTCCCTCTGCGGCTGGAGCTGCCCTTGCGCCAGCCCCTGCGCTACGGCGAGAACCCCCACCAGCAGGCCGGTTGGTACAGCGAGCCCGGGGCGGGCTGGGGCGGGGCCCGGCAACTGCAGGGCAAGGAGCTCAGCTTCAACAACCTGCTCGACCTCGATGCCGCCCTGGCCACCGTGAGGGAGTTCGGCTACGGCGCCGACGTCAGGCCCGCGGCTGTTGTGGTGAAGCACACCAACCCCTGCGGTGCGGCTGAGGGCAGCAGCGCCTCTGAGGCCCTGCGGCGGGCCCTGGCGGCGGATTCGGTCTCGGCCTTCGGAGGCATCGTCGCCCTCAACACAGAGGTCGATGGGGCCAGTGCCGAGCGGCTCACCAGCCTGTTCCTGGAATGCGTTGTGGCGCCTGGTTACAGCGAGGAGGCCCTCGCGCGGTTGGGGGCCAAGACCAACCTGCGCCTGCTGGAGCTGCCGGCGGCGGCAGTGGCGCTGGCGCCGCGGCGCCAGCTGCGCACCGTGCTCGGCGGTCTTCTGTCCCAGGACCTCGATGACCAGCCGGTCAGCGAAGCCGATTGGCAGGTTGTCAGCAAGCGGCCGCCCAGCCCCGCCGAACTCGACGACCTGCGTTTCGCCTGGCGTCTGGTGCGCCATGTGCGCTCCAACGCGATCGTGGTGGCCAGGGGCGGGGTCAGCCTGGGGATCGGTGCCGGCCAGATGAACCGGGTCGGCTCCGCACGGCTCGCTCTGGAGTCGGCTGGAGATGCCAGCCAGGGTGCGGTGCTCGCCAGTGATGGTTTCTTTCCCTTCGCTGACACCGTGCGGCTGGCGGCGGAGCACGGGATCACCGCGGTGATCCAGCCGGGCGGCAGCATGCGTGACGGGGAGTCGATCCAGGCTTGTGACCAGCTCGATCTGGCGATGATCTGCACCGGTCGCCGGCACTTCCTGCACTGAACGGGCCAGCCTCGGGCGCCGAACGGCACGGGGAGAATGTGAAGCAGTAGTTTCGCTGCCAACGGCTTCACCCCGTGACCATGCCTGATGCTCTCGCTTTCAATCTGAATTTTTTGCACCCGTTGCTGATGTGGGCGTTGCTGGCCCTCTCCGTCTATGCCCTGTTCCTGGGCATCAAGGCCAAGAAGACCCGCACCGCCGATGCGGAGCAGCGCAAGGAGCTGATCAAGGGCAAGTTCGGTCAGCGCCACTTCCAGATCGGCTCGATCGTGCTGGCGGTGACGGTGCTCGGCAGCTTCGGCGGCATGGCCGTCACCTACCTCAACAACGGCAAGCTGTTCGTGAGTCCTCACCTGCTGGTGGGCATCGGCATGGTCTGCCTGATCGCCGTGGCGGCCTCCCTCTCGCCGCTGATCCTCAAGGGCAATCTGGTTGCCCGTAAGGCTCACGTCGGTCTGAACATGACCCTGATGACCCTTTTCCTCTGGCAGGCGGTCACCGGCATGCAGATCGTCAACAAGATCTGGACCGACCGCTGAGGACCTGCTCAGAAGGTTGTCAGAAGGGGGCTCGGCGCCGGGGCGGGCATTCCAGTTCGTGGGTGGCGTGAAAGTCTTCCTGGACCTTCCAGGTGAGCTTGCGCGAGATCTGACGCACGATCTGACGCAGCAGGTGATCGCCGCTGGATTGGACCAGCTTGTCGGGAAGCAGGCCGATCACCGCTGGCAGCCTGATCCACACACAAAGGTCGAGTTCCCAGCGCACCTGGGTGAGGACGCCGGTGCCGGCCTCTGAGCCCTCCTCCAGCTGCAGGGCGGCGTTGAACTCGACGTCGTAGATCTCCTGCAGGCTGGGGTCGGGGTCGCTCAAGGCCGCCGTGACAATGCGATAGATGCCTTCGCTCTGGGGCAGGAGCTCCAGGCCGATCGTGGGTTCCACCTCGAAGCCGAAATTGCCGAAGCGCCCCAGGGTCAGGGCATAGCCGTTGGGCCCGAGCGGTTGCACCGTCATCGGGGCCGCGCAACGCCGGAACCAGCCATCGTGGTGGTCGAGATAGGTGCCCACGGACTGGGACGGCGCCCGCATCTCCATGACATCGGCGAAGCTGCTGCTGTACCGGTGAACTCGAAGATCGTCGCTATGGCGCAGGGGCAGGGCTTCGGACGGCGGGCACTGGGCAGACTCCGGATCCTGGGCAAAGGCCACGGTTGGCGAGGCGTCGCGGGACAGGGCGGTGCTCAAAACTGTTTGATCTCCTCAAGGCCCGGGCAAGTACCCCGTGAAGGCGGGAGACGATGGACCAATTTAACTGCGGCTTGCTTGGGCGGCTGGGGCGGTTGTGACAGCCATGGGAGCTGAGGGTTGGAAGGGGCTCTGCTCAGCCGCTCCCGATGTTCGCCCTCAGTTGCCGCAAAGCTCCATGAGGTGGCGGATCACGTCCTCCACCACCCGGTCAGGAGTCGAGGCGCCGGAGGTGATGCCCACGCGCAGGGGACCCTCCGGCAGGAAGGGCGCCACCACCTCCAGATCGCCCCCAAGCGGCATGTGCTCGATGCGGTTGCCAGGCCCGATCCGCTCGGGTGTGTCGATGTGGAAGGAGCGGATGCCGCGGCTGACGGCGATCTCCTGCAGGTGAGTGGTGTTCGAGGAGTTGTACCCGCCGATGACGACCATCAGATCGAGCGGTTCATCCACCAGGGAGAACATGGCGTCCTGCCGCTCCTGGGTGGCGTCGCAGATGGTGTTGAAGGCCAGGAAGTGGTCGTTGAGCTCAGCCGGGCCGTAGCGCTGCAGCATGGTGCGCTCGAACATGCGCCCGATTTCCTCGGTTTCACTCTTGAGCATCGTCGTCTGATTGGCCACACCGACGCGCACCAGATCCAGGTCGGGATCGAATCCCGGGGAGGACGCCTTGGCGAAATGGGTGATGAAGGCCTCCCGGTCGCCCTTGCCGAGGATGTAGTCGCAGACCATCTGGGCCTCGGCCAGATCCAGCACCACCAGATAGGTGCCGGCGAAGGAGCTGGTGGCGAGGGTTTCCTCGTGCTTCACCTTGCCGTGGATGATCGAGCTGAAGGCGTGCTTCTTGTGCTTCTCCACGGTGTTCCACACCTTCGAGACCCATGGGCAGGTGGTGTCGACGATGTGACAGCCGCGTTCGTTCAGGAGTTGCATCTCCTGCACGGTGGCGCCAAAGGCGGGCAGGATCACCACATCACCGATCCCCACCTCGGAAAAGTCCTTGACCCCTTCCTCGACGCGTATGAACAGGACGTTCATGTCGCGCAGATGGGCGTTCACTGACGGGTTGTGGATGATCTCGTTAGTGATCCAGATCCGCTCAGTGGGGTAATGGCGGCGTGTTTCATAGGCCATGGCCACGGCACGCTCCACACCCCAGCAGAAGCCGAAGGCCTCGGCCAGCCGCACAGTGAGACGGCCATGCCGCAGCTCGTGGCCATTGTCCCGCAGGCCGGCGATCAGATCGCTCTGATAGGCCTGCTCGAGACTCCCTGCCACCTCCTCGCCGAGGCCGAAGCCCCGGCGGTTGTAGCGCTCGGAGTGGTGAAGCGAGCGCTTGAAGGCACGGGTATCCATGGCAGCAGGCCTCGGTTGAGAGCAACTCTATGGAAAAGCCCCCGTTCCGGTGGGGGCCTGGCTCAGAGAGCTGCCTCGCCGCGTTCGCCGGTGCGGATCCGCACAACGATGCTCACCGGAGTGACGAAGATCTTGCCGTCACCGATCACTCCGGTGTGGGCCGCTTCACTGATGGCGGCGATGGCGGTTTCCACCTTGTCGTCGGAAACCACGGTGGAGAGCCGCACCTTGGGCAGGAAATCGACCGTGAACTCGTTGCCGCGGTAGCGCTCCACCTGGCCTTTCTGCCGGCCGAAGCCCCGCACCTCCGTGAGCGTGAGGCCAACCACATCGATGGCCACAAGAGCTTCTTTGACGGCGTCCACCTTGGAGGGCCGTACGATTGCTGTGATTTGCTGCATGAGATAAGCTTCAGGAGGTCATGGGTTCGTAGGCATCTTCGCCATGCTCGACGTAGTCGAGTCCGCGTTCTTCGTCCTCAGAAGTGACACGCAGCGGCATAACAGCGCTAAGGCCCTTCAGAATGATGAGCGTGCCGAGACCTACGAAACCATAGGTGATCACGACGGCCTTGAACTGAGCCACGAACAGGGCGAAGTTTCCCCCTGTAGCGAGAAGCTCTGCTGAAACGGGGAAGTAGTCGGCTGGAACGAGTTCCTTGGCCGCCAGGATTCCGGTGAGCAGGGCGCCGACCGTACCGCCCACGCCGTGCACGGAGAAGGCGTCGAGCGATTCATCCAGCATCGTTTTTCTGGTGCCGCCATAGCCGCCGAAGCCGGAGAGCTGAACGGCCACGAAGCAGACTGAGGCCGTGACGGCACCGATCAGGATCGACTGGGGCATGTAGACGAAACCGGCGGCAGGGGTGATGCCCACAAGACCAGCCACGGCACCACTGGCGGCCCCAACGGCGCTGGGTTTGCCGTTTTTGAACCACTCGATCAGGCACCAGGTGAGCATGCCGGCCGATGCACTGGTGGTGGTGGTGAGGAACGAGAAGCCTGCTCCCTTCGCTGCAAAGTAGCTGGCACCATTGAACCCGAACCAGCCAAACCACAGCAGGCCGGCCCCCAGGAGGATGTGGGTCACATTGTGAGGTGGACGGACGCTGTCGGGGTAGCCGGTGCGGGGGCCGACGATGGCCGCTGAGACCAGAGCCGCCACACCGGAGGCGATGTGGACCACGGTGCCGCCGGCAAAGTCAATCGCACCAATTCCAAAGCTGCCGAGATAACCGCCGCCCCACACCATATGGGCCATGGGGCAATAGATGAGAAGGCTCCAGAGCAGGCAGAACCAGAACCAGGCCTTGAAATTGATGCGTTCGACCACGGCACCCGAAATCAGGGCAGGGGTGATGATCGCGAACATTCCCTGGAAAAGGGCGAATGAGGTGCCGCTGATCGCGAACCCATCTGCCAATGGAGCATCCCCGAGCGGCCCACCCACTCCGTTCAACCACATGAACTCGAGGCCGCCGATGAAGGGACTCTTGAAGCCGGTGCCGAACGAGAGGCTGTAGCCGATCACGACCCAGAGCACCCCGATGAGCCCCATCAGGAAGAAGCTCATCATCATCGTGTTGAGAACGTTCTTGGCGCGGGTGAACCCCCCGTAGAAGAACGCAAGCCCTGGAGTCATCAGCAGCACAAGGGCTGATCCCATCAGCATCAGCAGGGTGTCGGCACCATCCGTTGGCACCTTGGTGAGAGCCGCATGGGCGGAGCCGGCCATCAAAGGCAGCAGGCCGGCTCCAGCGGCGAGCAGGATGATGGCGTAGCGGCGGAGATGGGAATGCCCTACTCCTGAGAGAAGCTTTGATCGAACGGAGTCGACTGTGGCGAGAGCTGAGGACTCTCCACCAAGTTGACTTCCTTCAAGTGTTCCCAAAGGGGGTTTTGGCAATGATCAAAAGGTTTCTACCAGTTTTTCGGTAGCTATCTGTATCTGTGGCTACAGAAGCAGCGGGCCATGTTTTGCGATTTGGAGAATATGTTGATTGCATGAAAACACGGGGAAAGAGTTCTTGACCGTTGCCCCTGGTGGGTGTACCAGACAGGGTGGTTCTTCGTAGAGTTGTGAGGGATTGACGATCGACTGACCTATGCAATGCTGCGTGAAAGCGAATTCCTCTCGGCCTGGCCACTTGTAATAATTTGTGAGGGCCCAGTGGAGCGACGCCTGAGAATTCCTTGGTGCTCGATCCTTCTCCGCCCTCTCGGAACAATGACTATGACGAATTCATGTGATCTAAGGGCTCAGGTTTTTCGCTAGGATCCTCAAGTCGTTCATTCCTCAGCGACCTCATGTTGCTGGTTCTGCAGGAGGGATAGGAAAAATGGTAGATCTTGACCGGCTTGAGGCACTCGATACCCTGATATGGATGCGTGGTTCGGACGCTGCTGCAATCGCAATCTTCGCTACCCAGAGCACGATCATTCGTCGATCAAGGCATGCGCTCCAGGCCTTCGGCGTCAGCCTTCAGCGTGGACACGGTACCTGGAGAGTATCAGGGGATTCTGATCTTCTTGACCTTGAGCGCAGGATTCATCAGGAGGCTCGTTTCTGTGGCAACCGCAGGCTACGCCTGCACATGCCATGGTGGACAAGTAGTCTAATCAATGCTGAACTCAGAAAGCAGGTAGCCATACGGTGGACAGCTCATCCGGATGGCGTTCGAAATCGTGAAGATGATCCTATCTCCTTGCTGAAAAATAGAGTTATTGACGCTTGTTTCGTTACGCCGACGCAGATGCCGGTCGTGGATCCTGACTTGTCTGTCATTGATCTTTATCAAAGCGACATCCACCTGATGGCTCTGACTGATGATCGAGTCCCATTTTTGGATGCCCATCACGAGGCCAATGGCTTTCGGCTGCAACTGTTTGACTTCCTGCCCCAAAGTTGCAGGGCTGCATCGAGGGCCTGGTTCGATCGCCATGTCGACATGGAGGACTTGGAGGCCAAGCAACTGGCGACATCCCAACCGACCGCGAACTTTGCCTATCTGACACCCAACATGGCGCAGGCTGCGGGAATCCATGTAACTCCTCTATGTTTGACCCCCAGGCCCTATGTTGAGCGGCTGGTTGTTCGAAAGGAGTATCGATATCATCCGGATGTGGAGCAACTCCTGGCCGCGCTCTCCGATTCGTTCGCTCGATTCGGATCCCGAGTCAAAGCAAGCGACGTAACATTTCCTTACTCCTTGCAGGATTTGCATGGCAGGCATTCCGGGGCGGCAGCGCCTTTATTCTTGAATGCAGATCGATGTCCAGCTTCACCGTTGAGGGAGACTGAGCGGCAAGCCTGCCTGATCGTTGAAGATCAGGGGATTCTTGCAGAGCTGCTGGCTGAAAATCTTGCCCAGCAGCTCCCCGGCCTGATGGCGATTCAGACGGCGGGAACCGTGGAGGAAGGAGTTCGAGTCGCCCAGACCTGCAGGCCCAGGATTCTGATCCTTGATCTGTTCCTCCCCGATGGATCAGGCCTGGAAGTCGCTGAAGTCCTCTTGGCTGTGGAGCCCAGTGCTCAGGTGATCGTACTGACGGCTGAGCCCCATCGGATGCAATGCAGCCGCCATCTCCACCAGGCCATTACCGCGGTGCTCGACAAGACCCAGGCCCTGGATCGGCTCCATGAGCAGGTGAAGGCTCTGCTCCATGGGAGCGAGCATCCCAGAGACTGCCGCGCCTCAAGACTTGGAGATCTCACTGATCGTGAGATTGAGGTGCTGCAGTTGATCGGTCAAGGACTGAGCTCCAAGGAGATCTCCCGGAGACTCACCATTTCGCTTGGGACGGCGCAGACCCACAGGAAAAACATCATCAGCAAGCTGGGTATCAAAGGAGGGGAGCTTGTGCTCTTCGCTGCCCGGCAGTTCCCAGCCAGGGGTCCGGTGAGGGCATGAGGCTCGGCTGGGTTGGCTCCAGGTATCGCCTGTGGACCTTGGCCAACCTGGCGGTTGCTGTCAGTTATCTCCTGATCGGCGCTCTGGTGCTGTGGCTGGGCCGCGCAACAGGCGTTGCGATTCCGCTGTGGCCTTCGGCCGGGCTTGCTTTCGTCTGCCTGCTGAGATGGGGACCGGTGCTGCTGCCAGGCGTGATGGCGGGAGCGCTTGTGATCAACGGTCTTGATCTGGCCTCCTATGGCTACTCGCCTGGCCAGCTGGCTCTCCTCAGTGCCACTCCCACTGCCGGCTCGTCGCTTCAGGCTCTCTGCGGTGCATGGATGGTGCGACGTTGGGTGGGGAGCCGCCCCCTCCTGACGAGGCCCCGGGAGATCATCCTGTTCCTCGGAATGGGTGGCCCACTCAGTTGTGTCATCGCTCCTGCAGTGGGCGTGACAACCCTTGTGCTGGGCGGTTTCCTGCCGCCTGGGGATTCGTTCGTGGAGGCGCTGGTCTGGTGGGTGGGCGACTCCATCGGTGTGATCGTCTTCGCGCCCTTGCTCCTGATGGCCTTGCCGGGGGAAGCTGCGAATTGGCGCGGTCGACGCTGGCTGGTGGGACTGCCCCCCGTGTTGCTGAGCGCCCTGATCCTGGCCCTGTTTCTGTACTACGGGAACCTCCAGCAGCAGGAGATGGTCAGCTCCCTCGACCGT
Source organism: Synechococcus sp. 1G10 (assembly GCF_002252625.1). Taxonomy (GTDB): domain Bacteria; phylum Cyanobacteriota; class Cyanobacteriia; order PCC-6307; family Cyanobiaceae; genus Regnicoccus_A. The sequence continues at coordinate 143,131 of NZ_NQKW01000007.1, read as the reverse complement.
GCCGCATCTCGGGCCGTGAACCTGCTTCAGGTGAGGCTGGCCTGGCAGGAGGGGGCGCTGCAGGCCGTACGGGGCCTTTTCACGGCCTCAGGACAGGTGACCCGCAGCGAGTTCCGTACGTTCACCCTCTTGATTCTGGCGAGAACGGACGGATTGGTGGCCCTCTCCTGGGATCCTCTGGTGACCCGAGAGCAGCGGCCTGCTTTCGAGCGGCACCTGCAGGAGATCTACGCGGATTCAGGCCTTGGTATCCGCGAGCGGCGGGACGGTTCGATCCAACCGGCGAGGGCCTATGCCACTCACGTGGTGGTGGAGCGAATCGAGCCCTTCGAACGTCATCGCGCAGCACTCGGCTATGACATTCAGTCCGATCCCATTCGGGCGCTGGCCCTCCACCACGCCCTGGAGCACGGATCGGTCCAAGCCACCGCCCCGATCCAGCTGGTGCAGGGCAATCGCAGCCAGTTGGGCATCCTGAATGTGCTGGCCGTGTTCGACGAACCTGGTTCGGTGCGTCGCCTCGCCGATCGAGATCGTCAGTTGAGGGGATTTGTTGTGGGTGTGATTCTGCCGGATGACCTCGTTGCGACAACATTTGCTGCACCCGTCTGGAAGGAGCTGAATCTGCAACTGAAGGATGTCACGACACCAGAAGAACCCATTCTACTCGCCACCACCCCCAGCCACCTGACAACGATTGAGCAGGCCGGTGTCTGGAGCCGCACGCATCAGTATGAGCATGAGATTGTGCAGCGTCGGCGCTTCCAGCAGGCAGGCCGCGACTGGCAGTTGGAGGTGCGTCCGAATCCGGCATTTTTCTTGAGACAGAGTGCTTCCAACGTCCCAGTCCTGCTTGTGGGCGGCCTGAGCCTCGTGGCTGTGCTGGAGGCTCTGCTGCTGCTGATCTCGGGGACTGAGTTGGAATCCCGCAGGGGTCTGGAGGAAAAACTACGTCTGAGTCTGATGACCGCCGCGCTGGCGCATGAGATCAAACAGCCTCTATCCGCTTTGCTTCTTCAGTCCAGAATGGTCTGCCAACTCGCATCAGACCAGAACCAACTGGCACAGAACACGGCGCTGGATCAGGCGATTCTGGGAATGCAAGAAAGCTGCCGATCGGTGGGTCAGTCGATCACTGCAATACAGGAGTTGCTATCGCATCGTTGCACTAATTCTGCCTCTCTCAATCTTAGCGACCTGGTGCACAATGCCCTGCTGATCCTGAAGTCGGATGCGATGGGCCGAGGCATCCATCTGCAGTCATGGGGGCTTGAGCAACCCCGAGTGGTCATCGGAGATGCCCAGCAATTGCAGCTCATGGTGCTCAATCTGCTACGCAACAGTCTGGAAGCCACTCCTGCAGGCGGCGTCGTGGAGGTAGGCCTGGAGCTGAATCGAGACGTAGTGGAATTGCGGGTTGGCGACAGTGGCCCTGGGTTTGTCACTCACCTCAGCGATCCAGATCAGTTCCTGCTGGCTAGTTCAAAGACTGGAGGGTTCGGGCTGGGGCTCTTCATGGTTCGTACTGCCGCGGACAACCATGGGGCGAAGATCCGTTTTGGACGCTCCAGGCTGGGCGGGGCTGAGGTTGCGGTTCGCTTTCCGGCCCGCCTGGTCCGAACCGCTCGGCGATCCAGGGCTGACTGACCTCGCCCTTGGCTCGCCAGGACGGAGATCGCTATCGCCTGTTGGATCTCGACAGTCCTTGTGCCGAAGTGCTGGCTGAACGGCCCAGGGACTGCACCATGTCGCGGAAGGCTTCCACCTTCAGACCTGCTTGAACCGAGAGCTTCAGAGTCGTCAGGATGAGGATGCCAGCCATTGCGGTCATGGCCGATTTGGCTCTTCTGGAAAGGGGCCTGCTTGGAACGAACCTACGAGAACCCGAGGAATAGACTTCGCAATTCGTCATGCGTGGATGCCCTGAGGCCCTGTCTTTTTTGGATCTTCGGATCCGTTTCGGTTGGGCGCATCTCTCCTGGAAGGTATTTCTGCTGACCAGCGTCTACCTGAAATGGTGTATCTTTGCTGCGCTCCTGCTCGCGGTGCTGTGCCTGATTTTGTGAAAGGCAAATCCATTGCCACCCTGACTTGCGTTAAGCAGCGTACAAATGCGCACCCTCGCCTCCAAGGAATGGTGAGATCAAGCTATAATCGCTGGATGGCCCGCCTCTCTTGGGTAGGGTATGGCGTGACCCCCGGCAGGGCTGCCAATAACTGATCGACTCAGGATTGCCTCATCGCCTAAATCGTCCCAATCCTCAGACCTCTTCATCTGTTGATCCCCATCCATGTCGATTGCTGCTGGAAGCCGGTTTCTCTTTGATTCGCCGCTTAGCAATCCGAGAGTGGCTCGCTTGATTGCGATTGTTTTGGCAATTCTTGCCGAGGCCTCCCTGATCGTCCTTGTCAAGTTCCAGCTGATGAGCCTGGCTCCCAGCTCACTGGGCGTGTTTCTGCGTGCTCTGCTCGTCTCCGGATTGCTGTCGATCATTCCCTTCGCGGCTCTGTGGTTCTTGGACCGTCGTGAGCGGGAATCGATCTGGCTTTATATCGTGATGTTTCTCTGGGGAACTCTCATTGCCACCGGCATTGCGTCCCCAATCATTGGAATTCTATTTCCAAAGGCAACTCATCTCGCCTTTCTCCACTCCGATATCCTGAAGCAGGTGACCCAGAATTCGGGGCCCACCTTTGCGGCGATGTTGCTGACCCCGGCAATCGAAGAGTTTGTGAAGGGGCTGGGTGTGTTCATCGTGTTTCTCCTGCTTAAGTCCGAGTTCGATGGCGTCCGAGATGGATTCATCTATGGTGCATTGATTGGGATTGGCTATAATCTGATAGATTCCTCATTCTATCTTGCCCAGGCCTATGCCCAGACTGGGGTGGCACCGTGGTGGCAGTATCTGGTCACCCACCATTCCTTGATGGGTTTTGGTGGCCACGCTCTCTATACAGGTCTGTTTGGGATGGGTCTGGGTCTCGCTCGCCAGACGACGATTCCCTGGCAACGAATCGCTGCTCCTGTCGCTGGGTGGCTCACTGGATTGTTGGCCCACATCACAGGAAGCCTGATGGGCCTCCTGACGATCTTTCTGGCTGTTTCGGTCGTCGGCAAGAGTCTCGCAGCACCGTTCAGCCCTGGATCTGACTTGTTCTCCAACCCCTCCTTCTGGGCACTTCTGCTGTCGGGTGGTTACATCAGCTTCTTCTGGTCTTTCCCATTCGTGGCTCTAGCAGGTCTGATGCTCTGGCGAAGCGGTGAGTGGGAGCGAAAGGTGATTCGAGACGAGCTGGTTGATGAGGTAGAGCCTGTGATTACGTTGCAGGAGTATCAGGCTGTTCTGGCTGATCGGATGTTGCACACTCGTCGGATTCAGGGAATCAGCAAGGCGCTGTCGGCTTCGATCGTTAATGCCCAGAACGAGCTAGCAATCCGAAAATGGCGCCTCAGTCACCATGGAAAGGATCCAGCCGCCGATCCGCTGGTTGCCTCCTGGAGAGAGGAAATCACACGGCTTAGAGCAAGCACCTTAGAGCAAGCACCTGAATCTTGAGATCAGGTTGTGTGTGGATGGCCAGCTTTTGCATTGATTTGAGTGGGCATCCTTGTAGCGCACTGAATTCCGTTCTCAGCAGCCAGGTCTGGCTAGGATTGCCTGGCAATAATAAGCTCGCCTGCCACTGATGCACAGGGGGTTTTAGAGCCAGCCCTTCATGATGGCTATCCTGACCAACCTCCTGATCGCCATTGGGCTGCAGATTCTGCTGCTCACCATTCGGGTCCTCTGCCGCAGGCGCCGGATCCCCCGGATTCCGCTGCGGCTGCCCAGCTTTGCCATCTGGCTCTGGCTGATCCTCTCGAGCCTGCCGGATTCGTTGGTAGCCCTCCGTTTTCGCCCCTGGCTGGACAGCGCGCTGTTGCTGAGCCAGTCCTATGCGGCTCTCCAGCTGTTGGTCTGGTGCACTCTGGAGGTTCCCGGTTCCGTGTCCTGGTGGCCGCGGCCGCCGAAGATCCTGAGGGACCTTGGCATGTTGGTGGTCGCTGCAGTGATCACCGTGATGGTGCTGCAGGAACAGGCAAAGATCAATGTGGTGGGAGTGGTCACCACCTCCGCCATCCTGACGGCGGTGATCGGCCTGGCGGCTCAGGAGTCTTTGAAGGACCTCTTTGCCGGAATCGTTCTGCAGGTCGATTCTTCGTTTCAGGAGGGGGACTTCATCAGTGCAGGGAATGGGATTGAGGGGTGGGTCGTCTCACTGACGCTGATGAGTACCCGCCTCCAGCACGTTCACGGGGCTCTGATCACCCTGCCCAACAGCAAGATGTGGAGTACTGAGATTCGACGTTTCGGTCCCCGCGGACCGATTGCACGTGAAATTCATCTCAATCTCGATCTTGATCTTCCGCCGGAGAAGGCGACGACTGTGCTCACAGAGGTGGCCAGGAGCAATCCCCTTGTCTTGAGTGACCCCGAACCGACAGCCTTTGTCTATGCCTATGCGGATCATGCGATCACCTATGAGCTGGAGGTCTGGCAAGAGGATCCTACTGACAATGGATTTGATGTCTTGAGGGGGCAGTTGCTGGCGCAGATCTGGTATGCGCTCGAGCGAAACGGCAGAACCCTCCCCTACCCGGTTCGCGAACTGCGCCCGAAGGCCAGGCCTGCCGCGAATGATGATCCTGCCGGTTACGATCTGCCGTCTCGACTGGACTTGCTTAGGCAGAATGTTCTTTTTGGCCATCTCAACGCCTCACAACTGGAGCAGATAGCACCACTGACGCGTTGTATTCGTTACGCCTCAGGTGAGTCTATAATCGTCGAAGGCGATCAAGGAGACGCTCTCTTCCAGCTGGTGCGAGGTAGGGTTGAAGTGATCAAATTAATGGACGATGGGCGTCCTAAGACGGTTGCTCAGCTTGGAGTCGGAGCGATCTTCGGCGAGATGAGTGTGTTCAGCGACCACCCCCGCAGTGCAAGCGTCCGTGCAATTGAGGAATGCGTGCTTCTGGAGGTGGAACGTGACGATCTCAGACCCGTGCTTGAAGGCAATCCAAGGCTTGTTGAAGAGCTTGCGCAACTGGTCAGTGAGCGCCGGGCCCAGCTCATCAGCTTGAGCCAGGAGGTCAAGCAGGCTCAGACGAATCAGCTGATCCATCAGATGCTGCAAATCTTCTCGAACCTCACTGGCGGGGATGCAGATGAGCGACCACGATGAATGCGGCCTGTCTTGGTCTGGATTCTTGCGAGTCAGCTTGGACCAAGGCACATCTGTGCGCTCGCATGACTCTCATGGCCCATGGCTCCTATGGATTCCGGTGCTTATCGGATCGGCCAAGGGTGCCAGGCAGGAGACCCTTTCAACCCATGAAAAAGCCCGCGCCGATCGGCACGGGCCAAGAGCTTGACGCTGGTGAAATCGATCAGTAGTTCGTGGTTGCGAAGTCTGGGTAGGCTTCCATCCCATGCTCACTGATATCGAGGCCCTTGATCTCCTCTTCCTCGTGAACACGGATTCCATCGAACATAACCGCCAGAATATTCCAGAGGATGATGCCTGTGACGATGGCCTCAGCCGCGATGGCAAAGGCTCCAACCAACTGGAGGCCGATCTGGCCAAACCCATGGCCGGTGAACAGTCCATGCTTGGTTGAAAAGACACCCACAGCCAGGGTGCCCCAGAGTCCGCAGGTGCCGTGAACGGACCAGGCTCCTACCGGATCGTCAATCTTGAGGATGTCGATCCAGCCGACGGAGAAAACAGCCAATGCGCCGCCGATGGCACCCACGATCCAGGAAGCGGGCATGGAGATGTCGTTGCAGACAGCCGTTACGCTCACCAGTCCAGCCAGGATGCCGTTGATGGTCATCGAGAGGTCCGGTTTGCCGGATTTCAGCTGGGAAACAATCGTGGCGACAATGCCTCCAGCTGAAGCGGAGAGGGTAGTGGTGACGCAGATGTAAGGAACGTTCTGATTGAACGCCAACTCAGAGCCGCCATTAAACCCATACCAGCAGACCCAGAGAAGCAGGGCTCCCAAGGTGGCGATCGAGAGGTTGTGGCCAGGAATGGCCTGCGGCCTGCCCTCTAGGAATTTACCGATCCGGGGACCGAGAATGATGGCCCCGACCAAGCCACCCCAAGCTCCCATGGAGTGCACGGCTGTGGTGCCGGCGAAGTCGATGAAGCCCAGCTGCTTCAGCCAGCCTGCTGAATTCCAGAGCCAGGCGGCGCCGATCGGATAGATGATGCCGCACTTGATCGCTGAAAACAGAACAAACGGTGCGAACTTGATCCGCTCAGCCACCATGCCGGAAACGATGGTTGCCGAGGTTCCTGCGAAGGCAGCCTGGAAGAGGAAATCAAGACTGGGAACCAGTTTGGACTCCTTGACCATGTCGGCTGTCACCGTGGGATCAAAGAACAGTCCATTGAAGAACAGCCAGCCGCCGGCGATGGAGTTGCCATACATCAGCGAATAGCCAACAAGCCAATAGGCGGTGACTGCGACTCCAAAAACGATCAGGTTCTTGGCGAGAATGTTGACGGCATTTTTGGACTGGCAGAGTCCGGCCTCCACCATCGCGAACCCCGCGTTCATGAAAATAACGAGGATTGCCCCAATCAGCACCCAGAGGTTGTTGGCGAGAAAGGTAGCCGAGAGTTCTGGAAGCTCGGCGGCGTGGGCGGAGAGGTTGAACACTCCGAGGCCGAAGAGGGCCAGGGGTACACAGGCCAGCCAGGTGAGTGTGCGGGAACTGGAAAGCCCTCGCACGCTGCGCAGCAGCAGTTCGGGAGCCTCAAGCAGGCTTGCCTCCTGGAGAAGCCGCTGTCGGCGTCGCCCAGGGGCGTGAGGAGCAAATGTCATGGAGCGGAACGTCCTACAGGGTTTTGTGGAGAGAGGGTGGATCACGCCCGAAGGCGTTGGTACCAGGAAAAGGTGCACGTTGCAGAACCAATCGCCGGTTGCAGCCGCTACAAAATCTCTGATCGAATCGCCTAGAGACGTGCCTGGGGGTCCTGGGGGATCACGCTGGCCACGCCGAGCCAGCTCACCCCCTCGGCGCTGAAGCGGTAGCGCAAGGGCAGCACCTCAACCCCTGCCGCCAGGGCCTCACGGAACAGTTCGCCGTAGCGGGGATCGGCCGAATCCCCCGGTGCGAAGGCCGTCACGTCGGCGCGGCTCAGGCAGGGAACGAGCAGGCCGCGGGCTTCGGGTCCAACGGCTATCAGCTCACGCAGGTGCTTCTGACCCCTCTCGGTGACTGTGTCCGGGAACAGAGCAAGCTCCCCCCGGCTCCAGGTGGTGTTCTTGACCTCCAGATAGATCGGCCGGGGGTCGGCGGCGTCGGCGGCAGGGCTCAGCAGCAGATCGATCCGGCTGCGACGGTTCTCCCCGTAGGGCACCTCGGCGCGGATCGAGCCGATCGGTCCCAGCCATGGCTCCAGGCAGCCCGCTTCGATCGTGGCCCGCACCAGCCGGTTGGGCAGGGCCGTGTTCACCCCCACCCAGCAGTCCTGGTCGTCACTGCCTTTCACCAAGGCCTGCTCCCAGGTCCAGGCCAGCTTGCGCTCGGGTCTGGGGTCGTGGCGCAGGCGCACCCGCCCGCCGGGGAGGAGCACCCCGGTCATGGGTCCGGTGTTGGGGCAATGGGCGGTCACCACCTGGCCGTCAGCCAGCTCGACATCGGCCAGGAAGCGTTTGTAGCGGCGCAGCAGCACCCCCTCCACCAGGTTCTGCATCGGCAGGATCAGGCTGGGGCAGGGCTTCGGATCCGGCATCAACTCGGTTGCTGGCCATGGGGGCTGGCTCAGGCGCCCATGGTGCCGCTCGGCCGGTCGGTATGGCTGCGGGCGGCGGGGTGGAGAATCCCCCGATGGATGCGGCCCAACGGCCTGACTGGATGGCGAAATCCCTGCGGCGCATCGCCCTGATCGTGGCGCTGGCCACGGCCCTGAGCAAGGTGGCCGGATTGCTGCGCCAGCAGGTGATTGCCGCCGCCTTCGGGGTGGGAGTCGCCTACGACGCCTACAACTACGCCTACGTGCTGCCGGGATTCTTGTTGATCCTGCTGGGGGGCATCAACGGGCCTTTTCACAGCGCCATGGTGAGTGTGCTGGCCCGCCGTCCCCGTGAGGAGGGCGCCCACGTCTTGGCCGCCATCAACACCCTCGTGGGCGTGGGCCTGCTGGTGGTGACCGTCCTGCTGCTGGTAGGCGCCGACCCCCTGATCACCCTGGTGGGGCCGGGGCTCGATGGGGAGCGCCACGCCATTGCGGTGCTGCAGCTGCGCTGGATGGCGCCGATGGCCCTGTTCGCCGGCCTGATCGGTCTCGGCTTCGGAGCCCTCAATGCGGCCGATGTCTTCTGGCTGCCCTCGGTGAGCCCGCTGGTGTCCAGTGTGGCGATGATCGCCGGCATCGGCCTGCTCTGGTTCCAGCTCGGAGCGGCCATTGCCCTGCCGGCGACGGCGGTGCTGGGAGGGATCGTGCTGGCGGCCACCACCACCCTGGGGGCGGTGCTGCAGTGGCTGATCCAGCTGCCCGCCCTGGCGAAGCAGGGCCTGCATCGCTTCCAGCTGGTCTGGGACTGGAAGGACGAGGGGGTGCGCGAGGTGCTGCAGGTGATGGCGCCAGCCACGCTCTCTTCGGGGATGCTGCAGATCAACGTCTTCACGGACCTGTTCTTCGCCTCCGGCATCGTCGGTGCCGCCGCTGGCCTGGGCTATGCGAACCTGCTGGTGCAGACACCCCTCGGCCTGCTCTCGAACGCGCTGCTGGTGCCCTTGCTGCCGGTGTTCGCCAGGCTCACGGCTCCGGCTGATCGGTCGGCCCTGGTGGGCCGGATCCGCCAGGGGTTGATGCTCTCAACCGCCAGCATGATGCCGTTGGGGGCCCTGTTCGTGGCCCTGGCTGTTCCAATCGTGGCCCTGGTCTACGAACGGGGTGCCTTCGACCGGGGGGCGGCGCTGCTGGTGGCCAGCCTGCTGATGGCCTACGGCGTGGGCATGCCGGCCTACCTGGGCCGCGACGTGCTTGTGCGGGTCTTCTATGCCCTCGGCGACGGCACGACCCCCTTCCGCTTCTCCCTGGCCGGCATCGGCTTCAACGTGATCTTCGACTGGGTGCTGGTGGGCGGCCCCAGCCCCTGGGGGCTGCAGCTGCCTGGGCTGTACTTCGGGGCCCCTGGCCTGGTGCTGGCCACGGTGGCCGTCAACCTGCTCACCTGCGCGGGATTGCTGCTGGCGTTGCAACGGCGCCTTGGGGGCCTGCCCCTGCGGGTATGGGGGCGGGACAGCCTGTGGCTGCTGCTGGCTGCCGTGGTCGGTGGGGTGGCCGCCTGGGTGCTCTCCAGCTCCGTGGCCTGGCCAGGCGGACTGCTGGGCCAGCTTCTGGAGTGCGCCCTGAGTGCCGGCCTGGGCCTGACTCTCTATGGCCTGATCGCCAGCTGGACAGGGGTGCCCGAGGCCCGCGATCTGGTCCTGCAGGTGCGCGCGCGCCTCAGTCGGGGTTCCTGAGGGTCACCCGGCGCTCCTCGCGCACCTGAACCGGGATCTCCAGGTGGCTGCGTCCGAGCATCTGGGGGCCATCCACCGAGAAGATCCGCGCCTCGATGCCGAAATCACGAAAGGCGTTCTCCAGTTCCTGGATCAACGCCTTCTCCACCTGGGCCTCGGCGTCGACGACCTTGCCGATCAAGCGGCCGCCCAGGGGGCCGATGCGCTGACGGACCACCTCTCGGGCATTGGTGACCTCGATGACCAGCATCCAACGCCTGCAATGGGTTTGAACCTTATCCGCTGAGCAACGTCCAGGCCGGCACTGTCGTGCTTCTTCAGCCGCAGCCACCCACCACTGGGGATCAGCGCCCCAGGTTCTCAAGGACGTCCTCGAGATCACGCAACTGTCCCGGGGGGAGCAGACGGGCCAGGGGTAGGCGGCTGGAGCCTCCGCCGATCGGCACCTGGACCGCTTCGAGGGCCTGGCGGGCGCAGACTCCGGGGCCCTGATCGAGCCGGGCCGCGCACTCGATCGCCAGGGTCATCGCCAGGCCGGCATCGCCCAGGTAGAGATGCCAGCTGGCCACCTGGATGTAGAGGCGGTCTGCCAGAGCCAGGCTCAGCTCCTCGAGTTCAGGTCCCGTCAGGCTCACTGGACTTGGCTGCGCTCAGGCCTCACCTTGGTCGAGTGTCTGGCTTCGTGGGCGCAGCCGCAACACGATGATGAGGTGCAGCAGCCAGCCCGCCCCCCAGGTCAGGCTCAGCCAGCTCAGGTGCTCCCAGGGATGACGCAGCCCCTGCACAAACCACAGGCCCGTGTTCAGGGCAGCGAACAGGCCGCCATGGAGGCAGAGGTTCACCACACGCTCGTAGTGGCGATAGGTGGGGTCGGCGGGGTCGGCGGGGCCGTACCAGCGGATCGGCATGGGGAGGGGGAACGCAGAGCCTGAGGTGGCTGACTCGATTGTGCCCCGGCGACAGTTGACGAATGGCCCCCCCATGCGGTGAGAATGCATGGGTAAGCGCTTGTAGCTCAGCGGATTAGAGCATCTGACTACGGATCAGAGGGTCGGGAGTTCGAATCTCTCCAGGCGCGCTTGTCAACCGTCCGGCATCGGACGGTTTTTTTTGTTTTTTCCTCCTCCAGTGGCGTTGACCCGGGCGTTGACGGCCAGGGCGTTGACCCGACCGCGCTCCCTCCAGCCATCTGGCCCTGGGCCAACCGGCCAGCTGCAGCGCCGGGATGATTTCTTACGATGGAAAACTCGCGCCTTTCCGTCGACACCATGGTGGAAACCACCGGTACGCCCCTGAACCAGTCCCTGGCGGCCGGTGATCCCGCCATCGCCGCCCTGATCGGCCGAGAGCTGGAGCGTCAGCAGACCCATCTGGAGCTGATTGCCAGCGAGAATTTCACCTCCCGGGCCGTGATGGAGGCCCAGGGATCGGTGCTTACAAACAAATACGCCGAAGGCTTGCCACACAAGCGCTACTACGGCGGCTGTGAGCATGTCGACGCGATCGAGGAGCTGGCGATCGCCCGGGCCCGCCAGCTGTTCGGGGCCGCCTGGGCAAACGTGCAGCCCCACAGTGGCGCCCAGGCCAACTTCGCTGTGTTCCTGGCCCTGCTCCAGCCCGGCGACACGATCCTGGGCATGGATCTCTCCCATGGCGGTCACCTCACCCATGGGTCGCCCGTGAATGTCTCGGGCAAGTGGTTCAAGGCCGTCCATTACGGCGTCGATCCCCACACCCACCAGCTCGACTACGACGCCATCCGGGCCCTGGCCGAGCAGCACCGCCCCAGGCTGATCATCTGTGGCTACTCGGCTTACCCCCGCACGATCGACTTCGCGGCTTTCCGCTCGATCGCCGATTCCGTCGACGCCTTCCTGCTGGCCGACATGGCCCACATCGCCGGCCTGGTGGCGACAGGTGCCCACCCCAGCCCCATTCCCCATTGCCATGTGGTCACCACCACCACCCACAAGACCCTGCGGGGCCCCCGCGGCGGACTGATCCTCTGCAATGACGCCGAGTTCGGCAAGCGCTTCGACAAGGCCGTCTTCCCCGGCAGCCAGGGTGGCCCCCTGGAGCATGTGGTGGCGGCCAAGGCCGTGGCCTTCGGCGAGGCCCTGCAGCCCTCCTTCCGGGCCTACAGCCAGCAGGTGATCCGCAATGCCCAGGCCTTGGCCGCGCGGATCCAGGAACGGGGCATCGCCGTCGTTTCCGGTGGTACCGACAACCATCTGGTGCTGCTCGATCTGCGCTCGATCGGACTGACCGGCAAGGTGGCTGACCTGCTGGTGAGTGAGGTCAACATCACGGCCAACAAGAACACCGTGCCCTTCGATCCTGAATCGCCCTTCGTAACCAGTGGCCTGCGCCTCGGCACCGCCGCCCTCACCACCCGTGGCTTCGATGCCGACGACTTCGCTGAGGTGGCCGATGTGATCGCCGACCGGCTGCTTCATCCCGAGGACAGCGTCATCGAGCTGCGCTGCCGCGAGCGCGTGCGTGCCCTCTGTGAGCGCCATCCGCTTTACGGCCCTAGCCGCATTCCCCAGCCGGCCTGACCCCGACTGCCTAAGCTTTGCCCTCGGTGCGGTCCCTGCATGGCTCCCCCCGCGACGTTGCCACCAGCGTTGCCCCGCCTTGGGCTGTGGTTCGTCAGCCGGTCGTTTCCACTTCCAGGTGAACCCTTGCTCGGCCGTCGCTCGTGAGCTTGGCCGCCAGTCCGCTTGCCGCGGCCCTCTTCACGTTGTTGGTCGCGGCACTGCTCACGGCTCTGGTCGTGCCGCTGGTTCGCCGGATGGGGCTTCGCTATGGCCTCGTAGATGCCCCTGATCCGCGTAAGCAGCACCACGTGCCGATGGTGCGGCTGGGGGGGATCGGCATGGTGGCGGGGTTTTCTCTGGCTCTGGCGATCACCTGGGCCCTGGGGGGCTTCGGCAACCTGGCTCCGGACCGGGACCAGCTGATCTGGACCACCCTGGCCGGTGCGCTCTGTTACTTCGTAATCGGCCTGGCCGATGATCTCTTCGCCCTCCCCCCCTTGCCGCGCCTCGCCGGCCAGGTGGCCGTGGCTGTGGTGGTCTGGGGCGAGGGGGTGCGCATCGGAGCGATCGATCTGCCTCTTGGATGGTTCGGTCTGCCGTCGCTCGCCTTCCCATTGCCGGACAGCCTCAGCCTGCTGGCCACGGTGATCTGGCTGGTGGGCATCACCAATGCCATCAATTGGATCGATGGCTTAGACGGGCTTGCCGCCGGCGTGGGAGGCATCGCGGCGGTGGGGCTGCTCTCGGTGAGCTTCAGCCTGCAGCAGAGCGCAGCTGGCCTGCTTGCGGCCGCGCTGGCCGGTGCCTGCCTTGGCTTCCTGCGCCACAACTTCAACCCCGCCCGCATTTTCATGGGCGATGGCGGTTCCTATTTCCTGGGCTTTGCCCTGGCGGCGATCAGCATCGTCGGCCCGGCCAAAGGGCTCACCACCGTCAGCCTGCTTTTCCCCCTGCTGATTCTCTCTTTGCCTCTCGCCGACATGTCGGCGGTGATCATGGGCCGACTCAGTGAGGGGCACTCTCCCTTTTATCCCGACCGTCGCCATCTTCACCACCGGCTGCTGCGGGCAGGCTTCAGCCATCGCCGCACAGTGGTGCTCATCTACGCCTTCACCCAGTGGCTGGCGGCACTGGCCCTGGTGGCGGCCAATGTGCAGATGCGCTTCCTCTGGCTCGCGCTGGCCACCGCGGTGCTGATCGGCGCGGTACTGGGGTCCCGGCGCCAGCGCCGGTTACCGGGCGATTCCACCACCGCCTCCCCATCCTTCCCCTGTGATGCCGGTCGTGACCCGAAGCTCTGAGAGCGGGGCCAGCGGCGGCACCGAAATCCTCTGCATCGGCACGGAGCTGCTGCTGGGCAACATTCTCAACGGCAACGCCCGCTGGCTGGCGGAGCAGCTGGCGGGCCTGGGGCTACGCCATTACCGCCAGTCCGTGGTGGGGGACAACCGGGATCGCCTGATCGCCATGGTGCAGGAGGCCTCCAGGCGTTGCCGGGTGCTGATCTGCACCGGTGGTCTCGGCCCCACGCCCGATGACCTCACCACCGAGGCGCTGGCCGCTGCCTTCGCCACCCCGCTCGAGGAGAGGCAAGAGGTGTGGAGCGACATCCAGGCCAAGTTCGCGGCCCTGGGCCGCACCCCGTCGCCGAGCAACCGCAAGCAGGCCCTGCTGCCGGTGGGGGCCGAACTGTTGCCCAACCCTCTGGGCACGGCCCCCGGCATGATCTGGACTCCCAGGCCAGGCTTCACCCTGCTCACCTTTCCGGGCGTGCCCTCCGAGCTGCGGGCGATGTGGGCCGCCACCGCGGCACCCTGGCTGCGCGGACAGGGGTTAGTTGAGGGGGTGTTTGCCAGCCGGATCCTGCGCTTCTGGGGGGCAGGGGAATCGCGCCTGGCGGAGCAGGTGGCCGACCTGCTGGAGCTGACCAATCCCACCGTGGCTCCCTACGCCGGCACGGGGGAGGTGAAGCTACGGATCACGGCTCAGGGACCCACCCTCCAGCAGGCCGAGATGCTCCTGGCCCCGGTGGAAGCCGAGCTGCGCCTGCGGCTGGGGTCCTGGTTCTATGGAGTCGACGACGACAGCCAGGCCTCCCTCTGCCTGGAGCTGCTGCGGCTGCGGGGGGAGTCGCTGGCCGTGGCGGAGTCGTGCACCGGCGGTGGGCTGGGCGCAGCCCTGACTGCGGTGGCCGGTGCTTCAGATGTGTTCCTCGGCGGCGTGATCGCCTACGCCAACTCCGTCAAGCAAGCGCTGCTGGGTGTCCCCGCCGCCATGCTCGAGGCCCACGGGGCGGTGAGTGACCCGGTGGCGATCGCCATGGCCGAAGGGGCGCGGCGGGTCACCGGCAGCACCTGGGCCCTGGCACTCACGGGCGTCGCCGGCCCCGGTGGTGGCAGCCCCGGGAAGCCGGTGGGGCTGGTGCACATCGCCCTGGCGGGGCCCCGGGGCACCACCAGTGAGGGTGTGCGTTTCGGCGCTGGCCGCAGCCGCGACTGGATCCAGATGGTGAGCGCCGGCGAGGCCCTCAACCGCCTGCGCCTGCGTCTGCTTGCCGAGACGCAGGCTGATTGACAGATCCCTCAGCCTTAGGGTGATTCGTCTTGGGCCTGGAGGGCAAGGTGAGCGCCGGCACGCTGTACGACAAGGTCTGGGACATGCACCGCGTGGCGGAGTTGCCCGGAGGGTCCACCCAGCTGTTCATCGGCCTTCACCTCATCCATGAGGTGACCAGTCCCCAGGCTTTCGCCGCCCTGAGGGAGCTGGGCCTGGGTGTGCGCCATCCCGAGCTCACCGTGGCCACGGTCGATCACATCGTGCCCACCACCTCCCAGGTCCGTCCCTTTGCCGATTCCCTCGCCGAGGAGATGCTCTCCACCCTGGAGGGCAACTGCGCCGAGCACGGCATCACCCTGCATGGCCTCGGCAGCGGCCGCCAGGGCATCGTCCATGTGATCGCGCCGGAGCTGGGTCTCAGTCAGCCCGGCATGACGGTCGCCTGCGGCGATTCGCACACCTCCACCCACGGCGCCTTCGGGGCGATCGCCTTCGGTATCGGTACCAGCCAGGTGCGCGATGTACTCGCCACCCAGAGCCTGGCGATGAACAAGCTCAAGGTGCGGCGGATCCTGGTGGAGGGCCGGCTGCAGCCGGGCGTGTTCGCCAAGGATCTGATCCTCCACGTGATCCGCAGCCTGGGGGTGAAGGGTGGTGTGGGCTACGCCTATGAATTCGCAGGATCCTGCATCGACGCCCTCTCGATGGAGGAGCGCATGACCCTTTGCAACATGGCGATCGAGGGGGGTGCCCGCTGCGGTTACGTCAATCCCGACGCCACCACCTTCGCCTACATCAAAGGTCGGCCCTTCGCCCCTGAGGGGATGGCCTGGGACCAGGCGGTGGCCTGGTGGAGCGCCCTGGCCAGCGGGCCGGACGCCGTGTTCGACGACGAAGTGCGCTTCGACGCCGGCACGATCGCCCCCACCGTCACCTGGGGGATCACCCCGGGGCAGGGGATCGGGGTCGATGAAACGGTGCCCACTCCTGAGCAGATGGCCGCCGAGGAGCGCCCGATTGCGGAGGAGGCCTACCGCTACATGGACCTGGCCCCGGGTACACCGATCCTTGGTCTGCCTGTGGATGTCTGTTTCATCGGCAGTTGCACCAACGGCCGCCTCAGTGACCTGCGGGCGGCTGCGGCAGTGGCCCGTGGTCGCCAGGTGGCTGCGGGGATCAAGGCCTTTGTGGTGCCTGGATCCGAGCAGGTGGCCGCCCTGGCCAGAGCCGAGGGGCTTGACCGGCTGTTTCAGGAGGCGGGCTTCGAATGGCGTGAACCGGGCTGCTCGATGTGCCTGGCGATGAATCCGGATCGGCTGGAGGGCCGCCAGATCAGCGCCAGCTCCAGCAACCGCAATTTCAAGGGCCGCCAGGGCTCCGCCTCCGGCCGAACTCTGCTGATGAGCCCGGCGATGGTGGCCGCGGCGGCTGTCAACGGCCACGTGAGTGATGTGCGCGAACTACTGGAGAACCCCTGCGCATTCGCCTCTGCGCCTGCCGAAACCAGGCCCGTGGCGATGTCGCCTTCCCTGATGCCATGAGTGACTCCCCCTTACCCTTCGGCCCGATCCCCGTTCTTCAGGGTCGGGTGGTCGTTGTCAGCGGCGATGACATCGACACCGACCGGATCATCCCGGCCCGCTATCTCAAGTGCGTCACCTTCGAGGGTCTCGCACAGGGGGCCTTCGCTGATGACCGCATCGAACTGAAGGGCTCCCACCCGTTCGATCGCCCCGAGCATCAAGGGGCCAGCATTCTGGTGGTGAACCGCAACTTCGGCTGCGGCTCCAGCCGGGAGCATGCTCCCCAGGCTCTGATGCGCTGGGGGATCCGCGCCGTGGTGGGGGAGAGTTTTGCCGAGATCTTCTTCGGCAACTGCCTGGCTCTTGGGATCCCCTGCCTCAGCGGTGATCACGCCACGATCCTGGCGCTGCAGCAGGCGGCCCTATGCGAGCCGGACACCCACTTCCGTCTGGATCTGGCCACGGCCGAGATCCACAGCCAGGCCTCTGGTGCCGCCGATTCAGCGCAGCGGTGGAGACTGGAGCTGGCGGCCGGCCCCCGGCAGATGTTGCTCAGCGGCCAGTGGAATGCCACGGGCCAGCTGCTGTCCCACGAGGAGGAGCTGGTCCGGACGGCGGCAGGCTTGCCCTACCTGGCCGGTTTCGCTCTGGTCTGAGGCTCAGAACGGGTTCCGGCCTGCTCCGCCACCAGCGCCACTGAGCTCGGGACGGTAAGGGGCGAACGGCACCCCCGTCCCCTTGAAACCGAAGTCGTTCAGGCGGATCCGCACCCCGCCAATGCCCTCGTAAGGGCTGTAGAAAACGCTGAAGGCGTAGGAACGGCGCTGCCAGCGCAGTTCCACGTAGGACCCGGTCAATTCGCCGTAGTTCGGCGAGGCAGGGTCCACGTTGACGCCGATCCCCCCGTTGAACAGAAGCGGACCGGCGATCTGCTGGGTGAGCCCGATTCCAACCGTGCCCAGATCGACCGCCGCGTCGAAGCCGAATGGGCTGAGGCCATTGCGCAGGGTGATGCCGCCAGTGACCGTCAGCTGAGTGAAATCGAAGAAGCGCTTGTTGAAGTGCCCCAGAGTGAGGGTGGGACCACCGGAGATCGAGAAGGTGTTCTGGTAGCTGCCGTCGCCGAAGTAGGCCACATTTCCTGAAAGATTCGTGTTCAGGGTCAGGCCAGGCACGATCGGCTCGGGTGAATAGCGCAGGGCCCCATCCGGGGTGGAGGGCAGGGCCCGGCCTCGCCAAAGCTGCAGGGAGCTGTTGAGTGATCCCACTGCGTTGGCTCGCCAGAGCTGGGCAAGATTCCTGGATTCCTCTCCATTGCTGAGGAATTCGTTGCTCTGGTAGTTACCCAGGCCCACCCGCCAGAAGTAGCGGTTGCTGAGTTTGCCCCAGTTGGGGAGAGTCTCTTCTTTCTCCAGGGAGGCGCCATAGGCCGAATAGATGTCCTGCTCGCCGAGGGATCCATTCCAGATCCTGAAGCGGTAAGCCCCGAAGAGGCGGGCCGTGGTGGAGCCCACCAGGGGGAGGTTGATGTTGCGATCCAGCTGGCCCCAGCTGCGGGTGCCGTTGGCGATGTTCTCAGGATTGAAGGTGGAGATGTCGAGGTTCAAGCTGGTGTCGAACCCCAGCAGCGGCGCCTTCAGCCGGGCTTCCAGGCCGAAAAGGTCGCCCAGGGTGTTGTCCTGGCTCACCGAGGGTCCGGTGGCCTGGCCGCCTGGGATTGGATAGCTGTCGGTAGTGCCCTGGTAGGCGCGCTCGAGCATGAACTGGGGCTCCAGTTCCAGGGTTCCCTTCTCGCCGATCCGTATCGGCCGCAGGCGCCGGCCCACATAGAAGCCGTCACGGTCCTCCTGATCGACCCCCAGCACCCAGCGGTTCTCCACCTCCTGCTGCTTGCGGATGCGCGTGCGCGAGGTGACGGGAATGGCGAGGCGGTCTTCCAGGATCAGTCGGTTGCGCCTGGAGGTGATCAGCAGATCGCCGTTTGCGTCCTGGTTGACCACCACCTGATCAGCATCCATCCACGACTGGGACGGTGTGAAGGGGTCGTTGCTGAAGCTGGCACGGTCGCTGCTCCAGCCGTTTGCTGTCAGCACGATCCTGGCCGCCTGATAGCGCAGATGGGTGAGGGTGCCCTGCACAGCCTGGCGATTCTTCTCCGAGCGCAGCCGCCTGACCTGGGGTGGCCGGGCCGGTCCGAAGTCGCTGTCCTTATCGGTGGCCACCTCATCGTTACTACCGGCCTGACGACGGCGTTCGATCACCAGCCCTTCCCGTTGCTGCACTCCGGCGATGCGTTGCTTGATGCGCGCCGCGGCGGCGGCGCGCTGCTGCTCCTGCTCTCGCATGGCACGGAACGATGCTGGCTCCCCGCCCGGGGCGCTCTTGGCACCATCAGCGCTGCTGGCTGAAGTCGATGGGTCTGGCGCCGGAGCTTGTGCCTCACCGCCCATGGCCACCTGCTCGAGGGCTTCCGGCAGGGTGCGGGGGCGATCTGGTGGCTCCGCTCCACGGTTGGGGCAGCCCTTGGCCGGCCGCAAATTGGCCTGAGGATCATCCTGCGGCGCTGGATCGCTGCCGAAGCGGTAACGCAGGCCCAGCAGGTAGGCGTTACTGCCCTCCCTGACGCCGTTGTAAGTGCCGAAGGCGCCGGAGCGATGGTGAATCCGTCCCACCATCGACCACTGGGGTGAGAAGGATCCTTCGATCTCGAAGCCCAGATAGTTGAGGAAACGGGCCGACTTCCGGCGGTAGGTGTCCTCGTAGTTGCTGAGGTTGGTGTTGAGGCTCACCCCCTGCACGAAGCCCAGGCTCAGCCAGGGTTGAAGCCAGGCCCGTAGTCCGATCCCGCCGGTGAACTCGCCGAAGGTCTGGGCGGAGGTGGAGAGGTTGGCCACCTCGGAAGCCGTGAAGGGTGCGATGTAACGCCCGCCCTTCTGAGCTGAGGCCCAGTGCCCGAGCGCATTGAAGTCCAGCTCCAGGGCGAAAGGACCGGCCTTGATCAGTCGCTTCTGCAGGCCAGCGCCCAGCACCCGCTCCGGCCGGAAGACACCCTGGCCGAGGAAGGTCTGGCCGAAATCGGAGTGGAACATCTGCCCGCCCCAGAGGGTGGCGCTCCAGGGGTGGGGGTGCCAGTCAGGAATCTCGGGCAGCAGCGTTTGGCAGGCGATCGGCTGGGGCTTGGGGAGCGGCAAGGAGGGGGCCTGCTCAATGTCGAGATCCTCCAGGCTGGTTTTGAGGTCGAGAACTCCGTAGACGTCCTCCATCTCCCCTTCGCCTTCGATCAGGCCGTAGCGAAACATGCTGCCCTGCAGATACTGCTGGCCACGCCAGAAGCGCACGCTGCCCGTGGCGTAAAGGGTGCGGGTGATGGTGTCGTACTCGAGGCGATCCGCCATCAGCCGGCCGCCGGCCAGCACGGCCCTGGCATTGCCGCTTGCCACGTAGCGGTTGATCACCAGATCAAACCCCTGTTGATCAGCGCTGATCTTCAGTTCCTTGGGAGGGGTTTTGACGGGAGGCTCTGAGCCGGCTGTTCCACCAGCTTCTGCGGGCACAGCTGGTTCAGAAGCTCCCGGTTCAGCTGGACTTGCTATCGGTGCGGCCTGGGGTTCGCCTTCGCTGGGTTCGCTGGCGGTGGCTTCAGCGCTGGCGTCGCCGGATCCCACTACGAAATTGCCTGGCTTCGCCTCAGGGACAAGCGTGTCGGATTCGCTGACATCGGCTCCGCTCAGGAGTGCCGGTGGCGAATCAGAGTCCAGGGTCTGGGCCCGGCTCACAGCAGGTGTTGCCAGAGTTGCCGCACCCACCAGTCCGATGGTCCACCGGATAAGCGTTGCTGAGGGCACCACATCTCCGAGACCGCGGCCGATCCTGCCATGCCCCTGTTGATGCTGTTGCTCGGCTCAGGTGGGTTGATGCAGTGACCCCGCCCTGAGCGGATGGCCTTCAGTCCTCTAGGTCCTTGCGGCTGGGGGTGCGGGTGGGATCGCTGGCCAGGAAGCCGAAGACGAAGATGCCGATGAAGAAGAAAACGACCGAATAAACGGAGATCTTGAGGGCGAGCATGGTTCCGTCCGGCGGGTGACAGGCAGTGACAGGCGCCAGGTGGGTCCTGAACGACCCTGCGGCAGCCGCATCATCCTATGGGTCACTGATGGCCGGGATCGATGACGCAGGGCTTGGATCCCCAGCTTCCCCCCGAGATTGAAACGTTTCGATCACGTTCGAGGCTGGACCTGCTCTCTGCCTGGCAGCGGCGTGGTGCGGATGGCTCCTGGCAGGGAGCCCTGGCCGACCCCTGGTCCGGGCGCCATCGCCCCGACTGGCACGCCCGTGGCCTGATCGCCTGGCCGCGGGGCGGGCAGACCCGTTGTCTGGTCCTGGAGCTGAGCTGTCCCCCCAGCTGGCGCGGCCGGGCTCCGGCCCTGGCCCGCCTGGCGTTGCGCTGGTGGGCTGATGCCGCCGAACTCCGGGTTGACGGACGCACGGTTCACCGCGGCGATCTGTTCGACAGTTCCTGCCGCTGGGCCCTGCCGCAGCGCTGGTGGCAGGGGGAGCCGTTGCGCCTGGAGCTGGAGCTGCGCAGCCCGCACCATGACGACGGTGCCCTCATGCTCAGCCGGATCGAGGCGGAGCCCCTGGATCCGGCCGATCCGGACGGCCTGCTGGCCGCCACCCGGCTGGAGCTGGAGCAGCTGCGGCGGGCCGGGCCGGCAAACCCAGGTGGCTTCCACCTGCTTGGCCACGCCCACCTGGACCTGGCCTGGCTCTGGCCCGTGGCCGACACCTGGCAGGCCGCTGAGCGCACCTTCCGCTCGGCCCTCGATCTGATCGAGCACCACCGCGATCTCCACTTCGGCCATTCCACGCCGGCGCTCTACGCCTGGCTGGAGCGCCACCGCCCCGCGTTGTTCGCGCGAATCCGTGCGGCCATGGTGGACGGCCGTTGGGAACCGATCAATGGCCCCTGGGTGGAGACCGATTGCGTGCTGGTGGACACCGCCTCTCTGCTGCGGCAGTTCCAGGAGGGGCAGGCCTACAGCCGCCGGACCTTTCCCGAGTGGGAGCACCAGCTGGCCTGGCTGCCCGACAGCTTCGGCTTTGCCGCCGGCCTGCCAGCGGTGGCTGAAGCCACCGGTGTGCGCTGGTTCTGCACCCACAAGCTGGCCTGGAACGCCACCAACCCTTTCCCGCATCGGCTGTTTCGCTGGCGCAGCCGCTGTGGCGCCGAGGTGCTGGCCCTGATGAGCGCCCCGATCGGCACGGATGGCGACCCCCTGGCGATGGAGCGCTACCGGTTGGAGTGGCAGAGGGTCACGGGCGATGCCGAGGCCCTCTGGCTGCCTGGGGTGGGGGACCACGGCGGCGGTCCCACCCGTGAAATGCTGGATCAGCTCGACCTCTGGCGAGACGACCCTGCCACTGCGCCCCAGCGGCACGGCAACCTGCGCCACTACCTGCGGCGGCTGGAGCCCTTGAGCGGCCAGCTGCCGGTCTGGCGCGATGAGCTTTACCTGGAGCTGCATCGGGGTTGTGCCACCAGCCGCCCCGACCAGAAGCGCCACAACCGCACCCTGGAGCGGCTGCTGCGCGAGGCCGATCTCGCCACCGTTCTGCACGGGGAGCCTGACGATCGTCCGGAGTCGTCCGGCTGGCGCGATCTCCTCTTCCAGCAGTTCCACGACATCCTGCCGGGCACCTCCATTCCGGAGGTGTTCGAGCAGGCCGAACCCCAGTGGCAGAAGGCGCGGCGCGCGGCGTCCCGCCGGCGTGATCGGGCGCTGCTGGCCTGGCTGGAGTCCTCCAGCTGTCAGGGCTCCAGCCAGGCGGAGTGCAGCGACCTGGAGCCATGGTGGTGGGTCCAGCTGCAGCCACTGCCGGCGGCCCCCATCACCATGCGCCTGCCGGCTGGCCACTGGAGCCTGGGGGAGCAGCCCTTGCCGTCGCAGCCGGCCCGATCCGGCGGCCACTGGGTGCAGCTGCCCTCCCCTGGCGGAGTGGCGGCCCTGCAGCTCCTGCGTCAGCGCCAGCGGCCTGGGTCAAGTCCGCCGCCGGCCAGCTCTGACGCCTCGATCGTGAATCCGGTGCGGCTGGAGACCCTCGTCGCCGGCGAGCGCTGGCGGCTGGGTAATGGTCTGCTCTGGGCCCAGCTCGGCCCGCTCGGGCTCGAGCAGCTCTGGGGGAGTGATCACAGCCCCCAGCTGGCCGAGCCGCTGCAATGGCGACGCTGGATCGACCGCGGCGAGTTCTGGGATGCCTGGGATCTGGCCGCTGACTACCGCCAGCACCCTTTGCCTCTTCATTGGGAGCCGTGCCCGGTGCTGGCGGAGGTCGGTCCGCTCTGCAGCCGCCTGGTCTGGCACGGCCGCTGTGGTGCCAGCGCCCTGCGCCTCGATCTGCAGCTGCGGGCCAGCTGCCCCTGGCTGGAGCTCAACCTGCGGGTCGACTGGCGCCAGCGCCATGAACTGCTGCGCCTGGAGCTGCCGTTGCAGCACCAGGCTGTGCGCTGGGCTGCCGACACCAGTGGCGGAGTGATCGAGCGGATCGCTGCGGCCGCCAATCCGCGGGAAGCCAGCCGCTGGGAGGTGTCGGCGATCAGTTGGCTGGCGAGCCAGTCCTCGACCGGCGGCCTGGCGGTGCTGCTGGATGGGCCTCAGGGTGTGTCAGGCAGCCCTGAAGCCCTCGGGGTCTCGCTGCTGCGTGGACCCACCTGGCCCGACCCCGGCGCTGATAACGGCGCCCAGCGTCTGCGCCTGGCTCTGATGCCCTGCCTGCAGGGCTGGCGCCAGGCCGGTGTGGCAGCGGCGGCAGTGCGCTTCCGCGAGCCCTGCTGGCTGCGGCCGGCCAGGGTTTCAGCTGATGCCGGATCTGAGCTGGGATCGGTGCTGCAGCTGGGTCATCCCGATCTGCGCCTGATCAGCCTCGTCTGCGACGGCGATCGCGACCTTGCTCGGCTGACGGTACAGAACCTCTCTCCCTGCCGTCAGCAGCTGGAGCTGGAAGGCGAGTGGGAGCTGCTGGAGCGGATCAATGGGCTGGGCGATCGGCTTACTGCGGCTGACGGCAGGGAGAGTGGCGGGCCAGTGGTCGAAACCTCCACTCGCCTCGGGCCGTGGCAGCTGGCCAGCTGGCGGGTCAGTCGTCGTGGTCGTCGAAAGGATCCGTGAGCTGTTTCGAGGGGGGGCCGAAGGCGGTGTACACCCCGAACCCGGTGAGGGCGAGGAGCGCGACCAGAACGGTGATCGCCACGGAGATGGCTGGGGAGGTTTCGCTCACGGGTGGTTTTGCTGGGGGACAGGCCGGACTCAGCCCGGGGTGCGGCGTCGTGGGAGCGAGGCGGTAGAGGCGCTGCCCCTTGGGAGGCAACGGACCTTCACAACTCTCGGCGAGGGCTGCGCCGGCTGCCACTCGACGTTTACAGTAACGATCCCACCTCGTGTGCCAGAGAGGACACCACAGCCATGGCCCAACGCACCCGCCTGGGAGATCTGCTGCGCCCCCTCAACTCCGAGTACGGCAAGGTCGTGCCCGGCTGGGGAACCACCCCGGTGATGGGTGTCGCCATGGCGCTGTTTCTGGTCTTCCTGCTGGTGATCCTCCAGCTGTACAACCGTTCTTTGCTCCTCGACGGCATCACCGTCAACTGGAACGGCATGGGCTGATCGTCGGGATCGTCCCTTCTCCTCGCTGCTGCCCTTTCCCTGAGATCCTTCCTTCATGAACTTCTTTGGGATCGGTCTTCCGGAGATGGTGGTCATTGCTGCCATCGGCCTGCTGGTCTTCGGGCCCAAGCGCCTGCCGGAGCTGGGTCGGACCCTCGGCCGCACCCTCAAGGGCTTCCAGTCGGCCTCGCGCGAGTTCGAGCAGGAGTTCCGCAAGGCTGTCGACACCGAAACGGTGACCGCCAGCAGCCTTGGTACGGAAGTCATGGCGGCCGAACCCCTGGTCGCAGCTTCTGCTGATGCTGAGCGCAACATTGCCGAGGCCAGCACAACTGATATCAACCCCGCCGAAGCCGGCACCGTTGTCGAGGCCATCGCTCAGTCGTCTGAGCCGCCCAATGCCCCTGCGTCCAGCTGAGCGTTGTTGCTGCAACCCGCCGCCTGCCTGTCTGCCGGCAGGTGCCCGCGATGAGCGTCACCACTGCACCATTGGCCGACCTGCAGCTGCTCGTCGGCCTCGGCAATCCTGGCGAGAAGTACGCCCACACCCGCCATAACGTTGGCTTCATGGCCCTCGATCAGCTCGTGCGGCGCGATGGAGTCACCTTTCGGGCGAATGGCAAGCTGCAGGGAACCATCGCCGATCTCGGCCAGGGCTCAGAACGGCTGCGTCTGCTCAAGCCCAGCACTTTCATGAACGAGAGCGGCCGCTCGATCCGGGCCACGCTCGACTGGTTCGGGCTCCGCCCCGATCAGATGCTGGTGCTGGTGGACGATATGGACCTGCCCCTGGGGCGCCTGCGGTTGCGCCGCTCCGGCAGTGCCGGTGGTCACAACGGCCTGCGCAGCACCATCGCTCACCTGGGCAGCCAGGACTTCGCCCGCTTGCGCATCGGCATCGGTGCTCCGGCGCTGGACCCAGCTCTGCGCAGAGCCCGTACGATTTCCCATGTGCTGGGCCGCTTCGAGGCTGACGAGTTGCCGTTGTTGCAACAGGTGCTGAACGAGGTGCTCGAGGGTGTCAGCTGCATCCGCCGCTGGGGTTACGAACGGGCAGGCAACCGCCTGAACAGTTTTCAGCCCACCTCTGTCTGACGCTGAATTGGCCCCACCGCCCCGCTCCCTGATCCCGTGAGCCCCCTGCCCGCCACCACCGCCCAGCTGCGGGTGCTGCATCAGAGCTTCAGCCATCAGTTACTGGAGGGCGAGGTGGCCGCCGGCGGCTTCCATTGGACCTTCTGCTGGGCCTTCGGCCGTGGCGAGCTGACGGTGGAGCCCTCCCTGGGCCGTGCCCTGATCCAGGACGCTCTGCTGCGCTTTCTGCTCCAGGTTGATTACCAGCTCGAGCCCGGCGGCGACTATGCCTTCACCGTGCGGGCCAAGTTCTAGGGCCACCCACTCTCAGCGTCAGAGACGCTTCAGTGCGCCTCCGGTGCCGTAGCCAGGGGGTGGCCCAGCAGCCGCTCCAGCAGCAGCTGCGCCACTACATCGTCCCAGTCTCGGGGTGGCTGGCGCAGGCCGCGGGGCAACAGCCGGTGCCAGCCGCGGGCGGGGTGCAGCTCCCAGAAGCGCTGTCTCGCGGCCAGGGTTGAACCGTGCTCCTCCACCAGCAGCACGGGCACCAGCGGCTCCAGCCGCCGCCGCCAGCCGTCGCTGCCGGTGCCATTGCCGAGGATCACCGCCACCACCTCCCCCCGCAGCAGCCAGCCCTCCAGGCGGCCCCAGGCCTGCTCAGGAGCGATCACCAGGGCGTCGAGCAGCTGCTGCCGGTCCACGTCAGTGCGCACCAGGCCGCATTTGCTACGCCCCGGATCGAGCCCGGCCAGGGCACCATGACTCGGCAGAGTCTGCGTAACTGGGTGAATCATGGCCGCCCGGGGCCCTGCCGCTCCTGCCGCGGCTCAGTGGGGACTGCGCTTAGGCGCAGTTCGATCACCAGCGGGTCGGGGGTTTCCGCGTCGCGGAGCGCCACGGCCTCGAGGGTCACGGTCTGTCCGGTGGGCCGCTCGCTCAGTTCCCGCCCCAGCCGGTTGAAGCTGGCCACGTCGAACTGGACCCCGTCGGCAATCGAGCCCTGCCGCTGGGCCTTGGCGAAGGAGGCCGCCAGCAGCAGGTTGAGGCGGTTGCGCACCTGCTCGCTGGAGCGTTCATTGCCTTCCAGCACCGTGGAGGCCATCAGATCTCCCCGTTGCAGTACCTGGCGGTTGGGTCTGAGGTCGGGGAAGCCCAGCACCTGGTCCTCGCCGCGCAACACGTTGGCGGCCGAGAGGATGCTCACCACCCAGGGCCCACCTCGGGAAATCCGTGATTCCAGGGTGGCGATGTCCTGGCGTGGCACCAGCAGGATCTGACGGTTGGGGGCTTGTGTGGGCAGCACCCGCTGGAAGGCGTTGAGATTGGCCTGACGCAGCAGGGCCACGATCGCTGCGTTGGCTTCGGTTGCGTTGCGGGGGTTCACCTTGGCGCTGGCGAGGGGTTGTCCGCTGCTGATCACAACATCGCCGCGGCGCATGGCGATCAGTTTCTCCTCCAGTCCCTTGAGTTCGGTTTCGCCGGCAGTGATCAGGCCGCGCACCCGGGCCAGTTCCGTTTCGGTTTTGCGGATGTCCTGGTCCCTGGCGCGGATGTCCCGGTTGAGGCGGTCGCGCTGGGCCAGCAGTTGCTGTTGCTGGGCCTGCAGAGGCTTGAGTTCGCCGCGCAACTGACGCGCCTGGATCTCGGCGGCGGTGAGCTGACGACGGGTCTGCTCTCGGTCGCGGCGGGCCCGTTGCAGGGCTGCTTCCACACGGGCCTGTTCCTGCCGGCTGCTGCGCAGGTTCCGCTCGCTGCGGCGCAGGGTGTTGCGGCTCTCCAGCAGCCTTGCCTGCAGGGCGTCGAGTTCGAACAGGCCGACGCGCAACCGTTCACTGACGGCCAGCATCAGGCCGAGGGAGACGGCGCTGATCAGGCTGCCCGTGAGCACCGTGATCAGCACGGCCGTGTTTCGAGGCCGCAGGTTGAACAGACTGAGCCTGGCCTTGCCCACCCGGCTGCCCAGCCGATCCCCCAAGGTGGCCAGCAGTCCTCCGAGGGCCAGGAGGGCTAGAATCAGCAGCCAGCCGGACACAGCGCCGTGCGTGAGCGTCCAGTATCAGTCGCGGTGGTAACCGGTTCAGCTGAAGCGCTTGGCCAGGGCGACCGGATCGAAGACGGTGATCTTCTTGCGATCGATCTGCACCAGCCCTGCCTGGCGCAGATCGCCCAGCAGGCGGGTGATCGTCACCCGAGTGGAGCCGATCGCTTCGGCGATCGCCTGATGGGAGAGACGCAGGTCGATCGTGATGCCTTCATTGCCGGGAACGCCGAAATCACGGCAGAGCACCAGCAGAAAACTCACCAGCCGCGACGACATGTCCCGGTGGGTCAGGGTTTCGATCATGGTCTCGGTCTGGAGGATCCGTGAGGAGAGTCCCTGCAGAAGCAGCAGCCCAACGCTGGAATCCTGCTCGATCGCCCGCCGCACCGAACCAGCTGGAGCCGCCACCAGCTCCACCCGGGTGAAGGCCACCGCGTGGTAGAAGCGGTCTGACCGCTGGCCTGTGAGCAGAGAGAGCACCCCGAACAGGCTGTTTTCCCGCAGCAGGGCCACGGTGATTTCTTCCCCCGATTCGTAGACGCGGGAGAGCCGCACGGCTCCACGACGCAGCAGATAGACCCGCTCTGCCGGATCACCGGGGAAAAAAATTGTCTTTCCCCGCTCAACGGTTTCGATCACGCAGCCACTCAGGCCGCGCATCACATCGAGGAGTGTGCTGGCGCCGTTGGCGGCAGCGGCCAGGCCGACGGGGGCCGGTGTCGATGGGCCGCCGGTGCGACTGAATCCGCGCATCGCGCCAACCATGTTTCGGCGGAGCAGGTGTGAGAAGGACGCTAAGGATCGCCCATGGCGCGCCATGTAGTGATCGACACCAATGGATCGCATTCACACAGGTCTGGCCTGGCCAGGCCCATGGGTGGAGTACGGGTGTTCGCGCTAGGGATGGTGGCTGAACCTTGCTGGCGGCCCGGATGCCGCTACATTCGGTTTCGCGCTTTCCTTGGGGTGTTGATGACGGCCAGCCTGCGCAACGCCTCCACCGAGTCGCGTCATCCCCTGCGTGCCGTTGGAATTCCCCGACCGGTGCAGCCCCGTTCCTTGCCTATGCTCGCAAGGCCCGAAGGGCTGCTGCAGGTACACACAGCCCCTTTCCGCGGCAGTTTCGGCGGTGTGTTCAGCCAGGCCCTGCGCAGCGCCGGACTGGGCAGCAGGGTGCTGATCAGCCAGTTTCTCAAGGGTGGGGTCGACCAGGGGCCCGAGCACAGCCTCAGGCTCTGTGGCCGGCTGCAGTGGTTGCGCCCAGCTGTGCCTTCCTGTCTCACCCAGCCTGCTGCCCTTGAGACCGAGCTCGTGCATGCCGCCGTGCAGGAGGTGTGGGCTTTCAGTCGCGACCAGTTGCTGGGGGCTGCTGTGGAGCTGATGGTGCTCGATGAACTGGGGCTGGCGATCGAGCTGGGTTTTCTTGCTGCCGAGGAGGTGATCAGCACTCTTGAGCAACGGCCGGCCCACCTGGATGTGATTCTCACGGGTCCCTCCATCCCCCTGGAACTGCTGGCCATGGCCGATCAGGTCACCCAGCTGCGGCGGGGAGGTGCTCCATGCTGAAGAACGACCGCTGGATCAACTCACTGGCGGCGGAAGGGATGATCCAGCCCTTCCAGCCCACCCTGGTGCGGCATCTGGAGCCGGATACCGCGTCCCGGCCGGTGCTGAGCTTCGGCTGTTCCTCCTACGGATACGACCTGCGTCTCTCGCCGCGGGAATTCCTGATCTTCCGCCACGTGCCCGGCACGGTGATGAACCCGAAGCGGTTCAATCCCGACAACCTGGAGCCCGCCCCCCTGCACCAGGACGGCGACGGTGACTACTTCATCCTGCCGGCCCATTCCTACGGCCTGGGTGTGGCCCTGGAGAAACTGAGGGTTCCGCCCACGATCACCGTGATCTGCCTGGGCAAGAGCACCTATGCCCGGCTGGGCATCATCGTGAACACCACTCCGGCGGAGGCTGGCTGGGAGGGGCATCTCACCCTTGAATTCAGCAACTCATCCGGTGCTGACTGCCGGATCTACGCCAATGAGGGCATCACCCAGCTGCTGTTCTTCGAAGGGGATCCCTGCGACACCACCTACCAGGACCGCGCCGGCAAATATCAGCATCAGCCGGAGCGCGTCACGCTCGCCAGGGTCTGAAGTGGGCAGGGTCTGAATCAGGGCATCCCCATGGCCCGCCGCACCTGGCCGATGCAGGGCAGTCCGCTCGGGCAGAGCCGGATCACCTGGTCATTCACCACGAAGACGGTATCGGCGCCCGGCTCGGCAGAGCCGGCTGCCATCGGCGACCCCGGGGTTCCAGGCAGCTGATCACCTGAAGCGGCTCTCCCTGTTGGTAGAAGCATGCTGAAGGGATCAGTGCCGCTGCTGCTGCCGGCGCTGATGCCCTGCAGCTTTCCTCTGACGGAACGGAGCAGGTTGGTGTAGCCCGGGGCGGAGCCGCCCTGCATGCTCCCCTGGATCGCCGCTGCTCCCGCCGCGTCGATCAGCATCTGGCTGCGGGCGGCAGGCGCCATCAGCAACAGAAGCAGCAGCAGGGGCAACGCAGGCATGGCAGGGCTTGCAGGCAATGGTGTGGTCAGGGAGCGAGACGCGCTTTGTGCAGGCGGGAGCGGCTGTACCAGTTGGCGATCTCAGGGGCCCACGATTCCAGATGGGGCCAGAGCAGATCACAGAGCTGACGGATCTCCAGCTGTGCATCCAGCTTGGCGCGCAGGTCGAGAAAATGCAGGAATGCGCGCAGGCTGAAGCTCACCACGAAGTGCTGGCGGTAGTCGAAGGGGAGGATGCCCCGGGCATGTTCCTCGGCGAAACCGGCGGCCAGCAGGTCGCGGTAGCGCTCGGCGGCCTTGCGGCACAGCTCCAGATCCAGGCTCCGCTGGGCCATGTCGTAGGTGTACTTCTTGCCCTGGCGGTCGCTGTAATCGCCGATCGGGCGCAGATAGAACACCTCCTCGAGATCGAGGCTCCCGTCGGCGGCCTTGCAGATGCGATCTCCGGTGTAACGCATGGATTGCACATCGAAACTGACGCCCACTCGATGGGTGCGTGCCTGCTGCATCACGGAGTGGGGAAACCAGCCCACGTTGAGCACGATCTGGGCATGCTCCAACGGGCCGTAGTGGCCGCGCTCGCCGGAGAGCAGGCGCTTCACGCAGATCTCACCAGCCGTGCGTTCATCGGGCCACTCGGCGCGGTCGGCCGCGACGAACCCCTCGCTGTAGTCCTGATGCATGGCTGCATAGACGCACTGCTGGGGGTTGGGGGTGGCGGCGATCAGCTCAACCCGGAAACGGTCCATGGGGCAGCAGGGCAGGGGCATGGTGGCGGTGGAGTCAACCGTGGCTGCGGGGGCCGGTCTGGGCCGGTGCGGCCTGGCCAGCAGCCAGCGCCTCGCCGCCCGTCAGGGGCGAGAGGCTGCCGACGCCCGCCAGCAGCGGCAGCGGTGTCTCCTCGATCAGTGCGGTCATGATCGCGGCCAGCTCGGGCCGGCTGCGGGCCCCCAGGGAGCGTCCGATCGAGCGGCCACTGCGCTCGAAGAGCTCCAGCTGGGGGATGCCGTTGACGGAGTAGCGATCGATTTCCGGACTCCAGCGTGGATTGTCCACATTCAGCAGCACTACGTTGAGATCACCGCGGTGCTCACTCTCGAGAGCTGCCATCGCCGGGGCCATTGAGCGGCAGGCTTCGCACCAGTCGGCGTAGAACTCAACGATGGTCGGCCGACCGCTGGCGAGGGCGAACGGCAATTCCGGCGAACGCCGCGCCAGCTGCTCCAGCGGCGCCTGGGGCTGCAGGCCCCCGCGCAACCCGAAAAGGAGCAGTGCCAGGGCGGCGGCCAGGGCAGCAAGAATCATGCGTTCGCGCCGCCCCAGGGGTGAGCCCTCTTCAGCTGCGGGGTTGGGCAGAGTCATCGCGGCGCGCGGGGGGCCTGAACCGAAGGCACTCTGGCAGCTCTGGCGGGGCAGCCGGGATCGAGGCCAGAACTCTGGCTTCAAAAGCCTCGATACCATGGGGTTCTTTGCCAGGCTGCGGTGAAGCGTCGCCTCACCATCCACTTCCCGCGCGACACGGTGCATCACCCGATCACCTACCGGCTTGCCGTGGATTTCGACATCGCCGCCAAGATCCTGCGAGCCCAGATCGCTCCCAACCAGAGCGGCACCATGGTGGTGGAACTCTCTGGCGACATCGACGAGCTCGACGCGGCCGAGCAGTGGCTCGAGGATCTTGGCCTGGGTCTCGATCGCGCCCCCGGTGAGATCCGCATCGACCGCAGCCGTTGCGTTGATTGCGGCATCTGCGCCAGTGTCTGCCCCAGTGGCGCTCTGCTCAGCCGCCCGCCGGCCTGGCGGCTGGAGTTCAGGGGCCAGCACTGCCTGGTCTGTGAGCAGTGCATCCCCAGCTGTCCGGTGGACGCCATCGATCTGGTGCTGGAGGCCCGATGAGCGGCGTGATCGGCGTCATCCTGCGCCTGGCGCTGCTGCCCCTGCGGGCGCCTTTCCTGCTGCTGCTCCTGCTGGTGAGCATCTACCTGGGTGTCGAGTGGGTGGTGAACGCACCTGTCCAGGGCATGGGGAACCCTGAGCAGGATCCGGTCCACGGCCTCTACTGGACGGCGGAATGCCTGCAGGCCCTGTTGGTGGTGGTGGTGGCCTCGCTGCCCGACCTGCTGCTGCGTCAGCTCTCGATACTGATGGCCGCCAGCCGGGTGATCACCCTCATCGTCAGCCTGTTTCTGGTCACGGTTGCTGGCCTCTACCTGATGCACCTCAGTGCCCTCGCCGATGTGGTGATCCTGGCCACGGCGGTGCTGCTGGCCCGGCTGGATCTCACCCGTATCCGGGTGGTTCGGTCACCCTTGTTCACGGCCTTCTCGCTCTCGGGCTATGTGATGCTCGGCATCTGGATCGGTCGGGAGTTGCAGCAGGGTGGGCTGCTGGGACCAGGGCCAGGGAGCTGAGGCCTGAGGCCGCGTCAACAGGCGCGCCTCGGCTTCTCCTGGTAGCCCCAGAGGTTGCCGAGCACCTTCTTCACGTAAAGCCGGGTTTCCGGGTAGGGGATCGCCTCCACCCAGAGCTCCGGGTTGCTCTGGAGCCGAGAGTCACGCCAGCCGGCCACCGCGCCAGGACCTGCGTTGTAGCTGGCGATCGCCAGGAAAGGATCGCCCTTCCAGAGTGTGAGCAACTGGTTGAGATACATCGCCCCCAGCTCGGCATTGAAGGCGGGCTCGCGCAGCTGATCGCCGCTGACCGCTCCCCCTGCCAGCTCCGCTGCCGTCTCCGGCATCAGTTGCAGGAGGCCGATGGCTCCCGCAACCGATCCCACCCCGGGGGTGAAGCGTGATTCCTGCCTGGCGACGGCGAGCAGCAGGGTGGGGTCAAGCCCATGGCGGGCCGCAGCGGCGCTGAAGGCCTCGCCGTGGCGGACCGGCAGCAGCGCCCGCTGCAGGGGCAGGGTGGTTGGGCAGTCGCCTCCGGCCCAGCGCAGATTCGCCTCATCCAGCTGGCCGAGGCCGGTCCAGTCGTCGCCGACTCCCTGCCGCAGCCGTCCCTCCAGGGTCAGCTCCTGGGGGGCGCTGGGGGTCGCCGCTGGACGCTCCTGCCGCCAGTGCTCCCATGCCTCCAGATTGAGGCCCAGGCGCCAGAGCTGGTCAAGCTGGGGCTGACCACTCTCCAGGGGCCGCCATTGCTCCTCCGGCAGAGCGACGGCGCCGCTGGCGGTCAGCAGGAGATCGGGTCGCTCGCCCAGCTGGACCCGGCTGCGCCAGGCGTAGTAGCTCCAGGGCAAGCGTCGCAGCACCGCCTGCCAGCTGCTGGCGGCGGAGGCCTGCTTCCCCAGCTGCTGCTGGACCATGCCCAGCCAGAACAGCTGGCGCACCGCCAGCGGCGGCGGCAGGCTGTCTGGCGGCAGAGCCTGCAGCAGCGCCAGAGCCTCACCGCTCTGTCCCTTGAGCAGGGCGGAGCGGGCCAGGTCCCACTGCAGGTTCCAGCTGGCGGGATCCCCGGGCCAGCGCTTCAGCACCCGTCGCCAGTCGCCACCGGTATCCAGCGCCAGACGGGCCTGCACCGGCGCGCTCCGGCGCAGGGGCTCAGGCAGCTGGAGCAACTGGGCTGGGGTGACCGTGGGCGCGGGGGTCTGGGCCAGCAGACGCACGGCTTCAAGGGCCTCGGGCCGCTGGCTGTCGCCTTGACTCAGGGCCAGCAGGCGCGCCACCCCGGCCCTGGTCTCGGCGGGGTCGCCCCGCAGGAGAGCGCGGCCGATCTCCAGTTCCTGGTCGGGCTCGACCCGCCCCGATCCCAGACAGCTCAGGCTGTTTTTGCCATCCCCGAGCCCGGCCAGGCCTGCCGCCAGAGTGCCCCGCTGGGCGGTGGTGAGTGGCGCGGCCGGGCGGGCGCAGATCTGGCGCAGTCGCTCGCTCGCGCCAGGCCAGCGCGGGCCCCAGCGGGCGAGATGCAGGGCCCCCTGCTGGCGCTGGGCGGGCTTGGGGCCCTGCTCCAGGGCGGCGGCCAGGGCGGCTGGGTGGGCAGGGAACCGGCGCAGCAGCTCCTGGCGCTGGCGAGGATTCTCACGGCCGAGGGCATACAGCGCGTCTGCGCTGGGGGGCGCCTGGGGGAAACGATGCAGCAGCTCCTTCCATTCGGACGTGGCCGCCAGACCCTGGGCTTCACGGGCCAGGGCCGCGCGTTTCAGCGCCACAGGGGCCAGGGGACCTAGTCCCCAGCCCTGCCCCTGCAGCAGCTGACTTTGGCGCGAGGGATCGTCGGTGCTGGTGGCGGGCAGCAGCAGCAGGCTGGCCTCCCGGCGCCGTTCGGGATCGGGGTCCCAGCGACGGATCCGCTCCAGGTTGAGGGCTGAGGTGTCGGGGGTGGGCAGGGGCCGTTGCAGCAGCAGCGCGCGCCCCAGCAGCAGGAGTGCGGTGCTGCCCGCCACGGTGAGGGCGAGGGTCAGCGGCCCGCGGCGGCCGGCAGGGAATGGTTTCGGCACGGACAGGGCGGGGCGGCCGCTGAGGCTTTGGCATTCTGGGGTTCGCCTCTGCGTGTCAGGCCTATGCCAGTCCCCTGGCCTCGGTGGCTGACCACCCTCCCGGGTGCGGCCGGGCGCCGTCGGGCCTTGCTGGCGCTCGGGCTGGCGATGGTGGCCTATCTGCTGCGTCCGCTGGGGCCCCTGCGCTGGCTGCCGGGATGGGTGGTGGGCGGTCTGCTGTTGTGGGCGGTCGTGGAGCTGCTGCGCTGGGCCTGGCGGCCGAGGCGCTGGCGGTGAGGTGCAGCCGATCGGCTTAGCCTGATTCCCTTCCTGTCCCCCCTGATGCTGGAGCTGGCTTCTTCCCCCATCGGTGCACCTCTCGGGGAGGGGTGCACCGGTTTCGGCACCGATGGCATCCGGGGCGAGGTGGGCAGCCTGATCACACCGTTGCTGGCCCTTCAGATGGGCTACTGGTGTGGTCGTGTGCTGCCGCCCGAGCGCCCGGTGCTGATCGGCATGGACTCCCGCCACAGCGGCCCCATGCTGGCCGCCGCTCTCACCGCCGGGCTGACCGCCGCCGGGCGTGAGGTGTGGAACCTGGGTCTCTGCCCCACCCCGGCCGTGCCCGGCACGATCCGCCGGGTCGGTGCTGCCGGTGGCCTGATGGTCTCCGCCAGCCACAACCCTCCCGGCGACAACGGCATCAAGGTGTTCGGGCCCGCCGGCGACAAGATCGATCGAACCCTGCAGGCGGCGATCGAGGCCGGTCTGCGCGGAGAGGAGGCCGCCACGATCCAGGCCACGGGTGTGAGCGGCCTGCGCAGCTGTGGGCCGGCTCATCAGCGGGAGGATCTGCTCGAGAGTTACCGCGAGGCGTTGATCGCCAGCGTTGGCGGGCGGCGCCTCGATGGCTGCCGCATCGTGCTGGATCTCTGCTGGGGCTCAGCCACCGCCTGCGGGGCCGCGGTGTTCAGGGCCCTGGGGGCGGACCTGATCGTGCTGCACGGCGAACCCGACGGGGGGCGGATCAATGTGTCGTGCGGCAGCACCCACCTGGAGGCCCTGCGTCAGGCGGTGCTGCAATCCGGGGCCCAGATGGGCTTCGCCTTCGATGGCGATGCCGACCGCATGATGGCGGTGGACGGCAAGGGCCGGGTCGTCGACGGCGACCAGGTGCTCTATCTCTGGGGTGGCGCCCTGCTGGAGACCGGCGAACTTCCCGGCCGCCTGCTGGTGGCCACCGTGATGTCGAACCTGGGCTTCGAGCGTGCCTGGCAGGCCAGGGGCGGATTGCTGCAGCGCACCGATGTGGGCGATCAGCACGTGCATGCCGCCATGGAAGCGAGCGGGGCCGGCCTGGGTGGAGAGCAGTCGGGCCACATCCTCTCGGCCCAGCACGGCATGAGCGGCGATGGACTGCTTACCGCGCTGCAGGTGGCCACGTTGATCCACAACGGTGGCGGCTCTCTGACCGACTGGATGGAAGCCAGTTTTCAGCCCTACCCGCAGGCCCTCGTCAACGTCATCGTTCCAGACCGCAACCGCCGTCAGCAGTGGCAGCGCTGCGACCCTCTGCGTCAGGCCGTCGAGCAGGCCGAGCTGGCCATGGCCGGCAGCGGTCGGGTGCTGGTGCGGGCCAGCGGCACCGAACCGCTGCTGCGGGTGATGGTGGAGGCGGCGGAGCAGGAGGCGGTCGATCACTGGTCGTCGCACCTGGCTGCCCTGGCCGCGGCTCACCTCAACCGGAGCTGAGCACCGCCTCCTGCTCCAGCAGTTGACCGGCCAGCTGCAAGGCCCCCTGGCAGGCATCTCCGCGGGGGTGCACCAGCCGTGCCTGCGGTAAGACCAGCTTCAGGCGGCACTGATAGGCGCTGCGGAGCCGGCTGAAGTGACCCAGGGCCCCGCCCAGGCCGCAGACCTCGCCGTCTTCAAGGCCCAGGGTCCGGGCCACGCCCGCCACCAGCCCCACCAGACCCAGGGCCGAGCGTTCCAGCACCTCGATGGCGCTGGGATCCTCCGCTTCCGCCAGGGCATTCACCGCTGGGGCCAGCCGTGCGAATCCTGCTGCTCCGAAGCCGGGCTCCACCACCAGGGCCTTGATCCGCTGGCCCGCCTGCGGGTCGGTGGGATCCAGATTCAGGGCGCTCCACAGGCTCGCCCGCAGGCCACTGCCACTGTCGGGGCGCCGCCCATCGGCCATTTCCAGGGAGAGGGACAGGGCGTCGCGGCCGATGTCGCAGGCGGAGCCGGAGCGATCCAGCAGCCACCCCCAGCCGCCGCAGCGGTGTTCCTCTCCCTGGGCGTTCCGGCCCAGGGCGATGCAGCCGGTGCCGCTGATCACCACGATGCCGGCTCTGCCGCCGAAAGCTCCGTGCAGGGCGGTGCGCTCATCACCGCTCACCAGCACCCGTTGCAGCGGCAGGCCCAGGGCTGCGGCGGCCAGGGCCGTGCCGAGCTGCTGCACTGTGCTGCCTTGTTCGATGCCGCTGGCGCCCACCGCGGCCGCCTGGAGCGAGCTGGACAGGGCAAGACCTTCGCTCGTGTGGGTTGCGGCGGCGCGGGCACGCTCCAGGCTGATGGTCAGGGCGGCGCTGAAGCGCTCCTCGCCGGCGGCCGCGGCCAGGTGGCTCACCCCTGGCCCCTCGCCCTCAGCCAGCACCTGCAGGCTGCCGTCACTGCGGCGCAGGGCCAGCCGGCAGGTGGTGTGGGTCTGGCCGGCATCGAAGCCCGCCAGCAGAACCGGTTCAGTCATCCGCCGCCGCCGGCAGGGTGGCCAGGGTGGCGAGGCAGAGCCAGCCCGTGAGCTGCACTTCCGGGCGGAAGAAGATCGTGTCGGTGAGGCCCTGGACACAGAGGCCCAGGATGGCCGCGATCGCCCCAAGGGCCGGCAGCACCTGGGGATGATCGCGCCTGAGCTGGGCCCAGCCCTGTCGCAGGCTGGACTGCAGCAGGCCGAGGCCCGCCAGCAGACCGGGGATGCCCCCCTCCACGGCCAGCTCCAGGGGAATCGAGTAGGCGCTGAGGGCGTTGAACTTCGGTTGCTGGTACAGCGGGTAGATCAGGTTGAAGGCCGTATTGCCGGGGCCGATGCCCAGCCAGGGGCGGTCCTGGACCATCTGCAGCGCCGCCATCCAGACGTTGATGCGGAAGTTGTTGGAGCTGTCCTCCCGGCCCGCCACCAGGCTCATCACCCTGACCCGCAGGGGCTCGATCTGGCTCACGGCCAGCACCAGCACCAGGCCACCACCCAGCAGCAGCAGCAGCGGAAACAACCGGCGCAGCAGGGGCGACCAGTGGCGGCTCGCCCGCAGCGCCAGCAGCAGGGCCAGGCTGCCCAGGGCCACCACCATCCCCATCCAGCCGCCACGGCTGAAGGTGAGCAGCAAGGCCACCGCACCGCTCAGCAGCGCCGAGAGGGCAAAGAGACGAGGCAACGGTCGTCGCCAGCGCAGCAGGGCCACTGCCGCCAGGGGCAGGATCGGCAGCAGGTAGCCAGCCAGCAGGTTGGGGTTGTCGAGGGTGCTGTAGATCCGCACCGTGCCTTCAGCCACAGAGTTCGGATCGGACCAGCGGGCCAGGGCGGAGCTGTCGCCGTAGAGCTGGCGTATGCCGATCACAGCTGTGATCAACGAACCGCTCAGCAGGGCCGCCACGATCCGGTCCCACCAGGGTGGAGCGGTGGCGAGCAGCTGGCGCATCAGGGCATAGACGCCCAGGTAGCTCAGCAGTTTGAGCAGCCCCTTGGCTGCGGCGCTGGGCACGGGCGAGAAGCCGGTGGCCAGCACCGCCACCGCCAGCATCACCAGAAGCCAGCCGCTGATCGGGCCGATGCGGCCGGCGGGGGTGCAGAGGGCCCAGATCAGCCAGAGCAGTCCACTGGAGAGAATCAGCAAGCTCAGCCCGGCCCTGGTGACCAGGGGGAGTCCCGCCATCAGAGCGCAGAGCACCAGCCCGGCCAGCAGCGGCAGATGTCTGGCCAGTGGGCCCGCGGCCGATGAGGCGAACAGGCCCTGCCAGCGCAGCAGCCAGGGCACCCGCGGCTCGCGCTCCTGGGCGCCGGTGCCCTCAACAGCGGCAGAAGCTGAGCGGGTGGTGGGGGCGGACATCAGCTGCCGGCGAGGCTGGCCGACGGATTATGGGCGGCATCGGCCCTCGACTCCAGGGCTGGCTGGGGATGGAGGCAGGGCTGATCACCGCGCCGGTAGAGCACCCGGTACACCGGCAGCCCCTGGCTGAGCACGATTCGCTCCCGCTCCGTCGCCACAGGCAATGGGTTGTCACCCCGCCAGGGGCGCCCGTCCTCCGGGGGACGCAGGAACCAGCCGCTGGCTTCGGTGAGCGCCACCATCGGCTCGATCACCGCTGCCACATCGCTCTGCAGAAACAGCTCAGCCCCTGCAGGCAGGGACGCGGCCAGGGCCTGCAGCAGATCGGGCTGCAGCACCCGTCGCTTGTGGTGCCGGCTCTTGAACCAGGGGTCGGGGAACTGGATCGTCACCCGCTGCAGCGAACCGGCAGGCAGGTTCCGCAGCCAGCTCAGCAGGCTCACGTTGGCGTTGCAGAAGAGGAAGCGCAGATTGCCGCTGGCCTGCGCCTGGCGGTCTCGCTTGGCGGCCTCCACCAGCGGCCGGCGGATCTCGACCCCAAGAAAGTTCCACTCAGGCTGAAGTGGCGCCATCGCCAGCAGAAAGCGGCCACGGGCGCTGCCGATGTCGAGGTGGAGCGGCTGCTCGGGCCGCGCAAACAGCTCGATCAGCGGTGGGAGCACAAGAGGTTGCTGGTGCACCCGCGAGAGGGGGTTGACGTGCTGGCGCACCACCGCTCAGGCCTCCGGCAGCGGTTCCAGTGACGGCTCGACGCTCGGCCGTGGCACCAGGAAGCCGCAGCTGGCTGTGTAGCCGTGCAGATAGGTCGTGCCCCCCACCGGGCCGATTTCTCCGTTGCAGAAGGCTCCTGCCATCGGCAGAACCGGAAATTCACCCTGGGCGATCCTCACGTCGCCATCGGCTTCGCCATAGAGCCCCTTGCCCCGGCCCAGGCAGGCGAAGAGCAGTCCCGCCAGGGGCCGCTCGGAGGATCCGGCCTGGCTGCGCAGCAGCTGCCGCAGCTCCTGACGGGAGGCGTCGGCATCGCGGAGCTGGAACTGCACCTGCTGGCCCACCCGCAGGCGTTCGGCCACTGCCACCGCCCCGTTGCGAGGATCCACCCCGATCAGGTTCCTCACCAGAAAGGCCGTGGTCTCGGCGTCTTCCCCGTCGCCTGCCATGTTGAAGCTGTTGCGCGCCACTCCGAGGAAAAGGGAGTGGCGAACCAGTTCCCGCTCGGCAGGGCTGAGGGTCTGCAGGATCGTCTGCAGACAGTTCACCGGGGTGTTCTGCTGGTCGCCGCGGCTCAGCTGCAACACCACATTGCGCTCGGCTTTCTCGATCTCGAACACCGGGCCGATCGGCCGGCAGCCCTGGGCCACCACCGGATCGATGGTCCAGCTGCCGCCGATCAGGCAGCCCACAGCCCCGGTCACCACCCGTTCGTTGAACAGCAGTGATCCATGGCTGGCGCTGTGGGGGCCGGCGATGCCACCCACCTTGGCCAGGCCCGGAAAGGCGTAGTCGAGACCACTGATCAGGTCGTTGATGGCCTGGCAGGTGGGATCCACAAACAGCAGCATGGCGTCGGCCCGCTCCGGATCGGCCCCCACCCAGTCAATCCAGTCGCGGCTGTCACCATCGAGATCGGGCAGCTGGTCGGTGTCGAGTTCGAACAGCTGCAGGTCGGCTCCGGGCAGGCGCAGCAGCATCACGCTCAGCGCCGCTTCCTGCTCCACTTCATGGGCGATGCCGCTGGCCCCGGTCCCCACCACGCCACCGCCGGCGGCGCCGAGCCAGTGGCGGGCCCGCAGACGGGTGCGCAGCAGCGGCAGCAGCCGCGGCAGGTCGCTGGCATAGCTGGTGGAGCCGAACACCAGGGCCAGATCGGCCTCCCCACGGGCCGCGGCGCCAAAGCTTTTGGCATTCAGCTGTTGCACCACCTCGTTGACGGCGTCCTCAAGCGATGGGTGGCGCGAGAGTGCCGTGCGGCAGGAAGCCTGCTCATCACCGCGGCGGAGCCAGGAGAACAGGGGAGGCGCAGGCATTGACCGAACCTACTGGTGAGGCATGGCGCGGATAATGGCGCCTTCCCGTACCCAAGCTGTACCCGACATGCTGTACCGCACGCTTGTGTGGCTCGACTTCCGTCTTGCGGTGGTCTTCAGCCTGGGTCTGCCGCTGGTGCTGCTGATCTGGGCGGCGTTGCGACGGGAGGGGGCGCTGCTGCGGCTGATGTCCATCTACTGGAAGGTGGCCAGTCTGCTGGCGATCGCCTTGCTGTTGTTCGTCGATGCCCGGCCCCTGGCCTATCCGCTGATGATCGTGGCGAAGCTGCTGATGGTGGCGTCGCTTTGGTTCTGGGTGGATCTGAACGAGGAACTGGCCGATCTGCCACCCTGGCGCCCCCTGCCGCTCACGGTGCGCAGCTGGCGCTGGGCAATCACGGCCTTCGGCCTGCTGGGGGCCGGCCTTGGCGTGGGCGCCATGGGCTGTGGGCTGGGTGTGGCCGGCAGCGCCTTCTGCCAGACCTGGCTGGAGGCACCGCGTCGCCTGCACGGTGTCGCCGCTCAGGTGTTCTCCTTCGTCTTCGGCGCCGACCTCACCCCCACCCTCACCGCCTTCTTCGGCTACCTGGCCCTGGTGGCCTACGTGGTGGGCCTGCTGCAGTGGATCCTGGTACGCCTGCCCCGTCAGGGACGGGTGGCGGGAGGGTTCTGATGGGCGTCAGTCTGATCGCCCAGCTCGAAGCAATCAGCCGCAGCCATCCCGATCGCGTGCTGCGCTTGCGGGGCACCCTGCCGCTAACGCATGCCGGCCTGCCGCCGACGCAGCAGGAGGCCTTCGAGCTGCTTGTCTTCCGGGGCTTCTCCTGCAGCGTCACCCACCCCACCGCCTTCGATCCCGACCAGAGCTGCCTGCCGGACGGGGCCGTCATCAGCGAGGCCGAGCTGCTGCAGGGCCCCCTCGATCCCTCCGCCGAGCGGATCCTGGCCGGCCCGGTGGATCCTGAGCACTTTCTCGATCCCGTCCACTGGTGAGCATGCGGCCGGGGGCCCGTGCTCAGCCCTCCAGCACGGCCACGCAGCGGCCGCAGAGGCTCGGGTGGGAGGCATGGCTGCCGATATCGGTTTCCATGTGCCAGCAGCGCTCACATTTGCTCCCCTCGGCCCGGGCGATGCGCACGGTGATGCCCCCTTCACTGGCTTCGGCCAGGGGATCGGCCAGGGGCTGGGCGCCGGGGCCGCGCCGTTCCAGCTGGGAGACGATCAGCCAGTCGGCCAGGTTGTCAACGGAGGGATGGGGGCTGGCCTGCAGCACCTCCAGCGCGGCGCCAAGGGCTGCGGCGCGATCACCGCTCCCCAGCTCCAGTTCCACCCTGGCCTCCAGGGAGGCCCCCAGATCGGCGTTGGTGCGGGAGCTCTCGAGCTGGCGATTCACAAGCCCGCGCAGGTCCAGCAGCGGCCGCAGGGGCTCCACCAGGGCCGCCTCACGCCAGGAGTCCGGTGCCGTGGGCCAGCCCCGCTCAAACACCGAGCGCTCCGCCACCGGGTAGGGCAGGTTCTGCCAGATGTCCTCGGCCATGTGGCAGAGCACCGGCGCAATCAGGCCGGCCAGGCGCTCCACCACCAGGGCCAGCACCGTCTGGCAGCTGCGGCGGCGGAAGTCGTCGGCCCCGCTCACGTAGAGCCGGTCCTTGGCGATGTCGAGGTAAACGTTGGAGAGGTCCACCACGCAGAAGTTCTGCAGCGCCTGAAAGAACCGGTAGAACTCGTAGCGCTCGAAATCGGCTGTCACCGCGTCGATCAGGCTGGCGGTGCGCTCCAGCATCCAGCGGTCGAGCAACGGCAGATCGGCGATCTCCACCGCATCTCCCCCTGCCGCCGCAGGCCTCGGGTCGAAGTCGTGCAGGTTGCCCAGCAGGTAGCGGGCCGTGTTGCG
Organism: Synechococcus sp. 1G10; assembly: GCF_002252625.1. Classification (GTDB taxonomy): domain Bacteria; phylum Cyanobacteriota; class Cyanobacteriia; order PCC-6307; family Cyanobiaceae; genus Regnicoccus_A. The sequence continues at coordinate 101,205 of NZ_NQKW01000007.1, read as the reverse complement.
CACCTTGCGGGTCACATCGGCCAGCTGTTTGACGATGCCCGGCCCCAGGGGCACATCGGCTGAGTAATCCACCGAACTCACCCACAGGCGCAGCACATCGGCGCCGTAGGGGGGCTGCTGCTTCTCGTTCTTGCCGCCCTCCACCAGCACGGCCGGATCGACCACATTGCCAAGGGATTTGCTCATCTTGCGGCCCTTCTCATCGAGGGTGAAGCCGTGGGTGAGCACCCGCCTGTAGGGGGCCTGGCCGTTGACAGCCACGGAGGTGAGCAGGCTGCTCTGGAACCAGCCCCGGTGCTGGTCGGAGCCTTCCAGATAGAGATCGGCGGGGTAGCGCAGCTGGGTGGTCTCAGCGGCCGCTGCTGCATCTCCCGTGTTCAGACCGCCCAGCACTCCGGCCCAGGAGGAGCCGGAATCGAACCAGACGTCCATGGTGTCGGTGCCCTTGCGCCACTGGTCGGCCTCGGCGGCGAGCGAGGGCGGCAGCAGCTCGGCCTCGCCTCTCTCCCACCACACATCGGAGCCGTGCTCGGCGATCAGCGCCTCGACGTGGGCGAGGGTGTCGGCATTGAGCAGGGTCTCGCCGGTTTCACGGTGGTAAAAGACGGGGATGGGCACGCCCCAGGTGCGCTGGCGGCTGATGCACCAGTCGCCGCGGTCGCGCACCATCGCCTCGATGCGGTTGCGGCCGCTGGCGGGCAGCCAGTCGACGGCGGCGATCGCATCCAGGGCCTGGGCGCGGAAGCCCTCCACGGAGGCGAACCACTGCTCGGTGGCGCGGAAGATCGTCGGTTTCTTGGTGCGCCAGTCGTAGGGGTAGCGGTGCTCGTAGGGCTCGTGGCGCAGCAGGGCGCCCGCGGCCTCGAGGGCGGAGATGATCGCCGGATTGGCGTCCTTGAGCACATTGAGGCCGGCGAACGGGCCGGCTTCCGCCGTGAGGGTTCCCGCCTCATCGACCGGGCAGAGCACCGGCAGGCCTGCTTTGCGGCCGGTGTTGAAGTCGTCGACGCCGTGGCCCGGGGCCGTATGGACCAGGCCCGTGCCTGCTTCGGTGGTGATGTAGTCGCCGCCGATCACCACCGGGCTGGTGCGATCGAAGAGAGGGTGGCGGTATTCGACCCCTTCCAGCTCCGCGCCCCTGAGGGTGAGCAGCGGTTCGAGCTCCAGCTGCAGGCTGCTGCGCAGACTCTCCACCAGGGAAGCGGCCACGATCAGGTGGCGGCTGGTGCGGTAGCCGTTGCCTTGATCGCCCACGCGGCAGAGGGCGTACTCCAGCGAGGCATTCACCGACACCGCCAGGTTGGCGGGCAGGGTCCAGGGGGTGGTGGTCCAGATCGCCACTGCCAGATCGCCTTCCGCCGGGGTGGTGGCCGCCTCGGCGGAGGTGAGGCCAATGGCGGTGAGCCGGGTGCCCAGGCCGCCTGGCAGGGCCACCACCGGGAAGGCCACGTAGATGCTGGGGGATGTGTGGCCGTCGGGGTACTCCAGTTCCGCTTCGGCCAGGGCGGTGCGGGAGCTGGGGCTCCAGTGCACCGGCTTGAGACCCCGGTAGATGTGGCCAGCGAGAACCATCCGGCCGAACACGCCGATCTGGGCAGCCTCGTAGGCCTTGTTCAGCGTCAGGTAGGGCTGCTCCCAGTCGGCCCAGATGCCCCAGCGCCTGAAGCCCGCCTTCTGGCTCTCCACCTGCTCAAGGGCGTAGGCGTGGGCACGACGGCGCAGGTCGATCGGGGTGAGCGCCGAGCGCTCCGCGCTGGAGAGGCTCTGCAGCACCTTGAGCTCGATCGGCAGCCCGTGGCAGTCCCAGCCCGGCACGAAGCGGGCCCGTCGGCCGCGCAGCAGGGAGTACTTGTTGAGGATGTCCTTGAGGATCTTGTTGAGGGCATGGCCCACATGCAGTGGCCCATTGGCGTAGGGAGGGCCGTCGTGGAGGGTGAACACCTCACCGGGATTCTCACGGCTGAGCCGCCGGTAGAGGTCCAGCTCCGCCCAGAAGGCCTGCAGCTCCGGTTCACGGGTTTTCGCGTTCGCCCGCATCGAGAACGGGGTCTGCAGCAGGTTGAGCGTGTCTTTGTAGGAAGCCGGGCTGGCGGTCACAGCGCCTGGGGGGGCAGCAAGGGCGAATTATCGACCCCAGCCCCCGGGGCCTCCCCGTCGCCGTCTGCAGCAGGCTCAGCCACCGCTTCTTCGTCTGATTCTTCTCCTGAACTTCCGCTGGGATCCGCGCCTGGGTTTGTAGCGCCGGCCTGCTCGATCAGCTGCTCGATCTCGGCAAATGACCCCACCGTGGTCACGTCTGCGTCGTCGTCCTTATCAGCTGCTGGCGGCGCCATAGTTGCTGGCGGCGGCTCAGCGGCTGGCGCTGCTTCGGGAGGCAGGGGCTTTTCAGAAGCCTCAGCCACCGCCTCAGCCTCAGGGAACGCCGCAGCCTGTGTTTCCGCGACCACAGGCTCAGCCTCCGGGAGCTCAGTCTCAGCAATTTCAGGCTGAGCAACCACGGGCTCAGCAACCTCAGGCTCCGGGCGCACCCAGCGCTTGGTGGTCTCGCGGGCTTTGGAGCTGGCTTCGCGCCGCTCCTTCAGCCAGGAGACCAGCACGCCCAGTTTCGATCCCGCCAGGCTGAGCAGCCCCATCAGGGCAGCAGCCAGTTGCTGCAGGCTGGTGCGCCAACGCTCCGCGCCGGTGAGGCGTACCTGCTCCTCGCGGCTGAGCTGACGCCAGCGGCCCAGGCCCACTTCCGTGCTCAGCCGGCCGATCAGCAGGCCGCCGCAGAGAACGGCCAGCATCGGTGCCCCGCTGAGGCGCTCGGCGCTGGTGACCAGCACCAGTCCCAGGACCAGCACCAGGGCGCCCCAGACCGAATCGCGGGGGCGGCTGAGCTCGGGGACCAGCAGGGGCAGCAGCAGCACCAGCAGACCGGCAAGAAGTGCCAGGAATCCACCGAGGGTGGCGAGCATGGCGACAGAGGCGGCGGTGCGGCCATTCTGAGCCGCTCTATACAGTCAGGTCACGCCCACCTGGCGGAATTGGTAGACGCGCTGGTTTTAGGTACCAGTGGCTTCGGTCGTGGGGGTTCAAGTCCCCCGGTGGGCATCGCTGAATCAGCGCAGCAGCAGGGCCAGTGGAGCGAAGGCCACCAGGCCTCCGCCGATCGCCAGGACCTGTGCCAGCCGGGTGGTGACGCTGCGAGGCAGACGGCGCAGCACCAACAGGGTGGTGCCGCTCACCAGCACTGAGCCGGCGAGGGCCCCCAGCCACCAGGAGAGGGAGGTTTGATCGCTGGGGGCTTCCAGCCCGTGCAGCATGGCGTGGACCGCCACGGCGGCGGCCACCAGACCTCCCCAGAGGCTGAGCCGCGAGCCGTAGCCCTTGGTCTCGGCCCACAGGATTGAGCCGGCCACGGCGGTGATGGCCAGGGCCGCGAGCAGTTCACCGAAGGGCAGGCTGCCGCCCATCGCTCCGAACACTCCACCGGCGACGGCGCCCGCCAGGGCCCAGACCAGCAGGGTCGAAGACATGGCGGCGGAGGCGGCGCCAACGCCGATCAACAGCAGCAGGTGGTCGAGGCCTGCGAGGGGATGAAGGAAGCCTGAGCCGATGCCTCCATAGGCGAGGCCATGGGCCTGGGCAGGCTGGCCAGCCAGGGCGAAGGCCACAGCGGCCAGGCCGCTGTAGAGGGCCATGGTGCTGCTGCTGGGGAATCTGCTCATTGAGGGGTAACGGTCCGCGCCGGGGGGTGGGGTACTGAGACGGCGAGCGTTCTGGCTGAGGGGCGCCTCCGCAGAGGAGCTCCATCACAGCTGCGGGACAGCGCCGGATTCAACAGGGCCGGCAGGGCCCCATCACACCGGACTTTCCTCCTTGCCTCCAGGGAGTGAACCACTGGAACCGTCTCAAGCATTCTGGACCTTTCTGGCGTGCCTGGCCGCCCATGGTCTGATCAGCCCCGCCAGGCGGGCCGCTCGTGTCCGCTGGCACTGACCATGGCCATGCAGCGCACAGTCGTGAACGCTGCTGCTGCCTAGCTTTCTCGCCATGGACATGTCTTCGATTCCTACTGCAGGCGCCGCGGTTGAGCCGATCCGGCTTCGTCCCATCGGGGTCTGCCTTGATGAGCCCTGGGCGTCGGGGCAACGCAAGCGCTACCTGGCCAGCCTCGACGTGATGCCGACGGCGATTCCCAGCCCCGGGGCCGGGTCGGCACCGATCACGATCAGGTCCGGTCCAGTCCGGGCAGCCGCCGCTGAGCGCAGAGCAAACACACAGCTGGCACAGGAGTGGCCTGTCAGCCCTTCCAGCCCGCCAGCCCCCGGGCCGCCTGGGAGCGGGCCAGGGCGCGGGCGGCCGGCAGAGCCGGCTCCAGCCGCAGTGAGCTGAATGGCGGCAGGCTGCGGCTGCGCAGCCAGGCGCCCCAGCGGAACTCGTGGAAGGGGATCAGCGGCGCCGGCGCGATCAGCCTCTCCTGCTTGAGCTTCCAGACCAGGCTGCGGTAGGGGTCATCCTCCAGGCCGAGCAAAGTGCGGGGCAGGCGCTGGGGTGGCTGGGGCCCCTGGCCGCGGCCGTCGTGGAGGTAGAGCCAGCCGCGGTCCAGCAGTTCGGCCAGAGCCTGCTCCCGCTCGCGGCTCTCGAGCTGGAGTGCCACATAGCCGAAGGCGGTGGCAGCAGCGTCGAGCTCCAGCAGCGCGCGCAGACGGTGGTGGCGATCCACCATCCACAGGGCCCCATCGCCGCTGCGCACCAGGGGTACAGGTTTGCCGCTGAGGTAGCGCCTGCGCTGGTTCGAACTTTCCTCGGCGAAGTCGGCCTGACGCTGGCGGATCTCGGCCAGCCCCACGCAGAGCTGGGTGGGTTGGAGCTCCGCCACGGCCACCTGCAGCAGTTTTCCGGGGGACTCCGGCGGCGGCGGCAGGGGCTCGAAGGGGGGCAGGCGCAACACCATCGGACGCTCAGCGCAGCTTGTCGCGTTGGAGGAAGACCCGGATCAGCTTTTCGTCCATCAGCCCCAGCCTTGCCCGGGGCGCTTCCTGGCAGCGCTCGAACAGCTCCAGCAGGGTGGCGGCGGACACCCGGTGGCCCCGTTCCTTGGCCAGCTGGGCCACCTCCTCGGCGGTTTCCAGCAGGTTCAGCGCTTCGCGCAGCTCCTCGTCGGAGCCGATTCGGGCAAGGAAGTCAAAGACGTCGTCGATGTCCTGGCTCATGACCTGCAGAGGATTCGGCGTGTCCACTCTCCACCCCGGCTGGCGGTCGTCTGTGGCGGCGGCAGCCTCGGGGAAGGCTTGCCTGCTTAGGACTCCAGAGGATGGTGGAGGCGAATAAGAGCAACAGAATTGTCGGCCAAGATGCTTATGAGAGGAGTTCCGGATCTTGAAACCCGATCTTGATGCAAGCTTAACCGGGTCATAAATTGCGCGGGGTTGACTCGTTGCTACATAGAGATCGCTCCCCATTGGCGCTTGTGATGACCTTCGTGAAGAAGGCCTTTGTCTTCAGTGTTCTGACCGCACTTGGTGCCGGTGCCGCGGCCACCGCTCAAAACGCCCTCAACGGCGCGGGAGCCACCTTCCCGGCCCCCTTCTACCAACGCGCCTTCGCTGATCTCGCCAGCTCAGGTGGCCCTCAGGTCAACTATCAATCGGTGGGATCCGGCGCAGGTGTGCGTCAGTTCATTGCCGGCACCGTTGACTTCGGGGCCACCGATGAGCCGATCAGCGCTGCCGATGCCGCCAAGGTGAAGCGCGGTGTAGTTCAACTGCCCACGGTGGGTGGCACGATCGCCATCGCGTACAACAAGCCGGGTTGCTCTCTCAAGCTCACCCAGAAGCAGGCTGCCGAAATCTTCCTGGGTGCGATCACCGACTGGAAGCAGCTCAAGTGTGCCCCCGGCAAGATCACCGTGGTGCATCGCTCCGATGGATCTGGCACCACTTTCGCCTTCACCAACTCCCTCTCTGCGTTCTCGCCGGCCTGGAAGAGCAAGGTGGGTGAGGGTAAATCGGTGAAGTGGCCCGTGGGCGTAGGCGGCAAGGGCAATGAGGGAGTGGCTGGTGTGGTTCAGAACACCCCCGGCTCGATCGGTTACCTCAACCAGGCCTTCGTCAAGGGTCCGATCAAGGCGGCAGCCCTGCAGAATAAGGCGGGCAAGTTCGTGAGTCCCAACCTGAAGAGTGGTGCCGCGGCCCTGAACAACATTCGCCTCAATTCCAGCCTGGCTGGTGAGGATGCCAATCCCGCCGGCGCCGACAGCTACCCCATCGCCACTCTCACCTGGGTTCTGGCGTACAAGTCGGGTAATGGTGCAAAAGCCCCGCGCATTCGCCAGGCGATTTCCTTCCTGTTGAGCCCTAAAGCCCAAGGGAAGGCCGATGATCTTGGTTATGTCCCCCTGCGGGGCAGTGTGCTCAATTCGGCCAAGAAAGCCGTGGGCAACATCGGCTCCTGAGTTCACGGCCGATCGGGGTCAGGGGGGGGTGAAGCCTTAGCCGTTGCTTAACCGCCCCCTTATCCATTCTTTGCTGGCTTGTCGGTCATCTTCCATACGCTCGGTTGTGTCACCGGAGATTGGCCATGGTTACGACTCCTTTCCGCGATGCCGGCCGCAGCGACGCCATCCGTGAGGTGTTGGAAACCAGCTACCGCCAGCGCCAACTTCTGCATATAGGCGCGGGCAGCGCCGTTCCTCTGCTCAAGAACACCATCTGGCTGGTGGTGCGAGGCATGGTCAAGCTGGAGGCCGTCACCATCCACGGCGATCCGCTGCTGCTAGGCCTGGCCGGCCCCAATGAGCCCTTCGGTGAGCCGCTCACCAACGTGCAGGCCTATGAGGCCTGCACCCTCACCGATTCCGATCTGCTCTGTCTCACCTGTGCGGAGATCGAGCAGGCCCCCCATCTGGCCATGGCCGTGATGCAGGCCGTGATCAGTCGTCATCGCCAGGCGGAAACCCTGCTCTCCCTGCTGGGTCTGCGCCGGGTGGAAGAGCGGGTGCGCGGCTTCCTGGAACTGCTGGCTCAGGACTACGGCCAGGCCTGTGAGGAAGGCCTGCGGCTCAATCTGCGTCTCACCCATCAGGAACTGGCCAGCGCCCTCTCCACCACCCGGGTCACGGTCACACGGGTGATCGGTCTGCTGCGCGACGAGGGCTGGCTCAAGATCGATGCCCAGCGCCATCTGGTGATCAGCCACCTGCCCCGGCGCCATTGAAGTCCCGTCCTTTCTCCCATGCCGGGATGGCCTAAATTTTGAACGATCAGTCAGTGGGCCCGGACGATCCCATGCCCCGTCTGCTCATCGTCGATGACGACGACGGCATCCGCACCACCCTGGAAGAGGCTCTGGCCCAGGAAGGTTTTGATGTGGCTTGTGCCGCCGATGGCCGTCAGGCCATCCGCCAGTTCGATGCGTCCCAGCGCCAGGGAGCCACGGGCTTTGATCTTGTGCTGCTGGATCTGATGCTGCCGGGGGTCGGGGGGCTGGATGTCTGCCGCCACCTGCGCCGCCATGATTCCCACATCCCGATCCTGATGGTGAGTGCCCGGGACACGGAAACGGACCGGGTGCTGGGACTGGAGCTCGGTGCGGACGATTACCTGGTGAAGCCTTTCGGGCTGCGTGAACTTGTGGCTCGTTGCCGCGCCCTGCTGCGCCGCAGCCAGCAGACGATCGAGCGCTTCCCCGTCGGTGAGGTCGTTCATCACAGGGATCTGACCCTCTACCCCGATGAGTACCGAGTCACCCGTGACGGTGAGACGGTGAACCTCTCCCCCAAGGAATACCGGCTGGTGGAGTTCTTCATGCAGAACCCTGGCCGTGTCTGGAGCCGCAACCAGTTGATCGATCAGATCTGGGGTACCGACTACGTGGTCGATACCAAGACCGTGGATGTGCACATCCGCTGGCTGCGCGAGAAGCTTGAGACCAATCCCTCCGCTCCCGAGCACATCCTCACGGTGAGAGGCTTCGGCTACCGCTTCGGTTGAGCTCCTGGCCATGACGCTGCTGCTGGCCCTTGGCCTTGGTGTGCTGCTCGGCTGGGTCCTGGCCCGTGGCCGGCGCAGGCCTCAGGAGCTTGCGGCGCCCGAGGCCAGTGGCCAGCAGCTCCTGCCGGGGCTGGGGCGGTTGCAACTGCTGGCCTGGTTGGAAGGAGCGCCCCAAGGCTGGTTGGTGATCGATGGGGAGCAGCGAATCCAGGCGATCAATCCCCGGGCCGAGCGCCTGCTGCAACTGCCCGTCGACCGACTGGTGCGAGGCCAGCCGGTGCGTGACGTGATTCAGCAGCCGGACCTGGAGGAGGCGATTCTTGCCGTGGGCCGCCGGGGTCGGCCCCAGCGCCTGGAGTGGTGGCAAGGCAATGAACCGCTCGAGGGGGTGCTGCTGGCAGGGGGAGAGGGTTGGGTGGCGCTCTGGATCAACAGCCGGCGTTCACTGGAATCCCAGCTCAATCAGCAGAGTCGCTGGGTCAGTGACGTGGCCCATGAGCTCAAGACTCCGCTGACCGCCCTGATGCTGGTGGGGGACAGCCTGGCCGCCCAGGCCACCAACTCGAACGTGGTGCTGATCGAACGTCTGCAGCGGGAGTTGCAGCGGCTGGAGAGCCTCGTGGGCGACCTGCTCGAACTCTCCCGCCTGGAGAACAGCCTGCCGCGGGATGACCGGAGATATGAGGTGCTGGATCTCGGCGAGCTGGTGGAGGCCGCCTGGGGCAGCCTGCGCCCCCTGGCCGATCAGCGCGGCATCAGCCTGTCCTTTCCTGAACGTCTGCCGTGCCCCCTCTGGGGAGATCCGTCCCGGTTGCACCGAGCTCTGCTGAATCTGCTCGACAATGCCCTGCGCTACAGCCCCGATGGAGCGGCTGTGGAGGTGAGCGTGGAGGAGAGCGGCCAGTGGTGGGAGCTGACGGTGCGGGATCACGGTTCTGGTTTCAGCGACGAGGACCTCGCCCACATGTTCGAGCGCTTCTACCGGGGCGATCCCTCCCGGGTGCGAAGCCGCCGCGCCGGCAGTGGCCTGGGGCTGGCGATCGTGCAGCAGATAGCCCTCACCCACGCCGGCCGGGTGCAGGGACGTAACCATCCAGGAGGTGGTGGGGTGCTGGAGCTGGTGTTGCCGAAGGGGGTATGAAGCCGGTCCTCGCGGTTCACCAGGGAGGTGGTCACGACTCTGATGGGTGGGATGCGATACAGGCCCCCCGCGCGCCCAGCGGTTGGATGGAAGCACCGCCACACCACCACCGCCTGCCATGACCGACGCGGAGGGCTACCGCCAGGTGCCCGGTCAGGCAGGCGGCAGCGATCCCACCCACGACATCCTGCGCTGCGAGCGGCAACCGCTGCGGGCCCTGTTCCGTCCCGGTTGCGTAGCGGTGATCGGGGCAAGCGAACGGCCCGGCAGCGTTGGTCGCACCCTGCTCTGGAACCTCATCCGTTCTCCCTTCGGCGGCACCGTGTACCCGGTGAACCCCGGGCGACACAGCGTGCTGGGTGTGCGCTGCTGCGCCACGGTGGCGGAGGTGCCCGAGCCGGTCGATCTGGCCCTGATCGCCACGCCGGCGGCCAGCGTGCCCCAGCGGCTGGCGGAGTGCGCGGCGGCCGGGGTGAAGGCCGCGATCGTGATCTCCGCCGGCTTCCGGGAGGTGGGCCCCGAGGGGCTGGCGCTGGAGTCCCAGCTGCGCGAAATCCTGCGGGGCTCCGGCATGCGGCTGCTTGGCCCCAACTGTCTGGGGCTGATGAATCCCCGCCTGGGTCTCAACGCCAGCTTCGCTGCCGGCATGGCGGCGCCGGGGCATGTGGGCTTCCTCAGCCAGTCGGGGGCCGTCTGCACTGCGGTGCTCGACTGGAGCCATCAGCAGGGGGTGGGCTTCAGCACCTTCGTGTCGATCGGCTCGATGCTGGATGTGGGCTGGGGGGATCTGATCACCTACCTGGGCGACGATCCCGCCACCCGCAGCATCGTCATTTATATGGAGGCGATCGGCGATGCCCGCGCCTTCCTCTCGGCGGCGCGGGAAGTGGCGCTCACCAAGCCGATCGTGCTGATCAAGGGCGGCCGCACTGCCGAGGCGGCGCGGGCGGCGGCCTCCCACACCGGTGCCCTGGCCGGCAGTGATGCGGTGCTGGAGGCGGCGCTGCGGCGTTGCGGCGTGCTGCGGGTGGATCGCCTCTCCGACCTGTTCGATCTGGCCGATGTGCTGGCCAAACAGCCGCGGCGACCCGCCGGTCCGCGGCTGGCGATCGTCACTAACGCCGGCGGCCCAGGCGTGCTCGCCACCGACGCCCTGGTGCTCAACGGCGGCCAGCTGGCGGAACTCTCGAGCGAGAGCCTGGCCGCCCTCGATGCCGTGTTGCCGCCCCAGTGGAGCCACGCCAATCCCATCGACATCCTTGGCGACGCCGATCCGGAGCGCTATGGGCGCGCCATCGAGATCGCCCTCGCTGATCCCGGCAGCGATGGCCTGCTGGTGATCCTCACGCCCCAGGCGATGACCGATCCCACCACCACTGCCCAGCGCCTGCGGGAGCTGGCCGAACGCAGCGGCAAACCCCTGCTCGCCAGCTGGATGGGCGGCGATGAGGTGGCCGCCGGCGTGGCGATCCTCAATGCCGCCGGCATCGCCACCAACCCCTACCCCGATGCCGCGGCGCGGCTGTTCAACTCGCTCTGGCGCTTCAGTTACACCCTGCGTGGGCTCTACGAGACCCCCGCGCTGCTGCCGGAGAGCGACGGCGCCGACCATGCCGGCGGCCGCAGGGTGCTGGAGCAGGCCCAGGCCGAGGGGCGCGCGCTGCTCAGCGAGCAGGAGGCCAAGCAGGTGCTGGCCAGCTACGGCATCCCGGTGGTCGACACCCGCCTGGCCCGCAGCGTCGCCGAGGCCCGCTTTGCCGCCGAGGCGATCGGCTATCCGGTGGTGCTCAAGCTCAACAGCCCCACGATCACCCACAAGAGCGACGTGGGTGGGGTGTGGCTGGATCTGGCCTGCGCCGAGGCGGTGGAGCAGGCCTTCACCTCCATGGCAGAGTCGATTCCCGAGCGCTTCGGGGCCCAGGCCTTCGGCGGGGTGACGGTGCAGCCGATGCTGCGACGGCAGGGGGGGCTGGAGCTGATCGTGGGCAGCAGCATCGATCCCCAGTTCGGGCCGGTGATCCTGTTCGGCAGCGGCGGCACCCTGGTGGAGGTGTTCCGCGACAGCGCCGTGGGCCTGCCGCCCCTGAACACCACCCTGGCGCGGCGGTTGATGGAGCAGACCCGCGTGTACGGCGCCCTGCAGGGTGTGCGCGGCGGCCCTCCGGCCGATCTGGAGGAGCTGGAGCGGCTGCTGGTGCGGCTCAGCCAGCTTGTGCTGGAGCAGCCCGCCATCCGTGAGATCGACATCAATCCGCTGCTGGTGCGGCCTGGCGATCGGTGCTGGCCCCTGGTGGCCCTTGATGCCCGCATCCTCATCCAGCCGGTGGCCGGAGCCACCTGCCACCTGCCGCGGCCGGCGATCCGGCCCTATCCCAGCCAGTACGTGCGTCCCTGGCGGCTGCGGGACGGCACGCCGGTGACGATCCGGCCCATCCGCCCCGAGGACGAGCCCCTGCTGGTGGCCTTCCACCGCAACCTCTCGGAAGAGAGCGTGTACACCCGCTACTTCCACATGACCTCGCTGAACCACCGCATCGCCCATGAGCGGCTGGTGCGCATCTGCTTCAGCGACTACGAGCGCGAACTGGCCCTGGTGGTGGACCGGCGCGACCCGGACAGCGGCGAGCACCGGATCCTGGCGGTGGGCCGCCTCAGCCGGCTGCATGAGCGCAACGACGCCGAGTTCACCCTGCTGATCGGCGACGCCCACCAGCACCAGGGGCTGGGCACCGCCCTGCTGGGCCAGCTGCTGCGCTGTGGCCGCGACGAGGGCATCGACCGGGTGACGGCGGAGATCCTGCCCGGGAACGGCGCCATGCAGAGGGTGTGCCGCAAGCTCGGCTTCCAGCTGCGCTCCGGCGACGAGGTGATGGAGGCCTGGATCGATCTGGCCAGCGCTTCGCTGCCCGGCGATCAGGCCAGCGCGGATCAGGCCGCCAGCAGGGCCTCCACGTGAGCGGCGGCTCCGCCCGCCAGCCCCTTCAGGCCATAGCCCCCCTCCAGCACCGACACCAGCCGGCCGCCGGCATGCTCGGTGGCGATGGCCAGGCAGAGCTGGGTGAGGGCGGTGTAGTCGGCGTCCTCGAGCAGGAAGTGGCCAAGGGGATCGTCGCGGTGGCCGTCGAAGCCGGCTGACACCAGCACCAGCTGGGGCCGGAAGCGAGCGACCACCGGCGTCAGGGCGGCGTCCAGAGCCGTGAGTACGGCCTGCCCGTCGCTGTAGGCCGGCAGGGGGCAGTTGAGCGTGAAGCCCAGCCCAGCCCCCTCGCCGCGCTCCTCGGCGGCGCCACTGCCGGGGTAGTTGCCCCACTCGTGCACGCTGGCGTAGAGCACGCTCGGATCACTCCAGAACATGGCCTGGGTGCCGTTGCCGTGGTGCAGGTCCCAGTCGATGATCAGCACCCGCTCCAGCCCGTGCACCGCCTGGGCATGGCGGGCGGCCAGGGCCACGTTGTTGAAGATGCAGAAGCCCATCCCCCGATCGGCCTCGGCGTGGTGCCCGGGTGGCCGCACCAGCGCGAAGGCATGGTTCACCCGCCCGGCCAGCACCGCATCCACCGCCGCCAGGGTGCCGCCGGCCGCCAGCCTGGCCACGTCTTCGGAGTGCTCGCCGATGGTGGTGTCGCCGGTGGAGAGCTGGGCGGCCCCGTAGGCCACCTCACGGCGCACCGTCTGCAGGTAGCTGGCGGTGTGGCAGCGAAGCAGCTCCAGGTCAACCGCCGGTCGGGCCTGGATCAACCGGCAGCGCTGGATCAGGCCGCGGCGCTGCAGCTCGGCCTCGATCGCCTCCAGCCGCTGCGGGCTCTCGGGGTGGCCCAGGCCCGTGTCGTGCAGGCGGAAGGCTGGATCGATCACCAGGCCGATCAGCTGCTTCTGGTTCTGCTCCAGCTCACTGGCCAGCTCGGCAGAGAGCGGCAATTCGCTGGCGGAGCGCAGGGCCATCGAGCGGCACAGAGCTGCTTTCAGGATGACACCCCCGCAGCGCAGCAGCGGTTCGGCAGCCTGGAGTGGGGCCTGCAGAGCCGGCAGACGGGATCAATGCGATCTTGTCCGCACCGTTCCTGGGCACCGATGCAGAACAGCTTGCTGACGACTGTTCTGCTGCCCGTCGCCCTGGCCATCGTGATGCTGGGGATGGGGCTGAGCCTGGTTCCGGAAGATTTCCGGCGCATCAGCCGCTATCCGCGGGCCGTGGCGCTTGGCAGCATCTGTCAGATCGTGGTGCTGCCGCTGATCGGCGGCCTGCTGGCCTGGCTCTGGCCGATGGAACCGGAGCTGGCGGTCGGTCTGGTGATCGTGGCGATCTGCCCCGGCGGCCCCTCCTCCAACCTGATCACCTACCTGGCGAAGGGGGATGTGGCCCTCTCGGTGACGCTCACGGCGATCAGCAGCGTGGTGACGGTGTTCACGATTCCCGTGCTCGCGAATCTGGCCTTGCAGTTGCTGATGGGATCCGGCGCGGAGATCAGCCTGCCCGTGGTGCCGACGATGCTGCGAATCGTGCTGATCACCCTGGTGCCGACGGCCATCGGCATGGGGATCCGGCAGCGGTTCACCGCCACAGCGCTGAGGCTGGAGAAGCAGATGGGACGGCTGGCCGCAGGTCTGCTGGCGTTGATCATCTTGCTGCTGGTGATCAAGGAAGCCGGCAAACTGCCCGGCTTCATCGCCCAGGTGGGCGCGGCGGTGGTCGCGCTGAATCTGCTGGGAACGGCGGCCGGCTTCCTCTCGGCGCGTCAGCTGGGTCTGCCCCTCGCCCAGCGGCTCAGCATCGCCATCGAGGTGGGCATCCAGAACGGCACCCTCGCGATCGCGATCACCGCCGGCCTGCTGAACAACATCGACATGGCCGTACCGGCCGCGATCTACAGCCTCTGGATGAACATCACCGGATTCGCCATGGTCGCCTTCGGCCGCCGCAAGCTCGCGGCCGCCCAGGGGTCGGGGAATGGCTGAGCCCCGGCAATCCAGCGGAAGGGTTCGCCGGTAGATCAGGCATTCTCCCTTTCTGCACCTCAAGGCTGCTGCTGCGCCATGGAGCAAAGCTCACCCGCCTCAGTGCCCTGGTGCTTCTGGCGGCAGGGGGTTTTATGTCGTCCAGGGTCTGATCTGGAGCTGGCCGAGCTGGTAGTCAGGTGCTGGTGAAGACGGCCACCAGGCCTGCAGTGCCATGACTCTTCGCGCAGCCTGAGGGTGCTTGGCGTCATTGGCTGCTTCGCTGGGGCCTGACCCTGCGGTGCCCGTGGCTGTTCTTGTCGTCTGGCTGCTGCTGGGCCTGGTGATGGGGCTGCTGCAGTGGCCGTATCAGGCCCTATCTGAACTGGGCTTTCGGCTGCAGCGCTGGCTGTGGCCGCTGCCTGGTCTGGAGGGTGGCCATCGCGGCATCGCTCAGGGGCTGCCACCCGGCCTGGGAGCCGCGCTCGTTTTCGCGGCCAGTGCGCTTCTGATCTGGCTGGCCTGGGGACCGCTGGCGGCCGGCAGAGGCGGCGGTGTCGCCCCCCTGCTGGCCCTGGATCGCTCCGGCCGGCAGGTTCCCCCCGAGGCGGAAGCGCACTGGCTGGAGAAGCTGAGCCTGGCCAGCCAGTTGCAGCGGCTGCCGCTGATGCTGCTCACCCATCTGGGTGGACTCACGGTTGGAGTGGAGTCCCCTTCGGTGGCACTCGGAGCCAGTGTGCTGCTGGCGATCCGGCGACGCTGGCCCGCCTTCACCCCCCTGGCCCAGCTTCCCTCCAGCCTGGTAGCCGTGATCGGCGGAGCCGCCGGGCTGGGAGCGGCCTTCCGTTCACCCCTGCTGGCGGTGGCCTACGGCCTGGAGGAGCTTGGGCAACGTAGTGGACTGCCCCTGGTGCTGCCCGCGCTGCTGCTGGCGGGCAGTGGCACCGTGGTGGCAACGGCGATGGGACAACCGGCTCGCCTGCCGGGCCTGGACCTGGGCGGCCTCGCGCCGGCCCTGTGGGGCTGGGCCATGCTGCTGACCCTGGTGGGTGCAGCCGCTGGCGCCCTGCTGGTGCGGCTGCTGATCCCGGCGGCAGCCTGGGTGAAGCGGCTGCTGGCGCGCCGGCGCCTGGGCGGGGCATTGCTGCTGGCGGGCCTGCTGACACTGCTGGCGCTCGCCAGCGGCGGCCTCAGCCTCAACGATGGATCCCTGTCACTGGGATCGGCTCTGGCCGGGGGGTATGGCGGGCCTTCGCTCACCCTGCTGTGGCGAACCCTGGCCACCGTGCTCAGCCTGGCGGCGGGTGCTCCCGGTGGCCTGATGCACGACAGCATGACCCTCGGCGCGCTCCTCACCAGCCCCCTGCGGGCCCACACCGGCCTGGGCGCCACTGAGCTGGCCCAGCTGGCAGCGGTCGGCGCCACCGCCCTGTTCGCCAGTGCCCACGGCAGCCCGCTGTTCTGCGCGGCGTTCGTGTTCACCCTGCAGGGCGATCCGGCGTTGTTGCCAGCCCTGTTGCTGGTGAGCGCCATCAGTGGCGGCCTCGGTGAGCGCTGGCGCGGTGAGGGCTGGAACGAGCACCAGTGCCAGGCGCTGATCGATCAGGCGCCTGGGGCCACCCCATCGAGCCGGTGATCCACGCCAACTTCAAGACCTGGGCTGACTAACCGATCGCGGCCTCACCGCGCCTGTGAATCTCGCTGGCGTAGCCGGTCCAGGCCCCCTGGCCCCAGTAGCGGAAGCAGCTGGTTTCCAGCAGCAGCAGGTGGAGCAGGGCTTCCTGATAGTGCGGGGTTGTGGTGACGGCGGGATCCTGCGCCACCAGGGGATCAAACACCTGGTGGAAATGGGCGCTGAGGCGGTTCATCGGCTCCAGCACGTTGCCGTAGCCCTCCACCCAGCTGAGGTCGTTGGTCCAGGATGCACCCGCCATCGAGAAGTGGGGATCGCTGGCCTGGAGTGCGGCGATGGCGGCTTCGGTGGCCGCCGGGGTGGGTGGGTTGCCGTTGGTCTGGCGGTCAACGGCCTCCCAGAGCTTGTGTTGCTGAACCGCCTGAATCTCTGGGTAATCAATTGTACTGACTCCGGCGGCTTCCAGCAACTCCAGATATTCGGTGCCGTTGATCGCCACAGTGGCTGAATCCGTGGCCGGGTCACAGCCGGAATCACTCGCCTGGGCGGCGATTTTCTGATGGGCCTGGATGAAGGCGGAGGGGAATTCATTCATCATCACGCCGCCATTTTCGCCGTCGGCAATCTGCGACACAAGCGAGGGGATCGTGGTGTCTCCCAGCGCTTGGCGGCCCAGCCCGAGGGCTTCATAGCAGGGCTGCATCTGGCCCACCAGCTTGGTATCGGAGCCCTGGGTTTTGATCAACGCCGTGATCCTCACCGACTCACCGCTGGAGTTGCGCGCCACCAGCTGATTGGGGATGTACTTCTGTGCCTGGCTGAGGCTGGAGCCATCGAGGTTCTCGACGCTGTGCTCCTGCACCAGCAGCCACTGGTAGCCGCAGTCGCGCAGGGCCTTCACCAATGCATAGAGGGTGTCGGGGTGGTTGGGCAGGTGCATTTCAGGCGGCGAGAAACCCTTCACCCGTTGCAAGGCCTCAGGCCCGAAGAGGGCCGCGAAATGGTGTTGCCAGGCCAGGATCTGCAACCTGAGATCGGGGATGGGCGTGGAGGGTGCCACGGCATGGCTCCAGAAGGTGCCAAGCCATTCCACGTGGGGTTGCAGGCTGGGATCGCAGGCGAGAAGTTTCAGGGCATCGAGTATGTCGTGACGGCCCATCTGCTCGAATCCCCAGAGCAGGTTGCCGGAATAATCCAGCATGATCCGTGGGTTGCAGCCATCCCGAATCAGCTGGGGGATGATCTCAGCAAGGCGCTTGTAGCAGTGGGCGAAGGGTTCGGCGTTGTGGTTGTCACCCTCACCGGGGTGCTCGAACATGTACTGCAGATGCGAAATCAGCTCACCATTCGTCCCGGCGGGAATCGTGGGTTGGTGCATGTGCAGGGCGCAGGCAAAGCCTGAGCGGATCTGCGCCATGTTGAGATTGGTGCGCGGCAGGAAAACGGGGCCGGCCTGCTGCATCAGGGCGAGGATCCCGGCTTCATCACCTGCGATCGGTGGAAGGGCGGAGTTGGTCATGGCGGTGGTGTGGTGCCGGATCACCAGGCCAACGCGGGCGCTGGGCAGGTCGTGCAGGGTCAGTCTGGGGGGCAGGCTCTGCGCAGGGCCCCATCGGAAGGCTGGTACCCGGTGATCGTGGCCGGACATCGGTCATGGATGAGACGGCTCCGGAAATCAAGATCCACTAGATGGAGTGAGGAATCCTGCAACCGATGAGCCCTCTTTTCCCCTGTTCAGGCTGTGGTGTACAGATTGAACGCTCGATGCGCCTCTATCGAGATCAGAAGGGGAATGTGCTCTGTTCAACCTGCAAGGACAAGCTGGAGGCGGATCAAGCCTCTTCACCTGCGCCGAGCGCTGCACAGAGCCAGTAGCTCCCATGGGTGAGACGCATGCTGGTGAGCACGGCAGGATTTCAACGGCTCCCAGCACTCCTTCGATCAGGCCTCGCAGGCTTAGGCGGCCTCGGCTCACGCTGCGTCGCTTGAGGAGGCTCAACCCCCTTTCGCATAGGACACCAGCAAGTTGGCCAGCATCGGGGAATGGCGACGGTTGAGCGTAACCAAGGAGGCTAAGGCCGTACTGACGGCGAAAGCATCCAGACGCTGTGCTTCGGGTCCGACAGGTAGATCTGCATGCGTTGCAACATCCACCTCCTGGTGAATACACCATACGTCGCCTGAACCACGGGCAGATTCAGGCTCAAAGCAGTGCGACCGTTCTTTCTGCAGGCCTGGCCCAGGGCAATCGCCAGCTGGCAGAGATCCGCTGGTGTCGAGCAGCAGGGTCATGAGGCGATCTGCTGGTCGCGCTGGCGCAAACAATCCTGGTCGGCCTCCAAGGTGTCCGTCCGTGCTCCATTGGGTGCTTCTGCTTGCAGTCAGCAAGGGCTCGGCATTGCGATGGGCTGCCGGAAACGGCACGATCCGGTAGTACTCCCGATCGTCGGAGCAGCAGATGTCTGCGTAATACCGTTCCACCACGGCGTAGGCCTCGTCGTAGCTGGCGAACACCTGGCCGGCGATGCCGTCCTTCACACCGTCATCGCGCTGGATCTGATATTTGTCGCCCATAGGTCTGGAATGGCTGGGTTCTCAGTAATACCGATCCGGGTATTCACCGGGATCGTCGATGCGGGTGACCCGCACTCCAGGTAGCCAGGTGACTGTGCCAGAGGGGACACTTCATCTGCTCTGCCCGCATCGCTCACCTGCCGCCTCAGGGCCCCAGAGCACCCACAGGAATCACAGCGATTCCATCGGAAGGGGGCTGGGGGAAGACATGGCGAGTGAGCTTCCCCTCCACCGGTGGCAACTCCGTCACACCCCAACGAGGATGCCCCCATGTCCCCAAGCGCTTGAAGCGGATGGGCGAGATACGCTGATCGGGTGGCGACCAGGCAGCAGCGGCCGATTTGGTTCTGAAGTGCAGTGAGTCTATTTCGCCCTTGAGTTCTCAATGAGCGCGATCTCTTGCTATAGAGCCGTTCGTAACGATTCAGCCGTATGGCTTCGTTCATTCTGGATGGATTAAATGATTCTCAGCCGATCTTGTGTGTTGACGTCTTTTGAGTGTCTTGGGAACCTCGCTGGTGAACGATCTGAACCTGCCTTTGCCAGGGCCGACTAAGGCAAATGGGCCACACTGACTTCCGCGGCTTGCAGCGCGTTCCTGCCCTCAAGGCCAGGTGCAGAAGGCGATCACCGCCGAGGATGTGGCTCGCCTGGCCAGGGATCACCTTGGAGCGGGCAGCTGCCGCTGGAAACGGGCGATCTCCAGCTCCAGCACTCCTTCATGGATGGCCAGGGCCTCGGCGATCGATCGCAGTTGCAGGTCTTCCTCAGGTTCGATCTCTCCATCAGCGCAGGACACGCGGAAGGCGGCCTCCAGGATCAGTTCCCGGCTGTTGTCATCCAGCAGGGGCAGCTCCCGCCTGAGGCGCTCCACCAGAGCTTCGAACGCTCCAGTTGCGCCATGCCGTCCCTCCTGGACGGCCCTTTGCTGGCAGGCGACGGCCTGCTGTTGCAGCGCCCCGGGATCGGGCTGCTCGTTCATCAGTTCGGCATAGGCCTCAGCCATGGTTGCGAGCTCGGAGGCCTCGATCTCGCCATCAGCCAGGGTGATGGAGATCATGCAATCCAGCATCAGATCCCTCACCTTGGTGGCATAGCGGTCGCCATGGGATACGGCCCAGCGCAGATCCGTGAGATCTCGCTGCCGGCGGGTGTGCTGTGACGCCCGCGGGTCACGTTTGCAGCCCGTTCGCCCACCGGAGATACTGTCATACATATGGAAGGTGAAGCGCTCCACCAGCTGCCGGCAGAAGCTCACTCCCCGCACGGAGTTGCCGTAGGCATCCAGTCGGGGCGAGAAGGTGGCGAAACCCATCAGGTTGGGAATCACCACCATCACGGCTCCAGCCACCCCTGATTTTGCCGGCAGGCCTACCTCTAGGGTGAACACGCCGGCATTGTCATACATGCCTGCAGATTGCATCACCGAAAGCGTTTTCTTCACGACGTCCGTCGGGAGAACCTGTTCGCCCGTGATCGGGCAGACGCCTCCATTGGCCAGGGTCGCCGCCGCAATGGACAGCATTCTGGCGGTCATCTCAATACTGCAGCACGACAGATAGACATCCATCATCTTATGGAGATCCACGCTGCGGGGTAAGCCGCAGCGGCCACGCAGCAAATAGGCAATCGCAAAGTTGTTGTCGGCGGTATCCCGTTCCGACAGCATCGTCTCCTCGCTGAAGTGCACCGGTGCCACGTGGCCGCAGAGCTTCGCCCATAAGTTCATGATCACCTGAGTGATCTCTCGATCACTCAGGTGTGGTGCGCCCGATGCAACCAGGCCGGCCATCATGATGGCTCCAGCATTCACACAGGGGTTGTAGGGACGTTCGTCAGGCAGCAGATCCAGAGCATTGAAAGGGCGACCGGAGGGCTCCATCCCCACGAATTGATGCGTGAAATCAAAACCCTCCCTATCGAGTGCGAAGGCATAGGTGAGTGGCTTGGAGACCGATTGAATCGAGTGATAGACATCAACATCGCCCAGGCCCATGCGCTGGCCGTCAACGCTGCAGACGGCCACGCCCCACCGCTCGGGATCGGCATCGCGCAGTATCGGGATGTAGTCGGCGTTGCTGCCACTTCTGTCCGTTGCCACATGGCGGTACACCGTTTCGATGTCGGAGCAGAACTCCTGCCAGTCGGGAATGACCAGCTGGCGCCTGAAGGCGCGATTCACCATCAACAGCTCATCGCCCACGATCGCCGCGAACTGCTCGAAGTCGATCGGTTGATCGCCCAGCTTCTGCAGCAAGGCGATGGTGGTGGCCAGGCGAAAATCGTCGGCACCGATGCCGCTGTTTTCGATGTGGGTACCAATGTCTGCCGCCGTGGTGGTGCCGTGGTGCGCCACCAGGTCGAAAAGCTCGCGCAGACGTTCCATGTCTTGCACGGTATCGCTCTCTGGAGATTAGGTTGATGTTCTGGGTTGAGCCTGTAGCGCCGCAAACGGCGATGGAGTCGACCCACTGCAGACGCAGGGCCTCCAAGCTCCTGAAGGGATCCAAGCCAATCACCGTGCTGCACCTTGGGCATGGCCAACGCGCGCAGGAAGCACGCTCTACACGTGCCACGCCTGTAACACCCCCGCCAGTGAGCCCCCCCATGCCCCCTCACCCCTCCAACGGCTAAGAGCGCCGCTGTGCTGTCTGCCCGTTCATCCAGGCGCTCGGCCTGTGGCGAGAGGGGCGCCAGGACGTATCGGGTCGACTAAGCTGGTTGAACTCAATCCAGCGGAGGTGGCCATGCGTCAGGTGAACATGCACGACGCCAAGACCCACCTCTCCCGGCTGGTGGAGGAAGCGGCGGCGGGCGAGGCGTTCGTGATCTGTAAGGCCGGCCGGCCAATGGTGCGCGTCACCGCACTGGATGACGCCAGCAACGCAGCTCCCAAGCGGCGACGCCTGGGTCTGCTGCAGGGCCAGTGCGCGGTGCCCGACGACTTCGACCGGATTGCAGCCGCTGAGATCGCCAATCTGTTCGAAGGCCTCCAGCCGGGCGGCTGAGAAGCCATGGATCTGCTGCTGGATACCCACCTGCTGGTGTGGGCGATGGGATCGCCCGATCGGCTTCCCGCCGGTTTGGCAACGATGCTGGAAGACCCGCTCAACACCCCGGTGTTCAGCGTTGCCAGCCTGTGGGAGCTGGTGATCAAGCAGGCCTTGGGACGGCCTGATTTCCACGTGCAGCCTGCGGTGCTGCGCCGAACCCTGCTGGACGGGGGCTGGCAGGAGCTGCCCATCGAAGCGCGCCATGCCCTGGCGGTGGCCCAGCTGCCGCCGCTGCACCGCGACCCGTTTGACCGGTTGCTGCTGGCCCAGGCAACCGCCGACGGGCTGCTGCTGATCACGGCCGACAGCCAGCTGGCGGCGTACCCGGGGCCGGTGCGCTTCATGGCTGCTGCTGAGGGCTGAGAGTATGACCACCGGTGTGATGCACGCCACTGGCGCTCAGCCATGTGATCGGCAGGGCTGGAATGCTCTCGGAAACGATCTGCCAGGTGATGTTGCCTTCGAGGCCGACATAGGCATGAGCCAGCACATCACGGAGGCCGGCGATTCGCCGCCAAGGCACCTCAGGGCCTAGTCACGCGCTTTGTGGACGCTCAGGCAAGTGGGATCGCCTCCTGCTCGATCCGTTCACGCAGCTCAGCACGCAGTCCACGCCTCGTGACCAGATCGACATGCACCTTCAGCAGGTCTTCGAGGGCGAACTTGAGATCCATTTACTGCTCATAACTCGGGCTGCCTGGGAAATCCACAAGCAGGTCCACATCGCTCTGGTTCGCTGCCGTGCCGTGGAGCACAGAGCCAAAGACCCGCAGATCCCGACCACCGTGGGCAGCGATGAGCGCCTGCAGCTTGGGCGCCAACTGCGACAGCTGCTTGAGAGTTCGGGGTTGGCTGCCGGTCATGGTGCCCAATCTGGTGCCCCGCGCTGCTCGCCGCCCCGATCCCAGGCTAATCCGCCTCCACCCTTCGGTTGGAATCCTCAGGAGTAGCCTGCCCATCGGTTCTGCGGATGAAGGGGGCTGGGGCTGCACAGCTACACCCGGAGCCGGGTTGGCTGCAGCCGCCACGCGAACACGCCAGAAGGGATCCCAGCAGGGGCACCTGCCTGACGGGCCGCCCAAAACCCAGCCTGGCGGCCAGGGGCAGGGCGGGGGGAAACGAACCGCAGGGTGCCGTCAACGGCTTGGGTGAGCTGCGCGGGGGTTGGCGAACACACCGTCCAGCCAGTCGTAGGCGCGCTGGTGGAACAGGGAGCGGGCCGTCTCTTCGCAGTGGCCGCCGGCGCCCTCGGCGGCGGTGAAACGCACGAGGGTGCGGGAGCACTGCAGCGCGGCATGGAGCTGCTCCGCGAAGCGGGCGATCGGATCGCCTTCCGCCCAGGCCACCAGCGTGGGGCAGCGGATCCGTTCGGCGCGCCCCCTGAGGCTGTAATCGCCGGCGATCCGGAAATACTCGGCGATCGAATCGAGCCCGTGCACCCAGAGGGCCCGCCGGACGGTCCACTGCAGAGAGGGGTTGGAGCGCATCTCGGCCTCGAAGGCCTCGAGATCGGCGGGGTCGATCTCCGGGAGGCGCTCGCGCACGGCTGGGGGAAGCGGCAGGTTCGTGCGCAGCGCCTCGAGCAGGTCCCACTGGCCGGGGTCAGCGATGCAGGCCGCGAGGCGGTGCTCGCCACTGGCCGCGCGGGGCGCCAGATAGCCGCCGAAACTCCAGCCGATCAGCGCGATCCGCTGCGGGTCGACGTCCGCTCGGGAGAGGGCGTAGTCCATCACCGGACGCACCACGGCCTCCCAATCGGGGCGCAACACCAGGCTCTGGTGGATGAGGGGACGGCCCTGGCCGGGGCCATCGAAGGTGAGGCAGTGGTAGCCGCGGCGCACGGCGGCCACGGCATGGGCGAAGTGCGCCTCGTGCACGGTGGCGTCATAGCCGTTGGTGGCGATGAGGGTGGGGCGCGGCTGGCCCGAATCATTGGCACGGTGGAAGTAGCCGGGCAGGCTCGTTCCCTCGTAGGGGATCTCCACGGCCTCCACGGCCGGCGTCATCAGCGCAGCCGCCCTGGCGAACGCCTCGGATTCCCGATCAAAGGCCTCCACCAGCCGGGCCTCCACGGGCGCACCGAAGAGCGGCAGCCAGGAGGTGCGGTAGTAGTTGCTGGCCCGCAGCCAGGCCTCACGGGCGCTCACCGAGTGGCCGGCGGCCGCAGACGTGTTGGCGATGGCAACGACCCGATCCGCCGTGGCGGTCCAGGCGTTGAACCAGCTGTCCACATCCCCGGGGGCGATTTTTGATGCCGTCACGAAGCACTCGCCGAAATCCGCACCGCCATAGACCGCATGCGACAGGGCGCGGAGCGCAAAGCGCTCAAAGAGAGGGTCTGGGAAGAAGAGGCCCATCGGGAGGATCTGCTGCGGTGGCGCAAGGGCGAGCCAGCACGCTGCTGATCATCGGGCACCGGTTCTGATCCAGGAGGGATCGGCGGGTGAAGCGGAAGGTATTCATCGCAGGCAGACCGCCAGCGGCTGGAGCTGGTTCAAAGCCCCTGGGAGCCGATCGGCAGCTGGTCGATCAGCGCCAGCAATCTCCCGGTGGAGGTCCTCCAGTGTGTCGGCTTCGGTACTGATGACGGCAGCGGCTGCGCTGGCCCGGCAGGAGCCATCCTTCCTCCCTCGATGACGACAATGACGCCTCAACTGGCGGCCGATGGCTCACACCACCAACCCAAGGATCTGACCCACGATCGCCATCACCTCCTCCAATTGGGTGTCGTTCAGTCGGCCGATCGGATGGGGGCGAGCGCCCCTGGCGCGCCAGTCGAAGGATTTGAGTTGCTGGCACAGCACAAAGCTGTGGGCACCAGGCCGATCGGGGATGGGACCCAGGTCCACAGCAAGGGTGGAACCACGGTTGTAGGGAGCTGAGGTCATCGCGCAGCCCACCACAAGGCCCACGGTGGCGTGGAAGGAAGCGGTGGACAGCACCGCAAAGGGATGGTGATCCTTCATCTCGCGGCCGGCCTGGGGGTTGTGGTCGATCCAGATCACATCGCCACGATCGGGCACCCAGTCTTGGACGGCGCGGCGGGGACTCACTCGATGACCTCAGCACCCAGCGGAGAGAAGGCCATGGCCTCGGTGGGTTCGCCAGCCATGGGCTCGTAGGCCGCCAGCCGTTCGGCCAGGGAAAGGCGCTGCTGCACCGGCCGGATCATCACGCCTCCCTCGACAACGGAGAGTTCCACGGCCTGATCCACCTGCAGCTGAGCCTCCCGGGCGATGGAGGCGGGCAAGCGGATACCGAGGCTGTTGCCCCAACGGCGCAGGGCCTGGCGGGAAGGGGTGGCGGCCATGGGAATCAGACGTATAAACAGAAGGATAAACCTCTCCAGTGGCTGGGGCGGCACAGCCACCCTCGGAGCCGGGTTGGCTGCAGCCGCCACGCGATCACGCCAGAAGGCCTCCCAGCAGCGGCGATGGCCTGAAGGGCCGCCAAAACCAGTCCTGGCCATGGAGCCCGGCAGCCCTCACCATCGCTCCATGGCCAACAGCCCCTCTGGGATCGTTGTGGATGTGCTCCACCGCAGCAGCGAAGGCTTCAGCGAAGCCACGAGCCAACGCCGGCTAAAGCCTGCCGTACCAGCGCTGGGTTTCCAGTAGACCCTCCAGCGCCTGCGGCAGGACCGAACCGCGGGCTCGGTCCTCTGGCGTCGAGCTGGCTGCGCACCTCATCACAGGCCACCGCGCCGCCAGGGTTGTTGAGATGGGTCGCCCAGCGCCGGTCGAGCTCGGCGCAGAGGGCGGAATCAAGTGGCAGCGCTCCAACTCGAGCCTCGTCATCCAGGCTGTCCCAGCGGGCGATCGCCAAGGCCAGCCGCTCGCTCGGCGGGAGTTGCAGCAGGTCAGACATGGGCGCCAGCTCCGCCACACTCGGTGAGGAACTCACATTGGGCACGGCCAAAAGGGGGCCAAAGGACTGGAGAGATGGATGCCATGGCGCATGGGCTTCTCCTCCACCAGTGCCACCCCCCGTCTCACCCCAGCCGGGATGCCCCTGGCCCCGGCGCAGGACGGCGCCCGGCGGATGCTGGGGGGAAGACGTGACCCAGATAGATGACTCACCGGCAACGGCATCACCGTCTACGGCAGTGGGGTTTACAGACTTAGTGGCGCAAGCGAGCTGAACGACGCCGAACGCGACGAGCTGCAGCAGCTGTGCCGCTATCGCACACCGATCAGCGGCTCGGTGAAGGTCCGGGTTGGGTTTGCCCGTGAACCGGAGGAGAACAACAGGGAATGGCTCTGCGCAACGCGATCGCCGCACCAGCCGCCATCAGAGCTCAGCCTCAATCACTTGGTCCAACTGATCCGCCAGGGCTGGAATGCTCTCGGAAACAATCCGCCAGATGGTGTCTTCTTCCAGGCCGAAGTAGGCATGCGCCAGAACATCGCGGAGGCCAGCAATGCGTCGCCAGGGCACCTGGGGGTGCCGCTCACGGACCGCCGGCGGGATCTGCTTCGCCGCTTCACCAAGAACCTCCAGGTTGCGCAGTACGGCGTCAACCAACATCTCGTCAGCAAGAAAGTGCTGCCGGGTGAGTCCCTTGCTGTATCGGAGCACTTTGGAGCAACACAGCTGCATGTCCAGGAGGAACAGCGACCAATTCCGGGCACTCCCCCCCTCAGGCAAGAGGAACGGCCTCCTGCTCAATCCGCTGCCGCAACTCAGGGCGAAGACCGCGGCGGGTCACCAGGTCCACCCGGGCGCTGAGCAGGTCTTCCAGGGCCAGCTTGAGGTCCATGTACTGCTCAAAACTGGGGCTGGAGGGGAAATCCACAAGCAGATCCACGTCGCTCTGCAGCCCTGCCGCGCCGTGGATCACGGAGCCGAAGACACGAAGATCCCGGCCACCGTGGGCGGCTGTGAGAGCGAGCAACTCGGGCGCGAACTGCCTGAGCCGCTGAAGAGTGGGTGGCTTGGATGGATCCATGACTCCCATTGTGCTGCTCGCCACCAGCCCACGCTGCGAGAGCTGGCCACTCTGACTGCATGGCCCCGCACCCCTCTGCCACCTACCAGCGCCTGCGCACGTTCATCGCCGGGCGCATGCGCAGAGCCCCATCGATCAGCCGCTGATGCTCCAGGAACTGCTCGGACGCCCCAGCCCCGCCCCAGTGCAGGACGTGGCCCTCAGGATCCTCGGCGAGAACGTGATCCAGATCGATTGCTCACCGGCAACGCATCACCACTGAGCGACGCCGAGCGCGATGATCTGCTGCAGCCCTGCCGCCAGCGCCTCGACACCTGCCGGGCCCGGGGCCGCGGCGAGTGCTGCGGCGCGGGCTGTTGCTGAGCAAATCCCGCACCAGTGCGCCCTGGAGGTGGCTCACGCCCATAACCGGACATCCACGTGCTGAGAAGCCACCTGAAAGTCTTGATCCGTTGTGAGCAGCGTCAGGTCGTAGCGCTGGCAAAGCTGGATGAGCAGGGCATCAATCGTGCCGATCTGGACACCCCGTCGGCGGCAGGAATTGCGAATGTGGGCGGCTGCGATGTGATCCTGCTTATCGGGCTGAAGAAAGGCGAGCACGGAGAGGCGCTCCACGAGCTCGTCACGGTTTTTGGGGCCGGCAAAACCCTGCAGCACTTCCTGGAGCACCAATCCGGTGGTGAAGACCTGCTCGGCACCCTGGAGCGCGGCACGGAGTGCACCCACCTCAGGCGCGCCCTGCTGGCCATCTCGGCGAAAAGCCAGCTACCACACCGACGTATCGACCAGCAAACTCACAGCTGGCGATCACGTTCGGCCTTGTAGTCGTAGCCGGGATCCCAATCGAGCTTGCCGAAGAGCTCCGCCACCTGGCGCTGTTCCCGGCGCGCGATGAACTCCTGCAGGGCGCGGGTGACGGCGGCTTTCTTGGTGGGCTCACCGCTCACACGGAAGGCGTGATCGAGCAGGGCCTGATCGAGAGCGAGATTCGTGGCCATGTGTGACCTCATGGTGAGGTGTCTACACATTAGTTCCGTCAGCCTGGCTGAGGGGGCAAGCAAAGGCATGGCGCCTGGTATTGGCTTCTCATCCATCAGTGCCATCCCCGTCACACCCCAGCGAGGATGCCTCCATGCCCCGCCCCCGCGCAGGACGTACCCAGGCGGATCCTGGGGGAACCTCACTCAGGCCGTTGCCTGGTCACGATGACCTTGCCGCCAGGCCTTGAAGTCGGCACTGAGCTCGTCTTCGCTGAGGCCGAGACGCTCCAGTCCAGCCTGCAGCAGCCGGCCAGCCTGGAGGTGAGTTCACGGATGCCAATCCGGGTCGCCACGTGTTCATCCAAGCCGTGGCGGTGGTGTGCCTGCCTCCAGCCGAAGCCATTGGTCGCCGCAACCATCACCGATCTGCCGAACTTGCGCTCAAGCAGACGTCCGCTGCTCCAGCCGCTCTGCCAGCCACACCTTGATGATCGACTGACGCGTGACACCGAGTCGGCTGGCTTCGCGATCGAGCTGGTCGATCATCCACACCGGGATGTCGACATTGACGCGTTTCTGCTCCAGCCGACGGCGACGGGCACCGCCGAGGTCGAGGGCGTCGAGCACGGACTCGCCGTCATCAAAACGTTGATCGAAATCAGAACTGTTCATAAAGCTCCACCTCTTCTGGTCTGGACGGCCGAACGGAAATCAACCGGATGCACTGGTCGCGGTAGGTGAGCACGGCCGACCAGTGCTTGAGGCCAATCCTGCCAATCACCAGAAATCTCGGCTCCCCGGTGGTGCGGGCCGGAAGCTCCAGAAGCTCCGAATCCCCCCAGAGCTGCTGGGCAGCATGGAAGTCGATGCCGTGCTTGGCAAGGTTGGAGGCACTCTTGACCGGATCGAAGGCGAACTCCATACTTTGCTGAATCTATACCTTTTCGGCGCGCCAGGCTGCTGGTTCACGCCGCTTTGCTTGAAGCCTGCCCATCGGTTTTGGAGATCGGAGGGGACTGGGGCGGCACACCAACAACCTGAGCCGGGTTGGCTGCAGCCGCCAGGCGCTCACACCAGAAGGGATCCCAGCAGGGGCGATGGCCTGACGGGCTCAACAACAAACATGCCCCCGCCCCAGCGCAGGACGTACCCCGGCGGATCCTGGGCAGCGAGGAGCTGAGCGAGGCCGAATCTCAGGGATTGACCGTAGCCAATGAACGCACAGCGATCAGATCCTGATCACCAATCGCTCGAAGACTGGCTGATGAAAGCGTCAGCAGGGATTGCGTGCGTCCGGATGCGGCGACGAACTCAACCTCATAGGTTTCGGGATCGTGAATAGCAACGACAGCACAGAGATCGCCCGACTGAAGCCCCGTCTCTGGAATGTCCTGGGTGAGAGCAACTGTCTGGTGCAAGGCAAGCATGACTTACTCCGAAAATGCGGTGATGAGCCTTGGCTGATTGGAGTGATCGGAAATCAGCCAGATTGTGCGGAACTGCTTTGAAGTTCCATTAGGGCCTTCTAATCTAGCCTTGATCATAACTCTCATCCCGTAGGCGCTGCTCTCGATCCGCTCAACCACTCCGCTCCGCTCATAGTGAAGAAGGTCGTCACGAAGTCTTGTCCAGGCTTCGAGGGTGTAGCCGAGGGAGAGGAACACCCTGGCCTTGAATCTTCCGACTGGATGCACGCTTGAGAGCAGGTAGTCGCAGATCTTGGCCTTCTCGACAACCGCCTGGTCTGCATGGGGGAGCATTCGTGGGCCAGGAGATCGCCGGAGCTTCTCAACCAGTGCCACCCCCGTCCAACCCCAGCGAGGATGCGCCCATGCCCCTGGCGTTGCCCCAGCGGCAGCGGCTCAGGGCCTACTCAGGATCACCCTTCCTTCGCATAGGGAACCAGCACAGTGGAGAGCATCGGGAAATGGCGCCGATTGAGCGTGGCCAGAGTTGCTCCGGCAGCCTGCACACTCGCGGCAATCAGGGCATCCGCGAGGCCCGTGCCGTGGCTGCGGCCGTACTGACGGCGCAACAGCCCCGCCTGGATGGCCGCCTCTTTCTCAAGCGGGAGCACCGAGAAGGCCGACACAAAGGCATCCAACCGCTGGCGCTCCTCCCCCTCGCGCACACCTACATAGAGCTCAGCGATCGACACCACAGAGACCGCCAAGGGCTGATCGCAGCCTTCCAGGAACACCACCGCCAGGGGCTGATCGCGGAGGTAGTCGATCAGGACATCCGTGTCGATCACGAGCAAGCCATTCGCGGCGGACGCCATCAGCCGCCTTCAGGGGGGATGCGATCAAGTTCCTGGCGCAACGTCAGCCCTTCGAGCGGACCAGGTCCGGCTGCCCAGAGGCCCCTTCCCGCTCGAAGCCTGGCCAGCCGCTCTTGAGGCTGGTTGTTCTCCAGAAAGCGATCGATGGCTTCACGGATCAGGGCGCTCTGGCTGCGTCCGCTGCGTTGGGCCAGGGCCAGAAGCCCTTGCCGCTCCGGCTCCGACAGGTAGATCTGGGTCCGCTGCATGGCCAACCTCCTGGTGTATACACCATACACCGCAC
Organism: Synechococcus sp. 1G10; assembly: GCF_002252625.1. GTDB lineage: Bacteria > Cyanobacteriota > Cyanobacteriia > PCC-6307 > Cyanobiaceae > Regnicoccus_A. The sequence goes on along the minus strand of NZ_NQKW01000007.1, from coordinate 71,401 downwards.
GCATGGACCATCACTGCATGGCCTCCAGCCTCTCTGCAGCCTTCCTGCGCGCGTTCATCGCCGAGCGAAGGCGCATGAGACCCATCGACCAACCGCTGATGCTGTAGCCGAAGGCTTTCGCGCAGCGGTTGGAGCTGCTGGGGCGCTGATTTGCCAGGCAACAGCCAGCCCGGCCCTCAAAGATCCAGGCTGCCGATCAGCGCCTCGATTGAGCAGCCCAGCTCCTGGCCGTTGACGTCCCGCGGAATCCTCACAGGGCCAGCAGTTCCTGCCTCAAGTGATGAACGCGGATCAGGGGTGGCGCCTCGCCGGGATCGAAGTGACAGACGACCGCGCCTGTGATCTCCCGGTGGAGCTCCTCGAGGGTGCCTGCCTCGGTGTGGATCGCGGCGGCAGCTGCGCTGGCCCGGTAGGAGCCATCCTCTGCTTCCTCGACCACGAAAAGAATTGCCTGCATGGCGCCCTCCAGCGGCACAAGTCTGGAAGTGGTGGGCGGGATGCTGACCCTGTCTGGGCAAACGGACTGGGACGGCACAGCCACACCCGGAGCCGGGTCGGCTGCAGCCGCATCACACCCACGCCAGAAGGGATCCCAGCAGGGGCGACTACCTGACGGGCCGCCCAAAACAAAACCTGGCCGTGGAGCCCGGCCCCGGCGCAGGATGTGGCCCGCCGGATCCTGGGTAGCGCATGGTGGTCAAAGTGCTGCCGGGCAAGCGCTGGGGCAGCGAGGGCGACCCATCTGCAGGCCCCCGCTCACGTAAATCGATTTGGTGACCGGCCCTGCCCCTGGCGCAACGACTGGAGCTGGTGCAAAGCCTGATCGATCAACGGTTGGAGAACTTCCTGGCGGACGGCGACCCCGGCCTTGATGCCGATGAGGTGCTGAACGCCCTGGAGCAGCTCCTCTGAGCATGGTGCTGCGGCTCCGCCCGGAAGCCCGGCTCGATCACAACGTTGCGGCACCCGCCGAGCTCTGATCCGGAGCCTCCCGTATGGCGCCATCGACCTGCCGGTTCCCGAGCAGGCCTTCATCAAGGATGCTGGGGAGGACCTGGCTATTCAGGCTGGCCATGCAGAACGCAGTCACTCGCTAACATGAGGCCCTGAACAGGGGCGGACGACGTGGCTGAGCACATCGTCAATCTGCACGTGGAGCGCCTGCCAGAGGGGTGCTACCTCGCCACCTCGGACGAAGTCCCTGGGCTCGTGGCCCAAGGTCGCACCCTCTCTGAGACCCTGGAGATCGCGAGGAATGTCGCCAAGCGCTTGATGGAGGCCCAGGTGGAGCGTGGTGGTGTCAGCGCCGCTTCACCGTTGGAGGAGCGCTTTGACCATCCCCTGGTGGTGAGTGCCTGAGTGGGACGGCTGTCCGGATACCGGTACCGGGTCCCGCAGGCTCCCATGAGATCTGGTTTCGCGAATCAGACAACCGTTACACCACCATCCCCAATCATCCTGGAGACATGCCGGAGGGCACTTTGCGAGCAATTCTCCGTCAGGCCGGTATCAGCGTAGAGGCGTTTCTAAGCCAGTCATCCCTGTCTTGGTTTGGATCTCGGCAGCACAGTCAGCCCTGGCGTTGCCGTGGCCTGCCTATCGCTCATTCGGATGAAGGGAACTGGGGCGGCACAACCGCCCCCGGAGCCGGGTTGATTGCAGCCGCCGCGCGCTCACACCAGAAGGGATCCCAGTAGGGGCGCAAGCATCGCTCCATGCCCCTGCACCCTCCCCACTTACCAGCGCCTGCGGCACACCATCGCCAAGCCCATGCGCATGAGCCCCATCGACCAACCGCTGATGCTGTCGACAACGGCTTCCGCGCAGCGGTTGGAACTGCTAGGCCACTGATTTGCCAAACAACAGCCAGCCCCGCCCCGCCCAGGACATCGCCCGCAGGATCCTGGGGGAAGACGTGACCCAGATCGACACCTACGTGCAGCGGGTGAAGCGAATGGTGGGGCGGGTGCTCATCGGCAACGGCATCACAGGCTGCGAGAAAGGCAGCTACGCCCTGGTGGGCGGCGGTAAAGCTCCCTCAGGGGCTCGAGGCACGAGCTGGATCTCCACATCGCAGCCGAGCACATCGGCGTAGCGGCGGAGCGTGGAGAGTGCCGGCAGGTGCCGGCGGGATCCCTCGAGCCGACTGATGGCGCTGCGCGTGGTGCCCATCCGCAGGGCCACCTCCTCCTGGGTGAGACCGGCCCGCTTGCGAGCCTCCAGGAGCTGCCGGAGCAGACGAAATTCAACGGCAGCCTCCTTCCGCGCTTCGGTGTAGCCCGGAACCTGATCGAGCCTGGCGCGTTCGGCGCCACGATCGCGGATGTCAGCTGATGGTCTCTGGGCGCCCGGCCGTTGGGCGTGAAGGAGGGCGGGTGAGTACCACGGCCATAGAGCTTCTTCCCCCTACCGTTGCCACCTCGTCTCAGGCCGCCAGGATGCCCCCATGCTCATCGGAGGATCTTCCTTGCATCCTTGAGCAGCAGAAGCAGTTGCTGCTGGCGCAGTGGCGATGGGATGAATCCGAACCGGGTGTAAAAGCGGGCCGCGTCTTCGTCGATGGGATGGGTCAGGATTGCCCGAATTCCGGCCTGCTCGGCGATCACCAGCGTCCGACGGATCGTGTCCTGAAGCATCCCGAGACCAAGACCACGTCCATGGTTCTCGCCTGACACGGCGAGCCTGGCCAGGATGACCACAGGCAGTGGAAATCGCCCCATTCCCTGACGAATCCGCTCTGGCGCCTCCACAGTGTCGACCTGGCCCACGGTGAGGCTGTAGTAGCCGGCGACCCGGTTCTCCTCGTCGGCAACGACGAACGTTCTGGCCGAGCCACCGGTCTGCGCCTGGCGGGCGTGGTGCAAGAGCCAGTGATTGAGTGTGGGCTTGCCGCAGTCAAAGCCTTCCAACCGGTGCTGGACGGCCAGCGGCTCCGGCGGCCGCCAGATCACTGTGCATCCCAGGGTGCCTGCCTGGCGAACAGATCACGCAGACCCTCGTTGGCCTGGTCGGGACGCTCCAGCAGATCGATCAGGGCCTGAGCCTGCGAGCCGGAAACCATGAACAGGCGCTGATCCAGGAGCGTCTGCTCGGCAGCGAGGCAGGCACTGTCGAGGATGAAGTCGGTGAGCGACTTGTGGGTCACCTCGGCGGCACGGCGCAGCACGGCTTCCTGTTCCGGCGTGGCGCGGAGGCCGAGCCGGGCCGAGCGGGGGGGAGGTGAAGCCCCGATGGCAGCCATGGCGATAACTCTCCTGCTGGAGCGACTGACCGATGTTAGTACAACTGACGCACGCAGACGGCGAAGAGGCGTCCCGCAGGGCTTGGCCGAGAGCTTGAAGGAGGGAATGGCATCACAGCAGGGGCTTCTCCCCTACCAGTGCCACCCCCGTAACACCCTTGCGAGGATGCCCATGCCCCCGCATCCCTCCCCCACCGACGAACGCCTCTGCGACTCCATCTCCCGGCGGATGCGCAGGAGACATATGGTCCAGCAGATGGCGGGCAAGTTACTCACCGGCAACGGCATCACCCGCTGTGAGTGCGGTAAGTGGCCTGATCGAGCAAGCGCGCTGGAGCAGACAGGATGAGCCGGTACAGAGTTGTTGGGTCAACGGCGGAGTGTGAGCCGGGTTCGGAGGGATTGGTGCTGCGCAACCTGCTGGGCATCAAGGATCCAGTTGTGATAGAAGCACTCGAGCGAAATCGGCTGCTTGATCTATACCAGGGGATCATCGGCAGTGGGGTACCCAGCCGCAGCCTGAAGATGTCAGATCTGATGGCCTGCCAGGCAGGGATTGGGCCGCTCGACTATGCAGCATGGGATCGACAGCGAGACCTCTACTTTGCTGCTATCCGCGCAGGTGCCGTGCTCAATCTCACTCCGATGAAAGAGCAATTCAGAGAGGTGTTGCCTTGGTCGACTGTCGATCCATGAGTGCCCGCTCGATCACCGCGACCGGTTGACCCGTTTCAATGGCCGTGGAGGTGGCCACGGCGCGGATGATGCGCGCGCGAAGGGGCCGAGCGCTGGCCCTCTGGCGCATCCGCTCAAGCTCAGGGTCAGGAGTGGGCATCGGCGGGGCGGCAGGAGATCCATTCTGACGGCAAAGCCACAGGGCAGGGGTTCATCCAAGGCCGATCCAGCTCAGCGCAGAGGGCGGAATCAAGTGGTAGCGCTCCATCTCGGGCCTCGTCATCCAGGCTCTTCCAGAGGGCGATGGCCAAGGCCAGCCGTTCGCCCTGGGGCAGTTGAAGGAGGTCAGACATGGGAGTCATCGCCACCACGGACGGCTGAGAACCCAACGTAGGCACGCCCCAAGGCTGACAAAGCAATGGGAGGGGTCAAGGCCAAGGCAGCAAAGCTTCTCCATTACAAGTGCCACCCCAGTCACCCCCCGCCTTCAAAGGTCCAGGCTGTTGATCACTACGACGCTCGAGCAGCCCAGCTGGGCGGCCTCGGTGTGGATCGCGGCATCGGCTGCGCTGGCCAGGAAGGAACCGTCTTTCGCCTCTCGATCAAATAGAGAATTTCCTGCATGGCGTCCTCAGGCCGGCTGATCATTGGCACTGTCGCAACGCCAGAACAGCTGCGATCAGTTCAGGCAGGGATTGCTCACAGATCAGCAACACCTGTTCACTGTCGAGATCGAAGTACTGATGGGCGATCACATCGCGAAAACCCATGGCCCCCTTCCAATCCACCGATGGGAATTCGGCCTGCAGACGACCAGGCCAGTGGCGTTCAAAACGCTTGAGAGCCTCACCGATCGCGAGGAACTGCATGCAGATCACGTCAAGCAGATCCCGGCCCACCTCTGTATCAACTTGAGATGGGTTCTACAAAAGAGGCTGACTCTTGCTGCTGCCACGTTCAAGGGCAGTCAGGAGGTCATCCAGCAACTGGCTGGAGCCTTCCGTCATGGCCGCAGGCCTTCGTCAAGGATGCGCTGCTTGAGGGAAGGGTTCATGCGCTCGCGCAACCGCACTACATCCACAGACGTGCTCAGTAACGTTTCCAGCTCCTGCTTGATGTGCACCAAGGCATAGGGGGTCAGCGGATCCAGCCGCACCCACACGTCAACATCGCTGTCAGGGCGGGCGTCGCCACGGGCAATGGAACCGAAGACGCCAATATCAACCACGTGGAAGCGCTCTTGCCAGTCGCCACGATGGAGACGCAGGGTGCTGAGCACCTGTTCGGTCCGTGGGCTGGTGCTGCGCATCGGAGTTCCGATCTCGATGCCATTCTGCCGGGAGGGTGCCCGTGCTGCCCCGCAGGCTGAAGCTGCCGTGAGCATTGGATGGATCCCTTCTTCTCTTGGCGCTGGTTGCTGCGAGCACGGGTCGGAGCCGGGTTGGCTGCAGCCGCCACGCGCCCACTCCAGAAGGGATCCCAGCAAGGGCGATGGCCTGACGGGCCGCTCAACAACAAACCTGCCCGTGCCCCGGTGCACGACGCGGCCCGGCGGATTCTGGAAATCGGATGGTGGGCAAGGTGCTGCCGTAAATGCGCTGGGGCTGCGAGGGCGACGCGTCTGCAGGCCCCGGCTACCGTGAAAACATCTGGTCTCCGGCCCTGCCGGCACGGCATGTGGTGAATGACCTGCTGACCCTCCCCCTGGCGCAACGGCTGGAGCTGGTGCAAAGCCTGTGGGACTCGATCGCCGCTGAGCAGATCGGCCCTGAACTCACGGAGGCCGATCGGCAGCTGATCGATCAACGGCTGGAGAGCTTCCTGGCGGACGGCAACCCCGGCCTTGATGCCGATGAGGTGCTGAACGCCCTGGAGCAGTCCCTCTGAGCATGGTGCTGCGGCTCCGCCCGGAAGCCCGGCTTGATCTCGAGGCTGCGGTTCGCTGGTACGAAGCTCAGGAGCAGGGCCTGGGCCAGCACTTTCTGGATCAGGTGCGCCTGGCCCTCCGGCGCATACGCAGCAACCCTGAGGCTTTCCCCGCGGGCTACCGCGGCACCCGCCGAGCCCTGATCCGGCGCTTCCCGTACGGCGTCATCTACCTGCCGGTTCCCGAGCAGGGCAGCATCGTGGTGCTGGCCGTGCTTCATTGCGGCCGCGACCCAAAGCTCTTGCGTCAACGCTCCAAGCCTTGAGTTGGGCGGTCTCAGAGGCCATCAGCTTGATCGGGTCTGCCATGCACCACTCCCCCACCGACGAACGCCTACGCGACGACGTGACGCGGCGGATGCGCATGAGCCCCATCGACCAACCGCTGATGCTCATGGAACTGCTGGGCCGCTGATTTGCCAAGCAACAGCCAGCCCAGCCCCGACGCAGGACATCGCCCGCCGGATCCTGGGGGAAGACGTGAACCAGATCGCCACCTACGTGCAGCGGATGGTGGGGCGGGTGCTCACCGTCAACGGCGTGACCAGCTACGCCAACGACCACGACCGTCTGTTGGGCGGCGTAGCCGAAGGCTTCTGCGAAGCAGTTGAGCTGAGCGACGCCGAGCGCGACGAGCTGCAGCAGCTCTGCCGCAAGCGCTTGGTCGCCTTCCGCGCCCGGGGCCGCCCGAATGCTGCGGCGCGGGCTGTTGATTAGCAAATCCCGCACCAGTGCGCCCTGGAGGTGGACCCCATCATCCCCAGAAACCAGAGCGGCTCCGAGGACATCAACAACCTGCAGGCGCTTGGCTTCCGCTGAAATGCAGACAAGCCATCGCCACCGCTGGTCTCAGAGTTGCACCGCTATTCATTGACTCAGCTGGCAGGAATCTCATGCCACACGTGCACAGCTTCGGATTGGATCTCAAGCACGCGATTGATCAGGTCAATGTCGTTCCCGTGTTGGATCAGCTGTAAGGCTGATTGGACCCGGAGCCACTGCTGCTCCGCACTCAAGCCAGCTTCCCTGAGCGCGATCACGCCGGGGTGCACCTCCATCGTGGCGGCCAAGCGAATGAAATCGCCCACGTTCACCGTGACCACCATCTGATCGCGGGCCAGGGCATGGGCGAAGACCTCCTCATCCTTGGCGCCAGCCAGACCGACATGCACGGCCGCCTCTGCCGGAATTCCCTGTTCACAGGCCCAGCGGGTCAAGCGAGGACTGAGATTTTCGTCGATCAACAATCTCAAGGCATGGCCCTTCAGCCGCGTTGCAGGGCGAGGGGGCGCCGAGGGCGGCCGGGAGGCTTGGGCAGGCGCGCCTGGATCTCCGCGTAATCGAGGGCCTGGTGGCTGAGATGGGGAAAGTCGGCTTCCAGCTCGCTGCGGCTGACGCCGGAGCGCAGCTGCTCCACAGCCACAGCCACGGGAATCCTGGTGCCCCGGAACACAGGCTGCCCTGAGCAGATGGCCGGATCGCTCTCCACCAGAGCATCGGGCCGTCTATGGAGCCGGTAGCGATAACGCAGGTCCCGGCTCACGCCGCTGAGGTCGAAACTGAAGGGAACAGCACCTGTCTTGCGCAGCTCACCGCGGCCACGGGACCACTCCCCCTGGGCAACCTGTCGCTGGGGCTTCACGGTGAGCACACGGAACACCTCCCGCTTCTGGGCAGGGGAAAGCTGCAGGCCCTCGGCACTCAGGCTGCTCACCACCTGGAAGTAGAGGAGCTCGCGAAAGCCAAGCCGTAGAGGCGCCGAAGAGGACGATCCTGGCGGCGCGAGTACGCGGCGGTATTCCTGAGCGAGCAGGCGGGCATCGGCTCCGAGCAGGGCGGCCCCGGTGGCGGCAGTGAGGCCAGAAGCCATCGCAAAACCATGTTTCAACCTGAAACAGAGTATAGACACGTAAGGCTGGCGGTGTGCTTGTGAGCAAAGGCCGGTCTGAGGGGTGCCGGCATGGCCAACCGAAAAGGCGTCATCAAGAAATCAGTGCCACCCCCGTCACACCCGAGAGAGGATGCGCCCATGCGACCGAACGCATGAAGCGGATGGGCGAGACACGCTGATCCGAGACGCTGGCAGCAGCACATCTGATCCCCACGGCCAAGAAGATCGGCCCCAAGGCCCAGTCCTCATAGGTCCAGGCTGGCGATGAGCTCTTCGATCGAGCAGCCCAGCTGAGCGGCCACGTCCTTGAGGATCTGCCGCAATGTGCCGACCCGTAGGGGCTTGTGGGCGGGAATGGTGATGTGTTGCTGATTGCCGTCAGCACGTAGCCATGGCGCCGCAGACGCTCGGCCAGGAGCTGGCCATTGACGTCCGGCGGAATCCTCACAGGGCCAGCAGTTCCTGCCTCACGTGATGGAGACGAATCAGGGGTGGCGCCTCGCCGGGATCGAAGTGGCAGACGACCGCATCGCGGATCTCCCGGTGAAGCTCCTCGAGGGTGCCTGCCTCGGTGTGGATCGCTGCACCGGCTGCACTGGCCCGGAAGGAGCCATCCTCCGCTTCTTCGACCACGAAAAGAATTTCCTGCATGGCCAGCCTCCAGTGGAACCAGTCTTGCAGTGGAGGAAGGGATTCTGCTGCTGACTGGGCAGACGGACTGGGGCGGCACAGCCACACCCGGAGCCGGGTTGGCTGCAGCCGCCACGCGCCCACGCCAGAAGGGATCCCAGCAGGGGCGCCAGCCTGACGGGCCGCCCAAATCCAAACCTGGCCCAAACACCCTGCAGCCGCCAGCCCTGCTCACGCCATTGGCTGAATTGGCTCGATCGCCGGCAGCACGCTTTCCAGAGCCTGCTTGGCCAGCTTCAGATCATGGCTCCCTTGCATCCGCAGCCAGAAGCCCTCGCTCAGACCAAAGAACCGGCAAAGGCGCAGATCGGTGTCTGCCGTGATAGCGCGCCTGCCCTTCACAATCGCGTTGATGCGGCTCTCGGGCACATCGATCGCCAGCGCCAACCGGTACTGGCTGATCCCCAATGGCCGCAGGAACTCCTCCAGCAGCACCTCGCCCGGGTGAACGAGCATCACGTCAGTGATAGTCAACGATTTCGACATCCTCTGGCCCGGCTTCCGACCAGACAAAGCAGAGCCGGAACTGGTCGTTGATGCGGATGCTGTGCTGGCCATGGCGGTCTCCCCGGAGCGGCTCCAGGCGGTTGCCTGGTGGAATCTGCAGATCGTTGAGGCATGCGGCGGCATCAAGAATGGCGAGCTTGCGGAAGGCCACACGAGCGATGCTCCCAAAGCGCCGCACCGGCTTTCCCGAAAACAGGGCCCGGGTGTCTCGGCAACGAAACGACCTGATCACACCGCTACCTTACCACCGCCAAACGTAGGCACGCCAAGCGGTGGGACAGGCCGAATGCGATCAGGAGCTGACATGGCGGCCTGGCTTGCCTGTGTTCTTCCGCTTACAAGTGCCACCCCCGTCACACCCCAGCGAGGATGCCCCCATGCCTCCGCCCTCCTCCCCCACCTACGAACGCCTGCGCGACGACGTGACGCGGCGGATGCGCATGAGCCCCATCGACCAGCCGCTGATGCTGTAGCCAAAGGCTTCCGCGCAGCGGTTGGAACTGCTGGGCCGCCGCAGCCCCGCCCCGCCGCAGGACATCGCCCGGCGGATCCTGGGGGAAGACGTGACCCAGATCGACACCTCACCGTCAACGGCGTGACCAGCTACGCCGACGACCACGACCGCCTGTTGGGCGGCGTAGCCGAAGGCTTCTGCGTAGCAGTAGGGCTGAGCGATGCCGAGCGCGATGAGCTGCTGCAGCTCTGCCGCCAGCGCCTCAACACCTTCCGCGCCCGTGGCCGCTGCGAATGCTGCGGCGCGGGCTGTTGCTCAGCAAATCCCTCACCAGCGGGCCCTGGAGGTGGACCACATCGTGCCCAGGACGATGAGCGGCTCCGACGACCTCAGCACAACCTGCAGGCCAGCGACACCCTGCGCCGCTCAGATCAGAACGGCAAGGTGGCCGCCACATCCGAGAGACGGATCAGCAGGGTGTCGGGGTCGATGGGTGAGGGATCAAAACCCATGTGGAGATAGAAGCTGCGGGCTTCCGTGGACGCTGCATGAACCACGATGCCGCGCACGCCGATCTGTGTGCTGGCCTGCAGCACCCGCTCAAACGCATCGGCGAGCAGTGCGCGAGCGATGCCTCGTCCCTGGACACTGCGGCAGACCGCCAACCGCGCCAACACCACCACTGGAATGGGATCGGGCATGTTGCGCCTGAAACGCCCAGGGGCTGAGGCCACGGCCACCGAGCCGGAGGCCAGGGCTACATAGGCCTTGACGATGTCGTCGCCATTGCAGACCACGAAGCTGCGCGTCGCACCGCCCTTCTGGTTGGTCAGTGCACGCTGCTGAAGCCAGTGGTCAAGGCTGGAATCGCCACAGTCAAAGCCGACAGTGCTGTGATGCTGCGCCAGCGGCTGCGGCGCCTGCAGATCCATCAGCGCTGCCAGGGCTTCGGTGCCGTCATGGTGCGTTGCAGACGATCCGATGGGGTGGGCGGAGCGTCGAGCTGGCGAAGAAACAAGTCGAACTGTTCAGGCGAAATGGCCTGCCAGGCCTGCTGCACCAGCAGCTCACGGGCGGCATTGCGGGCCGCCTGCAGAACGAAGTCGGTTCGGGTGAGGCCAGAAGTACGGACCGCGCGATCGATCAGCGCCTGATCGTCGGGCGTGACCCGCAAGTTCCAGCTGAGTCGAGGAGTGGCAGCCACGGATCAACAGCAGGCGTTAAGCAACCCTAGCCCTTTCAGGTAGACGTTGTCTATCCACATGATCATGGTGCAGGCCGACAGGGGCATCACGCTGGGACTCCGTCGTGGTGGACGTGATGGCAGCGCGAGTGGGCAAGGGTTGGAGCGGATGCTCTTGTCCGTTCCCCCGCTGGATGAGGCCCAAGTGTTGCCGTGGCCTGCCCATTGGTTCTGCAGATGAAGGGAACTGGGGCGGCATAACCACACCCGGAGCCGGGTTGGCTGCAGCCGCCACGCGCCCATGCCACAGAGGATCCCAGCAGAAGCGCCAGCCTGACGGGCCGCCCAAAACCCAACCTGGCCGGAGCGCCCGGCAACCGCCACCATCGCTCCATGCCCCCATGCCCTCATGCCCCCATGCCCCCATGCCCCCATGCCCCCATGCCCCCATGCCCTCATGCCCTCATGCCCCCTGCCCCCTCCCCCACCTACGAACGCCTGCGCGACGACGTGACGCGGCGGATGCGCATGAGCCCCATCGACCAACCGCTGATGCTCTAGCCGAAGGCTTCCGCGCAGCGGTTGGAACTGCTGGCCCGCCGCAGCCCCGCCCCGGCGCAGGACATCGCCCGCCGGATCCTGGGGGAAGACGTGACCCAGATCGACACCTACGTGCGGCGGGTGAAGCGGATGGTGGGGCAGGTGCTCACCGTCAATGGCGTGACCAGCCCTGCTCACGCCATCGGCTGGATTGGCTCGATCGCCGGCAGCACGCTTTCCAGAGCCTGCTTGGCCAGCTTCAGATCATGGCTCCCTTGCATCCGCAGCCAGAAGCCCTCGCTCAGACCAAAGAACCGGCAAAGGCGCAGATCGGTATCTGCCGTGATAGCGCGCCTGCCCTTCACAATCGCGTTGATGCGGCTCTCGGGCACATCGATCGCCTGCGCCAACCGGTACTGGCTGATCCCCAATGGCCGCAGGAACTCCTCCAGCAGCACCTCGCCCGGGTGAACGAGCATCACGTCAGTGATCGTCAACGATTTCGACATCCTCTGGCCCGGCTTTCGTCCAGACAAAGCAGAGCCGGAACTGGTCGTTGATGCGGATGCTGTGCTGGCCATGGCGGTCTCCCCGGAGCGGCTCCAGGCGGTTGCCTGGTGGAATCTGCAGATCGTTGAGGCATGCGGCGGCATCAAGAATGGCGAGCTTGCGGAAGGCCACACGAGCGATGCCCCCAAAGCGCCGCACAGGCTTTCCCGAAAACAGGGCCCGGGTGTCTCGGCAACGAAACGACCTGATCACACCGCTACCTTACCACCGCCAGACGTAGGCACGCCAAGCGGTGGGGCAGGCCGAAGGCGATCACGAGCTGACATGGCGGCCTGGCTTGCCTGTGTTCTTCCGCTTACAAGTGCCACCCCTGTCACACCCCAGCCAGGATGCCCCTATGCCCCCACACCCTTCCCCCACCTACGAACGCCTACGCGACTACGTGACGCGGTGGATGCGCATGAGCCACATCTACCAGCCATTGATGTTGATGGAACTGCTGGGCCGCCGGAGCCCCGCCCCAGTGCAGGACGTCGCCCGCAGGATCCTCGGCGAGGACGTGACCCAGATCGATTACTACACCGAACGTGTCAAGCGAAAGGTGGGCAAGGTGCTCACCGGCAACGGCATCACCACCTACGGCAGTGGGGTTTACAGCCTTATCGGCGCATGCGAGCTGAGCGACGCCGAGCGCGATGAGCTGCTGCAGCTCTGCCACCAGCGCCTCGATACCTTCCGCGCCCAGCGCGGCGAGGCGGTGGCTGGTTGGCTTTCAGAAGCCTTCGGCTTCGGCCACCGCAGTCGCCACCGCACGCCGGTCAGCGGCTCCATCAAGGTCCGCGTGCTCACCCGGGCCCGGGGCCGCTGCGAATGCTGCGGCGCGGGCTGTTGCTCAGCCAATCCCGAACCAGTGCGCCCTGGAGGTGAATCACATCATCCCCAGAAACCAGGGAGGACCCGACGACCTCTCCAACTTCCAGGCCCTCTGCTTTCGCTGCAATGCCGGCAAACGGGACACGGATCGCACCGACTTCCGCGGACTCCTCGCCAGCTACCAGCACAGGCAGGAGGGTTGCGTGTTCTGCGCGCTGGAGGGCAGCGGCCGGGTGCTGCTGGAGAACGAACTGGCGCTCTGCATCGCCGATGCCTATCCGGTGAGTGAGGGGCACAGCCTGGTGATCCCCAGGCGCCATGTGTCCGACGGGCTGGAGTTGCACCAGCCGTAGTGGAATGCGGCGGTGGAGCTGCTCAAGCGCCGGCGGGAGCAGCTCGCGGCTGACGATGTCGGGATCAGCGGCTGGAATGTGGGGCTGAACTTAGGGGAGGCGGCGGGGCAGACGGTGTTTCATGCCCACTGGCATCTGATTCCAAGGCGAGAAGGGGATTGTGAGCAGCCGAGGGTCCCCGGGCTGTTTCACCGCCTTCTGCAGAAGATCAGGATCGATGTGATGGCGGCCTTGGCTGGGCGCCATCACACTTCAAAGACGACGCTCAATGGCCCGCTACCAGTATGGCTTTGGTATCGGGCTTTGCCGACGTACAAAAATGGGGCCCCTTTGCCGCCCTGCAGCTTTGTGTCTCGCACAAACAGATGTATGGTAATGCCTATCTTTTCGTGTGCAATAATCTCTTGTCCACGCTTGTTGTGTGGTGTGGTGGCATTCTGAGTTTGCCAATGGAAGGTGTGCTCGTCCACCCAATGATCTATATAACGGTGCTCCTCTGCTTTGCCTTGCTTGTTAAGCGTCACGAAAAGGATGTGGACTTTTTTCTTGTTCAACACAACATGGCCCATGTTCCAGCTGCCAGGATTGAATTGCTCTCCAAACAGCGGAGGGACTTCCTCGCGTAGAAACTTTTTGCCAACGAGCATATCGAGCGGGTCGATAATTGATATGAAACGGGCCACCGTACGCAAGGCATCCGTGGCGTCTATGTCTTGGTAATCAGGATTGTTGGCCTTGAGGAGATAGACTCCATGCTTTGCCTCGCAAACTACTCGCAACAGGTATTGCATGCCGCCAGGCTCGTTCTGACGTTCAATCGCCATGATGCTGTTATTGATGGAGCCAGTATTGAGCGGATTAACCAATTCCAACAATAGGTAGTCTCCATCTGCGATGGGCTGCTTGCCACCATTCATGGAGTTGCCCGTGGCGCGTGCAATAAAGTGACGGGCAGGATCAATTTCTCCGTATCCATCCCCCAAGCTGCGATACTCAGTGACCTCGTATGTGCTGGTGCGAAAGTGACCGCAGGCAATGCGTAAATCCGGGAAGTAAGGTAGCTCGGTTCTTGCTAGTGCATTTCTCTGGAGAGGAACAACATTTCTAGTACTGCTGGTGGACACACGGCGAACTTCATAGGCAGCAAGCCGGTAGTCGATAAGCTCCTGAATGGCACTCTCGAAAGCTTCCAGCGATGATGATGTCACTGAAAACGTGGGCTTGAAAAGCTGTTCTTCGACTTCGAAGAATTTTTTTTCGTGAATCTGGAATGCTCGCACCAGTCCACGCATTAACAGGGTTTTGTTGCCAATACCGCTGCCACATAGCAGACGCACCGTCTGCGGTTTCATGCATGTTGTCGGGTAGGTCCATTAAGAAGGCCCGGTGTCGTTGCAACAGCTGCCATGAGCGCTGAGCCAATGCCACAAGTGTCGGTGGGGACTGCCAGCCGTCTAACTCTTGAAAAGCTTCAAGTAACACCATCTTGAAGCTCTTTGTCATGGGCGTGAGTTCAACCTCGCGGAATAAGGCTCCATGCTCCCTGGTTATATTGATTTCGGATTCAGATAAGTCACCCATAGCTTGTACGAACTCAAACCAACAGCCGTATTGCTGGCGGACACGCGTTACATTGGATCCGGCACGGTAGAACTCAGCCAATGTTGGGCGCCGATCCAATGCACCTCTTAGTGCTTCGTATTCCTTTGCGATACTGTCACTGTCTAGTGACTTCAAAAAGTCAATCAGCTCAAGGTCGTAACTGATGAAACAACCATTTGGCAATAAAAGTTGCTTTGACTCAACCTGTCTGGCAAATTCTGCAAGCTGCCGATAACTTGGGCCGACTTGCGCTAGTGCTTGTGGTTTGTGCAAAAAGCCTTGGTGGTTACCAATAAAGTCCAGTACAACCAATTTGTCTTTTCCGGGTGCCTTGCGTAGTCCGCGTCCAAGCTGCTGCAGGAAGAGTATTTTTGATTCGGTCGGCCGCAACATGAGCACGGTATCGATTGAGGGTAAGTCCACGCCTTCGTTAAACAGGTCTACAGTAAATATCACTTGCAATCGACCATCATCCAATCTTGTCAGTGCATCACAACGCTTCATGATGGATCCAGAATATACAGCGGCTGTCGCTACCCCACTGTGCTGGAACTGATCTGCCATGTACTCTGCGTGTCGAGTTGATGCACAAAATGCTAGGGTGCGCCGCTGACCCTTCTCACGCCATTGTCTGAATGCATGCCGGGCGCGTGCCAGTGTTGCTAGCTTGTTGGATAGTTGCTCAGGGTCAAACCTGCCGTTACGCCAAGGGATTGCCTCGTAATCCACCGTTGTATCCCATATACCAAAGTAATGAAATGGTGCTAGTAGATCAGCATTGATGCCACTGAAAAGATTACAACTAAATACCAGGTTGTCGTCGCAAAATGAAAGTATGTCTGACTGGTCGGTCCGATCGGGCGTGGCAGTCAGTCCTAACATGAACCTGGGAGTGAAATAATTCAGCAAGTGCCTGTAGGTAGGTGCCGCAGCATGATGGAATTCGTCAATTATGATGTAATCAAAATGATGTGGCGAAAAGCGCGCAAAGTGCGAGGCTCTCCCTAGTGTTTGCACTGAGGCGCAAAGAATATCGACCCTGGTTTCGCGCTCTTTACCCATATATAAACCTATGCGCGCGCGCGGACGAATACGCAGGAAAGTTTCTGCAGCCTGATTCAAGATCTCTTCACGATGGGCGACAAATAACACCCGATGAGCACCCAGCTGCTCGGCATCAAAAGCTGCCAACCAAGTCTTACCCAGGCCGGTTGCCATTACTACCAAGCCTCTCATGAAGCCCTCATCGCGTGTTTTTTTGAGTGCTGCTAATGCTCCAACCTGTACCGGGGTTGGCGTTGGTGGAGGTTCTTTTTCTTGGCTACCCGGTGCAATGGCACGCTGAGGCGGGATTCGCCGCTCCTCGAACTGATCAATCCATTCATCCGTGAGTAGTACGGTTTGCCGATGGCAAAATAAGTCCTCAAAACGAGTGCGTGCTTCTAAAAAACCGTTGTCACCGGGAAAATCCACTCTGTAGTTCCACTCCAAGCCATCTGTCAGTGCTTCTCGGCTAATATTGCTTGAACCTATAAATGCCGTACCCTTTAGGTGATAATCTTTGTTGAATTGTGCAAATAAATATGCTTTCATGTGAAAGCTCTGTCCGTTCGTTTCAAATACACGGACTTGTGCGCCTTTCTCCTGTAGCAGCATCAACAGGCGTAGGGCTTCAGGATCTGTTATGTCCAGGTAGTCACTAGTGACTACACGGAGGCGTGCGCTCTGTTGCGTGGTTGTGGAACTGCGGCTGATTGCGTTCTGCAGTTCCGGTAGTAACAAGCGCAAACCGGTGGCCTTGACAAATGCTACGGCAAATTCAATTTCGTCCGCTTCGGCGATCGCAGTGCTCAGCTGAGGCAAGAAGGCGTGATCGAGTTCTCCTGTTAGGAGTTTGTTAGTCTTGGATGTCTTGCGGTTTATGAGCGCGTTTAGCCAGATTTCATTCCGACTTGGTCTCTGCTCTTCCGTGGTCCAGAAGTCCATAGAATCGATATCTGGCAGTCCTGTGAGCCAGTTTTCAATTCGCGTTTGTGTTGCATCAGTGAACTGGCGACCGGTGTCAGTACGCTCGCCTTCGCCTTTTTTGAAACTCACATACAGTATTCCATTTGGCTTTAGTGCATGCCAGAGTTGTTTAAATGTATTCGAGATTTCTTGCTCAGGCAGATGCAAAACGCTGGCGCAGGCCCAAATTCCGTCGTAGCACGCTATTTCATCAACCTGGGCGAAGGTGCGGACCGCTACCTGTTGCCCAATCAGCTGGGTGGCAAGTAACGCAAGTTCGGGTGATGCGTCGAAAGCCTTGACCCGAAACCCGCGATATATAAATGCATTGCTGTCACGCCCTGACCCACAACCAGCATCCAATATCAAGCCGCCTTTGGGGATTCCGGCCAAGAACTTGTCGTGTATAGCGGACATGTCAATGTCTACAGTATCTAAATAAAACTCTTTTGCATTTGATTCATAATAATCGACTGTGGTGTTCGTCATCGGTTGTATTTTGAAAAAGTGACGTCTCTGGCCGTGGACCTCTTAGGGCTAACTGAAATACAAAAAACTGAGTATACTCTGAATCTAATACTGGGTTGCTTGCTTTACTCTATCCAATCTTTCGGCATTGCGCTCCCCCTCCTGGCGAGAAGTCAGTTATCTCTACTCAAGTCCGTCGTAATGTTGTCACTGATGCGGAGGCAGACCAGAGTTTCGGCCTCCATCGCCTCAAGACCGGCACGCAGGGTCAGCGCTGCTCCGCCTCCCCCTCGCACGGCAGCCAGATGGGGACGCAGCGCCTCCCAGTTCATGGCGGAGAGAAAAGCATCACGCTCCTGCCCTCGCAGAAGGATCAGGTCGAAGCAGACCTCCGCAGCCTTTCTGCCGCGGCGCTGATCCGTGCTGTTCTGGCAGATCTCCCGTACGAGGGTCTCCAGGAGGGTCCTTCTGCGCTGGCTGCCACCGCCCTCGAACAGTTCAGCGGCAGCACTGCCACCGCTTGATCTCCCCTGGCCGAGCGCAGGGGTCGTGACCCATGTGAGCTGAGCAGCCATGGCGTCTGAAAGTTCTGGCAACACTAGATGCAGCGTCTCGAAGATCCTGGAGAACAGGCGTACTCCCGCTCAGTAGTCAGTGCCACCTTTTCAGCGGGCCGTACCAGCAGAGCCTCGCCACCTTCCGCCAGGTGCTGCGCGATGGCTCCTTCGGTGAGCTGCTGGTGGATGGCCAGCGTCCCGGCCAGGGGCGCCATGTGTTCGCCTCGGTGCAGTCGCTCGCGGGGATCGATCCGGCGGGCCTGGCGCCGGGCACCTTCGACGTGGTGATCGTCGATGAGTTCCACCACGCCGCCGCCTCCAGCTACGAGCGCTGGCTGGCCCACCTGGCGCCGTCCCTGCTGCTCGGCCTCACCGCCACCCCCGAACGCACAGACGGGCTCGACATCCTCCATTGGTTCGGGGGCCACACCGCCGCCGAGCTGCGGCTCTGGAGCGCCCTCGACCAGGGCCTGCTGTGCCCCTTCCACTACTTCGGCCTCCACGACGGCACCGACCTCTCGCGCATCGAATGGCGCCGCAACGGCTACGCCACCGAGGCCCTCTCCAACCTCTACACCGCCGACGACGCCCGCCTGCGCCTGATCCTGCGCGAACTGTCCGCCAAGATCACGAACGTGCCCACGATGCGGGCCCTGGGCTTCTGCGTGAGCGTGGAGCACGCCAGCTGGATGGCCCGCAAATGTGCCGAGGTCGGCCTGCGCGCCGCCTCCCTGGATGCCTCCAGCTCCCGCGACGAGCGCGCCGAGCAGATCCGCCGCCTCAGGTCCGGAGAGCTGCAGATCCTCTTCGCCGTCGACCTGTTCAACGAAGGCCTCGACATCCCCGAGATCGACACCGTGCTGTTCCTGCGGCCCACCGAGAGCGCGATCGTGTTCCTCCAGCAGCTCGGCCGCGGTCTGCGCCTCTGCCCGGGCAAGAGCTGCCTCACCGTTCTGGATTTCATTGGCCAGGCCCACCGCCGCTTCCGCCACGACCTCCGCTACCGCGCCCTGCTCGGCGGCACCCGCGATCAGCTGCGCCAGCAGCTCGAAACCGGCTTCCCCTTCCTCCCCGCCGGCTGCAGCCTCCAGCTCGATCGCGTCTCCACGGAGCGGGTGCTTTCCAATCTGCGCGAGTCGCTGCCCAGCCGCCGGCCCCAGCTGCTGACCGAATGCCGCCGCCTCGGGGCCTGCTCGCTGGCGGCGCTGCTCGACGGGCTCGGCATGGAGCTGGGGGAGTTTTATCGGGTGGCGGGGTGTTGGGCATTGCTTCAGCGGGAGCTGGGCTGGGGGGCGGCGGCGGCCTCCGGGGAGCCCACGCCGGATGAGAAGCGGTTGGGGCGTGGCATCGCCGGCGGCCTGCTGCATCTCGACGACCCCGAGCGCCTGCGCTGGCTGGTGGATCAGCTGCAGCGGCCCGTGGCGCCCGATCCGGCGGGGTTGGAGCTGTGTGCGGAGCGCCAGTGGCGGATGCTGCTGGCCCAGCTCTGGGGCAGTGGCCGCCAGCACCTGCCCCTGCCCGAAGCCCTGGTGCGGCTCTGGGCCGCTTGCGCCATCCGCGCCGAGCTGGTGGAGCTGTTCGCGCTGCTGCTGGAGCGCACCGATCACCTGGTGGCGCCGCTCGAATGGCCGTTTGTGGCCGCCGCCGAACCAGCCCCGCCCGTGCCCTTGAAGCTCCACGGCCGCTATTCCCGCGCCGAGGTGTTCGCGGCGTTCGGCTTATTGCACGAAGCCCGCCCCTTCCCGGGCCGGGAGGGGGTGTTCTACTGCTGCGCAGAAGCCTTCGGCTTTGATGAGGCGTCGCGCTGCGACGTGTTCTTCATCACCCTCAAGAAGAGTGAGCGGTTGTTCTCCCCCACCACCCGCTACAACGACTACGCCATTTCCCGAACTGAGTTCCACTGGGAGAGCCAGAGCCTCACCCGCGAAGCCTCAGCCACCGGCCAGCGCTATATCCACCATCGCGAGCGCAGCAGCCGCGTGCTGTTGCTGGTGCGGGAGGAGAACCGGCGCGGCGGCGTCACGCTGCCGTTCCTGTGCCTCGGCTTTGCCGACTACGTGAGCCATGAGGGCGAGCGGCCGATGGCGATCCGTTGGCGGCTGCAGAGGGCGATTCCGGGGGGCTTCTATCCGGAGCTGGCGGTGGCGGTTTGAGCTGACAGTCGAATGGAGGCGACCGCGTCAAGAGAAAAGACACGTGGTCAAACCCTGGCTGCTGACAAACTTCTTTGCACCTAAAATCATTCGAACGTGTAACTGGGGCGGATCTGATGAAAGGGGAACTCACTGCCGTGATCGAGCCTGCTCCGGAGGGTGGCTTCTGGGCGATCTGCCTTGAGATTCCCGGCGCCAATGGCCAGGGAGAATCTTTGGAGGAAGCAAGGAATGATCTGCAGGCCGCCATTGAGCTTCTCCTCGAAGATCGTGAGGCTGATGTCAGCCGTGGCCTTCCAGCTGATGCCGTGCGCATGCCCCTGCAGATCGGATGAAACGCCGCGATCTTGAACGGCGGCTACGCATGGCTGGATGTCTCCTCAAAAGGGAAGGTGCTTCACACTCCATCTGGATCAATCCAGCCACTGGTGTGAAGGAAGCCGTTCCCAGGCACAATGAAATCAAGGAACCGCTGGCATGCAAGATTCTCGCCAGCCTCGGCGCAAGTTGAAGCCCGCTCCTTCCCTCCGGCCAGGGCTATGTATGCGAGTACTGCAAGCAAGGCAGTGTCACCAAGCCGTTGTAGCGTCTTGGCTCCGCTAGCTACGAGACCCATGAGGGCAAACGGCTGATAGCGAATGAGCTATCAAGGATGGCGGCTGCAGCAAAAGATTCAGGGGGCAGATTATCGGGAGCTGGCGACCGCTGCCAGCCCTGTCAGGATGGAGTGAAAGCCGTAGGTCCATGGAACTGACAGCCGTGCTCATCCCAGCCGAAGAAGGCGGCTATTTGGCCTACAACCCCGAAACCGGCACCGCAAGCGAGGGCGAGTCCATTGATGAAGCACTTGCAAATCTGCGTGAGGCGACATCTTTGTATCTCGAGGAGTTCCCACTCGCTGTGACGGGCCACCCACTGGTCACGATGTTCAGCATTCCTGCCCATACCTGAACTTCCGCACCTTTCTGGTCGGGAGGTTATTCGGGCATTGGAACGCCTGGGGTTCAGCGCTGTCCGGCAGAACGGAGCCATATGGTGATGCGCTGCGGTAGCCGGGGTTGCGTGATTCCGTTGCATCGAACGGTCAAGGTGGGCACCCTCGCAGGCCTTTTCGCTAGGCTCAGGTCGACGTCAGTGAGTTCCTCAGAGTTCTTTGATCCCGCACGATTGATGGCCGCCTCAGTGGCATCTCCTCCGGAGCTGGCGGTGGCGGTGTGAGGGAACCCAGGACTCCACTAACCTGACTCAATGGAAACGGCTGCCCCACTGCTGCCCTTGCTGGTCGACCGGCTGGAGCCGCTCAGGCACCTGTGCGACCGCTACGGCGTGGATCGGCTTGAAGTGTTCGGCTCGGCGGCGAAGGGCCTGTTTGACCCTGCCAGCAGTGACCTGGACTTCATCGTGCAGATAACGGGCCAACGAGAACCGGGCTATGCCCGGCGCTTCTGTTCCTTCGCCGATGAATTGGAAGCCCTCTTCGGCCGTCCGGTGGATCTCCTGACGGAATCCATGATCCACAATCCCTATTTCCGCAAAGACGTGGACGCGTCACGGCGGCTTCTCCTGGAACTCTGAACATGCGAATGGAGGCGCTGAAACGCCTGCATGACGCCTTTGAGGCCATCGAGTCGATTGAGCGCTTCATTGTGAACTGCACCCTTGATCACTACCTTGACGATGAACTGATCCAGTCAGCCGTAGAACGTAAGTTCGAAATCATCGGAGAGGCACTCAAGCGGGCCCTGGATGCCGATCCCAGCGTTCTTACTGTCATCCCGGATCTCCGCCGCATCGTGGGTACACGCAACTCTGGGATGCGATCCAGAATGACCTCCCTGGCCTCAAAACCTCTCTGCAGGATGTGCTGAGCAAAGACACCCCAAGGCCTTAGCCAGCGACTTGAACGCATCCAACGCCTGGATGGGCCTATCCCTCCCCATCACTCAAGATGCGGCGGCTCCACGCTGCCGTTCCTGTGCCTGGGCTTTGCCGATTCGCTGGCGGCTGCAGCGGGCGATTCCGGAGGCCTTCTATCCGGAGCTGGCAGTGGCGGTGTGAGGAGGGCTGAAGCCGCTAGCTTGTTGCAATGGCTCATTCGCGCATTACCCACAACCCAGCCCAGTGCGGTGGCAAGCCCTGCATCAGAGGCATGCGGATCCGCGTGAGCGATGTGCTCGATCTTTATGCCGCTGGGCTCTCCCCCGATCAGATCCTCTCCGAGCTTCCTGATCTTGAGCCGGAAGATCTGCAGGCGGCCCTCAGCTACGCCGCCCGCGAGTTGAACCACCCTGTTCTGGTGGCGTGATTCTCTGGCTTGATGCTCAGTTGTCACCAGACCTCGCGAGTTGGATCACAGCACAATTCACTCCGATCCAGGCGGTGCCAGTCAGAGAGCTCGGCCTCAGGAATGCGGATGACCGGGAGATCTTCGCCCAGGCCAGATCGGCAGGCGCAGTGGTGATGACGAAGGATCGCGACTTCCTGCATCTCCTCTTCGAGCAGGGCCCACCACCCCAGGTGATCTGGCTTCGTGTGGGGAACAGTTCCAACCAGGCTCTTCAGTCCGTGCTGCTGCGCACCCTTGAGCTGGCTGTGGCCAGCCTTGGCGAAGGGGAACCCTGGGTCGAAATTCGCGCGCCGCGCTGAGCTTCTGCGGAGGCGATCTCCCGATGGCGATTCGCTGGCGGCTGCAGCGGGAGATTCCGGGGTGCTTCTATCTGGAGCTGGCGGTGGCGGTTTAGCCTCATGCCAGATCACTCCTGAGCGTTCCTTGCCGGCCATGGACGTCAGTTCAGAAACGTTGATCAGCCAGTTACGCCAGCACGCGCCCGTCTGGAGTGAGCGTTTCGGCGTGCACAGCCTGCGATTATTCGGCTCCTGGGCGCGTGGCACAGCAACACCGGGCAGCGATGTGGATCTGCTGGTGGCCTTCGACGGCCCTGCCACCGCCAGACGCTTCTATGGCCTTCAGCTGTTCCTGGAAGATCTGCTCCAGCAACCTGTCGATCTGGTGACAGAACAAGCACTCCGGCAGGAGCTCAGGTCTGCGGTGGAGGCGGATGCCATCCCCCTCTGATGGCAGTCCGAAACATGACTGGCGCCTCTATGCGCAGGACATGGATCGGTTTGCCCATCGTGCCGTGCGCTACTGCGCTGAGCTGGACCGTGCACAGTTCGAGGCAAATCAGCTGATGCAGGACGCCGTTCTTCGCAACATCGAGCTGATCGGCGAGGCCGCCACTCGCATCCCAGAGGAGGTGAAGCTGGCTCATCCTGAGATCCCCTGGCGGGAGATCATCGCGATGCGCAATCAACTCATCCACGCCTACCTGGGAGTCGATCTTGATGTGGTGTGGGATGTGATCCAGGTGGAATTGCCGCTGCTGATCCTTCAGCTGAAGACCGTTCTGTCCTGACGAACAGCCTGGTCGTGAGGGAATGAGAAGCCTCCTGGATCCAACGCGAAGGCGTGCGCTGGCACCAGCCCACCATCATCGGCCTTCTGTTCATCACCCTGCGCAAAAGCGAAGCCCTCTCCTCCCCAACCACCCGCACCCGCGACCTGGCCCTCGGCCCCTCCCGGTTCCATTGGGAGAGCCAGAGCAGAGCCGGCAGGGCACGGTCACCGAGCCTTTCGTTTGCCTGGGGGTTGCGCGCTACGAGAGTCACGAGGGGGAGCGGGAGATCCCGGCGGCGTGGCTGCCGGTGATGGCGTTGGCGGTTTGAGGGGGGGCAGAACGCCAAGTAGGAAGGCACCTGGCCAACCCCTGCCTGCTGGCCATTACCAGGCCTCCAGGTGCAGATCGGCCACATTGGCAAAGGCCTGATCCGCCGTCACCAGGGCGCAACCTTCGCTGAGGGCATGGCTGGCGATCAGCAGATCCATCGCCGCCAACGGCTTCCCGTTGCGCTCGAGATCGGCCCGCAGCCGGCCATACACCCTGGCGCAGGCTTCCGACCAGGGCAGGATCTCCAGGGTCTTGAGGGTGTTCTCCACCAGCGCCTGCAACCGCGACGTTGGCGGCAGCTTCTCCAGGCCGTAACGGATCTCCGCCACCACGATCGACGACAGGCAACAGCATTGCTCACGCACCCAGGTATCCAGGCACGGCGACAGGCCTTTCAGAAAGGCGTTCACGGCGTTGGTGTCGAACATCAGCCTCCCCTTTGCCGCAGCCATCAGATGAACTCCACCGGTTCCGCAGGGCGCGTGTCGCGCAACCCCTCGAAAAACGCTTCCAGCTCGGCCTGGAACCCAGGCTCCTGCAGCAGGTCATCTCTTTGATCCAGCAAGGCGCGGGCCGATGGTCGAACCGGTGTGAGCACCACAGCGCCACTCTCGGGATCGCGATGCACCTCCACCTCTGTGCCCTCAAAGCGGAACTCGGCCGGCAGCCGCACCGCCTGGCTGCGGCCGTTGCGGAACAACTTGGCGCGCATGACACCCCACCGTTGATCGATATCGAGTCTAGACCAAGCTTGCGCTCTCATGCCGCCTTCCACACGGCTTCCTGGAAGCGGTCCACAATCGTGATCAGCCCTCGCCATGGAGCCTGCCGACTTCTACGGGATCCGCGGCGCCGGCTCTGCCGCAGCGCCCCTCAACGTGGCGTTGCCGGTTTGAGACCAGCCAGACTGAAGGCCAAACCACCCCGGCGACCATGACGACCGCCACCCCCCAGCGCCTCACGGCGATCCTGTACCGGGAAGATGAGGTCTACGTGGCGGAGTGCCCCGAGGTCGGCACCGCGAGCCAAGGCGACACCATCGAGGAAGCCCTGGCCAACCTGCGCGAAGCCACCGAGCTCTACCTGGAGGAATGTCCGCAACCTGCTCTGGCGCCCCGGCTGCTGACCACCTTCGAGGTCAACGTTGCCTAAGTTGCCTCGGTTTCGAGATCGTGCGTCGGAAAGGCAGCCATGTGGTGCTGCGAAGACAGTCCCCCAACCCTGAAAGTGGCGACGCCAGCGTCACATGCGTGGTACCTCTCCATCGGCGTGATCTGGCGGTGGGGACACTTGGAAGCGTTCTTCGCCAGGCAGAAGTCGACGCGGAAACGTTCATCGATGTCCTCTGAAGCCTTTCATCACGGAACCTGAATCTGCGCGTGCACGGCCGCTACGTCCGGGCCGAGATCGAAGCCGCCCACTGCTTCTCTTCGAGAAGGCTTCGCCTACGCAGAAGCCTGGCGGCTATGGCGTCCTCACCGCCGACGCCCCCTGGATCCACCGCGAAGGCGTGCTCGCTCACCAGCCCAGCGCCACCGACCTGCTGTTCATCACCCTGCGCAAAAGCGAAGCCCTCTTCTCCCCCTCCACCCGCTACCGGGCAGCTGTATATCCACCACGAGGCGCGGGGCTCACGGGTGCTGCTGTTCGTGCGGGAGCAGCGCCGGTAGGTCACGGTCACAGAGCCGTTCGTTTGTCTGGGGTTTGCGCGGTACGAGAGTCATGAGGGCGAGCGGCCGATGGCGATCCGCTGGCGGCTGGAGCGGGCGATTCCGGCGGCGTGGCTGCCGGTGATGGCGTTGGCGGTTTGAGGGCCAACCCCATCGGTCGTCTTGTTCACGCTTCTGGCTTGTCGGAGCCAAGCAGGATTTTCAGTGCCTGCCTCAGCTGGCTGGCGAACTGCACGAGTTCTGCCTGTTCCTCGGCCGAGGTCTCAAAACCCGGGTAGCGAGCGAGCACCGCTCCTGAAGAGAGATCAGCCAGTTCCGTACCATCCCAGCTCCATTGGCCATCCACAGCTTCCAGCTGGCGAGACAGGGCAGCCAGATCATGGATCTTGTCAACCGTCTGCCCGAGCTGAATCAACCGAGCTTTCAGCAGTTTCTCCACACATTGCTGGGCGTGAAACACCACCGCATCTCGCAAGCCGGGGCTGTTTCCGGTCAGGAGGATCTCCAAGGCCTCCCAATCGCCTTCCGCCTTGGCCATCCACTCCGGCACGGCCGACCAGGGTTCAACCATGGAGCACCTCTCCATGGTCAAGCGCCTCGCGCACGACCGGATCACCCCCCCGGTAGCGAACCTCAATCTCTTCCGGCCGCCGCACCAGTAGATCCAGGGGGAATCGCACCGGGCACAGACGGCGCATTTCACGGATCTTGGCCAGGTGGCGCCCCTCGAAGGGCATCACCACCAGGATGTCGGCATCGGAATCCCAGCGCCCCTCACCACGAGCCAAGGAACCGAACAGGATCACCTTCTCGGGGGCGTAGCGCTCCAACAACCTCTGCGTGAAGGCCTGCAACGCCTCGCGGGTCACCAGTGGGGTCGGCGTGGTGGTCATGGGCTTCATCATCGCGAAGCCACAAAGAACAGGCCACGAAGCTTTCTGCCCACCGCGCCGACGAATGAGGGCTGGCCACCCTGCGGAAACGGCACCGGCCGCCGCTTCCGCCCCCTTCCCGACGCCCTGGCCCTGCTCTGGCAGGCCGCCGCCTGCACCCGCTGCCCTGGACCCTGCCCATCCCGGTGCGCGTGCACGGCCGCTACAGCCGCGCCGAGATCGAAGCCGCGTTCGGCGTCCTCACCGCCGACGCCCCCTGGATCCACCGCGAAGGCGTGCTCTGGCACCAGCCCAGCGCCACCGACCTGCTGTTCATCACCCTGCGCAAATGCAAAGCCCTCTTTTCCCCCTCCACCCGCTACCGCGACCTGGCCCTCGGCCCATGGAGATCCGCTTGCGGCTGGAGCGGCAGATTCCGGCGATATGGATGCCTGGCTGTTCCTCGCCAACCCTGGCGTTCGCGTTTTGAGGGAAAACCCGGGCTCCATTAGCCTGAGCCCATGGACACGGTTGCCCCACTGCTGCCCTTATTGGCCGATCAGCTCGAGCCGCTCAGGCACCTGTGCAACCGCTACGGCGTGGATCGGCTGGAAGTGTTCGGCTCGGCGGCGAAGGGCCTGTTTGACCCTGCCAGCAGTGACCTGGACTTCATCGTGCAGATGACGGGCCAGCGGGAACCTGGCTACGCCCGCCGCTTCTGTTCCTTCGCTGATGAATTGGAAGCCCTCTTCGGCCGTCCGGTGGATCTCTTGACGGAATCCATGATCCACAATCCCTTTTTCCGCAAAGACGTGGACGCGTCACGGCGGCTTCTCCTGGAACTCTGAACATGCGAATGGAGGCGCTGAAGCGCCTGCTTGACGCCTTTGAGGCCATCGAGGCGATTGAGCGCTTCATTGAAACTGCACCCCTGATCACTACCTTGGCGATGAATTGATTCAATCAGCAGTAGAACGTAAGTTCGAAATCATCGGAGCGGCACTCAAGCGGGCCCTGGATGCCGATCCCAGCGTTCTTGACGTCATCCCCGATCTCCGCCGCATCGTGGGTACACGCAACAGAATCATCCATGTCTACGAAACCGTGGATCAGCTGATCCTCTGGGATGCGATCCAGAATGACCTCCCTGGCCTCAAAACCTCTCTGCAGGATGTGCTGAGCAAAGACGCCCCAATGCCTTAGCCAGCGACTTGAAAGCATCCAACGCCTGGATGGGTCTATTCCTCCCCCATCACTCGAGATGCGGCGGCTACACGCTGCCGTTCCTGTGCCTGCGCATTGCCGGATCCATGGGCCACGAAGGTGAGGGGCCGATGGCGATTCGCTGGCGGCTGCAGCGGCCGATTCCGGGGGCGTTCTATCCGGAGCTGGCGGTGGCGGTTTGAGGAGGGCTGGAGCCGGTAGCCTGTTTTTATGGCTCATTCCCGCATCACCCACAACCCATCCCAGTGCGGCGGCAAGCCCTGCATCAGAGGAATGCGGATCCGCGTGAGCGATGTCCTTGATCTTTATGCCGCTGGGCTCTCCAGGCCGTGCTGCTGCGCACCCTTGAGCAGGCTGTGGCCAGCCTTGGTGAAGGTGAGCCCTGGGTCGAAGTGCGCTCGCCACGCTGAAACCCCTGCGCTACAAGCGCGAGCAGCGCAAGCGGGGCAGCGTCACCGAACCATTCGTGTGCCTCGGCTGGTGGCTCCGCCACGCTGGCCGGCGGCCAGGTAGCGCCACCTTCCAAAGTCACAAAGGCGAGCGCCCGATGGCGATTCGCTGGCGGCTGGATAGGGCGATCCCGGCGGGGTGGATGCAGGGGATGGGGTTGGCGGTTTGAAGGGGGGCAACGCGTCAAGAGAGGGCGCCTGGTCGGATCCCTGACTGCTGCCACTTTTTTGTTGAACCTAAACTGATTGAAATGTGGTAACGAGGCTGGTTTGATGAAGGGGGAACTGACTGCCGTGATCGAGCCAGCTCCGGAGGGTGGCTTCTGGGCGATCTGCCTGGAGATTCCCGGCGCTAACGGCCAGGGAGAATCCATGGAAGAAGCAAGAAAGGATCTGCAGGCCGCCATTGAGCTGCTGCTTGAAGATCGTGAGGCTGATATCAGCCGTGGCCTGCCAACCGATGCCGTGCGCATGCCCCTGCAGATCGGATGAAACGCCGTGATCTGGAACGGCGGCTACGTATGGCTGGATGTGTTCTTAAACGGGAAGGAGCTTCACACTCCATCTGGATCAATCCAGCCACTGGTATGAAGGAAGCTATCCCCAGACACAACGAAATCAAGGAACCACTGGCCCGCAAGATTCTCGCCAGCCTCGGCGCAACTTGAATACTGGATCAACGAAATACTCTCTGCCAGATCAATCCAGAAAGAGACTATGGGATCAAGAAGCAGCAACAATCCGTTGCTCCTGGCGATAAACCTTGATCTCCTCGTTGATCTCCTGTCATGTCGTCGGCTGTGCCCTCGGTTCCTCTGGCACGAACCCAGCCAGACCGACCTGCTGTTCGTGACCCTCAACAAGAGCGAAGCCCTCTTCTCCCCGTCCAACTGCTACCGCGACCTGGCCCTGGCCCCGTCGCAGTTCCACGGGGAGAGCCAGAGCACCACCACCACCGCCTCCGCCACCGGCAGCGCTACCTGAGCGGCCGATGGCGATTCGTTGGCGGCTGCAGCGGCCGATTCCGGGTGCCTTCTATCCGGAGCTGGCGGTGGCGGTTTGAGCGTCAAGATTCAGCCCCGCATATAGAAATGCCCCCCGAACGAGCTCGCAGTCGGCCTGACTGACGCCGACGCTGCGCAGGGTGCTCTCCCACTCCACCGCCACGGTGGTGAACACCCTCGTGGCGATCGATTCCGCCTCCTCCCGCTCCAGGCGGAACCATGCGGCCCCAGCCACGATCGTGCCCCGGTTGGCCCAACGGCTGAGTAGGCCGCCCTCCAAGCCGCAGACCATGGCCAGATCGCGCCGGGTTTCGGTTCGCATGGTTCCGGGGGTGAGGTCGTAGGCGGGGCTCAGCCGCCAGCTGCTGGAGCGGGACAGCAGGGCATGGTTGCGCGGGTGATCATCAAGATTGGAGACTGCCGCGTTGAAGCAGATGCGGCTGAAGAGTTCGCGCAGATCTTCAGTAGGCCGGTCGCTGGCGCGCCGGAGTTCATCTGCCAGCAACCGATACGACCACTTCTCGCGATCGGTGGCGCTGTCTTCGGCCTGCAGCAACGTGAGGGCGCTCACCATCCTGTGGCGCCGATAACCATCCCCACTCCATTCACGATCGAAGCGCTTCACCAGCAGCACATCAGCCTCCCCAACCTGCGTGAGCTGGCTTGCCGCCACCTGCAACCCGCAGCGCCGGGCCAACAGCAGCACTCCATGCTCCACCCGCGGTTGGTTCCAGGTGTCCATCGGTGCCGGAAACTTGGCCAGCCAGAGAGCACCTTCATGCTCCACGGTGGTTTTAGGCCGTGCTCCACCCATGGAGGTGCCTGGCCCACGCAGCAGTTCCTCCACCTGGCCCTGGGCCGAATCCGGCCTGAGCGGTTGATCGGCAAGGATCGCATCAGCCACGTGCTGAATCCGTTCCAGATCAAGGGTTCGGTTGAAATGACGCTCCGGCGCCGGTGGCTCGACATTGCGGCCAAAAGCGAGAGCACCAGCACGATCATCCGGCCCAAGCAGCAGCAGATCGAAATCGCTGGCCCCCCCCATTCCTGCGTGGCGGGCGATCACCTGTCGGCCCCAGAAATCCGGCAGCGCATCGCGCAGAGCCCCGAAAAAGCCGCCCATACGTCCGGTTTCGAACGGGCGTGCGCCCAGCCTCAACTCCACCGGGTCGAGCTCCACGGCATCGGATCGCTCGCGGTAAGTGCGGCCGTACACGAACGCACCGACCGGACGACCCTGGCGATCCTTCTGGAGCTTGAACCGCCCGGCCGTGACGAATTCCGTCGCTCCCGGCAGCACCACATAAACGAAGCACTCCTGCTCAGCTGTCATGGTCAGAAGTTGTCATCCAGCCGGCGCCAGCGGGGGGCCTGTTTCGGGCTGCGGGCACCCTCCAGGGCCTTGCCCTCCTCATCCCGATCCGGATCAGCCACCTCGGCCATCTGATCGAGCAGCCCGAGAGCCCAGAGCGCCCCGAGATAGGCCGCTACGGAGGTACCTGCCTTGCCCTTCTCCACATCGGCCACCGTGTAGCGCGTCACCCCCATGCGCTCGGCCACATCCTCCAGGCGCCAGCGGCGCCGCAACCGTGCCGTGCGGATGTTGCGACCCAGGCGCTCCAGGCTCTGCTCTAAGGCCGCAGGCGGATGACGCACGATGGCACTGGCTTGGGCCATGGACGACGAGGGAAGGATTGGAAGTGGTCTGATGGCATCCTAAAGGCATTTTCTGGTGGTTTGCAGTAACACGGTTCGCTCACAATGGGTTGGCCAGGGCAGGTGCATCTGGATCACCCGGAGCGGTTGTGCTGACGCGTGTTCAGCTGTGGAGCAGCTGTCGGCCGCCCCCTCATCCGCACCGACCACCTGGTGGCGCCGCTCGCCTGGCCGCTTCTGCCCGCAGGCGATCCAGCCCCGCCGCTGCCCTTGAAGCTCCACGGCCGCTACTCCCGCGCCGAGGTATTCGCGGCGTTCGGCTCATTGAACGAGGCCCGCCCCTTCTCCGGCCGCGTAGCCGAGGGCTTCTGCCCAGCAGTTGAGAACCGGCGCGGCGGCGTCACGCTGCCGTTCGTATACCTGGGCTTTACCGATTATGTGAGCCACGAAGGCGAACGGCCGATGGCGATTCGCTGGCGGCTGCACATGGCGTTCCGTGGGCGTTCTATCTGGAGCTGGCGGTGTCGGTGTGAGAGGGGCGGCAACGGCTAGAGCCCGTCAAACTGAGATCTCTGCACCTGTGCCGATGAAACTCACCGCTGCACCCACACCAGCGGAGGAAGAAAGGTATCTGGCCTCCAACCCTGAAACGGGCACAAGAACGGAGGGGCAGCCCATCGAGGAGGCCCTCACCAACCTACGAGAAGCCACCACTCCCTCTATGGAGGAGAGCTTGTCGAGATGACCTTCCAGCCAAATCTGGGCTTCGGCTAACTTCCCGAAGCGGGCCTTTGGGCTTCATTGAGATCACTGAGCAGATGGGTGCACTGCTCCAAAAGAACCGGCAGGTTGCTCTGGATCACGCCCCAGACGAGCTGATCGTTGATGGTTACATACTCGTGGGTGAGCTTGTTTCGAAAACTGATGATCTGTGGTGCCTGATCAATCTGAGCAAACAGGTCTTCATCTCGCCGTAGTCATCGAGGCTGATGCCATCGACGGCCATCGAGATGGCTTGGCATGCCTCGACCACATCGCTGAGAAAGGCCCGTGGATCACGCTTCATCAATCAGCTGCTTCGACGCTTCGATCGTGCGGCGCACATAGGGATTGTGCACGGCATCGGCCATCACCAGATCCACCGACTTGCATGTGATCGAGGCAAGTTGTTGCTCCAGGCCGAAGTAAGCGCGCACCAGGGCTCCGGGTTCGATCGGCTGGAACTCCACTAACAGATCCAGGTCGCTGCGGCTGGGCTCAAAGTCGTCCCGCACGGCCGAGCAAAACAGATGCATGCGCAGCACCTGGTGTTGCCGGCAGGCGTCGGCGATGGCGTCGAGCTGTGGCTGGGCGAGGGCGAGGCTCGTGGGGCCAGAGAGATCTGCTCAGTATCGGCCCAAACCGCTCACGACGAACAGCTGTAGTGGGACACGCCACCGGCGTTGAAGAATTCCCGGGGCTTCAGGCGGTCGTATGTCGCCGCCAGCTCAGCTGCTGGCTCGTCGTAGGGATGGCTGAACACGTCCTGCAGCTCCTGGATCGCTCCGAATTCACCTTGCTCAGCCTGTTGATAAGCGGGCGCGATCAGCCACTCGCGCCAGGTGACTTTGGGGTTGACGCGTTTCATCGCCTCGGATGTCGCGTTGGTGTCGCCGGCTGCCGTGATGCGATCCCGCCAGCGTTGCAGCCACTGAGTCCATTGCGCATCGAGCTGCTCTGAGCTGGGCAGGTAGAAGCTCTCTTTCAAGGTGGAGAGTTGCTCTGGAATCTCAGACAGCCGGCGGAAGAAGATCGTGTAGTCCGCCTTGGAGCTCACCATCAGCTCAAATAGCTCGTTCACCAGCGCGGCGTCGTAGGTGATCAGGCCGAGCTTGCTGGCCCACATCGCCTCGATCTCCTGGTTCATCGCTTCGCTGAAGCCGTCGCGGATCTGATCCAGCCGCGCCACTGCCTCTGTGTTGCCATCGAGCAATGGCCTGATGGCGGACCAGAACATCTGGTAATTGGCTTCAGCCGCAACTGGTTGGTTGAAGAAGCAGAAATGCTCGCCGCCGCCGGTCCAGGGCTGAAATCTGGGGTCGAACAGTTCGCAGAAGCCGAAGGGTCCGTAGTCGAGGGTGTAGCCACCGGCGGCGCAGTTGTCGCTGTTGAAATTGCCCTGGCAGTAGCCAACCCGCATCCAGTTCGCCACCAGTGCGGTGAGCCGCCCGCGAAACAATTCCGCCAGCTCAACCACCTGGTCGCTGAAATCCAGACTCGGATCAATCTCCGGCCGGTAGTTCCGCTCGATCAGGTGCTGAACGATCATCCGCAGCTCGTTCAGAGCACCCGGATGGGCCTCGCTGCGGGCGCGACGGGCGAACAGCTCCAGCTGGCCCACCCGCAGAAACGACGGCGCCACGCGGGTGGTGATCGCCGCAGGGTTGTCCACCAGGATGTCGGGATCGAATGACGTGGAGTTCGGCGAGTACCAGGGCCTGCGCACGGTTTCAGACCTGGACACATACAGCGTCAGCGAGCGTGAGGTAGGAACCCCCAGGGCGTGCATGAACTCCTGCGCCAGAAACTCGCGCACGCTGGAGCGGAGAACCGCCCGTCCATCGGCCCCGCGGCAGTAGGGCGTCGGGCCACCGCCTTTGAGTTGCATCTCCCAGCGCCTGCCCTTGAATACGCCTTCGAACACGGAAATGGCCCGGCCATCTCCATAGCCGTTGCCGGTTCCGAACGGACACTGCTGGATGTATTCGGTGCCGTAGATCGAGAGGGCATAACCGGTTGCCCAGCCGAACGGTCGCATCGGCTCCCGCGCCACGCTGATGTCGCCGGAAAACAGCCGGATGAACTGGTCGTCGTGGGCCAGCTCATCGCTCAGGCCCAGTTCGTGGAACAGGGTTCTGCTGTGCGCCACATACTCCGGCGCTGGAAGCGGGGTTGGCGTCACCGGCACGTAATGACCGGAGAACACCTGGCGGGGCCGGTGATCGTGGCCATCGCCGCTCGCCTGAGGATCCGCATGCAGTGAATCCAGCAGCGAATAGTTGGCCCGTTGGGCAAACTCAGCGAAGGTTGTTGTCAGAACTGCTGCGGGAACTGCTGCGGGCACTGTTGTCGTCACGGGTCTCTCGGGTGTTGGGCTGCCTTGGGCCTGGCCCTGACGTTGAGGCCATCTTCTCCCCCTGCTGATGCCACAACGAAACCAGCCCGGACGAGAACCGAGAGAAGTACGCTTTGGCGTACGCCTTCTGGAGGGTCAGTGAGCAGCCTTTCCGCCACCGAGGCCCGCAAGCGGCTGTACGCCCTCATCGACGAGGTGGGGCAATCCCATGAGCCGATCCAGATCACCGGCAAGCGCGGCAACGCCGTGCTCCTCTCGGAAGAAGACTGGCGGGCCATCCAGGAAACCCTGCACCTTGTCTCGATTCCTGGAATGCGCGAATCGATCCTGGATGGGATGGCCACGCCCTCAACGGAACTGAGCAGCCAACCGGGTTGGTGAGTTGGTCGGTTCTGTTCACCCGACAGGCCCAGAAAGACGCCCGCAAGTTGGCGTCTGCCTCCCCTGCCCTCAAAACCAGCGCCCAGCAGCTCCTTAATCTCCTGGCCGAGGATCCCTACCGCCAGCCGCCTCCCTTCGAGGCGTTGGTGGGTGATCTGCGCGGCGCATGCTCGCGGCGCATCAACATCCAGCACCGGCTTGTTTACCAAGTGCTGGAGCAGGAGAAGGTGGTCAAGGTGTTGCGGATGTGGACCCACTACCAATGAGCCCGGCATACCGCCGCACCGCGCTGCGGTGGTCGGCGTCGGCCCGCAGGCCGATGAAGCCGTCCGGCCGCACGGCCAGCAAGGTGAGGGATCCAAGGCCCAGGCTGGGCGCCTCCTCCAGTTGCAGCGACACCACGGCCTCCACCAGCGCCGGCGGAACCGTGCCGGTGGCCCTGTCGGCCTCCAGCTCTGCCTGCAGGGTGGCGAGTGCCTCCGGCGGTGCCTGCGGACCAGCCAGCAGCAGCAGCGTGTGGCCGCGCCGGTGGGTGAGCTGGTGCAGCAGCGCCGCGCCGGCCCCGGGCGGCAGGGCGATCGTGGTGGGCAGCCGCTGCCCGGCAGCGAGGGGGTGGCCACCCTTGACGCCCTTACCGCCGCTGATCGCCGAGCCGGCGTAACTCACGTTCATCTCGGTTTCCGCCACCACCTCCTGTTGGCGGGCCACCGGATTGGCCAGCATGGCGGCGATCGCCCGGTCGCGGGCGGCACGCTCTCCGCTCTCCTGCAGGGCGTGGGCCTGCTCGGTGGCGTCGCCGGAGCGGCAGATCTGCTGCGCCACCGGACGCCGCTCCTGTTCGTAGCTGTCCAGCAGGGCGGGAACGGCGGCGCCGTGGTGCACCAGCGCCAGCTTCCAGGCCAGGTTGGCCGCATCCTGCAGCCCGCAGTTCATGCCGTGACCCTCGGCGGGAGAGCACACGTGGGCGGCATCGCCGGCCACGAACACCGGTCCGGCCTGGAAGGCGCTGGCCACCCGGCTGTGGCAGTGGAAGCGGCTGGGGTTCTCCACGGCGCTGAAGCGGGCCGCCGGCAGGTAGCGCCGCAGCACGTCGGAGGCCTCTGCCACCAGATCGCCCTGCTCATCGGCGGGCCGCAGGTACACACGCCAGCGCTGCTCGGGCAGTGCCGTGAGGATCAGGGGCGAGGCGTCGAGGTAGGCCGCGTTCAGCTCATGGCTGTCGGCCCAGCCCTCCACCGCCGCATCGAACACGGCCCAGGGGCGGGCGATGGCATGGCCCTCGAAACTGATGCCGCTCAGTTCGCGGGTGGTGCTGCGCAGGCCGTCGCAGCCCACCACCCAGCGGGCCTGCACGGACTGCTCCTGCTCGCCGCAGCTCACCGTGGCGGTCACCCCCTCGCCGCTGGGCTGCAGAGCCACCAGCCGGCAGGCGCGCTGCACGGTGCCCCCCGCGCTCTCGAGATGGTCCGT
Organism: Synechococcus sp. 1G10; assembly: GCF_002252625.1. Lineage (GTDB taxonomy): Bacteria > Cyanobacteriota > Cyanobacteriia > PCC-6307 > Cyanobiaceae > Regnicoccus_A. Next base: position 36,202 of record NZ_NQKW01000007.1, on the reverse strand, counting down.
GAGGATCGCTTCTGTCACCTCTTCTGAGAGCCCGATGTTCAAGCCGTAGCGGCTGCCGCAGACGGCCAGATCCAGTTCCCCCAGCCGTTGGCCGTCGGCGTGGATCAGGATCCGCCGCTGCCGGCAGCCGGCCTCGAGAAACCGCTCCACCAGCCCCAGCGCCTCGAAGATCTCCAGCGAGAGCGGGTGGATCACCGTGGCCCGGTCCCAGTGCAAGGCCCGCTCCCACCACGAGAACGCAGGTCTGGCTGGGCAGGGAGGCAGGCACGGGGCGGTGGCGAGCGGTAAGTCACAGGGCCCCTGCGTGGCGCAGATTAGGGCCGTCAAGCTCGGGCGAACCCGATCCGATGCTTCAGGAGTGCGGCCGATGCTTCCGCGGCGCGTGAAAGATCCGGGCGGCGTGGCAAGCCGTCTGCTGGCGGCCGCCCTGGCCCTCGGCGCGGCGGCGGTGCAGGCGGCCCCCAACGGCACCTGGCTGTCGCAGCCCCAGATCTGGTACTACGCCTCCCAGCGGTCGCTGGACACGACCATGGCCCAGATCCGCGCCAGCAACTACCGGATGGTGTTTCTGGACGTCCGCAAGGTGTCCGACGCGATGCAACAGGAGGCGGCAGAGGCGGCCCGCCGCCAGGGGCTCCTGCCCGTGGTGTGGGTGCAGTCTCCGCAGTACCGCGCGCTGCGCATCGAAGACCTGGTGCATGAGGCCCGCCACGGCGATGGGATCCAGGTGGACGATCACTTCTTCGCCAATTACACCTTGGCGGATTTCTATCTGCTGCGGCAGCTGTACACCAAACCGATCTTCTGCAGCATCCAACCTTTCCAGGCCCGCCTGGTTCCCAGGGCCGGCTGTAATCAGCTCGATGTGCAGTGCTACACCGCCCAGCAGTTCCAGCACTGCCTCAATGTGGCCGACCGCCTCGGCGCCGTGGTCAGTCTCTCCACCCAGAACACCCTGGGGCATCGCAGCAAACTGGGCGGGAGACCCTTCAATACTTTTCTCTGGCAGGGGCCCTAGGTGTGGTGTCCCACCAGGTGATTCCGCTGAGCCCAGCAGGGAGCCAGCCTTGCGCCCACAATGCCTGAAGGCATCACCTGCCCCGCATCGACGCCCCCGATGAAGCACACCCTGAGCACCCTGTTCGCTAGCGCCCTGGCCGTCGCCGCCCTGCTCACTGCCCAGGCAGCCGAGGCCTGCACGGGGATCCGGCTGATCGCCCGCAACGGCGATGTGGTCTTCGCGCGCACCCTGGAGTTTGCGACAGACATCAAATCCGAAGTGATCATGGTGCCCCGGGGCTTCGCGCGCACCGGCACCGCACCCGGCGGCAAAGCGGGAATGCGCTGGACATCCCGCTATGCCTCGCTCGGTGCCAACGGGGAGAAACTGCCCTTCATCTTCGATGGTCTCAACGAAAAGGGCCTGGCGGTGGGCACCTTCTACTTCCCCGGCAGCGCCGGCTTCCAGGAGTTCAGCGCCGCGAGTGCCGGCAGAACCCTCGCCCCCTGGGAGCTCGGCTCCTGGCTTCTGGAGAGCTTCGCCAGCGTGGAGGAGGTGCGGCGCAACATCGGCAACGTGGTGGTGGCGGATGTGATCTTCCCGGCCTGGGGGTTCACCCCTCCCGTTCACTACATCGTCAATGATGCCAGCGGCAAAAGCATCGTCATTGAATACATCGACGGCAAGCTTCAGGTTCATGACAATCCCCTGGGAGTTATGGCGAATTCGCCGTCCTTCGATTGGCACATGACGAACCTGCGCAACTACGTGAACTTTTCGCTCACCAACCCCGCTCCCGTCACGGTCGGAGGCGTGAAGCTGCAGCCCCTTGGCATGGGCGCCGGCATGCTGGGCCTGCCTGGGGATTTCACGCCCCCCTCGCGCTTCGTGCGGGCGGCGGCCTTTTCCACCTCCGTCGAGCCGGGCAAGACGGGCGACGACGCCGTGCTCGAGGCGTTCCATGTGCTCAACAACTTCGACATCCCCAAGGGGGTAGCCCGTGAAGGCCACAAGGATGAGCACGGCAATGTGCTCGCCGACTACACCCTGTGGACCAGCGCCAACGACCTGGCCCGCAAGCGCTTTCTCTTCCGCACCTATGAGAACAGTCAGATCCGATCGCTGGACCTGATGAAGCTGGATCTCAACGCCAGCACCATCAGCCGCTTTTCGATGCAGGGCAAGGAGCGGATCCAGCCGCTGAATCCCTGAAGCCACGTCTGCCGGCGGCGGCCGCAGGCTCGTCGCATCGGCCACGACGGCGGATCAGCTGGCGGTGCGTCTTTTGGGGCGCTTTCTCAAGCCCGGAAGCTGATATCTCCACGGCGATTCTTAGGCGTCGTCATCTCCCCTGGCGGACTGATCCAGGCAGTGTGGCCATCCGTCAGAACGTTGTCGAAGGCGTCATTGCCGATCACGTAGTCGCGGTAGCCGGATGTCATCCGGGCGAGCTGGCCAAACGTGACCCGATCCGCATTCGGGATGTCCGGCAGCCAGCGCGAGAGCTTGTCGTCGAGGCTCACCTTGTTCTCATCGACCAGTTGCAGCAGCAGCGTCGCCACGTAGGAGATCGCGACAGCGCCTTTGCCAAGAACGCGCCTCGCAGATTGGGCGAGCCAGCGTGGATTTTCACTCGCTCGTGCAGAGGGCCCAATGTTCCGTTATTGCTTCGCCATGCCCCGATCACGCCGCTGGCTCGCCCTCGCTGCAGCTCTGCTCCTCCAGTTGCCTGCCCGGGCTGAGCTGGCTGCTGCCTTGCCTGAGCAGAGCATTCGCAGCTACGTGAGGGCTGTGCTTGGCGCTGACGGTGCTGCCTACGCCGCCCACACCACAGGAGATCCGCTCGGCGAGCGGCGCCTTGCCGGTGCAGAGCGGAACGAGGAGCTGCTGCGCCGGCTGGAGGACGATCCCGCAAACCTTGTGATCGAACCGATCCGTCTTTTCGAGTTCCGCGGTCGGCCCCTGGCGGAGCAGGAAGCCTCAAGGCTGCCGACCGGCGCGGTGGGGCTCTACCGACTTCATTTCCTGGGCGGAAACGTCTCGATCGTGCGGCTGATCCGCAGGGATGACGGCTGGAAGGTGGACCTGCGCTGGGGGCTGGAAGGCAGGGCTGATGTGGAGAGCACTTCGCCCCCGCAGCTTGAGCCGCCAGGATCGCCGCAAGCGGTCGCACGCCGGCTGCTCCTCGCCCTGCTGGCCCTGGACCCCATAGCCGCCCAATCCCTGATCGTCTCCGGCGGCAGTGAGGAGCTGCTTTTTCTGGGGGCGCCCTCCAGTCCTGAACCCTCGGGCCAGCTGATGGCGCTGGCGATGGAGATGCCGCTGGTCTCGCTGCAGCCAGGTGAGTTCGCGGCCCTGCCCGACGGTGAGGTGGCGGAGGGGAGCTCAGACCCTGACAGGCTTCTGCTGCTCGGTCTCTTCGGAGTCGTGGAACTCCCCTTTCTGCTGCGGCGCATCGCTGGAGAGTGGCGTGCCATGCCCCAGCCCTATTTCAAGGTTCTGGAGTGATCGCTCTCCTCCCCGCCCCGGTGATCTACAGCCACCGCATCCATGAGCCGGCCAGCCGGTGACCCAGGAGCAACCCGGAGCCTGGCGAGTGGATATCCGCGAACACAGCGAATGGAGTGCCCGCCATCCATGGGCGGCCGGGCGGCGGCAGGAGATTCTGGAGCGCATCGCCGAGGAGGTGGTGCGCCAGAAGGCTCCCACCTGCAGCGCCTTGATTGAGGAGCGGTCGTGATTCATCGAGATCAAGCAGCGCGCCGCGGGCAATGAACAGCGTCAATGAACGCCAGGAACCGGCCCGGATCCTTGCGCTCCTCGTCAACGCAAGCCCTCACTGGGCAGACCACCAGACCTTCGTGGATGCCGTCTTCATCTGGCCGGATCAGTGCTCTGAAAGAAATGGGGCGAGATCTGGAGCGCCGCCGGAAGTGGCGCCTACACCAGCAAGCCGCGACCTGCAGTGATCGTGCAAGGAGATGCCTTCGTGGAGCGGAACTCAATCACCATCTGCCTGCTCGCTAGTGATCTCACCTACTACACCCCGGGCCCTGCCCCGTGCCGCTCAGGTTGATGGGCCGTTTCTGCCTGCAGGTGAGAGTCTCCCGCCGGTGCCATTGAGGCTCCACGGCCGCCACTCCCGCGCCGAGGTGTTTGCGGCGTCCGGGTTGTTGACCGAGGCCAGGCACTTTCCCGGCTGAGTAGCAGAAGGCTGTGATGATCCAGGGAAGCCCAGAAGCTCAGGCCTGACCCTCTGTAGGCCGACACAACTTCCTGTTCGTTGGCTTTCGGAAGATCTGCCGTTCCCTTTGCTGATGCCAGCTTCGATCTTGAGATCAGCGGCAGCCTGATCTTCCCCCGCAAAATGGTGGCATTGAATACAAAATGGCCGAATCGGGGGCTTAGTGTTATTCATGGTTTCCCCGATCCTCAAGCCCTTGGCATGGATGCTGCGGCTCCCCAGGGGTTCCGTGAATCATTTGAGCATCAAATCAAAGCTGATCCTGATGCTCCTGCTGGTGAGCGGTTTCTCCACCCTCTTGACAGCAGCACTCGGTTATCGGAGTGGCCAGGCCAATCTCACCAGTCGCGTCTTCAATCAACTCACCAGTGTTCGTGCCTCCAAGGCTTATCAGATTGAAGCTTATTTTCGAAATATACAGAATCATACCCAGACGCTGAGTGAAGACCTTTCGATCGTAGCGGCCGTCCAGGAGTTCGACGCGGCTTACAGGCAGCTTGAAGACGTACAAGAACCCGCAAAGTCAACGAAGAAGCTTGAGGATTACTACCGCACCCAGTTTTTGCCTCGGCTGGATAAGTACCACGCCGGAACGCCCAATCTGCCGGCTTATCTTGTGGGCGATCGGGCCACGCGATATCTTCAGTATAACTATATAGCTGCTAATCCCAATCCAGTTGGCAAGAAGCAGCAGCTGACAGCCGCCGCAGATGAAAGCGCCTATACACAAGTGCATCGGCGTTACCACCCAATCTTTCGCAATATCGTTTCAAAGTTTGGTTACTACGACATGTTCCTGATCAATCCACAGGGACAAATTGTGTACACCGTGTTCAAGGAAACCGATTACGCCACCAGCCTCGTCAATGGCCCCTACAAGGACAGCAACCTGGCTCGACTGGTGCAGCAGGTGATCGCGTCCAAGGAAAAGGGTTTCACCCAGCTGGTCGACTTTGCCGCCTACGCACCCTCCTACGGCACCCCCGCTTCGTTCATCGCCGCTCCCATCTACAACGGCTCGAAGCTGATGGGCGTGCTGGCATTTCAGATGCCTGTCGATGAGATCAACAACGTAATGACCGGCAACCAGGACTGGCTCCAGGATGGTCTTGGTAAATCGGGTGAAACCATCCTGGTGGGTAATGACAAGCTCATGCGCTCGGCCTCGCGCTTTTATCTACAGGATCCGAAGGGCTTTCTTGCCCAGTTGAAGTCCCGTGGCTTCAAGGAGGATGCCATCGCTCGGCTGAGTCAATACGGCACCACGATTCTGCAGCAGCCTGTGTCCACCCCGGCGGTGACCCGTGCCATCGCCGGCGGCTCGGGAACCCTGAGTGTGGTCGATTATCGGGGCATTCCCGTGCTCAGTTCCTACGCCCCGCTTCAGATCAAAGGCTTCGACTGGGTGATTCTCTCGCAGATGGATCTCGCCGAGGCCTACGCCCCGATCTATGCGTTCCAGCGTCAGATTCTGATCACGGTGACACTGCTGATTCTGCTGGTCACCCTGCTGGCCATGGCACTTGCCCATCTGTTCGTGAAGCCAGTCGAGCAGCTGATAGAAAGTGCCCGGAAGGTCTCTTCCGGCGAACTGGAAAGTATCCCGGAACTGAACTCGAACGATGAATTCGGAGAACTGGGCCGATCGTTCAATGCGGTCGTTCAGAGCCTTCAGACCCAGACGGCACTTGTTGATCAGAAAAATCAGGAAAACGAGCGCCTGTTGTTCAGCGTTTTCCCCAAGGCGATCGCGCGGCGGCTGCAGAGGGGGGAAACCCAGATCTCCGAAGAGGTCACCAATGTGGCGGTGCTCTTTTCCGACCTGAAGGGATTCTCGAAACTGGTGTCATCTCTGAGCGCCTATGAGTCTTTGGCGATCCTCAATGATCTGGTCGCATCCTTCGACGATCTGGCCGACAAATTCGGTCTGGAGAAGGTGAAAACCATCGGCGACAGTTACCTGGCCGTGTGCGGCCTCTCGGTGCCTTACCTCGATCACGACAAACGGGCTGCCGATTTCGCCATCGAAATGCTCGGCATCCTGCGACGCTTCAACCTCGAGCGGGGCTTTGAGCTTGGTATCCAGATCGGCATCCACTCCGGCGACATCGTGGCTGGGATCGTCGGCAAGAGCAGGGTCGTCTATGACATCTGGGGTGAGACGGTCAAGCAGGCTTATTCCCTTAGCCAGGCCTGTCCCTCCGGCAGTGTGCTCGTCTCTGAGATCGTCCATCACCGCCTCGAAGATCTCTACCCGTTCGAGGCCAGCACGGCAGCCAATAATGGCCAGGATGGACTAACGGCCTGGCGACTGTTGAATGCCCCCCTGCCCGTGAGCAGCGAAGTTCCCTCCAGGTCATGACGACTACCCCACCTGTGTGGATCTGGGGAATCGGCCTGGCCATCGCCTTCCCGCTGGTCACGATCCTGCTGGGCGAGGTGATCCATCGCCTGAAGCGCCGAGGCCGGGCCGTGTCGAGCACGGTCCGTCTGGTTCGGGATGTGCTGCTGCCGCTGCTGGTGCTGCTGCTGTTCCTGCAGCACCTGGTCCTGGTTGACCCAGGCACCCGTTTGTTCAGAACTGTCGAGACAGTGTTCTGGGTGTGCGTGATCCATGCATCACTGTCACTGCTCAATGTGATCCTGTTCGAGCAGGCCGAAGCCGACACCTGGCGCTCACGGGTGCCGAAGCTGCTGATCGACCTTGCCCGGCTGTTTCTGATCCTGCTGGGATCGGCGTTCGTGCTGGCCACGGTGTGGAAGGCGGATCTGGCCGGCCTTGTCACGGCCCTTGGGGTGAGTTCGATCGTCATCGGTCTGGCCCTGCAGGACACCCTCGGCAGTGTGATGTCGGGGATCGCCCTGCTGTTCGAGCGGCCGTTCACGGTGGGCGACTGGCTGGAAGTCAGCGGCGTGGTGGGTCAGGTGATCGACATCAACTGGCGAGCCGTGAGGTTGCTGACTCTGGAGCAGGAAATGGTGGTGATTCCCCACAAACTGATCAGCAGCGAGATCATTCGCAACTTCACCAAGCCCACTCCGGTTCACGCTGAAAGGATCCAGATCGGTTTTTCCTATAACGATCCCCCCAACCTGGCGAGGCAGGTGTTGAAGAGCACAGCACTGGAGACCAAGGGCATCCTCCTGGATCCGGAGCCGGATGTCTTCACCCTTGCTTACGAGGACTCAGCGGTGTCGTACGAAGTGAAATTCTTTATTCGCGACTATGGCGATATCGAGCAGATCCGCGAGCGCTTCATGACGCGTGTGTGGTATGCGGCGAAACGCAACAATCTGACGATTCCGTTTCCCATCCGTACGGTCTACAACTTTCATGGGCCCACGAGTCAGCAGAAGGGAATCGCCAAGAAGTTCAGCGAGAGCCTTGAGGCGATACCCTCTTACGTCCCGCTCAATCGTGAGCAGCAGTCCGTTACAACCGCTTCATCGGGGATCTCCCTGCAGCATTTTGCAGCTGGCGAAAAGGTGATCCGGCAAGGGCAAGTCGGCAATGAGCTTTACATCATCGTTGCCGGACAGGCGCTGATGTCAACCCGCAGTGAAAATGGCGATGACCTGGAGTTGCTTTCCCTGAGAAATGGCGAGTTCTTCGGAGAAATGGGCCTGTTCTCCGGTGAACCGAGCGTGGTGACCATCTCTGCCAGCAATGATCTGGAGGTGATGAAGATCTCGGCAGCGGTCGTCAACCAGATGATCGATCGTCAGCCGAGTTTTGCCCGCGAAATCGGTCAGATCCTTGAGATCCGTCGCCTGGCCATCCAGGAGACGACCCAGGCCCACCATCAATCGCTGCAGTAGTGGGGGTTATCCATCCAAGGCATAGCCTGTCGCCTGGCCATCACCACTAGCGAATCGCCGCTGCCAGTTTTGACGGACGTGGACTTCGGCTTCGCTGACGGATCACCAGCTTGTGGATGGTGTCCCCGAGCAGCACCGCCACCGGCGCCAGCGCGATCGGGCCGAGGTAGCCCAGAGGAAAGCGGGCCATTTCGAACACGGCGGCCATGGGGGCCACCAGCACCAGGATGCCGGCCACCACTGGTTCGCTCAACCAACCCAGCCACAGCAGCGGGTTGGGAATGGACAGCAGTTCCCAGAAGGGCCGCCGGTCGCTGCGGCAGGCCAGCAGCGCCCCCATCTGGCCGGCCACGATCAGGCAGAAGGCCACCGTGGAGGCTTCGTGCTGGATCGCCTGCACTGCAGGCGTGGCGCGCTGGTGGAGCAGATCGGGGGCCAGCTGCTGCAGGGCGGCGAGGTCGACGCCGTTGTTGTGCCACACCAGCAGATAGCCCGCCATCGAGATCAGACCCTCCACCAGCCCCAGCACCAGGTAAGCCCGCACCATCAGGGGCCGGTTGAGCAGGGGCAGGTCGCGGGGGCGTGGCGGCTGGTGCATCACCCCTGCCTCGGGGGCCTCGGAGCCCAGGCCCAGGGCCGGCAGCAGATCGGTGCCGAGATCCACAGCCAGGATCTGCAGCACCGTCAGGGCCGCCGGGATCCGCAGCACCACCATCGCCAGGAACGGCACGACCTCCGGCACGTTCGAGGCCAGGATGTAGGTGATGAACTTGCCGATGTTGGCCACCACCGAGCGGCCAAACCGCACGGCCTCCACGATCGTGGCGAAGTTGTCGTCGAGCAGCACGATGTCGGCGGCCTCGCGGGCCACATCGGTGCCGCTGATGCCCATGGCGAGGCCCACGTCGGCGACACGCAGGGCCGGTGCGTCGTTGACGCCATCGCCGGTGACGGCCACCACCTCGCCCAGGGCCTGGTAGGCCTGCACCAGCCGCAGCTTCTGCTCCGGAGCCATGCGGGCGAACACCAGCCTGTGGCGGTACTTGAGCAGCTGCCGCAGATGCACGTCGCTGATCTGGGCCAGGGTGGAGCCCTCGATCACCCGCACCGGATCGGCGCCTGAACTGCCACCCTGGTGATGGTCATCAGTTGCCAGGCGATTGGCGGAGCTCGGCTCCAGCAGGCCGATCTGGAGAGCGATCGCCTGGGCCGTCAGTCCGTAGTCACCGGTCACCATCGTCACCCTGATGCCGGCGTCGCGGCAGCGGCGGATGGCGTCGGGCACTTCCGGTCGGGGCGGGTCGTAGAGGCCCAGCAGGCCGAGCAGGGTCTGGCCCGATTCCAGAACGTCCCCCGGCGCCGCGTGCAGGCCTTCCTCCCCGGCTTTCAGGGCCACGGCAATCACCCGGTAGCCCCTGGCGGCCAGGTCGTCGTTGGCGGCCACCACCCGCCGGCGGCGGACCTGATCGAGCGGTTCGCTGCCGCTGGGCGTGAGCCAGGCCTCACAGCGCTCCAGCACCTCCAGCGGCGCTCCCTTGGTGATCACCAGGCTGCTCCCGCCGGCGATCGGCAACGGCTGGTCGTTCCAACTCACCAGCACCGTCATGCGCCGCCGGTATGAATCGAAGGGGATCTCGCGCAGTCGCGGGTGGAGGCGCTGCCGCTCCGCCGGATCGAGGCCGGCGGCCTGCGCTGCCTGCAGCATCGCCGTTTCGGTGGGATCGCCCACGGCACCCCCGGCATCGAGGCGGGCGTTGCTGCAGAGGGCGGCCCCCTCCAGCAGCAGCCGCTGCAGGTCCTCGCCGGGAACCGGTAGCCAGGTTTCCTCCACCGCCATGCGGTTGCAGGTGAGGGTGCCGGTCTTGTCGCTGCAGATCACGCTCACCGAACCCAGCGTTTCCACCGCCGAGAGACGCCGCACCAGCGCCTTGCGACGGGCCATGCGCTGCACGCTCAAGGCCAGCGCCAGGGTGACCGTGGGCAGAAGGCCTTCGGGCACGTTGGCCACGATGATCCCGATCGCGAAGACCAGGCTCTCCAGGGGCGTCATGCCCACGAAGACCAGGCTCAGGGCGAAGGCGAGCAGGCCCATCGTGATCGCGATCGTGCTGATCGTGTGCACGATCCGGGCCACCTGCTGCTCCAGGGTGCTGGCGCTGCGGTGGGTGCCGGCCGTGAGGCGGGCCACCTGGCCGAATTCGGTTTCGGAGCCGGTGGCATAAACGATCGCTTCGCCCCGGCCGGAGGCGATCGTGCTGCCCGCCAGCAGCAGGTTGGGCCTCTCAGCGGTGGGCAGACGCAGCTCGGCCTGAGCGGCGGGCAGGTCGATGGCCTGACGGGCCACCGGCACCGATTCACCGGTCAGCACCGAAAGATCGACGCGCAGCTCATGGCCCACCCTGATGCGGCAGTCGGCCGGCACCCGATCGCCCTCCTCCAGCAGCAGCCGGTCGCCGGCCACCAGGTCTTCGGCGGAGCGGAAGCCGAGATTTCCATCCCGCCACACCTGCACCTGGCGGGGCAGGGCGCGGGTGAGAGCGGCCAGGGTGCGCTCCGCCTGGAACTCCTGCCAGAACGAGAAGATGCCGTTGATCAGCACCACCGCCCAGATCGCCCAGCCCAGCTGCGGCGTGCCGGCCACGAAGGCCAGCATCCCGGCGATCCAGAGCAGCAGGGCCATGAAGTGGACCATCTGGTCGAGGAAGCGCAGCACCAGGGGCCGGCGTTTCAGCGGCGGCAGCCGGTTGGCGCCATAACGCTCCAGCCGCTGCTCCGCTTCCGGCTGGCTGAGACCCTCGGGGGTGCTGCGCAGGCCTGGATACACCTGCTCCAGCGGCAGTGACCAGATCGGCTGGGAGGCAGCAAGCAGCACCGGGGCAACAGGCTGGGGTGCCTTCAGGATGGCCGGGCTGGATCCGATGGAGTGTCAGCCACTTGCAAGGTGTTGATGTTGTTCAGGTCCTGGGGCTGGCCAGGAGGCGCCGCCTGAGCCAAAGCGACACGTACACCAGCGCCACCAGCACGGGCACCTCGATCAGGGGGCCGATCACCCCTGCCAGGGCCTGGCGCGAGCTGACCCCCCAGACGCTGATGCTCACGGCGATGGCCAGCTCGAAGTTGTTGCCGGCGGCGGTGAAGGCGAGGGTGGCGGTCTTCGGGTAGCTGAGCCAGCTGCGGCGGCCCACCACAAACGCGGTTCCCCACATGATCGCGAAGTAGAGCACCAACGGCACCGCCACCCTGGCCACGGTGAGCGGATCGGATGTGATGGCTTGTCCCTGCAGGGCGAACATCACCACGATCGTGAACAGCAGGCCGTAGAGGGCGAAGGGGCCGATGGTGGGGATGAAGCGCTGCTCGTACCAGCGGGGGCCCTTGAGGCGCAGGCCGATCCGGCGAGTGAGGTAACCCGCCAGCAGGGGCAGCCCCAGGAACACCAGCACCGCCCGGGCGATCTCGGCCATGGAGAAGGCCACATCCTGGGTGGCCAGGCCCAGCCAGCCGGGGAGGATCTTCAGATAGAACCCGCCCAGCAGCGCGTAGGCCAGCACCTGCACGATCGAGTTGATCGCCACCAGCAGGGCCGCCGCTTCCCGATCGCCCTGGGCCAGATCGATCCAGATCAGCACCATGGCGATGCAGGGGGCCAGGCCGATCAGGATCAGCCCGGTGCGGAACTCCGGTTGGCTGGGCAGGAACAACCAGGCCAGGGCGAACATCAGCGCCGGGCCCAGACCCCAGACCAGCAGCAACGACAGCCGCAGCAGGCGTCGATCCCGCAATGTGTGGCCCAGCTCCTCGTAGTGAACCTTCGCCAGCACCGGGTACATCATCAACAGCAGACCCAGGGCGATCGGCAGGGAGGTGTTGCCGATCCTCACGGCATCAAGCAGGCCCTGGATGGCGGGGAAGAAGCGGCCCAGCAGCAGTCCGCTCGCCATCGCCAGCAGGATCCACAGGGGCAGGAACCGATCGAGCACCGACAGCCTGGCCAGCACGGCGCGTTCTTCGGGGGGCGCGTCGCTCACGGGCAGGGGCTGGCGGAGTTGCGGCAGTCGGCACTCAAGGCAGCAAGCCAACCACGCAGATCGTCGAGGGCTTCGGGGCGCAGGCGGTAGTAGATCCAGCGGCCCTCCTGCCGGTCGGCCAGCAGCCCGGCCTGCTTGAGCACCTTGAGGTGAAAGGAGAGCTTCGACTGGGCCAGGCCGAGATCGGCGGTGAGATCACAGACGCAACGCTCGCCGCCGCCGAGGGCCTCGATCACCTGTAACCGCAACGGATCGGCGAGGGCCTTGAGCAGCGCTCGGGCCTGGTCGCTTTGCAGGGATGTGGTGGCGACGCTCATCGGATCGGGCCTGCCTGATTCATCAACGCTAGTTGATTGGTTGGCGGCAGCGGATCAGCGGTTGGTCCTGGGGTCAGGCAGGACGCCTCAGGCGCTGAAGGCGCAGCTCGCTCACCGAGGCGATGGCCTCGAAGTCGGCGTCGAAGCTCACCAGCACGGCGTTGTGGTGCAGGGCCACGGCGGCCACCAGCAGATCGAGGCTGCCCACCCTGCGGCCGACCTGGCGGCAGGCCTGGCCCAAGGCAGTCGAGTGCTGCCATAGATCCGCTGGGGTAGGGAGCGTGGGCAGGGTGGCGAACTGGGCCTCCAACAACCTTGCTTCCTCAGTCCGGGCTGAGCGCAGCACTTCAAAGCGCACGGGTTCGGCCAGGTGGGCCCCCGGATCCAGCACGAAAGGCGCGATGAACTGCTTCAGCGCAGCCTGACTGCGGGCACGGGTGAAGTCGATCCAGAGGCTTGGCGATCGCGCTCCTGATCGGCTTCGTAGCTCTCCAGCTCCACGCCCCACTCGCCGCTGAGGAAGCGCTGAGCGATCTGGGCCCGGCGTCGATGCTGGAGGGCCTGCTCCAGCAAGCGCCGGATGGCAAGGCCCTTCTTGCGTTCGCCGGTGAGTTCCAGGATTTCCCGCATCTCATGATCCGAGAGATCGACGGTCACTTTCATGGTCTGCGCCGCCACGACTCAGACTTTGCCTGCAGCATGGCACCGGACCTCCATGGGGCGCCCTCCCAGGCGCCAGCAACCCCAGCAGACTTCCAGGGGCCGAAGCACAATCGGCCGTACTGCCGCACACCCCGTTGAACACACCCCAGGCCTTGCAATCCTTCGCCGACTGGGTGGCCTCGATCCGGGGCGATGAGGCCAGCGAAGCGCAGGCCTACGTGAATCGGCTGCTGCAGGCCTGGGGCTGGGCGGCGGCAGTGGAGGCGGCAGCCACTCGTTATGGGTTCTGGTGTGACTCGTGACAATAACCCTTAGGATCATCCCATCTAATCATCCCTGGAGGGATGGGCCATGCATGCCGTCAGCGTCAGCGGCCTCAAGAACAATCCGGCCGAGGCCCTGCGCCAGTCGAAGCAGGGCATGGTCGTCGTGCTCAACAGGGACCATCCGGATGCGGTGTTGATGGGCCTCGATCAGAACGGCCTGCTGCAGGCACCGGGCGTGCGGCCCGCGCTGGCCACCGCCCTGTTCCGCGATGGTGAGCTCTCCCTGGCCCGCGCCGCCCGGGTCGCAGAGATGGACATCGCCGCCTTCATCTCCCATCTCTCGCGGCTGGGGATACCGGTGATCCGTCTGACGGAAGCCGAAACCAACGCCGACCTTGACACCCTGGAGCAATGGCTGCAGTCGTCATCAGCGACGCCAGCCCTCTGATCGGCCTGGCCCGCGTGAACGGGGTCGGCTGGCTGAGGGAGCTGTTTGGGGAGGTCCTCATCCCAGCGGTTGTCGCCGATGAGGTGATCACCGGAGGCTTCCCCGCAGAAGAAGCGCGCATCACAGCAGCGCTGGAGGCAGGCTGGCTGCAGATTGCTGGCCCCATCCCAGCCGGGCCTGACCTGCCGGATCTCGATGAGGGAGAAGCGGCCAGCATTCGTTTGGCCCTTGCTCATCCGGGGCCGGCACTGCTGCTGATCGACGAGCGCTCAGGGCGGGCGGTAGCCCAGGGCCTGGGGCTATCGATTGCAGGAACGGCCGCAGTCATCGGCATGTCTCGCCAGCGCGATCTGATCCCGTCAGCTCGTGCGGTGCTGTCCCAACTGCATGACAGTGACTTCAGGATCGCTCCGGCAGTGATTCATGCCGTACTGCAAAGCTGCGGCGAGACCAGCCCTGAACCTACCCAGGAGCCTTGAGGGAGGTCTGGGCTACAGCGCCCAGGCCACACAAGGTTGTGCTCGCGCGCAAGCTCCAGGAGCGAGAAATCATGGGCGGCAGTAAGTGCCCGTCGCTCGGTTGGAGGGAGCGGCAGCGAATTGTTGCGGAATCGACTGCGCCTCCACGATTCAGACTTTCCCTGCAGCATGGCACCGGACTTCCCTGGGGCGCCCTCCCAGACGCCAGCAACCCCAGCAGAATTCCAGGGGCCGAAGCACAATCGGCCGTACTGCCGCCCACCCCGTTGAACACACCCCAGGCCTTGCAATCCTTCGCCGACTGGGTGGCCTCGATCCGGGGCGATGAGGCCAGCGAAGCGCAGACCTACGTGAACCGGCTGCTGCAGGCCTGGGGCTGGGCGGATGCGGTGGAGGCGGCGGAAACCTTCCGCGAGACCTTTCAGCAAGTGAAAGACCTGGTGAGACCTCAGCGCGTAGAAAATCGCCGAGAAGTGACGAGGGTGAACTGGTGGAGGTATGGAGAGAAGCGGCCGGCCATGCGGGAGGCATTGAAGTCATTGAGCTGTTTCTTCGCGGTGCCTTAAGTCTCAAAGTGGGCTGTCTTCCTTGCCAGCCGAACTGGCTCTGTGGAAACAAGAACAAGGTGGTAGCAAGCGACGACTTCTACATCCTGGCCCTGTTGACATCATCCGCTCACCGCACCTGGATGCACGCGCAGAAAGGAACCCTCAAGGGCGATATCGCCTACACCCATGACTCGATCTTCGAAACCTTCCCCTTCCCCCAGATCGTCGCGCCTGAGCTGGTGGATCAGATCCGCCAGGCAATGACCACCCTCAACGACTACCGGAATGAGGTGATGTTGGCGCGGAACTGCGGCATCACCGATCTCTATAGCGCCTACTTCCACGAACCCGCCAGCCAGCTCGCCAAGCTCCATCAGGCACTTGATGTCCTGGTGCTCAAGGCCTACGGCTGGAAAGCCAGCGACAACATCCTCAGCAACCTCCTGGATCTGAACCTGGAGCTCGCGGGACGGGAAGCCGCCGGGGAGACGGTGGTGGGGCCGTGGGCGACTGGCAGCCACCAGGGCAGGTTGCCATAATGGGGACACCCCATATTGGGCAAGATCCATGGCCCCTGTTGAGCGGATCGTCAAGGCTGACCAGGCCGGGAGGCTCAACCTGGGCCGCAAGTTGGCAGGACGTTCCTATCGGGTTGTCGAACGCGGCACCAGCTTCGTTCTCGAGCACGTCGAGACCGTCCATGTCCCTGCAGAGGAGGCATGGCTCTACCGCAACGCCCAGGCCCTGGCCTCCGTGCAGCGCGGCCTGCAACAGGTCGCTGCCGGAGAGTTCGCCACCGGCCCCGACCTTGATGCCGCGCGCGAGCTGGCAGCGACGGCTTTCCCTGGCGAAGAGGTTCAGGATGGCGAAACAGATGCCGGATGAACTTCGAGATCCAATGGACCCCCGAAGCTGAATCGCAGTTCAAAGCCCTTCAGGCCTCGGCAGAGCAAGCTGTGCTTCTTGGCAGAAAGACCAAACCGTTCGGCCTCTTCAAGCAGGTTGAGGGCTGCATAAACAAGCTCAGAACCCAGGGACCCAGGCGTCCGGGTCTGCACACCCACGAATACACCTCTCTGAACAATCCCCTGAGGCCAGACGACAAAGTTTTTGAGGCCTACGCCCAAAACCACACACCCGGCGCCTACCGGGTGTTCTGGTGTTACGGCCCTGAAAAGGGCCAGCTCACCATCTGGGCCATCACGTCTCATCCTTGAGGCATGGGCGTAAGGGCGGGTGTCCCACAACACTCATCCCATCAACCCAACTTGATCTAAGTTGCCGGGAGCTCCTCCCCTGGCACGATGAAGATCGGCATCAACGGCTTCGGCCGCATCGGCCGCCTGGTGTTCCGCGCCCTCTGGGGCCGCCCCGGCATCGCCTTGGTGCATGTCAACGACCCGGCCGGTGATGCCACCGCCGCCGCCCACCTGCTCGAATTCGACTCCGTGCACGGCCGCTGGCCCCAGGCGGTGCAGGCCGACGCCGACGCCGAAGCGGATGGCTTTCGGGTGGCGGGTCAAACCGTGAGTTACAGCCGCCACAAGGATCCCACTGCCGTGCCCTGGCTTGATGCCGGCGTGGACCTGGTGCTCGAGTGCAGCGGCAAATTCAAAACACCCGAAACCCTCGAGCCCTATTTTTCGAAACTGGGCCTGAAGCGGGTGATCGTGGCCTGCCCGGTGAAGGGGGTGATCGCCGGGGAAGAAGCGCTGAACGTGGTGTTCGGCATCAACCACGAGCTCTACGAACCCAGCCGCCACAGATTGCTCACCGCCGCCTCCTGCACCACCAACTGCCTGGCACCGGTGGTGAAGGTGGTGCACGAGAGCTTCGGAATCCGCCACGGCTCGATCACCACTCTGCACAACATCACCAATACCCAGGTGGTGATCGACAGCTTCAAATCCGACCTGCGCCGGGCTCGCTCCGCCACCAGTTCGCTGATCCCCACCACCACTGGATCTGCCAAGGCGATCGGCCTGATCTTCCCGGAGCTGCAGGGCAAACTCAACGGCCACGCCGTGCGGGTGCCCTTGCTCAATGCCTCGATCACCGATGCGGTGTTCGAGCTGGAGCGCGCGGTGAGCGCGGAGGAGGTGAACGGCGCCTTTGCCGCCGCTGCAGCCGGAGCGCTGCAGGGAATCCTGGGCTATGAGGAGCGGCCGCTGGTGTCGGTCGATTACCTCAACGACAGCCGCAGTTCGATCGTCGATGCCCTCTCCACGCTGGTGACGGGCGGCACCCAGCTCAAGGTGTTCGCCTGGTACGACAACGAATGGGGATACAGCTGCCGCATGGCCGATCTGGCCTGCCATGTGGCGGCGCTGGAAGCTGCTGCGTGAAACAGCTCACCGGGCTGCAGCAATACGCGATCGTGACGGCCAATTACTGGGCCTTCACCCTCACTGATGGGGCGCTGCGCATGCTCGTGGTGTTCCATTTCCACCAGCTGGGTTACACCACCCTGGAGATCGCCTTTCTGTTTCTGTTCTACGAATTCTTCGGCATTCTCACCAACCTCTACGGCGGCTGGCTGGGGGCCCGTTTCGGGCTGCGGCTCACGCTCTGGGCGGGCACGTTGCTGCAGGTGGCTGCCCTGCTGATGCTGATTCCGGTGGCCGAAGGCTGGCCGCGCTGGTGGAGCGTGGCCTACGTGATGGTGGCCCAGGCGATCAGCGGCATCGCCAAGGACCTCAACAAGATGAGCGCCAAGAGCGCCATCAAGACCGTGGTGCCGGAAACCCCAGGCGATCCCAACCGCGGCGAAGCTCAGCTGTTCAGGTGGGTGGCGATCCTCACCGGCTCCAAGAACGCCCTCAAGGGAGTGGGTTTTTTCCTGGGAGGGGTGCTGCTCGCCACGATCGGCTTCAATGCCGCCGTTGCGGCAATGGCCGCCGGGCTGTTCCTGGCTTTCCTGGTCACCCTCGTGCTGCCAGGTGAGATCGGCCGCATGAAGGAGAAACCGGCCTTCACGGCCCTGTTCTCCAAATCGAAGGGCATCAATGTGCTCTCAACGGCCCGCTTCTTCCTGTTCGGCGCCAGAGATGTCTGGTTCGTGGTGGCCCTGCCCGTGTTCCTGCAGACCACCCTCGGTTGGCGCTACTGGGAGGCCGGCGGCTTCATGGGCCTCTGGGTGATCGGCTACGGGATCGTGCAGGCCTCGGCTCCGGCCCTGCGGCGCAGCTGGGGTCAGACCGCTCCGCCGGGGGTGTCAGCCGTGCAGTTCTGGAGCGCCGTGCTCACGGCCATCCCGGCCCTGATCGCCGTGGCCCTGTGGCGGGAGGCGGCCCAGCCGGGGGTGGCGATCGTGGTGGGGCTGGCCGCCTTCGGCGTGGTGTTCGCGATGAATTCCTCGATCCACAGCTACATGGTGCTGGCCTACACCGACGCCGAATCGGTGAGCCTCAACGTGGGCTTCTATTACATGGCCAATGCCGCTGGCCGGCTGGTGGGCACCCTGCTCTCCGGTGCTTTGTTTCTGGTGGGCGGCCTGCAGGCCTGCCTGTGGTGCTCAACGGTGCTGGTGGGGTTGTCGTGTCTGAGCAGCCTGCGTCTGCCGGCGCCGCTGCGGCAGCCTGGCTTGTGCCCGTAAGGTGGGAACCCGTTTGTAGAGGCGTGGTCTGCGGCGATGACCCGAATGTTGGCCCTGTCGCCCGAACCTGCCACCGAAGTCTTGCCTTCAGGCGCCACGCTTCGGTCGGTGCCGAAGGAATTCCTCGATCCCCCATCGGCCTGGAATCCCACCGTGGTGCTCTTCCTCGGAGGCTTCGCTCTGGCGGGGCTCACCATCTGGGGCTGGTTCGTGCCCCAGTGGCCGCTGCCCCTGCTTCTGGCTCTGGGATTCCTGGCCCTGCACCTGGAGGGCACCGTCATCCACGACGCCTGCCACAACGCCGCCCACCCAAGCCGCTTCTGGAACGCCGTGATGGGCCACGGGGCTGCGCTGCTGCTGGGCTTCAGCTTCCCGGTGTTCACCCGGGTGCATCTGCAGCATCACGCCCACGTCAATGATCCGAAGCGCGATCCCGACCACATCGTCTCCACCTTCGGACCGCTCTGGCTGATTGCACCGCGCTTCTTCTATCACGAAGTCTTTTTCTTCCGCCACCGTCTCTGGCGCAAGTGGGAGTTGCTGGAATGGGGCATTGCCCGCGCCATTTTCGTCTCGATAGTGCTGGCTGCCTTCAAATTCAATTTTCAGTCGTTCATCTTCAATTGTTGGTTCGCCCCGGCGTTGATGGTGGGCGTCACGCTTGGCCTCTTCTTCGACTACCTGCCCCACCGCCCCTTCAAGTCGCGCAACCGCTGGCATAACGCCAGGGTCTACCCCAGTCGGATGATGAACTGGTTGATCATGGGGCAGAACTATCATCTCGTGCATCACCTCTGGCCCTCGATTCCCTGGTTCGAGTATCAACCGGCTTACAGGGCCACCAAGCCTCTGCTCGACGCAAAGGGATCACCCCAGCGTCTGGGGTTCTTCGAAACTCCCCACGACGGCATCAACTTTCTCTACGACATCTTCTTCGGCATCCGCAGCCACAAGCGCCGGCGCAGCCGCCTGCGCCCGATCGCGGCGTTGATGCCCACAGCCCGCTCCCGCCGCCACCTGCTTTCGCTGTTGCACCGAACTGCCGTCTCGCCGGTGCCCCGCTCCTCCGCAGGCTGAGGTAATCAGATCAGATCAACCCCAGTCAGCTCAGCTGGCCAGAATCTGAGGAACCCGGAAAAAGTCGCCCTCCCGCTGGGGTGCCAGCTCCAGCAACTCCTCTCGTACGGGAGTCTCCTCCACCTTGTCGGCGCGGGTCACATTGACCACTTCCACCGCCCGGGTGGTGGGAGGTACCCCCTCCGTATCCACCTGCTCCAGGTGCGCCACATACTCGAGGATGCGCTCCAGCTGGGTTGTGTAGGTCGCGATCTTGGCCTCGGGCAGATCCAGGCGAGCCAGCTGGGCCACCTTGCGCACGTCGTCTGAGGAAATCTTGCCCATCGTTGCGGTGAAGCTGGCTCTGCTGGCCTGAACCTAACTGGAGCAGCCCGGGCACGCCTCGGACATGTCCCGTTCACTCGCTCAGAAAGGTTTCCAGATCGTGGCTGAGGGCTTCGGCGGCCAGTTCGAGGAAGCGTTTGCCATCGTCGGCGCTGGCGAGATAGGGGTCGGAGCCCATGCGCCCATCGGGGTGGCGTCGGCGGAAATCCTCGGGCCCATGGATCGGCCCGGCGGGCGCTGGCTCCGGCAGGGGCCGCTGTTTCGCCACCAGGCTCGGCTCCAGGTGCATGGTGAGGGCGATTTCGCTGGGGGTGGCGTGGTGCCCTTCGCGGTTGCCGTAGCGCTCGCGGGCCTCCCTCATCACAGGACCGGCCATGAACCAGTTGGCCAGTTGGCAGCGCAGCCCAGGGGCCGCCGCCAGGCCCCGGCTGGCGGCAGTGGCGTAGGCCTCGGCAAAGGCGGCCCGGGTGGTGGCGATGTTGCCGCCATGGCCGTTGATCACGAAGATCCGCTCGAAGCCATGGCGGGCCAGCGACAGCACCACGTCGTGGATCACGGCCAGCAGCGTGGAGGGCTGGAGGCTGATCGTGCCCGCGAAGCCCAGGTGGTGTTCGGCCATGCCGAAGGCCTGGGCAGGCGTGACCAGCACACCGGTGCGGCGACCCACCTCCAGGGCCACCGCTTCGGCGGTGAGGGCATCGGTGCCGATGGCGCCGGTGGGGCCGTGCTGTTCGGTGGAGCCAAGCGGCACGATCACCCCCTTGCAGCCCCTCAGGTACTCCTCCACCTCCGGCCAGCTGCGCAGCTGCAGCCGGATCGCCTCCACGCTGTCGGCGGGACCGGGCAGGGGGCTGCCGGCCGGCGCGGTGGTCTGGGGCGAGGAGATCGTCACCGGGGGCAGCTCGGCCACGGGGCCGAAACGAGGGATCCTCTGAAGTATCCCTAGGATCAGGGGGATCCGGGCCCCGATCCGCACTCGGCCCGCTGGAGTCGGAGCTCAGGATGCTGCACCGGAAGCTGGATCAGTTCTGCAGCGAGAAGCGACCTGTCTGGGTGTTCCTGCGGGATCAGCAGCGCTGGATCGAGCAGGCTCTGGTGGTGGAGATCGCCGGCGACCTGGTCACCCTGCGTTACGACGAGGAGGAGGACGACGAGTTACACAGTTGGGAGGAGAGCGTTCGCCTCGATTCGATCGGAGCGGTGAGCACCCGCCTGGCGCACTTCAGCCGCAGTGCCAGGGCAGAGGATCTCGAAACCGCCGAAGACTGCCCTGAATCAGAGCAGCTGCACCGCCAGGGCTGAGCGCTGCGCCCGCCGCCCCAGCGCCCCAACTTCAGTGGGCGGTGCCGTTGCCGTCGTAGTCGTCGCTGTCGTAGTAACCACCCTTGGTGCCGAAGTAGAGGGTCGCCAGGCAGAACAGACCGCTGCCGGCCAGCAGCACGGTGCCGAGATTGAAGCTGGAGAGAGCGTTGGACACGAAACAGACGCGAAAGACAAGCAGAGACCAACCCACAGAGGGGGTGGTGGCCTCCAGTCTGGCGGCATCCGCTCCCAGGGCCGCTCCTGGCAGCGAGGGTGTCGATCTCCTGACGCCCGCCTTCTTTGCGCGCGGTGCCGATCAGGTGGGTCCGGATCTGGTGGGCTGCCAGTTGCTGCGCCGCTTCGAGGATGGACGCTGCCTCCGGGGCCTGGTGGTGGAAACCGAGGCCTACTGCCAGAGCGAGCCCGCCTGCCACGGTCACAGGCGTCGCTCTCCCTCCAACGAAACTCTGTTCGGCCCGCCGGGGCGCTTCTACGTTTACCTCAGTCATGGCATCCATCACTGCGTGAATGTGGTCACCGACCGTGAAGGCTGGGCGAACGGTGTCCTGCTGAGGGCCGTGGCCCTGGCGGGTGAGCCAGAGCGCACCGCCGCTGGCCCCGCCCTGCTGGCGCGTCGCTTCGGCCTGGATCGCCGCCACGACGGCCAGCCGGTGGATTCAGCTGGCGGAGTGTGGCTGGCGCCGAGGCCCCCGGCCCTGCTGGCCTGGTGGCGGCAGCAGCAGCTGCAGGGTCAGGACCCGCTGCTCAACACCACCCGCATCGGCATCACCAGGGGGGTGGAGCTGCCCTGGCGCTGGTACCTGAAGGCCAGTCGCAGCGTCAGTCGCCGGGCCCGTGGCGACCGCACCCCGGCGCATTCCGTGGCCCTGAAGCCAGAGGCGGTGTTGCCGGTGGCGGCTGGGTCGGGGATGGAGCCGTGAGCGGCTGGTCGCACCGGCACCTGATCGATCTGGCGGCCTTCAGCCTCGAGGATTTCGCCACCGTGCTGGAGCTGGCCCAGCGCTTCAGGGTGATGCCCGTCAGCGGCTCCCGCAAGCTGCCAGCCCTGCAGGGCCGGCAGGTGACCAGCCTGTTCTTCGAGCCCAGCACCCGCACCCGCAGCAGCTTCGAGCTGGCGGCTCGGCGCCTCTCGGCCGATGTCCAGAGCTTCTCCCCCTCTTCGAGCTCCCTCAGCAAGGGGGAGAGCCTGCTCGATACCGCCCTCACCTACGTGGCCATGGGTGCCGATGTGCTGGTGGTGCGCCATCGCTGCGCCGGTGTTCCGGCAGCGCTGGCCCGCGACCTCGACCGCGAACGTGAACGCCGGGGCGGCGGCCGGCCGGTGGCGGTGCTCAACGGTGGAGATGGACTCCACAGCCACCCGAGCCAGGGGCTGCTCGACCTGTTCACCCTCGCCCGTCATTTCGCCCCGGAGCAGCCGACCCCGGCAGCGCTCCGCGACCGCACGATCGTGATCGTGGGCGACGTGCTCCATTCGCGGGTGGCGCGCTCCAACCTCTGGGCACTCACCGCCTGCGGTGCCCATGTGGTGCTCTGCGCCCCTGCCACGCTGCTGCCCGATGCCTTCGCCGAGTTCGTTGCGGCACCACCCCCTGGTCAGGCCAGGGATCCGGTGGTGAGCCGTGGCTCGATCCGGATCGAGCGCCAGCTGGAGCGGGCCCTGCCCGGCGCCGATGCCGTGATGACCTTGCGGCTGCAGCGGGAGCGGATGCACCAGCACCTGCTCACCAGCCTGGAGAGTTACCACCGCCGTTTCGGTCTCAGCCTGAAGCGCCTGGAGCTGTGTGGGTCCTCGGTGCCGGTGCTGCATCCAGGTCCCGTCAACCGCGGCGTGGAGATGAGCGGCGACCTGCTGGATGACCCCGACCGCTGCCTGGTGGCGGAGCAGGTGCGTAACGGCATCCCGATGCGCATGGCCCTGCTTTATCTGCTGGCCGCCCGCGGCGATGAGCTCAGAGAAGCTTGAAGCCCTCCTGCAGCAGTCCGTAGAGCAGGCCGATGCGCCCGGCGTCCAGCAGCTGCAGGGTCAGGCGGTCTTGTGGGCGCTGCAGCAGCCAGCGGCGGCAGCGGATCGAGAGTTCGATCGGCACCACAACGATCAGGGCCGCCAGCGGATCCAGATAGGAAAGGGCCCCGGTGAGCGTTCCCACCGCCCCGCCGAAGAAAAAGGCTCCGAACCCGGTGATCAGCACCAGGGAGAAACGCCGCCAGGGATTCTCTGCCCAGTTGCGCAGGCGTTCGCCCTGCAGAGCTACCTGACGATGCAACCGGGTCTGCTGCGGGCGGATCAACGCTGGGCCTTGGACGGGAAGAATTGGCAGGTGCGTTGGCTGGAGATCCCCATCACCCGGCTCAGCCACCTGCCGCCGCAGGTCTACACCCTTTCAGGCCGTCCTGCCAGTCCTGCGCCAGGGCTCAGCTTTCGCTGTCCTTGTTCTTGCGCGATCCCTTGCCTTCCAGCAGCTCCAGCAGCGCCTCCATCTGGGCCATGACGCCGCGCACCTCGCCGGCCTCCGGCAGCAGCCCGTCTTCCATCACCCCCTGGTGCATCTCCCGGAGTTCCTGGCGGATGTAGCGCAGATGACTCACCACCTGCTCTCGCTTGGACTGCGACATGGATGGGAGCAACCTTTAATGCTCTCCCTTTTACCTTATGGCCGGTCAGGGGGGCTCCAACCAGGCGAAACAAGCCTCCCTGACTGAGCCGGAGTCGATCAGGACCGCCTGGCCCAAGCGCTCAGCAGACCTTTATTTTTCGCCGAAACGGGCCTTGGCGGCTGTGTAGAAGTCAAGGTCGATGCTGGTGAGGGAGGCCTCAGCGGCCAGGCTTTCGATCCTTCGCCGCACGGCGGGGCGCACGAAGAACGGCACCTCCTTGAGCCTGGCTTCAGCTTCGGGGGTCCACTCCATGGGCATGGTGTTCGGTTAAATGAATCGGCCTGTTGAACGCTATCTGCAATCAGTGCACTGTGCTGGAGTTGGCCTGGAAGGAATTCGCCAGCCTCGCCGGTTATCTCTGGAGATGTTGGTATAGTTCAGTTTGCAGAGACTGCGCAGTAAGGAGATTCCCCTCTGGGAATGAGGTTGAACGGACGCCGTATTGGCAGGCTTGACTCCAAGAAAATACTCGCTGACTTCTTGCGGATTATCAGTAGGCAAAAGCGTATCGGAAGATATATATTTGTTTGAAGATTAGCAGATTATGTTTCTGTGGTCTTTTCTTGGAATATCAGTGACTTGGGCTTGCTGTGAGTTCGGCGGTCACTGGCTTGGATGCTGATTGAACGCGGAGCTTTCCGTGCGATCACCGCTCAGGAATAATCCAGAGTTCATCATTCTTGCTTTGTTGTAAGGAGATGGAGAATAGGGGACTCGAACCCCTGACCTCTGCGGTGCGATCGCAGCGCTCTACCAGCTGAGCTAATTCCCCGTTGGGATATCCCTTCCAGAAATTTATCAGCCCTGCCCAGTGGCGGGGCTGATGCGCTGGAATTGAGCTGTGCTCCGCCCCATTGGCCCCTTGTCCGCAACCCCGATCACGCCTGAGCGACTGGCCGCCTTTGATGAGGCGTCCATCGCCGAGCTGGCCCAGCGCCTGGACGACGACGATTACCCCACCCCCTTCGCCGCTCTGCAGGACTGGCACCTGATCCGTGCCCTGGCGATCCATCGCCCCGAGCTCGCTCGCCCCTACGTGCATCTGGTGGACCAGGAACCGTTCGATGAGGAGTGAGCAGGATCCCCTCGACGGTTGCAGGATCCTGGTGGCGATCACCGGCAGCATCGCCGCCATCAAGCTGCCTGCCCTGGTAAGTGTCCTGGCCCAGCGCGGGGCCCAGCTGCGCTGCGTGCTCACCCCCAGTGCGGCCCGGTTGGTGAGCCCGGTGGCCCTGGCCAGCCTCAGCCGGGCCGCCTGCCACCTCGATGAGGACCAGTGGAGCCACCGGGCGCCCCGGCCCCTGCATGTGGAGCTGGCCGAGTGGGCCGAGCTGGTGCTGCTGGCCCCCCTCAGCGCCACCAGCCTCGCTCGCTGGGTTCAGGGCTCCGGCGACACCCTGCTCTCCAGCACCCTGCTGGCCACCGAGGCGCCGGTGCTGGCGGCCGCCGCCATGAACACGGCGATGTGGGGGGCGCCCGGGGTGCGGCGCAACTGGGATCAGCTGCAGGCCTTTGAGCGGGTGCTGCCCCTGGGGCCGGCCGCTGGCCTGCTCGCCTGCGACCGCCAGGGGGCTGGCCGGATGGCCGAGCCTCAGCAGCTGCTGCTGGGATTGGAAACCCTGCGCCTGCATGGCTGGCGGCGTGATTGGCAGGGGCGGCGGCTGCTGGTGAGCGCCGGGCCCACCCGCGAGTGGCTTGATCCCGCCCGCTGCCTCACCAATCCCAGCAGTGGCCGGATGGGGGTGATGCTCGCCCAGGCCGCCCGGTTGCGGGGGGCTGAGGTCGACCTGGTGCATGGCCCCCTCAACCTCGATCCGCTCTTGCTGGAAGGTCTGCATACGCACCCCGTCGAGAGCGGTGCGGCCATGGGGCAGGCGCTGGAGAAGCTGCAACCGGCGGCCGATGCGGTGGCCATGGCCGCCGCTGTTGCGGATCACGGCCGCGCCGCACCCGAACACCAGAAGCTCAGCAAACAGGATCTGCTCGCGAGCCTCAGCGCCGGCTGGTGCGAGGTGCCGGACCTGCTCGCTCAGCTGGTCGCCCGCCGCCCCGAGGGTCAAAGGATCCTGGGGTTCGCCGCCCACTCGGGGGATGTGCTTTCCCAGGCCCGCGCCAAGCGGCAGCGCAAGGGCTGTGATCTGCTCTTCGCCAACCCGATCGATCAACCGCAGGCAGGCTTCGGGGTGAACAGCAATGAAGGCTGGCTGCTTGGTCCGGGGGAGCGGGAGCTGCGCATCCAGCCCGCCGGCAAGTTCGCCGTGGCCCATCAGCTCATCAGTGCCCTCGGCGCCCTGCTGGATCCGCTCACGCTGCCAGCGGATGCTCCTCGTGAAGGTCCCGCCGGTCGTCGCGCTGCAGCAGATCCATGAAGGTGCGCAGCTGCAGGCGGGGGATGTAGGGCCAGCCGCCGCTGCGCTCCATGTTCCTGAGCAGGCCGAACAGCTGCTGGCGGTCCTCCGGCAGGCTGCGGCGGAAGGCGCCGTCCTGAATTGAGCGATGCAGGGTTTCCAGCTCCCGCAGCAGGGTCAGCAACTCTTCGGGCTGCCCTTCGAGCCCTTCGGCCAGCCGGTGGAGATCCTGCAGCAGCCTCCCCGCGCCCAGCTGGGGATCCTCAGCCTCGGTCGGCTCGTTGAAACCTTCGGTCATGACTGCCGTGTCGCGTCCCGCCCTACGGGTTGTTGAGAGCCGCAACATGCTATCGGGACTCGGGTTTTTCATCTGTAGGATCGCCGTTGGCGCACCCTCCATCAAGGTTTCACCCTGCTTGTGCGGCTTCTCCCAATGCGTTTTCGACCCCTGCTGGCCCTTGTGCTGGCGCTCTGCCTGACGCTGGTCACAGCGTGCAGCGGCGGTGCCACAGCCGTTGAACGGGCCAATGTCACCTACGACGACATCGTCAACACCGGCAAGGCCAACGACTGCCCGTCCCTTCCCGATTCGGCCCGCGGCTCCATCCCCCTGGATCCGTCCGTTCGTTATCAGCTGCGTGAAATCTGCCTCCACCCCAGCGAAGTTTTCGTGAAGGGTGAGCCAGCCAACAAGCGCCAGGAGGCACAGTTCGTGGCGGGCAAGATCCTCACCCGTTACACCTCCAGCCTTGATCAGGTCTACGGCGATCTCAGCATCGACGGCGACAAGCTCACCTTCAAGGAGCTTGGCGGCATCGATTTCCAGCCGATCACCGTTCTGATGCCGGGTGGTGAGGAAGTTCCCTTCACCTTCTCCAGCAAGAAGCTGATCGCCAACGCCGTTGGTGCCTCGATCAGCCCCAGCACGGATTTCGAGGGTTCCTACCGCACCCCCAGCTACCGCACCAGCAACTTCCTCGATCCCAAGGGTCGTGGCCTCACCTCCGGCTACAGCAGTGCTGTGGGTCTGGTGCCTGCCGGTGACGACGAAGACCTCACCAGGGAGAACGTCAAGCAGTATGTGGATGGCACCGGCACCATGAGCCTCTCGATCACCAAGGTCGACAGCGCCACAGGTGAGTTCGCCGGGGTGTTCTCAGCGATCCAGCCTTCCGACACCGACATGGGCAGCAAGGCAGTCGTCGATGTCAAGGTCACCGGCCAGCTCTATGGCCGCCTGGAGCAGGTCTGAACCGATCCGCCTCAGGCTCAGGCCTCTGGCTGTTGCTTTGTCTCTTCAGCTTGCGCAGCTGGTGCAGATGCTTCAAAAGGCCCCAATCGGGGCCTTTTTTTGT
Source organism: Synechococcus sp. 1G10 (assembly GCF_002252625.1). Classification (GTDB taxonomy): domain Bacteria; phylum Cyanobacteriota; class Cyanobacteriia; order PCC-6307; family Cyanobiaceae; genus Regnicoccus_A. The sequence continues at coordinate 8,710 of NZ_NQKW01000007.1, read as the reverse complement.
GGCAGATCCATCCAGGCGCCGCAGTGACGCCACCTCGGCCACAAGCCCTTGCCGCCCGGTCTGGAACAATTTCTCCACCTGCCGCTGGCCCCCCATGACCACCGCCGCTCCCTCTGGCCGCTCCAGCACCGGTCTGATCCCGCCCCACGGGGGCTCACTGGTGGATCTGATCGTGCCGGCGGAGCAGCGTGAGGCGCTGAAGGCTGGCGTGGATCGGGTGCTCGAGTGCAGTCACCGCAACGCCTGCGATGTGGAGCTGCTGATGGTGGGTGGCTTCTCGCCCCTGCTGGGCTTCATGCACCAGGAGGACTACGAGGCGGTGGTGAAGGGGAACCGCACCACGTCAGGGCTCCTGTTCGGTCTGCCGATCATCTTTGACACCGCCGATGCCACGATCCAGGTGGGCGAGCGCCTGCTGCTCACCTATCAGGGTCAGGAGCTGGCGGTGCTCACGGTGGAGAGCCGCTGGGAACCTGACAAGGTGAAGGAGGCCAAGGGCTGCTACGGCACCACCTCCCTGGAGCATCCAGCGGTGCGCATGATCGCCACCGAGCGGGGCCGCTACTACCTCGGTGGTGCTCTCCAGGGCCTGGAACTGCCCCAGCGGGTGTTTCCCTGCCGCACCCCGGCCCAGGTGCGCGCCGATCTGCCCCATGGCGAGGACGTGGTGGCCTTCCAGTGCCGCAATCCGATCCACCGGGCCCACTACGAGCTGTTCACCCGCGCCCTGCATGCCACGAACGTGAGCGAGGGGGGAGTGGTGCTGGTGCATCCCACCTGCGGTCCCACCCAGGAAGATGACATTGCCGGTGAGGTGCGCTTCCAGACTTATGAGCGCCTGGCGGCGGAGGTGGCCAATCCCAGAATCCGCTGGGCCTACCTGCCCTACGCCATGCACATGGCCGGGCCTAGGGAGGCGCTGCAGCACATGATCATCCGCAAGAATTACGGCTGCACCCACTTCATCATTGGCCGCGACATGGCGGGCTGCAAGAGCTCCCTCAGCGGTGAGGATTTCTACGGCCCCTACGACGCCCAGGACTTCGCCCGCGACAACGCGCCGGAGCTGGGCATGGAAACGGTGCCGTCACTCAACCTGGTGTACACCGAAGAAGAGGGCTACGTGACGGCGGAGCATGCCGAGGCGCGGGGGCTGCATGTAAAGAAATTGAGCGGAACCCAGTTCCGGCAGATGCTGCGCAGCGGTGAGGAGATCCCGGAGTGGTTCGCGTTTCGTAGCGTGGTGGAGGTGCTGCGGTCCGCCTGACGGTCCCGGCGACAGTTAACATTCTGTTACTTCCCCTCTCAGGAGCACGCAGGTTGAAAAAACGCTGGCGCAACGCGGGGCTTTATGTGCTCCTGGCGATCGTGGTGATTGCGGTGGGGTCCGCTTTCCTGGGTCGCCCTGATCAGGCCAATGCCCCCAGAAGCCTCCGCTACAGCGATTTCGTCGAGGCGGTTCAGGAGAACCAGATCTCCCGCGTGCTGATCTCCCCCGACCGCGGCACCGCCCAGGTCGTTGAGAACGACGGCAACCGGGCCGTGGTCAACCTCGCCCCTGACAAGGACCTGCTCAAGCTGCTCACTGACCACAACGTCGACATCGCGGTTCAGCCCAACCGGGAGCCGGCCGCCTGGCAGCAGGCCGTGGGCAGCTTGCTCTTCCCGCTGCTGCTCCTGGGAGGTCTGTTCTTCCTGTTGCGGCGCGCCCAGGGGGGCGGCGGCAACCCCGCCATGAGCTTCGGCAAGAGCAAGGCACGGGTTCAGATGGAACCCCAGACCCAGGTCACCTTCGGTGATGTGGCCGGCATTGAGGGCGCCAAGCTCGAGCTCACCGAGGTGGTCGACTTCCTCAAGAATCCCGATCGCTTCACGGCCGTGGGCGCCAAGATTCCCAAGGGTGTGCTCCTGGTGGGCCCTCCGGGCACCGGCAAGACCCTGCTTGCCAAAGCTGTGGCCGGTGAAGCAGGCGTCCCGTTCTTCTCGATCGCCGGTTCGGAGTTCGTGGAGATGTTTGTGGGTGTGGGCGCCAGCCGCGTGCGTGACCTGTTCGAGCAGGCCAAGAAGAGCGCTCCCTGCATCGTCTTCATCGACGAGATCGACGCGGTTGGCCGTCAGCGCGGCGCTGGCCTCGGCGGCGGTAACGACGAAAGGGAGCAGACCCTCAACCAGCTGCTGACCGAGATGGACGGCTTCGAGGGCAACACCGGCGTGATCATCGTGGCGGCCACCAACCGCCCCGACGTGCTGGATTCGGCCCTGATGAGGCCGGGTCGCTTCGATCGCCAGGTGGTGGTTGACCGTCCGGACTACGCCGGCCGCTTCCAGATCCTTGGGGTCCATGCCCGCGGCAAGACCCTTGCCAAGGACGTTGATCTCGACAAGGTGGCGCGTCGCACCCCCGGTTTCACCGGAGCCGATCTCGCTAACCTGCTCAATGAGGCGGCGATCCTGGCGGCCCGCCGGCAGCTCACCGAGATCTCGATGGATGAGGTCAATGACGCCATCGAGCGCGTCATGGCCGGTCCTGAGAAGAAAGACCGGGTGATGAGCGAGAAGCGCAAGCGGCTGGTGGCGTATCACGAATCGGGCCACGCCCTGGTGGGAGCCCTGATGCCCGACTACGACCCCGTCCAGAAGATCAGCATCATTCCCCGCGGTCAGGCCGGTGGTCTCACGTTCTTCACCCCCAGCGAAGAGCGGATGGAGTCGGGCCTCTATTCCCGCGCTTACCTGCAGAACCAGATGGCTGTGGCCCTCGGTGGGCGCGTGGCTGAGGAGATCGTCTACGGCGAAGACGAGGTCACCACAGGAGCCTCCAACGACCTTCAGCAGGTGGCCCGCGTCGCCCGCCAGATGGTCACCCGCTTCGGCATGAGCGACAAGTTGGGTCCCGTGGCCCTTGGCCGTGCCCAGGGGGGTATGTTCCTCGGCCGCGACATCGCCGCCGAGCGCGACTTCTCCGAGGACACAGCCGCCACCATCGATGAGGAGGTGGGGCTGCTGGTGGCTGAGGCCTACCGCCGCGCCAAGCGCGTGCTGATCGAGAACCGCTCGGTTCTCGATGAACTGGCCGAGATGCTTGTGGAGAAGGAAACCGTCGACGCCGAGGAGCTTCAGGAGCTTCTGATCCGCAGCGATGTGCGGGTCGCTGAATACGTCTGAGTCCGGGTCGCTGCTGGCTGAACTCCGGGCACTGCCGCTGCTTGCGGTCCTGCGCCCGATACGTCCCCTTGATGCCGTTTCCCGGATCGCGCTCTTGAGCGCGGCCGGGATTCGTCATGTGGAGATCGCCTGGAGTCCATGGCCCTGCTGGAGCCACGACTGCCGTGAGCTGGCCCAACGCTTCCCCGCCATCAGTTTCGGGGCGGCTTCGGTGCGAACGCTCCAGGCCCTCGAGGCTGCCGACCAGGCCGGCCTCAGCTTCGCGTTCTCGCCCGTGCTGGATCCAGGCCTGCTGAGGAGAGCCCACCAGCTGGGCATCACCCTGGTGCCGGGGGTCTTCTCGCCCACGGAGGTGCAGCAGGCGGTTGAGTTGGGCTGCGTGGCCGTGAAACTCTTCCCGGCCAAGACCCTGGGGTCTGGTTACTGGGCCTCGCTGTCCGGTGCTCTGGCTCCCTTGCCCTTCTGCATCGCCGCGGGAGGGCTGGAGGTCGCCGACCTCAGCGGCTGGCTCCAGGGGGGTGTGAATGCCCTGGCCCTGGGCTCCACGCTGTTCGAGCCCAAAAGCGAAGCGGGAGCCTGCCCCCGCCTGGATCCGCGCCTGGCCGGCTGGGTGGCGAGCTACCCCTCAGCCCTTCACCAGAGGCTGCACTGAGCCTGCTGACGCAGCAGGTGGTCGGCCAGCACCAGGGCCACCATCGCTTCCACCATCGGCACCGCCCGGGGCAGCACGCAGGGGTCGTGGCGTCCCTTGGCTTCCAGCACCGTGGCCTCGCCGCTGGAGGTCACGGTCTGCTGGGCCTTACGGATCGTGGCGGTGGGTTTGAAGGCCACCCGCAGCACGATGTCCTCGCCGTTGCTGATGCCACCCTGGATGCCGCCGGAGTTGTTGGTGGCGGTGCGCAGGCTGCCGTCGCCTGTGGCAAGGAAGGCGTCGTTGTGCTCACTGCCCCGCTGCAGGCTGCCGGCGAAGCCCGAGCCGATCTCGAAGCCCTTGGTTGCCGGCAGCGACATCACCGCCTTGGCCAGATCGGCTTCCAGCTTGTCGAAGACCGGCATGCCCAGACCCACCGGCGACCTGCGAACCACGCACTCGATCACGCCGCCGCAGGAATCACCCTCCCGGCCGATCGCCTCGATCCGCTCGATCATTAGCTCGGCGCAGGCGGCATCAGGGCAACGCACGATGTTGGCCTCCACGTCGTCGAGGCTCACGCTGGCTGGATCGATCGTGGCCTCGATGGTGTGGATCCGCTTCACCCAGGCGATCACCTCGGTGCCATGGGCCTTGGCCAGCAGTTGCTTGGCGATGGCACCGGCGGCCACCCGGCCGATGGTTTCCCGCGCCGAGGCACGGCCGCCGCCACTGCGGGCCTGGATGCCGTATTTCGCCTGGTAGGTGGCATCGGCGTGGGAGGGCCGGAAGGCCACCGCCATCTCGCTGTAGTCGCCGGGGCGCTGGTCCCTGTTGCGCACCACCATCGCGATCGGCGTGCCCAGGGTGACACCATCCAGCAGGCCGCTGAGGATCTCGACGCGATCGTCTTCCTTGCGGGGGGTGGTGATCTTGCTCTGACCTGGCTTCCTGCGGTCGAGCTCCGCCTGAATGGCCTCAAGATCGAGCGCCAGCCGCGGCGGGCAACCATCGACGATCACACCGACACCACCGCCGTGGGACTCCCCGAAGCTGGTGATCCGAAACAGGTGTCCGAAGCTGCTGCCCATGGGCTGGAGCCTACTGAAACGCTCCGACTGCGGTTCTGCCGGTTCGACCGCCGTGGGGCATCGGCTTCAGCTGCCGGTTTCCCTCATCCTGCCAACGAAGGCCGCTTCGGCCTCCTTGCTGGCCAGGGCACCCTCATCCACAATGATGATCCGATCGGCAACATCGAGAATCTTGTTGTCGTGGGTCACCATGATGATCGTGGTCTTGTGATTGGTGGCCATCTCACGCATCAGGTTCACCACATTGCGGCCTGATTCCTTATCGAGAGCCGCGGTGGGTTCATCGCCGAGCAGGATCTTCGGTTGCGCCACCATGGCCCGGGCAATCGCCACCCGCTGCCTCTGGCCGCCGGAGAGATTGGCGGGAAAGTAGTCTTCCCGGTCGCCGAGACCCACTTTCTCGAGCATCTCCGCCGCCAGCTTGTCCATGTCTTCCTCGTAGTACTGATCGTGCAGTTCGAGGGAGAGGCGCACGTTCTTCCTGGCGTTGAGGAACATCATCAGGTTGTGGGCCTGGAAGATGAAGCCCACATTGAGGCGCAGCTTCGCCAGGACCCCCTTGCCGGCTCCATGGAGTTCCTCGCCGAGGATCTTCAGGCTGCCGTCCTGGCAGGCCCGCAAGCCTCCCAGCATGGTCAGCAGGGTGGTCTTGCCGGAACCTGAAGGCCCTGTGCAGATCACGATCTCGCCCGGCTGGATGTCGAGAGTGATGTCCTTGAGGGCGTGCTTGCGGCTGTCGCCGCTGCCGAACCAGTGGTTCACGTGTTTCAGGGAGATCACGGGCTCGTCGGTGGGCAGGGTTTCATCGGTGGGCAAGGAATCGCCGGCGGGCAGAGATTCTTCAGTGGGCACTGTTTCACCAGTGGGCACTGATCCGGATTCAGAAGACATCGGCTGGATCGAGTTCCACAAGTTTGCGGGTGGCCAGGGCGCCGGATCCCACGCACATCACGAAGGTGAGAATCAACACCTGCAGGGCCCGGTTCAGGGTCATGAACACTGTGAGCTTGGTGACGTTGGCCAGCAGGCTGTAAAGACCCATGGAGATAATCACACCCGGCACGAAGCCGATCACCGCCAGAATGGCCGACTGCTGGATCACCACGCTGATCACGAAGGAATCGGTGTAGCCCATCGCCTTCAGGGTGGCGTACTGGGGCAGATTGTTCATCACGTCACCGAAGAGGATCTGGTACACGATGATGCTGCCCACCACGAAGCCCACCAGAACGCCGAGGGAGAAGATGAATCCCACCGAGGAGTTGCGCTTCCAGTAGTTCACCTCCAGCTCGGCCAGTTCATTGCGGGTGAGCACCTTCACTTCTTTCGTCATCAATGGCTGCAGGGCGGCCTGCACGGCGCTGGCTGAGCTGCCGGGCCGCAGGCGGATCAGGCCCAGTTGGATCATGCGGTGATCCGCCTTGGGGAACATGTAGAGAAAGGTGTTCTCGCTGACGATCAGATTGGCCTCGGCCGCGAAGGTGGCCCCCATCGAGAAGGTGTCGACGATGCGGATCGATTTGCCGTTGATCTCGAGTGGATAGACGCCATCACGCTTCAAGATGCTGGTAACATCTCCGTATTGCTTCTTGGAGTTGCGATCGAAGAGCGCGTTGCGCAGCGGCTGCAGACGGAAAGGATCGTTCTCGAGTTCGGGAAAGGCGAGGGATGGCTTGGCGAGATCCACGCCGAAGGTGTAGATGTCGTAAGACTGCCGGGTGGCGGGGGTGATCCAGGTGCCGCGCGAGATGCGCAGCGGCGAGATGCTCTCCACCCCTTCAACCCCAAGGGCCTGATAGAGCCGGCTGCGCTGGAAGTCCTGCAGGGAACCGAGGTTGCTGTAGCCCTCACTCACCATCACCAGATCGGCGCGGAGGCGGTCGATGGGTTTGCGCTGGCTGTTGTAAAGGCTGTCCATCAACCCCAGTTGAAAGAACATCAGCAGGTTGGAGAAGCTCACACCCGCCAGGGCGATCATCATCTTCACAGGGCTGTTGGTGACCTGCAGCCAGGCCACCGGGGTGCGTTTCAGCAGCTTGCGCAGGGGGCTGATCATGGTGCCGGTGCCGGCTTGGGGTCGAATACCACGTTCACCTGGAGATTGGAGGCGTAGCCGATCCGTTTCTGCTGTGATTCATTGAGCTGGAGCTGCAGCTTCACCTCGAACACCCGCTGGTCCTGATTCTCACCAGGCTCCCCGGCGAAGATGGTCTGCTTCTGCACCTGGGGAATCACCTGGTACACCTTGCCCTTGAGGCTGCCTTCGATGCCATCGGCGGTGATGGTGGCGCCCTGGCCCATGCCGATCATGCGCATGTCGGTCTGATAGACCTCTGCCGTCACGACCATGCGGCTGGTGTCTGCCATCTCGAGGATGCCCTCGTCGCTCACCTTGTCGCCTGGCCTGGCGATGATCTTGAGGATGCGTCCGTTCTGGGGTGCCAGCACCGTGGCGAACTCGAATTCCTGGCGGGCTCGGTCGCGGGCGGCTACCGCCTTGCGTAGTTCATTGTTGGCGGTGGTGATGTCTTCGGGGCGCACCTCCTTGATCTGTTCCAGGGTCTGCCTGGCGCTCTCGATGTCGGAGCGAAGGGTGAGCAGGGTGCCGTCGCGGGTTTCGATCGCCTTGGCCAGATCGGCAGCACTGGTTTCAGCGCGGGTGCGGTAGCGGTCTCGCTCGAGCGCGGATACGCCACCATTTGCATAGAGGTTGTCGTAGCGCTGCTGTTCAATCCGTGCCTCGGTGGCCTTGGCACGGGCGGCATTGACAGCCTGGTCCTGGGCGAGCTTCTGGGCGGCCAGTTTGCGCTCCAGGCTCTGCACGTTGAACTCCTGCGCGCGGATCTCCCCCTGCTTGGCACCGGCCTTCACCTGGGCCAGCTTGCTCTGGGCCACGGCCACGTTCTCGTTGGCCTCGTCGTAGGACGCCTTGAGGGTGCCGTAGCTGTTCAGCCGGGCCAGGGGTGTTCCCCGCGTCACCCAGGTGTCCTCCTGCACCAGGATCTCTTCGATGCGGTCGCCGCTCAGAGAGCTCGACACAGCCACTTTGCGGATCTTGGTTTCCGGCTCGATGCGCCCCAAGGCGGATACGCGCCGAGCAGCGGCGACGGGGGGCGGTTCGCTTGATTTCGGCTGGCAGCCCAGCAGGGTTGCTCCCACCCCGATCAATGACAGTCCGATCAGAACGATCGCCAGACCCCCTGGAGATTGGCCCCGCCGCAGCTGGCGATGGGCGTGGGGTATGCCGCGACGGGCGGCATCTGGACGTGCGGGTCGGACCCTCAAAGAATCGAATCCGGTACAGCCGTTTTGACTGTAAGCAGGTTTCCAGGTCCCAGCTCAGGGTGACACAGGTTGTTGCCGAGGCTGGCAGAGATCGTCACTGCAGGTTTCTGATCACAGGAGTGGCTTCTGCAGCTCCTAGTGGCTGTTCTGTGAATGATTTGCGCTGTAGATAGTTTGCCCTATACATGATGTGTCCAGGAGTTGATTGGTCCTGCAGCTTATGGTTTTAGCCATAAAAAAAGCCCCCGCCAAGGCGGAGGCTTCATTTGCTATCGATGCATTGAAGCAGGTGGTGGGCCACGAATGACCCACCGCTTGCATCAGCCGATTGCAGGGGCGGTCAGTGCCACAGGGGTGGCTTCTGCAGATGCCAGGTCAAGCGGGAAGTTGTGAGCATTGCGCTCGTGCATCACTTCCATACCCAGACCAGCGCGGTTCAGTACATCAGCCCAGGTGTTGATCACGCGGCCTTGGCCATCGAGGATCGACTGGTTGAAGTTGAAACCGTTCAGGTTGAAGGCCATCGTGCTCACGCCAA